>JAVBKT010000005.1:0-44701 GCA_031553915.1 Bacillota bacterium
CGTAGCTAGTGCATTAGCTGTGACTTTGCCAGAGGCAAAGACCAGCTAGGTCGAAGGCAGGCTGCCTGCCTGGCTAGGAGCGATAACGACGCGAAGCTAGTGCATTACCTGCGGCTTTGCGGAGCAAAGGCCAGGTAGGTCGAAGCTCCAGATCGACCATCCGCCGTCCGGGGCGCATGAGTTCGCATCCCTAATGGCTAATTGACTTAATCCCTTATTTGCGGTAAAATTAAAAATGCATTTGACTTACCGCTGATGATAAGTGCCCGTAGCTCAGTGGATAGAGCGCCGGCCTCCGGAGCCGGAAGCGTTGGTTCGATCCCAATCGGGCATACCAAAAAAAGGCAAACCTTCTTTACGGGTTTGTCTTTTATTGCATAGATCAGCTAAAAATGATAAACTATTATCAACAAAAAGGCATAATCCAAGGAGCGGCAGCGATGAAAATCACCGTCATTCACGGTATTGAACATAAAGGCTCTACCTGGCATATAACTCAAATGTTCCTGGAGCAGTTTGAGGATAGCGCTATCAGGCATTTTTACCTGCCCAAGGATATGCCTCATCCCTGCATCGGCTGCAACTCCTGCTTTTTGAACGGAGAAGACACTTGTCCTCATGCTGAGTTGGTGCAGCCGATTATTAACGTTATCGACGAGGCTGATTTGTTGGTGATTGATACCCCTGTTTATCTGATGAGCGTTACCGGGCAGCTGAAGCAATTTCTTGACCATATGGCCTACCGTTGGGTAGTGCACCGCCCTAATCCTGCCATGCTCAAGAAAACAGCTGTTGCCATCTCTACTACCGGCGGGGCTGGCGCGGGCAAAACCAATAAGCAGATCCGCACCAGCTTTAGCTCTTGGTTGATACCTAAAAGCTATAGCTATGGCAAAGCCCTTGCTGCGGCGGGCTGGCATATGGTCGATGAGCAAAAAAAGGATAAATTGAGCAAAGATATGCAGAGCCTGGCGGTCAAAGTAAAAAGGCATATGGCTAAGCTCAGCCCTCCTGCTTTTAATCGCCGCATCTTGTTTTATCTTTTCCGTTTTATGCATAAGCACAAAGGCTCTATGCTGGTTCCCAAAGATAACCAATATTGGCATGACATGGGTTGGCTGGGCAAGAAACGCCCTTGGCATTAATAATATGTAGCAAAAGGATCTAGGAGGAGGAGACTATGAAATACCGCAAACTTGGCAGCACAGGCATTGATGTTTCAGTACTGGGCTTTGGCACCATGCGTCTGCCGATGCAAGGCAAGGATGTTGATGAAAAGGCAGCCATCAGCATGATTGATTATGCCCTTGATCAGGGCGTTAATTATCTGGATACTGCCTTTCCCTACCATGCCGGAGTGAGTGAAAAAATTGTCGGCAAGGCCCTGGCTCATGGCAAACGTGAGCAGGTTTATCTCACCACCAAGGCCCCACTGTGGGATATTAACAGCAAAGCGGATTTCCATAATATCCTCAACAAACAGCTAAAACGTCTGCAAACAGATGCCATAGATTTTTATCTCCTCCACGGTATCAATTATACTTACTGGCATAATGTGGTGCTGAAATATGATTTGATCGCAGAGGCGGAAAAAGCGCAGCAAGCAGGGAAAATACGCCATATCGGCTTTTCTCTTCATGATAATGTGCACCTTTTCAAAGAGGTTGTTGACGCTTATGATAAATGGAGCATCTGCCTGATCCAGCTAAACTATCTTGATACTGTGTTGCAGGCCGGGGTAGAAGGGCTGCGTTATGCCTATGACAAAGGGATAGGCACCACTATCATGGAGCCGGTGAAGGGCGGGGCCCTAATCAAACTGCCGCCCCGCGCGCGGGACGTTTTTGCCAACAGCAATAGAGCCTATGTTGAATGGGCGCTGGACTATCTGTGGGATATGCCGGAGGTCTCTTGCGTGGTTTCCGGTATGAGCTCGCTGGCGCAAATGCAGGAAAATATTGCTCTGGCTGATGCCGCGCAGGCCGGGATGCTCAGCGAGCAAGATCATGACCTGATCAAGCAAGCAGCTGCGGCCTTTGCTTCTTACCACAGTGTGCCTTGTACCGGCTGCGCTTATTGCCTGCCTTGTCCTGAGGGAGTGGGTATTCCCTATAATTTTGCCGTATATAATGACTATCAAACTGATGGCAATTTTCCTCGCGCTAAACGCCGCTATCATAACTGGGTGGAAAACTTTGCCGAGAAGGCGGAGCTATGTACCGGCTGCCGCGTATGTGAAAAACTTTGCCCGCAACAAATACCGATTAGTGAGTGGATGCCGAAAATCGCCAAAGAATTCAAATAGCAAAGAGTTTCAATTAAATATAAAAGAACAAGACAGTAGCTGTCTTGTTCTTTTATATTTCACAATAACTTTGTTAAAGAGAAGCTAATTAACAGCCTCATTAATAGTCGTCTGGCGCACATCCACATAGGCGCTGCTGACATAGCCCATGCCATCGGGATAGCTGACTTTTACCCAGCCGCTGCCGTCATCCTCTCCGGTCACCATATATTGCTCCCCTTTGAGAGCGCCAATCAGAACGGCCGCTGTTTCCGCCGGGTTTTGACGGATATTGACAGTTTCCTTTACCGTCGCGATAGTCACCGCCTGGTTATCTTCCCATTGATTAACATAAAGATACTCGGCGCTGATATAGCCAATCTCACCGCGATAGCTGATCTGATGCCAGGTATTGGCGTCATCATAGTTGATAACGGTAAACATCTGTCCGCGGATGGTATTATCAATAATCCGTCCTTCGGTGCTGGCTTCAGCGCGAATATTAACTACAGACGCATTATACACCGTACCAATCGTCAGCATATCAACAGGGGGTTCAACTATATCCTGGTTGGGGTCAGCGCCGTTTTGGGAGGGATCCGGTTCAGCCGCATTATTATCATTGCAGGCAGCAAGGCAAAATACTGCCAGCATCAGTAGCAACAGGCATATAACTTTTTTCATCTTTTGCACCTCCGTTTACAGTTGATTATCATCTATTTCATCAAGAAACTGTCTCCGATCGGCAATGGAATTAAAGGTGGCCGGCTCGTCCAAAATAGCCAAATCAATTTCCGCCTCTGCATAGCCTTCTTCATTGCCAAGCTTGGCGGCGATTTCACCAAAGGGTGTAATAATCATCGAGTTGCCGCAATAGACGCCCTTATGCGTATCCGTATGATTGGTACAAGCAAGAAAGCTACGGTTTTCGATAGCCCGTGCGCGGCAAAGCGTCTCAAACTCGCTGATGCGGGCCGCGGGCCAGCCAGAGGGAACGCTAAACAGCCTGGCCCCGCGCAAAGCCAGATTGCGGGCAAACTCCGGAAAGCGCAAATCATAGCAGATAAGATGCCCCAGTTCAAGCTGTTCGCCGCCTTTGTGATATTTACTTAAAACCCAGTCTTCCCCGGCGGCAAAATAGAGATGCTCCTGCAGATAATACGAAAAAAGATGCACCTTACGATATTTGGCAATGAGGTTGCCGGTTTGGTCAATTATCGGGCAGGTATTATAAATCTTCCCCTGCTTGTTCTCAGCAAAACTGCCGCCTACTAAAAATACACTATTATCCTTGGCAAACTTGCGCAAAAAGGTCACGATCTCGCCATTGATGGCCTGCGCATATTCACTCATCCGCGGATAATCCCAGGCGGTTGGCCACATTTCCGGCAAGATCAGAAACTCTGCCCCGGCCTTGGCCGCATCATTCATCAATGCTTCCGCCCGCTGCATATTGGCGTCGATCTGGCCTTCCAATACATCAAACTGAATCGCGGCTATTTTAATTTTCATAGCGGAAGCACCTCCAAAACATCGCGCAACTTGTCTACGCTGGCAAACAGACCAACAGGTTCCTCATGCTCAAAATCCCAGGCCGGCAGTTGATAGTGAATAGCGTTCATGCCAATAGCAAGCGCCGGGTTGATATCCGAGCGCAGACTGTTGCCAATCATCCACGAGCGGTGAATATCTATTTGCATATCCGCCACAAAGTCTAAATATGCTGCTTGGTCTTTAGTTTTGACAATACGGTAGCCGTCAAAATAGTTAAGCAGCTCACTGGCTGTCAGGCGCTCCTGCTGCATATCGCTATCTCCCTGTGTCAGCAAAAACAAACGGACTTTTCCTTGCAGCGCTGATAGAACTTCCCGTGCGCCGGGAGTATAGCACGGGCTGATATCATACACTTCCCAGCCGATATTTTCAATAACCTCTCCTGCCGCCGCGTCCGCCTCCCGCCCGGAAAGCGCAATAAAGTGTTCATAGGTCTCCCTCAGGGCCAACGGAAAACAATCTTTAGCCATATAGCCCTTGTCCATCACGCGGCGGATATCCGCCTGATTGAGAAACTCAGCCATGCTGTCCCGGTCCGCGCAGCCCCAGGCTGACATGATCGCAAAAAACTTTTCTCTGGCTGCCTCAAAAATGCAGTTCGTCTCGACCAGGGTGTCGTCAAAATCAAAGATCACCGCGTCAACTACCATTGATAAGTTCCCTCTTTGTTAAGCTTATAGCGAATGTCCTTATCCACAAACATCTTGACATTGGAACCTATTTCCATCAGCCGCGAAGCAATGCGTTCTCCCACTGCTGCGGCCAGCTCGTTCATATCCAAATTGGTGGTGATCACGATCGGCAGCTGATGGTTGAGGCGAAAGTTAATGATCGTAAACAGCATGTTTTGCACCCAGGGGCTAAAATTATGCGCTCCCATATCATCCAAAACCAGCACTGCCGCCTCCTTGGTGCGGCGGATGATGGCCGCGTCCTGGTCTCCCTCGCTTTTGATGTTTTGCCGCAGCTGATCAAGAAATTCCGGCACCACAATAAATTCCACATCAATGTTTTTTGCCAGTAAATCATTGGCAATCGCAGCTGCCAAAAATGTTTTGCCGCTGCCGACAGGGCCTTCAAAAACCAGCCCTGGACGGCTTTTACCCAGGGCAATAGTCCGGGAAAAACACATAGCTTCACCAAGCGCGTCTTTGGCAATTTCCCGATAGCTGCGGCCTCTCGTTGTTTTGATAGTTTCCGGATAAAGCTTCAGGTCAAAGTTGGCAAAATTCATCTTCTGCAAACGAGGTATAGGCAATATTCTGCTATTCTCCCGCGTTGCCGCCTGACAGGAGCAGAGGCGTGTAGTATCGCCATCGACAATCCAGCCGATATCACGGCACAGCAGACAGGAATAAATATCCTTA
Source organism: Bacillota bacterium (assembly GCA_031553915.1). Lineage (GTDB taxonomy): Bacteria > Bacillota > Dehalobacteriia > UBA4068 > UBA4068 > HGM13862. The sequence goes on from JAVBKT010000005.1 coordinate 5,206, forward strand.
TCCTCGCGGGTGGTCTCCTCTACCAGTTTGGCAAATTCATCGGCTGCTGCTGCTAATTGCTCAGATAATTTTTCCATTGATAACTCCATTTAATATTTATCGTAGATACCATCATAGACGCTTTTGGGCTTGGCGGCTGTTTTGCTATTGCCGCTAGCGGGAGCTGTTTTTTGATCTTTGGCCATCACTTCCGCCAAGGTGGTAAACCCGGCGTCGTTCCAGCGGCGCAAAATCGACTTAATATAGGCAAAAGTGCGCTTATCCTGCAGCACTGCCCGCTTTAAGGCCTCCTCCACCAGCTCGGGATTAAGCTTATCCTGCTCCAGCCAGCTTCTGATTTCTTCGCTTTGAATAGGCGTCAAATTTTTGCCCAGCTCCTGTTCAAAGGCATGAAATAGCTTGGTCAGGTTTTGAATCAACTCGCGGTTTTCCGGGGAAAGGCCGGCATAAGCCTGCGTTTGCTTTTGTTCGCTCTTTTGTCCACGGCGCTTATTGCTAATCCAATCCTCATAAAAATTATTCAGCATACCATTGCAGGTAATTGTCTGGCTGTTTTTCGGCATTTCCAGTAATTTCCTGTCCACAAAGGGCAAAATAATTATTCTCGCCTCATCCTCGCTGACCTGGAATTCCTCAGCAATATCCAAGATGCCCATCTGCCCGTTTTGAAAATAGGGCCGCATAATGCGCAGCAAAACCACCAGTTGCTTTTCATCAATGCCCAAAACCTGATAGTCGCGAATCAGCGTATAGGGGTATATGGCCAAATCGGTAAAAATTTTCTGGCTGAACTCGATGATCAGCTTATTCTCGCTATATTTTGCGCTCATTTGAACCCCCTTTTTCTTTTATCCCAGCTGGCGTAAAAAGTTACGCAAGCGCAGTAATTTTTCCGCATCTTCAGCAGCGGCGATCTTTTCCAGATCAAGATTAATCTCCTGCCAAAGCTCTTCGCCGGAGATAATAGCGGGGAAATCTGCCTGCGGCGTAAGCTGAACCCGGCTTTGATCCAGCAGCAAGGTTTCGCCCATTTGCGGAACCACGGTTGACACTGCGTAGCAATCACTGATCCGCTTTGAGAGGGCAAAGGCGTTTTCTTCATTGCCGTGAGTGATAATAATTTGCGCGGGAAACTTCTTGAAATTGCCGAGCCAGTCCAATATTTCCTCATAATCAGCATGGGCGGAAAAGCCGTCCATATTAAAAATTCTGGCTTTAACGTCAATCTCCTCGCCATGAATAGTGACCTTGGGCTCTCCCGCTAAGAGGCGGTGTCCCAGCGTCCCCTCTGCCTGAAAACCGCAAAAGACGATGGCCGACTCTTTGCGCCAGAGATTATGCTTCAAGTGATGCTTAATCCGGCCGGAATCAGCCATGCCACTGGCAGAGATAATGATCGCGCCCTTGACGCCGTTTAGGCGCATTGATTCTTCAGCCGTACGCGTATAGGTGAGGTTATCCAATAAAAAGGGAGCTTTGCCTTCTTCCTTAAACCGCTGCACTGTTTCTTCATCAAAATACTGCGGATGAGCGGCGAAAATCTCCGTGGCCAATATAGCCAGCGGGCTGTCCACATATATAGGATATGCTGATATGCGCTTTTCCCTGATCATTTCATAAAGCATCATCAGGATATCCTGGGTGCGGTCTACAGCAAAGGCGGGAATGACCACATTGCCGCCCATTTGTATCGTTTGGTTAATCAGCTGCGCAAAACGCGGCTTCTCTTCTTCAAAGCCTCCGCCATGCAGACGGTTGCCATAGGTGGATTCGCTGACCAGAAAATCACAATCCTCAGCAATAAAAGGGTTATTGATGATGGCCTGATCGCTGCGTCCTAAATCACCGGTGAACATCAGCTTATAGGCTCTCTCCTCATCATAACATATTTCCAGCATTGCTGAGCCCAAAATATGCCCGGCATCGCGAAAAGTGACGCTCAATCCCTCGGCAGGAGAAAAGCTTTCACCATATTTCTTCTCCACAAACAAGCTCTGCATGGCCCGGGCGTCATCAGCAGTATAAATCGGCGTCAGAGGGGCTTCCCCGGCGCGAAGCAGCTTGCGGTTTTTGCGCTCAATTTCCATTTCCTGAATATATCCCGAATCCGGCAGCATAATCCCGGCCAAGGCAATAGTCGCCTCTGTGGTATATATCGGCCCCCTATAACCATGCTTGGCCAGCTTGGGCAAAAGACCGCTATGGTCAATATGCGCATGGGTCAAAAGCACAAAATCAATATCAGTGACATTGAAAGGAAAGGCGCCGTAATTATGCTCTTTGATAAGCTTATTGCCTTGGAACAAGCCGCAATCAACCAAAAATTTGCTGTTTTGATACTCGAGCAAATAGCATGAGCCGGTTACCATCCGCGCTGCTCCATAAAATGTAATTTTCATCTTTGTTCCTCTCTGGCAGAAATTCTCTTCTCTTGCGCTTAAAATCCCTAGCCATTAGGGATGTATAATAATCTTCGGCTTTGTTAAATATATAATGTAACAAATTTCTACCCGGGGGCCCGGAAAACCTGCCGCCAAGCCAATTAATCTTCTGCTCTCGCCGACAAAAAACTGATTGACAATTGCCTGTCCTTTTGGGTATAATACCATTGTTGCAATTTTGGCGGGGCGTAGCGCAGTTTGGCTAGCGCACTTGATTTGGGATCAAGGGGTCGCAGGTTCGAATCCTGTCGCCCCGACCATATTTTTGCAAATTTTTCATATTGGGGTGTAGCCAAGCGGTAAGGCAACGGTCTCTGAAATCGTCATTCGTAGGTTCAAATCCTACCACCCCAGCCAAAAAACCCTCTCAACGTTGAGAGGGTTCCTTTTTATGCGAGAATAATAGTGCATCCCCAGCCTTAAACAACTGCCTTCTGGCACGGCAGGCCAGCTCTGGCATGGCGTCCGTATTTACGGGCAGCCAAAAGCAAAGCCAGCAGATTATCGGCGCTGACGCCAGGCGGCAATTGGCATCCTGCTGCTAAGATATAGCCGCAGGGATTATCCGCTGCGCGGGCAATACACTGCCGGCCGCTAGCAAGCACATCGTCAATACTGCCTTGCTGCATAACTGCTACCGGAGGAACATTGCCAACCAGAGTCAGCTTGTCACCAACAGCATTTTTTAGCGTGGAGAGGCTTTCACAGCTGTCCGCGCGGAAAGATGCAATACCCATCCCTGCCAGCTGAGGCCAGATGGGTTCTGTTCTGCCGCAAATATGCAGACCTGGCCTTTTGCCAGTGATTCTTATCACTTCAGCAACCAGACGGCCTAGTGGTGGCGCGACAAGGCGGCTGAATGTCTCCGGCCCAATCACAGAAGTCGAGGCTGCCGGCTCAGCAATATTTACTGAACTGATACCAAATTTTTGCTGCACAGCCGCAACCCAAGCCAGCTGGCAGTCAACAACAAAATCCAACAGCTGCGTTAGCTCCTCTGGATGAAGCGTAAAATCAAGCATCACCTCATCGATCGGGCGAATAGAGATAGCTGTGCTCAAAGGGCCGCCGATTTCTGTGGCAAGTGGAAAATCATCGCCAAAGCAGCGCTTATATTGCCCAATTTCTTCTAGCATCTTTTTCAACACAGCTGATTTATGCGGATCTGGAATGCTATAGCCGGACAAATACTGATAATCCGACAAAGGCAAATCCGTGAGATAATCCGAATCTGTCTCCGGATAATGGGCAGTGGCGCCCAAAGCTTCGCCGATCTTTTTCAAATTAGGGCCAATGCTCACGCCATAGCAGTCGAAATCCTCCGCAGCCTTTTGATATACCACGGCCTTCACCGCAAAATCGCGGCGGTATTCGCCCTGCGTATAGCCGTATATTGGAGCCATGTTTTCGCGCACAGACAGGGACACCGGCAAACGATCAACCTCTTTACCCTGCATATAGGCTAGCATACGCTCTGCGTTCGTCATCTCATCCGCATATTGATGCGTTTCTTGTATCAGCTGATCATGGTTCATCTTATTTGACAGCTTTCTTTAACATGTCCTCAGCCAGCCCTTTGAGGTCAAAGCCATTCTCTTGCTCAACAGTCGGCAAATAGTGCGGGGGGAAAACGCTAAAGCCTTTCCACGCGCCGCCGATAGCGCCAATCAAAGAGGCAATAGCAGCGGTTTCGTCACCAATGTTTATTCCGTCAACTAAAGCCGACATCACAGCCCCTTCTCTGGCAATCAAGAGCCCCAGCGCCGTGGGAACAGTCTCCGCGATAGCAGGGCCGCAGCCGATCAAATCGCGCAGAGCATCCATGCCGCCATCATTGGCATGCGAGACAGCCAGATCTATAGCCATTTTGATGCGCTCCTGCACAGAGGGGCCGGGATAAATACAGATATCCGCTTTAGCCCGCGCCAGTTCCTCACCGCGCTTGGCGCCGTATTGCGCTGCCTCTATGATATCATACAATTTAACATCTTCTGCCAAGGCTTGGCTGACAGCGGCAGAGATGGCGCAGGCTCCGGAAATACTCAAGGGGTCGTCATGCGAGGCCATGGTCAGATTGGCAGTCGTCTCTATTGTGGAATCAAGATCAGTAGGGTGCAGCAATGCTGCTGGCCAGGCCTTTACCGCAGCGCCATTGGATGAGAGAGCATAATAGTGCCCCTTGTACAATTTGTTGCCCAAATGGCCGGAATAGGCCCATAATTCCTGCTTATCATCTGCCAGAAGAGCTTTAACAACCTTGCGCGTAGTCATCCCGGCAAACGGCTCAAACCATTCTGTACTGCCCCATTCTTTGAGCGCGGCTGTTGCTGTCTGGCGATTGATCTCACCCTGCTCTGCAATAATATGCCGCATCAGCAGATAGACAATGCTGAAAGCATCGCTCACCTGCCCTGCCCGGCGGCCGCTGGCCAAAGAGTCCGGCAGCGGTGTGATAAAATCACTAACCCGGCCCTGGCACTCTTTGATAATTTGCCGGGTGGAATATGGTTCAGTGGCTGCGCCCAGGGCATCGCCCACGGCAGCGCCAACAATACAGCCCAGATATTTATCCATCATTACTGAAGTGTTCACTATGCTGTCACCTCCTGGCTGATTCTGGCTGTAGCTATAGCGGTAATCTGCTCTGCCAAAGGGGTAATGGCTAAGCCATTGGCCGCCTCCAGTGTGGGCAGATAATGCGCGGGAAAAGCCTCCGCCCCATAAAGCGCGCCGACTATAGCTCCTGTCATGGTGGCAATGGTATCTGTATCATAGCCAACATTGACTGCGCCAAATAAAGCGCCCAGCGGGTCGCCGGGGTTTGCTGCCACAAAGCCGACTGCGGCGGGGATAGCCTCGCAGACATGCAAGCCCGCGCCAATACAATCGCCCAGCTTGAACATTTTTTCCTCCGGCGAACCTTCGCCCAGGCCGATCTCGATAGCCTTTTCCAGACGGCTCACCAAAGAGGGGCCGGCCAAATCGTGACCAATTTGCAAACCGCGCCGCTCTCCTTCACGCGCGCCATATAATGCTGCCTGCAATACAGAGTATAAGTCTGCATCCGGCATCAGGGCCTTGCTGACAGCGCAGGAGATAGCGCAGGCTCCGGCCAGAGCCAAATAATTATCATGGGTAATCATCGTCACAGTGATCGAGTCTGCAATTGTCCGTTCCAGATTGCCGGGGTTAAACATGCCAAGGGGTGAGATGCGCATGGCAGAGCCATTGGTCGCCTGACGGCTCAATAGCTTGACGCCTCCTGTGGCAGGGATGTCCTCGCCTTTATAGCGTCTGATAGCAATACGGGTCGTTGGCCCGGCAAAACGGTCAAAGAACACCGCATGTTCGGACCAGTCGATCAAGGCGGCCTGTACTGCCGCCACGTCGACATTCCCTTGATGTTCGGCTATGCTTTTGGCCAGAAACCAGGCAGAGCTAAAATCGTCAGTCGCCTGTCCCGGTATATTACCCGCGCCAAAAGTATCCATAGGCGGCGTTTCAAAATCCGTAACCGGGTGGCCAAAATAATCTATAATCTGCTGCGTGGTACGCGCTTCTGTGGCCGCGCCCATGCCGTCTCCGGCAGCAGCGCCAATCAAGGCGCCCAATATACTGCTATAAAGCGAATAAGCCATAATTTTCCTCCAGGTCTTTTATCCTATATTAAAAAACTTTTTATCTATTAATAAGCCTCTTATTCAGGCAAACAATTTGTCCATTTGCTAATAATGGCTTTTATTGGCTATCTAATATTTGTTGTACTGACGGGGTTAAATTTTCAGACCGGCAGCCAGCTTGGCATTGTCAATCAGCCCCTGCAATTGCATTGTTGATGACTTGCCTTCAGTTAATTCGTCAAGCTTATTATTGACAGCCGGGTGATACAGCCCGCCTCGTTGTTGAATTTGTATGCCGAAGGCCATGGCCTCCTCCAGCTGATCTTGTTGCACTATTTTTTGCTCCAGGCCATTTAAGATCAGCAGCGACAAAGACAGCTGCGCCGTGTCCAGTGTGCCATCCAAAGCCACTTGCGGCTGAGCAGCGAGAAAACCATCGCAATAGTCAGCCTGCACGCCGATAACCTTTACTCCATTTTGTTGCAGCCAGATAATAGTCGCCGGCAAGTCAAAAACATCCTTGGGCGCACTGGCCACCAAGCCAACCGGCAATTGCGCCAAGGCATATAAATCCGCGCCAATATCACGAAAGGGATGCGGCCCGATACCGCCCATGCCGCAGGTAACAGCAAGAGGAATGCCCCTATCTGCGCAAACCTGCATGGCTGCTGAGGCTGTCATCGCTGCGGTTACCTTCTGCTTTATCGCATCTGCGAGGGTTGCCGCATCTATCCGTTTCAGGCTATCAGCTCTCTCACGCAAGGGCAAATATTCTTCTATCGCGCCGATAATAATTTCGCCATTTTCCAGCCAAACCAATTTAGCTTCACAATCAGGCCAAAGGGTCAAAATTTGCTGATTAGAAATTGAGGGCAGGCCATGTGTGAGCAAAGCGGTTTCCATTAAAAAATCAGTCATAAAAATTCTCCAAAAGTTAATAAGGCAAGGAGGAGTATACCCCCTTGCCTTATATTGATAAAATATTACTTATTTCCAACCATCATAATCGGCAACATTGTCGGCATTGACCAAAGCAAAAGGCGTCCAGAACATATCTTCAGTAATTTCATGGCCTTGAACCGCTTTCAGAGCAAGAATCAAACCGGCTTTACCGAAAAGATATGGAGACATGACTACAGAACCGTCCAGTTCACCGTTTTCAATAGAAGTTTTGGCTTCTTCGATAAAATCAATACCAACCACAATCACCTGGTCTTTAACTCCGGCTGCTTTCAGCGCTTCCACCACGCCCAAAGCCATTTCATCATTGGCGCACATAATGCCGGCCACATCCGGATTAGCCTGGAGAATATTGGTGGCGATGTCATATGCCTGCTGGCGATCCCAGTTGGCCGCTTCTACTGCCACCACTTCGCCGCCGTTTTCTTCAAAACCGGCAATAGCGCCCGCTTTTCTTTGTTCACTGTTATCCGCGCCAGCCTGGCCTTCGATAACAGCAACTTTGCCCGCGCCGCCTAATTTTTCCATGATATAAGTAGCGCCGAGCTTACCTTGGGCGGCAAAGTCAGAGGTAACAAAAGCTTCAATCACAGCGCCAGCATCAGCGGCAGCGGCGGCATCAAGATTGGTGCCGACAGCAACCACAGGAATTCCCTGAGCAGTTGCTTCTGCAGCCGGGTTGACCAGGCAAAACGGAGTCATCGCAGAGATGGCAAAAGCAGCGTAATCTTTAGCCAACAGGGCGGTCATAGCATCAGCCTGCCCTTGTTCATTGGCTTCATCAGGAGAGGCTACCACATCAACAGTGACGCCGTATTCAGCGGCAGCGTCTTCATAGCCCTGTTGCACTGTTACCCAGAAAGGATTGGTCATGCTGAAAGCAACTGCGCCGATTTTTTCGCCATTGCCCATTTCCGGCAAAGGAGCCAGCGCATCAAGCATATCCTGCTCCGCTTGCTTGAGCAGTTCATTGGTAATAGCGGCAGGGTTATTGTCCTCTACATTGTTTTGATCTTCAACATTAGGATCAACTGGTTCTTCCGCCGGAGTACACCCCACTACCAAAGCGGAAACTAACATTATTAAACATAAAACCACAACTAGTTTTTTCATTCTCATTTCCTCCATTTTTTATATTATCATTAACCTTATCTGCTGATAAGGAGATAACCGTTTATTTATGGTCTTCGATAAAAGCGAACACCTCATCCTGGGTAATTTTAATGCGCGGGCCAAAGTGTAAACACTTGATAGCGCCCACTGCTGCGGCAAAGGTCATTGCCTCAACACGGCTTTGGCCAAGGACAAAATAGCTGTAAAGAAAGGCGCCCAAAAAGCCGTCGCCAGCCCCGGTAGAATCAATGGCTTGCACATCATAAGCAGGCACCTTGATTGTCCCCTGCTCATTGATCCAGAGAGCGCCGTCGCTTCCTGCCGTACAAATCGCGCCCAGCCTTGGTTGGAAACTTTGATAAACGCTGGCTAATGCCTGCTGATAATCAGCCGCATCCGCTAGCTCCACGTAGCCCTCTCTGCCGCTGATAATCAAATCAGCCAGGGATAAGGCGGTAATAATCTCTTCATGCTTTACGCCGATACTTTCCATAAAGCTGGGGGTACATTCCAGGCAGATGATCACCGGAATATGGCGCTCTTGGCAGATCTTGGCAAGCTTAATTGCCGGGGCGCTGGGGAAGAGGTCTGAATAAAATAAATCCACCCCGTCCAGAATCCTGGCATCAACTTCTTCCGCGGCCAGCGCCATCAGGCTATCGCCGAGATTAACAAAGATGCAGTGTTCGCCGCCCTTGGCAGCCCAAATATAAGTATGCAGCGTTACGCCGCCCTTGTTAACCAGCAGATTGCTGCCATCCACACCGTCTTCGGCCAATGTTTTGCTGAATTGCCGGCCAAACTGATCATCGCCGATTTTGGCCACCAGCCGCGCTTGTCCTCCCAAAGCAGCAAATGCACAGAGCATATTAGCGCAGCTGCCGCCGGGGATAAGCTGCTCGCTATCAACCCTTTGAAAGGAATCGCCCCGGGGTAAGCTGGAACAGCTAATCACCGTATCCATAGCTGCCGCACCCATGCCTAAAAGTGTTTTTGTCATCAATATCCTCTCCAAGCAATCTATTAATCTGATTCCTTATCTCTACGGTTGCGCACTTCCGCTACAATGATGGCCAGCAAAATGATTACGCCGGTGATAACCTGCTGATAATAGGTAGGCACTGTCAGCATGGTCAGGCCATTGCGCATCACCGCCAGGGTCAGGCAAGCAATAAAGGTTCCCAGCACTGAGCCGGAGCCGCCGTTTAAGCTGCCGCCACCCAGCACCACCGCTGCAATGGCGTCCATCTCATAACCAGCGCCTGCCAAGGGGGCTGCGGAATTGAGGCGTGCAGCCATAATCATACCGGCTATAGCCGCACACAGGCCTGAGACAGCATAAATACTGATGCGGTAGAATTTGGTATTAACTCCGGTGCGGCGCAAGGCCTCGGAATTGCCTCCCAGGGAAATGCTGTATTTGCCCCACAGGGTTTTGCTGAGCAAGACCATGCCAACCGCTGTGATCAGCAGAGATAACACAATCGGTGGGTTGAGCGGGCCAATAGAGCCTGTGCCCCACCACTTGAAGCTCTGGGCAAAACCATAAATGGAAACCCCGCCGGTCAAAACCAGAGCCAGACCCCTGGTAATGGTCATTGTCGCCAGCGTGGTGATAAAGGGGTTGATTTTCAGAAAAGAGATAATCGCACCATTGGCAATGCCCACAATAACGCCGATAGCCAAGCCGATCAATATGGCAGCGGGGACGGATATGCCGGCTTTCATCAGCACAGCCATCACCGCACCGCTTAAGCCCGCAATACTGCCCACAGAAAGATCCACGCCTCGGCTGGCAATGACAAAGGTCATGCCCACTGACAGAATCAAATATACCGAGCACTGATCAAGAATATTGCGAAAATTTTTCCAGGCAAAAAAATACTCTGAAGTCAAAGAAAGAGCAATCACCATAATAATGAGGATTGATCCCAGCAAGATTTTGGAAAAATATTTATTTTGTTTGATATATTTTTCGGTAAAAGATTTAGGATGAGGAGCATCTATATTTGCATTCACTATGCCACCCCACTGCGGGCCGCGCCGCTTATTATCATGGTGATAATATCATCAATGTTCACTGCTTGCTTGTCCAGAATATCGACAACGCTGCCGCGACGCATAATGCAAATACGGTCTGCCAAATCATAGACCTGCTGAATATTGTGGCTGATAATGATAATAGCCAAGCCCTGATCCTTTAAGGACTGAATCAATTGCTGCACGGCCATTGTTTCCTGATAGCCCATCGCAGCCGTAGGTTCATCAAATATCAACAGCTTTTGGCCTTGCATCAAAGCCCGGGCTACGGAAACAGCCTGCCGCTGACCGCCGGAGAGATTGCCGACCATGGCGTCAATATCTTCAATATGAATACCCAGCTTTTCAAGTATTTTTGTTGTTTCTGTTTGCATTTTTGTCTTCTGCAACCAGCCAAAATGGCGGCATTCATTGCCCAAAAAAATATTTTCCCACACATTTTGGGAGTTCACCAAAGCCAAATCCTGATAAACGGTTGCGATGCCGCAAGCCCCGGCCAAACGGGGTGTGAGGTATGGATAGGAGATATTATTGATAATAATCTCACCGCTGCTTGGCCTTAACACACCGGAGAGGGCTTTGATTAATGTCGATTTACCAGCGCCATTATCACCGGCAATAGCCAGAATTTCTCCGTTATTGACATTGAGATCAACACCGCATAAAGCCTGAATATGATTAAAGTTTTTCTTGAGATTTTTGACTTGCAGATATAAATTATCTTCTTTTACCATGCTCATTTCACCTGATATTTTATGATATTATTTGCTTAACATATCTATCGGTCAGGATAATAGATCTATTATCCTGCAGTTGTTTCGTCAACACCGTATTTAAGTATATTGAATATATAATCCCACTTCAACAAGTATTCAAATATGCGATAAACATAAACTATTTATATGAAACATCTATAAATACTATCTTAGCCTCCCTATAATAAAGACCCAGTTAAACTTGAAACAAGAAAACATCCACAAGGATTAGCCTGTGGATGCTTTCTTGTTTCGGGGGAGGATTTGCAGCTTAATATTAGCTTAGCTAAAAGCCATATTAACATTTAAGTGCTGCGCCTATCGCTCCTGCAAAGCGCGATAATGATGACGCCGCAACAGTGCTACCAATTTTTTGTTCCAAAGCTATGCGCAGCCCGAGGAGATCAGCCAAGCCACCGGTGAGCAAAATAGGCGGCTCGATTTCTATCCGCGCGGCCAAAGCCATGGCGCGTGATACTACTGCGCTGACAATACCGCCGGCCACTTCTTCGCGGCTTTTGCCGGAGGCCAGCAAGGAAACAATCTCCGAATCCGCAAACACAGCGCACATACTGCTAAGAGCACATGTTTTGCCGGCTGCCAGCAAGGCGGGGAAATCAGCCAGATCAACGCCCATGCGGTGGGCTGACATTTCTAGAAAGCGGCCTGTGCCTGCCGCGCATTTGTCATTCATCTGAAAAGACAATACCTTGCCGTTTGCTATCGCGATCACCTTTGAGTCTTGCCCACCAATATCAATGACAGTGCGCACACCGGGCAAAAGATATTCCGCGCCCAAGGCATGGCAAGTGATTTCCGTAACTGCTTTGTCGGCAAAATCAATGCCAATCCTGCCATATCCGGTGGCGACAACAGATACTTCATCCCTGACAGCCTCTGCTTGAATAAGCAGCTCGTCCAGAACCGCAGACGCTGTTTCTTTGGGGTTCCAGCCAGTGGGGCGGATGCATTGGGCCGCCAGCCTATTATCAATAAAGATAACTCCCTTACAGGCAGCGGAACCGCAATCAATACCTGCTTGTGCTTTTGTCATCGTCTATAGCATCTCCACAAAAGCGCCGGCGCGGGTAGCCAACTGGCCAATATCAGCGGTGCCGTAATCTGTTTCCAGCTGCAGATAAGGTATGCCCTTGGCTTTAAGATGCGTCTTGATTGTGTGCGCTTCCACCGCATAGGTATGGCAAGCCTGCAAGGTCATTTCCACTACTCCGTCCACCTGGAATTGCTCGCAAAGGCGGTCAAGCAGCTCAAAACGGTTGGTATCCGGTGTCATGATCGAGCAGCCAATTTGCAGATAATACTCGGCAATATTGCTGATGGGGTCGCCCTCTTCCGCACAGAGCCTGTCCACCTGCTTGGCGCCGGTGCAGTTTTCATAGGCCACCACCACAGCTCCCGCATCCTCCACCACCTGTACCACTTTTTCGGTGACGCCGCCCATCGGGCAGCCGGTGATGATAATACGCGGCGCGCTTGCTGCTATCGGGCGCTCGCCCGCGTCATAGGCGTCCTTGATGCTGTCAATGGCAGCTCTCAACTCCGCCACCTTGGCCTCCTGGTTGAATTTAAATTGCGAGCCAAAGAGAACCTGCAATTGGCGCAGGCCGGAAATAGGCGGCGGCGACATAATCGAGAGCTCATAAAGCTCTTTCATCAACATGCGTTCGATGTTGCGGTTATGTATCGCCTCGCGCAGATCGTCATCAGTAATGGTTACGCCAAAATCTTTCTCCACCCGTTCTTTGAGCCGAACCAGCTCTGCCCGCCACAGGGCCAAAGCCTCTGCTGTGTTCTGGCGTCTGGGCAGTTCGAGAATATGTACGTTTTTCTTTTGCGCGAGCAGCTCGTACATCTTGACTTTGCCGTCGCAGGTGGTTTCACCCACCACCAAATCAGAAAAATACATATAAGGGCACTTGTCAGTAATGGCAAAGCCATAGCTGCTCTTAATCAAAGGGCAGAGATTGCTGGGCAGCACCTTTTCCGCCTCGGGAATGGTTTCATCATTAGTGGAGCAGAGGCCCACGCTCACCAAACCCGCTGCCATAAATATTTCCAAAGGCGTGTAGGTGCAGAACTGGCCGACAACACCCTTGCCGCTGTCCTTGATCTCTTTCATGGCGATAAAGCCATTTCTCCGGGCCTCAGAAAAGCTTTCAAATACCTGAGGCAGCTCTGTTTGTCTGGTAATCATGTTGTCTCTCCTTCAAACACCACAAAAGTTGTTTAGACATTATGGCTATCCTAACATAGGTATTTTTTTAATGTCAATCAAATTGCGAGCTATATAGAAAGAAACAATACATTGTCTTTGTTTATCAGTTCTTGCTATATTAATTTATTTTGCAGTATAATAATATTGGAAGTAGCATGATTGTTTGAGCTTTGACCTAGCTTTGATCAGGAGAAAATGCCATGGATAACTGCTATTTAATTACCGGCGCAGCCGGGCATTTGGGCAGCACGCTGGTGCGCGGTTTGCTGGAAAAAGGATGCAGCGTCAGAGCGCTGGTGCTGCCGGGTGAAAAACATATACCCAGCGGCGCGGATATCTACTACGGTGATGTTTGCGACGCCACAACCCTCGCGGCCTTTTTTGCTAATCCGGAGAACAAAAGCCTCATCGTCATCCACGCAGCAGGCATAGTCACCATTGCCTCTCACTACGAACAACGGGTCTACGATGTTAATGTGCTGGGTACACGCAATATCGTCCAACTGTGCATGGAACACCATGTCAAACGGCTTGTCTACATCAGCTCTGTTCATGCTATCGCCGAAAAGCCCAAAGGCGAGACGATCACCGAAACGCAGCATTTCGATCCGGACGCAGTAATCGGCCTTTATGCCAAAACCAAGGCCATTGCCACCAAGGAGGTGCTGCTCGCGGCAGAGAATGGGCTGAATGCCTGTGTCGTCCACCCCTCGGGTATTACCGGTCCCTATGATTATGGCTCCGGGCACTTAACCCGGCTGATCATCGACTACTACAAGCACCGTCTAACCTCTGCTATAGATGGCGGCTACGATTTTGTGGATGTACGCGATGTCGCGGAGGCTATTATTACTTGCGCAGAAAAAGGTCTCAGCGGCGAATGCTATATCCTCTCCAACCGCTATTTTCAGGTGAAAGAGATTCTGGATATGCTGCACCAGGTGACGGGGAAAAAGCAAATCAAGAGGATATTGCCGGGCTGGTTTGTCAAGCTGACCTCGCATTTGGCAGAATTGTATTACAAAATACTGCGCCAGGTTCCGCTCTTTACTCCCTATTCTCTTTATACCCTCAATTCCAACGCTCTTTTTTCCCACGAAAAAGCCACGCGCGAGTTTGGTTACTCCCCGCGCGATATGCAGCAGACGCTCAGCGACACTGTCGCATGGCTGAGCAAAATCAAGCGAATATAAATAGGCGCCTTATTAGCTGCGATGAAAAAAGAACATGACAATTGCCATGTTCTTTTTTCATCTTGCAAATTGCTTTTAAGACTAGTTGCAGCAAACAAAAAAGCAGCAGAGTTAACTGCTGCTTTTGATAGCTATTAATTGTTTAGGGCAATTCCGGAACAACATCCGGATTACCAATTGTCACTTTGATAGCGTTTCCGCTCAAAAACTTCAACTGTACTATATCATCACCCTTAGTATAATAAAGTATACTCTCCGCATCATAATTAGCAACAGTTTCATCAAGAGTCCAGCCTTGTTTCTCTAAGGTTGCGCCATAAGCTTTCATGGCGTCAAGGTCAGTAGCAGTAACCCAAAAATACGAATAATCTTCACTTTCGGCAGGAAATTGCACCGTACCGGTGCCTTTAAACTCCGGCAGAGCAGTCAAGGCCGGGAAATGCTGGATATCTGTACCGCTCGCCTCCGGCAAATCACCATTATTACCATTATTATTTGCACAAGCCGCAAGGGCAACAACCATCACCAGGACCAAGCAAATCACAAGCGCTTTTTTCATAGTTAAACATCCCTTCTTATAAATGAATGCGTAAAATCATATTATTTTTAAACTACATCATATTGTATCATTCTTGTCCCATCAATGTCAATCACAGCTCAGCGATCTTCAACTTATCTTCATATATGTTTATTTTGCCGCACCAGGTCAATCATTTCCTGCGCAATGCTAAAATCTTTATAGCGGGGCGCATTAGGCGGGATTTGATCATAAGCGAACCAGCAGGCCTCCGCCAGCTCACCATCAGCCAGAGTGAACGTATCATCACCATCCAGCTCGGCAAAAAAGCCGATCATCTCTGTGCCGGTAAAGGCCCAGGGCTGGCTTTTATAATAGCGGACATTTTTAACATGCAGGCCCACCTCTTCCATGGCCTCCCGCCGCACCGTGTCTTCCAGTGTTTCGCCAAACTCGACAAAACCGGCAATTAAAGCATAGTGATGATATGTGCCATGGGCGTTTCTGGCCATCAACAGCCTCTTGCCGTCAGTTATGGCCACGATCACAGCCGGGGATATCGGCGGATAAATAGTGTAGCCGCAATTGGGGCAAACTCTCGCCCGCTCGTTGTTGCTATTGCGCATCTGCATCCCGCAGCAGCCGCAAAATTTAGTGTTCTTATACCAAGCATAAAGCTGATGCGCGGTGATGCCGGCAAAGGCCAGATATTTCTGCTGTATCTCGCGAAAAATATCAATGCTCGTCAAAGAGAACTCCCCGGGCAGCGCAATATTCACTCTTTGCTCATCAAGCAGAAAGAATTGTTCCTCGCCAATGCTAAACAGATAGCTGGCGTCCTCTTCAATATACGGCCAATAAGGTATAATATCGCCAAAGCAGGGCAAATTGAGCTGCTCGTCCCGGCTGATCACAAGAACCTCCTGCTCACGAAAAACAAGCGCCCTATCTGTGGCGCGGGGTGTTCCCTGATGAAAAGAATTATCCATGCGAAGCGGAGCAATATCCTGTATCATACTAAACCTTTCCTCTCTCCTACTTCTGTCCTCTTACCTCTTACTTCCGACTTCTGCATTATATCAAAGAACCCTTTATTTTACAATATAGTCTATTTTTGTTGGACAAACAAAAAGGGCGGCAAAAAGCCATCCCTTTTGAGAGTGAGCTTGCCAGATATTTAGAACCGCATCTGCACTATGAACAATAAATATAAGATAAACGGCAGCCCGATTACTGAGACGATTGCGCCGGCAGTACGCACCTTTTGCTGATCATGCAGGAGCAGAAGCAACAACTTATAGCCTAAAATGCCGAGCAAGCCGCCCAGACAATTCAAAATAACGTCATCAATATCCGCCGCGCCAAGGCCAAAAACCCACTGAATCAATTCCGCAGATACACTGGCGATGAATATCAAGAGCAGATTGACTGCTATTCTCTTATCCTTTTTGAATAATAGCAAATACATGCCCAGCGGAATAAAGACGGCGATATTGCCCACCACATTGCTAAAAGCAAATCTGGTGATTGCAGCAGAGCCGCTTGATACATATAGGGATATCGTATCAAAAGGGATCAGATTGATTGACCGGCTAAAAAAGCGCTCGCTGTCAAAGAGCTCGGCCAGCGAAGTCCGCGACAAAAACAACATTTTAATTAATAACAGTATATAGCAGATAAAAACAACGTATAAAATGATTGTTTCTATTCGTTCCCGTTTATTCACCATAGCTCCACTTCTCTTGATTAAGTATTCTCACAACGCCGCTTAGCCATGAGTTCGCATCCCTAATGGCTATGGCCGCTGTGAGACATAATTTTTTGCTTTAACCGCCTTTTGGGTCAGCTGGGGCCGAGCGATATGGACAGCTCCTTTGCGCAGCGAGACCGCAGAAACAATGCCGCCTGCCACCAGTCCGAGATAATAATTGAGCCCTCTGGTCAAAAGCAATGCTGATACCAGCAAATCCTGTCCAAAAACGCTGCCGTAAATCAACATGAATCCGCTCTCGGTGACGCCAATGCCGCCGGGGATCGGCAAAGATTCGACGCTTAAGGTCAAAGCAGCTTGTATAGCCACCAGCTCCAAAAAGCTGTAACCGCTCAGTCCAAAGGCTTTAAATACCCAAAACGGAATAGAATACAGCGCCAAAATATGCAATAGCGAAAGAAAAGCTGTGCGCAGGAGCAGCAAGGGATTTTCTTTCATATACAAGGCGCCGCGGCGATATTCGGCAAGCTGCGCTGCTGCCTTATCTATGGCCTGATCCCTGTTTTTAATAATCCTCAGCTTGACCAAAATTTTGATCGCAAAATTTACCAGATTATTGGCCAGCCGCTGATGAAAGATAGCCAGCATATAGATGACAACTAAAAAGACTTGGGCGGCTACGCCAAAAAAGAGCAAATACTTAAACGCGCCGATCTGGGCAAAAAGATCGAGACTGCTGATAGCGATAGCGACTCCCGCTACTACCAATACTGCCAGATGATAGGTCATATTAAAGGTTAGAACAGCCAAAGATGAGGCGGAAAGCGGTATTTTGTCCCGGTGCATATAATAAAGCTGGCTGGGCTGACCGCCGCTGCAGCCGGGGGTAATCGAGCTGAAATAGAAATCAATTAATGAATAGCGGTAAAAGGTAAAAAAGCGTTTTTTGCCAATCAAAGGTTGGCTCAAAATCTGCGTGGCGCGCGCTTCAAAAGCAAAGAAAACCGCGATAGCCAGCACGCCCAGCAAAATATAGGGCAGCTTTACCGAAGATAATGCCCTGGCAATAGAGCCAAGCTCCTGATCCTTAAAGAGGAAAATGGCCGTAATGCCCAGCAGTACCGCAATAGCCAGCAGGCAAATTATATGCTCTTTTTTACTAATCGGTTGGCTTTTCATCCTCTTTCCCGTCTCCTATATCAATAAAAGTATACCCTGCCTGCATGGCCCAAGGGATAAACGCCGCTACTGCCGCCAAGGTTCCCTCCGGAGCCTCCGGCTCGCCGCCGCTATTTTCTCCCGCATCATGCAGCAGGATAATCGAATGCGTTTGCAGCCTGGTAATCAGGCGGCTGAGAACAAGCTCCTTGCCACAGTTTTGCCAGTCCCCGGCCAATACGTTCCACAGCATCAGCTGCAAGCCATGTCTTTTCATCGCCGCTAAATTGGCCAGGGTAATATTGCCATGCGGCGGGCGGTACAATTGCGGTTGCAGGCCCAAGTCAGCAAAGACAGCCAGTCCCTGTGAAAAATCTTCTTTTACTTGCAACGGGCTCAGCAGCCAGGGATTGCGGTGCTGCATGCCATGAAAGCCAATTTGATGTCCCGCCTCCGCTATCTGCCGGACTATTTCCGGATAGAGCTTTGCCTGGCAGCCGGGCAAAAAGAAGACAGCCTTAATCTGATATTGATGTAATAATTGCAAAAGCCTGAGGGTATAGCGCGGGTCAGGGCCATCATCAAAGGTCAATAGGATTGTTTGTTCATCACTGTCCTCAGCCTGCTTGCGGCCATATTTATAGATAATAGTCGGAATCAGCGCATAAATTGACCAGACGGCAAAAATGATAGCTATAATTATCAGCAGCCATTGCATCAGCCAACCCTTCTTCCCAAAAGCCTTGCCTCCTGCTCGGCAATAAAGCGCAATACAGCGTTTCCATCATAGCCGGATTGCAGCTGCCGCATAGCTTTTTGCATTTGCCCCAGGGCAAAATCATCCCTTATCAGTTTGCTGATTTGCCAGGCATAGCTGGTCTTACTGCCAAAAAGCAGTTCACCCAAGCCATTCCTGAGAATAAACTGGCAGTTTTTAATTTCTTGTTGCAAGCTTGGCTGAAACATCAACATCGGCAGCTGGGAATAGATGGCCTCAAAGGTCGTTATGCCGCCGGGCTTGCTCAGCAATAAATCCGCTTTGGCCATGCGCTCGGGAACATCGTCACAACAGCCGATAATATCAAGATTCGGCAATTTTTGGCTGAGCAGGCGATGATAAAGCTTGTCATTATGCCCGCAGATAATCGTCGTATGCACGCCATTCAGCTGAGAAAGCTGGCGGTAGAAGCTCTTGCTTTCCGGCAACATCCCCAAACCCCCGCCCATCAGCAACAGCTCGCGGGGCTGGTCGGTATAGAGATGGCCGGGCTTATACTCTCTAAACTCCCGGGCAACAGGGATGCCACTGACAGCGATATGCGTATCCGGAATCCCCTGTCTGATCAAGGCTCCCTTAGTCTCACGGCTGGCAGCCAGATAAAGAGCTGTGTCCGGATTAATCCATACATTATGAATACCAATATCAGTTATGCAGGTGATATGAGGAAATTTTTGCTGATAGAGCTTTTTATGGTCTGAAACCAATCGCGACGCCAAAGAATAGGTGGTGATCACCAGATCCGGCTGCTGCTGCTGTAAATAAGCGGAGAGCTTTTTCAAAAGAAAGTTATCCGGGTTGTTCAGCGGTTTTGGCAAACCTTTGTCATCATGAACAGCGTTTTTATAAGCCGCGTTGATGATTTTGCCGCCCTTTAGCATCAGCTTGGTATAGCTGTTGTAGAAGGTATGGCAATGCTTGGGAAAGGCTATTTCATATAAATCAGCCAGGATGGTCTGATGTTGTGGAAAGGCCTGTTCTATTTGTTTTTGCAGCGCTTTTGCCGCAGAAAGGTGACCCATCCCAAATTTTCCACTAAGGATAATGGTTTTCATAATTTTCTCCTCTTGAGAGCTATCTTTTTATCTGGAGCGTTGTTTTAATCATAAACACGCTTGAAGCTTATCTTAACTTTAAACAGATCCCCATCTACTTCCAGATGCAAGCTGCTGTCCATCAGCTCGGTTAGGCTTCTGGCAATAGAGAGCCCCAAGCCGCTGCCCTCGCTGTTACGGGAGCTATCTCCCCGGACAAAGCGTTCCATCAAATCATCCGCCGGAGTATTCAGCAAATCGCGGGAAGTGTTTTTCAAAGCCACCCAAACCACCTCGCGGCTGGCGGCCAGATCAACAAAAACTCTGGTATTTGGCTGGGAATATTTGCAGATATTGTTAAGCAGATTATCAAATACCCGCCACAAATAGCGTCCGTCAGCCAGAACAATTAGCCGTTCTTCGGGAATATTCACTACGCTTTGCAAGCCAACCTGCTCCAGCCGCTCGCCATATTCTCCCACCAGCTGCCGGACCAATTCATTCATATCAGTATTGGTCAGCTCCATCTTAATATTGCCGGTGGAGGCTTTGGATGCTTCCACCAGGTCTTCCGTCATTTTTTTCAGCCTGGCTGTTTGACGGGAAAGCACTTCCACATATTCATCTACTTTTGCGTTATCAATATGCTCTTTTTCCAACAAATCCACATAATTGATAATAGAAGTAAGCGGCGTTTTTAAATCATGAGAGACATTGGTAATCAGCTCGGTTTTAAAATGCTCGCTCTTCATCCGCTCCTCTACTGCCGCGGCCATGCCGTCGCTGATACGGTTGAGATTATTGCCATGGTCGCGTAAATCCTTAAACATATTTCTGGTATCAATGTGATAATTAAGATTGCCCTCTGCCATCCGCCGCGCGCCAATTTTTAAGGTGCTCATCTGGATCAAGGCCAAGCACATCAGCACCAGGACGATCAGCGCCAGCAAGAAAAGCATGATAATTGCCCCGCCATAACCATTAGCTATTCTCATCACAAAAATGAGGGCAAAAAGGCCAAAAACAATAAAGAGGATGATCCCTTTCCATAATAGTGAAATATTGCCAAAGATCAGTGCTATCTTCCGCCATAACCAGGACAGCAGCTTGGCCAGAGGATGTAATATCCACATGAAGATAAGCGTGTTTTTCCACCAACCGCCAAGCTTAAAGCGGGTGGCGCAAGAAATAACCGTGGTGAGGAATATTGCGGAAAAAAGCACAATGCCCATAATCATCAGCGCGCAGGCAATATCACCGCGCAGATAAGAAAGATAATCCACCGCAAAAAGCAGGAGGCCAAAGCTGAGTAGCCCCGCTATCGCCAAAAACAGATCCAGTGGCACCCTATCCAGGTGATTAGCGGTAATTTGCTGCTCACCCTTACGATGTCCTGCCGCGCAGATAAGCATGATCAGCGCTGCCAGCAGAATAATTATCGCAATGATCAAAGCGGGCAAGAGTGCAGCCTCGAAATCGAGCGACCACTGATAGATATACGGCTGAAAGGAGTCATAAACAACAACTGTCCCGTCCAGATCCTCTATCTGCTGTGGATCCATCCCCTCTATTCCTTCATCTAATGTGCTGCCGTCAGAAAGGTAGGGGTCGTCATAATATTGCTGATAATACCATTCATCGGAAACCAAATACAAACCGCATGCTGAAAACACCAGCGTAATAGCTGCGACAATAAATAAAATCACCAGAATGATTTTAAAGATAGCGTTTTGGTAAAGCCTTTGCATTAAGACTCGCCTCTTTCTATAATATAGCCCTTACCCCAAACCACCTTGAGGTAACGCGGCTCCGCCGGATTGATTTCCAGCTTTTCCCGGAGGTGACGAATATGAACGGCAACAGTGCCGTCTGCGCCATAAGCCTCAGAGCGCCAAACCTTGGTATAAATCTGCGCGGAGGAGAAAACTTTTCCCTGGTTCTCCATCAATAGTTGGAGAATATCATATTCTGTCGGTGTCAGACTGATGGTCTCACCGTCCAAAGTAACGGTTTTGGCATTATCATCAAGCTCAATCCCGCCTACTTTAAGTATGGCTGGGTTTTGGGTATTGCCGCCAAAGCTAAGATAGCGGCGTAACTGCGCTCTGACTCTGGCCAGGAGCTCTACCGGATTAAAAGGCTTGGTCACATAATCATCAGCGCCAATATTGAGACCCAAAATTTTATCCGTATCTTCGCTTTTGGCTGTCAAGAGGATAATGGGGATATTCTTTTTGGCTTCGCGAATTTTGGCGACAGCGCTGATGCCGTCCATTTTTGGCATCATAATATCCATCAAAACCAGCTGGACATCTTCTTGATCAAGCAATTGCAAAGCCTCTTCACCATTATAAGCGGCAAAGGTTTGATAACCGTCAGCATTGAGATAAATTGTCAAGGCATTGACAATATCTTTCTCATCGTCACAAATCAGAATATTAGTCATCGTCCGGCCTCCATAGTCATTCTAGCATTGTTATTTTTAAGAAAACAGGCGTTAATCCCTTAAGAAAT
The DNA here is from genome assembly GCA_031553915.1 of Bacillota bacterium. GTDB lineage: Bacteria > Bacillota > Dehalobacteriia > UBA4068 > UBA4068 > HGM13862. Next base: position 27,276 of record JAVBKT010000005.1, read on the forward strand.
TATTAACTATCCTTAGCTTTATCTTAATTTGTCTATATCAACTAATAATCCCCGCCAAAAAAGGGGCGGGGTTTATTAGCAAATATCATTATTTTTCTTTTTTATGTTTTACTTTTGACCCCTGTTGCTTATCTGTTACTTTGACAGGCGCCACACTAACGTCAACTTTTTCTGTTTTACGGATATAATAAAGGATGCCGATGCCGGCAATAATTAAGATCAGTGACATAATTTGCGCTGTCCTTAAGCCGCTTATCATCAAGCTATCAGTACGCAAGCCTTCGATCAAAAAGCGGCCGACTGAATACCAGATCAGATAATTGGCAAAAATACTGCCAATATGATGTTTGCGCCGCAGCAGGATCATCAACAGGATAAACACCGCCACATCCCACAGCGATTCATAAAGAAAGGTCGGGTGGTGATAAGCGCCATTAACATATACTGGTAAGGGCACCCAGCTCCAAAAGGAGCCGTCAGCAATGATTGGCCCATAGGCCTCATGGTTGGCAAAATTGCCCCAGCGACCAATAGCCTGTCCCAAAATCAGCGATGGCGCGAGAATATCTGTCCAGCGGAGCAAATCCAGCTTTTTGACACGCGTATAAATAGCCACTACCAAAATACCGGCGATGACCCCGCCATGAATAGCCATACCGCCATTCCAGATGGCAAAGATCGAGGCCGGATTATCGGCAAAAGTCTCCAGCCGGAATAAGACAAAATAAAGGCGAGCGCCAATAATGGCAGCGGGTATAATCAACAACAGCATGTTGAGCAAATGATCTACATTTTGGTGTTGCCTCTTTGTTTCCCGAAAGGCAAGATATATCCCCAGACCCATGGCGCAGGCAATAATAATGCCATACCAATGGACGGTAATGGAGCCTATCTTGAAGGCAACGGCTTCAATCAGAACAGATGTATTCATGTTCCCTCCCAATGAGCAATAATGCGCAAATACACATCTCTAAAAATTGTCTTAAAAACTATACTATTATAACGTATTTTGAAGCAAAAAACCATGACAGTTAGCAGAAAATCTGTTATAATTTCAATAATACTCTCCAAGGGGGAATTTATGCAATTCCATCCGATCACACTGACCGATCAAAGCCTTTTTAAGCGCTATCTGTCTTATCAGGAGCAGCGGCTGATCTCATATAATTTCAGCAATTTTTATATTTGGCGCAATTGGGACCCCTATTCCTGGGCAGAGGTGGCGGATTGTCTGGTAGTCAAAAGCGGCTACCACCATCTTGATACCATCTGTGTTCCGCTGGGCGCTCTACCGCAAAATATTCTTGCTGCCACTGAAATGATGATCAAAGAATATGCTGCCCGCCAGCAGGAATTCATTATCAGCGAGGTGTCCGAAGCTGCTCTGGCCCTTTATCAAAAGCATTGGCCCAACCGCTTCAGCGTTGAAGAATACCTCCCCGGAGCCAACTATATCTATCTGCAAAAAGACTTAGCTCATCTCGCCGGCAAACGCTATAATGCCAAACGCAATCATATCAACCGCTTTTTGCGCAGCTATCCTGACCATTGTTTTAGGCCTTTCGGCGAAGAAGTAGTTGCCGGCTGCAAGGAGCAGGTGCATCAGTGGTTTGCGCTGCATGATCTGGATAATCCGGACTTGCGCTCAGAATACGAGGGCTGTCTGGATGCTCTGGATAATTATCAGGCTCTGGGCTGCGACGGCGCTGCTCTGCTGATCAAAGACCACGTAGTTGCTTTTGCGCTGGGCGATGCCCTCAGCCGTGATACCTATGCTATTCATATTGAAAAGGCGGATATTGATATTCATGGGGCCTATCAGATGATTAACCGCTATTTTGCCAATGAATACGCCAGCGGTTATACCTATATTAACCGCGCGGAAGACATGGGCGAGCCGGGGTTGCAGCGGGCCAAGGAGAGCTATTACCCCTGCCACATGGAGAAAAAGTACTATTTGAGGTTAGCAGATGATTAAAACAGCTTATGCCAGCGCGGCTGATACCGCGGCAATCATCCGCCTGTGGAAAGAGGCTTTCGGTGATGATGAGCCCTATACCAGCTGGTATTTTACCAATGTTTTTCGACCAGAGCGCACCTTTTGTCTCTACCTTGACGATCAACTGGTCAGCGTTATTCAGTTTGCGCCCTATCAGCTGTTTCTCCATGGCGATACTATTCCTGTCGCCTATTTAGTGGGCGTCTGCACAGACCCGCCTTATCAGGGCCAGGGCTATGCCTCAACCTTGATGAATTGGGCCATCGGGCAATTGCGCAGGGACTATCAACTGCTGATGCTTTATACCGACATCCCTGCCTTTTACCATCCTTTTGGCTTCACGCATTGCTATCAGCTGCACCGCTATCATCTTCCCGCCGCCGCAACAGCTACGCTCCCCGAAAAGTGGAGAAAAGGCACGCTTGAGCCGGATGATATCGCTATTTACCAGCATATTTATCAACAGATGACCGCTGATTTTGACGGCTATATTCTGCGTGATACGCAAAACTGGCATAATTATTTGGCTGATTTTCTTTGCGGAGACGGCGGTCTTTATCTCACTGATACAGCCTATCTGCTGTGGTTTATTGACGAGGACCACACAACCAAGATTAAAGAAATCGGCTATAGCAATCAGCTGGCTTTGGCAGAAGCGAAGTCTGCGGCTGGCAATATTGCCCAAGCAAACAATCTCCCTTCGATTGTATGGGACGCGCCTTATGCGCTCAATGTTCCCGGGCTCAAAGGCATAACTGTGCCGCATGTAATGGCCATGGATTGCCGGAGCACCGGTTCAGCGGCAGCAATCAGGCAAAGCACGCAAAGCCTTTTTGGCCCAAGCGATACTCTCTGGATCAATGAAATCACCTAAAAGAGACATATCGAACCCAATATAAGCATATGGAAAATAAGCTATTAAGCACAATAAAAAACACCTACGCGCAAATAGGTGTTTTTTATTGCACTATGGCATGAAGAATTAGGGGGGTTTGGCTATTCTTTTATATCATCTTCGGTTTCAGGAATATCAATATCCATAATCGAGACTACTGACTCGCCAGCTTTCACCATACCCAACCGTTCCCGGGCCATTCTTTCCAGGTATGATTCATTATAGAGCAATTCCTGTTTATCCAGTTGTTTTTGATATTCAGCTTCAGCAATGTTCAGCTGCTCACGGTAGTGCTCCGCTTCTTCCTTCAAGTCATAATATTGCACAACCTGGCTGCCTAAACGAAAACAGAAGAAAAAGATCAGCACTAAAAAGAGCAAATTGCGCCAACGAAAAATTTTCTTTTTCTTGGTGGTATCAGCTTTCTTGCTCATCTGTTTCCTCATCACTCTCATACAGTCCTAAAACATCGCCGGGGATTACGATAACGGTTTCATAGCCTTTGGCTCTAGCTCTATTATAGAGAGTAGCAACCGTGCTTTCAGCAATTTTCAGCTGCTTGGCGATGTGGCTGGCAGCAGCGCCGCTTTCCTTCATCACCACCACCTGCTTCTCGCGAAAGCTGAGGTTTTGAGCATTGCGAATTTCAATTTTCATAGCTTTTTCCTACTCACTATTAATAAAAAGAGGAAATGTTATCCACATTATATCAACAAATTGTGGACAAATCAAGTACAAATTTGCTACAAATTTATATTTTTTCTTTTTTACTCCTTTTCTTGGGTTTGAATTTCGCCAATTTCGTTTTAACCCACTGTTTACTGTTGGCTGCTTTTGCTGACAGCTGTTGCATTTGTTTATAGCCGCCAACCATCCATAACGCAGCCTTAGCGGTGGGATCAAGTTTCCTTTTTGGCGCTTTTTTTGTTGGTTGTTTTGCTGTTTGTTCCGCTCTTTCCTCACGTTTAAGCTTTAGTTTGTCAAAAAACTTGGCCAATCTATGGCGAAACAAATACCAATAAAGAGCAATGCCAATGCCCAGCCATAAAAACACCGACCAACGCAGGCTGCCATTGGTCACCACAAACCAAAAAAGCAAGAGGATAATTATGATTGCCAGCGCAAAAATAATATCGCCTTTGATATAGGCGGCAGCCTTGATTCTTTTTTGGCCCTGGTGATAGCATAAGCGCTGGTAGATATCAAAAGCAAAACCGCTGAAAACCCCGGCCACCAAAGCGGCGCCAATCTGGCTCAATTGAGTTAATAGCAAAATTTGATTATCCATTTATTTCAAAAGGCGCGACAAAGCCTTTTTACTCCTGTTGCGAATTTTTTTCTCTTCTCTGGCCTGCCCGTATACTAATGAATCAATTCTGCCGCTGATGCTGACCTTGCCCTCATCCAAATCCAGTGATGCTATTTTCAGCTCTACTCCGTCAATATCCAAAGCGCCAAAGCTGCCTGATAGTTCAATATGCAGCTCATCAAAGCTATCGACATTATTGACCCCGTTGAGCAGCAATGAAGACCTGTCTTCGAGCATGACCCGCTGTTTGTTATCGCTCATATTGCCACCTCCTTTTTTATCACTATATGCCCCAGTGCGGCAAAATAGGCCAGCCTTAATGACGCAAAAAAAGCCGCTCTGCTTTTAGCAGAACAGCTTTTCGTGTACGGTTTGTATTTATCTTTTAAAAGTAGGTCTAGATTATAGCTCCATGCCCAAATCTTCAAAAGCTTCGCGGCGGGAGAGCTTAACCTTGCCGGTAGCAGAGTCAACAGCAATACATTTGACATACATGGTGTCACCCTCAGCGCAAACATCCTCAACCTTGTCCACTCTTTTATTGGAAAGCTGGCTGATATGCACCATGCCGTCTTTGCCGGAGGTGCCGAGAACGCCGGGGATAATTTCCACAAAAGCGCCAAACTCCATGATCTTGACAACCTTGCCTTTATAAATCTGCCCGACCACGGGCTCGGCAATAATAGTTTCGATGATTTGCTGAGCGCGTTCGCCCATCGTACCATCCACGCTGGCAATAAAGATACGGCCATCGTCTTCGATATCAATCTGCGCGCCGGTGACTTCGACGATTTTCTTGATAGTTTTACCGCCGCTGCCAATAACCTCGCGGATTTTGTCCGGATGAATTTGGATGGTGATAATGCGCGGCGCATATTCGCTCAAGGTTTCTCGCGGTGCGCTGATGCATTCCAGCATTTTACCCATAATGAACATTCTGCCTTCTCTGGCCTGCGCCAAAGCGCGGCTCAATATTTCTCTGTCAATACCGGCAATTTTAATATCCATCTGAATGGCAGTAACGCCTTTTTCCGTACCCGCGACTTTGAAGTCCATATCGCCCAAAAAGTCTTCCATGCCTTGAATATCAGTCAAAATAGTGATGTCGTCACCCTCTTTAATCAAGCCCATCGCGCAGCCGGAAACCGGAGCGGTAATCGGTACGCCAGCATCCATCAAAGAGAGGGTGGAACCACAAACACTGCCCATAGAGGTGGAGCCATTGCTCTCAATGGCCTCTGACACCAGACGCATGGCATAAGGGAAAACGTCCTCATCCGGAATAACCGGAATCAGCGCGCGTTCCGCCAAAGAGCCATGACCGATTTCCCGTCTGCCCGGACCACGCATTGGTCTGGTTTCACCCACAGAATAAGGCGGGAAATTATACTGATGCATATAGCGCTTGGAAGTTTCCGGAGCAATACCATCCAGCATCTGCTCCTGGGATACCATGCCCATAGTCAGCGCGTTTAAGATTTGTGTTTGGCCGCGGGTAAACAAGGCAGAACCGTGTGTTCTGGCTAATACGCCAACCTCGCAGCTAATCGGACGGATTTCTGTAGTAGTGCGGCCGTCAATACGCACTTTATCTTTAGCAATCAAGGAACGCATGGTCTCTTTTTCGATGGTATAAAGGACATCGCCAATGGTCGCCTCTTCTTCGGGGAATTGCTCGGCCAAGCTGCTTTTCACCTCAGCCTTGATCTCGGCCAGCATGTTTTCGCGGCTATGCTTGTCTATGCGTTGCTCCGAGCATTGCTTCATCGCCTCACGCATTTTATCGCCGGCGGCCGCACGGACAGCTGCTTCCAGTTCCGGATCAGCGCTGGGTTTGACAAATTCAATTTTCTCTTTGGCAAGGCCCATTTCCAGAGCTTCGGCGCGAAAATCATTGATAAAAGCCACAACTTTTTTAATCTGCTCATGTGCAAACATAATGCCTTCGAGGATGATTTCTTCGGCAATTTCATTGGCGCCGGCCTCAACCATCATCACCGCATCTATGGTGCCGGCCACGCTCAAGTGCATGTCCGAGACTTCTTCTTGCTCAATAGTCGGGTTGAGGAGATACTCACCGTCAATCAGGCCCACGGTTACACCGGCAATAGGCCCGTTAAAGGGAATTTCTGAAATAGTTACTGCTGCGGACGCGCCGATCATGGCGGTCATATCCGGCGCATTATCCTGATCAACGCTCATGACAGTGGTCACAACCTGTACATCATTGCGGAAGCCCTTGGGGAACAGCGGGCGCAGCGGACGGTCAATCAAGCGCGAGGTCAAAATAGCTTTCTCGCTGGGACGGCCTTCGCGTTTAATAAAGCCGCCGGGGATCTTACCTACTGAATACATTTTTTCTTCATACTCAACCTGCAAGGGGAAGAAGTCAATCCCTGCTCTTGGTTCAGCGCTCATTGTGGCGCAAGCTAAAACCATCGTATCACCATAGGTGGTAAAGATGGCGCCGCCAGCTTGTTTAGCCATGCGGCCGGTTTCGAGAGTTAATGTTCTGCCCCCGATATCAATAGTTTTTTTCAAAATACCAGACATTTTCTACCTCCGAATTTTTTCACTCTTTTATTTTAACCTTTATTACTTCTCGTTATTTGTAGATTTTCCTTTAATTATAATAAACCAACCGCAAGCTTAGCCATTAGAGATGCGAACTCATGCGCCCCGGACGGCGGATGGTCGATCTGGAGCTTCGTTATCGCGCCTCAGCAGGCAGGCAGCCCGCCTACGACCTACCTGGCCTTTGCTCCGCAAAGTCGCAGGTAATGCACTAGCTATGCGTCGTCGCTCTGCCTGGCTCAGCCCGACCAGCCATCCGTCGGGGGTGCCAGCGTTTTTCCGCCAAAACCGCATGGGGTTCGTATCCCTAATGGCTAACGCAGATCGCCTTGCTTTTGATCATAATTATAGTTTTTATAGTTTTGTCTATACAAAAAACTACTATATATGGTATAATAGCGGCACGAGGATAAATCTCTAACAACTAGAGCCAGTTGTTTCATCGTGAGCCACATAACTAACAGTATAATAACCAAGAAGCATAATACTCTTCTAGGAGAATAGCTGATGCAAATATTATCTTCACCTGTTGCCGTTTTTGATTCCGGTTTAGGCGGCATCAGTGTGCTTAAACAGTTGGTGCAGCTGATGCCGTGTGAAAACTATCTCTATTTTGGAGATTCGGCCCATGCGCCGTATGGAGTTAAAAGCCCCGAGGAAGTGCTAGCCTTAACAGAGGCAAACATTGATTTTCTGATCGAAAAACAGGCCAAAGCAATTGTGCTGGCTTGTAATACTGCGACCTCTGCTGCGGTAGCACATCTGCGCCAAAAATATCCCGCTATCCCCATCATCGGCATCGAGCCTGCCATCAAGCCGGCAATTTTGCAAACCCTGCATGGCCGCATTCTGGTGATGGCCACTGAGATGACGCTCAAAGAAAAGAAATTTACCGACTTGCTCGACCAATACAAAGATAAAGCTGATATCCTTCTTCTGCCCGCGCCGGGCATTGTCAATTTTGTCGAAAGCGGCATCACCAGCGGTCCGGAGCTTAATTTTTATCTGTGGCGCTTGCTTGCCCCCTACAAAGAACCAAAGCTTGATGCTATTGTACTCGGCTGCACTCATTTTCCCTTTGTCAAAGACAGCATAATCAAAGCTCTCGGTTATAGCGTTGAGATGTTTGACGGCCTGGCAGGTACTGCCAAAGAAACAGAACGCCAGCTGCTGGAAAACAATTTGCGCAGCCCGGCGTCCGAAGACGGCCATATTGAGTTTTTTAACAGCGCTGCGGATAATGATCAGCAAATCATCCGTCTGTGCTGGCAGCTGCTTGAGTCTTAACCATTAGGGATACGAACTCATGCGCCCCGGACGGCGACGGCCAGCCTGCCTTCGACCTACCTAGCCCTTTGCCTACGTCAAAGCAACAGCTAATGCACTAGCTACGCGTCGTCGCTCTGCCTAGCCCAGCCCGACCAGCCATCCGTCTGTGCTGGCAGTTTTGGCAAGAAAACGCTGGCACCTCCCTAATGGCTAGCCCATAGCAGCATGGCTGCCGGCAACATAGCCGCTGCTCCACGCAGCTTGCAGATTATAGCCGCCGGTAAAACCGTCAATATCCAGTACCTCGCCGGCAAAATAAAGCCCGTCCACCAGCTTGGACATCATTGTTTTCGGGTCTATTTCTTTAACATTGACTCCGCCTGCGGTAACAATCGCCTCGTCTATCGGACGGGGCTTTTTGATGGTCAGCGGCAGCGCTTTCAACATCAGCAACATTTCTCTGCGCTCTTCTTTGCTGATCTGATTAACCGGTTTATCCGCGGCAATGCCCAGCAAATCGACAAAAACCGGGATCAAAGAGGCGGGCAGCAGCTCGCCCAGGCTATTAATAAAATACTTTTTGGAAAATTTCTGCATATTGCGTTGCAGGCGTTCGTCCAGCTGTTGCTCACTGAGCGCAGGCTTCAAATCAATGATAGCGGTGAGGCCGCTGCCGCCATTTGGCGAAGCGGTTACGGCCTTTGATAAGCTGAGCACTATCGGCCCGCTAATGCCAAAATGGGTAAAGAGCATTTCGCCAAAGGCCTTGTCCAGCACTTTATCCTGATCGCAAATTTTCATCTCCACATTTTTGAGCGCCAGCCCGCTCACTTGCGCGGGCCAGGTTTCAACTGTTTCCAGCGGGACCAGTGATGGCTTAGGCGTGATAATGCTATGCCCGGCGCTCTCGGCAAAAGCATAGCCGTCGCCGCTGGAGCCGGTCGCCGGATAGGTAATACCGCCGGTAGCGACTATTACCGCATCCGCCGGATGCAGAGCGCCGCTATAATCATAGACGCCGTGTGTCTGCCCGTTCTTGAGCACTATCTTTTTGGCGCGCAGCCCAAGGATAGTCTGCACTCCCGCTTGGCTCAGAGCCGTCTCCAGCACAGCGACCACCTCTTTGGCATCATCTGAGCAGGGGAACACCCGTCTGCCCCGCTCTACTTTTAAGGCTAAACCATGGCTCTCAAAAAACTGATATGTTTCAGGAGCGGCAAAACGGGAAAAAGCGCTGTACAAAAAAGCGCCGTTGCCGGGAATGTTTTTGATCAGCTCACGCGCATCAGCCTGATTGGTAATATTGCAGCGGCCTTTGCCGGTGATGGCCAGCTTTTTGCCAATACTTTTATTGCGCTCCCATAATTGCACCTCTGCCCCGGCATTGGCAGCGGTTAAGGCAGCCATAATCCCTGCCGGGCCAGCGCCGATGACAATAATTGTTTTCAATATTCAATACCCCGCCTGGCATTAACGCCTTTGTCTCCCGGATGCTTAACTGCCTGCATATCTGTTACCAAATCAGCCAGATCAATCAGGCATTGCGGCGCATTGCGTCCGGTGATAATCAGCTCCTGATCCGGCCTTTTTTTGCTGATCAGCGACAAGCAGTCCGCCTCGGAGACCAAATCAAAATAAAGAGCATTATTCAGCTCGTCCAAGATGACAATATCTGTCGCCGGGTCGGCAAAAGCTTCCTCGGCCTTGGCGATAGCCGCCTTAGCCAAATCTAGATCTACCTGGGCAATCTTTGTCCCCTTGCGCAGAAAGTTGCCGCTGCCAAAGGCATAGATGCTGATCAAAGGCAGCGCAGCGCAGGCGCTGCTTTCCCCGGAACCGCCTTCTGTTTTCATAAACTGGATAATCACTGTCCGCAAGCCCCATCCTGAGGCGCGCAGAGCCAAGCCAAAGGCAGCAGTGCTTTTGCCCTTGCCGGTGCCGGTATATATCTGTATCGATCCTTTTTCTTTCATAAAAAATTCCTTTTTAATAAAATTGTTATTGCAGTTGATTACAGTTCTTTAAGCCGGGCAATTTCTTTTTTGGTCAGCTCGCGGTATTGCCCCGGATGCAAGCCCTGCAAAGTCAGAAAAGCGACCGCGGTGCGCTGCAAGCGCTGCACCGGATGCCCCACTGCCTCCAGCATTCTTTTCACCTGCCGGTTGCGGCCTTCATGAATTTTCAGCTCCAGCAAGGCGCCGTCTGAGCTGCGTTTTAAAATTTTCACCTCTGCGGGCGCGGTGATGCCGTCATCCAGGCAGACGCCTTTGGCCAATTTTTCCAGAGCGCGCCGGTCAGGGATACCTGTCACCTCCGCCACATAGGTTTTATCTATTTGCTGCGACGGATGCAGCAATTTATGCGTTAAATCGCCGTCATTAGTCAGCAACAGCACGCCCGAGGTATCATAATCCAGGCGGCCCACCGGATAAACCCGTTCTGCCACCTCCGGCAAAAGCTCAATCACCGTCCGTCTTTTTTTCTCATCGCTGAGCGAGCAGATATAGCCCTTGGGTTTATAGAGAAGCAGATAGCGCAGGCACGGGCGTTTGTGTCCGATATCCCTGCCGTCAACCTTCACTTTATCATGCGCGGGGTCTATTGTTAGCCCTTGGGTGGTGATGGTCTTGCCATTCACCTTCACCCGTCCCTCAGCAATCATTTGCTCCGCTGCGCGGCGGGAAGCAATGCCAATATCCGCCAAAAATTTTTGTAAACGTACTTTTTCTTTGTCCATAAAGCTATTATAACATAAGCTAAGGCAGGAAAAACACTTCCCGCGCAGAAATTTACTTATTATGTCTCGATTTTTTTCGACAGAGGTGGTTATATGGGGAAACTCAGCCGGTTTGGGCATACCTACAGAATTATACCAATCATCATTGCCAGCCTATTGCTTTTTGCCGTAATTTGCTGCCTGGCTGTTTTGATCTGGGCTATCATCGTCTATCTGGGTAAAAATGAGGTCGGCGACGGGCAGGCTTTGCCTGCGGTTATTTGGCTGATCAGCCTGCTGCTTTCCTCAGCCTTGATGACACTGGCCACCAAGGGCGGCACTGTTTTTCCGGCGCTGTTCCTCGGGGTGATTGCGGTAATTCTCTCTTGCTTGATGGCGGGAGAAGGGTTACTTACTGTCGGCGGCGTTCTCCTCAAGGTTTTACTGTCGCTGCTGGCTGCTGTGGTCGGCTTCACCCTGGCCAAGCTGTATTTGATGATAGGCGGCAAATTGAGAGCGCCGAGGAAAAAGATGCCGGTCGGACGTTCCCGCGCCGCAGAGATTTTCGACGATATGGATTTGTCGCAGGATGATGAATATTCCGGCTTCAAAGAATATCACCGCTAAAAATTTTAACTATATGAAATATGCACAAAGAGACTCTTAAATAAGAGTCTCTGTTTTTGTTTAATTTTCTCTGTCCGCAAAAGCCGCGGCTAAATCCCATAGATTTTGCGATACTTCTTTTGCAGATAGTTAAGATAATGCTTGGGGTCAAACGGCGCGCCTACCGCATATTCCACTGCGGCGGCAGGCGGGCGCAAGCCGCCGAATTTATGCAGTTTGTCAGTTAGCCAAAGATTAACGCCGCTTAAATCTCCCTGCTCAACATCTGTCCACACCGGAATTGCTTTTTCCATAGCTGCCAGCATCTGCGCGGCATAAGCGCTGCCCAAAGCATAGGAGGGGAAATAGCCGATATTGCCGCCGGACCAATGGCTGTCCTGCAGGACGCCCTGCTTATCACTTGTTACCTCTACCCCCAAATATTCCTGATACAAATCATGCCAGGCCGCGGGCAAATCAGCAACAGCTAAACCGCCGTCAATCAAAGCCTTTTCCAGCTGATAGCGGATGATGATATGAAAAGGATAGGTCAGCTCATCCGCTTCAATTCTAATCAATGACGGCTGCACTTTGTTGACCGCCTGATAGAGCTGTGCCGCCTTAATATCCGAAAAATTGCCGGGGAACAATTCTTGCAGCTTGGGCAAAACATAGCCGATAAATTGCTCCGACCTGCCAATAATATTCTCATAAAAGCGCGACTGGCTTTCATGCACGCCCATTGATACGCCGGAGCCAAGACAAGTATAGCTCAGCTCGTCGGCAATATGCAGCTCGTAGAGGGCATGGCCGCCCTCGTGAATAACGCTGTACATGGAAGAGGTAAAATCGCCGGCATGATATTTGGTGGTAATTCTCACATCACGATTATTAAACTCAATCGTAAAAGGATGCTCGCTCTCGCCCAGGCCACAATAGCGCTGATCTAGGCCGATTAATTGCATGAGAAAAGCGGAAAATTTGCGCTGCTCAGCAATAGCGCAGCGGCGGAAGAGAAAACTATCATCCGGCGCGGGCAAAGAGGCAATCTCTTTGATCAGCGGCACTAATTGCTCGCGCAGCAAAGCAAAAAAGGGATCCAGCTGCGCTACGCTGATGCCGCGCTCATACTGGTCCAGCAAAGCATCATAGGGGGCTTTTGTGGCATCATAATAGGCGGCAAAACGGCGGTTGAAATCAAAGACCCGTTCCAGATAAGGCGCAAAGAGGGCAAAATCATCGTTCTCTTTAGCCTTGTGCCAGATGCTTTCCGCCTCATTAATCAGCACGGCATATGCACTGTACTCATCAAGGGGAATCTTGGAGAGCATCTCATAGCTGCGTTGCAGCTCTTCTGCTTCTCGCTGCTCTTGCCAGGAAAGCTGCTTTTGATGCTCCAGCAAAAAAGCCAGCAGCCCGCCAACCTGATCATTGGCAAAAAGTTTATGGCTTTCTTCGGAGAGGATGGCCAGCGTCTGTCCCCTGCCAGCCACGCTTTCCGGCGGGGCCACAGTTACGCTATCCAGATATATCATACCGCTGGCATGATTATAAGCATGCATTTTCAGCTGCAAATTTTTGAGCTCACTCAACGCTGTTGCTATTTCCATTATCTATCCTCGTAATTTTTTAATCGTTTACGCTATTCCGCCAAGGTGAGAATCAAAGGCGGCTGATTTTCCCTTACCATAACTGTATGCTCAAACTGCACCACCTGATGCCTGCGCGGTGTTTTTAGGGTCCAGCCGTCATTTAGCTCTTCTACATATTCATCGCCGCTGCTGATAAAGGGCTCAATGGCCAAAACCAGCCCCGGCTCTAAAATGCGGTTATCTCTTTTCTCATAATAGTTCAGTACGCTGTCCGGATCATCATGCAGAGTGTGCCCTACGCCATGGCCGCACAGATTACGGATAGTTTTGTAGCCGTGCCGCTTGGCGCATTTTTCTACGGCCAGACCAATAGCGTTAATCGGGAAACCGGCTACAGCCGAGGCAATGGCTTGGCTCAGCGCTTCTTTGCCGACATCCAGCAGTTTTTGCGTTTTGTTTTTGATCGGCAATACCGGGAAGCTGCCGCTATTATCACCAAAAAACCCGTCTTTTACCGCGGAAACATCGATATTGACAATATCGCCTATGGCAATCACTATATCCCCGGGTATGCCGTGAGCCACCGTATCATTGACACTGATGCAATTATGCCCGGGAAAATTGTAACAAGTAATCGGCGCGGATTTCGCTCCATAAGAGGCAAGTATTTCCGCACCGATTAAATCAAGCTCTTTAGTTGTCATCCCCGGGGTGATGGCCTCGCTCATTTTCTTCAAGGTAATAGCGCAAATCCGGCCGATCTCCTGCATGGCAGCTAATTCCGCTGCCGTTTTAATAATCATATTTCCTCCTATTTTTGATCGAGGTAAAATCTCTCCGGTTTTTCTACTTTCAGCTTAATCACCAAACCGCAATTGCTGCAAATATCAGCCATCACTTTAGAGGAGGCCCAGAAGCGGCCTTTGGCAGCCATGGTGGCGTTGGAAAGAATTCCTTCCCCGATATAGCGGCTGCCGCATTCCGGGCAGCGTTCTGTTTTATTCATTTATAACCTCCATTATATCACATTTTGGCTGGCTTTGGTGGCGCAGTATCATTTTTTTTTGTCAGCCTGCCTGCTTTTTTCAAAACTTCCCTGAGCAAAAATTCAATATGGCCATTTACACTACGCAATTCATCATTTGCCCAGGCTTCAATAGCATCATATATTTGTGAATTTATGCGCAAAGGGAAGCTTTTTTTCTCAGTCATGGTTAATACATACTCCCAACATTAATCACCGGCTGGCTGGATTTATCTGTAATAATCGACACCATAATATTATTGATCATATTAACTTTTCGCTCATTATCAAGGTCAAACTGCCCCTCCTGTTCCAGCTTTTCGATGGCCATTTGCGCCATGCCAACCGCACCTTCCACGATAATCTGCCGCGCTGCCAGAATGGCTGCTGCCTGCTGGCGCTGCAGCATTGCGGAAGCTATTTCCGTGGCATAAGCCAAATGAGTAAGACGCGCCTCCATAATCTCTACGCCGGCAATCTGCAATCTGCTTTGCAGCTCTTTGAGCAATTCCTGGCTGACTTCATCAGCATTGGAACGCAAGGAAAAATTGCCGCTGTCAAAATCATCATAGGGATATTGCGCCGCAACATGACGCAGCGAGGTCTCAGACTGAATTTCGACAAACTGCTCATAGCTGTTGACATCAAAGACCGCTTTGGCCGAATCAATAACCTTGAAAACAATCACCGCGGCGATTTCGATCGGGTTACCGTTGACATCATTAACCTTCAGCTTTTCGGAATTAAAGTTGCGCACGCGCAAAGATACTTTTTTCGATGTCGAAAAGGGTACTACCATCCAAATGCCGTTTTCGCGCAGCACGCCGGTGTATTTGCCAAAAAAGGTAATAACCTTGGCGGTATTGGGCTGCACCACTACCAGCCCCAGCAAAAAGACAAAAGCAATCAGTATCGCCAGCGTAGCCAGAATGGCCTTGTAGGCGCCGCCGCTTTGTACCATATTGATAAAAAGAAAGACTGAGAGGGCCAGAAAAGCAAGCGATAAAAAGATGGCAATAAAGCCATTAATTTTCCAGGCTGGTTTTTCCTGAATGGTTTGTTTGGTTTCGTTCATAATTAAACCTCCTTTTAATATCAATATGATATCACATTGATATTAAAAAAGCAAGGGGAATTTAGGTGAATTTGCGGCTGTTTTTGGGCAGGTTTTATCTGCGGCAAACCTGAATATAGCTAACATAATCCTAAAATCAACCGGTGGTATAAAATGACTGCAAGAAAAATGTTCCCCTGGGTCTTTGCCATACTCTTGGTTTTAATACTTATTTCCGTATTTGTTTTCGAAAACGCAGATTTTTATCCTGCGGCAACAGTAATGACTGAGACCGAAAAAAAAGCCCAACTGCAAGAGCAGCTGAGCGAAGAGCTTCGTGAATATTATCTGGGTGGAAACAATTGGCAGGAATGCCGGGATTTGATTGACCAAATCGAAAAAATCGCCGACTGATTAAGTAATATCTACAGAAACCGGGATCGGCAGGCAATGCAAAATAGCCATAATATCAGCTTTGGCATGACGGGCCACACGCAGCACCAGCTTGCCAAGGCTAGGATCAATAGTGGTGACCAAAGCCATATGGTCATAGCCTTCTATCAGCTTATTAAACAAATCTATATCCCGCGGCTCTACCTGCACAGAAATCAGTTCGCCTTCGTTATTTTTGTTTTGATTCATAGTTATTTTTTCCCTTTCCAACGCTTAATCACGGTGTTTCGGCGGCAGAAGTTTGCTCATTCGGTTACTGTTGTCCAGGCAGCTCCCGAATCTTCATCCGAAACAATAAGGCAAAACCACTCGCTCTGTTAGAGCAATACTTCTGCCGCTACAATAATTCTTCTTCGCTTGGACAATTTCCTTTTTCTAAAATCGAAAGAAAGGTGACAAGCCCTCGCAACAATTATATGGCAATTGTTAATATTATATGTATCATGCCTATATGTACCCAAAATGAACTGTTATACCTCCTTCATGCTCCCCTCTATCCTGTCGCAGGGAGATAAAAGGCCGCACAAGCGGCCTTTTATCTTATATTGGTGTAAATTTGCGTACCAGTATATGAATGTGTTATTCTATGGTATAGTGTATACTGATAAATGTTTGTATTAGCGGAGGTGCGGTTATAAAAATCAAACATAAAATTATAATCCCAGCGCTTTCTTTAATTATTATAGCAGCTATTATAGCGGCACTGTTTTATTTTGGCGTTATTCTCTTTAATAATCCATCAAAAGACAAATATCCTGTTCGCGGCATTGATGTGTCGTCATATCAAGGCGCTATTGATTGGGAAACCATAAGCAGCCAAAATATTGACTTTGCTTTTATAAAGGCTACTGAAGGAAGCAGCTATGTTGACAGCTATTTTGAATATAATTATGTGCAGGCGTTAAAAACCGAATTGCACGTGGGCGCATATCATTTTTTCAGCTTTGACAGCAGCGGTCAAACGCAGGCGGATAACTTCATCAAAACAGTTAAAAAAAGTGAAAACATGTTGCCTCCCGTTGTTGATTTTGAATTTTATGGCGATAAAGAAAAAAATCTGCCAAATGCAGAAATAGTAAGAGCAGAGCTAACAGTTCTGCTCAACGAATTGGAAAACTATTATAATATGAGACCGATCATCTATGCTACAGAAAAAGCGTATAATTTCTATCTGGACGGGCATTACACCAGTTACGACCTGTGGATTCGTAATGTGTTTTCAAATCCGAAAACGTTTTCTGATCAGGAATGGACCTTCTGGCAATACACGAACCGGGAAAAGCTAAAAGGCTATGACGGCGAGGAGAAATATATTGATATGAATGTGTTTAATGGTAGTTTAGAGGATTTTAACTGCTACGCAAAATAAAGATAAAACACACTTGACTGAGACTTTTGATCGCTGGAGGATTACTATGCTGCTCAAATGCTTATGTGTTGGCGCAGGCGGTTTTATCGGCGCCATATTCCGTTATCTGCTGGGCTTGATCCCTGTGGCAACCGCTTTTCCCTTGATGACTGCGCTGATAAATATTTCCGGCAGCCTGGCTATTGGTGTCATCTATGGTCTGACCAGCCACTTCACCAGTCACAATCTGCTGCTTATCCTCTTTTTCCAAGTGGGTATCTGCGGCGGGTTTACCACCTTCTCTACTTTTTCTCTGGATGCTCTGCGGCTGATGGAGGGCGGCAAATTTGGCCTGATGCTGCTATACGTGGTTGCCAGTGTTGTTTTATGCCTGGGCGCGGTGTGGCTGGGCAAACAGGGAATCTCGGCTTTGCTTAAATAAATATAATAAATATCCCCCGGCGAAGCCGGGGGTATTTCATATACGGGTGTAACCCTAAGATACCAGCAACGCCTCACGTGGCGTATTGATGGCCTGACATTTGCGTGAGATTAATACCTGCAGCCCGTAAACGGGCTAGAAATTT
>JAVBKT010000010.1:0-27910 GCA_031553915.1 Bacillota bacterium
AGTTAAAACGCAAGATGCAACATCTTGGTTTTAACTAAACAGATCTTGGTGGAAAAATTGCTTTTCGTAGTATATCTACGGGAAGTAATTTTTTCAACGGGAGATGCCAGCGTTTTTCAGTCAAAACCGTATGGGGTTCGAATCCCTAATGGCTAGACATAAGCGGGCTAAATATATTTTTTTGAGCCAAGAGAATTATGGCGCTTATTTTGAGCATGAATATAGCGAAAAAGATATTTTTTTCTGTTGTTTATTTTATCAACTAAAATAAAAATGAAGTTTTATGATCAGATTGTGTATTTTTCTCTTGACAAAACCCCCAAAATTTTGTATTCTTGTATACAAAGATTGTATACAAGAATACAAAATTTTCGCCATGCGCAAATACAGTAAATGCAAAGGGGGTTCGAACTGTGATTGAATTTAATACTTCAAAAAATGTTCTTACTGAAAGCGAATACAAATATAGCCTGCAAGATGTGGCAGAACCAAACCTGCATCGGGATATGTTTAATTATGAAGAGATTCCCAAATGCGCGTTTAACCACCGCTTAACTCCTACTGATCCTCCCAGAGAAATCTGGATTACTGATACTACTTTCCGCGATGGTCAGCAAAGCCGCGCTCCCTATACCCCTGACCAGATCGTGCGCCTTTATAAAATGTTACATAGGCTGGGCGGACCAAAAGGCAAAATCCGTCAATGTGAATTTTTCCTCTACAGCGACCGCGACAAAGCCGCGCTTTCACGCTGCCAGGATTTGGGCTATTATTTCCCGGAGATCACCGGCTGGATTCGCGCTACCAAAAAAGATTTTGAGCTGGCCAAAAATATGGGCCTTAAAGAATGCGGCATTCTCGTCAGCTGCTCTGATTATCATATTTTCAAAAAGTTGAAGAAAACCCGTGCGCAGGCCCTAAAAGACTATATCTCTGTGATATCTCAGGCTCTTGAGGTGGGAATTATTCCCCGCTGCCATTTTGAAGATATTACCCGCTCGGATTTTTATGGTTTTGTAATTCCCTTTGCGCTGGAATTGAGCAACCTGATGAAAGAAAGTAATATCCCCATTAAAATCCGCGCTTGCGATACCATGGGTTATGGCATCCCCTATGCCGGAGCATCTATGCCCCGTAGCGTCCCCGGTATCATCTACGGGCTGCGCAACTATGCCGGTTTCCCGCCCAATTTGATTGAGTGGCACGGGCATAATGACTTTTATAAATCTGTAGTAAATTCCGCCACTGCCTGGCTATATGGCGCCGCTGCTGTCAACTGCTCTTTGCTGGGCATTGGCGAGCGCACCGGCAACACACCGCTTGAGGCTATGGTCGTTGAATATGCCCAGTTAAGGGGCACCTTGGACGGTATGGACACCACTGTTATCCGCGATATTGCTGATTATTATGAATCTGACCTGGGCTACAAAATTCCGCCCTCAACTCCTTTTGTGGGCAGCGCCTTTAATGTTACACAAGCTGGTATTCATGCGGATGGTCTGCTCAAGGATGAAGAAATCTATAATATCTTTGACACCACTACCTTGCTCAAAAGCCCTCCTGGGGTGGCGATTACCCAAACCTCCGGCAATGCCGGTATTGCCATGTGGATGAGCAGCCACCTGAAAGCGGCTGTCGATAAAAACGATGAACGCGTGGTCAAGCTCAAAGACTGGGTTGACAAAGAATATGAAGGCGGCCGCGTTACTACTATCGGTTTTGAAGAATTAACTGAAGTTGGCAGGGAATTGGGCGTCCTTGATTAATTATTAATAGTTACGATTATTGTGGTGACTATTTAATAAAAAGGAGATTAGAGCTAGCATGAGTCTAAACATCGCACAAAAAATTATCAGCAAGCATTTACTCGGCGGGGAGATGAAAGCAGGAAGCGAAATTTCGATCCGCATTGACCAAACCCTCACTCAGGATTCCACCGGCACTATGGCCTACCTCCAGTTTGAGGCGATGGGCATTGATAAGGTCAAAACTGATAAATCCGTAGCCTATATTGACCATAATACGCTGCAAGCAGGTTTTGAAAACGCGGACGACCACAAGTATATCCAGAGCGTGACCAAAAAGCACGGCATTTACTTTTCCCGTCCGGGCAATGGCATTTGCCACCAGGTGCATTTGGAGCGCTTTGGCAAACCAGGCGCAACCCTGCTTGGCTCGGACAGCCATACGCCCACCGGCGGCGGCATCGGTATGCTGGCCATCGGCGCCGGTGGTCTTGACGTGGCAGTGGCCATGGGCGGCGGGCCCTACTATTTGCTGATGCCCAAGGTTTGTTTGATTGAGCTGAAAGGCAAATTGCAGCCAATGGTGGCGGCCAAGGATATTATTCTTGAGGTCTTACGCCTGCTCAGCGTTAAAGGCGGCGTGGGCAAAATTATGGAATATGGCGGCGATGGAGTTGCCACCCTTAGCGTACCTGAACGCGCTACTATCACCAATATGGGCGCTGAGCTGGGCGCGACCACCTCTGTCTTCCCCAGTGACGCGGTTACCCGCCAGTTCTTAAAAGCCCAGGGCAGAGAAGATGACTGGCAGGAGCTGCTGGCAGATGATGATGCCAGCTATGACGAAAAAATTACTATTAATCTTGATAAATTAACCCCGCTGGCTGCCCAGCCTTCTATGCCGGACAATGTGAGCTCTATCAGCGCCATTGGCCCGATCAAGGTTGATCAGGTGGCTATCGGCAGCTGTACCAACGCTTCTTTTGCCGACCTGATGAAGGTGGCTGCCATCCTGGACGGCCAGACGGTAGCGGAACATGTCAGCCTGGTGATTGCCCCCGGCAGCAAACAGGTTTTTTCCATGCTGGCGGCAAACGGCGCTTTAACCAAGATGATCAATGCCGGCGCGCGTATTCTCGAGAGTGCCTGCGGCCCCTGCATCGGCATGGGGCAGGCTCCTGCTACTGACGCAGTTTCGCTGCGCACCTTCAACCGCAATTTCTACGGCAGAAGCGGTACTGCTTCGGCTCAGGTATATCTGGTCAGCCCGGAGGCAGCAGCTGTTTCCGCAATCACAGGCGTCTTGACTGACCCGCGCGATTTTAGCCCGGCGCCCGCCACCTTGGTTCCGGAGAGCTTCCCTATCGCTGATAACATGGTGATAGCGCCTGCCGCAGCCGGCGAAGAAGTGGAAGTTGTGCGCGGCCCCAATATCAAACCTTTCCCGATTAATAAGGCGCTGCCAGAGCAGATCAGCGGCGAGGTGCTGATCAAAACCGAGGACAATATCACCACTGACCATATCATGCCCTCCAATGCCAGCCTCTTGCCTTACCGCTCCAATATTCCTTATCTATCAGAATATTGTCTGACCCCTTGCGACCCTGAATTCCCCGCTAAGGCACAGGCCAAAGGCGGCGGTTTCATCATCGGCGGCAGCAATTACGGCCAAGGCTCCAGCCGCGAGCATGCGGCATTGGCCCCGCTTTATCTGGGGATCAAGGCTGTGCTCGCTACATCCTTTGCCCGCATTCATGCCGCAAACCTGATCAACAATGGCATTATTCCTCTAACCTTTGCCGATGAGGCTGATTATGCCAAAATCCAAGAGGGCGATGAACTGGTGATTAGTAATGCTCCTGAGCAGGTAAAGGCAGCGATTAATGAGACTCCCTTTACTGTCACCAATAAGACCCAAGGCTATGCTTTCAAGGCGATTGCCAATCTTTCCGACCGTCAGGCAGCCATGCTTTTGGCCGGCGGTTGTCTGAACTATACCAAGAACAACTAATCATGAGGAGGTGGGGTAATGTCATATTACCCATATTTCCCAGCCCTGGATCAGCGTAGAGCAGATGAATACGCTATAGTTAATCTCAATAAAACTAAATATGAAGTGAGGATGAAACAGATGCCTGTACATGAAGTAACCTTTATCCCCGGCGACGGCATTGGCCCGGAAATTGCCGAGGCGACTAAACGTGTAGTAGAAGCAACCGGAGTCAAAATTAACTGGCACTATCAAGAGGCCGGTTTGGCGATGATTGATAAATATGGCACTCCTTTGCCTGATCATGTGATCGAAAGCATCAAGCAAACCAGAGTAGCCTTAAAAGGGCCGATCACTACGCCGGTTGGCGGCGGTTTCCGCAGCGTCAATGTTGCTTTGCGCAAGGCGCTTGATCTTTACGCTAATATGCGCCCTGCTAAAACATATCCCAATATCCCTTCCCGCTATGACAATATCGACCTGATGGTAGTGCGTGAAAACACTGAGGATCTTTACGCCGGTGTTGAGCATATGGTGGGCAAGGATGCGGCGGAAAGCATTAAAATCTTCACCCGTGAAGGCTGCCGCCGTATCATCAAATATGCCTTTGATTATGCACGCGATAATAATCGCAAAAAAGTTACCGCAGTGCATAAAGCCAATATTATGAAGTGTACTGACGGCATGTTCCTCGAAGAGGCGCGCAATATTGCCGCCAATTATCCAGATATTGAGTTTGAAGATATGATTGTTGACGCTATGTGCATGAAGCTGGTTACGATGCCGGAGAACTACGATGTGTTGGTACTGCCCAATCTGTACGGTGATATTGTCTCTGATCTTTGCGCCGGACTGGTGGGCGGCTTAGGCGTTGCCCCGGGCGCCAATATCGGCGCCAATGCCGCTGTCTTTGAAGCCATTCATGGCAGCGCGCCCAAACGCGCCGGACAAAACCTGGCTAACCCGACAGCCCTGCTGCTTTCAGCTAAGATGATGCTGGATTATCTGAACGAAAAAGCAGCTGCGGCAAAAATAGAAAAAGCTTTGATCAAAGTTGTGACTGAAGGCAAATATCTCACCTATGACCTGGGTGGCAACACCGGTACCAAAGAATTTGCCGATGCGCTGATTGCCGCCATGCTCTAGCATGAACAAGCAAAAAGCAACTGTTTGCCAAATGAGGTAAATTTATGAATACTACTGTCAATATGCAGGAAACTGATGGCAAAAGTTTACGCAGCCGTGTTTTTCGCGAGCTGGAACAAAATATCATCAGCGGCAAATATCCCCCGGGAATGACCTTAAATGAGAAAAAGCTTTGCGAAGAGCTGGGGGTCAGCCGTACGCCCCTGCGTGAGGCTTTCAGCCGTCTTGAACAAGAGGGACTGGTGGAATCTATCCCCCACAAGGGCGCGGTAGTTCTGGGGATTACGCTTACCGATATTGATGATATTTATACGATTAAGCTGGAGCTGGAAGGCTTGGCGGCCAAACTGGCGGCTGAGCGTATTACTCCTGAGGAATTGACTGAGCTGGAAGAAATCATCAACATGACTGAATTCTATATCAGCAAAGGTAATGTTGACAAGGTTGTTGAGCTTGACTCCCGCTTTCATGATATTATCTGCAAAGCCGGCAAAAACAGGGCGCTGCGCAATATGATGAGCAATTATCATAAATTTGTCAAATTGGCGCGCTATAAATCCCTAACCAAGCCGGACCGTATTCCGCAAATGCTGATCGAGCACCGCAATATTATGAACGCCATTGCCGCCGGAGACAGCGACTTGGCCAAAGCCTTGGCTGTCGACCATATCAGCAAAGCCCGGGTATCGATTGCCAGCGCTATGAATGATAAATAATCCTTTCGATGACAGATATCAAGAATAAAAAACAAGCCTTTTCGCAAGGCCTGTTTTTTTATTTCCCTTTTGTGAAGCAGACATTAGCAAAAATAGATTTATCATATTTAATGATAAATCTATTATATCTATAGACGCATCCTATAAATCGAGATTAATAATAGTGCTTTTGGCGGCTAAAAACAGCACTGGCTGATCCACCTGCTTGAGCATGTTTGACAAAAAAGAGGCAGTATTATATATTCAAAATATATCCTGCTATTGAAGGAGGCCAAAGGAGGGCCAAATGAAAAATATTGATGCCAAAGGCAAAGCCTGCCCTATCCCGGTGGTTATGACCAAAAAAGAAATTGATGCCGGGGAAACGAATATTTGCGTTGAAGTTGATAATGCGATGGCCAAAGAAAATGTCACCAAGCTGGCAACTGCTATGGCCTATGATATTGATATTACCGAAATTGACGGCGGTTTTGCTCTGCTGCTTTCCAAAAACGGCAGTATGCCTAATCCCGCGGCAGCGGAGGCTCTCACCGCGACCGCTGTTTGTCCCACGGGCAGCCACTGGGCAATATTTGCCGGCCGCGATATTATCGGCAGCGGGGACAGGGATTTGGGCAGCTCTTTAATAAAGATGTTTTTCTATGTCCTCGGCGAGAGTGATGATTTGCCTGCTGAAATCCTGCTGATGAATGATGGCGTTAAACTGGCGGTTATAGACGAGGCAATAATTGAGCACTTGCAAAACCTGGCGGCTAAGGGCGTAGAAATACTAGTCTGCGGCACTTGCCTTGACTACTACAATCTCTCCGGCCAGCTGAAAGTGGGCTCTGTCAGCAATATGTTTGAGATTCTCGGCCGAATGCAAGCTGCTGATAAGGTGGTTTCTTTATGATCAAATACGGGGTTGTCCTTTTTGAATCAACCCATGATGCGATTAGTGCAGATAAAACCCTGCGTCAGCTGATGCCGGTGACGCTGATGCCTACCCCACGCCGCTTTTCCGAAAGCTGCGGTATTGCGCTGCGTTTTGACCAGTCGCAGCTGGCAGAAATTGAGCAGCTGATGGCAAACAATCATCTCAAGGGAAGCATCCACGCTGATTATGAATAATTGAGCATAGCGCTTTTTAACAAAATAAAGAGAGAGGGCGAATTCA
The DNA here is from genome assembly GCA_031553915.1 of Bacillota bacterium. GTDB lineage: Bacteria > Bacillota > Dehalobacteriia > UBA4068 > UBA4068 > HGM13862. The sequence goes on from JAVBKT010000010.1 coordinate 6,754, forward strand.
CCCTCTCTCTTTATTTTGGCTCACCATATCTTTTTTATGTTTATGCCGGCATAAAAACTAAACTATTTTTTATTCTTGATAATAAGTGATAAAAATAAGCAAAAAATTGCTACATAAAATATTAGAATTAAGGCATTGATAATAATTGCAGTAATCTCATATCCTGACATTTTGATATCACCACTTCTCTCTTTGCCAATAAACTCGTCAATAGTTATAGAAAAATTGACGCTGTCACCATCAGTATTTATATATAATTGTTTGCTGATGCCGATATAAGTTCTTGAGAATCCAAAAAATGTGCCCTCGATACTCTTGGCGTCCTCTGCAATAATTACATCATATTCCAGCTCCCCCAGCCATCTTTTAGGGTAAAGCCGGGGAATGTCGCAAGCCGCGTCTAGTATATCAATAAAAACAGGATTATCTTCTTTATTAGCTATTAATGCGGTAATTGATACAGTATACACGCCAATTCGTTTTTGAAAAACAACCTCTTCCGCGCTTACCTTTTGATTTTCACTAGAAGCTATAATGATGTTTGGCGAGACTAAAACCAGTACAAATAGCAAAAAAACTAATAATAAAATTTTATGAAAATTATTTTTCATTATTTTACCCCTACTTGCTCTAGTTAAATAATAACAAATATTTAACATATTATTTATACTATCAAAAACCGTAGATTTTACAGTACAAAATAGATAGTTTGCAAATTTTCGGCACAAAAACAATATATTATTGATAAAACGTTAGCAAATGATTATATGATTTTATAATTTACGCTATCAAAACGACATTTCTGAATAAATAGGCGTGAAGTCGTTTTTGATAAAGTGTAAAAACAATTATTGTAAAACGTGAATTTTTGCTATATAATATATCTGGTGTTGAGGCAGTGATAAGCCAAAATAAACATGTCTGTAAAAGCTATAACAAGCTATAAAAATTATTGATAGATAAAAAATAAAAGTCGCCGCTTCAAACGGCGGCGTATTTGCGAAAAGGAAGCATTCCGCCTGTCTACAAAATATCATATGATGGCCCAAGTATTGCCATTATATGCCGTATTCTGCTGTGTCTTGATTCCTTTGCTTTGCTATATAAATACACAAAAAAGTATTGTTCGTCGATATTTTGGGGCGCAGATTCCTTGATCCAGGGGTGATATAAGAAGATGGGCAGCAAAACCCATAAAAACAAATCTATACGCTCGCTGCTTTTCCGCTATGTCGGGATTCTTTTGCTTGTCTTTTTTTTCGTATTTTTTCTTATCTTCTATTTTCGCATGGTCACTACACTGCATCAAACGGAAAATCTGCATATTACAGAGCTTAATAACTCCATATCCGGCGTCTTGAGCGACGGAGAGGCTAATCTGCAATCCGCCACCTGGGACTGGTCTTGTTGGGATGATACATATGAATACGCACTCGGCAATTTCCCGGAGTATGTTGAAATTAACTGGGAGCATGCTAATGCTCTCGATAAGCTGGGAATCAATTTTGTCATTATCCGGGATACGCAAACGCGCGTGCTGTACACCAGTTTCTACGACTTGCTGAGTAAAAAGATGGGTGAAATGCCTATGGGTTTGGCTGAGTCGCTGGATGGGATTACCGAGGAGTTTTTGAACAACTATGCTTTGCTTGACGAGGAGCTTCGCTTAGAGTCGCACAACGGCATCTCCGGATACTATTATTTTAACGGCGAGGCCTATTCCATATCCATGATGCCTATTTTGCGCAGTGATGCCAGCGGAGAACCTGCCGGAACTATCTTAATGGGCAGAGTGTGCGACAATGCGAATATCCGCCGCATGACCAGATCAGATACCTTTGAGTTTGAAATCGTCGTTCCCAGCGAAGAAGAGCTTGCCTTGGGAGACACCACTCACTTTAATGGCAACACCAGCTTATCTTTGCAAAAGATAATAGATGATATTTCCGGCAACAAGCTGCTGCTGAAAATCAGCCAGCCGCGCACTATTTATTCAGCGGGCATGCAGGCCGTAGGTCTGTCCAGCCTGATCCTTGTCGTTTTAATGATCTTGTTTGTCGTGATCCTCTTCTACTTTTTATCGCGTATTGTCGTCAAGCCGCTAAATGAATTATCCGTGGATGTCTTGTCAATCAGCGAAGACGCGACTATTGATACTGACAAGTATTCTCATAATATGGAATTATACGCGCTCAGCACATCCATTAACAAAATGCTGCAAAATATCCTCCAGGCAGAAAAATCAAATATGGCCAAAAGTGAGTTCTTGTCCCGCATGAGCCATGAAATACGAACTCCGATGAACGCTATTATCGGTATGGCGAGCATAGCCCGCATGTCCGATACTGTAGAACGATACGAATATTGCCTGGACAAAATCGAAAATGCCTCCAAGCATTTATTGGGCGTTATAAATGATATTCTGGATATGTCCAAGATTGAATCCGGCAAGCTGGAGCTTTCCTACTCCAACTTCCAGCTGGAAAAAATGCTGATTAATATCACAAATGTGCTGGCCTTTCCTATCGATGCCAAGAAGCAGGAGTTCCAGATTCATTTAGACCGGGAGCTGCCAAAGGGGCTGGTCGGTGATGAGCAGCGCATCGCCCAAGTGCTGACAAATCTGTTGTCAAATGCTGCCAAATTCACACCGGAACAAGGGCAGATTACACTTGACGTCCGGCGGCTACGGGAAGTGGACGGTGAATGTACTCTGCAATTCAGCGTGACTGATACGGGCATCGGAATTTCCGAAGAACAGCAAAAAAAATTATTCCGCTCATTTGAACAGGCGGATGGCAGTATCTCCAGAAAATTCGGCGGTACCGGGCTGGGGCTGGCTATCTCCAAGCGTATTGTGGAATTGATGAACGGCACGATCAGTGTTGAATCAGAACCGGGGAATGGCTCAACCTTTACCTTTACTATTCAGGTTCAGCGCGGAACTGAAGAAAACAAAATGCTGCCGGTAGTGACAGATAATATCCGCGTGTTGGCGGTAGATGATTCCGAAGATGTCCTCACCTATTTTCGCTATCTTTTTGAACCCGGCAAAATCGTTTGCGATACAGCTGTTAGCGGCCGGGCAGCACTGGCACAGGTGCAAAAAAATGCCGCTGCTCCATACAATGTAATCTTTATCGACTGGATGATGCCGGAAATGGATGGCATTGAATTGACCCGCAGGATTAAAATGCTGGATCATGACAATTCTGTTATTATCATGATTTCCGCAACAGAATGGAGCGTCATTGAGAAAGAAGCCCTTGACGCAGGAGTACAGCATTTCATCCAAAAACCGTTGTTTTCCTCCGTCATTATGGATTGCATCAACGAATGTCTGGCGGACAAATCTCTTTCGCAAAGGCCAAGCGTCGCAAAAACAAAAGAAGAACTTTTTGCAGGCAAGACCATACTATTGGCGGATGATATGGAAATCAACCGCGAAATCGTCATCGCCTTGCTGGAGGGCACAGGGGTGCAAATTCACTGTGTCGAAAATGGCAAGGAAGCTGTTGAAAAATATCAAATGCAGCCTCAGCTTTTTGATCTTATCCTCATGGATATTCATATGCCGGAAATGGACGGCTTTGAGGCTACACAAAAAATCCGCTCTCTGGAAAATTGCCCCGAGGCGCAAAGGGTTCCCATCATTGCCATGACTGCCAATGTCTTCCGTGAGGATATTGAAAAATGCCTGGAATGTGGAATGAATGAGCATATTGGCAAGCCTATTGATCTCGATGAATTGATAGAAAAAATAAAAAAGGCTTTTTTATAAAATAAATAAGCTGGTTTGCGAAAAATAAAACCTATTTTAGCGCAGACATGAAAACCTCCTTTGATTCCGGCTGGCCGGCAGCCTGCCTGATTCTATCAAAGGAGGTTTTCTTATTGTGACTTTTACTCAACCTGCATAGCGGGTGGGTTTGCTAAGTAACCGAACTATGCTTAGGCAATCTTGATCAAGTTCAAAAATGCGTTGGCGCCACCAGCCAGAGTTAAAGCGAGGCCGGATGTACCGATAGCAACGGTATCTCCCGCAGCAAGGGTTACTGTTGCATAGCCTGTGCGCTGCGCAATATCAACTAACGCGGTAAGACCACTATTAGCAAGAGTAGAGCCATTGACCTGGAGATTAACGACCGCGCCAACAGATACAGTGGTTCTAACACTATAAATAATATTATAAACGCCGGCAACATTCACAGTAACGGTAGGACTTCCGGAAACAAAGGTCACTCCGAGACTAGTATTCTGGACAATATCTAAAGGAATTTGTCCGCCAAGAGCGATAACTCGCGGAGTAGTAGAAACAAAGGTACCATAGGCAGCCAGTGCAGCCGTGCCCGTTGGACCAGTAGGTCCTGTCGGTCCGGTCGCTCCGTCGACACCATCAGCGCCTGTCGGACCAGTAGGTCCGGTTGGACCTGTCGCTCCGTCGACACCATCAGCGCCTGTCGGTCCGGTGGGTCCGGTTGGGCCTGTTGCACCATCAGCACCAGTAGGTCCGGTTGGCCCGGTAGGTCCGGTTGGGCCTGTTGCCCCATCAGTGCCTGTGGGACCAGTAGGTCCGGTTGGGCCAGTTGCGCCGTCGTCACCAGCAACACCTGTTGGCCCGGTAATGCCTGCAGGAATAACAAATTCTAAAAGCGGATTTTCCAGAGTACCGATATTTACTACGTTCGCGTCTGTACCCGGTGCTCCTGTCTGAGTTGCGCTAATAAGAATAGGAATAAAAGGACCGGTAGATCCAGTTGGTCCCGTTGGGCCTGTCGGACCAGTAGGTCCGGTTGGACCTGTTGCTCCGGTTACACCATCAGCGCCAGTAGGTCCTGTCGGTCCGGTAGGACCAGTAGCGCCGGTAGGACCCGTTGGGCCACCTGCTGGCCCTGTAGGGCCAGTGGCGCCGGTTGGTCCTGTTGGGCCGCCGGCGGGACCAGTGGGGCCAGTAGCGCCTGTTGTACCAACACCAGTAGGTCCTGTTGGGCCGGTAGGGCCAGTGGGACCAGTGATACCAGTTGGACCGGTGGGGCCGCCAGCGGGGCCTGTTGGCCCGGTAATACCCGCAGGAATAACAAACTCTAAAAGCGGATTTTCCGAAGTGCCGATATTAACTACATTGGCATTTGAACCCGGTGTTCCTGTTTGAGTTTCACTAATGAGAATAGGAATAAAGGGACCAGTAGCACCGGTGGGCCCTGTTACACCAATACCATTTAATCCGGCTGGGCCAGTGGGACCAGTTGGACCGGTAGCGCCTGTTGCACCCGTAGCACCAGTGGGACAAATTGGGCAAAATGTACCCCCTCCGTGGCACTGTGATGGATTACAGTAAGAACTGCTACATCCATTATGAGAAAAGCCGCAATGCCTATTATCGTTATGTCTTATAACCATTATTTACCTCCATAAATTGATTGATAGAATATCCCCTTCTATAAAAAAGGAACTAAAATATATAGGTGCTAGCACCGAAACAGCAGGAAAGCGCCAATTACAGCACGCAAGTAATTCCTTTCCCCTCCTTGCTTGATAAATAAAATATTGAGATTGTCCTGCTCTATTTCATTATATGCTGAGCGGGACAACTTGGTTAAAGATGTTTTTGCTGCTCTTGTATTTCCTGCAAATACTGCCTGTTTTGCAAAACTGCCGTTGCCTCCGGCTTTATCTTGGCTGCCAGGTTATTATATTTTTCCGCCTCATCATAACGCTGCAAACGGCAATAGCAGACGCAGCTTTCAATATAGGGGATATAGCCCCAATAATCAGCAAGGATGAATCCCAGGGAATCCGGTTTTGGCAAATTTGCCGCCAAGTTAAACCAATCCAGTGCAGTAGTATATATCTCCCGCCGCATATAGTAATAGCCGAGCTCACAGCAAATTTCTGCCCGCGGGGCAGCGAATTCAAAGCTTCTAAGCAATATTGGCACAATTTTTTCGTTATCCCCTAAAGCCTGGTAACAAATAGCCAGGTTATAACAAGTCGCGATATTGTCTTCACCCCAGCCTGCTTTGCTATCCAGAAAACGTTGAAAATAGTATGCTGCTTTGGCATATTTGCCGTGATCCTTGAGTTCGCGGGCAAAATAATACACCTGCCTGGGTGTAAATTGCCGGCCGCTTAATTCAATGGCTTCATAAATATCCAGGTTCCGCGTGGAAACTGCTGTGGAAAAGGGCTTATGATGCCAAATGGTAATATCGCTATGATAGATATTGCCTTGCAAGGGGATACACTCATGCACCGGGTCTTGCCAGCGGTAATTTTTTTCCCGTTTGGTCAGCCGTTCTCTGGTAGAGGTCAAAAGCGGTTGGCCGTCTTGATCCAAGCTGGCATGATATTTCATGGTCACCATATCATAGGCCGGGTCCAAAGTTTGCTTCAGCTTAAGCAACGCTTCTTTTTCTTCCTCAGGTAACACATCATCAGCGTCAAGCCACATCTGATAATCCATAGTGGCGTTAATATAGGCGAAATTACGCGCCGCGGAAAAATCATTAATCCAGGGGAAATCCAGCACCTTGTCGGTATATTTTGCCGCAATCTCTTTGGTAGCGTCTGTTGAGCCAGTATCAACAATAATAATTTCATCCATCACATCAGCAATGCTATCCAGACAGCGGGCCAAGTGCGCCTCCTCGTTTTTGACTATCATGCACAGGCTGATTGTTATCATATCCTTACCCCCGTTTTTCACGAAATTCTCTCCTACAAGATATGCCGCCAAAGGACATTTGCCCATCAAAGATCAAAAAGAGCATAACAAAAGTTATGGCTCTCTGCGTTGGCAATATTTTGATAAGCTTTATCGCCTGTTGACACTAATAGCTGTTAAAAGGGATGATGCTCACATTATACGGCTAAAAAAAGCTTATTTTCTCTTGGCAATTTCCTTGTAATATCAAAATAATTACGTTATACTAAATACAACTTGCAGACAACAAGACCAGCAATGGCTGTCTTGATATTTATTTTAGGAGGTATAAATTATGCAGATGATTATTGACGGCATACATGTAGATGCCAGTGACAACAGTACTATTGAGATTAAATGTCCGGCCACCGGACAATTGTTGGATACTGTACCTAATGCCACCAAAGAAGATGTTGACCGGGCTGTTGCCGCTGCACTCAAAGGGCAAAAAATCTGGGCTGCCACACCCGTTCATCAGCGGGCGGACATACTCTACCGCTTTTTAGAGCTGGTGGAAAGCAATAAGGATCAGCTCGCCACTACTCTGTGCCTGGAAACCGGCAAGCCGCTTACTGAGGCTAAATTTGAAGTCGGCAATATTGCTGTCGCCTTTAAAGCCTTTATCGAAAAAGCCAAGCATATTTATGGCGAAATCATCCCTGCTGGCAGCGAGCTGGGCAAAGAAAAACATCTCCAATTGGTCGTGCGCGAACCATTGGGCGTGATTGCCTGCATTATCCCTTTTAATATGCCCTGCAACTTATTTGACCAAAAGGTTGCCCCCACCCTGATGGCTGGCAATGCCGCGCTGATTAAGCCCTCTCACCAAAACCCCTTGACCATCTGTATGCTGGTGGAAATGCTGGCGGAAGCCGGAGTACCGGCCGGCGCGGTGCAGGTTATCACCGGCCGCGGGCAGGAATCAGGCAGCTATATCACCCATCACCCGGATATCCATGCCATCACCTTTACCGGCTCTACCACTGTTGGTATCGAAACCGCCAAAGCCGGCGCGGAGCATTTGGCCCATGTTACCTTAGAGCTGGGCGGCAATGACGCTTTTATTGTTTGCGCGGACGCTGATATTGATTTGGCCGTTGAAGAAGTTGTTTTGGGCAGAATGTTTAATACCGGCCAGGTTTGCTGTTCCTCCAAACGCTTTATTGTTGACAACAAGATTAAAGCGGAATTTACGCAAAAGGTTATTGCCCGCCTGCAAAAAATTAACCGCGGCGCTATTGATAAGCCTGAAACCCAATTGGGCTGCCTGATCAATGAAGAGGCGGCTATCAATGTTGATAAGCAAGTGCAGCTGACGGTGGCGCAAGGCGGCAAAATTGCCCTGGGCGGCCAAAGGGACGGCGCTTTTTATGACCCGACTGTAATCGTCGATGTGCCTAAAAACGCGGACATTGCCACTGATATGGAAGTTTTTGGCCCGGTGGTGCCGATTATCGGCTTTGACAGCGAAACAGAGGCCCTCGATATTGCCAACAACTCTATCTATGGACTGAACGGCTGCATTTTTACTGCGGATTTGAAAAAGGCTTATCAAATGGCAAGCCTTATGGAATGCGGCAGCGTTATTATTAATGGCGCCAGCTTCTTCCGCAGCTTTGAAATGCCCTTTGGCGGACACAAATATTCCGGCATTGGCTCGGAGGGAGCTATGACCACCTTTGATGAAGTAACCCAGTGCAAAACCATTGTGCTGAAAAATATTTTAGCTTAATATCTTGGCAAAATTGATATTTATTGCAAAGTAAAAGCCCGCAGCTAATCGCTGCGGGCTTTTAAAATGTTTAGACAAAAGGCTGTATCAGAAAATATCTTAATCTTCCGGAACAACGCAGAGAACATTGCCGGTTTGGTCTTGCACAATGCTCCCCGGTGGTAGAGTTGGTTTGAGAACATACTCAATCACATCAGCAGTATACTCATCATTCACCACTACCACAAAATTATCAACAACAAAAGTTAAAGCGGCCACACCAAGAGGATGCTCCTCCGGGTCAGGGTCAGGAATATTCCCGTAATAAAGCCCAAAATTGATAGGATAATAAAACAGCTGAGAGGCATCAATAGTAGTATTTGTTAGGGTTAAGGTGCCGCTCATCGTACCATAGCCAAAGGCATTATCGAGATAGGTAATGATGCCTCCCTCAAAATAGACATTCTCAAATAAAATATTGCCCAGGTTGCGGTTATCTCCTTCTCCTTGGGTGAGATAAATCGTCCCGGCGTACCTGCCGGCAGCATTTGCCGGCCAGCCTATAGCGTCATCAGCAGGATTGGGAGAAATATCACAATTGCGCAAAGTAAAATTTTTACCAAGGATTTCAATTACTTTATTAGTATCTCTCTTTGAAACAATCTCAAAGCCCTCAATGGTTACACTATCAGCCACAATAGTAATAAAGTTTTGATAGTTCCAATAGACCTCATTACCTTCACTCTTTGTGCTGCTGTAAAGCTGTGGTTTATTGCCTGCCGCATCTGCGATGCCAACAAGGGAAATGCTTTTAGTGATCGGCAAATACCATTCTGCAACAGGTAGACCCATAACTGTCATTTCCGTAAAGCCAATATCCTGATCGCCAAAAACCTTAATCGTATCACCGTCTGCGGCTGCATCAAGCGCCTCCATAATAGTGTCATATTCACCGATATTCTGCCCGGCGCGGAACAAGGTCGCTGGCGCAGGGTCTTCGGCGGGCGGTGTGGGCGTTGGCGGTGTTGAAGAGCTGCCGGAGCTGCCGGTAGTTTTTACTCCGCCAGCTGCCTGGCTGGTCCCTGTAGTGCCTCCGGCAACATTTTCGCCGCCAACAGCAGTGCCGCTGACGTTTTTGTCTACCACAACTTTTGTGCCTACTGTGTCAACAGACACATCATTGGCGGAAACATTGATCTGCCCGACAGCGCCGCTGCCGCTAACAGACGTCCCACTGGCCTTAGCGTTAATAGTAGTCACCTTGCCGCCGTCTGCCACAATAATAGCGGCCTTTTCGGCGCTGCTGGCTGCGGTGATAGTTGATACCCTGCCTTCAACGGTCACGGTGGCTGCCGCAGCTGCAATATTGAGATTAGTCACAGCAGCGTCTTTGGCAATATCAAGGGACGCCTGTTCGCTGGTGATATTAAGATTATTAATCTCTGCGTTTTGCACAACAATATCTGCCTTGGCATCGACGATAAGGGTATCAATAGCGCCCTCGACAAATACTGTATCCTGCCCGTCTTCAATATAGACAATATTAACAGTGGCTCCGTCTTGTACTACCACCCTAATTTCGCCGTCAATATTTTTGGCAACCACTACTGTGCCGATATGGCTGGTGCCGGTGATATGAATGGACTTCCCACCGCCGCCGCGAATAAGCAGCCTGCCAGTAATATTCACATTATTAAGATAAATATCACTATCGCCCGCGCCGTCACCGATAATTAAATCGCCCTTGACGCTAATATTATTCAGGCTGATATCGGCAGCATTGACTAAAACATTGCCGCTAAAATCCGTTCCTTTTATCGATTTATTGATGTAGCTTGCCACCAGCTTATCAATAATAACGGCAAACTCCGCCCGGGTAATATTATCCTTGGGACGCAATTGCCCGTCACTGCCCTGCGCATAGCCGGCAGCTACCACAGCAGCGACACTTGTTTTTGCCCAGGGAGCAATATCTCCGGCATCAGCAAAGCCAGCTAGAGCAGTTGTATCTGCTGCCTGCAAGTGAAAGGCTCTGGCAATAACAGTAAAAGCCTCTTCCCGGGTGATGGCAGCATTAGGCATAAGCTTGCCATCTGCGCCAAGAAAAGCCTTCATTGCCACTACCCTTTGCAGCGGGGCATAATACCAGGCATTGCTGTCAACATCGCTGTAGTTATCAAGCGCGGCTGTAGCCTTCGTGCCAAAAGCGCGGCTGATGATGGCCGCCATCTGGGCGCGAGTGAGATTGGTATCAGCAGCAATTTTACCATCTATCCCCTGAAAAATGCCATTTTCTACAGCTTTTTCCAAGGAGGAGGTTGACCAATCATCCGGCATATCCGCAAAAGGCTGAGCCAAGGCAACCCCTCCCCAGGCCGAAAAAACCATAACCAACGCCAATAACATAGAGAATAATAATTTTTTACTCATACCTGCACCCTCTTTACTATTGTTGTGTATTGCAAATTACATAATAATAGGAAAAATTATACCATACGCTTCATATGTACTACTTCTGCAGGTAATTGTCTTGTATGTTTTTGACATTTGTATAACTATTTTGACATTAAATATATTATTAGCTCTTCTTTTGCAAAAAGCTAGAGAATATCCTTAGCAGGCTGTTTTTTGTAGCGATAAAACCACACTATAATAACCACCAACAAAGACAAAGATATCCATTGGCTGGTGGATAACAGCCATACCCCGCGAATGGCATCGCCGCGGAAAAATTCCAGCACAAAGCGCATCGAGGCATAGCTGACTAGATAGATGGGGAAAATTTGCCACGCTTGCTTGAGCCGGGATGACAGATATAGCAGCAAGAAAAACAGCACTAAATTGAAGCCGCTCTCAAACAGCTGCGTCGGAAACAAGGGAATATTGTTGGGAGCAATAGTAGAATTGCTGAAAACGATACCATGCGCCCATTCTTTGCCATAGCAGCAGCCAGCCAGAAAACAACCGATGCGGCCAAAAACATGAAAGAGCGGGATAGCGCAGGTAAACAATTCTGCGGCATTACGCACCGACACCCGGTATTTTTTGCAATACAGCTGCGTGGCGATGATTCCGCCCAGCAGCCCACCATAAAAAACGCCGCCGTCAGTCAACAGCGTCAAAAAAAACGACCAATCGCTGCTGATTGCTGACCAATTGCGGATCAGCGGCGGCAGAATAGTGATAATATAGAGCAGTTTTGATCCCAGCAGAACCCCCACCATAATCACGGCGAGCAAATTAATCAAATCATCTTTGGCCAGCAACGGCGGGGTGGAACGCCTGTTTTTGAGCACGACAAAGAGGAGCGCTGCCACAATACCAATAATCGCCATTAAACCATAGCTGGTGATCTGCCAGGAGAAAATATTAAGATAAGGGTGCATATTAACTCCAAAAAAAATGAGCCAAATTAATTTGGCTCATTTTTACGTTCAATACTTTTTAATAATACCAATAGTTCGCTGCACCCATTATTCCCGCACAGGCAACGCAGGCAATAATAAAGAAGATAGCGCCAACAGCCACACCGATAATGCCGAGAATAAAGCCGGCAGTTGCTGTTCCGCTTTGGCCGGGAGGCAAAATTTTGCGGGCATTGATGCCGGAAATAATGGCTATGACACCCAAAACCACACTAATAATACCGGTCCAACCAAACCAGATCAAAGCGACAGAAATGATACCGCAGACCAAGGCAACAGTTGCTTTGCTCTTGCCAGGGACTGGAGCGGGGTTTTGACCATAGCCTTGATTATAGTCCTGCCCGTAAGCAGGGTTGGGATTTGGCCCCAGGTCTTGGCCAGGGTTTTGCCCATAAACAGGATCGGTACCCTGATTAGGGGTTTGTTCAGGCGTTTGATTATTATCGTACATATTTATTCCCTCCAAAATTATCTTGGTATTTACAAAAAACGATATTATCTTACATGCCTAGCATACTCGAAATAACCCTTTCCGTCAAGAGCAAAACTAATAGACAAAATATTTCTGTGGCTTAGCAATAAACAACACCATGTTAGCTAACATAAAAAGAAAATATTCTTGACACAGGGTCTTTTCTGTCGCAGAAAAACGGACCGCTACAATATATTTACTCGCCTAATTGCTCTTTATATTTTTCACCCCACTGCCACATAGCATCGTGAATAGATTTCAAACTTTGCCCGGTTTCCGTCAGAGAATATTCTACCCGCGGCGGCACTTCAGCATAAACCTTACGGTGAACAAGACCGTTAGCCTCCATAATACGCAAATGCTGAGTGAGAACCTTTTGCGAAATCCCCTCAAGAGATTTTTTTAGTTCTCCAAAACGTTTCGTCCCGGTCAATAAATCACGCACAATCAATAGCTTCCATCTGTCTCCCATAAGTAAAAGTGCTGTTTCTACAGGACAAGCAGGTAATTCATTTTGTTTCAACATAATATTTCCTCCAATAGTTACTAAAAATATACTACGATACTTTTTAGTGCCTACTTTACAATCGAAACTATAATAGCTATTATAATATCAAAGACAAATAAATTCAAGCAATAATAAAAAATGGAGGTTATGATATGTTCAACTTTCAAAAAATTTTAAAGGCAAACCCCAATGGCGTGTTGGCAACACGGGACGGAAACAAGATAAAAACGAGGGTTTTCCAGTATCTTTTTTCCGACGGCAATAAAGTGTATTTCTGTACGAGCAGCCAAAAACCAGTCTATGAGCAGTTAAAAGCAAACCCCCATGTATCTTTCTGCACCTATTCGCAGAACTTTTCCCCGGTTCTCTCGCTTAATGGCAAGGCGGTTTTTGTGGAGGAAATGGCGCTCAAAGCCCGCGCGCTTGACGAGAACCCGCCGATAAAAGGTATTTACAACACACCGGACAATCCGGTATTCAAAATTTTCTATATTGAAGTGGAAAAAGTCGAAACTTTCAGCTTTGCTGAAGGGCCCAAAAGCTATACAGTATAGCCGTTTCATCAAAAAGCCCTGCCTGTTTGCACCAGGCAGGGCTTTTTCTTGTCGCCATAGCAGTTTTTCCTGCTATATAGTCATTAGTAACGAAGCGCCAAAGTAAATGACAAACATCAAATTATACCATCCACCCCAGAGAACGACCCGGAAGGGCTGAGGCAGCCTAAATAATAAAAAGCCAATAAAATAGGTACATAGCGGAGTCAGTATGATAAACCAACGGGGATAAGCGGTTTTGCCAAAGACGATCAGCCCGCCGAGCACTAACACCCCCAGCGCCAGCAGCACAAGTGACACAGTGGAAAGTAGCGAAACATTCTTAGAGACCGCCTGCATCCCTTCCGTATGGCCGGTTCTCCCAATTAGCCCAAAATAGGTAAACTGCGAATGATAGGCCCCGCCGACGATGATGCCGAGCGAGAGGATCAGCGTCGCAATCACAGCGACAACGCGGTATTCCTCCACCGCGGCCAGCGCGATATGGCAAAAACCGATGCAATAGAAAAAGGCAGCCACCGGCCCCAATAGCCCGCCGAGCTTCAAGCGCCAGTCGGGAAGCTTTGCCATAATCCCAAAATAGGGTTTAAGGGTTCCATCTACCTCAAATTTTCCGGTGGTAAAATAGAGAAGCATATCACCGCAATACATGAGCAGTGCGGCAAAAGGACCAATTGCTGCCGTTAAGGGTAAATACATCTTTCTCCCTCCCATATCACAAAATTTATAAGTTAGTTACAACTAACTTATTTTAACATATTTTGGTCTATAGAGCAAACAAAACAGCTTCTCGGCTTGTCCGCTTAATGGCGGAGAGGGGCGTTTTTAGTCTTGCCATTAACAATGCCGTTAACAGCAGCCTGCCGCACAGCGGATAGTGTACTCAAATCATTCACTGCATAATTGCCTTCCTCGCAAAGCTCCAGTATTCTCATGGCAATTATGCTGCTGGTATTCATAAGCTAGCCTCCTAGCCATTAGGGATGCGAACTCATGCGCCCCGGACGGCGTTTGGTCGAGCTGGAGCTTTGTTATCGCTCCTAGGCAGGCGTCCAGCCTGCCTTCGTCACTCTGCCTGGCCCAGCCCGACCTTCCATCCGTCCGGGGTGCTAGCAGTTTTGACTGGAAAACAGTGAGCAGATCCTGGTGAAAAAATTATTTTTCGTAGTATATCTACGGGAAATAATTTTTTCAACGAGAGATGCCAGCGTTTTCCAGTCAAAACCGTATGGGGTTCGCATTCCTAATGGCTAATGATATTTCGTAAGATAAATATTATTCTAATCCAGACTATTCACATCAAGTTTACTATTGACAAAACTATTATTGTAAGCTATGCTTATAATATAAATTACTTAATATATAAATTACTTACAATATGAGAGGGGTTGCTTACCAATGATTTCTTATAAAAACTCATTCCGCCACAAGCTAACAACAATACTGAACCGTACTGCTGATCTATTTGAGACGGCGCTCCCGGCAGGGCTGACGCCAAAGCATTATGGAATGCTGCTTGCCATCATGGAGCATCCCGCTATTACGCAAAGCGACTTGGCCGAAAAACTCGCCATTGACCGCTCGACAACGGGAAAGATGATTGACCTGCTGGAGGATTGTAAATATGTGCAGCGGGGCAATCACCCGACAGACCGCCGCGTCTATTGCCTGAAGCTGACTGCTGAGGGTGAAACCATTGCCGTCAAATTATGGGCGGTGATGCAGGAATCCGAGCGTACGGCGCTTGTCAACTTGACTGACAAAGAAGTAAACGATTTTACGCGATTGCTTAATAAAATTATCAATGAAAACCAAGAGGAGGGCTAATCATGGCTGAAAATAAAAAAACATTTATCGTAACCGGCGGAAACTCCGGACTGGGCTTGGAATGCGCCCGAAATATAGCAAAAGAATCAAACGACTATCAGCTGATTTTGGCTTGCCGCAACGAAAAAAAAGCGGAGGAAGCCGTCAATAAATTGGTTTCAGAAACCAATAACCCTAATATATGCGCAATGGAGCTGGATTTATCTTCCCTTGCATCTGTACGAAGCCTTGCCTGGCAATATTTGCAGCAAGGCTTGCCGCCCTTAGACGGCCTTGTTTGCAATGCCGGTATCAATTCAGGCAATATCAGCGTAACAGATGATGGGTTCGAGTGTGTGTTTCAGACCAATCATTTGGGTCATTTCCTGCTGGCAAATTTGCTCCTACCCCATATGAACGGGAGTGGCCACATTATGGTTGTAAGCAGTGATATGCATTGTCCGCCCGGCGGCGAGCTAACTTGGCCGGGAGTGGAAGAAATCGCGCACCCTGCCGAGCCCAACCGCAGAGCATATTCATTATCCAAGCTGTGCAATCTGTATTTTACCTATGAACTGGATCGGCGGCTCCGGCGCATCGGCTCCACGCTCACCATAAACGCCCTTAACCCCGGCCTGATGACCGAAACGAACTTTATGCCGTCCATGCCGAAAATTGCGCGGGCGGCGACAAAAAAGATGTTTTCCGACAGGGTCGGTTCCCTTGAAAAATCAAGCAAAGCATTGGCGGAGCTGATGACGGAGCCAATATATGAGCAGGTTTCGGGCAAGTATTATGACCGAGGCACACAGCCAAAGGAATCCTCGCCGCTTTCATATAATCCGGAAAATGCGCTGGAATTGTGGGAGAAAAGCATACAGTACACAGGACTCGTTTCCGGTGAAATGCTGCCCGGGCTATAAAAAATATCCCGGATTCAATGCGGAGACTTCTTATGAGAAAGCTGATAATCATATCTGCTCTGGTGATTTTGTCCTGTTTGGCCGGCTGTGCGACCGTCAAAACAGATGGGGCGGAGGCCGCAGCAACAGAGAGTGAGGAAAAAGAAATGGGAAATAGCGGACAAATTGCTTTGCCGGATGAAAACACAACCATTTTCATTGACGCGGGAGACCATCAAATACCAGCCGTTGTCACTATTCCGCAAGAGGCGTCCGGCAACAACCAGGTTCCGGCCGTTATCATGCTCCACGCAACCGGCGCCGATAAAGATGGAGCCGGAGGTGGCTTTAAGAATATCGCGCCGCAGCTTGCGGCAGAGGGAATAGCGTCTATCCGCATTGATTTCATGGGCAGCGGAGAAAGCACAGAGGACTATGCAAGGTATTCCTATTCAACAGCAATGAGCGATGTAGACACCACTGCTGATTATCTTGTCTCTCTCGGCGTCATCGACCCGGAACGCATTGGATTATTGGGCTGGAGCCAGGGCGGCACCGACGCCTTGCTGGCTGCGGCCAATAATGATACCTATGCATCTGTTGTCACCTGGGCCGGATCAATCAACTTGGAGCATCGTGTCACAGACCAGATGAGAGCCGACGCCGAAAGGCAGGGCTACGCAACCTTAAGCCTTTCCTTTGGCGGGTCGCTACGCCTTGGCAAGCAGTGGATCGACGAAGTTGACGCCACAAACGTTCTGGAAAAAGTTGCGGAGATTAAAGCGCCTATTTTGGCGATAGCAGGTACCAGTGATACGATTGTATTGCCGCAGGCCGCTGCTGACATCATTAATGCATCAACAAATAAGGATTCAAAAAGATATACGATTGAAAACGCAGACCATATATTCAACATTTTTTCCGGCGACAGAACAGCCTATGAAGCGCTGTGCCGAGAAACGATAAACTGGTTCAAAGAAACCTTGTAAAGATAAGGAGGTAAAAGTCATGAAAATAATCACATTGGAAGAACACATTACCGATCAGCGCATCATGGATGCGAATAACGCTTTTAACACGAATCAGCCGCCGATGACGCCGGAACAGGCGCAGACAACGCAGCTTTTGATGTCCCGCGAATTTGTGGGTGAGGAGCTGGCGGATATTGAGAACAGGCGGATCCCCTTTATGGATGCCAACCAAATTGATATGCAGGTGCTGTCGCTTGTGTCGCCGGTATCCGATGCTGTTCCGGCTGAGGGCGCTGCTTGCGGGACGATACAAGGGGCGCTTTTATAACGAAGCGGAATTCTTCCCCATTTTCGCCAAAGCGGCTGAGCTTGATGTGCCGATTCATTTCCATCCGGCAATCATTGCGCAGGAAGTGCAGAATGCCTATTATAAATCCGATGCCTACTCCTTCACTGTTGCTTTCCAATTTGGGTCGGCGGGCTACGGCTGGCACTCGGAGGTCGGCATTCAGGTGGTAAGAATGATTCTCTCCGGCGTTTTTGATAAGCTGCCGAATCTGAAATTCATCTCCGGCCATTGGGGCGAAACAATCCCGGCCTTTCTCGAGCGGATGGACGTCATGCTGGGTAAAGAAACGACAGGGCTGAAGAAGAATGTGTCGGAATATTACAAGGAGCACATTTATCTCACGCCCAGCGGCATCCTGTCAAATGACCAGCTTGAGTATCTTGTCAAGGTTATGGGCGCGGAGCATATCCTCTATGCCATCGACTATCCGTATGTGAAGCCGGATAATACCTATAGTTTCCTGGCGGACAGCAAGCTGACAGAGCAGCAGAAGGAATTGATCGCCCATGGTAATGCGGAGCGTCTGCTGCATCTCCCCGTATAAAGCATCACAAACTTTCATATCAGGAGGCACATGATGTTCAACAATTTTTACGACATTCCCTTTTATCCTGACAGCAACGCTGTGGTGATGGATAGAACAATAATAAAAGACCTGCTGGAATACGAAAGATATTGCTGCGACACGGATATTTTGAGCGTATGAGCGAATGCTACAGCGACGATGCCATCATCCGGGTATCATGGTTTGACGGCCCGGCCAAAGAATATATACAGCAAACGCAGGCGGCAGGCGGCGATAACCAGTCAAAGCATAAAATCAACAGCACCAATGTCTGGCTGAACGGCGATAAAGCAGTTGCCGAAATGACGGTGACGATGCTATCTCCACGCCAGAGCATAGACGGTCACGATTTTGATTTGGTGTGTTATGCCAGAATTTTCAGCAGGCTCCGGAGGGAATCCGGGTTCTGGAAGATAATCTATGGGGATTGCATCTACGAGCGGGACTCGCTTGTTCCTGTTTTTCCGTGCGTAAGTCTTGAAATAGACCCCGGGGAAATAGATCAATACAGAGAGAGCTACAAATGCCTTAGCTATATTTTATCCCGAGCAGGCCAAACGCCAGATCAGAATCAGCCGGGCGAGGACAGGCCGGAAACCATTAAGAAGCTATACGATGAGGCCAACGAATGGCTTTTTAGATAGCATAAAACCAGAAAGTGATCAAGCGAAATCTTGATTGCTCTCACTTTATAAAACAACAAATAAAATATAAAAAAGAAGATGGATTATGAAAAAGAAACTAACTTCATTGCTTGCTCTGCTATGCGGCATGGCAATATTTTTGACTGCTTGCAGTAACAGCCAAGCAGTCAATGCAAATGCGCCACAGCAGAGCGCTTCGCCCGACAATATCCCGGCAATTACCCGTCCGGATAATATGCCTGCTATAGGCTTGGGAGAAGCAGCAACAGAAAAAAATGAATATACAGATAGAAACGGTGATACAGTCATCATACCGGAACAATTCAAAGTATCCACAAAAGAAGATGAGCAGATAATCACTAGTGGATTGGTAGTAATCGGCCCGGATGAAAGCGAATTTGTCTGGGTGCCGATTACAGAAACAGAGTTTGCGCGGAATGATTTTGGCTCAAATGGTTATTGGGACGATACCAGTACCGAGGATTACATAGCCATGGAACAGAGTGTGAGAGAATACGGCGGCTTTTACATGGGAAGATATGAGGCCAGCTACGCCAGCGGTGATAACATATCGAATTATATTCCCGCAAGTAAAAAAAGCACAATCAATACGAGTGAAACCCGGGAAAACGCGCCGGGCAGAATCTGGACCTTTGTGCCGTCAGCGGATATGATTGAAATTTCCAGGAATATGTATCAGGATAACAGCAGCGTGGAAAGCTTTTTACCCTGGGGGATCAACTGGGATACCACATTACAATGGATCATCGACTCAGGAGATAAGACAGAAGCAGAGGTAACAAGAGACAGCACAAGCTGGGGCAATTATAGCAACGATGAATTTTCAGGAAATGCGTCTGCTGAAAATACCGGGCAATGGGAGGAAACAAAAGCCAATAATATCTATGATCTTGCCGGGAACAATTGGGAATGGACGCAAGAGCTGTATGGCACAGAAGGCAACCATGCGGTTCGCGGCGGCTCGTATAGCTTTATGGGGCGCAGCTGTACCGGCGCTGACTGCCCGGCCACGGCCCGCAGCAATACGCCGGATAATGATCACCACCCCAATCTTACTTTCAGAGTTGCTCTTTATCTAAAATAAGTTTAATAGAACAAGCGCCAGCTTATGGCGGTTAAATAAAAACTCTAATCCGTAACCATGGTTACAGGAAACGGTAGTTCCTTTTGGTAAAATATAAGTAACCTAGAATTACACTATGGAGGGAACAATCATGATTGATTATGAAAAAATATTGCAAGAAAACCCCACCGGCATATTGGCGACGGAGAACGGCGGTAAACTGGATGCCAGAGTGGTACGGGCGCTGGCCTGGCAGGATGGCCGGGTTTATTTCTGCACTCATGGGCAGCGGCCGCTTTACGCGCAGCTCCAGGCTAATCCAAACGCTGTATTCTGCACCCATGCGCCGGACTATGCGCCGGTTCTGACTCTGAGCGGCAAAGCGGTGTTTGTGGATGATCGTGATTTCAAAATCCGCATGATGGAAGAAAGCGACATTGTTAAGCGGAATTATCAGACCCCGGATAATCCGGATTATACGGCGTTTTGTTTGGAGCTTGAAGAAGTAAAATCTTTCAGCTTTGCGGAGGGAACGAAGCGGTGGACGATTGGGGGAGAATTATTATGAGTAAATCGTTTTTTGAGATAGCGCAATATCATAATGACGCTGCACTGGATTTGGAAAAGAACAACATCAAAGAGCTTGTAACCTATGAGCGTTACTGCCGGGACAACGGCCTCTTTGATGAGATGAAAGATTGTTATTCTGATGAGTCCCGCGTGCGGATCACCTGGTTTGACGGTGATGGCAAAGAGTTTGTTGAGCGTTTTCACAAAATGGGAACCGGTGCAAAGCACAAAATTAACACCGCATTTGTTTGGATGCTCGGCGATAAGGCTATCTGCGAAGTAACCACACTGATGATGGGGGCTTATATGATAATTGACGGCGTGCAGTGCAGCCATACCGGTTGGGCACGGTTGCTGTACCGGGTGGAAAAGGAGACGGGTGTTTGGCGCATCAAGGGACTTGACTGCATCTATGAGCGCGATACCTTGGTGCCGGTCATCCCGGTAGCAAACTTCAGTATCGAGCCTGAAAAAATCAACAAATACCGGGAAAGCTACAAATGCCTTTGCTATACTTTGGAATTGCAGGGCCTTCCGGCCAATCAGGAACTTCCCGGTGACGACCGGCCGGAAACCGTCGCGGCGCTTTATGAGGAAGCTGGGCAATGGCTTAGCCATTAGGAATACGAACCCCATGCGGTTTTGGTGGGAAAACGCTGGCATCTTCAGTTGAAAACATTGCTCCCCGTAGATCTACTACGAAAAGCAATGTTTTTACCAGGATCTGCCCACTGTTTTCCCACCAAAACTGTCGGCACCTCCGACGGATGGATGGTCGGGCTGGACCAGGCAGAGCGACGACGCGTAGCTAGTGCATTAGCTGTGACTTTGACGTAGGCAAAGGCCAGCTAGGTCGAAGGCAGGCTGCCTGCCTGGCTAGGAGCGATAACGAC
>JAVBKT010000020.1:0-18201 GCA_031553915.1 Bacillota bacterium
CCATTACTGCTGCGCCGCCCACTGTGCTCAGGCACAGGGTGATCGCTGCTGTCAATGTCGTCTTACCGTGGTCGACATGACCAATTGTACCGATATTTACATGCGGTTTTGTTCTCTCAAATTTTTGCTTTGCCATTTCTACTTCCTCCTAAAAATATTTCCTAAATAAAAGTTATTTTAATTTTAATACTTAAGCAATTTTTATTGACTCAAACCCTTGCCTTTCATCAGCTCTTGTGTCAAGTTTTGCGGCAATGCCTCATAGTGGTCAAACTGCATGGTATAAATGCCGCGTCCCTGGGTTCTGCTTCTTAAATCAGTCGCATAGCCAAACATCTGTTTCAGCGGGACAAAGCCCGTAACTGCCTGCAAGTTGCCTCTAATGGTCACGCCTTCAATATAACCGCGGCGGGAATTGAGATCGCCAATCACGTCGCCCATATATTCATCCGGAGTCAATACCTCGATTTTGAATACCGGTTCCATGATAACTGGCTTGCCTTTTTTGGTGCCGTCCTGAAAAGCCAGAGAACCGGCAATCTTAAAGGCGACTTCAGAGCTATCAACTTCATGGAAGCTGCCGTCCACCAAAGTGGCTTTGATATCAACAGCACGGTATCCGGCAAGAATGCCGTTTTCCATAGCCTCTTTGAGACCCGTCTCCACCGGAGAAATGAATTCCTTGGGAATCACACCGCCGACAATTTTGTTGACGAAAACGAAACCTTCGCCCGGTTCAGCCGGTTCAAACTCCACGACGCAATGACCGTATTGGCCATGACCGCCGGATTGTTTAACAAAACGGCCCACGCCCTTGCAGGGCTGCGTGATTGTTTCTTTGTAGGATACTTCCGGCTTACCAACATTAGCGTCAATGCGGAATTCGCGCAGCAGACGGTCAACGATGATTTCCAAATGCAGCTCGCCCATGCCGGCAATCAGCATCTGTCCGGTATCCGGATTGGTATGAACACGGAAGGTCGGATCTTCCTCGGCCAGCTTATGCAGCGCCAAAGTCATTTTTTCTTGGTCAGCAGTGGTCTTGGGCTCAATCGCGACATCAATAACCGGCTCTGGAAAATCAATCGTTTCCAGGATAACCTGGTTCTTTTCATCACAAAGGGTATCGCCGGTCATGGTGTGCTTCAAACCACCGACAGCGAGGATATCGCCTGCCATGGCTTCGCTAATTTCTTCGCGGTGATTAGCATGCATCAGCAGGAATTTCCCTACACGTTCTTTTTTCTGTTTGCTGCTGTTATAGGTGGTAGCGCCAGCCTTCAAAACGCCGGAATAGACGCGGAAAAAAGTCAGGCGGCCCTGGAAAGGATCAGTGATGATTTTGAAGGCCAAAGCGGAAAACGGTTCATCATCAGAACTCTTGCGCTCAACCTCATTGCCATTCCAATCAGTGCCGATAATATTCGCGACATCCGATGGAGCCGGCAGAAAATCAACAACAGCATCCATCAATTGCTGCACGCCCTTGTTTTTGAAGGACGAACCGCAAAGCACCGGGTTGATTTGTACGGCTACAGTACCTTTGCGGATCGCGCGCACAATCATTTCTTCGCTAATCTCATTGCCTTCCAGATAGGCATCCATCAGCTCATCATCAAACTCAGCGATAGCTTCCAGCATTTTCTGCCGGTATTCTTCAGCCTGTTCCAGATATTCTCCCGGAATAGCGCATTCTTCAAAAGTACGGCCATCAGCATCCTTGTAAATGTCGGCATTCATGCGAATCAAGTCGATGATGCCAATAAAGCTATCTTCCACGCCGACCGGAAGCTGAATCGCTACCGGATTAGCGCCAAGGCGGTCGCGCATCATTTCCATCCCGCGATAAAAATCAGCGCCGACTCTATCCATCTTGTTGATATAGGCAATACGTGGTACGCCATAACGGTCAGCCTGCCGCCAGACAGTTTCACTCTGCGGCTCAACGCCGCCCACAGAACAGAACACCGCCACAGCGCCATCCAGGACGCGCAGCGAGCGTTCCACCTCCATAGTAAAGTCAACATGGCCGGGCGTGTCAATAATGTTAACTCGATGGTCACGCCAAATGCAAGTAGTAGCAGCAGAGGTAATAGTAATGCCTCTTTCCTGCTCTTGTACCATATAATCCATAGTCGCAGCGCCGTCATGAACCTCACCGAGCTTATGCACTTTACCGGTATAGTAAAGCATTCTTTCGGTGGTGGTAGTTTTGCCGGCGTCAATATGCGCCATGATACCGATATTTCTAATTTTTTCGAGCGGATAAGCTCTTGTCATTTAAATAATCTCCACATCTATACTGCCAAAGGCGGAAACCTTTCCGCCTAGGACGGGGTGCAATAATAATTCTACCATCTGAAATGGGCAAAAGCTTTGTTGGCTTCAGCCATTTTGTGGGTATCTTCACGTTTTTTCACAGAACCACCGGTATTGTTGGCAGCATCCATCAATTCGCCAGCCAATTTTTCCTGCATGGTTTTGCCGCCACGTTTTCTGGCAAAGCTGACCAGCCAACGAATGGCCAGAGCCTGTCTTCTATCCGTACGGACTTCGATCGGCACCTGATAGTTAGCGCCGCCAACACGGCGGGCCTTAACCTCGAGCACCGGCATAACGTTTTTCATAGCGTTATTAAAGACCTCATTTGGGTCCTCACTGGTTTTTTCTTTAATAATATCGAAAGCACCATAAACGATACTTTCAGCAGTACCTTTTTTACCGTCCAGCATAACCTGATTAATGAACTTGGTCAAAACCTGGCTATGATATACCGGATCCGGCAGTACTTCAATTTTTGGCACATTGCCGCGACGGGGCATTCTCTTTCCTCCTTTTCAGGCTCAGGGGGTTAGACCTAAACTCTAACACATACCCTCTTGCTGATAGCGATGAAGCTTAAGCTTTCGCATTAGTTCTTGGTTTTTTGGTTCCGTATTTGCTTCTTGCCTGATTACGGTTGGCAACTCCGGCTGTATCCAAAGCGCCTCTAATAATATGATAACGAACGCCAGGCAGGTCCTTTACACGACCGCCACGCACCAGGGTCACGGAGTGCTCCTGAAGATTGTGGCCGATACCGGGAATATAGGCGGTGACTTCAATACCATGAGTCAGACGAACACGGGCTACCTTACGCAAAGCAGAATTAGGTTTTTTGGGTGTGGTAGTATAAACTCTGGTGCAGACGCCGCGTTTTTGCGGACACTCCTTAAGCGCCGGTGCATTCGATTTTTTGATCGCACTTTGTCTCTGGTTTCTCACCAATTGATTGATGGTGGACAAAACTTACACCTCCTTTGTCTAAAAATCACTGTTTATATTAATAATGAAAACATTAAACCAAAAGTAAGCTTTGGCGGCATAGCTTGAGCCGCCGCGCGGGAAATATGCTCATTCCCCCAGATAGAGGCGTGTTTTTTGAAAAGCCCCAAAGAACACGCCTTATCATTTTACCACTCACTTAATTGCATGTCAAGAATTTATTGTAGAAATTGATAAACCTACTCAGTGGTTGTAGCAGAGCTATCCAAATCATCAATATCTAGTTCCAAGTCCGGCATGCCTGCTTTGAATAATTTGTCGAGAGTATTGGCTAAAATGTTCGTTTCTTCCGCCGGCTTATCCTCGTTGGCAAAATTAAAGTCGTCTGCCAAATCAAAATCCGCCGGCTGATTGTCACCAGCCTGATCAGCTATGGCGTCATAAGCATTTTTGCCCTCCTCGCCCTCTGTCTCAATTTTCAAATTGCGATAGCGGGCCAGACCGGTACCAGCTGGAATCAGCTTACCGATAATAACATTTTCTTTGAGGCCCATCAAATTATCAACCTTGCCCTTGATGGCCGCGTCAGTCAATACTCTGGTTGTTTCCTGGAAGGAAGCAGCGGAAAGGAAAGAATCCGTAACCAGGGAGGCTTTGGTAATACCGAGCAATACCGGCTTAGCGGTTGCCGGCTCCAGACCGGCGGCAATGGCCCGCTCATTGATACGTTCAAATTCGAAGCTATCAACCATAGAGCCAGGAAGCAAGGTGGTGGAGCCATTTTCCTCAACCTTAACCTTCTTCAGCATCTGGCGTACCATGATTTCGATATGCTTATCATTAATATCAACACCTTGCAGGCGGTAAACTCTTTGAACCTCCCGCAGCAAATACATTTGCACGCCGCGAATACCTTTTACGGCCAGCATATTATGCGGATTAATCGAACCTTCGGTGATTTCATCCCCAGCCTCAATGGCCTGGCCATCGGCAATTTTCAAGGTGGAGCCATAAGATACCTGGTATTCCGCCAAAACCTGCCCGGCTTCCTCACCGGTACCGAGAATTTTGATTTCACGCTTGCCTTTATTCTCGCCCACCTGAACAATACCGTCAAATTCAGAGATCAAGCCCTGGCCTTTAGGTTTGCGCGCCTCAAACAGCTCTTCAACACGCGGCAAGCCCTGGGTAATATCATCGCCCGCAACACCGCCGGTATGGAAGGTACGCATGGTCAGCTGTGTGCCGGGCTCGCCGATAGACTGAGCCGCGATAGTGCCGACAGCTTCACCAATATCGACCATATCGCCTGTGGCCAAATTGCGGCCATAGCAGCAGCGGCAAATGCCGTATTCCGAGCGGCAGGTCAGCACCGAACGGATATTAACCTGGCGCTCCGCCTCCGGACGGGTATTGAGATAGTTTTCAATAGCCTGAGAAGTTACTTCGTCGAGGAATTGGCCGGTTTCCGCCAAAACCTCACCTGTTTCTTCATTAATAATTGGGTTGGATAATATCCTGCCTTCAATACGTTCAACAAGCGGCTCAATGTTGGGGATTTCACGAACCCAGATACCCCTGGTGTCGCCGCAGTCGTCTTCTCTGACAATAACCTCTTGCGCCACATCAACCAGACGGCGGGTCAGATAACCGGAGTCAGCTGTTCTAAGAGCTGTGTCCGCCAAACCTTTACGCGCGCCGTGAGTGGAGATGAAGAATTCGAGAACAGTCAGGCCCTCGCGGAAATTAGCTTTAATCGGCAAGTCGATGATGCGGCCGGAAGGATCGGCCATCAATCCACGCGCGCCTGCCAGCTGACGAATCTGCTGCACATTACCACGCGCACCGGAATTGGCCATCATATAAATAGGATTAAATTGATCGAGAGAATTCATCAATTCCTGAGTAACATCATCTGTAGCTCTCTGCCAAATGCGGACTGTCTCGGAGTAGCGGTCGTTTTCACTGACCATACCCTGTTGGAAGAAGTTATCCACCTGCAAAACTTTATCTTCCGCATCAGCCATAATCTGCTTTTTGGCGGCAGGAACCTGGATATCATCAATGCCAACAGTAATGCCGGCTTTGGTGGAATACTTAAAGCCCAGAGTTTTGATACCGTCCAGCAGCACCGAGGCAGCAGAAATGCCTTCTCTGCGGTAGCAGCGGTCAACGATCAGACCCAAGATTTTCTTATCAATACCGCAGTTATAATAACCCATTATCCTGCTCATGGGGATTTCATAGTTGAAAATCAAACGGCCGACAGTGGTTTTAAGGCGCTTGCGGTTTCCCCGATCATCAAGCTCAAAGGGTACTTCCTCTTCCTTGCTGATCCACTGAGTGTCCCACTCTTCCGGGCAGCGGATTTCGATCAAGGCATGGAGATCAACATCATTGTTGACATAGGCGCGATAAGCCTCATTGTAATCAACAAAAACCTTGCCTTCGCCCAAAGCGCCGTCTTTAGGCATGGTCAGGTAGTACGAGCCTAAAACCATGTCCTGAGTGGGGGTAGCGACCGGACGGCCGTCCTTGGGGTTCAAAATATTATTGGAAGAAAGCATCAACACTCTGGCTTCTGCCTGCGCTTCCACAGAAAGCGGTACATGAACAGCCATTTGGTCGCCGTCAAAGTCCGCATTATAGGCGGTACATACCAGCGGATGGATCTGCAAGGCGCGGCCCTCGACCAGCACCGGCTCAAAAGCCTGAATGCCTAAGCGGTGCAGGGTTGGCGCGCGGTTCAACAGCACCGGGTGCTCTTTAATAACATCCTCCAGCACATCCCAAACCTCAGGACGGGCGCGCTCCACCATACGCTTGGCGTTTTTGATATTATGGGCATGGCCTTCTCTGACCAAACGTTTCATAACAAAGGGCTTAAACAGCTCCAAAGCCATTTCTTTTGGCAAACCGCATTGATGCATTTTCAGCTCCGGCCCGACAACAATAACCGAACGGCCGGAATAGTCAACACGTTTACCCAGCAAATTTTGACGGAAACGTCCTTGCTTACCCTTGAGCATATCCGAAAGAGATTTCAACGGACGGTTTCCGGGGCCGGTAACAGGTCTGCCGCGGCGGCCATTGTCAATCAGGGCGTCAACAGCCTCTTGGAGCATTCTTTTTTCATTACGGACAATGATATCCGGAGCGCCCAAATCCAGCAGGCGTTTCAGTCTGTTATTACGGTTGATCACCCGGCGGTAGAGGTCATTCAGATCAGAGGTGGCAAAACGGCCGCCATCCAGCTGCACCATTGGCCGCAGTTCCGGCGGAATAACCGGGATTACATCAAGTATCATCCACTCCGGCTTATTGCCGGAATGCAAAAATGCCTCAACCACTTCCAGACGGCGGATATCACGAATCTTCCGTTGGCCGGAGACGTCAGGCAATTCCAGGCGCAATGCTTCTTCTAGACTGGCCAGGTCAAGCGCTTGCAGCATTTCTTTTACTGCCTGAGCGCCCATGCCGGCACGGAAGCTATCGCCGTATTTATCTTTAGCGTCACGATATTCGTTTTCGGTCAAAAGCTGATGCAGCGACAATTCACTGTCGCCGGGGTCTAAAACTATATAGGAAACAAAATACAAAACTTTTTCCAGATTGCGCGGCGAAATATCCAGGAGCAAGCCCATACGGGAAGGAATGCCCTTGAAATACCAAATATGAGAAACCGGAGTGGCAAGCTTAATATGCCCCAGGCGCTCGCGGCGCACCTTGGCACGGGTAACCTCAACGCCACAACGGTCACAAACAATACCTTTATAGCGAATACGTTTATATTTACCGCAGTGGCATTCCCAGTCCTTAGTCGGACCAAAAATACGTTCACAGAACAAACCATCACGTTCTGGCTTTAAGGTACGGTAATTGATGGTTTCCGGTTTCTTCACCTCACCATGAGACCAGGCTTCAATTTGTTCGGAAGAAGCCAATCCAACACGCATCCGATCAAAATTGCTGACATCCAACAATAATATCAACTCCCGTAGAAAAATTTGTTTGAGCTTTTAGTCAAGCTCCGTCTCGATCTCAGTATCCAAAATCAATTCATCAATAAAATCTTCTTCTTCCGCGCCGATAGTGGTGATCTGAAGATTACTCAAATCAAGATCAAGATCATCGTCGCCGTCACTATCAATATCAGATTCTATAGCATCTTTATCAGTGTCATTTTCTTCTTGCGGCATCATCGGTTTAATATCCCCCAAATCTATGCCCAACCCCTTGTCAGTCTCGATATCTTCATCATCTTCTTTGATATCGATAATCTCATCACGCTCATTGAGCACAGAAACGTCAAGGCAGAGGCTCTGCAATTCTTTGACCAGAACCTTAAAGGATTCCGGAACGCCGGCATCAGGAACATTTTCACCCTTAACAATAGCTTCATAGGTTTTGACGCGGCCGACAATATCATCGGATTTAACAGTGATGATTTCCTGCAGGGTATAGGCAGCGCCATAGGCTTCCAATGCCCAAACCTCCATCTCACCAAAGCGCTGGCCGCCGAACTGGGCTTTGCCGCCCAAAGGCTGCTGCGTAACCAAAGAATACGGGCCGGTAGAACGGGCATGAATCTTGTCGTCTACCAGATGATGCAGCTTCAGCATATACACATAACCAACCGTGATCTTATTATCAAACGCCTCACCGGTGCGCCCGTCAAAAAGAACAGTTTTACCATCAGCGGGCAAGCCGGCCTCTTTTAAGGTGCTGATAATATCATCCTCAGTAGCGCCGTCAAAAACAGGGGTCGCCATATGCTGGCCCAAGGTTTTCGCCGCCCAGCCAAGATGGCATTCCAACACCTGGCCGATATTCATACGCGAGGGAACGCCCAGCGGATTAAGCACAATTTCAACCGGAGTGCCGTCAGGCAAGAACGGCATATCTTCCTGCGGCAAAACGCGGGAGACAACACCCTTGTTACCATGTCGGCCGGCCATTTTATCGCCGACGCTGATTTTACGCTTTTGCGCGACATAGATACGCACCAGCTTGTTAACGCCGGGGCTCAGCTCGTCCCCGTTCTCACGGTAGAAAACTTTTACATCAACAACCTTACCGTTTTCGCCATGGGGGACTCTGAGCGAGGTATCACGAACCTCCCGGGCCTTTTCGCCGAAAATGGCGCGCAATAGGCGTTCTTCAGCAGTCAGCTCGGTCTCACCTTTTGGGGTAACTTTGCCCACCAGAATATCGCCCGGCTGAACTTCGGCGCCAATACGGATAATGCCGCCCTCGTCCAGGTCGCGCAGGATATCATCGCCGACGTTCGGAATATCGCGGGTGATCTCCTCCGGGCCCAGCTTGGTATCGCGGGCATCGCATTCGTACTCTTCAATATGCACAGAGGTAAAATAGTCGTCTTTAACTAATTTCTCAGAAAGAAGGATAGCATCCTCATAGTTGTATCCTTCCCAGGTCATAAAAGCGATTAAGACATTTCTGCCCAAAGCCAATTCGCCCAAATCAGTGGACGGGCCATCAGCAATGGGATCGCCTTTTTTAATTTTCTGTCCTTTATAGACAATCGGTTTTTCATTTATACAAGTGCCCTGATTGGAACGCTGAAATTTCAACAGTTTATGCTGTTCCAAAGTCCCGTCAGCAGCCTTCAAAACAATCTCATCACCGGTCACGCGCTCAACCACGCTATCATGCTCGGCAATTTCGCCGACAAAGCTGTCAATTGCCGCTTTATACTCCATACCCGTGCCGATAAAAGGCGCTTCTGTCACCAGCAGCGGAACGGCCTGCCTTTGCATGTTCGCGCCCATCAAGGCGCGGTTGGCGTCATCATGCTCCAAAAAGGGAATCAAAGCAGTAGCGACAGATACCAGCTGCTTGGGGCTGACATCCATATATTCGGCTTGGCTGGCCGGCAGCACCTGAATCAATTCGCCGTTACGCACATTCAAACGGCTGTTGATAAAACGGTTATTATCATCCAGCGGCTCATTAGCCTGAGCCACAACATAATCATCTTCCTCGTCAGCAGAAAGATAATCAATCTGCTCCAGAACACGCTTGTTTTCTACCCGGCGGTACGGCGTTTCAATAAAGCCGAATTCATTAATCCGCGCAAAGGTGGATAAAGAGCCGATCAGGCCGATGTTCGGACCTTCCGGGGTTTCAATCGGGCACATTCTGCCGTAATGGCTGTGATGAACGTCGCGAACCTCAAAGCCGGCGCGCTCACGCGAAAGACCGCCCGGGCCCAAGGCAGAAAGGCGGCGTTTATGCGTAAGCTCAGCCAGAGGATTGGTCTGGTCCATGAACTGAGAAAGCTGCGAGCTGCCAAAAAACTCTTTGATCGCTGCTACCACCGGACGAATATTGACCAAAACCTGAGGGGTAATGGACTCCACGTCCTGAATGGTCATTCTTTCTTTGACCACACGCTCCATACGCGAAAGGCCGATACGGAACTGATTTTGCAACAGCTCGCCTACGCAACGCAAGCGGCGGTTGCCCAAATGGTCAATATCATCCGCGCCAAACTCGCCGTCAATCAGGCGGAGGAACATTTTTACCGTCCCCAAAATATCCGGCTTGGTCAGATAGCGGATATAGGTGTTATATGGCGGCTTATCTTCTTTTTCAATATAGGCCTGGGCTTCGTCATCCCACACCAAGCCCTCGTCATTGATCTGCTTTAAGACGCCATGGCCAAGCTTTTTGTTAATCTTATAGCGGCCGACATTGCCCAAATCATAACGCTTGGCATCAAAGAAAAAACCATGCAAAAGCGAGCGGGCAGACTCAACAGTCGGCGGTTCGCCCGGACGCAGTCTTTTATATATTTCCACCAAAGCTTCTTCGGTGTTTTCGGTACTGTCTTTGGCCAGGGTCATGTTCACTGCCGGATGATTGTCCAACAAATCGAGAATATCCTGATCCGAGGAATAGCCCAGGGCACGGATTAAAACAGTGGCCGGAATCTTACGCATTCTATCTACGCGCACATAAAGATTACCAGCGGCATCCGTTTCCAGCTCCAGCCAAGCGCCACGGTTAGGAATAATGGTAGCGCCGTAGAGGGTTTCTCCGCCGGGCTCAGTGTTGGCGTGAAAATAAACGCCGGGAGAGCGAACCAGCTGAGAAACAATGACGCGTTTGGCCCCGTTGATGATAAAAGTACCCTTTTTGGTCATCAGGGGGAAATCGCCCATGAAAACTTCCTGCTCTTTAACTTCGCCGGATTCTTTATTGATCAGGCGAACTTTGACCCGCAGAGGAGCGGCATAGGTTGCATCTCTTTCCCGGCATTCCTCAACTTCGTATTTGGGCTCGCCAAAAGAATAATCGGCAAACTCCAAAACAAGGTTTCCTGTAAAATCTGTAATCGGTGAAACATCCTGAAAAATTTCCTTCAGCCCTACTTCGACGAAATGCCGGTAAGATTCTTTTTGCACTTCAATCAGGTTAGGCATTTCCAATACTTCTGCAATGCACGCATAAGAGCGGCGTTGCCTCAACTCCGAACTTTCCGGATATCTCATTAAATTTATCACTCCCTAAATTATTAAATCCTTGAGATAAAAAAGGTAAAAACTAATTGTCTGTTTAAATAAAAAAATGTCGAAACCAACAAGATGTTTTTAATTCTTTTATTTATAAGGAAAAGCACGATACTTTCCCATAATAACAGCAAGTTACATCATACCACAATGAATATTACGCGTCAAGAAAAATTTTCAACATTTTACCAGGTTTTTCGTGATTTTATGGTGTTTGTCATGAGAAAACACTTGACAGCGTTTAGCCCATATAATATAATTCATGCGTGTCAAGAAAAAAGACTTGATGCCGGAGAAAAAGATGCCAGCGATAAAAGTAGAAAAAAATAAGGACAATAAGCAAAATATGCTGGGCAAAACCGTAGAGCTGGCCATGCTTTTGGATGCCTATGGTATGCTGCTGACTGAGCGGCAACGGCAATATTTATCCCTTTTTTATGAAGAGGATTTTTCTCTTGCGGAAATCGGTGAGCGTTTTGCCATTTCCCGGCAGGCAGTGCATGACACCATTCGTCACGGCGAAACACAGCTGCAAGAGTATGAAGCAGCCCTGCATCTGGTAGCCAAAGATCAGGAGCGGCAGGAAATTATCCAAGAGCTGAAAACTCTTAGCGGCCATAGCGACCGCCTTAATGAGCTGCTGGATCGCCTGATCTAATCTTTGATACACTTTTCACTACTCTCTTTATACAACTTTAACCCAAAATTGTTACTGATAGCGCTTATTCGCGCCAATAATCAAGGAGAAAATCAATGTCGTCATTAAGCGACCGCCTGCAAGATATATTTAATAAGCTCAAAGGCAAAGGCAAGCTTTCCGAGGCTGATGTCAATGCGGCGATGCGGGAAATCCGCGTGGCTTTGCTGGAGGCTGATGTCAACTATAAGATTGCCAAAGACTTTATTTCCCGCGTCAAGGATCGTGCTGTGGGCGAAGAAGTGATGAAAAGCCTTACCCCCGGGCAGCAGGTAGTCAAAATTGTCAATGAGGAATTGACTGAGCTGATGGGCGGCGCATCTGATAAAAACAATGCCACCAAGCTGGCTGTAAGCTCCAAGCCGCCCACAGTCATTTTGATGGCCGGGTTGCAGGGCTCCGGCAAAACTACTTCTGCCGGCAAAATTGCCCTTTATCTCAAAAACCAGGGCAAACGGCCGCTGCTGGCAGCCGGTGATATTTACCGCCCGGCCGCAATTAAGCAGCTGGAAGTTTTGGGCGAGAAAATCGGCGTGCCGGTCTTTTCCCTTGGCGATAAGGTTGACCCTGTTAAAATTGCTACCGACGCGGTAGACCATGCCCGCAAGCATGGCAATGATTATCTGATTGTTGATACTGCCGGACGTTTGGCAATTGATGAAGAAATGATGAATGAGATCAGCAATATCCGCGCCGCAGTAGAGCCGACGGAAATATTACTGGTAATTGACGCCATGCAGGGGCAGGACGCGGTTAATGTGGCCGCTGCCTTTAATGAACGCCTGCATGTCACCGGCATCGTCTTAACCAAGCTGGACGGCGACTCCCGCGGCGGCGCGGCGCTTTCGGTTAAAGCTGTTACCGGCCAGCCGATCAAGTTTGTCGGCGCCGGCGAGGATATCAAAGCGCTGGAGCCCTTTTATCCTGAGCGCATGGCCTCGCGCATTTTGGGCATGGGCGACGTGCTCACCCTGATTGAAAAGGCGCAGGAAAACCTGGATCAGGAAAAAATGATCGCCATGGAAGAAAAACTGCGCAAAAGCCGCTTTACCCTGGAGGATTTTCTTGTCCAGATCGGCGAAATGCGCAAAATGGGCGATATGAAAGAAATGCTTTCGATGGTCCCCGGGCTGGGCAAACAAATTAAGAAT
This sequence comes from Bacillota bacterium, assembly GCA_031553915.1. Lineage (GTDB taxonomy): Bacteria > Bacillota > Dehalobacteriia > UBA4068 > UBA4068 > HGM13862. The sequence continues at coordinate 12,648 of JAVBKT010000020.1, forward strand.
ATGGAAATTGATGAAAGCCAGTTTAGCGTTGTTGAATCAATCATCTATAGCATGACGCCTGCTGAGCGCAACAATCCTGCCATCATCAGCAGCTCGCGCAAAAAACGCATTGCTGCCGGCTGCGGCCGTCAGGTGCAGGATGTCAACCGTCTGCTCAAACAATTTGAACAAATGCAGCAGATGATGAAACGGATGAACAATACACAGGCAGGACATGGCAGCAAAAAGAAGAAAAAAGGCCGCAAAGGTGGTATGGGCCTGCCTGGCGGTATGGGCGGCATGGGCTTCCCCGGCTTTTAGCCCCTCATTAATTCGCATCTAAGACCCCTCTCCTTGCCACATTTTGTTTCCGGGAGAATGGTTTGATGATTATAAATTATCTATGTTGGATAAATTTTAGGAGGATTTCCCAATGGCAACAAAAATTAGACTTAAAAGAATCGGCGCAAAGAAGAGACCTTTTTATCGCGTGGTAGTGACAGATAGCCGCAACCCCAGAGACGGGCGTTTTATCGAAGAAATCGGCTACTATGATCCTTGCCAACAACCGGCTGTGATCAAGATTGACGAAGAAAAAATCAAACAATGGGTTGGCAGCGGCGCTGCTGTTTCTGATACTGTCAAATCCTTAATCAAAAAAGCCGCTAAATAATTGGCGTTTCACTGCCATTCGTTTAAGTTCTCGAGAAGAGGTAATTATTATGAAAGAACTTGCAGAACACATGGCCCGGGCCTTGGTTAATAATCCTGACGCTGCCATCGTCTCTGAAACAGAGACTGAAGAAGGCTGGGAATTAAAACTACAAGTTGCGCCTGAGGACATGGGCAAAATCATCGGCAAGCAGGGCCGCATTGCCAAAGCTCTTCGCACTGTGCTGAAAGCTGCCGCTGCCAAAGATGGTAAAAAAGTTAATCTGGATATAGAATAATTTGACTGCGCCTTTTGACCCACAAGATGCCGTATTGGTCGGTATTATCATTGCGCCCCACGGTATAGCCGGGGCTTGTTCCGCGGAATGTCTTTCCGACAATCCGCGGCGTTTTATCGCGGGCGCACAGTTTTTTGATAGCCTCGGCAATATTCATCACTTACAACAGGCTTCCCGCCACAAAGGCCGCCTGCTCTTATACTTTGACGGGGTTACTACCCGTGATGAAGCGGAGAAGCTGCGCGGGAGAGAGCTTTATATCAAAGAGGCGGACAGCGCCACCTTGCCTGAGGGCGAATATTATGACTATCAGCTAATTGGCCTGACTGTCTATGACCAGGGCGAAGATATCGGCCGGCTGGCGGATATTCTCCACTATAGCGCTAATGATATTTTTGTGGTACGAAATGCGGAGAATAAAGATACTCTCATCCCTGCTTTGAAAGCGCTGATAACAAAAATTGATCTTGCGGCAGCAAGCATGTATGTTGAACTGCCGCCAGGCTTACGCGAAAACTGACAAGGACTAGCCGATGAAAATTGATATTCTCAGCCTATTCCCGGAGATGTTTGCCCCGCTTGACCATTCGATGATTAAACGCGCGCGCGACAAGGGGATTGTTGATCTACATGTGACCAATATTCGCGACTATGCCACGGACAAGCATCATACCACCGATGACAGGCTCTATGGCGGCGGTTCTGGCATGGTGATGATGGCGGAGCCGCTGCTGGCAGCGGTAAACGCCTGCCGTGAGCAAGATAATGCGCGGATTATTGTCACCTCTCCGGCCGGCAAGCCTTATCAGCAGCAACTGGCCGAGGAATTAGCCGGAGAAGAACAGCTGATTATTATCTGCGGCCATTATGAAGGTATTGACCAACGCTTTATTGACCATGTCGGCGCAGAGCTTATTTCTCTGGGCGATTTTGTGATGACCGGCGGCGAGATTGCCGCTCTGGCTATTGCCGATAGTGTCATCCGCCTGCTCCCCGGGGCGCTGGGCAATGACGAGGCCACCGCAGAAGAAAGCTTCTCTGCCGGTTTGCTGGAATATCCCCAATATACCCGCCCGCCGCTCTGGAATAATAGAGCTGTGCCTGAGGTATTGCAAGGGGGCAATCATCAGGAAATCGCCCGCTGGCGCAGGCAGCGTTCGCTGGAGCTGACCTATCAAAACCGGCCGGATCTGCTCCAAACCGCCCCATTGAGCGATGCGGATACTGCATATCTCGGCCAATTACGCAAAACCGCAGGCAAGAATTTCCGCCTGCATGCAGGATTGCTGCATTACCCGGTATACAATAAGAAAAAACAAATCATCAATACCTCTTTGACTAATCTTGATCTGCATGATATTGCCCGCGCTGCGGCAACCTATGCGCTCTCCGGCTATTATCTGGTGCAGCCGATAGACAGCCAGCGCGGGCTGATGGCAAGCTTGGTCGAGCATTGGCAAAGCGGCTTTGGCGCGCGTTATAATCCTGACAGAGAAGAGGCCTTATCTTTGGTGAAAATTATGCCGCAGCTAGAGGATGCTGTCGCTGATATTGAGAGCCGCTATGGCGCAAAGCCGCATCTCATTGTCACCGGGGCCGCTCTGGACGGCAAGATCACTGATTATGAGCAGATGCGCAGAATCATGGAAGAGCAAGGCGGCGATTATCTGCTGCTTTTTGGTACCGGCTATGGACTGGCTGCAGAAATTACCGATAATGCTGATTTCCGCCTCAGCCCCATTTATGGCGTAGCAGGGTATAACCATCTCTCTGTCCGCTCGGCAGCGGCCATTATTCTCGACAGACTACTAGGAGTGTAGGCATGAACATGACCAATCAGCGGGAAAAAATGAAGCTCTATGGCTTCAATAATCTCACCAAAACATTGAGCTTTAATATGTATGATATCTGCTACACCAAAACTGTTGAGGACCGGGTGGCTTATATCGAATATATTGACGAGCAATATAATGCTGAGCGGCTGACCTGCATCCTAAATGAGGTCTGCAATATTATCGGCGCTAAAATCTTGAATGTTTCTGTGCAGGATTATGAGCCGCAGGGCAGCTCCGCCACCATTCTCATCTGCGAAAATGACGGCGAAAAATCAGAAAACCTCAGCCCTACCCGCAATATTTCCCAGGATGAGATTATTTTAGCTCATCTGGATAAGAGTCATTTAACCGTACACACTTACCCTGAATATCACCCTGATGGCGGCGTTTGCACCTTTCGGGCGGATATAGATGTTTCCACCTGCGGAGAAATTTCTCCGCTTAATACTCTCAATTATCTGATCAACAAATTTGACGCCGATATTATCACTATGGATTACCGGGTGCGCGGTTTTACGCGCGATATTTATGGTAAAAAGCTCTTTATTGACCATGATTTGGTCAGTATTCAGGATTATATTGACCCGGAAATTAAAAATAAGTATCAAATGATTGATGTCAACGTCTATCAAGAGCATATTTTTCATACCAAATGCAAGGTTAAAGAGGCTGATATTGATGAATATCTCTTTCATTTCAGCAAAAAAGATATCTGTCCGGAAGAAGAGGCTTTAATCACAGCCAAGATTAACAAAGAGCGTGATGAAATCTTTTATGGCAGAAATATGGGCTTTCAGGAAATATAGCAGAGCATAAATAAACACGTGATAAAGGAGCGCAAGATGACCACAGAAATAGATAATGTTTTTAGCGAATTGCCGGACGGCGATATTTGGCTAAGCGAATACCATGCCCCAGATGTACGCTATTCGATCCAGGCTGATATTCTCGCCACCGAGCAGTCCCCCTTCCAAAAAATGGTAATGGCGGAAAGCAAAACCCTGGGGCGTTTTTTCACCCTGAACGGTTATATTCAGGTTACTGCCAAGGATGAATTTGTCTACCATGACATGATTGTTCATCCGGCCCTGGCTGTTAACCCCGCGATCAAACGCGTACTGATCATCGGCGGCGGCGACGGCGGTACTGCCCGCGAGGTTTGCCGCTATCCGCATATCGAAAAAATTGATATGGTGGAAATTGACGAAATGGTCGTGCGCCTATGTAAGCAATATTTGCCGCAAACCGCGGCTGTCTTTGATAATCCACGCCTCAACCTGATTATTGGCGATGGTTTGGCGCATGTGATGAATTCCGCTGATGACAGCTATGACCTGATTTTGGTGGATAGCACTGACCCTGTCGGCCCGGGAGAGGGGCTTTTCACCCGCGAATTCTACCGCAATTGCAGCAGAATTTTGAGCGCCAAGGGCATTATGATCAACCAGCAGGAAGGCGCCTTTTATGATTGGGATTTCCGCGAGATGAAGCGGGCTCATCAAAAAATCGCCGAAGTGTTCCCGATCGCCAAGATTTATGGTTTCAATATTCCCACCTATTCCTCCGGCTACTGGTATTTTGGTTTTGCCTCTAAAAGCCTCGATCCATTGACAGATCAACAAGCCGCAGCATGGGAAAACTTTAAGCTGGATACCAGCTACTATAATAGCGATATCCACCAAGCAGCCTTTGCCCTGCCCAGCTATGTCAACAAAAAGCTGGCTGACAGCCAGGAGTAATCAAGCCCGGCCCCTGTTTGGGGTGAACCTGAGGTAAGCCTATGAATGATTTGGATTTACTCAAACAAGCCGTCGCCCGGAGCAACAATATCGTCTTTTTTGGCGGCGCCGGGGTTTCTACCGAAAGCAATATCCCGGATTTTCGCAGCGAAAACGGCATTTATCAGGTTATCAACCGCTATGGCCATGCGCCGGAATTGATGCTCTCGCATAGCTTTTTTGAGAACGAGACCGCAGCTTTTTACCGTTTTTATTTCGCGGAGATGATTTATGCCGCAGCTGAGCCAAACCCGGCGCATCTGGCCCTGGCGCAGCTGGAGCAGCAAGGAAAACTAAAGGCAATAATTACGCAAAATATTGACGGCTTGCATCAAAAGGCTGGCAGCAAAAAAGTCCTGGAGCTGCACGGCTCAGTTTTACGCAATTATTGTCTTAATTGCGGGCTAAAATACAGGCTCGATTTTTTGCTTTCCGCTCAGCCGCATGTCCCCCACTGCCGGGATTGCGGCAGTATTGTCCGGCCTGATGTGGTGCTTTACGAGGAAGAACTGCCGGCAGCGGTTTTGGCTGACGCCATAGCCTATATCAAAAAAGCGGATACGCTAATTGTCGGCGGGACTTCTTTGATGGTCTATCCGGCAGCAGGATTGATTGATTATTTCCGCGGCAGGCAATTGATTTTGATTAATCAATCAGCCACCGCTTATGACACAAAAGCTGATTTGGTGATCAGAACAAGCATTGGCGAAGCCTTAAAATACGCGCTCCCAAACGCGTAAATACGTGCTTTTTCGCCTAATAAAAGAGGATTGACATGTCTTTCAACATGAGGTAGAATGAATAAAAGATAGCACAAGTATGCTTAAATATTATAAGAAAACTTTTTAATCTTGGTATTTTTAGGAGGAAATAGAAATGGCAAAGCAAAAATTTGAGAGAACAAAACCGCATGTAAATATCGGTACAATTGGTCATGTCGACCACGGTAAGACGACATTGACAGCAGCGATCACCCTGTGCCTGAGCACAGTGGGCGGCGCAGCAGTAATGG
>JAVBKT010000003.1:0-239540 GCA_031553915.1 Bacillota bacterium
TAGCGTACTGCTGACATAAATATGCCAGAGCTTGGGCCTTGCTCACGCCAGGGCGCATGATCTCCAGCAGCTGCGGCGTGGAGCCGGTGATATAAATGCTCCCGCCAAACCTATCTTGCAAAATTTGCCGCCTCTGCTCCAGCTCATCCGTCACTGACCGCGTCATGATTTTCGGCGAAGGCTGCAAAAGAGCCTCGGACAATTGCCCCACCTCTTTTGTTGGCATATTGGCATAATCCGGGTCAGCCAGGGTGTGTTCACAGATACGCGGCACAATAATAATATCATCATTATATAGCTGCAAATACCAGCCCTGTTCCTCACCCAGCCGGATGATCTCCCGCATCGCTTCCGGGCTAAGGCAGCTTTGGAACCGAGGGGCCGCATCCTGCGCGCTGCGGATAATTGCGCCATTATAACAGACCAGCGGCGCCATCAGGCCAATCATATCCGCATACTTTTTGGCCGAAGGGAAAGCGCGGCCAGTGGACAGGGTGATGACAATGCCCTCCTCTTGCAGCTTTTTTAAGGCATGACGCAATTCCGGCAAGATGGAAAGATCATCTTCCAGCAGGGTTCCGTCAATATCCAGGGCCAGCATCTTATGCTTCATAAGCTCCTCTGATTTCTGTATATTTTGCTCCAAACAAGTGATTGCCTAGGCAAGCCACTCAATCAGGGAATTGATCAAAAAAATGAGCAGGATGACATATACCAGACCATTAAACAGATAGAAATACTTGGCCGTTCTGGTATAGCGGTATTCCTTTGGCGCAGCATCCTGATTATCCTCCGCCTCCTCAGGGGATATTTTTTCCTGTTGCTTGGCGGACTTGGTTTTCCCGGAGACAAACTTATTATCAAAATAGTAGAGGCGGTTGGCCGGGCCAAAATCCCCCAGCGAAGGGATGTTCAGGGGAGGGCTATCCTTATAGCACTGATCCAGCTCACTCATAATCTTTTGCGCTGTTACCGTATGACCGATGAAAATATCGTTCCAGCGCTGCAAGAGCCGGGTGCAGATATAATTGAGCGCAAAAAGGATCAGGCATAAAAGGATTTTCATGCCGATATTCTCCAGATTGGAGGCAAATTCCAAAATCATGCCGATGCCTACCAGCAGCAGAGAAATAAAAGTAAGGCGTTCATTTTCCACATGCCGGGCATGTCCCAGGTTTTCCTTCATACATTCGATGAGGAACTCCTGCTTTTGCCGGTATTGCAGCGGTGAAGGATCAAGGGGGGAGCCGTTAGCTGAGGATTCTTCCTGCCGCAGATCAGACGCATCTATAGCCTTGTCCATTGTACTATATCTCCTTTAGCGGGTTATATCACGGCACTTTATTAGCTTTTACTATATCATATTCCTGTCGCTATTGCCATGGTTTGTCGCATGCTGTTTATCCGGGCAGCTTAGCGCAAACCCAAAAGGCTATGTCTCTCAAAAAGACGGCATTGTTGTCTTGTCTCTCCTGCTCTAGACGCTGGGATAAGCTATCAATATCTATTTCATCCAAGGCTGCTACCTGCTGTCCTGTGATACGCTCCAACATCAGCTCTGTTACCATCGCCAAATCACTGCCTGTTTCCGGCGTATGCAAAGAGGCCTCTGCTCTGATATCTACTATCTCAAGGCCAGCTTGTTTGCAGGCGGCATAAAGATTCAGGCCCATATGGATATCGCCGCCTTCTTTGCTAACGGTATCCCAAATCCAGGATTGCACCTGAGTATGCAGCGGCAAAGAGTCCGCATTCACCAAGCAGCCCATAGAATCACTCTCCTGAAAGACAAAGATGCCATTCTTGGCCAAAAAAGGAATAAGGTTTTTGATGCTGTTCTTTGGTGAAGGCAAATACATCAACACCCTGCGGCCGATAATGGCATCAAATTTGCCCAGATGCGGCGGCAGATTATTAATATTCGCCTTGATAAATTCCACATTTTCTATCTGCTTGTGGCTGGCATTTGCGCGCGCAAGCTCCAGCGCTGCCTCTGAAATATCAAAGCCAAGCACCTCTCCACTACTGCCGACCAATTCCGCGGCCAGCAGGCTGACATCTCCGCTGCCGCAACCAATATCCAGCACCCGCATTCCTTTGGCAATACCGCTATCAACCAATAAGCGATAGGTAAAATCATCCCGTAATTTACTCATTTTTGCTCCTTTGCCTGTTTTTTAAGCTTTCATTTCGCCGTCCTTGTTTCAGCTGATAATCAAGCATCCCCCAGAATAACCAAAAGAGGGGCGCAGTTATACAAATGCTGAAGCTGAAAAATATTTGGATGCTATAACACAGCGCTGCCGCGCCCAAAAGCAAAACAGCGCTTTGCTTGCGCTGGGCAATCCAGCCGCAAGCGCTGACGATTAAGGCGGCTAAATATACCATTAGTGCAGGTATGCCGAGGTTAACCATAATATTCAGGTAATCATTATGCGCGGTATCTACTCGCGTCTGACGCGGGATGAGGCTGCCGTCATCAGCGGTGAAAACCAAATCCAACCTTTGACCAAGGGTGTCCGGCCCACCGCCCAGCAGCGGCCGCTCTGGCACCAGTTGTAGGCTTTCCCGCCAAATCAAAATCCGCCCGCTGCCAAAGCTGTCATCAATTTGCCCGTGCAAAAGGGATGATAGCTCAGTGAAAAAAATTATCTCGCCCTGATAATTATATAAAAACAGCAGCAGACAAATCAGCAGCAAGATAACAATAATCAGATAGGCCATACGCCAGTTGCAGCGGGACAACAGCAGCGGGATAACCAGCAAACATCCGGCCAGCAAGCCTACTATGCCCGCCAGCACTTTGGCACAAACTATCACATACAGCGCGCCCAAAATAACCGGCAGAAACAGCCAACGCTTTTTATCACTCTGCCAGCGCACCATATAGCAGACAAATGCCGGGATAGCCAGGCAAAAGAAAGCTGCCAACATGCCGGTATTGCCGATGGTGCCCAAAAATTGGCCCGAGTAAGCTACATTGCCATCAAAATAATTTAGCCCGGCGGGAAAAAGCCCCAGCGGGTTAGCGCCTGCCAGCTGCATCACAGCGATGACGACATTAGCCGCAACCGCTATCAGCAGCAGATAAAGATAGGCTGGACGAAGCTGGCCAAAGGTGGAGGCGGCCATAAAAATGCTGATATATAGCAGCAAGGTTGCCAGCCCCTCATAGCGACCGCTGCCCTGCCAAACAGTTTGCGGATAGGGGGAGAACAACGCCGAGAGAATGGCCAAAGCTGCAAAAATGAGCAGCAGCTTTTGGCTCAAAGAAAGGGCAGCTATAACCCCTCTGAAATCAAATTTTCTCCGGTCATGACAAATTCCCCATAGATAATAGCCTAACAACAGCGCCAGATAGGCTATGGTCGCGCTCACAAAAAAAAGGTATTTGCTGCGGGTAATATTGGCATAGCCGCCAATCATCCCCACTAAAGGGAAAACCAGCAGCAGCATGACAATAAACCCCGCCGTAAAAAAACGGGGTTTGTCCTCAGCAAAAGCCTGCCTGAGATTGCAGAAAAAACGGCTAATCATTATTTTTTTGCCGGGTCATTACAGTTCCCTCTATTTTTTAATCGTTAGTGCTGTTACCGTCTCCGGTAACCGGGATCGCCTCTCCCAAAAAAGTTGGCTGCGGTTGAAAAAGACAATAGAGAAAATCCTTGCAGCGGGCGGCAATTTCCCTCAGCTCGCGGTATCCCTGCCCATAATAATTGTTGGGATCTGCCGCTGCCACGCCATAGGCCTCCATATCCAAAGCCCCGGCAATATATAAAGCCCGGTAAAGATGATATTCCTGGGTGACAATTAATATTTTTTCCGCTAAGAATACATCCCGCGCCCGGTAAATGCTTTCATAAGTGGAAAACCCGGCATGATCCATAAAGACATCTTCCGACGGCACTCCGGCATCAATAGCATAAGCTTTCATGGCATTAACTTCATCGTAATTAGTCTGTCCGTGATCGCCGCTCATCAACAGTTTATCCGCTGCTCCAGCCTGATATAAGCTTATCCCTTGGTCGAGGCGGTCTTTTAGCATAGAGCTGGGCTTGCCGTCGGCATTCAACCCGGCGCCAAGAATCAAAATGCAATCAGAGTCTTCGTCTTGAGCTATTTCTGTAGAGATAATCCGCTCTCCGCTGGCTTTGACTATACTATTGGCGATCAAAATAAAAGCTGTACCTACCACGATAATGATAAGGAGAGCAAGCAAGAGCTTTTTCCACACAGCCAGCTTTTGCTTTGCCGAAGCGGGGATGTTGTCCAAACTTTCTGCATTTTGGGTCAAATTATTCATATCATAATATTTCTGTAAGCAGCCTGTTTTTCCTTTTCATGCTAATTTCACTCAATATAGATTGACCATAGGCACAAAAAGAACTATAATTCTATCATGAAAAAAATACTTTTGATCCTTTTACTAACTATCTGTGTAGCGCTTGGCGGCTGTACGCTGGACATCTTTGGCGGCAGCGGGGATGAGCCGATATCCCCCGCTAGCGCAGAAATGACTACACCGGCTTTGTCAGCGCTATGCCGGGCAGTGCTGGATGAGATCGAGCATGGCTTGTTTATCAACAACATCATCTCCGGCATGAGCCTTGAAGAAAAAGCAGCGCAGCTGTTTATCGTCCGCTGCCCTGCCGACCACCCTGTTATCTATACCACAGACTATCAGCCAGGCGGCTATATCTTTTTTGCCAGAGATTTTGAGAACAGCACTGCCAGTGATTTTGTTAGCCTTGCCGCAAGCTGCCAGCAGGCAGCGAAAATCCCCCTGCTTATGGGCGTGGATGAAGAAGGCGGCACAGTCAACCGTATCAGCAGCTATAGCCAATACCGCGCCACCCCCTTCTTGTCCCCGCAGGATCTTTATGCCAGCGGCGGCATGGAGCTGATTATCAGTGATGCCCAGGAAAAGGCTGCGCTGCTCAAAAGCCTGGGAATCAATCTAAACTTTGCCCCGGTGGCTGATGTCTCCACCAACAGCGCTGATTATATTTACGACCGCTCCTTTGGCCAGGATGGCACGGCTACGGCTGAATATGTGACTGCTGTGGTGCAAACAATGCAGGAAGCAAATATCGGCTCTGTTTTGAAACATTTTCCCGGCTATGGCAATAATATTGATACGCATGGCAATATTGCCGTAGATAACCGCAGCCTGGACAGCTTTCGCACTAATGATTTTCTGCCCTTTATCGCCGGGATTGAGGCCGGCGCCTCCATGGTTTTGGTTTCTCATAATATTGTCAATTGCATCGACAGCCAATTGCCTGCCTCGCTCTCCCCTGCGGTGCATCAGCTGCTCAGAGAAGAGCTGGGTTTTGGCGGTGTGATTATCACTGACGACCTGAGTATGGGCGCCATTACCCTTTATAGCGGCTCTGCTAACCCGGCAGTGCTGGCTGTGCTGGCCGGCAATGATCTGCTTTGCACCAGCGATTTCGTCACCCAGCATCAAGCCATCTTAGCGGCTATCGATGAGGGGGTTATCAGTGAAGACCAGCTCGACCGGGCGATCAGACATACACTTAAATTAAAAATCAAACTGGGGCTGATCGAAGAGCAATAGGCTTTATGCTCTATTTGTACTGATAAATAACACCTGTCTCTGCAGAGACAGGTGCTATTTTGTTTGCGACATATATTTTGAGATAGTAAAACCAATATTATTTTTTAATCATGCAATGTGCGGTTTGGTTGAAGCGGGGCCGCCTGAACGGTATTGGTCTTTCTACGATAGAGAAAATATCTGACAATACCAATGCCGATAAAGATGATAAGCTCCTCACCAAAGATCATTCCATCTATGACCCAGCCATTAGCCAGGCTATGCCCCGCAGCCAATGCCTGGAACAAATGCTGGCTGCCCAGATCCGCTGTTTTATAAATATGCAGCCAGGGAAAAGGCCGCCCGTATTGATAGTCATAAGCACGGGCAATTGGCTCACCCGCAACCGGTGTCTGCCACTCAAACAGCGTGATTAGCAGCAAACACAGACAAATAAGCAAATAAAGTTTTTTGTTTAAACCAAGCTCTCGCATTAAGTCTTTGATACGGCGCATCTTGATCACCTCCTGAAAAGCTGTGGCTACTCAGATATTAACCGCGCATTGATACTTAATCTTCTTTTTTATAAGTTTGGAAAATAAAAATATTCAACGGTATTCATTTTTGCAATAACTTCTCCATCCTTGATAACTACAAAGACAGTATTGGGAGTTTCCGTTTCCCTATGAGAATGATGAACCGTGAACAAAAGATAGCCATTATAATAGCTAGCGGAGCTAATATGGATATGGTAGTATTCTTCATGGTTGTCAACCGCAAAGTCATAGTTATCATAGAGCTTGTAGGCGGTATAGGTATCGCCGTCAATTTTATAGAGTCCATCTATATAATTGCAGACCAAGAAAGCATCCCCGGACGAATTAACCAACTGGCTCCCGACCGGCGCCATGGCACCATTGAATTCAGGATTATTTGCCACCATGTTGATCTCATAGCTGCCATCAGCCAGATCATATTGAATGATAGCCAGCTGCTTATCAACGGCGTTATCCAACACTGGATAGAGTAAAAAATAGGCATTCTCTTCTGTAAAATAAAAGCTGGTAATGATATAAGCTGCTTCATGTCCACCTGGGATGCTTGCAGCAGTAAAATCAAAAGAGTAGTCCTTTTCTCCATTGCTGATGACAAACGGTTCTCTATTGAACGGATTATTGAAATAGAACTCATCTGTTGGTTGCGGAAAATCTTTTATCAAATACCCCTTATAGCAGGGGTTACGATAATTTTTATATTCTATCTCCATACCAGCGCCAGCCTTGCTTTGTTGCTCATCATACTCTATGGCAAGGTAGTTGCCGCCATCCCAATTGGAGTGGTAAAATTTAAAATCTTCTCCAGATATAATAACCAATCCCGTATTAGTGATATCACCAGTTTCTATGTTCCAGTTATAACGAACCACTTGCTTGTTTTCATGATCATGATAGGCTAGCGGAATAACCGAATCATCAACAGCATTATGCAGTGCGGCTATCTCAGGATCAACCTCTGGCGGCGCAATGACATCAATGCCAGTATCCGTTGTATCAGATATTGTTCCTGGGTTTGGGTTTGGGTTTGGGTTTGGGTTTGGGTTTGGGTTTGGGTTTGGGTTTGCCTGGCAGGCCGATCCCAATACCATAGCACAAAAACACACATGCGATAGTGGCTATTATTTTGATCATTTTTTGGTGTTGAGTCATAATTATCATTCCTTTATATTCCGCTAGTTGCCAGAAACTAAATTAGTATGTTAGATTAAGCCCATTGGAATCACTTCCATTATTTTTTTATTACAAATAAAAGGGGGAGGTGTTACAGCAAGGTGAACAATGCTGCAAAACTGCTCAGAAAATGTACAGCCTGGCTTATTTCGTACAATCATTGTTTCACATAGAAGAAAACACCCGCGTCTGGCAGACGCGGGTGTTGCTATAATCAAACAATATATCAGCAATTAGAGAATAATTCTGTTGAAGTATTCTTTGATATCCAGCCCGGTAAAGAGCTCTTTGCCGCTGCGGGGCAGCTCTAAGATGGTCAAATTCTGCATTCTTGCTACAGAAAAATCCTCAATCCTCGCCCGGCGCGCATTATAGCCCAGCAAATAATATTTGCCCTCGCTATATGCCAGGGCAAAAGGGCTGATCTTATGCGTAAAGCGTTCGTCCAGCTGCAATTGCTGACGATAGGCAAAGCTGATTTGGCAATCATTGCTGATCGCCGCAAAAATACTATCCAGTTTTTGCCGCAAATGCTTATCTGCACTCTTGGCCTGGCGTTTGATATATACCGGGCGGATCAATTTTTTGGCCTGATGCTGGTTGGTGAGGCTGGAAATCTTTTTAATCAATTGCGCTGCTTCATCTTCTGTGACAAAGGGGGCAGCCTCAATGCTGTCCACCATCAGCTGCAATTCGCTCAAATCAAAAAAGCGGCCTTCAATATAATATCCCGGCGGGCGCGTCGGCGACACCGACACATCTACCCCGCTCTCACGCAGGGTCCGGATATCATCATAAATGCTTTTGCGTTCAGCGGCAATGCCATATTCACTGAGAGCCGCAATCAGCTGCGCCATGGTCAGCGGATGTTTTTCATCCGAACGCTCTCGCAGAATTCTCCGCAAATAAATCAATTTTAGTTTTTGTCCGCGAGATTTAGACATTGCCCTCTCCTTAGCCTGTGTTCACCTATATGCCAAGCCTGTCACATACCACTTGCTCCATATCCTTAAACTCGCAAACCTGATTATGCTTGACTGGCAGTTTTGCCAGCTGGGCTAAATTGGGCGGAATGGCGGTTCCGCTATGGGCGGCAAGAAGAGCCGGCAAGGACAATTCATCGGCATGCTCTGGCAGAGCGTTCAAAGATTTTAGCACTGCGGCGGGGAATTTATACGGGCTGGCAGTTGATACCAGCATCAGCTTATAGCCGTTTTCATTGTGCCCGCGCAGCCTTTCCGCCACATAATAGCCAACAGCGGTATGCGGGTCCATCAAATAGCCATAGGCGTCAAAAACTTCCAAAATAGCATTACGGCACTGGAATTCTTCAGCATAGCCGCCGATGATTTTATCCTGGAAATTGGCTGTTATTTCCGGCTTCAGGCGAAAGCTGCCCTCATTTTTCATCTGATTAAAAATTTGCGCGGTATAAGCGCTGTCATTACCGCTGATATCAAAGACAAAGCGTTCAAAATTGCTGGAGATGAGAATATCCATCGACGGGCTCATCGTCTTATAAAAGGGGCGCACCCGGTCATAACGACCTTTGTCCAAGGCCTCGGTCAGCACATTATTGCGGTTGCTGGCACAGAAAAATTTGTGTACCGGCAAGCCCATTTTCATGGCGTACCAGCCAGCCAGAATATTACCAAAATTGCCGGTTGGCACAGCGATGTCAATTTTTTCCCCATAGGCAATCCGTTCGTTAGCAACCATCTGTCCATAGCCATAAAAATAATAAACTATTTGCGGCAGCAAACGCCCCCAGTTAATCGAATTGGCTGAGGAAAAATATTTACCCTGCGCTGCCATTGTGGCTGCTAATTCCTGATTGGAAAAAATTTGTTTGACGCCGGTCTGGCAGTCGTCAAAATTGCCTTTGACGCCAATCACAGCAGTATTGGCTCCCGCCGTCGTATTCATCTGCAGTTCTTGAATCAGGCTCACGCCCTCTTTGGGGTAAAAGACAATAATTTTGGTATGCGGCACATCAGAAAACCCCTCCAGCGCTGCAGTACCGGTATCTCCGGATGTGGCAACCAGGATGACAATTTCTTTTTCGCCGCCAGTCTTTTGCAGAGATTTGAGCAGCAAATGCGGCAGAGCCTGCAAAGCCATATCTTTAAACGCCGAGGTTGGCCCATGCCAAAGCTCCAGCACATCGGTAGTGCCAAGGCTGGTAGTGGCTACCGGGCAGGCGGGAAAATTATCAGCATAAGCTTTATCGACAATTTCGCCAATTTCGTCCTTAGTAAAATCGCTCAGATACAGCGCAAAAATTTCTTTGGCCAGGGTTTTATAGTCCATGCTGGCTAAATCAAGAGGGAAATAAGCCGGAATAGTTGACGGCACATATAAGCCGCCATCCGGAGCCAGACCTTGAACTATGGCTTGAGCCGAGCTCCCTACTGCTGCTTTCCCGCGGGTGCTGATATAATCCATTTATTTCCTCCATTCGCCAAAGTAAATTGGCTGGCCACGCCGGCGATATCGTGTCTCGTATTCACTGATAATCCCTGCCAGATCCAGAGGCAAATCAAGCGAGCTGTCCAGCAGCTGCCAGCCTTCCTCTTGGAATTTGGGCAAGGACCAGTTGTATAAATTCAAATTATCTGTCTTAAAACGCAGGGTGCCTGCTTGATCTAAAATGCTTCGGTATAGTTGCAAGTATGTTTGATGGGTCAGGCGGCGGGCGGCATGACGGTTTTTATGCCAGGGATCAGGAAAATTGAGATAAATCCCTGCCAGCTCCGCCTCAGCAAAAACCTCAGTCAAAAGATTGGCATTAAGCCACAGCAAGCGCAGGTTGGGCGGGAAAAACTGCTCCCTTTGCAGAGCTTGCATAATCATCTCTTCTCTGATTTCCAAGCCCAAAAAATTGATCTCCGGCTGAGCGATTGCAGCGGCAAAAATAAATTTACCGCGCCCCATGCCAATTTCCAGATGCAAAGGGTTACTATTGCCAAACAACTCTTGCCACTTGCCTTGATAAGCTACCGCTTCTTTTTCATCCAAAACTGAAGCTGAGGCGGCAACTAATTCCGCCGCGCCGGGAATATGACGTAAGCGCATTATTGCCAGAGGGCCTCAACTTGATCATCCAAATCAGCAGCATCCATACCATCCTTAACCAGTTTGGCCTTGATGGCATCTTCCCAAAAGGCGGCTTTCTCACCCATTTTCGCAAATTTTTTGCGGTTGGCATCTTTCTTTAGGGCCCGCGCTTTGGCATTGATAGCCAGAATAGAGGTGATACCTTTGGCCTTGACCAAATCTTCCTGCAGCATATCCTGATAAGTTTTCATCAGGTAATCCATCACCTTTTGATAATATTCCTGAAACTCCGGAAAAGGAAGCTCTTCTTCCATTTTCACATATTCGCTCATCTTGGCCAACAACTCTTCCATCTTTGATAATCCTCCAAAAAATATTTTAGCAGGGCTGCAAGAGCCTTCTGCCCGGCCCGGTATCTGCCAGCCTAAGCTGGCCAGAGCCGACGAATAAATTTTATTTAATTGAGCAAGCCTGTAAGCCGGGTTCTGTCGTGGATGAACATCTGTCTGGCAGCATTGTTGCCAATGCGCTCAAGCAACCTCTGCGAAAAGACTGGGCGGGCAGCCTAATATCTTCTCTGTACGGTCTTGCTCCGGATGGGGTTTACCTAGCCAAACGGTCTCCCGTCTGCTGGTGCGCTCTTACCGCACCGTTGCACCCTTACCGTGGAATCCACGGCGGTTTATTTCTGTGGCACTATCCTTAAGGTCGCCCTCACCGGCCGTTAGCCGGCATCCTGCCCTATGGAGCCCGGACTTTCCTCAGGCAAGGGGTTTCCCCCATAGTCTGCGTCCATCCAGCTTACTCAATTAATAACAAAGTGGCGCTTCATAAATAATATATCTTTTATTGCCGCTTTTTGCAAGTTCTATTCTTCAACAAAAAGAGTCCGGCCGCATTTCTCACAAAAAGTTTTTTGCCCCAGCTTAGTCCGTTTAAAGGTAATTGGCGGCACAATGGTATGGCAGCCATGGCAAACCTGTTCATTACTGAGCATGGCTACCGGCGATCCGTCAAATTTTTCTTTGATGCTCTCAAACCAGGCCAATTCACCCTCGGAAAGCTTGGCCGCACAGGCTTGTTGCTGTTCATCCAGCTGATCCAATCGTTCCTGCCAGGATTGCTGCATAGCAGTAAAAGTGGTTTTCAGCTGTCCAAAACGCTCATAGGTCGTATTGAGCTTTTCCTTTAATTCTTCCGCTGTTGCTGTTTTTTGATCCTTTTCCCCTTGATAGAGCGCTTTTAAACTATTCAACTCTGCCAGCTTATCCCGGAGCGCTGTTACCTGTGCTTCTCTGGCTGCCAATTCTTTGGTGTTTTTTATCGAGCCGTCATAAATAGCCTGATTTTGCGCTGTAATCTGCTCGTCCAGTTCCTGAATCTGCTTGGGGAAATTATCCAGCTGCGCTTCTAAAACAGCTGCTTCCTGCGATATTTGCGCGTAAAGCAGCTTTTTCGCATCAAAATCAGCTTTTAGCGCCTTCAGTTCAGCCAATTCGCGTGAAGTTTGCTTTTCGATAATAATAGCGCGCTTCATCAGCTCAACCTTTTGTAGTTCATATACATCTTTAAGCATGTTAACCTCCTCTTGGGTAACTTAGCTCTGGCGGTGGGACGCAATAATTGCCGCAATTTTTTGCTTTTCTGCGCTTAATTGTTGCAAACGCAAAGCAGCGTCTGGCTTCTTGCTCAATTCAACTTTTTTGATCAAAGCACTTATCTCTTGCTGGCGATTTTCTAAAAACTGCCAAAACAATGGCGCGGAGCCTTTAAGCAAGCAGGGGCCGAAACATAGCTGATCATCATCCAGCTGCATCTCGCCTTGTTCGGCAGCTATTATCAGATAATAAAATTGTTTATCCGCAACCATTTTTTCATCGATTATTTGCCAGCCGTGGCTGCTGAGCCATTTACGCAGGGCTGGCGCATCCTTTTGCGGCTGCAACACCAAGCGCTGCGCCGAATAAGCCTGCTTTGGGGAGGCAGCGAGGATATCACAGATCAGCCTGCCGCCCATTCCCGCTATGATTATTGTCGCCATCTCGCCGGGATTTAATACCTCTAACCCCTTGCCAAAACGGACATCAATTTTGTCTGTCAGGCACAAGTCCTCTGCCAGCTGTCTGGCCTTGCGATATGGGGCAGCAGCAATATCACTGGCAATGATCTTAGGGCAAATATTGTTTTGCGCCAGGTATATGGGCAGATAATTATGGTCTGTGCCAATATCAGCTGCCGGCAGTCCCGCTAAGACAAAATTTGCCACCGCTTGTAGGCGGACGTCTAGCTTCACCCAATTCCCTCCAATGATATTCCGACTTTAAATATTTCTCGCAAAATAGCCCTATTACCTGCCAAAAACCATAAATTTACTTGACAATCCGGCAAATTTTTTTGCTGAAAAATAACTTTTATTATCTAATCTACTTATCGCTATAATATTATCAGCCTGCCCAATTTGGCGTTGGCCAATCAAAATTCAGTTTGGCTCTTGACAAAAACCAAGGGCAATGATAGAATTCGTCTTGTATAAATGAATATCACCAAAGGCTGTGACGAAGACGGTCGAGTTGCTTTTATTCTCAGAGAGCTGGCGGCAGGTGCGAGCCAGTAATAGAACAATTCAGATGACCCATCCCTTCTGAGCCGGGGACCCGAAAGTTTTTTTGAAACAAGTAGATGTCCTCCGTGAAGCTGCGTTAAGGCGACGGGCTTGTTGGAGCCCTTGAGGTGGCGCGAGAGCGCAATTTGAGTGGTACCGCGGGTATATACTAACCCGTCTCAAAGTTGAAACTTTGAGACGGGTTTTTTGTTTAGAACTCAGGCTTCAAAAAACCAAACATTAATTTGTGGGAGGTAAACACTATGGCAACAGACAATACCATGCTGCAAGAGGTTGCTGCGCGTATCAGGGAGTTAAGAGAAATTTCCGGCTATAGCCCGGAATATATGGCGGAACAAGCCCAAATTGACGTCAAAGAATATCTGCAATATGAATCCGGCGCCAAAGACCTGCCCTTCACTTTCATCCACAAATGCGCTCTCGTCTTTGATGTGGAAATTACTGACCTGATGGAAGGCAGAAGCGCCCGCCTCAGCTCCTATACAGTCACCCGTAAGGGAGAAGCGCAAATCACCGCCAAAGAACCGGGGATTGAAATCAGCGATCTGGCTCCCCTGTTCCGCAAAAAAATCGCCGAGCCTTTCTTTGTCAAATATGATTATGCCGAAGAGCAGCAAAACCAGCCTATCCACCTTACCACCCATAGCGGCCAGGAGTTTGACTATGTTTTAAGCGGCCAGCTCAAAGTACAGATCGGTGACAATATCGAAATATTGGGCGAAGGCGACAGCATCTACTATAACAGTTCTACGCCGCATGGCATGATTGCCGTCGGCGGTGAAGAGTGCCTGTTCTGCGCTGTGGTTTTGCCTGGTGAAGAAGTGGAAGAACAAAAGATGGGCGAAACGATTATCGCCCATCACGCTGAAACCTCCCAGCCGCGCGTTTATGAAAAATACATCTCCTGCGAAGAAGATGAGCTGGGCGCTTTGCAAAAAATCTCTTTTCATGATGACGAGCGTTTCAATTTCGCCTTTGATGTTGTTGATGCTCTGGCAGAAAAATCCCCCGGCAAGCTGGCGATGCTGCATCTGGACAATAAGCAGAATGTCCGCCGCTTTAGCTTTGAGGATATGAGCCGTGCCAGCTCCCGCGCTGCCAATTATTTCAAAGCCCTGGGCATCAAAAAAGGCGACCGGGTGATGCTGGTTCTGAAACGCCATTACCAGTTCTGGTTCGCTATCCTCGGCCTGCATAAGCTGGGCGCCATTGCTATTCCAGCCACAGACCAGCTGCAAGAGCATGATTTTGAATACCGCTTTCAGGCAGCCGGGGTCAGCGCCCTGGTCTGCACTGCTGACGGCCATACCGCAGAACAGGCTGATCTGGCTATAGCCAAATATCCTGATGTCAAAGTTAAAATTATTGCTAATGGCGAACGCGAAGGCTGGCATAGTTTTGACAGTGAATATATGATGTACCGCAGCAGCTTTCCCCGCACAGAGGATGCTGTGGGCGGCAATGACCCTTTGCTGATGTTCTTCACCTCCGGCACCACCGGCTACCCCAAGATTGCCGCGCATAGCCATAAATATCCTTTTGGCCATTTCATCACCGCCAAATACTGGCATTGCGTTGATCCGGACGGCATTCATTTCACCATTTCCGATACTGGCTGGGGCAAGGCTCTTTGGGGCAAGCTCTATGGGCAATGGCTGTGCGAGGCTGCAGTCTTCACCTATGATTTTGACCGTTTTGACGCGCATGAAATCCTCGGTCTTTTTGCCAAGCATCATCTCACCACCTTCTGCGCGCCGCCGACCATGTACCGCTTTATGATTAAAGAAGATCTCAATCAATTTGACCTCTCCAGCATTCAGCATGCCACCACAGCCGGCGAAGCGCTTAATCCTGAGGTCTTCCACCAGTTCAAAAAAGCAACCGGGCTTTCGATTATGGAGGGCTTTGGCCAGACTGAAACAACTCTGACGCTGGGCAATTTTGTCGGCACCACGCCCAAAATCGGCTCGATGGGCCAACCAAGCCCCCTCTTTGATGTTGATTTGATTGATAAAGATGGCGAAAGTGTCAAGGTTGGCGATGTGGGCGAAATTGTCGTCCGCACTGATCAGGGAGCGCCCTATGGCCTGTTCCAGGGCTATTACCGTGATGAAAAACAGACTAATGAATCCTGGCATGACCATATTTATCACACCGGCGACACGGCCTGGCGCGATGAGGACGGCTACTACTGGTATGTGGGGCGGGTTGACGACTTAATCAAATCTTCCGGCTACCGCATTGGCCCCTTTGAGATTGAAAGCGTGATCATGGAGCTGCCATATGTGCTGGAATGCGGTGTTTCCGCTGCTCCGGACGAGATCCGCGGCCAGGTGGTCAAAGCCAGCATTGTCCTGACCAAGGGAACTGAGCCCAGCGAGAACCTCAAAAAAGAGATACAAACTTATGTCAAACAACGCACCGCGCCGTATAAATATCCGCGCATTGTCATCTTCCGCGATGAGCTGCCCAAGACCATCAGCGGCAAGATTAAGCGAAACCAGTTGTAAATTTTAGATAAGCAAGCAAGAGGGGTTGTTGCAAATCGGTTGAAAAAACCAATTTGCAACAACCCCTCTTTAATCCGGCTAATCATTAGCATATTGTGAATACTACATCCGCTTACTTGGCGAAAGATTAATCCACTTAATATTAGGCATTTTCTCTTTTAATAATTATTATCACCTAAATTTCGATATAAGTAAGAACGTTATATGATATAATGGCAAGAAGAGAAATGTCTTATTTTGTTCATACTTAATTAATACTGGATGTTTACACTTGTTCCAGCAAACTAATGAAGGAGGTCGCTTAATGAGCGCTGACCCAACTGTCACTATTGCTAATGAGCCGCAGCCGCTAGCAAAAAAGAAGAAGCCTAAAGTGGGTAAAAAACATATAAAATGGATTATCCTGGGGGCCGTGGTTTTAATTATTGCCCTGTTAATAATTATCCCCTCCCTAGCCAGATCATCCGCTAGTAATGTTGTTGCTCTTTCTGATACCGCAGTATTGCAGAAAACAGATATCAAAAACAGTATTAACGCTACGGGTATCGTAGAAAGCAGCGATAGCTTTTTTGTCTACTCTGATCTAAATTATGCTATTAAAGAGGTATCTGTTGAAGTAGGAGACACTGTCAGTGCCGGCGATATCCTCTGTCAGCTTGATTCCGAAACCCTCTCCGAGCAGGTCAGGGAAAGGGAGCTTAGCTTAAATAATAGTAAAAATGCCGGCAATCAATCAGTGAAAACTGCTGAGGATAATTATCAAAGCTTTAAAAACAGCATAGAAAACAATACTAATAGCAGCCTGCTGGCAGCGCAAAGCGGTATTCAAAGCAGCTATGACGCCTGGGTGAAGGCAACTAAGGCCTATGACGACTATTCCGCGGCTTTGGACGCCGGGCATAATACCACATTGCTCGCTCAGAAAAACGCGCTTGATGCGGCGGACACCGCCCTTGACAATGCTGAAGATGAAAATAGAAGGGCCAGAAATGACCTGAACGCGGCGGAGCAAGCCTTGGCTGCCTATGATTTACAATTGCCTACTGATGCGGAGATTAATGCCGCTAAAGATGCCGTAACGCTGGCGCAAACCGCAGTGGCTACTGCCCAGGGAAAATATGACACCGCTTATAGCAATTATCAGACTGCCTTAAATGCTTGGAATTTAGACCCAACTAACGCAACAAAACAGAGCGCATATAATGCAGCCGAGGCTGTTTTTCGTAGCGCAGAGATAGATTTAACTGCTGCCCAAAATAATTTAACCGCTAGACAACAGCTTTTAACCAATTTAGAAACTTTGGCGAAAAACAGGGCTGATGCTCAGTACGCTGCCTTGCAGGCTGATTATGAAACAAAAAAATCCCTGGCAGAAGCCAAAAAAATGGCCTTGGAAAGCGCGGAGAGTAATTATGATAATGCGGAAGAAAGCTATGATGCGGCCCAAAGAAGTGTAGATAATGCCTTAGCTGACTATAAAAAGAATGTCGATACTGCTTATGACTCCTACCAAAATGCCTTAGCCTCTTCCCGGGCCACAGAAGTATCAGTGCAAAATCAGCTCGATTCTTATCGGAGCAGCGTAGACAGCGCCAAAATATCGGCCAATACCGATGTGGCGCAATATCAACTAAACCAGCTCAGACAAGACTTGGGCGATACCACTGTCACTACGCCGGTATCTGGTACGGTTACTGCCGTATATGCTGAAGAGGGAGCGTCCGGCGCAGGCCTCTTGTTTGTGATTGAGAATACCCAGGGCCTCAAGGTTTTGACTACAGTTAAAGGCTATGATATTAACACCGTTCAAGTGGGGATGCCGGTCACAATTAAGTCTGATGCTACCGGCTCGACAGAATATACTGGGGTAATTTCGAAAATTGCTCCCACCTCAACCAAGAACGGCCAAGGGCTGACAGATACTACGGTTGATGTGGTATTTGCTACTGAGGTAGCAGTGACCAGCCAAGATACTGATTTGCGTATTGGTTTGGATGTTCGTCTCAACTATATTGTCGCAGAGGAAAAATCTGTCCTGGCTGTCCCCTTTAGCGCCGTATATCAAAACGCCAATGGGCAAGATTGCATCATGGTTGCCGAAGAACAGCGAAATGGCAAAACTATTCTTCGCGAACTCGCCATTACCACTGGCGTGGAGAATGATTTGGATATTGCCATCAGCGGAGAGAGTGTCAAAGAAGGTTTAACCGTCATCCTTGAACCGAATAACTATACACAGCTATTGGATAAAGAAGTAGTTCTAAAAGAAGTTGCAGCTAGCACACCAAATATGATGATGTATTATTAGGAGGATGATGATGCCCCCTATTATTGAGATGCATGATATTATCAAAAGATTTTATATTGGCCAACCAAATGAACTGGAAATCCTCCATGGGATTAACCTTAGCGTTAATAAGGGCGAATTTATCTCGATTGTCGGCGCCTCCGGCTCTGGCAAATCAACTTTGATGAATATTATTGGCGCCCTGGACCGCCCCACCTTGGGCCGGTACTGTTTAGATGGAGTCTGGATTGATGAGGCGGATGATGCCGAGCTCTCGGCTATCCGTAATCAAAAGGTTGGCTTTGTTTTTCAGAATTTTAATTTGATCGCCCGCACCAATGCCTTGCGTAATATTGAATTGCCCATGCTTTACGCGGGGGTTCCCCAAAAAGCGCGGACTGAGCGGGCCAAGGCTTTGCTGGAAATGGTCGGCATGGGCGACCGGATGGGCCATCAACCCAACGAGCTTTCCGGCGGTCAAAAGCAGCGTGTGGCTATTGCCAGGGCCATGGCCAATGATCCTTCCATTATTCTTGCAGATGAGCCGACAGGCGCTCTTGATAGTCAAACCGGCCGGTTGGTCATGGATCTTTTTCTTCGGCTCAACCGTGAACAAGGCAAGACTATTGTCTTGATCACTCATAATCAGGAGCTGGCGAGTGAGACCAACCGAATTTTGTCAATGCATGACGGCTACTTAGACAATCCGGGGAGGGAATCCGCATGAACCTATTGGAAAACATCCGCTTAGCCTGGGAAGGGGTTAAATCTAATAAAATGCGCTCCCTACTGACGATGCTGGGGATTATTATCGGCATCGGCTCAGTAATTGCCATCTTAACTGTTAGCGATGGCTTAAGCGGCACGATGAATAGTTCCATGAGCAGTCTCGGCGCAACCAATATCACTGTGGCCCTGCAGGAGCGTGAATCAGACTATATGGGCATGGGCATGATGTTTAGCACGGGCAATGTCGATGAAGAGGATTTGATAACCGATGAGATGCTGGACGCGCTAAGAGAACGCTATCCTGAGGCAGTGGCCGGCATCAGTATTACCCAAAATGTTGGCAGCGGCCAAATCAAGGCAGGGCATGATTATGCCAATATCAGTTTATCCGGGATCAATGAAGATTTTTTAGATACTAATAATATCAAGATGATGCGCGGGCGTAATTTTGCCGAAGAAGATTTGGAGGGCTATCGCAATACAGCCATCGTCTCCAATAAGCTGGTGAATAATCTTTTTAATGGTGATATTAATGCTGCCATGGGTCAGGAAGTGGTAGCCTATGTGGGAAAAGAGATTTATACCTTTAATATCATTGGTGTTTATGAATATGAACAAACTATGATGAACTTTTCCCTGGCCTCGGAAAAGGATCTCAGCACTGCTTTGTATATACCTTTGGATACCGCCCAAAAATTAGCTAATGCCAAAGATGGCTATGACTATGTCACCGTCAAAGCCAGCGGCGCTGTTGACAGCGCTGCTTTTGCCAAGCAGGCTGAGGATTTTATTAACCGCTACTATGCCAATAATGACGATTATCATGTAAGCGCTATCAGTATGGAGACCATGCTGGACACGATGAACACGATGCTGGATACCTTGAGTATTGCCATAGCGGTTATTGCCGGCATCTCCCTTTTGGTCGGCGGCATCGGGGTAATGAATATTATGCTGGTTTCCGTTACTGAACGAACCCGGGAGATCGGCACCCGCAAAGCTATCGGCGCTACCAATAGCAATATCCGCATTCAGTTCGTGGTAGAAAGCGCCATCATTTGTCTGATTGGCGGGATACTCGGCATAATTTTTGGCGGGGCGCTGGGCTATTTTGGCAGCTCTTTATTAGGCATGCCTTCCATGCCCACCCTCTTTGGCATTGTCCTGGCTGTCGGGTTTTCTATGATCATCGGGATTTTCTTTGGCTACTATCCTGCTAACAAGGCAGCTAAGCTTGACCCGATTGAGGCCTTGCGCTATGAATAAATTTATCGTCTTTGGTTTCAGTATTATTCTTTTTATAAAGTTTATATAATTCCGCAGACGGAATCATTTTCATATACGTTTGTTTTATAATGCCAATATACACCAAAAAAATGAGGTGATATTGTGCTGTTTAAGAGAATTAAAGAGCTGCGGGAAAAACATGGGCTATCCAAACAACAAGTAGCCGAATACCTAAATATTGCCAGCCAAACCTATTGCCGCTATGAAAAGGGGCTGCGCAAAGTGCCTACCAGAATTATTATCAAGCTTGCTCTACTATATAATACTAGTGTCGACTATATTGTAGATAGAGTAGATATAGATAAACCCTATTCTAAACCCAAATAAAGAGCTGGCTATTATAGCAAAAGTTCTCCGGGTTTCTGTAAATGAGCTTATGAAATAATTTGCTGTTCAATATTGCAATCGCATACAAAAAAGATTTGACAACCTTCCCGCAACCATGCTATAATCCATTATAATTTCATAACATCAAAGGCGATGACGAAGAGGGTCGGGCTATCAGTAGTTTCAGAGAGTTGGCGGAAGGTGCGAGCCAATAGCGAAAATATCCCAAAGACTTGTCACTTCCGAGCCGGAGTGCAGAAAAGCTGCCAGCAGCCAAGTAGAGCCTCCCGTGAAACTGCGTTAAGGTGATGGGCTTGTTGGAGCTCTTGAGCGGCGCGGAAGCGCAATTTGAGTGGTACCGCGGGTATATATTACTCGTCTCAAGGTTTAACTTTGAGACGAGTTTTTTGTTTAGACGAAGAGCTGGTCGCATCAGGACCTATTTTGAATATTAAAGGAGCGAAATTAAGATGAATTCTCAGCCAAACTTATCTTCAAAAATTTTGGAAATGGCAGGCAGAATCAAAGAGCTGCGCGAGATTGCCGGTTATAGCCCGGAAGAAATGGCTGCCAAAACAGATGTCAGCGTCAGCGAATACCGCCAATGCGAAAGCGGCGAGGCGGATTTGACCTTTGCCTTTATTTACCGCTGCGCCCAGGCTTTGGCGGTTGACGTCACTGATATCATCGAAGGCGCCAGCCCGGTGCTTTCCTCCTATACCCTGACCAGAAACGGTGAAGGCCAGCGGGTGGCCAGGGCGCATAATATGGTTTATCATAACCTGGCTGCCCAGTTCAAAAACAGGATTGCCGAACCTTTGCAGGTTAAGGCTATTTATGACGAATCGCTGCAAAATCAGGAGATTGAGGTCACCACCCATAGCGGGCAGGAATGCGACATCATTATCAGCGGCCAGCTCAAGGTGCGCGTTGGCGACCATACGGAGACGCTCGGCCCAGGCGACAGCATCTATTATAACAGCTCCACCCCGCATGGGATGATTGCGGTCGGCGGCAGAGATTGTCTCTTTTACGCCATCGTTTTGAACCCCACCGGTGAGCCTATTCCCGGCCTCTCTACTGCCGGCGGTGAACATATCGAAACCGCGGAAAAGGTGCCGGAGCCAAAGGTATACCGCATCTACCGAAATTATATCAGCACCGAAACTGACGATAACGGCGCTTTGCAGAAAATCTCTTTTCATGATGAGCAAAATTTCAATTTTGCTTTTGATATTGTGGACGCTATCGCGGAAAAATCACCGGATAAGCTGGCTATGCTGCATCTGGATGTGAATAAAAATGAGCGCCGCTTCACCTTTGAGGATATCAGCCGCAATTCTTCCCGCGCTGCCAACTATTTTAAATCCCTGGGTATTAAAAAGGGCGACCGGGTTTTGCTGGTATTGCGCCGCCACTATCAGTTCTGGATTGCGATGATGGGCCTGCATAAAATCGGCGCCATTGCGGTTCTGGCCACAGATCAGCTGCAAGAAAAGGATTTCCAGTACCGCTTTGAGGCCGCGGGCATCTCCGCTATCCTCTGCACTGCCTTTGGGCAGGCTGCCGAACAGGCAGAGCTGGCTATTGCCAATTGCCCGGAGGTTAAAACCAAGATTATTGTTGATGGTGAGAGGGAAGGCTGGCATGATTTTGACAGCGAATATCTGATCTTCCGCAGCAGTTTCCCCCGCCCTGATGACGCGGCCTGCGGCGACGATTTGATGCTGATGTTTTTCACCTCCGGCACCACCGGCTATCCCAAGATGGCGGTGCACAGCTATAAATATGCTCTCGGCCATTTTGTCACCGCCAAATATTGGCACCGCGTTAATGCCAATGGGCTGCATTTTACCATTTCTGATACTGGCTGGGCCAAATCGATGTGGGGCAAGCTCTATGGCCAATGGCTGTGCGAGGCAGCAGTCTTCACCTATGATTTTGACCGCTTTGACGCGCATGATATTCTGCCGCTGTTTAGCAAATACCAGATTACCACCTTCTGCGCGCCGCCGACAATGTACCGCTTTATGATCAAAGAAGACATCACCAAATACGACCTAAGCTCGATCCAGCACGCCTCCACTGCTGGCGAGGCCTTGAACCCGGAGGTTTTCCACCAGTTCCAAAAAGCAACGGGTATCGCTATCCGCGAGGGCTTTGGCCAAAGCGAAACCACAGTGATGATTGGCAATTTTGCCGGCATGACTCCTCGTTTTGGCTCGATGGGCCAGCCCAACCCCCTTTATCATATTGATCTTCTGGATAAGGGCAATAAGCCGACCAAGGTGGGCGAAATCGGCGAAATTGTGATTGGTACAGAGGGAGGCATCCCCAACGGACTCTTCCAGGGCTATTACCGCGATGAAGAAAAAACCGTCGAAGCCTGGCATGATGGATATTACCACACCGGCGACACAGCCTGGCGTGATGAGGATGGCTATTATTGGTATGTGGGGCGGGTAGATGATTTGATCAAATCCTCCGGCTACCGCATTGGCCCCTTTGAGATCGAAAGCGTGATCATGGAGCTGCCCTATATTTTGGAATGCGCGGTTTCACCGGAGCCGGATGAAATCCGTGGCCAGATAGTTAAGGCCAGCATTGTCCTGACCAAAGGCACCGAGCCCAGCGAAAAGCTCAAAAAAGAAATTCAAACCTATGTCAAGCAGCGCACCGCGCCCTATAAATATCCGCGCATTGTCGTTTTCCGTGACGAGCTGCCTAAAACAGTCAGCGGTAAAATTATCAGAAAACAGCTGTAAAAAGTCTGCGGATTATTTTCCCTCCATTTATTTTTGCTATTAAGGTTGAAGCGCCTATTTTTCTTGAAACCAAAAACCTTAATTGTATCCGGAGTTGTACAGTAAAAATTACGCAAAAAAGGGGAACGCTCTGCGAGCTGGTGATATTCAAAAAGGCGTGTTCGTTCCAGTCAGCCATTTGCCGAAAAAAAACCGAAAAAAGCCGCCTTGCCGATGGCGCCAACCAATAACAACAAGCGGACACTTCACGCAGGGTGAGGTGTCCGCTTCGTTATTCGGAATTTGATTAATAGGTGCGATATGGAGACTCTCACTTCGTCCTAACTTGTTAAGTCATAAAAAGATTCAGACATTCGCTCTCTAATTTGTCTCAACTCGCAGCATTGGCCGATCTAAATCATCTGCGCCTAAAAAAATCAATTCGTCAGTACTGTAATTATATGTAAAAGGTTGTGTTATTGGCAATTCTCCGTATATCTGCTCATGTGTACTCTTATCGTCGCTAATTTCAAAATCTATACGATACAAGTCATCACTTGTTAAGTGTACTGTATATATACCGTTCAATGAACCGGGATGAGGATGTTCTGAATCGCCCGTTGCGCCAAAATGCATCTCAGCTGTTCCGTTTGAGAAGAAAGTAAATCCGAAACCGCCTTCGCCAAAATGCCACATCCCGGCTAATTTTTCACTAACCCTGCCCTCATATTCCGAAACATCTTCTGTTATCGGCTCATTTATGTTATTTGTTGCGTCTTGATTATTAGGATCGCCATCGGGTGTGTTGGATTCAGAATTGCTGCCGCAAGCCACTAATACCAACACTGTTATCATGAGCAACATTACAATTAATATCTTTTTCATAATTAAGTCACTACTCCTTTCTGGCTTATTGCGGATTGTTGAAAATATAAATACTAATAAATAAATCTTTGTCTTTATAAGTTACGGTAAAGGGACTCTATCCTATCCCTATTCTGTCGCAGCAGCGCCTTTGGCCAGCGCCTCGCGGTTCACGGGGATCAGATGCGCCTTTCTTTGCCCCAGCTTATACTGCAAAGCCTCGATCACGCTATCTGCGGAAACACAATTGGTAACAGCAACATAGGCGCCCAGCATAGCGATATTGGCTACCTTGGGTTGTCCCAAACCAATAGCAATCTCAGAGCAAGGCACATAATAAACCTCAATATCATCGCGCACTGCCTGGCGGTCAATAATAGAGCTATTGATAAACAGCTTGCCTCCGGGCACGATTGCCTGCTCAAACTTGTCCAAAGAAGGCCGGTTCATCGCAATTAAAGAGGTGGGGTTATCGACAATCGGCGAGGCGACCTTTTTATCAGAAATAGTCACAGAGCAGTTGGCTGTACCGCCGCGCATTTCCGGGCCATAGGATGGCAGCCAAGCGACATTATGCCCCTCCAAGAGCGCTGCCTGGGCCAAAAGCTGCCCCATCAGCAAAACACCCTGGCCTCCAAAGCCGGCGAATATATCTTTTTCCAGCATTGTTATACCTCCTTATAAACGCCCAGAGGATAGTAAGGAAGCATATGGTCCTCGAGCCATTGCATGGATTCAACCGGAGAAACACCCCAGTTCGTCGGGCAATTAGAGAGAATTTCGATCAGCGAAAAACCTTTGCCGGCCATTTGCGCTTCAAACGCTTTTTTAATCGCTTTTTTGGTTTTGACAATATTGGCAGTGCTGTTCACTGCCGTACGTTCAATATAAGCAGAGCCCTCAATAGTGGCGAGCATCTCTGCCACGCGCAGCGGCTTGCCGCAATGCGCCTCATCACGGCCCAAAGGCGAGGTGGTGGTACGCTGGCCAACCAGAGTGGTGGGCGCCATTTGCCCGCCGGTCATGCCATAAATGGCATTATTAATAAAGATAGTGGTAATCTTTTCCCCGCGGTGAGCGGCATGGACAATTTCCGCTGTACCGATAGAGGCTAAATCGCCATCACCCTGATAGGTGAAAACACAGGCCTCCGGGCGCACCCTTTTCAGACCGGTGGCAACAGCAGGCGCGCGGCCATGCGCTGCCTCATACATATCAAAATTGAAATATTTATAGGCAAAAACCGCGCAGCCCACCGGCGAAATGCCAACAGCCTTGGGCAGCAGCTCCATTTCTTCCAAAACTTCCGCCACCAAGCGATGGACAATGCCATGCCCGCAACCGGGGCAATAATGGTTGGGAACATCGATGAGACCCTTGGTTTTAGCAAATACTTTGGTCATCTTTTATCCCTCCCTCATTGCTTTTACTTTTTGCATAATCTCTTCTACCTTGGCAATCCGGCTACCCGGGTAGCCGCAAAACTCCACCGGCTTACTGCCGTTTACTGCCAAACGCACATCCTCCAGCATCTGTCCGGCGCTGATTTCCACTGTCAGAACTGCCTTGACAGATGCTTGGGCAGCAACCGCGGCAATAGCCTGGGTCGGGAAAGGCCACAGGGTAATCGGCCGCAGCATCCCCACTTTTATCCCCTGCTCCGTCAGCTCATCAATTGCCGAGCGGCAAACACGGGACATGGTGCCGTAAGCAATAATAATAATTTCCGCGGCATCCGTATTATAGCTTTCGAATTTCACTTCGTTTTCGCTAATCAGCTGATATTGCGCTTGCAGCCTTTGATGCAGCGCCTCCATTTCCTCATCCTCGATATAGAGGGAGTTGACTACTGCGCGCGGTTTACCGCAGCCTTCATACCAGCCAGTAGCTGCCCACGGCTTGTCGCAGGCAATCTGCTCATCAGTTTTGAACTCCGGCATAATCACCGGCTCCATCATCTGCCCGATCAAGCCGTCCGCCAAGATCATTACCGGAATGCGGTATTGTTCGGCCAGGGTAAAAGCATCATAAAGCACATCAATCGATTCCTGCACCGAATCCGGCCCAAAGACGATAATATGATAATCGCCATGGCCGCCGCCCTTGGTGGCTTGAAAATAATCGCCCTGGGAAGCCTGAATACCGCCCAGGCCCGGGCCGCCGCGCATCACATTGACCACTACGCAGGGCAGCTCCGCCGCTGCCAGATAGGATATAGCTTCCTGTTTAAGACTGATACCAGGGCTGGAGCTGCTGGTCATCACCTTGGCGCCGGCGCCAGCTGCGCCATAGACCATATTGCCGGCGCTGATTTCGCTTTCCGCCTGCAGAAAACAACCGCCAACCTCCGGCAGCCGCGCGCTCATATATTCGGGGATATCGTTTTGCGGGGTAATCGGATAGCCAAAGAAATAGCGGCAACCACCGCGTATAGCTGCCTCAGCAATAGCTTCGCAGCCTTTCATCAACTGTCGTTTGCTCATCTATGTCTTCCTCCTATTTATCAATCTCAATTGCCGTGTCAGGGCAGGTTCTGGCACAAGCAGCACAGGCAATGCATGCTTGTTGATCAATAATCTCCACTATCTGATATCCTTTGGAGTTAAGCCTGTGTTCTGTCAGGCGTAATATTTTTTTCGGGCAAGAGCGCACACACAGTCCGCAGCCCTTGCAGGTTTCTTCATATATCGTCAACTTTGCCATTTTCATCCTCCGCTTATAGTCCAAGTTTTACAAATCTATGCCAATCACGGTGCACTTGGGTATCAATAGCTACCAGCTCACCAATGAATTTACGCTCAAGTTTATTTGCCGTGGCCAAAGCCTGAAAATCAGCCAAAACATTGGCCTTGCCGCTAGTCATAAGTACCGGTATCCCTGTTTGCTCACTGACAGCTTTCACCACATCATAGGCTTCAAACAGCTCTTGCCCGGTGGTTTCATAGCTGAGATTACCATTGTTGATCAGGCCGTTAATGCTTAGCCGGCAATTATATTCTGTCTCCTGCATCAGCTTGATCACTTTATCGGCAGTAGACGACATCGGTCGGTGGGCATTGATAACCAGCCAAACCCGCAGCCTGCCCGGGTCAATTTTCATAAAATTGGGCTGATATTGGCCGATAGCGCGGGCGCCGTTGGCATCGCCGCCAACATCAAAAATGACAGTGCCATCTCCCTGGGCAAAGACCGAATATACCTCTGCCGGCACGGTGATCAGCTCAATATTGCTCATCGCGAAATTGGGCGAAATCAGCCTGATGCCCTTTTGTTCCAGGGCCAGGCGCTTTTCTGAGGCGCGGAAATAGGTGTTGATAATATCCAGATCAACCAAGGTTGTCGATTCTCCTGCTGCCGCAGACGCTTCAGCAAAATGAAGCGACAGCTCTGTTTTGCCGCTGCCAAAATTGCCCAACAAAACGATATATTCTTTTTGGTTAATATTTGCGCTCATATGTCCACCAAAAGAAAATCCAATAAAAAATATTATATCATAATCCGTGCATAATGTCACTATATGTATTAAGAAAACTTAAATAATCTTTACTTATTAAAATAATAAAAACACACCAAAAACGGTGTGCTTGTATTTTGATCAGCTGCCGTTTTGTTTTTTTATACTTTATAGCGCTTCCAGAAATCCGCGCGGAATTGTTCAAAGCTGTCGTCGATAATCGCCTGCCGCATATCCGCCATCAGGTGGCAGAGATAATAAAGATTATGGATGGTGGTGAGCCTGATGCCCAATACTTCATTACATTTAATCAAATGGCGAATATAGGCGCGGCTAAAGTTTTGACAAGCATAACAGCCGCAGTCCTCTTGCAGGGGGCGAAAATCATGCGCGTATTCAGCATTGCGCACCACCATTTTGCCCTCCGGCGTCAGCACGGTGCCGTTTCTGGCTATTCTGGTCGGCAGCACACAGTCAAACATATCCACCCCGCGCGCAACCCCTTCCACCAGGCAATCAGGCGAACCAACACCCATCAGATAGCGCGGTTTATGCTCCGGCAGCTCCGGGGTCAAATAGTCCAGACACTGATACATCAGCTCTTTGGGCTCGCCTACTGAAAGACCGCCAATGCCATAACCGGCAAAATCCAGCGCAGTAATATCCTTGGCGCTTTGTAGGCGCAGTTCTTTATACAGCCCGCCCTGGATAATGCCAAACAGTCCTTGTCTGGGGTGACTATGCGCTGCCTTGCAGCGGGTTTCCCAGTTCAAGGTCATAGCGTCAGCTTTTTGCACGTCAGCGAACTCTGCCGGATAGGGATTGCAGACATCAAAGCACATGGCTATATCAGCCGCAAGCGCCATCTCAATTTCCATCACTGTCTCCGGTGAGAAAAAATGACGGCTGCCGTCAATATGCGAAGCAAAGGTCGCCCCCTCCTCGCTCAGCTTGCGCATGGCCGCGAGGCTGAAAATCTGGAACCCGCCGCTATCGGTGAGTATAGGCATGTCCCAATGCATAAAATCATGCAAACCGCCAGCCTCTTGCACTAAGTCATGCCCTGGGCGCAAATAGAGATGATAAGTATTGCTGAGAATAATCTGCGCGCCTAAGGCTTTTAGCTCATCCGGCGAGACTGTTTTGACCGAGGCGCAGGTACCCACCGGCATAAACACCGGCGTTTGCACATCGCCATGCGGCGTATGTAGCGTGCCTGCGCGCGCCTTGGCAGCAGTATGGGTTAAAGCAAAGCTATTTGGCATACAATCTCCTCAAACAGCCGTAGCCGCTGAAATAAATAGCGATACACGGGTGAGTTTC
Organism: Bacillota bacterium; assembly: GCA_031553915.1. GTDB lineage: Bacteria > Bacillota > Dehalobacteriia > UBA4068 > UBA4068 > HGM13862. The sequence goes on from JAVBKT010000003.1 coordinate 28,493, forward strand.
CCTGCATCGCTTGCATTATAATTATAAAATATTTAATGCCTGCTGTCAAGTGAGGGCGGAATAAACGCCAGCATGATAATGCTATTATACCGCAGCAGTTATTATCCCACAAATTCGCAGCTGGCATAATCGCTGCTTTGCTCAAAGATAATTTGCTCTCCCTGCTTAAACAAAAAATGCGCCTGGCAAGAGGGGGCTTCATGGATAATGCGGCGCATCAAGCCTTGCTCCGGCGCAGGCAAGCCATGTCCGCTGTGCTCAGCTATTTCGATAATCAGCTGCTTGTTTCCTTGCGTCACCGCCAATTTGCGCGGGCCAAAGCAGGCGATGCGCGCTCCCAAATAGGTGGCAAAACGATATTCTTGCCCCTGATACCAGACAATGCCAATAGTTCCCCAAAATTTTCCGCCGATAAAAGGAATGCGGGCAATGGACAACATTACCGAGCAATCCTGCTCAAAAGCATTGCACTGCACCCAGGCATAACTCTTTGGAAAGGAACGGCCGCTATCCCCTTCCCAATAACCCTTACCGCCGCTAAAATCAAGCGTTTTGCCATTCAAGATCACGCTTCCCTGCAGCGAATGATTGACGCTGATCACCTGGTGGCGGCATTCCATGGGCAAAAAGCGAAATATACCCATGATATCAGAGCGCAAAGGAGTTAAATCGCTATAGGCAATCTCTCCTACCAACTCCACTTGCTTGGTCTTAATCGCCAGCTGTATGCCTGCTTTGCTAAAGGTATTCCCGTCAATATCAAGGTACGTCCCTTTATGATAAGCAGACAGAGGGTAATCAATATTATAGGCTTGATCATCAGCCACCACCTGAATAAAGGCTTTGTCATTGGCGCGGCCGGGGATCAGGGCCAAGGTATGGCCGTTATTTTGCTGCTTTAGATACCAACCCTCAAACCAGTTAGTCAATTTTGAGCCCCCTCTTGGCCGGGTTATTAATCAATGACCCATCCTCATCAAAGCGGGAGCCATGACAAGGACAATCCCAGCTATGCTCATGCTTATTCCAGCGCAAGGCACAACCAAGATGCGGACAGCGCCGCCCGATGCGCAAAAGATTGCCCACTGCCGAACCAAAATTAACCAGCAGCTGGCCATGCAGCATCGAGCGGTTGGGCGCAAATAATTGCGGATAATCGCTCCTGCCTGTTGCGAGCAATTCTGTCAAAACCTTAGCCGCTGCCATTGAGCCGCTCATGCCCCATTTATTAAAGCCTGTCGCCACATAAATATTGCCTTTAGCGCTGCTATGCACACCAATATAGGGAATCTTGTCCAGGGTCATACAGTCCTGCGCTGACCAGGCGTAGCTGACTTGTTTCTCAGGATAAGCTTTCTCGGCAAAATTGAGCAACTCCTGATATCCGCCGCCCTCCTTGCCTGTCTTATGCCCGCCGCCGCCAATTAAGAGGTAATCCGCATAATTGCGAAAGGAGAGGCCATTATCCCGGCTATCCAGATACATACCGTCAATTTGCGGGCCGTGGTCGAGTGCAATCAAATATGACCGCTGCTGATACATTTTCATAAAATAGCCGCCTGGCACATTGATCAAAGGGAAATGGCTGGCGAGAATAATTTGCTCGGCCTTGATTGTCCCTTCCGCTAATATTGCCACATTATCAACAATATCCAAAACCTGCGCCTGCTGATAAATTTTCAGCTGCTCCGCCAGCGCATAGAGCAACTTCAGCGGATGAAACTGCGCTTGTCCAGCCATACCTAAAGCCCCCTTGACAGCTAGCGGCAGCGGCAACTTATCAATAAAAGTGCTGCTGATGCCAAGCTGTGCATAGGCTGCAGCTTCTTTTTCCAATTTAGGCAGATCATCTAGGCTATAGAGGTATGCTGTTTTGCTTTCCAGATCACAGGGGATTTGTTCTCCCATGTGGATAAATTCATCCACTGCCTGCTGATTAACCTCATAATACTGGCGCGCTTTTTCTTTGCCAAAAGCGGCAATCAGCTGCTGATAGATCAGCCCATGCTGCGCCGTAATTTTGGCAGTGGTGTGGCCGCTCATACCATGGCCAATGCGGTCCGCCTCCACCACCAGACAATCAATACCCGCCTGTTGCAGGTGATATGCGCATAAAACGCCTGCCATACCCGCCCCGATAATCAAGACATCTGTTTTGATATTTCCGGCAAAGGGCTCTGTTTTTGGAGCCTGCAAATCTTGCAGCCATAAAGATTGCTTAATCATCTCATCACCTCTAGCGCCTAGTATGCCCTGATCAGATGATTAAATACTTTTGCGCATAAAAAAAGCCCGTTACGGGCTTTTGATCGGAAAATAATTGTTATCTCGTTAGATTATCAGCATGGCGTCGCCAAAGCTGAAAAAGCGGTACTTTTCTTCGATAGCGCTCTGATAGGCATGAAAAACATTTTCCCGGCCGGCAAAGGCGGAGACCAGCATAATCAGCGTGCTTTTCGGCAGATGAAAATTGGTAACCATAGCGTCAATCAGCTTAAAATGATAGCCGGGGTAAATATATTTCTGCGTCCAGCCGCTGGCGGCTTCCAGATGCCCATCTTCATCCGCAATCGTTTCCAGGGTGCGCACTGCCGTAGTGCCGACAGCAATCACCCGGCCTCCTTTAGCGCGCGCAGCATTAATAGCTCCCGCCGCCTCCTCCGGCACCCGGTAGAACTCGCTATGCATCTGATGCTCCTCCACTGTGTCCACTTTTACCGGGCGAAAGGTTCCCAAACCAACATGCAGCATAATTTTGGCGATGACTATCCCCTGCGCCGCGAGCTCATCCAGCAGCCGCGGCGTAAAATGCAGCCCGGCAGTCGGCGCAGCAGCAGAGCCGCGCTCTCTGGCATAGACCGGCTGATAGCGGTCCTGGTCTTGCAGCGGTTTTTTGATATAGGGCGGCAGAGGCATAGTGCCCAGCTGATCCAGGGCCGCAAAAAAATCGCCTTGCGGATAGAAACGGATCAGCCTCGTGCCTTCCTCGCTGAAATCCTCAATTTCCGCCTGCATAATATCAGAGTCAAAATCAAGCTTGCTGCCTGGCAGAGCCTTTTTGCCCGGCTTGACCAGGCATTGCCACAAATTGAGCTCAACTTGTTTGAGCAATAACAGTTCAATCACTGCGCCGGTGCTTTTATGGGCAAACAGCCGCGCCGGCAAAACTTTAGTATCATTGACCACTAAAACATCGCCGGGGTTCAGCTCTTTGCCAATCTGATTAAAAATACTGTGGCGGAGAGCGCCGCTACCCCTGTCCATAATCAGGAGCCGCGAACTATCTCGCGGCTCCAAGGGGTCTTGAGCAATTAAATTTTCCGGTAAATCATAATCAAAATCATCTACGCGCATTCAAGCAAGCTCCTTAATAATCTTCAACCAGCTTAATGCCGGTATTATTGCAAAAATAATGTTCAATAATCTCATCCCATCCATAGCCGTCATCACCCATGGCAATCGCGCCAAACTGGCTGAGGCCAACGCCATGTCCATAGCCCTTGCCGCTGATAACAATGGTGTTGCCTGTTTTGGCCTTTTTGCTCACTTCTACCGCCGCATTGCTGCCATTATTCACATAAAAGCTCGACTTATCGCCATTGATCGCCATCGTCGCCCCACTGGCATCTGCCGCCAATAATGTATTGATATCATTTATGCCCACATTCTGATTTTTTTCGCCAGCGACATAAGCGCTGACCTTGCCGTTAACATTATCAGCAATAGTAACCAGAGTGCTTTTCAGGTTCAGCAAGCTGCGGATGCTGTCCTTAGAGGCGCTGACCTGACCTTTTGTCCCATAAATAGTCACGCTCATCAAGCGTCCGGAGACGCTTTCCACGCCATTTAGGCTGGTAGAAAAAGCAATGCTCTTATATTCGCCAATATCAGTTTTGCCGTAGGCATTGGCCAGGGTGACCATTTGCGCAGGGGTATATTCTACTACCCAGGAATAGGTGGAAGCGCCATAACTGCTATAGTTGCCTGCCTTGGCGTCATAGGGGGAGGGTACGCCTTTGATCGGCACCTCATCGGATGACCAGACATTCTCAATATTTTCGGTATAGCCGCCCATATTGGAGCTGTAATAGGTGTGGACATAATCGCCGCTATACATCAGTACCATGCCGCAGGTATTATCAACAGCCTTGATAATTTTATCGCTCTCGGCGCTTTTGCCGCCATAAACCTGCGAGCTGGTGGTATTGGTCATATCATAATAGACATTGCTCGAGCTGTAATTGGCCAGAGCATAAGATCGGGCTGCCACTGCCTGCGCCATGGTCGAGTCATCACTATAGTTATAGCCGATTTCTTTGCCAACGACACCATAGAGATACAGCTCAACATTAATCTGGTTGATTGCATAATAATAGCTGCCGCTGTGAATGGCCTTAAAACAACCGCGGTAAGCAGCGCTGTCATAGAGAAAATAATCATCCGCAGATTCCGGCGCCGCCATAAAAGGCCTTCTGCCGCTAAAGGTCTCGCCGCCAACCTCTACGCTATAAGAATTACTGCCCAGATAATTAAAAGTAATCTTTCCGCTATCCGCCTCGGCAATAACATTATTCGGGTTGTCCGCCTCCACAATATAGTAGTTGCCGCTGCCAATAGTTATCGAATATGAGGTAGCTGTGCCAGAGCCATAAAGCAAAACGCGCACCTCTTGGCCGGGCAAATCTTCATAATCATCTGTCGTGGCCGCCATTGCTGCCGGCGCAACCAACAGGCACGCTAAAACGATTATCAACATTGCCGTTATTTTGGCAAATTTTTTATTCATGCTCTTCTCCTTTGCTGCTGTTCCCTGTCTGTTTACAATATCTTTCCTTTTCACTATAAATACAACCGCAATATTTCTGCATATATAGGCCTAAGTTTCTCGCTTCCTTTTGACCGTCACGAAAACCCTTACGCAAATCAAGATAAACGAAATCAAGCCCAAAATCAATAGCCAAATTCTGGCCAATGTCACAAATCCGCTGATGATCCTGATAGGGACTAATCAGTAAAGTTGTGGAAAAAGCGCTAAAATTATGCTCCTTGGCAAACTTGGCCGCCTGGCTCAGCCTGCTTTGATAACAATAACCGCAGCGGTTATCCGGATCAGCGGCAACCTGGCTCAGCCAGTGCTCCAAGGGATACTCACGCTCTACTGCGTAGGGGATACCCTTCACTTTCATCACCTGTTCAAAGGCAAACAGTCTTGCCTGATGCTCCTGATAGGGATGAATATTGGGGTTATTAAAGTAGCCAAAGGGCTGGTATCCCGCCTCTATAAACTGAGGCAAAGAGCCTACGCTACAGGGGCCGCAGCAGCAATGGAGCAAAAATTTCATTTGAACAAACTCTCCTCACCATTGTCTTTGGGCAGCACCGCGTTCGGCTTAATGCCAAAATAATCCCAAGCCAGCTGCGTGGCCATCCGCCCTCTGGGCGTGCGCTGCAAAAAGCCGATCTTCATCAAATACGGCTCGCAAACATCTTCGATAGTATTGATGCTTTCCGCGATCGAGGCGGCGATATTTTCCGGGCTGACCGGGCCGCCGCCATATTTTTCCAGCATCGCCAGCATCACCTTGCGGTCGACAATATCCAGTCCCTGCTCATCGATACCCAGCATTGTCAGGCCCATATCAGCGATTTCCTTGCTGATGATGCCATTGCCTTTAACCTCGGCAAAGTCGCGCAAACGCCGCAACAGGCGGTTGGCAATACGCGGCGTGCCGCGGCTGCGCCGGGCAATTTCCACAGCCCCTTGTTCTTCCAGCTTGACATCAAAAATCTTGGCTGAACGCTTGATAATCGTCAACAGCTCATCATTCTCGTAAAACTCCAGACGGCAAATGACGCCAAAGCGGTCCCGCAAAGGAGCTGCCAGCATCCCTGCCCTGGTAGTAGCGCCGATCAGCGTAAAAGGCGGCAGCGAAAAGCGCAGGCTGGTGGCTCCCGGGCCTTTGCCGGTCATGATATCAATGCTAAAATCCTCCATCGCCGGATAAAGCACCTCTTCCACACTGCGCGGCAGCCGGTGGATTTCGTCAATAAAGAGAATATCCCGCTCTGCCAAAGAGGAGATAATGGCTGCCAAATCACCGGCGCGGGTGATCGCCGGCCCGGAGGTAATGCGGATATTGACATTCAGTTCATTAGCAATAATCGAGGCCAAAGTAGTTTTGCCCAAGCCCGGCGGGCCATAGAGCAAAACATGGTCAAGGGCCTCGCCGCGGCCCAGCGCAGCCTTGACAAAAATTTCGACATTGCTTTTTATTTGTTCCTGTCCGGTATATTCATGGAAATAGCGGGGACGTATTACGATCTCCTCGCTGTCTTCGCTGAGCATTTCCGGGCTGGTCAAACGTTGTTCTTCCATAGTTAACCTCTTTTAGCTTTAGCCTTTCATAGCTAATTTCAGAGCTTCTTTCAACAGGTCCTGCGTCTCGGCATCCTCGCCCAGCGCTGCCATGGCCTTCATCGTATAAGCGCGCGCCTCGGTCGCGGTATAGCCCAGCTGTTTCAAAGCAGCCAGCAAGCCGGGATCCAAAGCATCTTCCCGGGGCAATGGCTCTATAATACCTTCCTCGCTGACAAAAGCCGGGAATTTATCTTTCAATTCCAGCAGCAGGCGTTCGGCAGTTTTTTTGCCCACACCGCTGACCGCGGTAAACACACTGCTGTCTTTATTGGCAATGGCTACGGCCAAACGCTGCGGCGAAACTCTGTCCACAATGGCCAGGGCTGTTTTGGCGCCAATGCCGGAGACCGTTTGCAAAAGACGGAAGGAATGCAGCTGCTCTTTATCAGAAAAGCCAAACAGCAGCCAATTGTCCTCACGCACATGCAAATGCGTATGCAGTAAAATTTCTTCGCCAACAACCGGACGGGGGTTAAGCATAGCAAGCGGCGCCAGCACCTCAAAGGCAATGCTGCCGATATCGATAATTACGGTATCTCCTTCAACTGCCTCCACCCTGCCGCGTACAAATGCAATCATGATATTTCCCCTCTCAGCTTTTTGCCCTGATAATAGTGGGCATGGGTTATCGCTATGGCAAGGGCGTCCGCGGCGTCATCATTCTTTGGCGGCGCGTCCATGCGCAAAAGCTTGCATACCATATATTGGATCTGCTGTTTTTCTGCCCGGCCATAACCGGTCAAAGCCTGCTTAACCTCGAGCGGCGTATATTCGGAAATGGCAATGCCCTTTTGGGCGCAGCCCAAAAGCAAGACGCCTCTGGCCTGGCCAACCGGCACAGCAGTAGTGGTATTGCGATTGAAAAAAAGCTGTTCTATGGCCACCTGGTCAGGATTGGTCCGCTCCAACAGCTCATTTAACTGCTCGTATAGCATACACAAGCGTTTTTCGGCAGAAACCTTGGCCGGGGTGCGCAAGGTGCCAAACTCAAGCATATTATAGCTGCCTGGTATCATCTCAATCAGACCAAAACCGGTAATGGCTGTGCCTGGATCTAGGCCGAGTATTTTCAAACAAACAGCCTCCTTCATCAACTGGCAATAGCTGTGGAAACTATATCTAATATTACTTCTACCTGCCTAACAGTTTTTCCTACTAAAAATAAAAGAAAACGGCACTATCAGCCATTACTTTTGGCAGAGAGGCAACCGTTTCGCTATAAACAGGCATTTTCTGCTCTGCTGCTGCGTAGCTTATCGCAGGAGGGATAATCATGAAAATACTTATTATACCTGCAAAAAATCTCAAAATCGGCCTTAGCGTAATGGCCCTTATCTTAGCCCTGCTGCTTTTGCTGGCGCTACTGCATCCTGAGCTCAGGGCAGTAAGCAGCAGTAAAAGATTACTCCCCATCTATGGGGTAGCTACCAGCGAGCAAAAGGTGGCAATCAGCTTTGACGCCAGCTGGGGTGCTGAATTCACGCCTGTTATTCTTGATGTTCTGGATGAGTATAATGTCAAAGCTACCTTTTTTCTCGTTAATATCTGGGTGGAGGATTATCCGGAAATGGCTAAAGAAATAGCTGACCGCGGCCATGAATTGGGGCTGCATTCTACCAGCCACCCCCATTGCACAAAATTATCCCCCGCTGATTTCGCTGCTGAGCTGAAGGATAATTATCAGCTGATTGTCGCTACCACCGGCTATCAGCCGACACTTTTCCGCCCGCCTTTTGGCGACTATAATAATCAGGTTGTGGAGATAGTCGAGCAAGAAGGGTTTGCTTGCATCCAGTGGAGCGTGGATGCCTTAGACCGTCAAAAAGTAATTTAGCAGACTATCCACGCGGTAATAATGCCAATCAGCGCGCCGACAAAAACCTGCAGCGGCGTATGGCCAACCAGCTCCTTTAATTCAATATCAGTAAAAAGATTAGGCTCTCCGTCAGAAAGATTCTTTAGCATATGGTTCAAAATCGTTGACTGTTTGCCTGTTTCCAGGCGTACGCCCCGGGCATCGTGCAGCACCACAAAAGTAAAAACCAAAGAGATGGCAAACTGAAAACTACCCAGGCCATACACAATCAGCGCCGCTGTGGTCAGCGAACAGACCAAAGCAGCATGCGAGCTGGGCATGCCGCCGGAACCAACAAAAAACCGCTGCCAGCTCCATTTTCTATTCATTATTGTCTCAAGTATTGCCTTAGCCAACTGGGCGATAAACCAAGCGAGAAGGGTAGCAATTAATATTTTATTTTCGAATAATTGCTCCAGAATATTTTCCATTCACTTACCTCATAGAAACGTAAATATTTATCATTATATAATAAATGTCCAAAAAAAACTACTGTCTAACTATGTTATACTAATAAATTTTTTTATTATTGGCATTGAGGATAAAATGATCAGTAAAAAAATCCCCATCCAGAGTATCTACCCCCAAACAGCGCTGAATCAGGAACAACAGCAGCAGCTGGCTGCCACCATAGCTGAGTTGATTAACGGCTTTGCTCCGGAGCCAGAAAACAACAACGGTAAACAAGGCGACTAAAATGGACGCAATTTATGCCCGCCAATCGATAGATAAAAAGGACAGCATCTCTATTGAAACGCAAATAGAGCTGTGCCGCCTGGCAGGAGGAGCGGACAAACACTATTCTATCTACACCGATAAAGGCTATAGCGGCAAAAACATGCAGCGGCCGGCCTTTCAGCGCCTGCTGGCTGCGGTGAGAGAGGGGCAAATCAGCAAAATTATTATCTACCGCCTGGACCGCCTCAGCCGCTCCCTGCTTGATTTTGCGCGGCTGGTGGAGCTTTTTGACTGCTATCAGGTCACCTTTGTCTCCACGCAAGAGCATTTTGATACCTCGACGCCGATGGGCAATGCCATGCTCAATATTGCGATGGTTTTTGCCCAGCTGGAAAGGGAAACCATTACCTGCCGGGTGAGAGATAATTATTATAGCCGGGCCAAACGGGGCTTGTTCCTGGGCGGTCCGGCGCCCTATGGGCTGATCAATACTACCATCAACGCTGAGGGCAGCAAAATCAAAATCCTCAAAACAGATATTGAACAAGCAAAAATTGTTTGCTCGCTGTATGAGATGTATGCTAAACAAAAATTATCTTTATCAGAGATTGCCCGCGCGCTCAACCAAAAACAGGTGCTGCCGCCACAAGCCAAGCTCTGGGATAGCAGCAAAATCAGCCGCATTTTGCGCAACCCGGTGTATGTCAAAGCAGACGCCTCTATCTATGAATATTACCTGCGCAAGGGCTGCGAGATTACTAATCCGATCAGCGATTTTGTCACGGACAACGCTTGCCTGATCTATGGCAAACGAGCGGATCATCAGCGCAAATTCAGCGATGTCAGCGGCCACTGTCTTTCTTTAGCCATGCATCAGGGGATTATTGCCCCGGACCTCTTCCTCACAACACAAAAGCTGCTGGACAACAATCTGCGCTTTGCGCCCACTTCTGCCCAAAAAAACACCTGGCTTTTTTCTTTAATCCATTGCGGGAATTGCGGCGCTACGCTCAAGGTTAACTGCTCCAATCAAGGCCGCTATCGCTATTTTGTCTGCCAGAACCGGGCCAAAGACGGCTGCGATGGCAAATTCTATCTCTCTTCAGTGCAACAGATAGAGGCGGAAGTAGAAAAGCTGCTTCTTAACCAGCTGCAAAAGCTCAGCCATCTGGAGTTGCCGGCTAAACAGGAATTGAGCCGTGAGCATAAAGAGCTGCAGGCTGAGCTGATCTCGATCAAGGAGCAAAGGGAGCAAATCCTTGATCTGGCTCTGAATGGCGGGGAGCTCAGCCGCAAATATCTGGAAGACCGTTTGCGGGCTTTGCAGCAACAGGAACAAGCTATAGGCAATATGATCAGCTCTTCTCAACAAAAACACAGCGGGCAAAGAGATAACCCGCTGTCTCGTATCGAACAGATCTGGCCGACAATCAGCGTTGTGCAAAAACAGGCGCTGGCAGCGCAAATGATTACTGATATTACTCTAGGTGAGCAAGGGCTCACTCTCACTTGGAAACATCGGCTCAAATAGGAAACTGCCTGCGCAAGCTTAGGCGAGGGCTATTGGATCCAGGCATAAAAATTGATAAGACCCAGCGCAGAGGCAAACAAAACGGCAATGATGCTAACCACAAATAAGCGGAGAAAATACCTGTTTTTCTGATCGGTATTTGGTTTGAAAAAGGTGACATACGCGGCCAGAACCAAGGCGCCGCCGGTGGAGCCGGGAGAAATCCCTGCCAGTTGAGAGCTGGTGCTGAGCGCGGAAATCAAGGTCAACGGTTCTACCGCGCCGCCCAGGCTTTCGACAATGCCGGGAACAGTGGGGATCAGCGTTGGCAAAACCACGCCGGAGGTTGAGGCAAAAAAGCCCATGATACCGCTGGCCAAAGACATCAAAGGCTGCGCGGTATAAGGGGTCATCATCGACGCCAGGGTCGCAGACAGCTTTTCGATGCCGCCCAGCTGGATAATCACATTCATCAGCACGCCCATACCGCAAACCATAATCAGGGTGCTCCAGGTGATTTCCTTGAAGATCTTTTCCTCTTTGCAGACGCCGATAATATTCAAAATCCCGGCAACGAGGAAAGAGGCCAATCCAACATTGATTTTGAAAATCAGCACCATGGCGATCATAACTACCATGCCGCCAATAGTCAGCCACTGATTGCGGTTAAGCGGCTCTACCTCTTTAAAGGTCAGCGGAATGCACCTGCTTTTAACCTTGAAGGTGCCGGTGGCAAAATAATAGATGATAAAAAAGAACATCGCTGCCAGCAGCATGGTCAGCATATAGGGGATTTCGATGCCGGTATAGCCCTGTTGCGCAGCTATCTGGATAGTGACAATCCCTGTCGGCGCAATCGGCGACATGCCGCCGCCTGCCGCGCCCAAAAAGCTGCATAAAGTAAAGGGCAGCGGATCGATATCCAGCTCCTTGGCCAGCGCCGTAGCCAGCATAGCCATTAAAGCGCAGCCGGCAATTGTCCCGGGGCCGGCCATGGCAATAATCGCTCCGACAAAAAACAATATCACCGGGATCAGGTTAATTCTTTTCCCGGCCAGGGCAATAGTTTTGCGGGCAATCAGCTCCAGAGTACCATTGTTTTTGGAGATGGCAAATAAATAGGAAACCCCCAGCAACACCATAAAAAGATTAGAATTAAACCCGCTGATAATCTCGCCATCGGTAAGCCCGCCAATGCGGCCCAAAATGAGGGCCAGGGCAATGGCGATCAGGCCGATATTACGCTTCATTAAAAAGCCAATGGCAATTGCCGCAACCAAAAACAGCAGGGAAATAATTGATAAATCCATGGACGCCTCTGCTTCTACCCGTATTAAAAACACCATAACAGGGCAACTCAAGTTTGTGCCCTAATCTAATTGCATCTATTATACAAAATCCCTGCCTAAATGTAAATATAATCAAGCATAATATCACATGTATATATTGCAAAAGCTATTGAATATTTGTTCAGTTACTTGTATAATAATTATAAGAAAGCTAGCAGGAAGATTATCTCCTCTAGACAATTTTTATGGCAAGACAACCCAAAGGAGGCGCTCATCATGAAAAATACCACATACAAAAAAATCGCCCTAGCTTATAGTGGAGGCTTGGATACCTCGGTAATTATTCCCTGGTTAAAAGAGAATTATGAATGTGAGGTTATTGCTGTTTGCGGCGACGTTGGTCAAGGCGATGATATGGACAAGGTCAAAGCCAAAGCCATTCGCTCTGGCGCATCAGCTTGTTTTGTCGGGGATTTAACTAAAGAATATGTCACGGACTATGTCTTCCCCACCTTAAAGGCAGGCGCAGTATATGAAGGCAAATACCTGCTTGGCACCTCACATGCCCGGCCGATCATCGCTAAATATCTCGTTGATATCGCCCTCAAAGAGGGCTGCGACGCTATCTGCCACGGCTGCACTGGCAAAGGTAATGACCAAGTGCGCTTTGAGCTGACGATTAAAGCTTTTGCGCCGCAGATGGCCATCATCGCTCCCTGGCGGGAATGGGACATCACCAGCCGCGATGAGGAGATTGACTATGCGGAAGCGCATGGTATTGACCTGCCTACCACCAGAGAAGAAAGCTATAGCATGGACAAAAACATCTGGCATCTCTCGCATGAGGGGCTGGATTTGGAAGACCCCTGGAATGAATATCAAAACAAGCTGCTTTTGGTCTGCGTGCCTGCCGAACAAGCTCCTGACCAGGCGCAGTATCTGGAGATTGATTTTGAGAAGGGCATCCCCGTGGCAGTGGACGGGCAAAAGCTTGATCCTATCGCCTTGGTGGAAAAACTGAATGAATACGGCGCTGCCCATGGCGTGGGCGTAGAAAGCATGGTCGAAAACCGTCTGGTTGGCATGAAGAGCCGCGGTGTTTATGAAACCCCCGGCGGTACCATTCTCTATACTGCGCATCAAGCCCTGGAAAGCATCACTCTGGACAAAGAGACCGCTCACTATAAAGAGATGCTGGCTTTGAAATATGCTGATCTGGTCTATAACGGACAATGGTGGCTGCCGCTAAAAGACGCGCTGGACGCTTTTGTCGATGTGACCCAGGAATATGTCACCGGCACCGTACGGCTAAAGCTGTTCAAGGGCAGCTGCAAAGACGTCGGCGTCAAGAGCCCGTACAGCCTCTATAGCGAGGAGCTGGCTACATTTAATACTGATAATGTCTACAACCAGGCTGATGCCGGCGGATTTATCAACCTCTTCGGTTTGCAGACCAAGGTGCTGGCCTTGGCGCATAAAGATAAAAAATAATTAACGCCAAAAAATTAAGTTATTAGCCCCATCATCAGGCTTGGTTTGCTTGCTGATGGGGCTATTTTTTATTATCAAATAGACATAAATTCAAAACGCACCCTATTGTAGTGCGATTTTGTTATTAAAAAATTTATTACAGGTACCGGCAAAAAACTCTTGACAAATTAAACAGGCACCTGTATAATATTATACATAAGGTACCTGTAATAGAAGACAATAAAAATATGGAGGTTATATTTATGAATAACGATTATAGTGAATTATATGAAAAACTATCCCACTTGCAGTGGCTATTACACCGCCAACATTTGCAAAGCCATAGTGAGCGGGGGCCGATGGCTGACCCCAGCCGCGGTCAGGGAAGAGTTCTGGCAATGTTAAAATTGCAGCCGGAAATCAGCAGCAACGACCTTGCCTATGTGCTGGGCATCCGCCAGCAATCGCTCAATGAACTATTGAACAAATTAGAAAAAAGCGGCTATATTACCCGCGTTCCCTCACCTGCGGATGGACGGGTGATGCTGGTACAGCTGACAGAGAAAGGTAGGGAGCAGCAGCAAAACAACACCGAGCAGGCGGATATTTTTAGCTGCCTTAATGAAGATGAACAAAAAACCTTTGGCCAGTATCTTGATTTGATTATTGAAAGTGCGGAAAATCAATTTGGCGCTAAAGATGATGATGACATGTATGCCTGGATGCAATCTGCACGGGAGCGCATGGGCAAAGATAAATTTGACCATTTGATGTCGATGCATGGCAGCCGTTTCCAACACAAAATGGCCCATCTGCATGGCATGTGGGCGCAAATGGGCAAAGACGGCCGTTTTGGCGATGGCTTTGCTGGGCCTGACTTTGCCTGCGGCGAAAATATGCACGGCGGTTTTCCCCAAGCAGAGCGTTTTGCCGCAGACTATGATGGGCCGCGTCCCGATAGGTATGAGGGCTTTGCCTGTAAAAAAAGAAACAAAAAACAGGACTCAGACCAAGACAGCCCTGAGCAGGAATAAGCAGTGCGCTATGCAACAATACTTTTGCCGCTAGCAAAAGATTATTTTGACTATACTTTGGTGATCTAAAGGGGGATGTTATGTCAGTTATTATGTTAATTGTTTATTTAGTACAATCTTTTGTCGAATATATTAAGAAAAATGTTGTTGCGACAGCCAATGATGATGCTGTTGTGCCGGCATTATAACAATCAATAAAAAACAACAGCTTAAGCTGTTGTTTTTTATTATATAAATCAGCAAATACTTTTCAAACAAAATTCTTGCAGCTGAGACGTCTTTTTTTCTGAGCCTACTATTAGCCGCAACTCCCCTGCTGCCAGCTCTAGGCTAGGCATTAAGGCCAGGTTGGGATATTGAGCCGCAATTTTCATCATCCCCTGCTTATGGTGACCAAAAACGAGCGGCATATCATCTGCGGCAAACAGCAGCTGTCCCAAAGCCTCTGCCTGATACCCACTCAACAAGTCTTCTATGTGGGCAAAGGTCAAGGCCTCTTTAATCAGCCCGCCAAAAGCCTCGTGATACGGACCAGCCACCAGGGCAGCTTTCACCGACTCTGAGGGATTGATGCCGATGCGGATAATCGTCAATCCCCGCGCCATAGCTTCCCGCAGCACCCCGCTACAGCAAGCCACTGCTTCGTCTATCGTTTGCGGCTGATATTGCCCCGCCTGATAGAGCTTGGCCAAAGGAGTATTTTGCAAAACCAGCGTGGGATAGATGCGCAACAATTTGGCACCCAGCTCAGCGGCTATTCTTACTGCCTGCTGTGATTTTTCCGCTGTGTCCTGGGGCAATCCGGTCATCAGCTGCACGCCCAAACGCAGGCCCGCTTTTACCACTGAGCGGCAGGCCGCTTGCGCCGCAGCTTGTCCATAGCCACGCCCCGCTGCTGCCAAAACTTCATCATCAAAGCTCTGAATGCCGAGCTCCACTGTTCGCACACCCTGCGCAGCCAAAAAAGCGCAAACCCTGTCATTTATGGCATCCGGCCGGGTGGAAATGCGAATGCCACCAATTATACCCTGGCTCAAAGCCTCCTTGGCAGCGCCAAAATAATAGCGTTGTTTTTCTTCAGGCAAACAAGTAAAGCTGCCGCCATAAAAAGCGACTTCAGCGTCTTTGCCGCCGTCGAAAGCCGCCAAAGCAGCAGTAACCTCTCTCGCATCAGGAGAGCTGTCTTGGCCGCTGATGGCCACCTGGTCACAATATATACATTGGTAAGCGCACCCTTCCATGGGGATGAAAAAGGGCAGGATTTTTTGTTTTGCCACCATGCACCTCTAAAATAGCCACTGCTGTAATAGATACAGTATAGCCAAATGAACGCAATAAAAAATATAGAAAAACCAGCGGTTGCTTTTCCCCCGCTCGCCATTATAGCAATATATCAGCGCTAAAGAACCCAGAGAGAAAACCTGGATACTTATGCCTGGCCAGCTATAGATCAGCACATAGGCTATATTCAGCGCCATCCAGGAGAGGGCAAGCCAAGAAAGCCGCTGATAAAAAAGCCAGGCCGTAAAAATCAACGCCACGCCATACCAGCCATAATCAACAGCAATCAGCTCACCCAAATAGGCAAAGGCTGCGCCGGGGATGAGCATCAAAACCAGCGCCAGATATTTATGGTCAAGCTGTTTTTTGATCAGATCAGCCAGCCAAATGGCCAGCAGGCCTAAGGTCAAAGTGGCAAAAATGCTCAAAGTGTCCGTAGACGCAAATTTGGCATAGAACCACTGGAACCCCACAGCAAACACAGCTATCCGCAGCAAATATTTGGCCGGGGATGAGGTGTAGTGATAACCATTGGCAATCATAAAGGCAAAAATAGGGAAAGCCAGACGGCCGATAATGCGTAAAAAGCGGTATTCCGGCAGCAGCATATCACCAATATGATCTATCAACATAAAGGCGCAGGCCAGATATTTTAGCGCTGAGGCGTTGAGGCACTTGCCAGCTAAAAAATTTACCATCTGCTATCTCCTGCCAAACTTTTTGCTGATAGCGGCAATATGCTCCGGCGTAGTGCCGCAGCAGCCGCCCAAAATAGTAGCTCCGGCATCAACGCAGCTTTGCATTTGCGCGGCAAAATCTTCCGGCCCCAAAGAGTAAACAGCCTGCTTATTCGTTAGCTTGGGCTTGCCGGCATTCGGCTGCACCAGCAAAGGCAAAGCGCAAACTTCCCGCATTGATGTAATTATCTGCGCATATTCTGCCGGGCTGAGATCGCCGCAGTTGGCTCCCACTGCAGCCAGATTCTTCCCCGCTGCAAATTCAGCAATTTTGGCGGCGGTATTGCCCATCATCGTGCAGCCGCCGCGCTTCAAGGATGAAAAAGTCATCGACAGCAGTATCGAGATCTGCGGGGCAAGGCTCTGGCAGGCATCGACAATAATCTCCGCCTCCTTTAGATCAAAAACAGTTTCAATAATAAAGGCAGCAACCGGGTATTCTTTGACTATTTGCACTTGTTTGGCATAGCCATCAGCCAAATAGCCGGGATCAGCCTTGCCCAAAGGCGGCAGCATCTCGCCGCTGGGGCCAAAATCAGCCAGCAGATAGGTGTGGCTGCCGCAAACCTTAGCGGCAATTTCCATCGCAGCATGCAGGGATTTCTCCATCACTGCCTGATCCCCGCCCTGTTTGGCGACATACGCTCCGTTTAAGGAAAAGGTATTGCTGATGATGGCATTGCTGCCCGCGTCAATATAGAGCTGATGTGCCCGAGCCACAATCTCCGGGTTAATCAGGTTATTTTCGCTGCTTTTCATCGATCCGCCCAAGCTGTCAAGCAGGCTGCCGAAGCCGCCGTCCAAAACCAGTGTATCAGCGGAATTGATATATTCAAGAAAGTCTCGCATTTGTTGCTCCTTTTTACTAAGATGAAGTTAATTTATCATAGCATATTTGTCCCCTTTTTGCACTACTGTTCTTCTGCAATTGCCACATACACAAATAAAGCCCCCTAAATAAGGGAGCTTTAATAAGGGAGCTTTCTTAATTACACAAACCCTATGTTTATTCAAAAAGATAATCAAGCGGGTTAACCTCTGTGCCATTCAAGCTCAGGCTAAAGGTGATTTCACCATCAGCAGTGGCGCCAAGGGTCTCACTGATTGCAACAGTATCGCCACTAGCCACCTCTACCGCGGACAGTCCCTGATAGACGCTGACAAAGCCGCCGCTATGCTCCAGCTCGACAATATAGCCATCAATGCTGCTTTCCACAGCAGTAACCTTACCGCCCGCTGCTGCTTTAACATTTTGCCCGGCATTGCCTTGGATCAAGATACCCTGTTGGGTGGCAAAGCCGCCGGTGGTCACAGCTATATCTGTGACGACAATTCCCGAGGCTGGTGCAGTAAAATCAGGCGGGGCGCTGTCGTCAGCAGGGAAAACATCGGCATTATTGTTTGCGAGAGTAGCGCCTGGCGTATCAATAAGGTTATCCCTATCGCTATTATCGCTAAAGCTAATCCAGCTGCTTTCCGTAGATATTCCTGTCCCTACCACATAGCGGGCAGAATCGCCAAAGATATTATCCGCATTGACCATCCCTGCTACCAGCAGAAATAGCACTAGAGATAAAGAGATTTGGCCCAAAATGCGGTTGCGCCATTTGCCTGTTTTGGGCGCTGCGTCACTGCTTCTGTTGCGTAAATAATCATTAATGCTTCCCATGATATTCTTACCTCCCTGGAGGCTGGTTTTATGTTTATATATGCGGCCGGACAGGTTTTTATGATAGCTCTTCCTCATCTTTTAATTCCTGATATTTGCGTTTGGTGGCTTCGCCGCCCCGCAGATGGCGCTCAGCCTTATTATTATCAAGAATATGACGGACGCGCGCTGCCACAATATCATTGATCAAAGGCAGCCTTTCTGTCACATCTTTATGCACGGTAGATTTGCTGACGCCGAAAATACCCGCTGTCTGCCGCACTGTCGAGCCAGATTCGATAATATAGTTGCCTATTTCCATAACCCTTTTCTCGATATAATCCTGCATAAAAAAAGCCTCCTTATACACTGCACCTCTCGCTTTGTACAGCATATGTAGGAGGCTGGCTAAAAATGACGCAAAAGTTTTTGTTAAATTTCATCTTAATGCAAAAAATGTTTACCAATAAAAGGACGCCTATATAGATCTATTGAGCTATTATTATGTTATAATATTTATAAAATCACATAATTGTGCTATCTCTTCGTCATGCTTAAGCTTAAAATTAAGCTAGTATTGTTTTGCAAGGGAGGAATAGTGATGAATGTTGAGGCCATCAAAAACCAAATAACCGCTAAATGTCTGGAAGCCTTTCAGGCTGAGCAGCCGATATCTGTGACAGAACTAAGTAATGAAATTATGGATATGCCTGATAATATCATCCATAACCCCAGCCATCATTATCTGGTCCCTGCTGTGTTGCTGACTGCTTATCATCAGGCGATTGGCAGCAGCGAAGAAGAATTGGCCAAAGATTTGCGCGAGGCCTTTAAGCGTTCGGACATTGTGCCGGGCGCTGTGTGCGGAACGCATGGCTGCTGCGGCGCTGCCGTGGGGGTGGGCATTTTCTTTAGCCTTGCCACCAAAAACACGCCCTATAGCACAGACACCTGGGGACAAGCTAACCATGCCACCGCAGAATCATTGCTGGCAATGGCTAAGCTGGGCGGGCCCCGCTGCTGCAAGCGTTGCAGCTACATCTCGCTCTTAAAAGGCGTTGACTTGGTGCAGGCAGAGTTTGACCTGAACCTCAAAGCGGAAATCCCTGTTTGCCACTATTATCAAGAGAACAAGGAATGCATACACCAAAAATGCCCCTACTTCCCCAAAAACAACTAATGAGGTGACAATATGGAAAGCACAATATTAGCTAATTTTGCGATGAACGTCCCTTTTGAGAGCCTGATCAAAAAGCTGCATATCGAGGAAAAGGATGATATTGAGCTGATGCGGGGAAAATGGCAGGAAGCCTGCGCTATTGCCGTGCCAAAGGCTATTTATAAAGAATGCTTTATTGATAACTTTGCCGGCGACAGCGTGACGATTGAAGGCGTCACCTTTACCAGCCCGACGCTTATCGCCAAGCTGAGCGGCTTGCACCGCGTATTTGCCTATGTGGTCAGCTGCGGCAATGAAGTGGACGATTGGTCGCATCAGGAACAAGACCCCTTTGTCTATCTGTGGCTGGATACGCTGAAAGAGATGATGCTTTTTGAGGCGGAGAAACAGTTTCAGGAGCATATTAAAGGCCAATTCGGCATCAAAAAGGTTGCGGCAATGTGTCCTGGCTCCGGCAATCTGGACACCTGGCCCATAGAAGAGCAAGGCCCGCTTTTCCAGCTGATCGGCCAGGTGCAAGAAGAAATCGGCGTCACGCTGACCCCGCAGTTCTTGATGTTGCCAACCAAAACCGTTTCCGGGCTGCTCTTCCCGACAGAGGTTGATTTTATTACCTGCTCCCTGTGCCAAAGAGAGAACTGCCAGGGACGGCAAGCTGCCTACACCGGCAAGCAGGCGGCTAATTAATCAAATATGCACTGAAAACCCGCCTAATTACTGGCGGGTTTTTGTTTATATACTTATATACTTAAGCAGCAAACAAGTTTATAATGGGGATAGAGAATAGCGACTAAAGATAAGGAGGCAGGAGATATGGATTTATTGACAGCAATCAGCTCGCGGCATTCTGTACGCAGCTATAGCGACCAGAGCATTGAGGGCGAGGTTCTGCAAGAGCTGCAAGAGACTATTGATCAATGCAACAGCGAAAGCGGGCTGCACATACAGCTTTGCTTAAATGAGCCGCAATCCTTTTCCGGGATGAAGGCCCGTTACAGCAAGTTTCAGAATGTGAGAAATTATCTGGCCCTGGTGGGAGCAAAAGGTCCGGACTTGCAGGAGCTCTGCGGCTATTATGGTGAAAAGGTTGTGCTTAAGGCCGAGCAGTTGGGGCTTAACACCTGCTGGGTAGCTGCTTCCTATAGTAAGTCCAAAAGCATTGCCTCGGTTGCAGCAGGCGAAAAGCTATTGATGGTTATCTCTATCGGCTACGGAGCAAACAGCGGGAAAGCCCATCAGAGCAAAACCATAGCCGAGGTCTGCGCTATGGAGCAACCGCTGCCGGAGTGGTTTCAATCCGGAATTGAGGCTGCACTGCTGGCGCCCACAGCCATGAACCAGCAAAAATTTTTCTTTGAGCTCTCCGGCAATAAGGTTATTGTCCGGGCAGGCAACGGTATTTATACCAAGACTGACTTGGGCATTGTCAAATACCACTTTGAAGTCGGTGCCGGAGATAATGATTGGCACTGGGCCTAGCGCCAATTAAAAAGCCTTCCCAAAGGGGAAGGCTTTTTAATATCTCTTGAGATAATTATTATGATCAAAGCAACAAGGCTAAAGCATGGCTATGTGCGGATGCCCAGCGTAAAAATATCTTTATCCGCGGTGAATTCCGGCACCTGCCCGGGCGGGACAATTAAAAACTTGTCCTCCGGCCAATTGCCCCAGAGCATATCCCGCATCAGGCTGTCATCACCGCGGTATTTATCATATTTCCAGTTCAGCTCATGAGCGCATTGCTGCGTGATTGTTTCCAGGGCTTCGTTTTCCAAGCCGGGGAATTCAATATACGTCGCTTGCTGATAGTTTTTGATATAGCCCATTTCCATTTCCATCAGAAAATCGACATCCTCTTCGTCATACTTTTGCAGATAAGCGCTGCGCTTAGCCTCAAGCAGCTTGTTTGACGGCGGAATATTGGTTTCCAGATAGCCGCTATTATAAAAGAATGTTCCCTTATTGGCGTCAAAATAATCGCGGTAGGCCTCTTTGGAGCCCATAAAGAGGGTGATGCAATCATGCGCGCGCGGGATGATCAGGGGGTATTTATCAGAATGGATGCCTAAAACGCCATTGCCGCACAATCCATAAGCAATCACTATCGCATCAAAATCAGCTTTATCCGTATTACAGCTATGTTCGTCGATATTTTGCTCAATCTTGCTGATTTCTTCATTGAGAATCTGGCGCATCTCATTAGGATAATCATGATATTCCTGACGGAGATAGGTGATATCCAAAATATTCGGGCATTTAGCGCCCAAAAGAGATATCTCCCGCCAAAAAATATTACAGGCAAGTATTTTCAGCTTCATGACTCCTCCAAGCAATAGATATTTTTTATCTTAATTATACAACATAATTTTATTATAACATAAAAGCAATCAAGATGACTGCTCTGCCAATAATGGCTCATACATCATGATTGCTTGATTTTCCACCATTACCGCATCTCTAATAAGCGTATTATCTGCTGCGTATATTTTACGGCAAATAAGATTGTTTCTGCTATATCCGCCCCAAAATTCCGGTTTGATTAAATGATCTTTTTCATATATTTCATACCTGTATGGCAGCGGTTTCTCTGCCCGCCAGCAACCAGATAGTTCACTATCCCTCACTTCCAGCTGCAATTGATAGGTGTCACCCGTATCATTATAAATCATCAAATCGCCATAATTATAAAAACAAGTAGCGCCGCTGCCAAAAGGCTGAGTACGGTTATTATCCGGGAACACATCAAAATCATGGCGGTGCCTCTCGATCACTGTCAAAGGAGTATGCAGTGTCAGCCAATATATCATATTAGACAATTGGCATGGTCCGCCGCCAATTCCTGTTTTGCATTGGCCGTTTTCCAAGACCAGTCCCTCAACATATCCCCTATGCTTAGTCGGCTTGCCAATCAGCTTCCAATAAGAAAACGTTTCCCCGGGTAAAAGAATAACCCGGTTTAGCTTAGCTACAGCCAAGCGTAAGTTAATTACCTTATTATATTGCAAATACATCTCAACGTCTTTAAGACGGCGCAACAGGGGGGCGCTGTAGGTAATAATTTGATATTGAAACATATCTCCCGGCGTTTTGGCAAAATGCTTCCGGTAATGCCACCACAACAAATACCGGCGCATCGTATAATAGCGTTTACCCAAAGCTATGCGTAGGCGAGAGCGTTTCATTGGCTTTGCTATCCCGCCATGGGTAGATCTTTTTTGGTGAAACATCAGTTTTACCTCGCTTTCAACAAAAATATGTGGTGATTTTTGTGAATGTTGCGCTTATTATATGCTTACAAAATCGCAATGTCAATTGTCGTTTAGCGCGTATTAAACACAATAAATTCTCTCGTTTTGTGTTCCATCTTATTTTTGCCGCTGCTGATCAAGCGGGCATATGCTATGGCCCGATAGCGTATTTTCATTCATATCAATTTTCCATTAGTTTAACAGAAAAACAAGTACCACCTGTAACAATATAGCAATTCGGCATTGCTTTAACTCACTATCAATTTTGTTCTCTTTCATGCTTGAAATTTAAAGTAACATAATGTATAATCAATGTGGATTACAAGGTATCTATATCTATATCCACAAATTAGGGAGGATTAAAAATGAAAAAGTTATTGGTTATTATGCTTTGCTTGGCAATGGTTTTCGCTTTTGCCGCTTGCACCGAGGCGCCTGCTGATACTGACGGCGACGATGTTGTTGTTGATAGCGACGCGGCTTATATCCAGGATAAAGGCACTGTGGTTATTGGTATCACCATCTTTGAGCCGATGAACTACTATGACGAAAACAATGAGCTGATCGGTTTTGATACTGAATTTGCTGAAGCTGTTTTTGCCAAACTTGGCATTGAGCCTGTTTTTGAAGTAATCAACTGGGAAACCAAAGAAGTTGAACTGAATGCCAAAACTCTTGATTGCCTTTGGAATGGCGTAACTGTAGACGATGAGCGCAGAGAGAATATGGCTTTTAGCAAATCTTACATCAAAAATATGCAAGCTGCGGTCATCAATGTTAGCAATAGTGAAAAATACATAGACCTGGCTAGCATGGCTGACGCGACTATCGTTGCCGAAGCTGGTTCTGCCGGTGAAAAAGCTGCTCAGACTGAAGCAGCCCTGGCTACTGCTAACTATATTCCTGTTCAGGCTCAAGCCTCTGCTTTGCTTGAAGTCAAAATGGGTACCGCTGACGTCGCATTCCTCGACTATGTTATGGCTAAAGCCTCTCTAACCGAAGCCAGTGACTATAGTGATTTGATGATCGTCCCTGGTGTTGAACTGGCTGTTGAGGAATATGCAGTTGCTTTCCGGCTGAATAGTGACATGGTTGATCTCGTCAACCAGGCTATCGACGAATTGGTTGCTGACGGCACCTTGGCTGCTCTTGCTGAAAAATATGGTCTTTCCGACCAATTGATTTTTAACCAAGTAGCTGATGACGAGACTGCCGAATAACTTCTAGCATTATATTAAAAAAATGTATTTGAACAAGTGAGGCAGCGAGGAAAAGTACTCTCTGCCTTGCTTGCTAATTACTAATTTTTACACTTGGGAAAATGAAATGACTGCTCAAACTATCTTCTTTACCCTCTTAAATGGGTTTGGAATGACACTGAAAATATTCTTTGCCACCTTGGCCTTTGCGCTTCCGCTAGGCCTTATTATTGCCTTTGGCTCTATGAGCCGTTTTGCTGTACTCCGCTGGATCTCAAAAACATTTGTCTGGATCATCCGCGGCACCCCTTTGATGCTGCAGGTTATGATTGTCTTTTTTGCTCCTGTTTTGATTTTTGGCCCGGAATACAGATTCAATGTCCGCGAGATGGCGGTTATTATTGCTTTTATCATCAATTATGCGGCATACTTTTCAGAAATATACCGCGGTGGCATACAAGCTATTCCCAAAGGGCAATATGAAGCAGGACAAGTCCTGGGCATGACACGCATTCAAGTATTTTTTAAGGTGATTCTGCTCCAAGTAGTCAAAAGAATCATGCCCCCCATGAGCAATGAAATTACCACCTTAGTCAAAGATACTGCCTTGGCACGGGTGATTGCTGCCAAAGAAATACTCTGGTATGCCTATGAAATGGCCAACAAAGGTTTAGTATGGCCACTGTTTTACTCAGGCATATTTTACCTTGTCTTTAATGGGATATTAGCAATTGTTTTTAGCTTTATCGAAAAGAAACTTTCTTATTTTAAGGTATAAACTATGTCTATTTTAGAAGTGAAAAATATTCACAAAAGTTTTGATGATACCAAGGTTTTACAGGGTATCAACTTTTCTCTGGAAAAGGGTGAAGTATTGGCGATTATCGGCGCATCCGGCAATGGCAAAACAACCTTGCTGCGCTGTCTCAACTTTTTGGAGCGTCCGGACCAGGGCGAAATCATTGTTAACGGCGAACCCCTCTTCAATGCGCAGAATATTGACAGCCAAAACGAGAAAGTGATTCGTAAAAATCGCCTGCATTTTGGCCTGGTGTTTCAAAATTTCAACCTCTTCCCGCAATATACTGCCCTAAAAAACGTCACACTGGCTGCGGAATTATTGGCAAAGGAATTGCCTGATTATAAAAGAAACAAACGCGCTATCCTGAATGATATACAGCAAAGGGGTTGCTCTTTGATGGAGCAGGTTGGTTTGGCTGATAAAATGAATCTTTATCCGCATCAGCTCTCCGGCGGACAGCAGCAAAGAGTGGCTATTGCCCGCGCCCTGGCGCTGAACCCGGATATTCTCTGCTTTGATGAGCCGACATCAGCCCTGGATCCAGAGCTGACCGGCGCTGTCTTAGAGGTTATTCGCTCGCTGGTTAATAAAGAGAACACGATGATCATTGTTACCCATGAGATGGCCTTTGCAGAGGAGATTGCTGACCGGATTATCTTTATAGATGAAGGAATGGTTATCGAGGACGGGCCGCCGGAGCAAATTTTTTGTCACCCGCAAGAAGAGAGGACTAAACAATTTTTGGCTCGTTACCGCGAATAGCAAATCATAAACCATAAAGAACCCGCAAGTTGCTCTTGCTGGTTCTTTTTTTGGTTCAGTATATAGCAAGGCCTGGTCCTGTCGGCAATTGCGGCTATATATCTGTTGCATTTACAACCAGGCGCACTGATTCTCTGCACAGTGATCAGCAAATCATTTCAGCCCTGCGCCAGCTTTTGCGCTCAGTAATTTTCGCCTTTTCCCGCTGTGCGTCCTCCACCGGCAAAACTCTCTATTCTGCTTTTAATATCTGCTCGGCGCTGCGGATACCATCAACAGCAGCAGAGACAATTCCCCCGGCATAGCCTGCGCCCTCACCGCAGGGATAAAGGCCCTTGATGCTGATACTTTCCTGGTTGTGATCACGCAGGATGCGCAGCGGTGAAGAACTGCGTGTCTCAGGTCCGGTGAGCAGGGCGTCAGCATTGCTAAACCCGCGCAATTTCTGCTCCATTTGCATAATCCCCCGCCGCAGAGCTTGGGTAGCAAAGGCAGGCAAATACTCATCCGCCTGCACAAAGGCTGTACCAGGGCGATAAGTCGGCAAAACCTCACCGAATTGCGTAGATATGCGGCAATTGATAAAATCTTCCAGGCGTTGCACCGGCGCATAATAATTGCTGCCAGTGGCAATGAAGGCTTCTTTTTCGATCTGCCGTTGCAGCTCCATACCAGCCAAAGGATGGCTGCTGGCAAAATCAGCAGGGCCTATTCCTACCAGCAGCGCGCTATTGGCATTCACGCCATCCCGCGCATATAAACTCATGCCATTGGTAGCAAGATGCCCCGGCTCAGATGCGGCCGCCACCACGCTTCCCCCCGGGCACATGCAAAAACTATAGACACTGCGTCCGTTATCCAGATGTGCGGCCAGCTTATAGGTAGCAGCGCCTAGAGCAGGATGCTCCGCAAAAGCTCCATATTGGGCAGTATTTATCTCCCTTTGCAGGTGTTCTATTCGCAGGCCAATCGAAAACGCTTTTTGCACCATGGCAATCTGTTTGGAAAAAAGCATTTCCATCGTATCGCGCGCGCTGTGGCCAATAGCCAGGATGATATGCTCGGAGCTGATCTCTATTGTGCCATCCGGCGTTATGGCGACAACCCCCTGGGCTTTGCCATCCTTAATCACGATATCTATCACCTGAGCAGAAAAGATAAATTTTCCGCCCAGGCTCTCAATTCTTTTACGCAGGCCAATTACGGTTTTTTGCAAACGGTCTGTGCCAATATGCGGCATGCTGTCATAGAGAATTTCCTCGGGCGCACCCGCTTGTACCAGCGTATTCAAAACCCTGCGTATTCTTGAATCATGCGTGCCGGTGGTTAATTTGCCATCAGAAAAAGTACCTGCGCCGCCCTCGCCAAACTGCACATTGGAAGAGGGATCCAGCTTTCCGCTAGCCCAAAAATGCTCCACATCCCTCTTGCGGGAGGAGATATCCTTGCCCCGCTCCAATATCAGCGGCTCTAACCCGGCCTCGGCCAGGGTCAGCGCGGCAAAAAGCCCTGCCGGGCCTGCGCCTACCACGATTGGCCTGGTTTTGAGCTTTGGCCGCAGTGTTGGCATCTGCTCTTGCGTTTGGCATAGGCTGACGCCCTGATTCCCAAATCTGGCAGCAATATCAGCCTCTCCTCTGCTAAGGGAGATATCCACACTATAAACCAACTTGATCGCTGCCTTTTTTCTGGCATCTATGGAGCGCCGGGCAATAGCAAAAGAGTGCACCAGCGCAGGCTTAATCTTTATTTTCTGGCAGGCTGCTTGTTGCAGCTCTTCTTCAGAATGGTCAAGCGGCATGATAATGCCGGTAATCCGCAGCACAGTTACTCCTTTTCTGCGGACAATGAGGCTGCCGCGCCCCTGCCTGCCACTTTGCCTGAGCTCCAGGCCCATTGCAGATTAAAGCCGCCGCAGCGTCCGTCAGCATCCAATACCTCACCGGCAGCAAAAAGCCCCGGCAAATTTTTCGACTGCAAGGTGTCCAGATCAAACCCTGATAAGAGCGCGCCGCCGGCAGTTGTCTGCGCATCGCTAAAGCGGCCCGCGGCTGCCGGGACAAAACGCCAATCCTTAATTGCCAGGCATATCCGCTCCAACATGGCCGCGGTGAGAGAGCTTACCGGCGCAGTGAGCGGCGCAATACCGCAGCTTTTCAGCAGCTGTCCGGCAATGCGCTTATGCAGCATCCCGGTCAAAAACTGTTCTAAAGGCAACTGCGCCTGATTTTGCCGCAGTGTTTGCAGACGGGTCAGAAGAGCTTCTGCTGACAGCTCCGGCAAAAGATCAATAGAGATGGCTAGCAATGAACATTTCTTCCCCTGCACGCTATGCAAGGTATAAAACTCCCCCACCTCCCGCGAGAGATTAAAAACACAGATGCCGGACAGGCCTTCTTCGGTGAACTGAATCTCCCCCTCTTCGCTAAAGAGCGGCTGATCATCAGCGAGCAGTGTCACTTTTCCCAAGGCACGCACGCCTTTGAGTGCTTTGATAAAACTCTCCTGAACAGGAATGGGCGCCAGCGCCGGGAAAACAGGAGCAATGGGCTGGCCAAGAGCAGCCAGCAAAGCAAGTATGCTGCCATCTGAGCCGGTATGCGGCGCAGCTTTGCCGCCGCCGGTGACAATCACGCGGCGGGCAAAAAATGAGGCTGCACTGCCCTCTAGCTGGAAGCCGTCATCAACAGCTGTAATTTTCTTGATCGTGGTATCGCAGATAGTGGTAATTCCCAGATAATCTGCCCTAATGCGCAGGCAATCCAGCACAGCAGAGGCTTGTCCATTGCGCGGGTAAACCCGGCCTTCGTTTTCCTCGCGGCAAAATAGGCCAATGCTTTCAAAAAAAGCCAGGGTTTGCTCTACGGAAAAACAGTCCAGAATATGCTGAATAGCAGCTTGGTCATTACCGCCATAATAGCTGCTGTTGGCCGAAAGGTTGGTCAGATTGCAGCGGCCATTGCCGGAGGCAAGCAGCTTTTTCCCTACCCGCTGATTTTTCTCTACTATCACAACACTCGCGGCAGGAGCAGCCTGTTTTGCCTGAATGGCTGCCATCAAGCCTGCAGCCCCGCCGCCAATAATGGCAATATCGATAATAGGAGGTGCTTTAATTGGCATTCTCTTCCTTCCCTCCTGAAAAAATTAACTCCTGTTTAGTATAGCGTATTCTGCCCGTTTAGGCAATTGATACATACTTACCCTGCTACACCAAGAGACCCCGTTTTTTAAGCGGAGCCTCTTGGCCTAATTTTTATCTATGTTAGTAGAGCTTTTTTAGTTTTTATTGCACATTTTCGCAAAAGCGGTGCAGGATGGCTGCGGCCTGGGCGCGTGTGGCCAAGCCTTGCGGTTCAAGGTAGCCAGCCGTGTTTCCGGAAACAATATCTGCTCCACAAGCCCATTGGAAGGCAGAAACAGCATATTCGCTGATCTGCAAAGCATCGCTATAGCTCAAAATATTGGTGTTCTCGCCCACGGAGACGTCAATGCCTTTCCACTGGCAATAGCGGTAGAGAATCGTTACCAACTGCTCGCGGGTGACTGGTTGCTCCGGCTGGAAGAGACCGGCGCCAAAGCCTTGGACAATGCTATTTTCCGCGGCCCAGACAACCGCCTCTTTATACCAATCCTGGGTGAGATCAGTGAAGGGGTTGCTGGCTGTGGCCTTCGGTTCGCCTTCCATGCGCCAGAGGATGGTGACCAGCATGGCACGGCTGAGCTCGATATTGGGCGCAAAGGCCGTGGCAGAAGTGCCGCTCATCAGGTCCTTCTCATGGACATAGCGCACATCGCTGTAGAACCAATCGCTGCTCTTAACATCGTTGAAGGGGTTGCTCCATTCTGTCGGGGTGGGGTCGTCCTTTTGGGGATCCTTCATGTTGATCGGCTCACCGCGGCCGCCATT
The DNA here is from genome assembly GCA_031553915.1 of Bacillota bacterium. Lineage (GTDB taxonomy): Bacteria > Bacillota > Dehalobacteriia > UBA4068 > UBA4068 > HGM13862. The sequence goes on from JAVBKT010000003.1 coordinate 57,511, forward strand.
ATTACCTTGGGACGGTCCTTCTTGCGCAGAAACATCATCCAAAGCAATGCCATAACCATACTGAACTGTTCCTTCAAAGGCAATATAGTAATCATCCGATGCATAGGGCAAGGAGATGGTTTCCTCTGTCCATTCCGCTATACTGTTAGTATAGGTAGCCAAGAGAACCCAATTCCCGGCAGCGGAAGTTTTGTAGTAAACCCTTAATTTATCCTGATCAGCGCCTTGCTCATAGACCCAAACCTCTTGGGTATGCCAAAACTTCAGCACCGGGTTTGTGAGACCGCTGAGATCCAGCCGGGGGGTAACCAATTTTACCACATCTGGAATAAATGTGCTATTTTTCAATAAGGCGTTATAACTGCCGGAGCGGGCAGCGGCGGGATTGCTGCCACCATTGCCTGTCGCCGTAATCCACTTAAGAGAGGCATTTCCGAAAACAGTTTCCTGTGTCCATAGCCAGGGGATTTCATTTTCTTCAAAGCCTTCCTGCCAGGGGAAGCTGCTGATGGCGCTTTGATCCCCTATGCCAACAGTTATACTTTCGCTGTAGAGACCTATACCAGCGCTGTTTTCTCCATAGACGGTATAAGTATAATACCCTTCTGCGAGAATGGTGTCATCCGTCCATATTTCGCTAGCGCCAATAACAGGCATATTGATAGTATGGACCATTTCGCCATTGCGCAGAACAACAAGTGAAGTCAGCTCTGTTAATGCTTCCCCCTCTGCAGTCACAGCTGGATTAGTCCAGCTAAGATCGCAGGAAAGCGTGCCATCAGCATCCGGGGTGGCGGTGAATGCTGTCGGGACATCAGGTGCAGTGGCTGATATCACATGCAGTGCCACCAAATCATTTTCATTGCCGCTGATCTCATCCAAAGTGATTGTAAAAATATATATATTACCCGCCGCAAATAGATAATCATCACCACGACCCAGGGTCCCGGCTGCAATCCACATTATCCCCTCGATGGGAGCGGGGTTGGTAATACAATAGTCATAGGTACCCGCCGGGATATCTATGGCAATGGAATTGTTTAAAACGATATTTGTGGTAGCTAAAGCTCCATCCGCAGTAGTCGGGATTTTATAATCAAACTGATCATAAATGGCGCTAGAAACATCTTCGTTGCGGGATAGAGGACCAGTTGCCGGTATAGTTGTCCCATAAGTAGTGGCAGTAGAATCCAGCAGCATCTGATAGCCGGTGCCGTCTCCCCACACATCACCGGCGGTGAGGATGATTCTGGCATAGTCCTCTTCAAGCGGATCTGCCAGAGCCGGTGCAGTCATAGCAAACAGCAGCGTTAAAATCAGCGCCAGGCTCAGCAGCAGTGAGAGGGCTTTGCGTCCCCCTGTTAATTGGTTCATTACTTTGTTCATAAATTTCCCCCCTTTTTATAAGCATATAGCTGGTCGTATCAAAAAAAAAGATAGCTAGATAAAACTGCAAATTGCAGTTTATTATATAGATATTTTTTATATTATCAAAACAATGGTAAAAAAGCAAACAAAAATAATATTTACCACCAATTTTAAGCATGCAAAAACATCTCCAGCCGGCAGGCAAGAGGCCCTCGTCAAAATCCTGGCTGCTTTACATTAGCGGAAGAAGCGTACTGCGCTAGTATGTCTTATTTCACTCCACACAAAAAGCCCTCATACCATATCAGATATGAGGGCTTTGGAGCTCCCAACCAGATTTGAACTGGTGACCTCATCCTTACCAAGGATGCGCGCTACCGACTGCGCCATGGGAGCAAAATATTATTTTTTCTATTTTCTTATATATCTTAGCAAATACGACAACTCAAAGAAGATATAAACATCGCAGCAGAAGTTATTATACAGGATAAAACCTCTTTTGGCAAGAGGTTTTACAAATTTATTCTTCAATTATATTGCAACCGCATTCTCAGGAGAGCAGCGCGGATAAAAACAAGCCCAGCAGCGCTATGGCAATCCAGACGCTGGGGAAAATTAAAACCTGGATCAGCAGCAGCAAAGCCACCAGCAGCAAAAGCATCTTACCAATATTACCAAAAAATGAAGTTTCCACTCTTTCACTTGTTGATTTTTTAAGTTTAGCAAAAAATTTTACCAAAAACCCGCAGCTCCTTTCGCTTTATCTCTCTTGTTTATAGCATATGTATAAACTTCCATTTATTGCCCTATTTATTTGCATTTATTACATAATTACGCTACAATAAAGAAGAATATTGTGAAGGAGCCTGCTGATGTCAGATAGCAAAAGGATAGCCCAAATTCTCCACATTCTGGAGCAAACATATGCAGGCAGTGAGTCCGCGCTCAAATTCGCTTCCGTATTTCAGCTGCTGGTAGCAGTCATCCTTTCTGCTCAGACTAATGATAATCAGGTGAACCGCATCACAGACCGGCTCTTTCGCCAATATAGCGATGCCGCGGCCTTTGCCGCCCTTACCCCCGCGGAGCTGGAGCCGTTAATTAGCTCTTGCGGTTTATACAAAAATAAAGCAAAAAACATTATTGCCAGTGCGCAAAAGATCGTCAACGATTTTGACGGCAACGTGCCTAATAATAAAGAGCAGCTGATGCAGCTGCCAGGAGTGGGCGGGAAAACCGCCAATGTCATTCTGTCTGTTGGCTTTGGCATTCCTGCCTTGGCCGTAGACACGCATGTCTTCCGCGTATCCAACCGTCTGGGGCTGGTGCAAACAAAAACGCCGGAGCAAACAGAGCTGGCTCTCTGCCAGCTGATTCCGCAAAACAAATGGGGAGATGCTCATCACTGGCTGATCTGGCATGGGCGCAAAATTTGCGCAGCACGCAACCCCAAATGTGACCTTTGCCCCCTACAGGATTTATGTTCCTTCCGTAATAAAAGAGTTGCCATATAAATATCTTCTCCCCAGAAAGGAAGACCAATGGAAAAACTATCAATGAGAAAGGCATCAGCCTTCAGCGTCCTGCTGGTGCTGGTTATGCTGGTCACGCTGGTTTTTGCCCCGATGGCAGAGGCTGCCAGCAGCAGTGATTTATCCGCTGCGAAAAAGCTTGTTACAGAATATTCATTATATGAGCCCAGCGCGGCTCTTTTGAATGCCAAAGATATGGATACCTTCATCGCTGAATTATCAAAAGTTGATCATTATTGCTTTTATTTGACAAAAGCAGAGGTCAAAGAATTTATCAACTATTATGACGCATATATCATAAGCTCTGGCGTTGCCTTCGAGGCTAATGAAGCAGGGCAGATAGTTGTCATGGCCGTAGTTGCCGAAACCCCTGCGGCTGAAGCGGGAATACTGCGCGGTGATATTGTCAAAGCTGTTAATGGTGCATCCATAGAAGGCAAAACACTGGATGAAGCGCTAGAGATTATGAGCAATACCGCCAGCCTCAGCTTAGAGCTTGAGCGCAACGGCGCTATCAAAACCTACCAGCTAAAACGAATTGAAATGCCTTTGCCCTCCATTATGTACTGGATGCTCGATAGTGAAACTGCTTATATGCAAATATATGGCTTTGAAACCATGACAGCTGAACAGGTTGAAGCCGGCTTAAAATATCTCAAAAAGCTGGGTATGAAATCGCTGGTGCTTGATCTGCGCGACTGCCCGGGGGGATATATGGAAACAGCCGGGCTTGCCACTGATCTTTTTATTGGCGACGGGCCGATGTATTTCTATGTTTCCCGCTTTGGTTATGAGGCCTTCATGGCTGTTTATCATGAAGAAAATTTCACTGTCTGGGATATGCCGCTCGCCGTACTTGTCAACCAAGATACTGCTTCCGCGGCGGAGATGATGGCCGCTGTTTTGCAGGACAGCAAACGGGCTACCGTGATTGGTTCCGCAACCTTTGGTAAGGGCATTTACCAAAACATTCTTGATCTCCCTTCCGGTGGTGCGCTGTATTTTACTACCGGCAAATATATCACCCGCGGCTATCAGGATATTTCCCAGGCCGGCGGAGTGACCCCGGATATACTGGTGAGCGATGATGCAGATGCCCAGCAAAACGCTGCTATCGCCTGGCTAAAAAAACAGCAGGCTGTACCTAAAACCTATACCTTTACCATTGGCAGCACTTCTGCCAAGGCGGATAGCATTGCCTTTTCCTTGAACTACGCTCCCTTTTTGAACAATGGAACTTCTTATTTGCCGATGGCTGATACGCTGAAAAAACTGGGCTGGGATCTATATTATCAAGATGGCAACTGGTATGGCTTTAATGGCATTTACCGCTGCATTATTGATACCAAAAACCAGAAAATCATCAGCGGCAACCGCAATGGCAATATTATAGTGCGCAATAATAGCGTTTTTCTCCCCGCCGGTTTCTTCCGCAACCTTGGTTATGAGGTGATCTGGGATAGCGCCAACAATACGATTACGCTGAACAAATAAAATACTTAAAAAGAGAGCAAGCAAGCTTGCTCTCTTTTTTTAACTCATCTACATAGCCCGGTTATTTAGTAAATTTTGCCTGCAGGGCATCGGCGACATTGGCCGGAACTAAATCACGGATATTACCGCCCAGCTCTGCTGATTGGCGGATCACGCTGCTGCTGATATAAAGATACTTGGCATCGCTCATCAAAAATACCGTATCACAGCCGCCGTTTAATTCGCGGTTGAGCAAGGCCATCTGAAATTCTATATCAAAATCGGAAACAGCGCGCAAACCACGGATGATTGAGGTTGCTCCCTGCTCTTTGCAAAAATCAACCAGCAGGCCCTTAAAGGGCATGACAATGATATTGGTTTTGCCGCTAGTGGCCTCGGCAATCAGCGCGCACCGTTCTTCAATATTAAAAAGGGGATGCTTATTATTATCAATTGCCACCGCAATGATAATCCGGTCAAAAAGCTGCGCTGCCCGCAAGGCAATATCCAGATGTCCATTGGTGACCGGATCAAAAGTTCCCGCATATACTGCTGTTTTCATTGGTTTCCTCCATTAACAATTGTGATATTTTGCTGATATTTATTTATGATTATACTATATAAGCTGCCATTTGTCCATATTTGGCCGCTTTTACCAGGATAGTTAAAAAGGGAAACGCAGCTCTTAATAGAAATATAGTATTTAGAGTTTTATGCGGTTCGCTTGTCTTATGACCAAACAATAAACTTGCTTGATACAGGAGATAACAATGCAGAAAAAAATATTTTTCCTGCTAACTATAATAACTATTCTATTTGCCTGGAGCAGCTTGGCTCTGGCTGCTGAAGCTGAAAATATTAGTGTTGGTTCAGCCACGATAGACATTGACAGCCCGAATTATGATATTACCGGTAATTGGCAGTATACCTTAATGCATGAAATCATTATCACCAATAGCGGTCTCGGGATGGCTTTTAATGTTACCGTTAGCGTACCCTTGATGGATGATGCCGAACTGCTTTATACCTCTCTGGTTGAAGAAAGACAAAATCCCATACCCGCTACAATCCGCATCGACGAACACGGGCACCGCATAGCCGAATACACCATCCCCTATATTTACGGCAATCAAAGCGTCAGTTTGATACAACGTTTTGCCATTAATGTCTCTACTCTGGGCTATCATGTTAACCGCGCTAATACCGCCGACAGCTACAGCCAAAACGAATTAAATGAGCTCAGCCAATATTTGCAGCCGACTGATACCATACAATCTACTGCGCCGGAAATCATTGCTTTTACCAATAGCATCATCAGCGGAGTGAGCAATCCCTATCAAAAAGCCAAAGATCTTTTTGGCGCGGTGAACCTTTTATTAAGCTATACGACCATTGACCCTGACCAGTCTGCCCTGGCGACCCTAAATCGTGCCACTGCGCATTGTCAAGGTTATACCAATCTCTATATCGCCTGTCTCAGGGCAGCCGGCATCCCGGCCCGGCAGCAAAGCGGCTATCTCTATCTGCCGCAAACCCATACCACTACTGAATATATTGATCAAATTAACCAGCGCATATATCTAAATAAAACCCGCCATACCTGGGTAGAATTTTATTTACCGGACAAAGGCTGGATTGTCGCTGACCCCACTTTTACCTATACTTTTGCCGTCAATGGCACCGTACAAAAGTTTGTTGATTGGGATTATTTTGCCAATATTGAGATGGAACGGCGTTATATTGCCTTCCAGGAAGAGCCGGTGGACAATGAATCGATTGATTACTCGGCTACCGGCGGCAGAATAACCGAATCAAGTATTACTTTTAACGCTTATTTGCTTTTGGGTGTGCATTGGGAATCTTTTAATGATATCGGTGACCACTGGGCGCAGGAGGCCATTACCACTTGTGTCAACAATAAGCTTTTTACCGGCTTGTCTAATTATACCTTTGGCCCGGATCAGCCGATGACGCGAGCCATGTTTATCACTGTGACCGGCCGGCTGTACGAAATGCTGAGCGGAGAAATTATTGGCAGCAGCGCCCCTTCTTCTTTTAACGATATTGACGCCACTGCTTATTATGCCAAGTATCTTAACTGGGGTGTGGATAATCAAATTATTACCGGCTATGGCAACAACCGCTTTGGCCCTGATGATAATGTCACCCGCGAACAAATGGCAAAAATCATTACTGTTTTTGCCGAGCTGATGGGAGAAAACACTGAGATATATACTGGTGCGATGACTACTTTTGCCGATGGGGAGGATATTGCCTCCTGGGCCAAGGACCCTGTTTCTTATTGTAATGCCGCCGGTATTATCAGCGGCATGCCCGGCAATATGTTTAACCCCGGCCATCTTGCTACCAGAGCGCAGGTTGCGACAATCATGCAAAGATTGATCGGCTTATTAAACGAATAAAAGAACATTTAATCATTAGTTTTGCTTTTTTTGCATACCTTTATCTATAAACCAGATGGAGGTATCCCCATGGAAAAGAAATATCTGACCTTAAAAGAAACCGCAGCAAAGACAAATACGGCATATGCTACGATCAAAAGAGATATTGATAACGGCGTTATTGCCGCCTATAAAGTAGGACGCAAATACTTTATTGCTGCCGAAGATGCCGAAGATTATGCGCTTGCCAGACGCGAGCTGGCATCAATCTCCGGCTATACAATTAAAGAACTAATGGAAATACTGCCCCTGTCCTATGCTTTTATTATCGAGGAAATCAAGAAAAAGAATTTGCGTGCTGTTAAATGTGGCCGGCGCTTCATTATTCCCGAGCAGGAATTAGAACGGTATTTGGAGGATGCAAAACTTTAATGCGCGAAGATTGGCAAAAAATTGAGGATATCTATCTCGCTCCCTATGCCAGCCATAGCAATAAATCGCTAGGCAGAGAGCGCGCAGAAGAGGAATGCCCGATCCGCACTGTCTGGCAGCGGGACCGGGATAGAATTATCCACTGCAAATCCTTCCGCCGTCTCAAACATAAAACCCAGGTTTTTATCAATCCCAGTGGTGATCATTTTCGCACCCGCCTGACACATACCTTAGAAGTGGCGCAGATAGCGCGTACCGCTGCCCGGGCCCTCCGCCTCAACGAAGATTTGGTTGAAGCCATTGCCCTGGGCCATGATCTGGGACATACGCCCTTTGGCCATGCCGGAGAACGGGCTTTGATGCGCGTTAACCCCGAGTTTAATCATTGCCGCCAAAGCCTGCGCCAGGTGGAATTGATTGAAAACGACGGCAAGGGGCTAAACCTTACCCGCGAGGTTCGTGACGGCATCCGCTATCACAGCGGCGAAGGTATGCCATTTACGGTTGAGGGCAAACTGATCCGCTATTGTGACCGCATCGCCTATTTGAACCATGATATTGACGATGCTATTCGCAGCGGTTTTCTGGACCGGGACAAGCTGCCGCCAAACCTAGTCGCAAGCTTAGGCTCAACCCACAGCCAGCGTATCAACACTATGGTGACCGATATTATTAGCAATAGCGCTGGTATGGCGGAAATCAAAATGTCCGACACCATTAGCCAGGCAATGAACGAGCTGCGGGAATTTATGTTTGAGCAAGTCTATTTTCATCCCTACAAAATAGAAGAAGAAAAAAAGCTGGGAGAGATTATCAACCGTTTCTATCTCTATTATCTGGACAACCCCCAGCTACTGCCCGAGGAATACCAAAGGGAACCGCTCACTGATGCGGTGTGTGACTATATTGCCGGCATGACTGACAGCTTTGCTTTAAATGCAGCTAAAAGGATTTTATAAATCCCTTTAGCTGCATTTTTTATCGTTTACAAATAAATATTGTCCATCTCTTCAATTTTTGTGACAACATTGTCACGCACGGTAATGGCAAAAGGAATGTGAATATCCGGATGCAATCTTTCCGTCAGCTTAGCCATCTCATTGCCTGCGTATCTGCCTGTCCAGCTTAATTCATAGATACCGCGGTGAGAGCTTCTTTCTTCCATGCCATAGGGGCTGTTCTCACCTTCAGCAACGTACTCAGCTACATCTTCATTTTTGATATTTTCAACATTGTCATAATATCCTACTGCGTCCGGCCAGCGTGTCTGATAATAATTGTTGTTCAGATAATCAAAATCACTCAGACCCAAAGAAACATTTTCCGCCAAATTATAGCTCTCTGTCTCTTCCGCAGTATTGTATATATGATAGCCGTTGATAATATCCTTTTCCATATCTAAACCGAGTACATTCATGCGCTCCGTATCCTGCTTGGTGATCAGCTCAAAACGGTCAATGGTGATATTGTTCTCCACTGTGTCATAGGCAGTGATATAGCCATAGATAACTTCTTCATTGCTGGAATCAACCACGCCGTCATTGTTACGCGGCGCAATCGGGTCTGTGACATTATCGTTTCTCGTGCTGCAAGCGCCTAGCAGCAAAACCAAAGATAAAACCATGATTGCTGCTACTGTTTTGATCGAAAACCTATTCATAATAATAAAGCCTCCTTGAATATTTAATTTTATTTTAAAGCTTTTGCCCCCTAAGACAGTGAACAAAAACAAGAAACACCTGCACCATTACCGCAGATATAAGAGCGGGTCAACACAAACGCCATTCAGCCGGATTTCAAAATGAACATGTGAGCCGGTTGAATTGCCGGTGCTGCCGATATAGGCGATCAATTCCCCGGCCTCAACCTGGTCGCCCACTTCGGCAACCAAGGATGAGCAATGCCCGTATAAAGTCTGGCAATTATTGCCATGATCAATCATCACCGCATAGCCATAAGCATCATTTTTCCAGCCGGATTCGATTACTTTCCCTGCCGCAGCGGCAATGACGGCATCACCATGATCGGCGGCAATATCCAAGCCCCAATGGAAACTGTCCCAGCGCTCGCCATAATAGGAGCTGATGGTCCCTATTGCCGGCCAAGCATAATTTTGCCCGGAGCGTGACGCATAAACCGCGATATAACTTGGCTGCTCTGCCGTCGCGTATTGGCTGACAGCATTTTCCTCAGTTAAAGGTATAAGCAACTGCTGCCCTTCATAAATGCGGCTGCCGCTGATAAAGCTGTTTTGCGCCTGAATATCCTCAAGGCTCACTCCATATTGATACGCCAAAGAATAGAGAGTATCGCCCCTGCTGACCGTAATGCTAAAGCACGGGTTTTGTGGCAGGCGCAATAAATCGCCTGTTTGCAGAATGCTTTCTGAATCAAGATCATTGATTAAGGCAATCAGTTGGCTATCCATAGCATAGGCTTCGGCCACAGCGCTCAGGCTTTCGCCGCCATCTGCAATATAATAGCCGCCATCAGCCATAGCCGGCGCTGATGAAACGCTGAGCAAAAACAAAGCCATCATAGCTGTAATAAAGCATTTTCTCATAATAATAGTTGCTCCTTTCAGCAGCTATTATTTGCTTTTTTAGCCAAAATATACATAAGCCTGGGCAAAAGAAAAAACCTGCTCAAAGGAGCAGGCGCTACCAACAAAATCTATAAACATTTTTTGCGGCAATTATTAAAGATTAAAGCAACTTTTTTAAAGTGGTTTTTGCACCGGCAAACAAAAATAACGTAAATGGTTATTGCGGTCTTTGACCTGCATGACGTCCATCTCAATGCCATACACCTGCTGCAGATTTTCCGCGGTCAAAGTAGCCAGCGGCGTGCCATAAGAATGGACATAGCCCTGCTTGAGCAGCAAAACTTTATCAGCGCAGGCAAAGGGGGTGTCCATGCTATGGGTGGACATAATCACCGCATAGCCGCTCTGACGCAAATCAGCTACCGCCTCCAAAATCAGCTGCCCATTAGCATAGTCGAGAGAGGCTGCCGGCTCATCCATCATCAGTATCTGCGCTTCCTGAGCCAGCGCCCGGGCAATCAGCACCAGCTGCCTTTGCCCGCCGGAAAGCGTGGTATAGTCTTGTTCCGCCAAGTGGCTAATTTTGAGCATACTGAGACAATTTTGGGCAATATCCTCATCCACGGGCTTGGGGGTGGAAAAATAAGCAAAATGATTAACCCTGCCCATCAAAACTACTTCCAAAACAGAATAGGAAAAAATCGGGTTATGGTTTTGCGGGATATAGGCAATATGATCTGCCAGCTGTTTGGCGGAAAGCTGCTGCAAACTTTTGCCGTCAAAAGAAACCTCGCCGCCGCTTAAGGGATTAAAGCCCAGCAAAAGGCGGAAAAGGGTGGATTTGCCGCTGCCATTGGGCCCGGCTACGCAGAGCATTTCTCCTTTGCTCAGCGTAAAACTAATATCATGGCAAACGATTTTCGGCCCATAGCCGCCGGAGACATTTTTTGCTTCTATCATCATGAGCTTTTATACCCCCTTCTGCGCAAAATGAGGGCCACGAAGAACGGCGCGCCAAACACAGCGGTTAAAATGCCCAACGGTATTTCCATGACCAATAAGGAACGGGCCAAATCATCCATCAGCACCAAAAAGATGCCGCCGAACAAAGCTGCGGTAGGCAGCAGCCGACGGTAATCTGAACCGACAACGCCGCGGGCAATATGGGGCATCATCAGCCCTACCCAGCCAATTAAGCCGCCCAGGCAAACAGAGGCGGCGGAGAGCATCGTCGCGGCAATAATCACGATAATGCGGTCACGTTTAACATTTACGCCCATGCTCTGCGCTTCCTGATCATCAAGCACCAAAAGATTGAGCCGGTAGCGCATGATCCAAATGACGACAAAGCCGATCAGCATCGGAATTAGAGCCAGCAGCACCTTATCCATATTAACCTTGGTCAGGCTGCCCATCAGCCAAAAGGTGATAGCGGGCAAAGTATCGCTGGGGTCGGAAATATATTTCAGCCCGGTCACCACGGCATTGCAAAGACTGCTGAGCATCATCCCTGACAGCACCAGCGATAGGGTATGGTTATGCTTGCTATGCTGCGCAATGGTGGTAGAAATCAGCACCACGCTGATGCCGAATAAAAAGGCAAAGCTCTGTACTCCAATATTGGAAAAGCCAAGGACAATCGCCAAAGACGCTCCCACCGAAGCGCCGGAGCTGACACCCAAAACATCCGGCGAAACCAAAGGGTTGCGGAACATCCCCTGATAGGCGCAGCCGGAAACCGACAGAGCAGCGCCGATTACAAAAGCAGCCAAAATCCGCGGAAAACGGATATTGCTGACAATGGTCGGGGTAGCCGCGGCAAAATCTTCGCTGCCGGTAAAGAAAGAAAAAATATAATTAAAAACATCGGAAAAGCTAAGCGAATAAAAGCCGATATTAAGCGACAGCAAGCTGACGAAAAGAGCAGTTACCGCCAAAACAGCAGAGATTAGCTTCCAATGTTTTTGCAGAGCAGGGCCGGAAGGCAAACGCATATTATCCTCACGATAAAATATACTTGATAAAGGATGAATATTATGCTAAACTAAAGTTATTCTTTATCTAGTAGTGAGAATATACTAAAAGAAAAAGAATGTCAAGAGACAAAAGGGAGGATTATTATGTTCAAAACAAACAAAGGTCTGTGGCTAATAGCGATCTTAGTATTAGCAATGCTGGTGTTTGCCGCCTGCACTCCGCAGGATGGCAATGTGGATAACCCGGATGACGGCAATGCCGTTACCGAAGAGAATACCATCACTGATATGGCCGGAAGAGAAGTGACTCTTCCCGATGAAATCAGCAAGGTATATACTCATGCGCAGATGTCCACGATTATGGTGTACACCCTGGCCCCTGATATGCTGCTGGGCTGGAACTATGAATTGAATGATATGGAAAAGGCCTATATCCTGGAAGAGTATCAGGATCTGCCTGCTTTTGGTATGGGCGATGCGGTCAACCATGAGGCGATCATTGCCGCAGGTCCGCAAATAGCTATTATTGCCGGCACTATTGATGAGAGAACTATTGCTGATGCTGATGATTTGCAGCTCAAACTGGGTATTCCGGTTGTCATTATTGACGGCTCCATCGATAAAAGCGCTGAGGCCTATCGTTTCTTAGGTGAAGTTCTGAACATTGCCGACGCTGCCGAGCCTTTGGCTGTTTATGCGGAAACCGCACTTGCCTGGGTGAATGACAAGGTTTCTGCTCTGGCAGAAGAAGATAAAGCCACTGTTTATTATGGCAATGGCGCAGAAAGCCTCAATACCGCTCCGGCCGGCTCTTCTAGCGCTCAGGTTCTGGATATGATCGGCGTGATCAATGTGGCGCAGGTAGAAGTAGGCAGCAGCAGCCGTATTGATGTCAGCAAAGAGCAGATCATCAGCTGGAACCCGGATGTTGTTTTCTTAAACGGCGAGCCTAAAGAGGATTATTCCGCTAACGCTGCTGTTGAGGATTTTATCAGCGATCCTGACTTTGCAACTGTCAATGCTGTAATCAACGCCAAGGTATATGCCTCACCAAAAGCGCCGTTCAGCTGGATTGACCGTCCGCCCGGCCCCAATCGTCTCATTGGTCTATACTGGAGTTTTGCCACGATATACCCGGAACAAGCTGATCTTGATATCGATGCTACCATTAAAGATTTTTATCAGTTATTTTACCATATGGATTTAACTGATGAGCAAATGCAGGTTCTTATGCAATCATAATCTTGCTTCTTTAGTCAAAAGCTTCCCCATAATAGAAAAAGCCTTGCTCTTTGAGCAAGGCTTTTTCTATTATTTATTTAATATCAGCTGCTCTCAACAAAAGAACCCAAATCCAACATCACCAGGGCGCTCTCCTTGCTTTTGCTGCCCAGCAAACGAGCAAGCGCCTCAGCATAATATTTGAGCTGCCCACCGTAAATATCCAGCAACTGTTCATCTGTTTTTCCGTAGCCCCCTGTTTTATAGTCCAGCAGCACCCAGCCGTCCTCTTCCCAAAAGGCGGCGTCAAGCATTCCCTGCACCATAATAGGCTCGCCGATATCACTATCAGCAAAGTAGGTAAATTCAAATTCGCGAATCACTTTTGGCGAGGCAGCCAAACGTTGACCCAAGCTAGTGCCAAAAAATTGTGCGATTGACGCGATATTGATCATTTCGGCCTGCTCGCGGCTCAGCTCATTATTGGCTATCAGCTGCTCCAGCTGGGCGGCTATGGTTTGTTGATCAGCGACCTTGGCCAAATCCAGCTTTTCCAAAAAGAGATGATAGGCTGTGCCGCGCAAGGCAGGGTCAAAATCTTTTGGCAATGAATTTTTCTTACCCTTTCTACTCTTGCCCACTTTTGCCGTGGCGGTCTCTTTGATTCCTGCCCGCGATAGCTCGCTGACTGTCCATTTGGCCGGATATTCAGCAATGGCCCGGTAGGGATAGCTGTGGCAAAGAATCTGTTCCAGCTCAGCTGAGATCGGTCCATCCTGAGGCAGCGGTAAAGCTGTCATATGGCTCTCTTGCTGCATTTGGGCGATTTCCGCCATCGGGATCAGCTTAATCTGCCAACTACCTTCGTCGGCTAAAATATTGCTCTCATCAATACCGGCAACACCTCTCAAAGCAGCGGCATCCGGATGGCGGATTAAAGCGGCGCTTAGCCAGGCCAGCGGGGTCTGAGCCTGCAGAATATATGCCGGCGGCAGCTGCATATCACTATTCGCCGCTGCATCAGCGGCAGCTGCCAGCTTTTTCTCCCAGCCGCTGGTGGCAGCGGTAATGATCAACCTCTCCTCTGCTCGGGTCATTGCCACATAATAGATACGCATCTCCTCTGCCAGAGACAATGCCCTAAGACGCGCGGCAACTGCCCGGTGGGCGATAGAGGCATGTTTTTTGCGGCTGTGACGGTCAGCTATCATCGGCCCTAGGCCGCTGTCCCGCTCCCAGATAATATCCTTACGTTCATCCATAAAATTAAACTGGCTGGCCAGCCCGGCGACAAATACCACCGGGAACTCCAGGCCCTTGCTGCGGTGAATGCTGATAATGCGCACAGCATCCTTGGCGCCATGATTAATATTAGCGGAATAGCTGCGCAAATGGCGCTCACTGCTCTCAGATAAAAAACGGATAAAGCGGAACAAACCGGCATAATTTTGCTGTTCATATTCATAGGCAGTATTGAGCAATAAACGCAAATTAAGCTGCCGGATCGCGCCGTCCGGCATTGCCCCCACCAGCTGAAAATAGCCGTTTTCGCGATAGAGATGAGAAATCAGCTGAGAGACGCTTTTTTCTGCTGCCAGCTGCCGCCAGCCGTTCAAGCGCTGGCAAAAGTCGCGGCATTTTTGCCCCATCTCGTCCTCTGCCTGTGATGCCGCCAGCAGAGCGCTGTAAAAATCATCTCCTGCTGCTGTCAAGCGAATGGTCATCAGATCATCAACACTAAAGCTGCATAAAGGCGAACGCAACACTGCCGTCAAAGCAATATCCTGGCGCGGGTTATCAATAATTTTCAGTACAGCCAGCATCAATGATATTTCCGTTGCTGCTAAAAAGCCTTCGCCTTCCTCACAAACAGCGGGTATGCCGGCTTTTTGCAGCTCGCGCACCATCAGCGGCGCCTTGGCATGGGTAGCGCGCAGCAATATTGCCATATCGCTGTAGCTATAGCCCTGTTTTTTCAGCTCCAGTATGCGGGTGGCGATCAGCCTTGTTTCCGCCTCAAGAGCAGTTGGCTGCTCTGCGCTATCATCCTGATTTTTTTGCTCCATATCGATCAGGTAGAATTCCGGAGCAGGTGAGGGTGCTGTCTTTTCCGTGCGCAGTTCAGCCTCGCTATCATAGTCAATCTCCGCCACATCGGCACGCATCAACTGGCGGAAAATATAGTTCACTGCGGCGATAATCGCCGTCTCTGAGCGGTAATTGCAGTTAAGATCAATGCGCCGGCCGCCAAAACGCTCGCCATAATCATTATATTTGCTCAAAAACAGCTGCGGCTCTGCCAGGCGAAAACGGTAAATGCTCTGCTTGACATCGCCTACGGCAAAGAGATTATTATTACTGCTGAGGCGCTGCAGGATAGCCTCCTGCACCTCATTAATATCCTGATATTCATCGATGAGAATTTCCGCATAGGTCAAACGCAATTCTCGGCTGACCTGCTCATCCTCCAGCAAAGCCAGCGCGAAATGCTCCATATCAGCAAAATCAAGCCAATTGCGTTGCCTTTTTTCTTCGCTCAGCTTCTGGTCATAGCTGATTACCAGACGGGATAGGGCCTGCATCAGCGGAGCTAAGCCAACCAACTCCTCGGCTTGTTCAGCAGCTGAGCGGGCCCCGTAGCGCTGCTGCAAATCCGTAACCACTTTTTTGGCATTGCTATGCAGGGCTTTGAGCTTTTCTTTCAGCTCTTCATCAATATCCTTTGCTGCGGATAAACGGCCAAAATTAAGCAGCCGTAAATTATCAATCAAAACAGAGAGGCTGTCTGCTCTCAACACCTTAGCCATTACTGCTCGTTCATCGGCAAAAATCTGCTGCCATTTACCGCAGCCAATTGGGCAGCTGCCTTCAGCCTGCCGAAGCATAACCATTGCCTCTGCCAATCCTTTGCGTATCTGCTTCTCCGTTTCCGCGGCAAAGGGATATTGCTCCAGCTTGTCCAGACCAAACCGCTGACAGGCTTCTTTCAGCCAGGCCCAGGGATGCGGGCGGCTGCGGCAAAAATGATGCAGGCCTAGAACAATTTCCAGAAGGCCGTTATCATCCCTGTTGCCGCCATAAGCATCTGCCAGATCACGAATCATGCTCTCCGGATCGTCATAGGCCTCTTCGATGCAGCTTTGCAGCGTTTCCGCTTCCAAGAGAGCAATCTCCGCCTCTCCGGCCACCTTTAGCCCGGTATCCAGCTGCAAGCGGTAATAGTTTTTGCGCAGCAAATCCAGACAAAAGGAATGAATAGTGCTGATCTGAGCCTGCGGCAACAACCGCAGCTGGCGCTGCAAATGTTGATTATCCGGCTGTTGTTGGATCAAAGCGGATAATGCTCTATCCAGCTTTTCTTTCATATCCGCGGCAGCCGCGTTGGTGAAGGTTAGTGCCAGAACTGACTCAATGGCGCCGCCGCTGCTGACATAATGCAGGATGCGCTCTACCAGAACCGTGGTTTTACCACTGCCGGCCCCTGCCGCCACCAGCAGGTTTTCACCGCGGGAATAAATAGCATCTCTTTGCGCGGAAGAAAAATTAAAACTCGGTTTCATAAATTTCTCCCCCTTCCGCATTATTGCTTTCAGTGCTATTGCTCGCAGGCTTTTTCAGTTCTTTTTTCCGCGCTGCGGCCATTTGGCAATCAAAACCGCATACCGCACTATAATCACAATAGGCGCAAGCGTCAAAATCCCCGTCCCTAAGAGGAGAAACAGCGATCAGTCCGTCCAGCATTTGCCCTGCTGTTTCACTGATCACATCAAGAAGATTGTCACGCAAGCCCGGCATTTGCTCAGGATCCAGCCCTTTGGGGCGGGAATAGAGGCCCTTTTTGCCCAATCCGGCAGGGATCAAGTCGGAGAGGCCGTCAATCTCTTTATCCGCCAGCAAAATTGCTTCCTCGTCGCGTACAGTTAAGCCGCTCAGCTTCAGCCCGACCACTTCGTTGTCATCACTATCACTGTTAGCCAAGGCGTCACTGACGCGCGCATAATAAATGCCTGCCGGATGAGCGGCGTCCGGGCTGAAAACGTCGGCGTTTTCCAGCACCACTTGAAGATATACCAATAATTGCAGCTGCAAGCCGGCGAGAATATCCTCCTCGCGCAGGCTGATTTCGCCACTTTTATAGTCAATAATGCGAAAATAGCTTTTGCTGCCGTCAGCTGATTTGGCCATATCCACACGGTCAATGCGCCCCACCAGCTCCAAAACTTTGTTATCCGGCAGGCTGATTTTGAAAGCAGGCAGGCTGCCCGGTTCATTGCTGCCAAAGGGCAGCTCCCAGGCTACCGGAACAAAATCCCCCTTTTTGGCATGTTCAGTGAGCAGCAGCACCGAGCTGACCAAAGCGCCCTTGATCCGTTCGGCAAGATAAAGATAGCGGCTGGAAGAACGCAAAATACCCGCCAAAAGCTGCGGCAAATACTTCTGCAAGGATTGCTCCACTAAAGCTTCCGCCGCCGCTGCGTCAATATCAGCCCAACTCAGCCTTTGCTCCCGCATATGGCTGCCGATATCCGCCAGCACCTGATGATAGAGCTCCCCGCGCGAGGCAGGGTCCAGCTGATAGCTTTTTCTCTTATGTAGTTTCAGCCCATGGCCAGCAAAGTAAGCAAAGGGGCACATGCGGTATTTTTCCAAACGCGAAACAGAGCTCCTGATCGTGCCGCCGTAGAGCTTTTGCAATGTCTTGGCGCTGAGCCGCTCTGTCTGCGGCTGATAATTAAGCCCTTTTTGCAGCTTATCCAGCTGCTCCTGATATTGCGGACGCTGCTGATAAAAGCTATAAACGCTATACCAAAAGGCGTCGATATCCTCACCACCCTGGCTGCGGCCCATTTGCCAGGCAGTCTCAGCCAAATCCAGCTCCCCGCCCAGCAGATGCTTTTGATCGATTATGTTCAAATCAGTCACCATTAGCTGCGGGAACAGAGCTTGCATCCTTCTGATCAGCGAAGACGGTTTCATCGCCTTGCCCTGCATATCCTGAGCGCTGTAGCTAAGATAGAGCCTCTCGCCGCTGCGGGTCAGCGCAATATAGGCGAGATAATCCTCTTGCAGCTGGCGGTTAATGCTGTCTATGGCCAGCGAAGCGCCGCAAGCGCGCAAACTGCGCCTATCCTCATCAGTGAACAGCCCGTCCATGACAATTTTGCGCGGCAAGATGCCGTCATTGACTGTTGGCACAAAGGCTGCCTGCAATTCCGCATTGCGGCTGCGCTCCAAGGAAGAAATAAACACCTGATCCAAACCTGGCGGTATAGTGGAAACGGTCATGCCCATCAACGCAGTATCATATAGACGCAGCAGCTGATTGGCCGGAAAAGTTTCTGCACCGAGCAATAAGGTCGCCTCAGTAAAAAAGGCCATCAGCTTGTCCCAAACCTGGCCGTGCTGGGCCGCTTCTGCGCCACGCCCTTCTTCCCTGGCTGTCTCGGCCCACAGCTCAACCTTTTCTTTGATCGCAAAATCAGCCAAAAATTGCAGCAACGCTGCGTTAACCTCAGCTACTGTGCTGGGCTTGTTCAGCCTTTTCAGCAGCTTGATCAGCGGCGCGGTGATTCTTTGACGCAGCTCTTCCATCTGAATAACAAGGCTGGGGTCCTCATCATCATAGAGCGGAAAATCCCAGGGCTTTTCGCTCAAAAAGTGCCAGAACTTGAGCCCGTGCGCCAGAGCATAATTATCAAAAATATCAATTTCTTCTTGGCTAAACGGCAAAAGCGCATTTTTACACAAACGCATTATATGCTCATATTTGGAACGATAAGCCCAGTTTTCCAAAACAGCGCGCACCAAATCAAACAAAGGATGCAATAGCAGCGGTTTTTTGGCGTCAATAAAATAGGGGATATCCATCTGCGCAAAAATTTCGCTGAGCAGCGGCTCATAGCTATCCGTATCGCGGGTGATTACACTGATTTCCCGATAGCGCAGCCCCTCTTCTCTGGTCAAGCGCATAATTTCCCGCCCAATGGCCTCTATTTCCGCGCGCGGGTTAGCAGCGCAGCCCAGGTGAACAGAGTGCGGCTCTGCGCTAAACGGCTGCTGCCTTCTGCCGGCAAAGGCTGCCTCCACCGCAGCCAGCTCGCTGTTATGACTAAACCGTCCCGGTTCTCCCCTAAGCAATAGCGGCTCAGAGA
Organism: Bacillota bacterium; assembly: GCA_031553915.1. Classification (GTDB taxonomy): domain Bacteria; phylum Bacillota; class Dehalobacteriia; order UBA4068; family UBA4068; genus HGM13862. Next base: position 76,612 of record JAVBKT010000003.1, read on the forward strand.
CAGCCATCCTTTGCTTTGCTGCCAGCTCGCTTAGCTGCTGCCAGGTATGCAGCGCCGTCTGAAAAAGCGGCTCTTGCAGCGGCTGGCCGATCAGCGCGCGATCAATTGGCAGGGCAATGGTAATATTTCTGCTAGCATCACTAAACAGCGCAGCTAAAACTATTTGCTCGCTGGGTGTAAATTCCAGATAGCCATCAATAAAAAGATCGTTGATCGGCAAAAAGCCTTCCTCAATGCTCTCGGCCAAAAAAGCCATATTTTCCGCATAGCTACCGTAATTATCCTGTTGGGCAGCCTGATAATTTTGATAGATCAGCGCTATTTCCTGCAAACGCCGCACCTGAAGAGTGTCGCCGTTTTGGGCGCATAGTTTGCTGATGGCCGCAATTAGGGCTGCAGGGCTGATATCGTAGGTCGCCAGCTCTTCCGCTGCCTTAACCACATAGACGGCAAAACCGGCGCCGGTGGACGCGGCAGCATAAATCTCCAGCTGATCTTTTAGCGTATTAATTATCCTCCCGGCCAGCAACAGCTTGCCAGCCTCTGAAAGCTGCTCCTTTGGCTCAAGACGCCGGGCGCGGTAGGCATAATGAATCAAGCGGCCAAAACTGGTCACCCTGGCGCGGCAAAATCCGCCGCCCTTGGTCATTCCAGCTAAGAGCCGCTCATGAATAAAGGTTGCCTGCTCCGGCAAGATAAAATAACTATGTTCCCCCAGCGGGTCCGCCGTCTCCAGCCGGGAAAGCTGAGTAAGACAGTGATGGGTTTTACCGCCGCCCGCCGGGGCTAAAACAAAACGAAGGGGCATAACTTCTCCTCTTAGTCACAGAGATACATTAGCTGCTCATCGGTCTACATGGCCTTTGCTCCGACGGTTCGGCCACCTTATGACCTGCTCACTGGTTCAGTTCGACAATCGTCACGCCCAAACCACCCTCAAAAGCATCGCCCTGCCGGGCATTTTTGACCAAGCGGTGGTTTCTCAGGTATTCCTGCACAAATTTTCGCAGCGCACCAGTGCCGCGGCCATGATTGATTTCCACTCTTTTGAGCCCGGCCAAAAAGGCATCATCAATATATTTATCCAGTATCGGCAAAGCCTCCATCGTATCCAGACCGTGCAGATCAAGCGATGCTTCTATTGTAGCAGCTTTTTTGACGCCGATTGTGCCGGAATTATGGCCGCGATGAGCGCTATATTTGCTTTTTTGGGATTCGTCCGCCATCCGTAAATCGCTCAGCCTGGCTTTGAGCTTGATCACGCCTACTTCAATAAAGACATCACCCTCGCTATCCGGGTTGGAGACGACATAGCCATACTGGTTCAACTTGGGTAAATGCACATAATCCCCTTTGGCCACGCTTTTGGGTATCGTTCCCTCAAACACCGGCTCGGGGATTTCCTCTTCTAATTGTTCCCGCCAGTCTTTGAGCTTTTTCTGTGTCTCCTGCCAAACCCGCTGGGCGGATTTTTTCTCTTCCAGCTGCTGTTGCTGCTCGCTGAAAAGCTCTTTGCTCTTGGCCATGGTCTCATCAATAATAGCCTGCGCCGCCAAATTGGCCTTGCGGATAATTTCGCTTTTGCTTTCTTCCAGCTTTTGCTCCTGACGCCGCAAATAATCCTCTTTGGTTCTGGCGTAAACTTCTGCCTTTTCAACCTTTTCCCGCATCAGCTCAATCTCGCGCCTGCTGTCTTCCAGCCCGGCCAGCATCGCGGTTACTGCCACATCCTCGCTGGAGAGGCCGGCTTCTGCCTCGGCAATAATTTCGTCCGGCAAGCCCAGCTTGCGGCTGATCTCAAAGGCATTGCTCTTGCCCGGAGTGCCGATGGTTAAATGAAAGGTCGGCGAAAGGCTTTCCACATCAAACTCCATACTGGCATTGACAAAACCCGGAGTATTGAAGGCAAAGGCTTTCAATTCACTATAATGAGTGGTGGCGATAATTTTGGCTGCTTTGTTTTTGAGATAGTTCAAAATGGCCATAGCCAGGGCTGCACCCTCAGTCGGGTCTGTCCCTGCTCCCAGTTCATCTAAAAGCACCAGACTCCGTTCGTCCGCCGCCGCTAAAATGCTGACAATATTGGTCATATGCGAGCTGAAGGTGGAGAGACTTTGCTCAATGCTCTGCTCATCGCCGATATCGGCAAAAACAGCATTGTAGCAGCCAATTTCGCTGCCGCTTTCCGCCGGAATATGCAGGCCGGCCAGGGCCATGCAGGTCAGCAGCCCCACTGTTTTCAAGGTCACAGTTTTGCCGCCGGTATTCGGCCCGGTAATCAGCATGGCAGTTTTGTCCCGATCCAAGCGCATGTCTATCGGCACCACCTGGGCGGCGGCAATCAAAGGGTGACGCGCTTTTTTCAAGTTGAAGCGCCCCTGCTCATTAATTTTGGGGATCACCGCATCCATTTCCAAGCTCAGCTTGCCTTTGGCAAAAATAAAATCCAGCTGCGCCAGCAGAGCCAGATTGGCCTTCAATTCCCCGGCAAAGCTGGAGATTACCATAGACAAAGCGCGCAGAATAGCGGCAATCTCTTCTTCTTCCTCGCGGCGCAAAATCGCCAACTCATTATTCAGCTCCAAAACCGCTAAAGGCTCAATAAAAACTGTCGCGCCGGAGCTGCTCATATCATGGGCAATGCCGGAAATTTGACCGCGGTATTCCTGCCGCACCGGCACCACATAGCGGTTCTCGCGAATAGTCACAATCGGGTCTTGCAGATATTTGACAGTATTAGGGTTTTTGATAATACTATCCAGCCGCTCTTTGATTCGCTCTGCTTTATCCTTATTTTTGCGCCTGATGCCAGCCAATCGCTCTGATGCCTGATCATTAATGGTCATATCCGGCGCAATCGCTTTTTCCACGGCGCTCTCAATTGTTTTCAAAATGGTTAGCGATTTTCCCAGGTTTTGCACAATCGGGTAGCTGCCTTTTAAATCGCTAAAAAAGGATTTGCTTAGACGCGCGGCACGGCAGAGGCTGGCGATATTCACCAGCGGCTCCGGCTCGAGAATACCGCCGATCTCCAACTGATGCAAAGCAGCCCGGATATCCCACAGCCCGCCCAAGCTAAACAAGGGGTTCTGGTTGAGAATCACCCTCGCTTCTTCCGTTTCGCTCAAAAGCTGCTGCGCCTGATAGGCGTTGTCTGTCGGCAGCAGGCTCTGCGCTAAATCACGGCTGACACCAAAAGAACAATAAGCAGCCAGCCGTTCGATAATCACATTATATTCCAGTTTATTTAAAGCTTTGGCATTCATTGCTTCTTCCTCAAACAAATTTTGGCTTTTATACGCCGCGATAAAGATGTCCTTTAGTATAGTCTTGAACCATGGTGGTGATACGTTGCTTGGCCTCGGCAAAATTCAGCTCATCGCCAACAGCTAAATGATAGCAGTTGAGTAAACGCTTGGCCTTCAGATCATCATAAAGACGCATATCCAGCAACAGGTGGCTAATCCCCGCTTTTTTGAGATTATCCATCTCTTTGAGCAGGCAATGCTCACGGGAATTAAAAACATGCATTCTACAGGCCGGGTCAAAGCGCACCGGGAAAACAAAGCCTTTTTCATCACGCAGATGATACTTGCGGCCTTTGTCCAGACAAGGACGCTTGCATAAACGCGGTTGCTTGTTGGCCATATCGCGCTCGCCAATCAGAGAACCCAAAGCGCAGGATTCGCTGACCATCAGCTGCAAGGCTCCCTGGGCAAAAACCTCCAGCTCCACGTCTTTTGTTTTCAGTGCCCTCATCTGATCTAAAGTCATTTCCGGCGAAAGACAGATGCGGCTTACTCCCTGCTTAGCAAGCATAACCGCCGAGAGACTATTAAAGCAATTGATGCCGCTGCCGACATAAATCCGCTCCTGCCAGCCTTCTTCTTTCAGCATGGCAATCTGGCTGAGATTATTAACTATCACCGCGGGGATAGCATAGTTTTTCCAGGCCGCTATTCTTTTGCGCCAGCCTTCTTCTTCCCGCGGCATGATGATCTGCGGCAAATATGGTATCAGCCGCGCCTTGTTTTTACCCATCTCCTCTGCCAGATGGCGGTAATCAATCAGGCTTCGGCCGACAAAGCCCATAGCGTCAAAATAAATATCCTTGATGCCGCATTGAGCCGCCAGCTTGGCCTGTGCTGGATCAGCGACCAGGGCCGCTAATTCCTGACCGCGTATCTTTTTATCTGTTTTCCCTTCCGGAAAACTGTTTTTGACTGCTTTGGCAAAACGCACCTGGTCAAACTGATGCATATCCTTTTGCTGCCGCTGATATAGCAAATCATCCGTCAAAGCGCGGCGGCATTTATTCAAAACCGAAGACGGTATCATAATCCCTTTATCGATTTCACCGGTCACCTCGCCCAAGCTATAACCGGTATTACCCAGGCGTCCCAGCTGCACTCTGACGCTGGTCATATCACTGGCGCTATTAATTGCTTTTTCCACTACATATTCGCTTTTGCTTTCGGAGCTATAGCCGTCTTCATCAAAAGCTTTAATGCTAATCGCCTCACCCAGCGTAGCGGAAACAACAAAATGCAGCGGTTTTTGCTGAAAATCGAGATAGGTGCTGCGGGCCGCCTCCATCAGTTGAAAATCAAAGATTTTGAAGACGCGGTCATTCTCTCTGCCGCCTGCTGCGGGGATTTCCACAATATCGCCAATTCTTCCCTGCTCGCAGGCGCTGCCGGCATAATACATTTCACTCACTGTCAGCGTTTCACCCTTACCGCTTTGCCATATCTCCAGCATATCGCCAAGATGCAAAGGCTGCACCAGCCTGATTTTGATGCGGCTGTTTTCCTTGCCGGCAATACGGCCAACCAATACGCCGCGGTTATTCGGCCTGCTATAGCTCATCAAGGACGCGCCGGGATTGCCATGCCAATAGCCCTGACAATGATCGCGGTTAAAAACTTGCAGCAGCTGCCGCAAACCATCAGGATCATTTTCCGCGCTGCTGCTTTCTTCCAGCTGGCGCAGGGCCTCGCTATAAAGACGGCAAACTGTTGCCACATATTCCGCTTTTTTCATCCGCCCTTCGATCTTCCATGAATCCATACCCACCTGATACAGCTCATCCAGGCTTTCGTAGCCAATCAAATCCCGGGGGGAGAGCAAATAATTGCCTTTATGATTAAGCTGATACGGCTCACCATATTCATTGACAAAATTATAGGCCATGCGGCAAGGCTGGGCGCAGCGTCCGCGGTTACCGCTTCTGCCGCCGACCAAAGAAGAGAAAAGGCACTGGCCGCTATAGCAGACGCACAAAGCGCCATGCACAAAGGTTTCAAGACCAATACCAGTGGCCCCGCGCAGCTGACGCATATCTGCCAGCGACAATTCCCTGGCAAGAATTACCCGTTCCAGCCCCATCTGCTCCAGCAGATTACAGCCGGCAGCATTATGAATGCTCATCTGGGTGCTGGCATGAACAGGCAAGTCCGGCAGCGCGCGCAGCAATAAGTCCAGCAAACCTAAATCCTGCACAATGACAGCGTCAACACCGGCGCGGTATAATTCCGCCGCATAAAAGACAGCGCTCATCATCTCATCGTCGCTAACCAGAGTGTTGACTGCGACATATATTTTCACATTCCAAAAATGAGCCAGCTGCACCGCGGCCCTAATCTCTTCCAGGGTAAAATTATCGGCAAAAGCACGGGCAGAAAAGGTCTTCCCGCCCAGATACACAGCCTTTGCTCCGCCTGCTATCGCGGCTTTTAATGACTCAGCGCTCCCTGCCGGAGCAAGTAATTCGGTCATAATCCTCTCCTAAAGCTAATAAACTTCTATTCACACGGATCATGCCTGATATCGGCACAATCTCTATCCCTGCGTCCGCAAAACTATCCAATACCAGATTAATCCCCAGGCTATCAGAGGCCATATGTCCGGCAATAACCAGGTTCAAATGGCAGGATTTTGCCTCTTCAATGGCTTCTTTGCCAGCGTGCATACATAGCACAGTGCTAATTCCCGCCTCACCAAGCAGGCGGTAATATTCTTTTGGACAGCTGGTGCCACCTGTCATATCGACAAAAACCTTTCCTACGCTGCGGTTTTTATTCCCTGAGACAATCATCGGCGCATTATTGTCCATGGCTGCTGAGCTATATTCGGGGATATCCACTAAAATATCCAGCACATCAGACAAAGTCTCCGGTTCCTCATCCTGCATCATTGCCGTCAAATAGGCGTTGACCAAATTATCGCAAGGGGTATGCAGGCAAATCATCTTCAGCCCCAACAATTTGGCCACATCAACAGCACGGTTATAGTTTCCTCCGCCAGTGCTGATTTTGACCTCTTCCGCCCTGCCTTCCAGCAAGGCTTCCGTAATATTGCGGGCAACGCCCACATTAGCCCAAGCGCCCGGCTGCAGCTGCATCACCTGATCAAGGGCAGCCAAAGCACGGCCCTTGGGGTGATGAGCAACCACCAGATCAATAGCTGCGCCAGCTTTATTCAAGGTATCAGTCAAAAGTAGCTCCGGCGCTTCCATATCAATGCCGACAATAATTTTTTTTATTTCCGCATCTTCATCGCCGCAAAGAATCCTGCTGTCGGCATAGGGATTCGTCAAAGAATCCAAATCAAAAAACTCTTTCTCTTTATTACTCAGGCGCTGATAGCTCTTGCGCGTCAAATTTAGCGCTTTTTCCACTCCGTCTTGACCGCGCGGATCGCTATCAATACCCATTTGAATTGCTTGCTCGAAAAGCTCTCCTAATTTCATACCCATACCCTCCCAAGGTGACAAAACAATATCCCCGGGATATATTCTCCCGGGTGCGAACCCATATTTATTTCTGTGATCCTCTAGAACAGTGTGTCTGCGCCGACATTAGCCTCACCTGCAAAGGCAGCATATTCATCCTTCAAATCCAGCAGCTGCTCGGAAAGCTGTAAGGCAGCCAAGGTAGCAGCGCGCGCCTGGGAATAATAAGGTGCAGCCGTACGAATGGCCTGGATCTTCTCTTCTACTGTTCTGATGATGGTCTCCATCCTCTCTTTGCTTATATCACCGCGCAAAGTATAGTCAATACCATCCAGACGAAAACGGAGAAAATTATTATCTGCCAAGGTTGCTACCTCCTTTTGTCTACCTGCCGTAAATATCTTCCCTAGCCATTAGGGATGCGAACTCATGCGCCCTGGGCGGCGGCTAGCGCAGCAGATAATTATATTTATCCGCCAAGGTCTTCACAATAGCATCAAAAGCCTGATCAACTTCTTTATCAGTCAGTGTTCCCTGTTCGCTCTGGAATAAAAGCGCATAGGCAAGAGAGCGTTTTCCTGCCGGAATTGGCGCCTGGTCATAAAGGTCAAATAATTTCACCTGCTGCAAAAATTCGCCGCCGGCCGCGCAAATAGCCTCGGCAATGGCGCTTTGCGGAATTTCATCACTGCCAATAAGCGCAATGTCACGGGTAGACGCCGGATAGCGTGGCAAATCATGCTTGCGGTTTGCTAAGCTCAACGCTGCCATCAGCAATGGCGTAACCGATAGTTCCGCTACTATAGTTCTCCCTGCCAGCTGATAATTTTCCGCAACAGCAGGATGCAGCTCGCCGATCAGGCCCACTGACAAACCATCAAGCAAGATGGCGGCGGCACGGCCCGGGTGCAAATAGTCCTCGCTTGATCTGGCAAAATCAAATTTGAGCCCAAGCTTGGCAGCAATATATTCAACCATACCCTTCAGCGTAAAATAATCATAGGCCTTGGCTTTCTCCTGCCAGCCAGGCTCAGGAGCGCCGGTAACAAGCAGCGAAAGTGTAAGAATTTCTGTGGGCTGCGTTTTATCTGCATCCTCAGCTGCCGGAGCAAAAATATTACCAAGCTCAAAAAGCCGGATATCCAAATTGCGGCGGGATAAATTTCTCTCTGCCGCGTGCAGCAAGCCCGGCAAAAGACTTTGGCGCATGATGGACTGTTCTTCTGAGAGCGGGTTGCTGACAGCAAGGTTGGTCCGCCAAGCGTGTTTGGGGTTCAGCTGCAGCAAATCAGCTTCTTTGGGGTCAATAAAGCTATAATTGACCGTTTCATTGAGCCCGGCAAAGACGCAGATATTCTTCAGCTGCCGCAACAGCTCCTGTGTATCGCTTCTGCCGCCGATGGTATTGTTCTGTGGCAGGGTTTTGGGGATAGTGTCATAGCCCTGCAGTCTCGCTACTTCTTCAATCAGGTCCACTTCCAGAGTAATATCCTGCCTATAGCTGGGAACGCTGACCAAAATTGCCGCATCCCCCGCCTCGGCAAGGCCAAAGCCAAGGGAGGCTATGGTGTCCTTGATCACCTTTGTCGCATAGGCGGTGCCCAACATATCATTGACTCTGGCAGTACGCAGCAGTATCTTCTTTTCTTCCGGCAGAGGGCTACACACATCCACCGCGCCCGCGCAAGCGACACCGCCGCAATACTTGACCAGCAGCTGCGCCGCGCGTTTGGCTGCCGCATCGCAGTTGCTCATGTCAACGCCTTTTTCAAAGCGCATAGACGATTCTGAAGGTATGCCTAAAGCGCGGGAGGTACGCCGGATCAACAGCGGATTAAAGGCCGCGGACTCAATCAAAACATCCGTGGTATCGGTAGTTACTTCCGTATCCATGCCGCCCATCACGCCGGCAATACAAACAGGTCCTTCGCCATCGCAAATCAAAATTTCCCCGCCTTTGAACTGGCGGTCTTTGCCGTCTAAGGTCTGCATGGTTTCGCCTGTCTTAGCGGCGCGAACCATGATTTGCTGCCCTCTGAGCTTCTGATAATCAAAGGTATGCAGCGGCTGATTCATCTCCAGCATCACAAAGTTGCTGATATCAACAACATTATTAATCGAACGCATACCGGCCGCGCGCAGATAATTTTGCATCCATAATGGCGAGGAGCCGATTTTAACCCCTTTGACCAGTCGGGCGTCATAACGCGGGCATAAAGCCTCATCCTCAACCGTGATATAGATGCAGCCGCTGATATCTTCGCCCTTTTCCGCATAGCTAAGCTCCGGATATTTGACTTGCTTACCAATATAAGCGGCAGCTTCACGAGCCAGATTGAGCATGCCCAGGCAATCGCTGCGGTTGGGTGTCAGCTCGATCAGCAACACTTCATCATGCAGATTGAGCGCGTCGACAATATCCATGCCCAGCGGCGGGTTAGCTTGATCAAGCAAAGCATTCAATTCCCAAATCCCGCTATGGTCATCGCTGAGCCCCAGTTCTTTCTGCGAACACAGCATCCCCTGGGAGACGATGCCAAAGGTCTTTTTGGCGGAGATGGCAAACCCCTCGGGCAAGATAGCGCCCACCGTAGCGCAAGCTACCAGCAGCCCGGCTCTGGCATTAGGCGCGCCGCAGATAATATCCAGCGCTTCCGCGCCGCCAATATCAACCTGGCATAGCTGCAAATGGTCACTGTTTTCTACCTTGGCGCAGGAGATAATTTTGGCAACAACTATTTTATCCAGATTATCGCCAATAGTAATCACTTCATCATATTCCAAACCTGCCGCAGTATAGCGGCGCGCTAATTCTTCAGCAGGCAAATCAATATCCAAATAAGTTTTCAGCCAATTATATGAAACGCGCATCTTCTTTCCTCCGAATAGTGCTGTTTATAATGTGTTGTATTGTTTTACAGGTTGTTACTTTTAAAAACTATTCAAAAAGCGGATGTCATTATCGAAAAGCAGGCGCATATCATTAATGGCATATTTCAGCATCGCTACTCTTTCTACACCCATGCCAAAAGCAAAACCGGAGCATATCTCCGGATCATAGCCGGACATCGACAGCACTCTGGGGTGTACCACGCCAGAGCCTAAAATCTCAATCCAGCCGCTGCCCTTACACAGCCGGCAACCGGCGCCGCCGCAATTAAAGCAGCTGATATCGACCTCAGCGGAAGGTTCAGTGAAAGGGAAATAGCTGGGGCGCATGCGGATTTCCCGCTGCTCGCCAAACATTTTTCTGGCAAAAGCAAGCAAAGTGCCGGAAAGATCGCTAAAAGTGATTCTGTCATCAATAACCAGCCCCTCTACCTGATGAAACATCGGCGAATGGGTGGCGTCATCATCACGGCGGTAAACAACGCCGGGGGAGATAATTTTGACCGGCAGCTTACCTTCCATCCTCTCCATCGTGCGTATCTGCACTGGCGAGGTATGTGTGCGCAGCACCATCTTCTCGCTAAAATAAAAGCTGTCCTGCATATCCCGTGCCGGATGCTCCGGCGGCAAATTCAGGGCCTCAAAATTATAATAATCATATTCCACCTGCGGGCCTTCGGCAATGCTGTAGCCCATACCGATAAAAATGTCTTCTATCTGCTCCTGCACCAAAGAGATTATATGTCTGCTGCCGCACGGCAAAGCAGCCCCGGGCAGAGTAATATCAATCGTCTCGCTGGAAAGCGCCGCAGCGGTTTCCGCAGCCTTAAACTGCGCCATCCGCGCAAAAATAGCTTCTTCCACGGCGTTTTTGGTGGTGTTGACAGCCTGGCCCAGCAAGGGCCTTTCTTCTGCCGATACTTGTCCCATTTGGCGGGAGACTGCCGTGATCTCTCCCTTTTTGCCTAGATAGGCAATTTTGATTTGGCTTATTTGCTCGGCATCTGCGGCTGCACTGATGGCAGCTAAGGCTCTGGCCTCAATTTCTTGCAACTGTTCCAGCATCATTGACCTCCAATGTATATCGATATTTCGCAGCAAAAGGCTGAGGATTATCTTTGGCAAAAAGAACAAATGCCTTTCATCAACCACGACGAAAGGCAAAACCAAGACAGACAAAAAACATTAGCCCGGACTATGGCAAGATAACCCTGCGGTAAATAATATATGCGGCTATAGACCCAGTCTGTTCAAAAATCTTCCAAAAGGCATTAGCATTGACTGTCATCGGCGCACTACCTTTCGCTATTTGATATTAAAATAATTATAACATAAGAACTGTCGCTATACAAGGCGATTTAATCGTTTTCAGCAAAAAAACTTTGGTAAAATAACACGGTGGCCGCGGCCGCAACATTGAGCGATTCCGCTCCCGCGCGCATCGGCAGGCAAATGCTTTGATCTGCCCTTTCCCGCCAAAAGGCGGATACCCCCTTGGCCTCAGAACCAAGCACCCACAGATGCTCTTGCTGCAAGCCTTGTCCCAGCTCGCGGATATCCGTGCCGTCAGCTGCGGTTATATAAATTTTTCTTCCCTGTGTCAGCTGTAGGGCAGCAGCATCGCTTTCTGCCCGGTATATTGGCAAGCGAAACAAGGCGCCCATGGCTGCGCGCACCACCTTGGGATTATATAAATCCGCACATTTGGGCGTCAGGATTAAGGCCCGGACATTGGCTGCATAGGCGCTGCGGATAATTGCGCCCAGATTACCGGGATCAGCAATACCGTCGCACAAGGCATAGCAATGCCCCTTTGCCGGTAAAGGTTGAGGCTGCGGCAGGGCAGCAACCAAGGCAATGCCCTGGGTATGTTCTGTAGCGCTGACGCCGGCCAAAAGATCAGCCGGCACTTGATATAGCGGCACTTGCTGCTGCTCCAGCTGCTGAGCCAAGAGCATAATCCTGTCATCAGCAGTATTCGCAACCAGAGCAAAGCGAATCTCCAGGCCGCAGTTTACCGCTTCTTCCGAGAGGCGTATTCCTTCGATCAGAAAACAACTGCTGCTCTCTCTGCCCTTTTTCTGATGTAGAGAGCGGGCCAGCTTCAAATATTGATTATCTTTTGAGCTAATGCTGTTCATCTGCACTCCTAAAAAAAGACCGGCCTCAGCCGGTCTTTGATCATTGCGAATTTAAAGATTAGCTTTTGCTACCTCGGCAAATTGGCTAAAAGCAGCAGCATCGCTGATGGCCAGCTCAGCCAAAACCTTGCGGTTGACTTCAACGCCGGCGTTTTTCAAGCCATGCACCATGGTGCTATAGCTCATACCATTCATTCTGGCAGCGGCATTAATGCGGGTGATCCACAGCTTGCGAAAATCACCTTTCTTTTTGCGGCGGTGGGCAAAAGCATAATACATTGAATGGAGCAGCTGTTCATTAGCTACCCGGTACAGTTTAGAATTTGAGGCGCGGTAACCTTTCGCCAGTTTTAATACTTTTTTATGCCGTGCATGACGGGCATTCCCTCTTTTTACTCTGGTCATTTTATCCTATCTCCTTACAAGTGAATTTCATGGTTGTCACAAATGTGCCTTTTGCCTTAGGCATAAGGCAAAAGCTTAGCTAAACGGCCTTCGTCAGCACTGCCAACTACTGCGTCTTTACGCAAATGGCGTTTCTGCTTTGGGCTTTTGCAAGCAAATTTATGGCTGGCATAAGCATGGCTGCGCTTAAATTTACCGGTACCGGTGATTTTGATTCTTTTCGCAGTACCGCGATGTGTTTTCATTTTAGGCATTCTTTTCCCTCATTTCTTTGCAAAAATTTTATTTCTTCTCCATTTTAGGCACAAGAATCATTGTCATATTACGACCCTCAGTCTTGGCTGCCCGTTCAACAACAGCAATCTCTTCCAGACATCTAGCAGCCCTATCGCAAAGGGCCCGGCCTAAATCCTGATGGGTAATTTCGCGGCCGCGGAACATAATTGTGACCTTGACTTTGTCCCCATCATTTAAAAAACGCTCGGCGTTTCTTATCTTAGTGTCAAAATCGTGGTTCTCGATGTTCGGACGAAACTTGACTTCTTTGATCTGGGTAATTTTCTGATTCTTTTTGGCTTCCTTTTCCCGCTTGATTTGCTCAAAGCGGTATTTGCCATAATCCATCACCCGGCATACCGGCGGCTTGGCATTGGGAGAAATCTCCACCAAATCCATGCCTTTGTCCAGCGCATGCGCTAAAGCGTCTTTCAAAGTCAAAACCATAGTATCATCGCCTTCACCAACGAGGCGCACTTCAGATGCACGAATCTCTTCGTTTACCTTTAATTCCTTAATCTTCTTCACCTCCACAAAAATAAAAAACACGGCCGAGCAGGCCGCGACACAGAATACCCCCATAAGGAATAAGGAGCTTACTGTATGAACCTGTATAACCTTTGCTACACAGGTGAGAAGCGGCTGCTTCTACTTTACTTTTTGACTAAAAAAGTATAACACGCAAAAAAATCATTGTCAAGTAAATATTTTTCTTGGCGGCAGCATATGATAAGCACAGCAGCCAAATTTTTATTTCTGCCGCTGCCCTGCTTGGAAAGTATATCACAAAAAAATAGCGAAAGAAAGGTTTTTATACGCAGATGTTCACTTTGACAATCAGTCAGCTTCCCCGGCAAATTTTTATTAGCCACGCCTGCCACTATGCTGTGCAGCCCATTCATATCAGCTGCACAGCAGAGCAGCTCAAGATCAGCGGCATGGCCAAAGACAATATTGCCATGACCTTGGCAGCGGCGTCTTTTCCCTGTTGGGAACAAGCCAAGCTAAACATTTTGGCAAACAAATATTATAAATCATTTGCCACGCCAAAACGCCGCCAGCTGGCAACTATCGCAGCGATCATTATCAATGAGGATATCCCCTCCGGCAAAATCTACCGTGGCCCAAACCGCGAAGAAAAATTGGCTGCTGCGTTCCTCAGTTATATCGAAAGCGGCGAACTAAATTTTGACGGTTTTTGCAAGTTTAATCTCCCCGGCTATGCTGAGTATTTACGCAGATGTTTGCTGAGGGCGGAAGAAGAGCTGACATCCAAGGAAGAAGAACAAAAATATTTGCAGTTGCTGCGTAATGCCTTGTCAAAAGGCAAGGGCGAGCTAAATATTTTCTTTTCTCCGGGGGATATCTGCCAGATTTGGCAAAAGGACGAAGAAGGACTGCATCAACTGGAAGGCGGCCATATTCGGGGCGTCGAATGGCTGCTCCTGGCCAACCTAATCTGCCTTGATCCCCAAAAAATTATTATCCGCGACAGCATATACGCTGCGGAAAGCTTGCTCGCAATGCTTGACACGGTTTTTGGCGACAAAATATTTTATGAAGAGAGCAGTGGCCTTTTGCCAAAAATTGAAAAAATTATTCTTGACAAATGTGTTTCCCGATGTTAAGATACTAGACAATTAAAATAACGGCCAAGAGGGCCTAAGGAGGTTAATGCAATGATCAAAGTTTATCGCTCATATATTGCCAATATTTGCATCAACCTTTCCACTCCTGACTGGCGATGGCGTATTTCGCCAACTTCATAAAGCATACCTTTTGGTATTTCCGGCTATTTTCAGCTAGCTGCATCAGATATCTTGATGCATAGCCTGTTTTGTTTCAGCGCTACCTTTGGGCAGATATTACCCCTTGGCGCTGGACATGCCCTGCCCCCTAATTGCACGGGTTTAATCTATGGCTTGGAAAGCACACCAAAAATGGGTGCTTTTTTTCGTATACTCACAAAAACCATTTAAACAAAATAAAAATAAACGAAAAGAGGGAAGTAATTATGTCTAACAAATATCGCGATTTTGATAACTATTTCAAAGAATATCCCAGCGAAGACGGGTTTTTTGGCAATTATGGCGGAGCATATATCCCGCCGCAGCTGGAGGCCGCTTTTGTGGAAATTACCGAGGCTTATAATACCATTGCCCAAAGCGCGCAATTCATCAATGAGCTGCGCCGTATCCGTAAAGAGTTCCAAGGACGCCCCACTCCGGTTTATCATTGCGAGCGCCTCTCCAACTATTTAGGGCTGGCGCAGATCTACCTCAAGCGCGAAGACCTCAACCACACTGGCGCGCATAAGCTGAACCATTGCATGGGAGAAGCGCTGCTGGCCAAATACATGGGCAAAAAGAAAATCATTGCCGAAACTGGCGCCGGCCAGCACGGTGTGGCTTTAGCTACTGCCGCCGCTTTCTTTGGCCTGGAATGTGATATTTACATGGGCGAGGTAGATATCGCCAAACAAGCGCCCAATGTTTCGCGCATGAAAATGCTGGGCGCGCGGGTTATCTCTGTTTCCCGCGGGGCCAAAACGCTGAAAGAGGCGGTTGACGCGGCATTTGAGGCCTTACTCCAGGAATATGACAACACTATTTATTGCATCGGCTCCGCAGTTGGCCCGCATCCCTTCCCGATGATGATCCGCGACTTTCAGCAGGTGGTGGGCACGGAAGCGCGCGAGCAGTTTCAGGAAATGACCGGGCATCCCCCGGACGCTATTTGCGCTTGCGTGGGCGGCGGCTCCAATTCCATTGGCATGTTTACGCCTTTCCTTGCTGATCCGGTGGAAATCTACGGCGTTGAACCGCTGGGACGCGGACCAAAAACCGGTGACCATGCTGCTACAATGTCCTTTGGCAGCCCAGGTATTCTCCATGGCTTCAACAGCTATCTCTTGCAGGACGAGGCCGGTGAGCCGCTGCCTGTTTATTCTATTGCCAGCGGGCTGGATTATCCCAGCGTGGGTCCTGAGCATGCCATGCTGCGCGATATGGGACGGGTGAAATATGTGACTGCCAGTGATGATGAAGCGATGGAAGCCTTTTTCATGCTTTGCCGTCTGGAAGGCATTATCCCTGCGATAGAAAGCGCCCATGCCTTGGCCTATGCCATTAAAATGGCCCGGGCCGGCAAGCCGGGATCAATCCTCGTCAATCTTTCCGGCCGCGGGGACAAAGACCTTGAGTATGTGGAAGAGAATTATGGCTGCGGCGAGCAGTTTGATTTTAAGATGCCCAGTAAATAAGACCCTTCGCTATGGGGAACAAAAGTATTCCCCGCTAAATTTTGCAAATTAACCTCCCTTATTAAAACAAGCCTTCTGCCATACACTGTGCAGAGGGCTTGTTGTTTGCTTTGCCTATCTTGCTATAATAATAGTAGCTTTTTGCTATTTTAGGAAAAATGATTTAAGGCTCTTGCAATCAAAGATTGTTTTGTGTATAATGATACTCGCGTGAAAAGATGCCGGTGTGATGGAATTGGCAGACGTGCTTGACTCAAAATCAAGTGCCTTCGGGCGTGCCGGTTCGACTCCGGCCACCGGCACCACGTGAAATGCCAACTACAAATAATGTAGTTGGCATTTCTCTTTTGTGGAAAAAATATTAATAAGGTAGGGAATAACACCCCTTATCAGACATTTTCTCTGTTACTTATGACATTTTGGCTTTACTTTATCCGTTTTATGTGTATAATGAAATCATAAATATTTATGAAAGTTTTACAGGCGGCAGATTATGAACAAGCGCAAAGCGTTGCGAAAACTTAATAGCAAGGGGTTTACTCTGGTTGAGGTTATTGTGGTGCTGGTTATCCTCGCGCTACTGATTGCCGTCGGCGTACCTACGCTGTTGCCCTATATTGACAAGGCGCAAGAGGGGGTCTGCAGCAATAACCGTGCGCAAGTCGCCCGCCAGTTTAGTATGTATACTCTGCTGGAATCAAGAGTCCCCACAGTGGAAGAGTTCACTGCGTTCTGTGCTGATAACGGTATTCTCTTAAAAGACGTCTGCCCGGGGAATGGAACCTGCTCGATCAGGATTGCTAATGGGAAAATAACAGTTAGCTGCTCGAAGCACGCCCAGGGAGTTATACCGCTTACAGATTTCGTAGGGGATGAGAGCAAAGCCCTGCAAAACGCAGAAAACCTCTATATGTCCTTTTTGACGATTTGGCCGGAATACTTTGAAAAATATCCCGGCTTCCCCGGCCGGGCAGATATCAGTGTTGCTACCGGAGGAGGCAGTAATATATCATATAAATACGACGGAACAAATTATAGTATCAATATTTCGCAGGAAGTGATTGCACAACTTAACCCCAATGACGTTCGCTTAGGAGACGCCAAAATCTATTTGAAAAAAGACAGCCAGGGGAAATATACCGTTATTGATTATGTGGTGATCAAATCAGGAAATACCTGGGCCAAATACGCTGCCTACGGAACTGAGACCGGAACCAGCGCGCAGCATAACGCGTCAATCCCTCCTCCCGCTAATAACCCCTAACCATAGAACAACCGCGCCACTAAACAAGCCTTCGCTTTTAGCGAAGGCTTGTTTTTTATTAAGCAAAAGCGGTGCATAAAAATAGCCCTCAGTGTCTCAAAGCACACATGAGGGCGGTGGTAAATGAGCCGGCATGATAATTCTTAAAAGTGCAGCTCAAAATTTACCGACCAAAGCAAGGCCTATAAATTATTTCCCATATACAAGAAGTAAACAGGCTTCCCCTCCCTAACTCCTTGTCCTTAATACTAATAAATGAATTATTTGTTACAGATATTTCCCAAAAACAAAAAATATTTATTTAAGCGGCTATTATTATTCTACATATAATAATATTAAAGATCATCCAGGAGCAGGCATATGTTATTCGTCGGCATAGATATGGGCTCAAGCTGTACAAAAACTGTAGTTATGGATCAGCAAAGACTTTTTTGTCATAAAGCTGTTTGCCCCACCGGCTGGAATAGTATTGCCACAGCCGCAGCTATCAAACAAGAGCTTGATCAGCTCTACCCGGGGGAAAAGCTTAGCATCATTGCCACCGGCTATGGGCGGTCGGCTATTGCCTATGCGAATAAAACAGTCACCGAAATCACCTGTCACGGGCAAGGCGCAGCATTTCTCTTTGGCAGTCAGCCTGCGCTGGTAATTGATATTGGCGGTCAGGATAGCAAAATCATCTCAATTGCTAACGGCAGGGTGACAGATTTTGTGATGAATGATAAATGCTCTGCCGGAACAGGCCGCTTCCTGGAAATTATGGCAGCGACCCTGGGAGTTTCTATTGATAGCCTTTGCACTTTGGCCAAAGATGGGCGTGGCCTTGCTATTAGTTCTATGTGTACTGTCTTTGCCGAATCAGAAGTAATCAGCCTCATTGGCAAAGGCGCCGTCAAAGAAGATATCGCTTTTGGCATCATCGAATCTATCACCAATAAAATCGTACAACAAGCCTCACGTATCTATCAGGAGGGGCAAAGCATTTATTTGACCGGCGGGCTTTGCGATCTGGCGCATATCATCTCCGTATTAAGCGCCAAGCTGGGGCAAACCGTAATTACTCACCCGGACAGCCGTTATGCGGGTGCTATTGGCGCCGCCTTGTTGGCGCAAAAGCTATAGAGCTATTAAGGAGCAGTACAAAGTCCATATCACTTTTTCCGTCCCCATTGTCCCATACAAAAAGCAGGCTTATTGGTCACAATAAGCCTGCTTTTTTATTATCGTAAATAGTTATTCTACTCTTTGAGATTAAAGAAATTCAACGCTTTATTGAGCGACATCGCCTGACCGCTCATTTCCTGGCTGGCGATAGCTGCCTGTTCTGCCATTGAAGAATCAGATTTAACCACGGCGTTAATTTTATCAATATTATGATACAACAGCTCTACCGAATCAACCTGATTACCCATATTCTGGGCAATTGAATTAGCCAAGGAGCTCAGTGAACCAACCAATGCTTCTATTTCATCCAGCCGCAGAGAAGTTTCTTTGGCGGTATCCGTACCATGGCTGACAGCCTCAAGGGTGCTTTGAATCAACTCAGTGGTCTGCTTAGCAGATTTGGCGCTCTTGGTGGCCAGGTTGCGTACTTCTTCTGCGACAACCGCAAAGCCTTTGCCATGAACCCCGGCTCTGGCGGCCTCGACCGCGGCATTTAGGGCCAACAGATTTGTCTGGAAGGCAATATCATCAATAGTTTTGATAATATCTTTAATGGAAGATGACGCGGCATTAATTTCCTGCATGGAGGCAAGCATTTTATCCATGCTCTCGCGGCCGGAAAACAATGATTGCTCTGCTTGGGTAGTATTTTCGATGGCAGTGGCCGTGGATTTGGCTGTTTGATCAATAGCGGTCTTAACCTCGCCAAAGCTGCGCTTAATCGTATCAATTGCCGCTGACTGCGTAATCGTGTTCGCGGAAAGATTTTGCGCGGCATCAGCCATCTGCAAAGAAGTCATGCTGACATTTTGCGAAGACAGCTTAATAGCGCCCATAACCTGGTTCAAAGAGGTCATGATATCGGTCAGGCTCTCTTGAATGGGCACAAAATCGCCAAGATAATCAATATCTGTTGAGCTGGTGATATCCCCCTTGGAAATCGCCTCCAGCTTAGCTGAGCTATCATTAACATAGCTGCTGAGCGTGGCAATACTATCTGACAAAGACTGATGCAAAACTGCCAGCTCGTCATGGGATTTTATCTGCGGCATGGGGGTATGCAGATCACCCGCGGCAAAAAGGCGCATCCTCTCGGTCATCCTGGTAATTGGTTTAGAGATAATATGGCTGATGATCACCGCAATCAAGAGAGAAAGAACAATGCAGATACTTACTATTATAAGCGTAAAACGCAATGATTCATAAAACTGATCCATAAATTCAGCAGGCTTGGCTACGGTAACCAAATTCCATCCGGTCTGCTCAATCGTTTGATAATAAATAATAATCTCTTCATCGTCTAAATATAAATTCTCTATCTGACCCGTGCTTTCGTTGACAATTTCAGTCATTGCTTCAGCTAAGGCCGCATTGCTGCCATCCTGCAAATAATTGACCTCGTCCAAAACATAGCTGCTGTCAGGATGGGTAATAATCGTCCCTGCTTCGTTTATCAAAAAGGAGTAGCCGCTGTTCCCCACAGCGCCTTCCTGGATAATGCCCAAAATAACATCATAATGAATATCCATACCGACAACGCCATCAAAGCCTGCGCCGTCATTATAGCGGTAAGTAATAGTAAGGGTGATATTATTGGTCCACTCATCATAGCAAGGGTCGTCAATCCAGATAGTTTCTGCGGCAAGAGCATGATGAAAGAACTCTTCCCCACTATAATCTGTGCCAATAGCGGACTCGAAGGTATAATCGGAGTCATTGATGGAGATGCCGTCAGTGCCAATAGTATAAATAGAGCTGATATCTTTGCGCACCTCAAGAATAGCATTAAGATTGGCCTGCCTGGCCTCCGCATCCAACTCCAGTGAAGTAACTGCACCAGAATGCGCCAGAGTAATAATCGTCTGGCTCAGATCCGCCAAATAGTTTTTCAAAGCCAGAGCAGAAGCGTTAGAGCTGAGAGCCACCGTTTCGCTGATTTGTTCCTTGGCGCTCTGATAATCACCATAGCTGTTACTGATGCCCAAAATCGCACTAATCAGCAGTGCAAAGCCAATAATCCAGACGATAATCCTGGTTCTTAATTTGTGAAACAATATCTTCACTCTCCTTGGACTGTCAGGATAACTATACTATTAACCATTTTCTACTATATAAGGTGTTTTTGCTTTTGTCAATACAAATTATCGAAAGTGCCTACATCTTTTGTGGCCAATAGTAAACTGATAAAATACCAACCCCTCTCCTGGCAAAATTGAGGACACCAGCCGCATTTTTTGCTGCTTTGATTTAGGGGGTTGGGCAGGATGATCTGACTTATGCTGTAAAAAGATAAACACAAAAACACAAAACCATCTCTTACTACACTGATATATTCAACAATTACCAGCTCATTATATTGACAAGCTATTATATCAATGCTAAAATATGAACAACAATTGTAGTATTTTGTCAAGCAAATATCGTTTATTTGTACTATTTTTACACAATGGGGTATGACTCTAAAAAAGAAAGAGGGTTAAAATATGGTAAATAAGTATCGCGACTTTGACAACTATGCAAAAGAGCAACCGAACAAACAAGGTTATTTTGGTGAGTACGGGGGTGCATATGTCCCGGACACCTTGAAAACGGCTATGGCAGAAATTCAACAAGCATATTTGACCATCGCCCAAAGCGCACAATTTATTAATGAACTACGCCGTATCCGCAAAGAATATCAAGGCAGGCCTACTCCTGTTTATCATTGCGAGCGGCTATCCCGTCACCTGGGACTAACCCAAATATACCTCAAGCGTGAAGATCTTAATCATACCGGTGCGCATAAGCTCAACCATTGCATGGGAGAAGTGATGCTTGCAAAATATATGGGCAAAAAGAAAGTTATTGCTGAAACAGGCGCCGGCCAGCATGGCGTGGCTCTGGCTACCGCAGCCGCCTATTTTGGCTTAAAATGCGAAATTTATATGGGTGAGAATGATGTCATCAAACAAGCCTCCAATGTCACGCGTATGAAAATGCTCGGGGCAAAAGTTATCACTGTTACCGATGGACTCAAAACTCTCAAAGAAGCTATTGACGTTGCGTTAGAAAACTATAGCCATCAGACTGATAAAGCTATGTATTGCATCGGCTCGGTAGTCGGCCCTCACCCTTTCCCGATGATTATCCGTGAATTCCAATCGGTAATGGGTATTGAGGCGAAAGAACAGTTTATGGAAATGACCGGCCATCATCCGGATGCTATTTGCGCTTGCATGGGCGGCGGCTCCAATGCTATGGGCTTGTTCCTGCCCTATATTGCGGAACCGGTTGAGCTCTATGGCGTTGAACCACTAGGCACCGGCCCGGAGCCAGGCAATAACGCCGCATCATTAACATATGGCAGACCAGGCGTTTTGCAGGGCTACCGCAGCTATTTGCTGCAGGACGAAAACGATCAACCACTGCCGGTCTCCTCTATCGCCAGCGGGCTGGATCATCCCAGCATTGGCCCTGAGCATGCTCTGCTGAAAGACCTTGGCCGCGCACATTATGTCACTATTGACGATGAGCAAGCGATCGAAGCCTTTTTCCTCCTTTGCCGCTTAGAAGGCATTATGCCAGCCCTGGAAAGCGCGCATGCCTTGGCTTATGCGATTAAGGTTGCCAGAGAAGAAGAACCTTGCTCGATATTGGTCAATATGTCCGGCCGCGGCGATAAGGATCTGGATTATATCGAAGAAAACTATGGTTATGGTGAAAAATATGACTATCTGAGTGATTAGCCATCTTGACAATTAAAATACAGCGTGATGAGAAACGAGTGAGACAAGGCGGCTGCTATAAGCGGTGACGCAGGCGTATAAAAAATACGTTGAGGAGTCACTTATAGCAACAACGCAGTATCACGAAGTTTATCGGCACGCTGCTTTAGCAAAAGGAACGAAGCAATGCTTCGTTCCTTTTTTTGCTCATTTCATATTTAGTTGCAGCCGATTAATAACACAAAAACCATCCACTGCTACGCGATAGCGGCTCATCAAGCCTCATTAGGCACATTGGGTAAGATGAAACCGGTAGCAGGATCACCATCAATCAGCACTATACCGTCACTGCTGACGCTGACACTATAAATCGTTGGGTTCAGCTGATAGCCTGCCGGAGCTATGATTTCAACCAGCTGGTAAAAGCCGGGGGCAAGATTGCTGAAGGCGAGTTGCCCTAAAAAGTCGGAGAACGCCACTTGTATTACACTGCCGCCTGCTGAGAGGAGAAATACCGCATCAGCCAACGGCGCCAGGGTACTACTATTAACCTTGCTGGCTACAAAGCCAAAAGCATCTGGTCCCAGCAGCATATATGGTATGATCAGATTATTGGTCAAAATACCGTCAATAAAAATATTGCATTCCGCATCAACTGTTATCTCATATACTGTGCTATTCTCCTGGTAACCAACAGGAGAGCTCTGCGTAACCAGAGTGTACTGCGTATCCGCCGCCACATGGAAAATAGCAGTACCATTAAAGGTGGTAGTTTCAATAATTGCCGGCGCACCGGGCAGAGCTTTAGTCAAGGCAAGAACTGCACCAGACAAAGGCAAGCTGGTCAGGGCATCAACTGCTGTGACAATTAGCGGCAAGTGGCAGGAAGGAAAGGGCGGGCAGCAGCAACAAAAGCAGGGGCAGCAGTGAGAAAAGCCAAACTCACGGTCATCTCTGCGCACATTTTGACCGCCGGTAGGGCCATCGCAACAAGGGTTGCATCTTTTTATTGCCTGATGAAAAAAGTGGTGGTGGCAATTGCCGGAAAAATATTCGCTCATAAGTATTCTCCTTTAAAACTCATTTTTAGTATGTCCCAATACATGTTATGCAACTGATACCGCTGATGCTACAAAATAATTTTGGCCGGCACAGCTGATAAAAAATACATTTTCAAGCAAATGTATTGATATTAGCAGTTGATATATACTCCCCCCTATTTATTGTGCTATAATGGGAGTAATTTCAAAAAGGAGGCTCTATTTATGCATAAAAAATCACGTTTACTACTTGTTTTATGCATGGCGCTGGCATTGGTGCTATGTATATCTTTAACTGCCTTGGCAGAAGAGAGCAAAGAGAACATCATTACTGTCAAATTAGCTGCCGCTGATCTGGGCAAAATGATAGTTGATGATCAGGTTGTGGTTGCTGTTGACCAAAGCAAAGACTATGACGGCGCCATTTTTGCTTTTACCTTTAGCAAAGCTTTAGACGAAAAATTTGTCACTGATGTCTGCTTTAGCGTGGCTGGAATAGAATTAATTGTTCCGGCTAAGGCGATGCAGACACTCTCCGCCAACAAAAGCTTTAATCTGAGCATAAAGGCTGACAGCATTGCTTTGACCGGCGCCGATGGCAAAGCCCTTGCCTGGTATGATTATCAAAACCCCTTGCAGCTTTCTTTGCCATATAAAAGCGCTGATACTGCCGGAGCGGTTTTGGTCAAAACTACTGGTGACAATGAACAGATTATCCCCCGCAGCTGGTACAATAACGCAATAGTCAGCGGCAAAATCTATGCCGCCGGAAGTTATGCCGCAAAGCCTGTCAGCAGCACGGATTTTGCTGATACCAAAGGTGAGTGGATGATGACCGCTGTTGATTATATGTCTGCCCGCGCTGTGGTCGCCGGTGTTGGCAATAATCTTTTTGCTCCAAATAATACTATTAACAAGGCTGAATTCATCACTATGTTGATGCGTGCATTGAATGTAAAAGTTGTCGCTGATGCTGACAAAACCGCTTTTGCCGATCAAGCGCAAATCCCTGATTGGGCAATAAAGGCAATTAATACTGCGCAAGCGCTTGGGCTTACCATTGCTGACGCAGATAATAACGTCAACGCCAATGCAGCGATCGTACGCGAAGACATGTTCCTCTATGCTTATCAGGCAATGAGCGCAACCGCTTTGCTGCCGGAAGCGATGACGATGCAATTTATTGAGTTTAAGGACTGGGATGCTGTATCCGAGAACGCGGCTGATGCAATTCAGGCTTTGGCGATCTTAAAATTGGCCAATGGCTGGGATGGCAATATTGTGCCGCAGGGTACCTCTACCCGTGCCCAGGCTGCTCAATTCCTCTATAATATCCTCATGCTTGACCAGCCTCAAGCAGAGGCTGCCGCTATTACTAAAATCAGCGATTTGGCCGGAAAAACCATTGCTGTGCCGACCGGCTCTATTGCCGATGATCTAGTAAAGAGCAAGGTGACTGATGCCGTGATCGTCTATTTTGACACTACTGCCGCCTGTTTGGATGCGGTGGCAGAAGGCAAGGCTGATGCGGCCGCATATGATGAGCCGGTGATGAAATCCCTGCTCTCTGGCAGAGATGATTTGCTGATGCTGGAAGAAATGATTACCAATGACGATTATGGTTATGCCGTTGCCCTGGATAATGCCGATCTGAAAAAAGCTATTAATGATTTGCTGGCAGAGCTGAAGAAAGACGGTACCTATGATGAAATGATTGACCGTTGGTTTGCCGGCGACGCCTCAACTCCGGCAATGCCGAAAATCGACAACAGCGACACAGAGGGCACCCTAACCTTTGCCACAGCCGCAATCACCGCTCCTTTTTCCTATCTCGGTGCAGATAAGAAAACTGCGCTTGGCTTTGACATCGAATTTGCTACCCGCTTAGCGGCCAAATTAGGCATGGAGCTGGAAATCGTCAATATGGACTTTGCCAAGCTCTTGACTGCCGTAGCTGACGGCGAAGCTGATTTTGCCGGCGCTTGCATTACCATTTCCGCAGAAAGAGCAAAAATTGTCTCTTTCTCCAATGCTTATTATCAAGGTGGTATTGCTGCTGCCGTAGCAAAATAAGCGTATCGATTAACTAACTAAAATAAATAAGCCCCCAACTGTTGCTCACAGTTGGGGGCTTATTTATTTTGACATAAGTTTGTTTAATATGGCCAAAAGGTACGCGATATGCACAAAATGACATAATTAACAATTGCCAAACACTAGATAATTTTATATAATAAGCGACGTATTTTATCTGACTTTTAATTGCGTTTAGCAGGGAATAGGCTGTTTTACCATCTAGATAATTTGTCAATTGTTTGTTAAACTAATACGCCAAAAAGTCAATACGGGAGGCCGGTTAATGAATTTTTTTGACAATTTCTTTCGGAATATTTGTATCCCTGTGCTCGTCTGCCATACTGATAATAACCTGACTTGTGTATATGAAAATATTACAGCTATATCCTTGCTTAACCCCATTATCAAAGAGCAGACAAATCCTCTTGCGCATGAGGAGTTGCCCCTTGATGCTATTCTTCATTGCAGCAAAAAAGACTTCTCTGCTTTGGTAGCATTAACACAAACAGTTGTTGCCATCAATAGATACATTATGACGGTCAAGTCTTATGCCGGAAAAAGGACCCAAGTGACTATTGACGCTAATCAGGTAGAGCTGGACGGGGAAATATATTGGATTTTTTATATCCGCCCTCTCCATGACATCCATCCTAATTCTATTACCGCGGCGGATGTCCTGAATACTGCTTTGCATTTGACCTATATCGCCAAAACAACTGACGAGGCGATCAATAATATTCTCGCTTTTATCGGCACTAAGGCGCATGTCAGCCGTTCTTATATTTTTGAATCAATCTCCGACTCCACAACTTCTAACACCTATGAGTGGTGCGCTCCCGGCATAGAGCCGGTCATCCAGGATTTACAAGATTTGCCCAAAGACCAATATTCTTATGATGGAATGATTGGCAGAGGTGTTTTTGTCACCGATGATATCCGCTTACTCTCCGAAGAAGACCGCGCTGTCTTAGAGCCTCAGGGCATCAAGTCTTTGGCTATTTTAGTTCTTTATTATCAAAATGCCCCGCTGGGCTATGTTGGTTTTGATGACTGTGAGAACTATCGCAAATGGTCAAAAGGCGAAATCCAGATGCTGAGCGACCTGGCTGATCTGCTGGCATCGCTGCTGATACGCCGCAATACCGAGCGCCAGGTCAGACAAAGCCTGGAAGTATTGCAAACCATTACAGATAATACCGATAGTATCGTCTATGTCAGCGATATCCGTACTTATAATGTAATTTTTATTAACAAGCCTTTGCTGGCTTCTCTTGGTGTCGACCCTGCGGATATCATCGGCAAAAAATGCTGGCAGACTATGCAAAAGGACATGAACGGTACTTGCCCGTTTTGCCCCCTGCCGGTGATGCTTAATCCTGACGGCACAGCTAAGCTGACAGAATATATCTGGGAATTTCAAAACACTATTACTAAAAAATGGTATCTGGTGCGCGACGCGATTATTAAATGGATTGATGATAGATATGTGCATATCGAAACCGCCACCGAAATTACCCAGCAAAAAGAGTATGAAGCAAAGCTGGAATATGTAGCCTCGATCGATGCGATGACTGAAGTTTATAACCGTGACTGGGGCAGCAAAATCATCAATAATATCCTGCTTACCGATAATGAACAAACATCAAGCCTGGTTTTTATTGATATTGACGGGCTCAAACAAGTAAATGATACCCTGGGGCATGAACAGGGCGATAATTTGATTATTCATGCTCTCGCCATCATTAAGGCCAATGTGCGCAAAAGTGATTTTGTCTGCCGCTGGGGCGGCGACGAGTTTGTGCTTATTCTGCGCGGTGGTGTTAATGAAGCAGAAACAGTGATGCATAATATCACAGAAATGATGGATCAACATAATAGCGCCAATACTGATCCATTTACCATCAGCCTCAGCTTTGGCATTACTGAGCTAAAATATGATGACCAACAAACAATCGACAGCATTATTGCACGGGCCGATAAACTGATGTATCAAAACAAGGGTAGACACCGCAGCAATGTCTTAAAATAAGCTGATTTTGTCTTTATTTTCATGCACTTTACCTATAGAAAAGAGGAACGGCTATGGCAAACACAAATAACGGAAAACGGCCGCGCAATGTTGCAGACATTATTGACCTCGCATATCTGCAACAAATTCAGGACAGTTTAGGGAAAATTGTCGGGATAACGACTGTTCTTCTGGATCCACTGGGGGTTCCGGTCACTCAGCCGACTAATTTACAGGCCTTTTGCGCGATGATGCAAGCCAGCGAAAGCGGGGTGCAAATGTGCATCAGTGCCTCTTCTCATCTGCTAAAAAACAATCAGGACACCCGCAAGCCAGTTGTTGACTTCTGTCCTAATTCGGGAATGAAAACTGCTGCTGTGCCTATTTTTTTGGCAGATGAATATTTGGGGAGCTGGCTGATTGGGCAAATAGCTATGGATCAGGTTGACTATAAGCTAATTGAGCAGACCTCCGAACAAGCGGGCCTATCCAAAACTGAGGCCAGGGCCAACATGGAATTATTGCCGGTTGTCACAGATATTGAGTTTGAAAACATTTTGAACTTTTTGACTACTATCACCAAAACTCTGACTGATCTGGTGGAAGTTAACGCCACCTTGCAAAGCAATAATCAGGAGCTGACAAAACTGACCGAGAAGCTGGATAGTTCTCTTATGGCTTTTAAAGATTTTATCAATTTTACTGATATCGGCACCTACCTTCTTGATTATCATACTGGTGAGCTGCTGTTATATAATGAAACATATAAAAACCTTATCGGTTTATCCGACAAGGAGCTTGAGGGCACAAAATGCTATCTTCATATGGGCAATGATTCTTTTTGCGATTTTTGCCCCAGAGCAAAATTATTAGATGAAAATGGCGAGCCAACCAAGTCCTATGTTTGGGAACATTATAATACACACATTAATGTTTGGTTACGCATCACTTCCCGCGCTTTGCGTTGGATTGATGGCAGAATGGCGGTTATTGCCACCTTTCTTGATATAACTGACCGTAAAAAAGAAGAAGAACGCGTCGCATATTTAGCTTATCATGATCAGCGCTTGGACATGCCCAATGGTTTGAAACTCTATGAAAAACTCAAGGATTGCGCCGGAGCTAATACTTTTATGATTTGCCTGGATATTCAGGGACTGCGCAAAATCAATGACGTCTATAGCCGCGAGGCCGGTGATTTGCTGCTGCATAATATCACCTCTTGGTTAAAAAATATTGACAATGCCAATTTCAGCGTCTTTCGCATTGATGGCGACGATTTTGCCGGCCTGCTGACCGACAGCGATGAAACCCAGGCTATGGCTCTGGCAAAAAAAATATATGCGCGTTTTGAGGAGCCCTGGGTGGTTGATATGGTGCAAATTAAACAAAAAATGTATGCCGGCGCGCATATGAGTGTGCTCAATGTCCCTATTGCCTTTGAATCCCATTCATCTTTTCTTAACACTATTGAACGCGTGCTTTCCACTGCCAGAAAAGAAAACATTTTAATTTTCTTTGATGAAGAGATGGATAATGCCTTCAAACAACATGACCAGTTTGAAATGAGCCTGAAAAACTGTGTATTAAACGGTATGTTGGGCTTTTCTCTAAACTATCAGCCAATAGCTAAAGCAAGCTCCGGGAAATGGCAGGGACTGGAGGCCCTGTGCCGCTGGAACAGTCCTGATATTGGTGTTGTGCCGCCGGATGTTTTTATTTATGAAGCAGAACGGATGGGCTTGATTCATACTCTCAGTGACTGGGTTTTTGAAGAGGCCATCCGCCAAATAAAAGAGTGGGGCCTCGACAAGAATAAAGATTTTATGTTAGATATCAACCTCTCTCCATTGCAGTTAAACGACAATGATCTTCTCGACAAAGTTAAATTTTTATTAAAAAAATATAAATATCCGCCCGAGAAACTGAGCATGGAAATCACTGAAAGCGCTGAGATACATTTTGACGAAAAAACAATTACTCTTTTAGAACAAATTCGCGCGGCCGGGATCTCTCTTTCTTTGGATGATTTTGGTATCGGTTATGCCGGTTTTTCAAACCTGCGCAATTTGCCTATCAATACCTTAAAAACCGACCGCTCTTTTGTAACTGGAATTGAAGAGGATGCTTTTTTGCAGCATACGGTACGTATTATGGTTGATCTGGCCCATGCTGCCGATATGCTGGTTATTGCAGAAGGCGTGGAAACGGAAACACAACAAAAAATCATGCAGTATAATGGCGTTAATCTTATTCAGGGATATTATTACTCCCGTCCATTATCTGTAGAAGAGATGCAAAAGCATCTTGACAAATTCAGAGCTTAAAGCTCTGCCCAGAGAAATACTTCTATAGCTTCTTGGGCATATTTTAGCGAAATACTCGCTTTTTTGATATTGCAATGATATACTTTAGATATTATTGCTGCGCTTTTGTGAAGCTGCAACCTTGGGTTGCGTAAATTCTATGCCCATTTGGTAGAACGCAACCTTGGCTGGAGGGATAATTGACCTATTCCAAACCAAGGAGGTCATACAAAATGAACGTTGGCGAAAAACTACAAACGCTAAGAAAAAGTAAAGGGCTATCCCAGGAACAGTTAGCGGAAGCCCTTGCTGTCTCCCGTCAGGCCGTGTCCAAATGGGAGCTTAATGAATCCATGCCGGACACGCAAAATATTATACAGCTAAGCCTCTTATTTGATGTCAGCACCGACTTTTTGCTTTTTGATGACAATGAGCAAACTGATCCGCTGGCTGCTTATAACAGCCAGCTTGAACGCAAGCAAACACAGCAGCGAATGCAAATGCTCTTTGCCGGCACTATCGGTATCAGCACTATTGGACTCATTTTCTCTATAGTGGCCTGGTTTACCTGGCAAACAGTATTCACTGTTGCTATTGGACTGATCATCGGCATCTGCGGCATAATCGTTTTTGAGACGATGCTGGCCAAGTATCACCCAACTGACGCCGCTTATCGCCGCCGCAGCTTTTATAGTATCAACATTTGGCTGATTGCACCGGTGCCGCTGTTTTGGCTTGTTGAGCTGGCCATGCGCATGGCGCCCCGCCCTATTGGCTCCTTTGTCGAATTGGCGGTGATGATAATAGCCTATCTGCTGCTATGCTCCCTGGTCAGCATTATGCTGATGAGGAAAAACTTGCGCAGAAACGCTAAATAAGCTTATGGGATGAGGAAAAGCTATGGAGATGAAAGCGGAATTAATTTCTCCTTGCGGGATGAATTGCCGGCTGTGCTATGTTTATAACCGGGAGAAGAATCCTTGCCATGGCTGCAATGGCCCGCAAGAGTTTAAGCCCAAACATTGCCAAAACTGCTCCATCAAGCATTGCCGCAAACGCCCGGAAGGCGGGCGCTGCCGTGATTGCGGTAACCCCTGCCGAACCTTTCTCAATATGGATAAGCAATACCGGGAAAAATATCATATGAGTATGCAGGAGAATCTGACCATGCTCAAAGAAAAAGGCATGGACGCTTTTTTGGCTGATCAGGAGCAAAAATACCGCTGCCCCAACTGTGGGGAAATCGTCTCAGTCCATCTGCCCAAATGTCTGAAATGTGAAACTATTTGGGCTATTTCTTCCCCAGCTAAATAGGCAGAAAAGCGACTGTTTTTCAGTCGCTTTTTTACTTGTATTATGCTATAATATTTGCTAGTGATAGCAAATATTTTTCTCTTTTAATTGTTTAACAGGACTAAGCAAAAGGAGCAGATAATGACTAAAGAAACTTCCTGCTGCGGCATGATTTGTGCAGAATGTGAGTTTGTGCTTGAGGAATGCTCAGGCTGCCACCAAAGCCAAGGGCAGCCCTTTTGGATACACTTTACCCAGAAACCAGTATGCGATATTTATAACTGCTGCGTTGAGGTAAACCACTACCGCCATTGCGGCAGCTGCGATAAGCTGCCCTGTGCCAAATATACCGAGAACGAAGCTGACCTGACGATGAGCAGCGAGGACGCTTTAACAGTTTTGCAGATGCAACTGGCACAACTGGCAAAACTGACAGAAGAAGAGAAACTGGCTGCTAAATAGCAACAACTCACAGTACAAATATAGCACTCCTATATTAACGAAGACAAAACAAAGCGCAATATATCGGCACAGCGCTTGACGCAGACTGACAGTTTTTACTATGCTGTCAGTTTTATTTTGCCTTGACTGCGTTCAAATTTGCTCTGCGACAGGTAAACTAGAGGTATTCCTGCATCTCAGTCATATTCTGCCAATATCTTTTGGGCATATGCGTCATGCGGCAGCGTGGGTTTTCTCTCGCTTCGATAGCGATTGTTTTATAAAACTGCTTCCATAAGGAGCGGTACTGCTCCTCTGCCTCCGGAACATCCGGAAAAACGACATTTTCCAGATGAATAATTTGCTGCTGCCCTTTTTGATAGATCAGCGCTGCCTGATGGACTTTATCATAAATCATAAAATCCTCTCTGCCAAAACGGCCGATAAAATGCGCAGACAGATAGGGCAGGACAAAATTTTTGGGGCTGATCGTTGCCGCCAGCACCTCGCCATAATCAGAAAAACGAATGAAACCCAGCAAAAGCTGCCGCTCTCCCAGCAGATGCTTTTCCGCAGCCAGCAAAGGCGCGACCAAGGGATGGCCCAGCATATATAAGGCGCTCTTGCCCTCCTGATAGGCAAAAAGCAGAAAACGCAGAATGGCGATTTCCTTCTCCGGCATGCAGCTGAAAAAAACATGCTCTATCAAAGCAAGAGCCTGTACGCAAATCTTTTGCGGTATCGAAGCATATACTTTTGTCGCTTTATCCGGCTCAGTAATAATCAGCTTTTGCGGCAACAGCGAGGGCTGAGCCTGCTGTGCTGCCTCAATGTTGACCGGCAATTCGTGAGCATAAACGCTTTGATAAACGCAGCACAGCAAGCCTTCGATGCTGCCGTCATAAAGATAAATGATATCAGCCGCTATGGCCAGAACTGGCCGCGGTTTTTCCCCCACCCTGCTGCCGGGCGCACTCTGCTGAGCAAACAGCGGGCAAACGCCGCACTGGTGCCTGCGGCAATTAGCACAGCGTTTATGCTTTAGAGGGCCTCTGCCAGACATGCAACCGCCTCCTTTGTTGCCTCGGCAATCGATTTGACTTCCTTGGCCGGCGGCAAAGCTCTATCTGTTATTTCCGGGAACAGACTCAGCTGTTCTACGCCAAAGCTATAGATAGAGGGGTCAATCAAGGCACGCATTGCCATGTTTTTACCGGCGCCCAAGCCATTGACCTGATCGCTGCAGCTGATAAAAAAGCGCGCCCGCTTTAAAACTACGCCAATGCGTTTCAGCTCTTCTAGCCCCAAACGGCCGTTGCGGCGGGCAATGATAATACGCCGCGCGCTTTTGGGCCCAATACCCGGCACACGCAGCAATTCCTCCTGAGAAGCCTTGTTAACATCAACGGGGAAAAACTGCATATTATTGATCGCCCAGTTGCATTTGGGGTCAAGATAGGGGTTGAAATTGGGGTTTTGCTCATTCAATATTTCATCGACCGTAAACTGATATTGACGCAGCAGAAAATCAGCCTGGTACAGCCGGTGCTCACGCAGCAACGGCGGCGGAGACTGCACAGCCGGCAAATGACTATCCTCGACTACGGAGATATAGGCTGAGTAGAAAACTCTTTTCAGATCATAACGTTGATAGAGCCCGTCCGCCAAACGGAGGATATGATAATCGCTCTCCGGTGTGGCGCCGATAATCATCTGCGTGGCCTGCCCCGCCGAGGCAAAGCTGGGCGCATGGCGGTAGGCGATAAGCTCTTGCTTGCTCGCAACCACTCCCTCTTTGATCTGACCCATCGGCTGCAAAATAGCTTTTTTTGTTTTATGCGGAGCCAGCAGCTTGAGGCTTGATTCGCTGGGCAGCTCAATATTGACGCTCAGGCGGTCTGCTACCAGGCCCAAACGCTGCACCAGCTCAGGGGAAGCGCCGGGAATAGTTTTGGCATGAATATAGCCCCAAAAATTGTATTGATAGCGCAATATCTCCAAAACACGAATCATCTGCTCCATGGTATAATCCGGGCTTTTTAGCACGCCGCTCGATAAAAACAGCCCCTCAATATAATTGCGGCGGTAGAACTGGATAGTCAGCTCTGCCAGCTCTTCTGGGATAAATGTCACCCGCTCCACCTCATTGCTGCAGCGGTTGACACAATATTTGCAGTCATAAACGCATTCATTGGTCATCAGCACCTTGAGCAAAGAGACGCAACGTCCATCCGCCGAAAAGGTATGACAGCAACCGCAATTAACCGTGCTGCCAATGCCCCCGGGCGGCGTGGAACGGTTAGAGCCGGAGCTGGTGCAGGCAGCGTCATATTTAGCGCTATCAGCCAATATCGTTAGTTTTTCCATTAAGTCCATTTTCCCACCTCGAACTTTTGTTTCAAACAAACGTTCGTTTATATTATAACAAATTCTCGCCATATTGCAAGCAAAAAATGATCCCGGTAAAATTTACCGGGATCATTCATCATAATCGTTTATATTTTACTGCTAATCAGCTGATCCAACCGCTGAATAATTCCCGGCCAGGAGTGGCTGGCAATTTCTGCTTTGATCTCAGCGGGGAAAACTATTCCCTCTTCAATCCTTGCTATTTGCAGCAGCAATTTTTCTTCCAGTCTATTGATAAAGGCCGCAATATCCTCCGCATAGGGCTGATCAATATCATGGAGCCGCGGCAGCGGCACATATTCAATCACCGGGCTATCATTTACTTTTTCACCCAGCAGAGAGATCAAACCCTCAATCTCTGTTGCGACCACCAACAGTCCGCTGGCCAGGCTTTCTATTGCCATCAAGCCCAGCCCCTCATAATATGACGGCATCACAAAAATATCTTTATCCCGGATAAACTCCGCCAGTTCCCTCTGCGCCATCGCCGGAGCGACAGAGATATTCGGTGCAGACTGAACCGCCTCTGCCAAGCGCCAGGCATTGTCATCATAGGCATTGCCGATGATATGTAAATGCAAATTAGCCTTGCTCTCGCTGAGATGTTTAAAGGCCTGCACCAGCTCAAAAACACCCTTTGAAGGCGCAATTTTGGCGGCGAAGACTAAGTCAATATTTTTTTTATTGGGCTTTGCTATCGGGTAGAATAGTTTATCATCAAAACCGCCGCCCAAGGCGACGATCCTCTCGCTCGCAATAGCATAAAGATCAGCAATCTCTTGTTTTTGCGCGGCGCTGAGCGCCAGAACCACATCCAGCTGGTCCATATTAGCGGCATACCTTTGCTGCAATTGCGGATGTCTTTCCGCCTGGCGCAAATCAGTATTATGACAAAAGCCAATTTTCAGCGCATCGGGAAAAATATCAATCGCCACAGCAGTCAAAAACCACAGATGATGCAAAATCACCACATCCGGCGCAAACTCCGCTTGGGCCTGCTGTAATTTTTCACGGAAAGCCTCTTGCCATTGCCTGATCATTTCTTCATCCATCCGGCTATAGACGGTGCTTTCATAGGGCATGATATCACTCATCCCCGGGATGGCAAAAGGCAGCTGCTTGGTTTTGAAACATAGCTGATACTGGTCGCAGGCAGGCAAGGCATGAAAACAAAAGCCATCCTGCGTGGCAAAAAGAGCTTTTTGCGTATAGCCATAGCTCTTAAAGCCTTCGATAATATTCGTATAATAAATGCCGCTGCCTGTTTTAGCGGGCAGCTGCGCCAGCACATGCAAAACCTTCATTGATCCTTGCCTCTCTTTTTGTCGGGACTTAGCAGCCCAACAACCCTCTTTCTCGAGCCATTCTATCACTAGCCATTAACGCCTGTCAACCAAGCGCGCAGATAAAAAGAAGGGCATTGCCCTTCTTTTTATCTCTGATCTATCGGCAAAGCTATTTTTTATACAGCAAATATTTTTCTCCCGGTGTCAGCACCTTAAAACGCCCGGGATTATTAATCTGCGGACGGATTTCCTCCGGATCACAATTACACCAGCCAATGTCAGCTGCGTCATGCGTGCCCCAATGGTAGATGACAATATCAGCCTTGGCCATATGATTAGCCAGCATGATGGCATTTTCTACACCAAAATGGCAGGAAGGCGGGTCATCGGAAAAATCCATAAAAACCAAATCTGCGTCAGTATGCTGCATATGCTCAGGCAGCAGCATCGTATCGCCGGTATTCCAGATAATACCCTCTTGGCAATAAAGCTTAAAACCGCAGCAATCCTCCGGCTTAAAGGTATAATCAAGGTTTGGCGCATTATCCTGCCAGGGGTGGTCAGCCGGGGTAACCTCTATTTCCACTTCGCCAAGAGTAAAACGGTCATGGGCCTTAATCACCTTGATTCTTTGCGGCGGTATGCGCAAACGCAGCAATTCGTCTGCCGTATATTGGGTAGCATAATAAATAGCGCCGGACGGCAACAGGTCGACCACCGTCTTAAAGCCCAGATGGTCAAAATCCGTATGCGTGATCAATACCGCGTCCAGCTTTTTCACATCCTTGGCTTCGATCGGCACCGGCGCCAGCTGGGGGAAAAAATCAATGCCGTCATCATCCATAGTCTCACTCATCAAAGGGTCATAGCTGGCATAAGAGATAATCGGGTCCATCATAATAGTCGTGCCATGACTGTTGACAAATATCCCGGAGGCGGTTAGCCAATAAACGGCGGTTTCATTGTTCTTGGCAAAGGCGGCATCGATCAGCATAATAGGAGCAGCAGCGCTTGCCTGATATTTCTTCTCGCTCATATGTAACCTCCCTTTCTTTTCCCCTATTTATGATATTTATTGAGACGCAAAGCAGCAGTGGCAGCATGGCCGGGTAAATTTTCCGCCACGCATTGGCGGTAAACCACATCGCCAATTTCCAGGCTGGCTTGCTCGCTACAACGCTGATAAGTAAGGGTTTTGATAAATTTTCCCACCCACACCCCACCGGTATAACGGGCAGCGCGGCTGGTTGGGAGAATATGATTAGTGCCAATAGTCTTATCGCCATAGGCAACCGTGGTCTCCTCGCCAATAAAGAGTGAGCCATAATTGCGCAGCTGCGTGAGATAATAGTCCTGGTCTTCTTTTTTGACCAGCAGCTCCAGATGCTCCGGCGCCCAGTCATCGCTGATGGCAATGGCTTCATCAATATTATCGGCAATATAAACCGCGCCATAATTGGCCCAGGATTTCTCCGCAATATTTTTGGTGCCAAGATCAACAATTTGGCGCGCCAGTTCATCAAGACATTTTTGGGCATAGTCTTCATCATAGCAGATCAAAGCCAGGCAGCTGTTAACATCATGCTCGGCCTGTCCCAACAGATCGCAGGCTACCGTTTGCGGGTCAACACTGGAATCAGCGATGATGACTATTTCCGAAGGCCCGGCCAAAAGATCGATACCGCAACGCCCAAACAGCTGGCGTTTGGCTTCAGCGATATACTTGTTGCCTGCGCCGCAGATCATATCCACCGGATGCAGCCCATCCATACCAAAGGCAGCCATAGCCACTGCCGGCACCCCGCCCAAAACAAAAATGCGGTCTGCGCCAGCCTGCTTCATCGCATTGATCGTGGCTGCATAATAGCCGCCGCCCTTCATCGGCGGAGTAAAGGCATAAACATTGTCTACCCCCGCCACCTTGGGCGGGATAATACTCATCTGCGCTGAGCCAAACAAGGGATAGGTGCCGCCCGGGATATAGGAACAGACTGATTTAACCGGAACATTTTTATGCCCGAGTATTGCGCCCGGCCTAATCTCAATTTCCACATCATGAAACATGCTCATCTGCTTTTCGGCAAAGCGGCGGACATTATCCTGGCTATAGGCAGTGTCCTTGATAATCTGCGCATCCACCTTGCTGATAGCCCCGTTAATCTCAGCCTCAGATAAAGCGAAGCTTGGCGGGTTCCAGCTGTCAAATCTCTCACTATATTTGCGCACCGCATCCATGCCGTGCGTTTCCAAATCCAGCAGCATCTCGCTGACGCTTTTGGCTGTTTCCTGATCATGTTCAAAAAGCCGATGTCCGCCTTCTTTGAATACTTTCATAGTAATCCTCTCCTTTTTATTTGTACACAATATAAACCAGAAAATATGCAAAAAAATGGCTAAGTTGATTAGCCATTTTCCAACCTGTTTTATTCACAATAAACAGCAGTACCTGAAACAGTGACCATCAGCATATTGTTGCTAGCGCCCAATATCTCATAATCAATATCCACACCCACCACGGCATTGGCTCCCAATTGCGTAGCGCGCTGTTCCAGCTCTGCCAGGGCGGCTTGCCGGGCTTCGATCAATTCCTTTTCATAGGAACCGGAGCGGCCGCCAAAAAAGTTGGTAAACCCGGCGGCAATATCCTTAACAAAATCCACACCGGCAATAACCTCGCCAAAAACTATGCCATAGTATCTTTTTATCGCAAAACCCTCTATCGTGTTTGTAGTAGTAACTATCATATTTACCTCCATTTAAAATATTATCAATAATATTACGGATAAATTAATTATACTCGGCTTGGCTGCGAGAAACAAGCCGGGGCAAAAGTTTTTATTCTATCAAAATCAAACCCGGCGCTTTGGCGCGGGGCTTGCGGATAATGCTGGCTTAATGTTTTGCTATTTTTCTTGAGCGGCTATCTCCAGCAAAGCGCCTATTCTGGTATTAATCTGCCCGGTATCTGCCGTAGAAAAATCGGTTTCCAGATAAAGATAGGGAATGCCCAGCTCGCGGCGGGCTAAATTCTTCACTCTATCCGCTTCGATGGCAAAAGTATGACAAGACTGCAAGACAATTTCAATTACCGCATCAATTTTATACTCGGCAATCATTTCCCGAATTGCCGCAAAACGTCCGCTGTTGGGGCTCATCACCGAGCAATTGATACGCAAATATTTCTCCGCCAAGGCCAAATACACATCCTTATTTTTGTCTTCATCGACCAAATCAATTTGCGTTCTCGGGCCACAACAGCTGTCAAAAGCCACCACAGAGGCTCCCATCTCTTCCGCTGCTTTTACGACCTTATCAATAACGCCCATAAAAGGGCAACCGCTGATCATCAGACGCGGGCGGTTATCTTTTGTGCCCTCAATTTTTGCATAGGCAGCCAGCTGCTCCGCTACCTTGCTCTCCAGGGCATTGATGCTGTCTTCAATATCAAAAATATAATTGCTGGAATTAATCACAGTCGCGAGCTCATAGCCGGAAAGCGGGCAGGGGTCAAGCTTGCCGAGATCATAAAGACGCAAAACAGCCTGCCTTTGACGGTTGAGCTCAGCAATGGCCTGGCGGATAGCATCTTCGCTGATATGGCATTGTAATTGCTGCTGCAAAAAATCCTTGGCGCGCACCATCTCATCTCGCCAAAGGGCAAGCGCGCCCGGAGCTTCCCGACCTGGCGGCAGCTGCATCACATGCACTGGTTTGAGTTCGTTCATCAGCTCATACATTTTTTTCTTGCCATCGCAGGTGGTCTCAGCCAAAATAGCGTCCGCAAAATAGAAATACGGGCATTTACCAGATAAGGCCAGGCCATAGCTGGATTTGATTAAAGGGCAGAGGTTTTTGGGCAGCCGTTTTTCCGCGTCGCTGATGCCTTCCTCGGAGCAGCCGCAAAGCCCGACAGGCACAGCTCCGGCGGCCCGGATCAGCTCCAGCGGCGTATAGGAACAAAAAGTGCCTACCACCTTTTTTCCCTGCTCCTTGAGGTTGCATATCCGGATAAACCCTTCGCGCCTCATATCATCATAGGTGGCAAAGTTGTCTGGTAATTGCAGCAATAGCAGCCCTCCCTACCCATGCTAATCTCAGCAAAAAATGAGCTATTATATTAATATTAGCGACAGCAGCTGATATGCATATTTACTGCAAAAAAATGCTTGCTGTTTTGTCCCGTTTCTTCTGTTTTTTTATTAGGCAATTGATAGTCATATTGCAGCGCATCAGCCAATTATACTTGACTTTTTATAAAATATATATTATATTATTTTTAGAATATTGTTATAAAAAAATATTCTAAAAATAATAACTATAACAGAGGATTGTTTATGAAAGAAATCCGTACCGAGGATGCCATCGGTCAGGTATTATGTCATGATATAACCCAAATCATCAAAGGAGAAATCAAAGACGCCCGCTTCTGCAAAGGTCATGTGGTGCAGGCAGAGGATATTCCGGTACTGCTCTCTTTGGGCAAGGAGCATCTTTATGTTTGGGAAAGAAATACTGACTGCCTACATGAAAACGAGGCGGCGGAGATTCTTTACCGTCTCACCGCCGGCGAGCATATGAGTCCCACTGCTGTCAAAGAAGGCAAGATTGAAGTGGTGGCGGAAATAGAGGGACTGCTCACTATTGATATTGATAAACTGCGGGCCATTAACACTCTCGGACAAATGATGATTGCTACCCGCGCTCACGCCTTTCCGGTTAAAAAAGGCGACCACCTGGCAGGAACGAGGATTATTCCTTTGGTGATTGAGCAGGAACAAATGTCCACGGCTGAACAAATAGGCGGCGGAGAGCCAATCCTTGCTCTCCACCCCTTTAGCGCCAAAAAAGCAGGCATTATCACCACCGGCAGCGAGGTCTATCATGGCCGCATCAAGGATACTTTTACCCCGGTAATCGTCGATAAACTGGCTGAATATGGCTCAGAGGTGATTGATCACGTTTTGCTGCCTGACGACCATCAGGCTATCACCGCAACTATTCAGAAGATGATAGCGACTGGCGCGGAAATTGTGCTTATCACCGGCGGCATGAGCGTTGACCCGGATGACAAGACTCCCTTGGCAATCAAAAATACCGGCGCTGATATTGTTTCCTATGGCGCACCTGTGCTGCCCGGCGCCATGTTCATGCTGGCCTACACCGCAAGCGGCATCCCGATTATGGGCTTGCCCGGCTGTGTGATGTATGCTAAGCGTACTATTTTTGATTTGGTCCTGCCGCGGGTTTTGGCTGGGCGAAAAGTTACTGCAGCAGAACTGGCTGGCTTGGGCCATGGCGGGCTATGTCTTGGCTGTGAGCCATGCACTTTCCCCAATTGCGGCTTTGGCAAAGGTGTTTAACCGTGCAAACGGCTGACATAAAACTATAATAAAAGGGTGGAAAAAAATGAAAAAGAAACTGCTATTTTTAGTAATTGCTCTTCTCGCTTTATCTCTATGTTTGGTAGCCTGCAATACTGAAGACCCTGCTGACAACACCGGGGACGATGTTGTTGCCAATGAACCGGTAACTATCCTGGTAGCCGCTGCTGCCAGCTTGGAAAACGCTTATGTTGAAGAACTGATCCCCATGTTCCAGGAAAAGTATGACTACATCACCGTAAACGGCACCTATGATAGCTCCGGCAAACTGCAAACTCAAATCGAAGAAGGCTTGCAAGCTGATGTCTTTATGTCTGCTGCCACCAAACAAATGACCGCTTTGGTTGACGGCGGCTTTGTTAATACTGATAGCGTAGTAGATCTGCTGGAAAATCAGATCGTTCTCATCGTTCCCATTAGCTCTGATGTCGAGGCTGCGGAATTCGCTGACATTATGAATTATACTACTATTGCTATCGGCGAGCCGGCATCTGTACCTGCCGGCCAGTATGCTGAGGAAGCATTGACCAGCCTTGGCCTGTATGACCAGATGATTGCAGAAAAAACCGTTAGCCTTGGCACCAATGTCACTGAGGTTTTGAACTGGGTTGCTGAAGGCAGCGCTGATGCTGGTATCGTTTATGCCACTGACGCTGCCTCCCGCGCTGACGCTGTTAAAATCATCGCTATTGCTCCTGCTGACAGCCTGGCTGCCCCGGTTATCTATCCTGTTGCTCTGACAGCAAACTCTGCTAATGCAGAAGCTGCACAGCTTTTCGTCGAGTTCTTGCAGAGCCCTGAAGCAATTGCAGTATTCGAAGCCTATGGCTTTATCTCCAATCTGTAATCTCTTTATGACTTGCAGAATTAAGGCTAAAGGGCAACCCTAGCCATTAGGGATGCACTCATGTGCCCCGGACGGCGGATGGTCGATCTGGAGCTTCGACCTACCTGGCCTTTGCTCCGCAAAGTCGCAGGTAATGCACTAGCTTCGCGTCGTTATCGCGCCTCAGCAGGCAGGCAGCCTGCCTTCGACCTAGCTGGCCTTTGCTCCGCAAAGACACAGGTAATGCACTAGCTACGCGTCGTCGCTCTGCCTGGCTCAGCCCGACCATCCCTCCGTCGGGGTGTTAGCAGTTTTGACTGGAAAACAGTGAGACCTAGCTGCCTTTTGCCTACGGCAAAATCTCAGCTATGCATTAAGTTAAAACTCAAGATGAAACATCTTAGTTTTAACTAAACAAATCCTGGTGAAAACATTGCTTTTCGTAGTTTAGATCTACGGGAAGCAATGTTTTTATCGGGAGATGCCAGCGTTTTCCCGAACCTACCTGGCCTTTGCTCCGCAAAGTCACAGGTAATGCACTAGTTTCGCGTCGCAAAACCGCATGGGGTTCGTATCTCTAATGGCTAGCCTTGAGCGCTAAGCCGTTCCCTATGCCATAATGCGGGAACGGCTTATTTTATCTATCAGCTCTCGACAAAAGATAGTTAGACAAGCTATAATAAAGATACTATGGACATAATTCGTCCATCTCGACTGGGGAGAAATATGGATTATTCACCTATCTGGATATCACTCAAAACCGCTTCTGTTTCCATCATTGTCACCTTTTTTCTGGGACTCCTGGCTGCCAGAGGCGTAGTGAAGCTGCGCAATGAAAAAATCAAGATGATCTTGGACGGCATCCTCACCCTGCCGATGGTGCTGCCGCCAACAGTAGCAGGCTTTTTCCTGCTCTATATCTTTGGCGTTCAAAGGCCCCTCGGCATCTTTTTCATCGAGGTGTTCAGTTTCAAAATTGCCTTTTCCTGGGCTGCGACTGTGCTGGCGGCGGCGGTCATCTCTTTTCCTTTGATGTACCGCTCTGCCCGGGGCGCCTTTGAGCAGGTGGATCAGAATCTGATCTATGCCGCGCGCACCCTGGGCATGCCAGAGGGCAAAATCTTTTGGAAGATCATTATGCCGATGGCCTTGCCCGGCGTGGCAGCAGGCGGGGTTTTGGCCTTTGCCCGGGGGTTGGGCGAATTTGGCGCCACCGCCATGATAGCCGGCAATATTGCCGGGCAAACGCGTACCCTGCCTTTAGCGGTATATTCGGCAGTGGCTGGCGGCAATATGGATTTGGCCTATGATTATGTGAAGATATTATTGCTCATCTCCTTCTTGGTGATTGTCAGCATGAATTGGTTTACCTTCCGCGGCCGCAAATTTTTGAGCAAGGAGGCCAAAAGA
Organism: Bacillota bacterium; assembly: GCA_031553915.1. Classification (GTDB taxonomy): domain Bacteria; phylum Bacillota; class Dehalobacteriia; order UBA4068; family UBA4068; genus HGM13862. Next base: position 118,926 of record JAVBKT010000003.1, read on the forward strand.
TGAGCTTATGCGTAGATATTGAGCGTATTTTTCGCGGCTTTCACCTTAATGTGGCCTTCGCGCAAAAGGACGAAATCCTTGGCCTGCTCGGCGCATCCGGCAGCGGCAAAAGCATGACTCTCAAATGTATTGCCGGGATTGAAACGCCCAATCGGGGCAAAATAGTTTTAAACGGACGCACGCTTTTTGACTCCACAGCGAAAATTAATCTCAAGCCGCAGGAACGCCGGGTTGGTTATCTCTTCCAAAGCTATGCCCTCTTCCCCAATATGACTGTGGCCGACAATATTGGCTGCGCTCTCACTGGCAACCCTGACAAAGAAGAAATAATCGCCAAAATGATTGACCGCTTTCAGCTAAGCGGCTTAGAGAAGCGTTATCCCGCCCAGATTTCCGGCGGACAGCAGCAGCGGGTAGCTTTGGCGCGCAGCCTTGCCTATGAACCGGAAATGCTGCTTTTGGACGAGCCTTTTTCTGCCTTGGACGCCTATTTGAAAGAGCAGCTGCAAGAAGAATTTCTGGAGCTGCTGGCTGACTATTCCGGTGATGTCATTATGGTCACCCATAGCCGCGACGAAGTATACCGCATCTGCGAGCAAGTGATGATTGTCGAAAACGGCAGCATCATTATGAGCGGCGCTACCAAAGAGATTTTTAATAACCCGCAAACGCTCTCCGCGGCCAAAATTACCGGCTGCAAAAACTTTTCCCGCGCTCTGCAAGTTGACAAAAACAGGGTAAAAGCGGTAGACTGGGATTTGATACTGACAGTTAGCGAGCCTATTCCCGCAGACCTTAGCCATATTGGCATCCGTGCGCATGATTTTAAGCCCGCTGCCAATGAAAACGGCCTTAATTGCTTTGCTATTGATATCCTCAATCAAACTGAAAGCCCCTTTGAGATTAATATTATCTTTTCTACCAATAAGGATCACAGCCAACGCCAGCGTATTTGGTGGCAATATAGCAAGGAAAACGCGCCGCAGCAACCATACCCGTATTTAAGCATAGCGCCGGAGAAAATACTGCTGCTCAGCTCGGCGGATAAAAGCCAAGTGGATTCGGATAATTAAGGAGCATATTATGAGTGAAAAAAATCTCAATCATATAGACAGCAATGGCAATGCAGTGATGGTTGATGTCTCTGCCAAAGATATTACAACCAGAACAGCTGTTGCCAAGGGTAGGATTAAGATGCAGCCTGCGACCTTTGCCGTCATCAAAGACGGACAAGCCAAAAAAGGTGATGTTTTGGCAGTGGCGCAAATTGCCGGCATCATGGCCAGCAAAAAAACCAGCGAACTTATCCCTCTTTGCCATCCTCTCTCTATGAGTAAAGCAACGGTAGAGTTTAATTTATTGCCGCAAACAGCTGAGATCGAGGTGATTTGCAGCGTAAAGACAGACGGTAAAACAGGGGTGGAAATGGAAGCCTTAACCGGAGCCACAGTGGCATTATTGACTATTTATGATATGTGTAAAGCAATAGACCGGGCGATGACTATTAACGAAGTTTGCCTTTGGCAAAAGCAGGGCGGCAAAAGCGGCGACTACTTGCGCGGGGAAAATGAAGGTCTGGACAAAGAATAGCCGAAAAAATAATCAAAAATCACAGAACAATAAGGAATAATCATGAAGGATGCTTGCGGACGAACAATTAATTATCTGCGCGTTTCAGTTACAGACCGCTGTAATTTGCGCTGCTGCTACTGCATGCCCTGCCAGGGGATTGCTTCTATTCCGCATGACCAAGTGCTTAGCCTGGAAGAAATCAAGCGTATCTGTGCTATTATGGCCGCTCTTGGCATCAGCAAGATCAAAATTACCGGCGGCGAGCCGCTGGTGCGCAAAGGCGTAGTGGGCCTGATCGGCGAGATCAAACAGCTGCCAAACATTGAACAGGTGACGCTCACTACCAATGCGCTCAGTTTAGCTCAACACCTGCCTGAGCTATGCCGCCACCATTTAGACGGCATCAATATCAGCCTGGATACGCTGGATCAAGAGACCTATCAGCAGCTGACCCGCTGTGATGGCTTAGACGCTGCTCTGTCAGCACTGGACCAGGCTATTACCTCTGGCATCCCTATCAAGATCAACTGCGTGCCAATCAAAGGCGTCAATGACAAAGAGCTGGTCAATATGGCCCGCTTTGCCCAAGAGAAGGTCACAGCAGTGCGTTTTATTGAGCTGATGCCCATGGGTCTGGCAGCAGGCTTTGAGGGTGTTGCTATGCAAACAATCAAAGCTGCCCTGGAGCAGGAGTTTGGCCCCCTGATCAGCAGCAATGTTCGCATCGGCAATGGGCCGGCCAAATATTATTCGATCAACCACTTTGCCGGAAAAATCGGCTTTATTGATGCTATTAGTCATTGTTTTTGCGATCAATGCAACCGACTGCGGCTGACTGCTGACGGCAAACTGAAGCTTTGTCTGGCGCAGGACGCTTATTTAGATATCAAAACCCCGCTGAGAGCAGGAGCGAATGACGCGGAATTGAGCAAATTGATTGCCGCTGCTATCAACAGCAAACCGCTGCATCATGATTTTGCCCTGCAACCAACCAAAACCGAAAAAAGCAATATGTTCAGTATTGGCGGATAAGGAGAAAGTGCGGATAAGGAGAGAGCCATGCCAAAAGTACTTGCAGTTTGTTTAAGCGATATCAAAGGCATTCAAAAGGATGACCGCAAAACAGCCACCTTTGTTGTGGAACATGGTTTGGCAGGCGACGCCCATGCCGGAGCCTGGCACCGCCAGGTCAGCCTGCTCTCGCATGATAAGGTTGAGGCCTTTCGCGCCAAGGGCGCGTCGGTTAATCATGGCGCTTTTGGTGAAAATCTGGTCGTTGCTGGGATAGATTTTGCCACTCTGCCGCTTGGCACCCGCTTTGTTTGCAATGATGTTGTGCTGGAGATGACGCAAATCGGCAAGGAATGTCACCAGCACTGCGCTATCTATCACCAGGTGGGCGATTGCATCATGCCGCGCGAGGGTGTGTTCGCCAGGGTCATTCATGGCGGCACCATCACTGCCGGAGATGAAATCTCCATTATTGAGCAGGGAGAGGAGCATCTTCATGAACAATAACCAATACCGGGTGGCTATTTTGATAGCCAGCGACAAGGGCGCGGCCGGTGCGCGCGTGGATGAAAGCGGCCCGGCAATTAGAGCCATACTTGAGGACGCAGGCTTTACTGTGGCGGAATATAAAATGCTCAGCGATGATATCGAACCGCTCAAACAACAGCTGCTGGCTTGGAGCGAGAGCGGGAATATTGATCTGATACTCACCAGCGGCGGCACCGGCTTTTCGCCGCGTGACTGGATGCCTGAGGCCACGCTCGCTATTGCCGACCGTATCGTACCCGGCATTCCTGAGGCAATGCGCGCCTATAGCATGCAAATCACACCGCGGGGAATGTTGAGCCGCGCTGCCGCGGCCATCTGCCGGCAAACCTTAATTATCAATCTGCCCGGCAGCCCCAAGGCGGTTAAAGAAACTCTGGGCTATATTCTGCCCGCTCTCACCCATGCCCTGGAAATGCTCACGGGTAGAGGCAAGGAATGCGCCAGCCGCATTGATATAGAATAAATTTGTTGCTACGCTCAAACAATACAGCTATAAAGGAGGGTTTAACTATGCAACTAAGCGCTAGGAACCAGTTTAAGGGAACAATCACCGAAATTACTGAAGGTGCTGTCAACGGTATGGTCAAAATCGATATTGGCGGCGGTAATATTATCTCTTCCACCATCTCCATGGCTTCCATCAAGGAGCTTGGTCTGGCGGTTGGCAAAGAAGCCTATGCTATTATCAAAGCTACCTCTGTGATGGTAGGCATTGACCACTAGCCACTAGGGATGCGAACTCATGCGCCCCGGACGGCGGATGGTCGATCTGGAGCTTCGTTATCGCTCCTAGCCAGGCATGCAGCCTGCCTACGACCTACCTGGCCTTTGCTCCGCAAAGTCGCAGGTAATGCACTAGCTATGCGTCGTCGCTCTGCCTGGTCCAGCCCGACCATCCATCCGTCGGGGGTGCCGGCAGTTTTGGCGGGAAAACAGTGAGCAGATCTTGGTGAAAATATTGCTTTTCGTAGTTAGATCTACGGGAAGCAATATTTTTATCGGGAGATGCCAGCGTTTTCCCGCCAAAACCGCATGGGGTTCGTATCCCTAATGGCTAAGCAACAAGAAATATATTCTGCTTAAAAAGGAACAGGCCTTTGGCCTGTTCCTTTTTTGTTTTGCTGCCTTTGTTTGATTTGCTTGGAGGAGCAAATCAACTAAATTTTTTTGCAAAATGTTTGTCCATCTGATAGACAACTGCATATGATGTTGTAGGACAGCCCACCGCTGCCCCAAGGGGTGCTTCTGCTCCTTAGTTACGCATATTTACTGAAGACCATGGAGGTATTCACTATGGACTTATTGACGGTGATAATAACCAGCGGTATTATGGTTGCGCTGATCAATGGCATTCAGCAGATTTTTCTCTGGAAGCTCAACCGCAAAGCCGCTATTGAGGATAAAGCCGCCCAAAAACGGGACATTATCAGCATGGGTGTAACAGCTATGCTGGAGGATCGTTTGCTTTATCTGGGTACAAGCTATATTGAGAACGGCATCATCACTGCCTCGCAGCATAATGCTTATGAGCGCATGTATAATGCCTATGTGGCTGAGGACAATGGCAATGGCACCATCGAATGGGTGAAAGAACAAATTGACAAACTGGAAATAAAAACACTGGAATAAATGGCATTATCTATGGATATGATTGGGCTCTAGCATATCTTTGCCCGCTATTGCCATTGCTATAGTCTCCGGCTTGACGGCCACCGGTGTCAAGCCGGTATATAAACAGCTGAAACATAACGAGGAAGAAAAGGCCGGATAAAGAGCAAGAAAAACCACCTAATTGCAGCCTTTCGAGAGGCTACAATTAGGTGGGCAGGGGATTATACCCATAGAAAAGCTTGCGCATGGGAATTGCGGGGGGTTAAAAGTTATTGTTTCATAGTTCCTCCTTATCCTAACCAGCTAGACAGTAAACACATTCCGATTACAACAATAAAAGCTAAGAGTGAATAACCTATTTCCCTCTTAGGAATTAATATCCATTCGCTTCAACGCCATAGACTGCTTGCTCGTGGGTAAATCCCTCATACTCCAGCTGATCTATCAATCCTTGTCGAGAGAAAGAAGAATAATCTAAATACTGTTTCGCCATTTTGGCAGCTTGTTCAAACCAATCAGCCCCACAATTATCTACCGCATAAACAGCATCTGCATGGGAAAATTTTTCATACTCCAATTGCTCAATCAATCCTTGCCGAGAAAAAGCAGAATAATTCAAGTATTCCTTTGCTTTTGCCAATGCGTTTTTCTGTCCGGTGGTTGCAGTGCCTGATGGTGTTGGTGGGGGAGCAGAACCGCTACTACTAAGAGTTACAGTTTGAGTTCCTCCGTCCCATGTTACACCAACGCCTAATGCCTCGGCTATAGCCCTTACTGGCAAATAAGTTACTCCATCAGAGGTAAAGGCTTCAGCTTTTGTCCCATCGGGATATGTGTAATTAATTGTTTTTCCATCAAGAACGATTGACACACCATAGTTTGCTTGAATCGTTTTTGTTATACCAGCAGCCATGGCCGGTATCGAGATAAGCAATAGGGCAACAAGAATCAAAATAAATAAACGTTTTTTCATAAGAGTTCCCCTCCTTTAATTTAAAAGCTAACCATATTTTACCATATTTGTCTAAAAAGGGGCAAGACAAAACAAAACCGCCCTACTAGGAGCGGAGAAAGAAGAGAGCTGTGTCCGATAACCCAAACACCCATCCCTCTTATGATTTTGAAGAGTATCCTTCTAAGTTACATCAAGAGTTATTTGCTCGAGAGCAACAAAAGGAAGCCGCACTAAAAGCTCTGGGCGAGGCTCGGGGGATAGCTCTCCTTCCCAGTATTTGCAAATATTTTCGAAGCCAGGCAAGGTTTCAGAAAAGCAGTAATCGGGTGCGCTGGAATAACATTCCAAAAAAGCAGCGTCATGCAATGAAGCGCTTTCATATCCAATTTTCCATATGGAAGATGTGCCATCCAAAAGCCGCCCCCAATATTTATTTAAAGAAAAAAGGTCAGGACTGGCAAACGCGACTTGAAACCTTGATGGGCAATCAGGATAGTACTTGTTACGCACGTACTCAAAATCCCTCTCAATAATTGTAGTTGTTGAGAAAGTCAACGGCAACACTTTAACCACCATCGAGGGCAATACCAGTTCCGGCAACTCCGGCAGCCAGACTAACGGCAACGGGGTATACCGCAGAACACGCTACCTATCCGCCAGCTCAACTATGGGCTTTTGGCAACCAAACTACCAGGAGGACAATATGCAAATTAGAGATTTGGAAGTTAAAGTTATCAGCGAGAACAGCGCTATGCTACACACTGTCAAAGCAGGCTTGTGCGCCGCTCTGAAACAGACATGATAGCAAACCTCATAGAGTATTCGGAAAGCCAAGGCAGCAGAAACATGCGGCAGAAAGCCTATATGACATACTCTAAGCTTGTTAATAGTTTAGTTGGCATTGACGCCGGGCAGCGTGATTCTGTACCATTTAAGACTATCTCAACCATCATGTTCCTTGAGGATATGATACTACATACCATTAAAGAAGAGATAGCCAAAGGCACTCACTATAAGCAAATTTATAAGGTTTGCAAAGATAACGGCGAGCAGATTATGAAGTTTGCTTATCTCCCTAGACTAACTGCATGATATAAAAATTGCCAAGCATGTACATCACTTGGCAGTCCTCCTTTTCCCCTCTTGGCTTAAAAACCAAGGGGGGATTTTTTATTTACGCAAAAAGAAAAATAGCAGACATTATCTGTCTGCTATCCTCTGTACTACCGCAAATACATTCTCTAATATATACAGAGTTCGTATCTGCGCGTTTTGGTGAGCCATCGGCGACTCGAACGCCGGACACCCTGATTAAAAGTCAGGTGCTCTACCGACTGAGCTAATGGCTCATACTGGCTGGGGTGGTAGGGTTCGAACCTACGAATGACGGAGTCAAAGTCCGTTGCCTTACCGCTTGGCTACACCCCACTGCTTTTGTGCGGCCAAGGGCTGGTTGCGAGACCCCGGGCGGACCATATTTGGTCTGCCCGGTATGAACCCGCCATTGGGGTGGATGAAGGGTATCGAACCCTCGAGTGCCGGAGCCACAATCCGGTGCGTTAACCGCTTCGCCACATCCACCACGCACAGAGAATATACTATCAAAACCAATCCGGCTTGTCAAGCATATTTTGGATGTCAGCCCACTTCATCCCGGCTTAAGGCGATGAGGCCTGATAGCCGTTACCGGTTCAAATTACTACTTGTCCCAAAATTTTGGGCAAAGCAACCGCGCCCAAAGGCGCGGTTGCAAGCTCTGGAGGCGCCACCCAGATTTGAACTGGGGGTAAAGGATTTGCAGTCCTCTGCCTTACCACTTGGCTATGGCGCCAGATGACGAGCAACATAAATAATATCATAAAGAAAAACGAAATGCAAGACTTAGTTAGCTGCAAAAAATATTATTTCTTAGCGCCAGTAATCAAGATATTTTATTCCTTGCCCGCACAAAATATATGCTATAATTTTTTTTATTTTTTCCCGCTGGAATTAATCCTTGTTTTCCCCTATTAAAAAATAAAAATTTATGGTATTATCATATATAATGCGGTTATGTGATTTTGCATCACTTTATTGCGTTAAGCTGCTTAGGATTTTGCGGATACTGTTTTCCGCTCTGTGGGAGGAAATAGCCTTATGCCAAAAAAGATACTTATCTGCCACAGCAGCCCCCGCAAAGGGGGTAACAGCGATATCCTTGCCGACCGCTTTGCCGATGGCGCAAGAGCAGCCGGGCATCAAATCACGCAGTTGCCGATCGGCCAATTGAGCATCAGCGGCTGCCTGGCTTGCGAATATTGTCATGAGCACGATAACAAGTGCCTGATTGATGACGATATGCGTAGCGTTTATCCTCAGCTGGCCACGGCAGATTGCATTGTTTTCGCAGCCCCGCTTTATTACTACACCCTGCCTACCCAGTTAAAAGCGGTGATAGACCGTTTCTATGCCATTGATGACGGCAGCTTCAAAAAGGAATGTGTGCTGTTGATGACAGCAATGGATGATAAAGAAAACACTTTTGCTGCGGCAGCTATGGCCTATCAGCTGGCAATGGTCGATTATCTTGGCTGGAAGGACTGCGGGCAAATTTTTGCGGGAGGCGTAAGTGATATCGGCGCTATTAATGGTCACCCTGCCCTCGAACAGGCATATCAATTGGGGCTACACATTTAATGCTGAAAAAATTCTTTACTACTCTTGCTATCTTTGCCAAAATCGGCATCTCTGTTTTTGGCGGCGGCTATGTGATGCTGCCCATTTTGGAGCGGGAATTAGTCAACAAGCGCGGCTGGCTGACTTCTGCGGAGCTGGCTGATTATTATGCCCTGGCGCAATGCCAAAACGGGCCGATTGCCATTAATGTTTCTGTGCTTGTCGCCACCAACCACTATGGCGTGGCCTGCGGTATTGCCGCAGCCCTTGGCATTGCCCTGCCCTCATTCGTTATTATTCTTATTATTGCTGCGCTGCTGACCAATTTTTCTCATATCCCACAAGTCAACCAGTCCTTTGCCGGAATTAAGGTGGCGGTGGCCGCTTTGGTGGTTAATGCTGCATGGAGCCTGATCAAGGAAGGGGTACGCAATCTTCCTTCTGTGATTATTTTCCTTTGCGCTTTTGCTTTACTGCTCTTTAACTTGCTCAGCCCGATACTGATAGTTATTGGCGCGGCAGCGGCGGGGATTATCATCAGCTTGGTACAACAAAAGCTGCGCCATAAAAAAGAGGAGGTTGACGCATGACCTATCTCCTCCTTTTCTGGGAATTTTTCAAAATTGGCCTCTTTGGTATTGGCGGCGGCCTGGCAGCTTTGCCCTTTCTCTTTGATCTGGCCAATACCTATGATTGGTTCACCTCTGCCGAGCTGGTAGATATGATTGCTGTTGCTGAATCTACCCCCGGGCCGATTGCCATTAATATGGCAACTTATGCCGGTTATCATGCGGCTGGTATCAGCGGAGCAGCCATTGCTACCCTGGGTCTGATGGTCCCGCCAGTGATTGTTTCTATCCTCATCTGCAAAATACTTGCCCACTGGAAAGAGAACAAATATGTGCTTGCTGCCTTTAGTGGCCTGCGTCCCGGTGTGGCCGGGCTTTTGGCAGCCATTGCACTCAGCCTGATTGCCATGGCAGTGTGCGGAACTACCGATATTTTTCAGATTAGCAGCATAAATATTAAAGCGCTGATATTTTTTGTGTTGTTAACCCCTGCGGTATTTTATTTTAAAAAACAAGTTATTGTCTTTATTGTTATCGGCGCTGCCGTGGGCATTATTTTTCAGTTTTAAGCGCGAGAGGCTACACTATTTTTTCAATATAAGGAGTTTATTTTTAATGGATTTATTTGAAAAACTGCAATTACCGGAACTGCTTGACCAAATTCGCGCAGCCGGTGTTTATCCCTATTTTCATGAATTGCAAAGCAGACAGGACACAACGGTTATCATGGAAGGCAAACGCCGCATTATGCTCGGCAGTAATAATTATCTTGGCCTTACCGTGCACCCGGAAGTTGTGGGCGCCGCTAAAGCTGCGCTTGACAATTATGGCAGCGGCTGCTCCGGTTCGCGCTTTCTAAACGGCACCTTGGATATGCATATTCAGCTGGAAAAAGAGCTGGCGGATTTTGTCCATAAAGAGGATGCCATCACCTTTTCTACCGGCTTTCAAACCAATGTCGGCATTATCAGCGCCCTGATCGGCCCGCATGATTATATGCTTTGCGATATGGAAAACCACGCCAGCATCTATGATGGCTGTAAGCTCAGCTTTGGTAAGATGCTGCGTTATAAGCACAGCGATATGGCTGATCTGGAACGTAAACTGCAAAAAGTGCCCGAGCAAAGCGGCGCTCTAATTATCACTGACGGTGTTTTTTCGATGAGCGGCGATTTGGCAAAGCTGCCGGAAATCGTGGCTCTGGCCAAGCAATACGGCGCGCGTATCATGGTCGACGATGCTCATGGTTTTGGCGTTATTGGCGAGGGCGGACGCGGCACTGCCTCATATTTTGGCTTGGAAAATGATGTTGACGTGATTATGAGCACCTTCTCCAAATCCCTGGCCTCGCTAGGGGGCTTTGCTGCCGCTAACGCACAGGTGATTGACTATTTGCGCCACAGCGCCCGCGCCTTCATCTTTTCCGCTTCCATGACCCCGGCCTCTGCTGCCGCGGCGCTGGCAGCCTTAAATATCATCAGTAAGCATCCTGAGCTGCCTGCCCGATTGCTGCAACTGGCCGACTACATGCGCTGCGGGCTAAAAAAGCGCGGCGTAACTATTCGCGACAGCGCGGCGCCGATTATCCCTATTTATACTTATGATGCCATGCATACCCTGGTTGTCAACCGCCGTCTCTATGATGAGGGGGTTTATGCTAATTGCGTCCTGCCGCCGGCTACCGCGCCTGATGAATGTCTGATCCGCACCAGCCTGATGGCTAGCCATAGCGAAGAATTGCTGGATGAGGCGATGGATATTATTGCCCGGGTGATCAAAGAGTAAAGATTATCAAAGAAAAAAGGAGAGCGCTCATGCTAAGAGTCATCGTCATCAGCGGAGCCAGCTCCGGGCTGGGAAAAGCAATGGCAGAGCTGTTTGCGGCAAGCGGGGACAAGGTTTACGACCTCTCGCGCAGCGGCCAAAATTGTGCTAATATTATACATATCGATTGTGATCTCACTCAGCCTGCACAAATCCAAGCTGCTTTTGCGCAAATCGGCGTTGATAATGGACATATCGATCTTTTGATCAACAACGCGGGTATGGGCGTATCCGGCGCCACCGAATATATCAGTGAAGAAGAGGCCAGAGCTCTGATGGATGTTGATTTCTTTGCCGCCTGGTTTTGCACTAAAGCTGCCCTGCCCTGGCTGCGCGCTGCCAGAGGCGCGAAAATTATCAATATCAGCTCAGTCGCGGCAGTTTTCGCTATCCCCTTCCAAAGCTTTTATTCGGCTGCCAAAGCGGCAACTAATGCCCTCACTGAAGCTCTAGCCATTGAATTGAAACCCTGGCATATTGGCGTCACCGCTTTAATGCCCGGAGATGTCAAAAGCGGCTTTACTGCCGCGCGGGTGAAAAATTTTGCGGGCGAAGATATTTATGGCAAGGCCATGAAAAAATCGCTGGCAGTGATGGAAAGGGATGAAACCACCGGCATGTCCCCGGAGACAATCGCCGCCAAAGTTTATCAGCTGGCCGGGAAAAGGAGATTAAAGCCACTTTATACCTGCGGGGTGAAATACAAATTTTTTCTTTTCCTCGGCAAAATTTTACCCTGCGCTGTCATCAGCCGCATAATTGGTGCCATGTATGCCCCAAAAGAGTAAAAAGAAAAACAGGAAAAAGAAATATACGATGCTGCTTACTATTTTAGCCATAATTGCTCTGGCTTTACTGATTACTATCATCGACAGCAATACCCGTTTGACTGAGAGCTATTATGATATCAGTTTCCAAAAGCTGCCTGCTGCTTTTGAAGGCTATCGCATCGCCCATATTTCTGATCTGCATAATAAAACCTTTGGTGAGGACAATATCCGTCTGATTGAGCGCATAGATGAATTTGCCCCTAGTATTGTCGTTTTGACCGGGGATATGCTCAGCCGCAACAGCAAAGATCTGGATGATTTTTTGCCCACTGCGCAAATACTCGGCGCCAAATATCCCACCTATTTCATCAGCGGCAATCATGAACAAGCCTTGAAGCATCCGCTGCTCGAAGAGCTGTATCAGCAGCTGGCAGCGTGCAAGGTGACAGTGCTGGATAATCAAAAGCTGGAGCTGGTCAAAGATGGCCAATCCATCGATCTCTATGGTTTTTCCTATAGTTTAGAGTATTATAGTCTTAACCGCCGTGCAGCTAATGCTACCCGGCAAATCAAAACGTTGGCAGATGCGGAGCTGGGCGTCCCTGATCCAAACCGCTTCACTATCCTGCTTACCCATAATCCCGTTTATTTTGAAGCTTATTGCCAGTGGGGCGCGGATTTGACCCTCTCCGGACATATCCATGGCGGTATGGTGCGTTTGCCCGGGCTAGGCGGCGTTTTTGGCGCCGGAGGAACCCTTTTCCCTAAGTATGACGCCGGGATCTATAGTGAGAATAATCAACATATGATTGTCAGCCGCGGGCTGGGTGCAGGCATATTCGGCTTCCGCCTCTTCAACCCGGCGGATCTGGTGTTCATCACCCTTGATCAAGACAAATAATAAGGAGAAAAAATTATGCTATTCAAGAAGAAACAGGCCCCTGTGAAAACAACAGAAACCAATGAGCAAATTCACCAAAGACGGCTGGCGGCACAGGCCAGATATAAAAAAGAAAGGGACTTAACCTCCGGCCTGCTGGGTATTTGCGCTACGGTTGGTCTGCTGCTGGGTATGCTGATTGGACAGCTTGTTTTTCAGCAAATAATCACCGGCTTAATCTTTGGGTTATTAGTGGGCTCTCTCACCGGGATGATCGCTGGCAAAATTATGGTCAAAAAAATGAAATAATTCAGGTGATAGCTATGGATAAACAAAACAACCCTGTTGATGAAGTAAACGCCAATGAGGCTACGCTAGAGACCCCTCTGGAGAACTCTGAGACAAAATCAGCCAAAGAGGATGTCTCTTCCAACACCTATATGATGGAAGGGATGTCAATAGGCATGTGTCTTGGCACAGCCTTTGGCCTGTTTTTTGATAATCTGGCGCTCGGTCTTGGCTGTGGGCTATGCCTTGGCTTGGCTATCGGCTCCGGCATCAAAAAGAAGAAAGATTAGGATTCAGCCATAAAAACAGACAAAAGCAGGAGCATAATGCTCCTGCTTTTTTTATATTAGCCTCCGGTTAGTGCGGCGGCCTAGCTTGCAGCCGCCTTGTCTCTCTCGTTTCTCGAACCGCTATATTTTGTTAACACTTCTCCTGCTAGAGCCGCTTTTCCACACCGTGCCAAATGGGCGCGGAAATAACACTATCGCCGCTGTCTGCCAGCATACGCACAAAGGTTTCACCATCTACAGTAAAAAAGAACTGATCTTTCGCAAAATGCGGACGGGCGAAAACATCAACAATACCAATCACAGCGCGTTGCCTCTTGCTCAGCATTTCGCCAAAAGGGATACGGAAGAGACTGGAGCAGCCAGATGCCATCGGCATAATTACATTATCATAATCTGTTTGGCGAAAATTAAAAATATGCACCAAGGTTGCCAACTGGTCAGGATTCACCAAACAGCTCACCAAATCAGGGCTACAGCCCTCTTGATAAAGGCTGATCTCCACGGCAGAGAACCCTTCCATCACCTTTTGCGGCAAGCCCAGAATCATGGATTCGGCAAGCTCCGGATTACACTTGACATGCTCTCCTGGCGGGAAGCCCTCCCCTGCGCCGCAGGATAAAAAAAGGCCAAAGCCGCCCGGGGTGTTGGGAATGCCGTCTTTGAAGCCAAAGCCCTGCGCCGCGCCCCGGCAACCGGCATTATCCGCGCTTATTACTACCTTTTGCCCCTGGGCAACATCAGCAAAGCACTTTAAGGTACAGCCTGATAGCTTATCGCTGGGCGCATTATTAACACGCCTTATCGCAAAAATTTTATTTTGCAGATGCAGTTTTTCGCTAAATTGATTAAAATCCATCGCAGCCACCTATCCTTTTAAATCACGGCTATAATTGCCGATTTTCAGCTCTGGAAAACGTGTTTGCAGCAGGCTAATCATCTGCCGGATCCCCATCGCTTGGTTGTCCTCACAAAACTCTTTCATCAGGCGCGGGTCGCAGTTAAGATTGCGCAGCTGCACCTGGGCAATATCATACTGCCCGATCAGCTCAATCAATGCCTCCACCTGGCTCTCATCATCGCTATAGCCGGGATAGGTCAAAAGGTTGAGCGCAACCGGCACAGCTTTTTGCTGAGCATAGGCCAGCGAGGCGCGCACATCAGCAAGACTATAGTCCCGGGGCCGGTGATATGCCTGATAGTCCGCTGCTATTGGTGAGAAAAGCGAGACGCGCAGGCTGTCAATGCCAGCGTCAATAATGGCTTGAATAGCCTTGGTATCACCGGCATTGGTATTGATATTGATGATGCCCCGCTCGGTCTGCTCGCGTATCAGGCGAATGCTCTCGCAAATCTGCTGATAGGCTAACGACGGCTCTCCTTCGCAGCCCTGGCCAAAGCTGACCATGGCGTGCTCGGCGCTTTTCAAATGGGCAATGCCCACCTCGGCAATTTCCTCGGCGCGGGGACAAAAGCAAATGCGCTGCTGCGGGGATGTCGGTCCACCCTCTTCCTGCTCGGAAAGGCAGGCTAGGCAAGCGGCATTACAGGCCGGAGAAACAGGCAAGCCGCCTTCCCAGCGGCGGTAAATAATGTTTTGCGCAGTAAAACAACCGTATTCCAAAGAGCAGCATGACAGCTGCCGAATAATACGGTTAGCGGGAAACTCAGCTTGGCGCTGCTCTATCAGCTTGGCCAAATCTTTGCTGTTATAATGCTTGGGATGCCAGCGCTGATGTTCGTCTGTGGCCAGCGCAGCCACTACCAGCTGCCCTTTTTTATCCATACCCACAGCGCTGTAGCCCAAAATCGGCAAAGGCTGATCGCCCTCTATCACTGTGGCCGGCAACAAGGTTCTGGTAAAGCCTTGCGGCAAAAGCGCTGCCACAGCATATACAGGCTCAGATTTTTTGTTTTTATAGGGGTTCTCCTCCAGGGCGAGAAACTCACCGCTTTCCTGATCAAAACCAACCGGCATGGCCTCCGGCATCAGCGTCAGGGTAGCGCCTTCCGGCAAGGGGATTAAATCCAGCTTATTCGGAATCAGCACTTTATTCCCTGCCATTGCCGCCATTTGCAAAGGAGGGAAATCAAACCATTGCCCATCCGGCCGGGCAAAAATCAAAGATGCCATAGCGGCCTCCTATACCAGCTCACGATTAGCAAAAAGTAGATCTTCTTTGATATACCACAGCTTCCAGGAGAGGTCCACAATATAGCTATGCGGGTTTTCAAAACGCTTGACTTCTTCCCACAGCGTATCAATTTGCTCCTGGCAATAGTTGCGGATTTCTGTTAAAGAGGGCAGGCGATAAACCAGCTCGCCATTTTTGAAAATTGGCTGTTGCAGCTCTTTAACATAGAAGCCACTAATGCTTTTGCGCTTCCAGGTAGCGTTTGGATCAAAAATCTCCAGCTCCTGATTTTCATCAATCTTCTCATCCCAAACACAAATCTGATCAGCAACCGCTTTGCCGGTAGCAGCGCGGAAAATGCGGTAGACCTTTTTGAAATGTGGGTTAGTAATTTTGGCTGCGTTTTCCGAAACCTTAATCTTGGGCAGGATCATTCCTTGATCATCCTCGATGGCCACCAGCTTATATACGCCGCCAAACACAGGGTCAGAGCAGGCAGTAATCAGTTTTTCTCCCACGCCAAAGGTATCAATTTTTGCTCCCTGAATCAGCAAATCGCGGATTAACCACTCATCCAAAGCATTGGAGGCGACAATTTTGCATTGTTGCAGCCCGGCCTCATCCAGCATTTCCCGGGCTTTGCGGGATAAGAAAGCCAGGTCGCCGCTATCCAAACGGATAGCGCATTTGGTAATGCCCTGCGGCAGCAAAACCTCTTTGAAAACGCGGATAGCATTGGGCACACCGCTTTTAATCGTATTATAAGTGTCCACCAGCAGCGTGGCATTGGTAGGATATATCTCGCAATAGGTTTTGAAGGCCTCATATTCGCTGTCAAACATCTGCACCCAGCTATGCGCCATGGTGCCGCCGGCGGGCACGCCATAAATGGCATCAGTCAAGGTGCAGGCAGAGCCATGGCAGCCGCCAATATAGGCAGCGCGCGCACCCACCACCGCCGCGTCAGCATTATGCGCCCGGCGGGAGCCAAATTCCAAGACAGTTCTGCCATCTGCCGCCTGGACAATACGGTTGGCTTTGGTGGCAATCAGTGTTTGGTGATTGATGGTCAGCAAAAAATAGGTTTCTATCAGCTGCGCCTCTAAAGCAGGCGCGCGGACAGTAATAATCGGCTCATTAGGGAAAATGGGCGTACCCTCGGGCATAGCCCAGATATCGCCGCTAAAACGAAAAGCTTTCAGATACGCTAAAAAATCCTCACTAAAGAGCTTTTTGCTACGCAAGAACTCGATATCTTCTTCATCGAAATGTAAATTTTGGATATAATTGACCAGCTGCTCCAGCCCGGCAAAAATAGCGTATCCGCCCTCATCAGGAACTGAGCGGAAAAAAAGATCAAAGTAGGTTATTTTATCTTTGTAGCCAGTGGTAAAATAGCCATTGGCCATAGTAAGCTCATAAAAATCGCAAAGCAAGCAAAGATGATTCCTGTCCATTTTTCCCTCCAAAATTAGAGATTCAGTACATGTTTTAAGATATTGCGGCGGGTAATGATGCCGATAAAAATACCTCTGTCATCAACCACCGGCACAAAATTCTGGTTTAGCGAAGTATGTAGCACATCCTGCAAATCCGTATCAATAGATAGGGCTTTGTTATCCACATGGTGCGGAACATTGGCGATGCTCAGCTGCTCCGCTTCTTTAATATTCAAGGCATACTCGTTTTTGAGCAGCCACAGCACATCACCCTCGGTCAGTGTGCCTACGTATTCCCCTGTTTTCTTGATTACCGGAATAGCGGAATAACGGTGATGCTCCATTTTTTCTAAAACCTGGCGTAAGCTGTCGTCATCATAGACAAAAGCCACATCCGTTTTTGGCGTCAGAAGAAAGATAATATTCATGTTATTTCCCCCTCAAAGCTACTTATCCTATTCATCAAGCTCCAATACTGCCATAAATACCTCTTGCGGAATCTCCACATTGCCAACCTGCTTCATTCTCTTTTTACCGGCTTTTTGTTTTTCCAGCAGCTTACGCTTGCGGCTGATATCGCCGCCATAGCATTTGGCCAAAACATCCTTGCGCAGGGCAGCTACATTTTCGCGGGAAATAACCTTATTACCTATCGCCGCCTGAATGGGAATTTCAAACATCTGGCGGGGGATCAACCCGCGGATTTTATGCACTAAAGCTTTACCCCGGTAGTATGCTTTATCTTTATGAACTATACATGAAAGAGCGTCGACAATGGCCTCGTTGATCAGGATATCCAAACGCACCAGTTCCGCTTCCTGGTACCCGGCCAGCTCATAGTCAAAGCTGGCATAGCCCTTGGTGCGCGATTTCAACTGGTCAAAGAAATCATAGATGATTTCCGCCAAAGGTAAATCATACATCATCATCACCCGGGTGGTGGTAATGTACTCCATATTGATGAAATTACCCCGCCGATCCTTGGCAATCTCCATAATCGCGCCAATATAATCGCTGGGAACCATAATTGTCGCCTTGACATACGGCTCTTCTATCATCATCAGCTCGCTCACCGGCGGCAGATTGACCGGGTTATCAATATAGCAGACCTCGCCAGTGTTGCGGGTGATGCGGTAATTGACCGAAGGCGCGGTGATCAGCAAATCAAGGTCATATTCCCGCTCCAGGCGCTCTTTGACAATTTCCATATGCAGCAGACCCAAAAAGCCGCAACGGAAGCCAAAGCCAAGCGCCGCGGAGGTCTCTGCCTCAAAGACCAATGCCGCATCATTCAGCTGTAATTTTTCCAGGGCATCCTTCAGGTCATTATAATCACTGTTTTCCACCGGGTACAGGCCGCAATAAACCATTGAGGTAGCCGGCCGATAGCCGGCCAAAGGCCCGGCTGCGGGATTGGCAGCATCAGTCAGCGTATCACCCACCTGCGTATCACGCACATTCTTGATCGCAGCGGCAAACCAGCCGACTTCGCCGGCTTTCAGCTCATTAACCTGCTTTTCGGCAGGGGTATAAATGCCTGTTTCGGTAATTTCCGCCTCTTTGCCGGAACCGAACATCTTGATCCTCATGCCGCGTTTGAGCACGCCGTCTTTAACGCGTATGCAGGGGATAACCCCCTTGTAGCTATCAAAATGCGAATCGAAAATCAGGGCGGCAAGCGACGCCTTCTCATCGCCCTCCGGCGGCGGAATCTGACTGACTATAGCTTCTAAAATTTCCTCTGTACCTACCCCTGTTTTAGCAGAGGCTAAAATGGCATTGCTGCAATCGAGGCCAATAATATCTTCAATTTGCTGCTTAGCGTTTTCAGGATCAGCGCTGGGCAAATCTATCTTATTAATAACCGGAATAATCTCCAGATCATGCTCAATGGCCAAATAGACATTGGCGATGGTCTGCGCCTCAATACCCTGCGCCGCGTCTACAACTAGCAGCGCGCCCTCGCAGGCAGCCAGAGAGCGGGAAACCTCATAATTAAAATCGACATGTCCGGGGGTATCAATCAGGTTCAGCTGATAGGTTTGTCCATCCTTGGCAGTGTAGGCCAGGCGTACTGCCTTCAGCTTAATGGTAATGCCGCGTTCCTGCTCCAGCTCCATAGAATCGAGCAGCTGCTTAGTCATATCACGACTGGCAACTGCGCCGGTATATTCCAGCAGGCGGTCGGCCAAAGTGCTTTTGCCGTGATCAATATGGGCAATAATACAAAAATTACGAATTCTGCTTTGTTCTGTCATATAGTCCTCTATAATATTATTCTTTAATTTCTTCTCTGCGTTTACTGCGCCGCCGCAGCACATTCTTAATCATCTGGAATTCTTCCATCTTCATCCAGGCGGTGATGCCAAAATAGAGCCCGACGCCAACAACCATACTCATGCCTACCTGCATCACCGGCGCCAATATTCTGGTAGTGCCAAAAATAAGCGTCGCAAGAGATGATGTTCCCCACACAGCCAGACCCATAACAACAGAGGCGACAGACATTTTGACCAAAGACTTGGTCATCCTGCGCAGACCCAGGGGCCCTATCCGATAGCGCAAGAACAAGATGGTAATGATAAACTGGAAGATTCCTACCAAAGAATAGGCAAGGCCTAAGCCAATATGCTCCAGCGGGCCAACCAAAGCAAAAGAAGCGGCGACATTTATGCCAATGCTCAAGAGACTGATCAGCAAGGGTAATCTGGTATTATGCACTGCATAAAAGCCACGCAAAGCTACATATTGAGCGCCGTATGCTACGATACCAATACTATAAAAGATCAGGGACTGGGCTGTTATTCGTACCGCTGTTTCCGTAAAGTTATCAGTATAGTCAAAGAGCAGGCGGGTTATTGGCTCTGCCAAAATCATCAAGCCGATGGTCGCCGGCAGCAGCACATAAAAAATGGTGCTCATCCCTGTGGTCATGCTCTTTTTCATTTCCTTCATATCGCCCACAGCAGCCTGGTTGGTCATGGTGGGGAAAATGGCCACAGCAATAGACATGGCAATAACACCGATCGGCAGCTGCATAATTTTAATGGCATTTTTGGTCGCGGTCAAAACACCATCATCCAAGCCGGATGCCAGGTATTGCGACACCATCAAATTGATCTGGGCCACCGAAAGGCTGATCATCGCCGGGATCAGCAGCTTAACCATTTGACGGAAGCCGCTGTCATGAGTATCCAGACTAAAGCGGAAGCTATAGCCATATTTTTTCAGCATCGGTATTTGTACCACTAAAGTCAAAACTGCACCGACGACTACGCCAACAGAGAAAGCTGCAATGCCATAGCCGGGATAAGCAGCCTCAATCGGTTTGGCGAGCACCACACCAAAAAGCAAAATAGCCACATTATAAAGCAAAATACCAATTGCCGGCCAGGTAAAATGCTGCTTTGACTGCAAGATGCCGGTAGCAATGGCTGATAAGGCCATAAACATGGACTGAATAAGCGTAATCCGCGTCAGGGTAGTGGTTAGCTCAATTTTCTCGCCCGCGAATTGGGTAATCGCGTTTAACAGCTGCTCTGTAAAAACAAAGCCAAGCGTTAAGAGCACAACCATCAATACTATCACCCAGCTGGTAAAAATAGAGCTGGTCCGCCAGGCAGCAGGCTCATTGTCTTTGGCCAAATATGAAGAGAAAACCGGGATAAAAGCAGCGGCAATGGCACCGCCAATGACGATATTGTAAATAAAATCAGGTATAGAAAAGGCAGCATAGAAGGCGTCTGTTTCGGCACCAGCCTGATACATATTCTGCATCACGGTATCGCGGGCCAAGCCCAAAACACGGGATAAGATTTGCACTATCATCAAAAATCCGGCAGCCCGGACTACTAAGCCTTTATCCATTTTTGCCAAAATAATTTCACCCCACTTTACATAACCTATAGTATATCATATCTGTTGCCAAAATTAAACAGATTAATCACTAAACTGCCGCTAATTACTTACGGTTAGCACCTCTTAATATTGTGCCAAAAACAGAGACAATCATGTGGCAACAAAAAATAAACCCCGCACAAGGCAGGGGGTTTCTTTGTCAGCAATGGCAAAAATCACGCCAGCTCTTTATACACTGTTTTATTTCTGCCGCTATTTTTCGCCGCATATAAGGCCTCATCGGCAGCTTGCAGCGCCTGAACATTTGACTGCTGCTCGGCCGGATTAACCACACATACGCCAATGCTAATTGTCACATATGGCGAAACTCTATCTACGGCATGGGGGATATGTAAATCCTCCACATTTTGCCGCGCCTTTTCCACCAGTTCCTTGGCATTATTATTATTGGCGTTAAATACGATCAAAAATTCTTCTCCGCCAAAACGGCAAACAATATCCTGATTACGGCGAAAACTGTCATGCAGGCTGGTAGCAACTTCTTTGAGACATTCATCCCCCTGCAAATGACCAAATTTATCATTATAGTCTTTAAAAAAATCAATGTCGGCGATCGCCACTGCCAGCTTTTGCTTTTCTGACAGAGAATATTGCCAAACTCTCTCAAAATCGCGCGAGAAAGCATACCTGTTGGCAATTCCGGTGATAGTATCAGTCTTGGCAATCGTCTCTAATTGCTGGTTGAAATCCTCCAGGGCATCGTTTTGCTCGGCCAAATCCGCATTGGATTTAGCCAAGCTGATTGTTTTAAGATAATTTGAGACATACATATTATAAATCATCACTGAGAAGCAAATAGTAATCACAGTGATAATAATCAGGTTGGTCCAGGTATCAGTTACTAAAATAGCGCTCCACGAATCCGAATAGCCGCGGGTTAAAAAAAGCGAAAAAAAGAAGACGATAAACAAGGTCACAATACTAATAATACTCTGCTGTGGGCGCAGGATGGGAAACACCCCGATAATAAGAATAGCAATAATATAACTATTTGCATTGGCAGAGGTAATAATATTTAAAAAAGAAAAAACCATCTGAATGCCTAAATACAAATAAAGTAAGCTGAAAATAAGCATATCCTGGATACGCGCGCTTTTTATTTTATCTTTTTTCACCAACAGCAGCAAAATAAAATAAACAATACCAAGCGTCAGCGTTATTAATGAAAGCGCGACATAAACCATGATATTGCTATTTTGGTAATCATTAGGAATAAGTATATTCAGCAGATTTAAAAGAATCTGGATACCGATGATATAAAGCGCAAAAGCATACATACGGTTGACATTGGTCTTGCGCAGCGCCGCAGCAAAATTAGCCTTTTCTTCAAGCGGGACCCGCTGAAAAAGCCTGAACTTATCCTCAGAATTATTTAAATATATTTTTTGCTTGCTCTCTGACACACTTATGCTCTCTTTTTGTTAATTAATTGGCTCATGTCCGCTTCGGTCAAGCAAAGGCAGCGCCGACCAAGTTTACAAAACACTAAATCATGCTAGTCATATTTTATAGATCATCAAGATAAATGTCAATACACTGGTTACGCTTTTTTCGCAAAAAATACTTTTTTTGTAACCGTCGCTGCATATAAAAGTCACTCTGGTATGCTTGATACAGATGTGATATGATACCATTATGCTTAGTTTTATCAAAAAACCAACAACTGCAAATGAAGTTGCCACACCTCCTCAGCCGCGTATTTGGGAGCTGGATTTTATCCGCGGCCTATGCGTGGCGATGATGGTAATTGATCATACCCTTTTTGACATGGGTTTCCTCTTTTTGCAAGAATGGTTCCCGCAGGGAGAGGGCGGTGTGATCTTTTATATCTGCTCTTTTGCTAAAAATATCTATTGGGAGCATCCCCTGCGCCTCATCCTCCATACTCTGGCTTTGGTCGGCTTTATCGGCGCCTGCGGCATCAGCTGCTCACTTTCCCGCTCCAATCTCAAGCGGGGGTTGAAATTGCTGGTGGTAGCGCTGTTGCTCACCGCAGTCACAGCCCTGCTGGATCATTTTATCGGCTACAACCAGTTTCTGATTAGCTTTGGCATTCTCCATCTGCTCGCTATTGCCATTTTGATCTACGCTGCCCTGCGCCCGCTGGGGCATATTCCAGCTCTGGCTTTGGGTGTTGCCATTATTGTGGTCGGCTTTATTATTGACCCGGCAGCTAATCAAAGCGACAATTTCATCCTGCTGGCGCTGGGGCTGACGCATAAGGGCTTTTCCGCTGATTATTTCCCGCTGATCCCTTATTTGGGCTGGTTCCTCGTTGGCGCCTCCTTGGGCGCGGTCATCTATAAAAAGAAAACAAGCCTCTTCCCCAATAGTGGGAAGGCAAAATTTTTCCGTCCTTTCTACTGGTTAGGCAGGCATGCCTTAATCGTCTATATCCTTCATCAACCGCTGATTTTTGGCTTGCTGTGGCTGCTGGGAGCCATTTTTGCTTAAAGCAGCTTATAATAATTTAGCGAGCGCCTCCGCCAATAATTTGGCGGAGTTTTTTGCTTCTTCGACACTGTTTGTTTCCGAACCAATCTCCACTAAAATAGCCTGCGTGCCAATATGTTGATTATAGCGCCCGCTATAGACTTTGGGCAGACGCATAATCCCCGGCAGCATTTCATCTATCGTATCGTTTAGGGAATTGGCAAAGGCCTGATTGCTTTGCCAATTGGGGTGCGGCAGATTATCATTGCTGCCAATGATCAGCAGCATCCGCGCATAAGCAATGCCGCCGCTGGCCAGATGAGTATTCAGCCCCTCAATGGCTGAATCACGATGCACATCAATAAACAGCTCAATATCCGGGTACTCTTTCTTGACCTTTTCTAGGGCAGCCAAAGAATTGCCATAGGCTGCGTTCCAGTCCGGAGCGTCAAAAACATCGGTCAAAAGGATGACGCCTATCCCCTGCATCTCCAGCGCCTCGGCCAAAGCAGTGGCAGCGCTGAACACGCCGCCGGGCACGCCGTTTTTGCGGGTTTGTCCTGAATATTGTTCAGAGGTATGCGTAGAATAAACCACTGCCCGCGGAGTCAGCTCTCTTTTTTCATCCGTACTGTTTTGCTGATTGTTCCCTCCGCTGAGAATCAAAATATTTTCGCCCGGGTCAGCTTTTTCGGGCCGGTCCTGCTCGCTTAAGACCACGGCAGAGGCGCTATTCGGAACCAAGTGAACGCCAAGGCTAAATCCAGTCAAAAACAGTAAATAAAACAGCGCAACTATAGCAACAGCCTTCCAGCTGAGATAAATTTTTGGGGTTTTTCGCATAAATAACCTCCACATAGATATCTATGCGGAGGCAAAAAAATAATGCGCCGCAAGGCGGCGCAATTTTTTACATATTATTATAGGCTTTGTACAGTTGTGACTTCTGCCGTGAAGCGGCATTTTTATGAATAATGCCTTTGCTGGCAGTCTTATCAAGAATGCTGACAGATGCAAGCAACTCACGCTCAGCAGCGGTTTTATTACCATCTTCAACAGCCGCAGTAAACTTTTTCAGCTGGGTTTTCATCGCGTTTTTTCTGGCCATATTACGCATTCTTCTCGTTTCGGCAATCACAACGCGTTTTTTAGCGGATTTGATATTGGGCATGTCTTCACCTCCTACATCAAGATTATCTATAATTATAAACTTTTAATTATCTGCAAACGCAAGGGTTATTGTACCATGCGTCAACAATAATTGCAAGCAAAAATTGCAAAATTTTTGCTTTTGCCGCACCTTGCCTAAAGGCTAGCCTTTATAGTAATACGCGAACTTTATCACACCCAGAGCATGGGCGGATATCTGGCCCGGATTAAAAATCAGCCAGATGCAATCATCATCAATATACCAATTTTCGCTGAGCAAAGCGATTTCCACCGCTTCTTCCAGATTAGGATAATATGAATCTTTATCTGTGCCAGCATTAATCTGGTTCAAAACATTATTTTTGAGCGCCGTCTGATAGCCTTCCGGTAATAGATCTGCCAACTGTACCTGCTCTCCACTTTGCAGATCATAAACATATGCCAATAGATAAGCATTGGGGTGGGCGGCGCCTTCTGTCATATCATAGCCGTCAGCGACAATGCTGATATATTGCTCGCCCAAATAGGCCAGCGAATATATGCGCTCATGAGTGAAAACAAGATTGGCATTTTCCGCAGCCAGCATCTGGTCATAACCGGCAATCTCCACATAATAGTCGTCCATCATCGTTTGGAGGGCTTGATCGATTTTGGCCGCAGCCTCGTTCACGCCATGATAAGCCAGGGAGGCATAACCGCACTTGACGGTGCCGTTAACCTGGTAATCCTCTGCCAGATCATAGATCACAGTCTGAGAATCCAGGCCGGTGACCACGCCGTCCGCGGCCGGAGGATCCTGTTGCTCCTGACAGGCGGTGAGGCAAAAAAGCATAAGTATGAAGAGTATTGTTAGCAGTAATATTTTTTTCATCAGCATATCCTCTAAATTCCAAACAGCGCTTTGAGCTCTTGCATTTTCAAGATAATCGGCAGTTGATACGGGCAACGTTTTTCACATTCGCCGCAAGCAATACAATCACTGGCATGGGCTTTATAATTTAGATATCTGCCTTTGGCCCATTCAGCCAAATCATATTTTTGCAGATAGTTGGCCATGGTAAAGCAGGCTGGGATATCAATGCCCGCACTGCAGGGGGCGCAGTAGCCGCAGCGCCGGCAAAAATTATCCGCCAGACGCAGACGAATAGCTGCAATCTCCTCCTGGTCTTGCTCGGTCAGGGGGCTCAAATCATCAACCGCAGCTGTATTTTCTTCTACCTCTGCCACAAAAGCCATGCCGGGAATAATAATACTCACCTGATCATCCTGCAACAGATAACGTATCGCCAGCCTGCCGCTTTCGATATTACCGCCGGCCAAAGGCTTCATGGCAATAAAACCGACATTACGCTCTTTAGCTATTTGCATAGCTGCCTGGCCTTGCTGCTCCACGCAATTATAGGGGAACATGATCGTCTCAATCTCCGCATAATCAAGCAATTTCATAAACGCTTCCGGAGAATGGGCGGTGGCGCCCATATGCCCAATTTTGCCCTCTTGGATCGCCTCGCGGATGGCCTCGGCAGCGCCGCCCGGGCTCATGGCTGCCTTAATCTCTGCCACTGATAGATTATGCATCTGGTAGAGGTCAATATAATCAGTATGAAAATTTTTGCGGCTGAGTTCAATATCGTCCCGCATAGCAGCGGCAGTACGCGCCATGCTTTTGCTGGCGAGGATAAATTTATCGCGCCTCCCGAGCAGGGCATTGCCTAAATATGTTTCCGAGACGCTGTAGCCTCTGGCGCTGTCAATAAAATTGATGCCGCAATGAAGGCAAGCGTCTATCAGCTTATTGGTGGCTTCCTGGTCAATACGCTGGATGGGGATACCGCCCAAGCCGACCCGGGAAACACTCAGCCCTGTTTTGCCCAAAGTGCGATATTGCATAAGCACACCTCCGTTTCAGCTGATTAGCCATTAGGGATGCGAACCCATGCGCCCCGGACGGCATTTGGTCGAGCTGGAGCTTTGTTATCGTTCCTAGGCAGGCGTCCAGCCTGCCTTCGTCACTCTGCCTGGCCCAGCCCGACCATCCCTCCGTCGGGGGTGTTAGCAGTTTTGACTGGAAAACAGTGAGACCTAGCTGGCTTTTGCCTATGGCAAAATCTCAGCTATGCATTAAGTTAAAACTCAAGATGAAACATCTTAGTTTTAACTAAACAGATCCTGGTGAAAAAATTATTTTTCGTAGTATATCTACGGGAAATAATTTTTTCAATGAGAGCTGCCAGCGTTTTCCAGTCAAAACCGTATGGGGTTCGCATTCCTAATGGCTAAAGAAAAGGGCAAGCATAAAATCTATACCTGCCGTTTGAGCCAAAGCAAATAAGAACTATTACAGCTGTTCCATAATTTCGTCGCTGACATCATAATTGGCATAGACTGCGCTGACATCATCATTGTCTTCCAGCGCGTCCAGCAGCTTGAACAGTTTCTGCGCGCTGTCCACATCCTCAATGGTGATGGTGTTAGACGGCTTCATAATAATATCCGCGGCGCTGATTTCAAAGCCGGCGTCAATTAAAGCGGCGCGGACAGCTTCCAAATCATTACTGTTGGTGTAAACCGTAGCATTGGCCTCGTCCTCTTCGATATCTTCCGCGCCAGCATCCAAAGCTATCTCAATCAGCGTATCGCTGTCTTTGCCATTAAGATCAACCACGATCTCGCCGACCCGCTCAAACATATAGCTGACGCAGCCGGTTTCGCCCAGATTGCCATTATTACGGCTGAAAATGTAACGGATTTCACTGGCAGTACGGTTGCGGTTATCGGTCATCATTTCACAAAGCACCGCCACGCCGCCAATGCCATAGCCCTCATAAGTAAATTCTTCAATGGCAGCGGCGCCGTCTCCCACCCCTGCTGCTTTTTCAATACAGCGTTTAATATTATCAGCCGGCATATTATTGCTCTTGGCCTTTTGAATACATAGTTTCAGGCGGAAATTACCATCAGGATCCGGGCCGCCAGCTCTGACAGCTACCTGAATCTCTTTGGCGAGCTTGGTAAATATTTTACCCCGCTCAGCGTCATTGGCTCCTTTTTTGCGCTTAATATTCGCCCATTTAGAATGTCCTGACATAAAATCCTCTTCTTTCTCTTGATCATTTATTTTTTATGTATATAGTTTATCATAAATTAAGCCAAGTGGAAAGGGGCAAGACGCCAAAGACTAATTTTGACTGCCTATAGCTGCACCAACTCTATCTCCCCGGCCGCAGCCAGCTTGTCTTTAGCAATAATCAGGGCTGCGCTGACCCCTGCTATGCCCATGGCAAAATCACAGGCTGCCGCGACATCCTCCGGCTTTTGCACCAGATTGCCCGCTGCGGTGGCCACAGCATCTGCCAGCACCGTATCAGCGGCGACAATCATCGCGGCATCTGCCCTGCCATAGCTAAAGCTGCTGCCAACAGTTCCGGAGCTGGTGCAAATTCCCGAGGGGAGCTGCTCCGGCTGCAATTTGACCGCTATTTTACCGCTAAAGGGGCTGCGCTCTCCGGCATAAATGCCAATCAACCGTGCTGTCCCGGAGTGCAGGAAGATGTCTCCGCCGTTTTCGACAATAACCGTATTGGGATGAACCAGTTCAAGAATCTGCCTGCCCACCAGCTGGGAAAAATATCCCGCCACCGCAGCCATTGGCCCTACTCCGGCTATAGCCGCGGCCTCTGCCATTTTGCGCGCTACTGTTGGCGCAAAAACAGGCAAAACGAGCGGCTGATGGCTAGAGGCAAACAGAGGGTATTCGCTGATAAAATTCTGCAATTGCGCCCTCGTCTCAATAATTTTCTCTTGACATTTGTGCCTGAGCGCCTCATCCCAAAGACAAGCAGGGAGACAAATCATCAGATCCGTCTCCCCAACTACCAGTTGATGCTGCTCTAAATCAGGATCAAAATAAACCCTGTAATCACGTTCTTGAATCATAGCGCTCCTAAAAATCCATCGTCACCGCACCCACCGGGCAGGCGTCAATGCACATATGGCAAACCACACATTTGTCGCTGCAAAACATCACTGTCATCTCCGGACGAGTCAAAGACAGGGCCTTTGATGGGCAAACAGCAGTACAAGCGCCGCATTGCGTGCAGGTGTCCTCATCCCAGCTGACTTTATCCGCCAAAAATTTTACACCAATGCCCAATTCCTGCAATTTGCTCATGGCTTTTTGATAATTGGCTTCTGTGCCGGTTAGGCCCAAGAGCATCTGCCCCTCTTGGTCGGGATTAATCGCTGCTTTAATAATATTAGGGATCAGCTCATATTCCTTGACCAGCAGATAAACAATAGGCTCACTGGCTGTATCAGCAGAATAATGAAGGATGACTTTTTTATTAATTGTTTCGCTCATCTTCTATCCCTCCTTGGAAAATTTCTTATCAGTAGGGATCAGCTGGCTGGGCTGCCCCAGCTCAAACTTACCATCATTAATCCATTGTTTTAATTCCGCGGCAATTTCCTGCGCTTTGCTATAGCTGGACAGCGGCGCGGTGCGGATTTGCTTGCCCTGATACTCGATCATACCGCTTTTGAGATCTGCATAATTGACCATGGCGAGCGTGCACGGCTCGCCAGTTGGATAACCATCCCGGCCATAATCACATAAAGGAGCCTCGATATCTTTGTCTTCAACAGTGGTATGATAAAGCATATCCTCATCAATAATCGGAATAGGTATGCCAATGCCCATCATCAATGAAACGCCGTACCCGGTCAAGGAAACGCCTCTTACAAAACGGTTATTCATCTGTTTCATATCGCCAATCACAGCCAGGGTTCCGGCGCCACCCAGCGGCAAGCCGCGTTCATTTCTGGCGTCATCCGGAGCATGCTGCGTGCCATGCCAGGCCACATGGCCAACTCCGCCGCCAAGAAAAATTCTCGTACCAATACCAATAGTGCGGTAATAAGGGTCATTGAGCAAGGGCGACAGCTGGCCGGCGCTGCAATAATGGATATTGCCCATCTTCGGCTTGAGCACACCCATGTAGGTATAAACAGTTTTATCGCTACAATTAGTCGCCACATTATAATTCTGGTAGCAGTTGCGCGGGCTGAAAATAAAAGCCTCGCGCAATTCTTCCAGCGTCAGCGTCATATCCAACTCGCGGCGCGGGTAGCAGTCTGTGCCATAGGCCTCGGCTTTAAGATGCACCTGTTTGCCGGCAATCAAATTTTCGATAACATGGCCGCCGCCATGAGCAAAAGCGCCGGGATAATTGCTGTTGGCCGGATCATGAATATCAATCTCCGTGGCGCCAAGATAGCAATCTACTGCGGCAATGCCAGTATAAGCCGGAACATCATCCAGCCAGACGCGGGTCATCTTCATTTTTGGTTTAGTGTGCCAAAAATTAAGAAACGCGCCGGAGCTGCACATAATGCCAAAGGTTCCGGTGGTAACCACATCTATTTTCTTGGCCGCCTCTTTAACGCCAATCTCTTTGGCAATGCCGATAACTTCTTCAGCAGTCACAACAACTGCTGTGCCTTGTTTAATTTTGGCATTTATTTCTTCATATGATTTCATAAGCAACAACCTCTTAACTATATTTTAGTCAGGCATTAATATTTAATGCTCTTTTGCTCACTCCAATCACTCAATGCCCCATCTGACTCACGATAAGCATACACGCGGTAAGAATACGTTTTTCCCTTTTCTACATCCACATCAGTATAAGATTTAGTCTCAGTGTAGAATTTGGTTCTGCTGCCCCCATCAGTCAAACGCTCGACACAATAGATGAGTGAGCTTGATTCATTATTATCTGTCCAGGTCAAAGAAATACCCTGCCCGGAGCTAACACTTAAGCTTGTCGGTGTAAACAGCTTGCTCCCGCTATCGCTGGAGTTATTATTTGAATTGTTATTATTTGAGCTGCCGGAACTACGGCTGACTTGATGATCGCTAAGATCGCAGTAGTCATCCGGCGCATTGTATGAGAGGAAATAGCGTGTTTCCCAATATTCCTCCGGACAACCGCCTGTTTGCCTGCTGCTAGGCACATTGGCTAAAACTTCCTCGCCATCATGCCTGGGGTCAGTACAAAGGGTATAGGCATTGACCCCGGCTATGCCTTCGCCTCCTCCTCCGGCATTCTCTTCGGTATGCAAGGTACAAACCTCGCCAGTGACAGAAATGGCATAATCAGCCGAGCTTGGGCTAATGGTAACCCCTGGTAAGGGACGAAGACGAGCTCGGCCATCTCCTGAGACAGTGGACGGACAGTAACTATTGGCTAATAGGCCGGTCACCGAACAGACATTGCCGCTTACCCACTCTACACCAGTATCCGGCTGCAGCGGGCCGACACCCTCAACATATAAGTTGGTCCCGATACGATCCGAAGGAGTAAGAGCTGTAGGCGGGCCGCCGACCTTGGTATCAACAGTAGAGGCGGCCACCCCGGCCGGGCGCTCAAAATTCTTGTTCTGATAATTTTGTAAAGCCTTTTCCATCACTTTTTTGAACACTTGAGCAGGGGCCATACCACCATAGAAGTTGGTCATATACTGTAAGTTGCCGTCAGCATCCTTTTTATTGTCATAGCCCATCCATATCGCGCCAGAAAGAGCTGTAGTATAGCCCACAAACCAGGCGTCCTTGGTGCCGGATTTGCCGGCATAATCAGGATCCTCACTAGGTCTCGGCAAACCATTGGTACCGGTTTTACCAGCCACCTGCCAACTGCTGATATTGGCAGAAGTACCAGTACCGCTAGTAACCGCAGTTTGTAACATAGTAGTGGTAATATATGCGGCAGCAGGGCTCATTACATAGGTTTCCTCAGCGTCATGGGCATAAAGAATATTGCCCTGAGAATCGGTAATGCGTTTAATCGCATAGGGTTCAATATAATAACCATTATTGGCAAAGGTGGCAAAAGCACCTGCCATATGAATAGGAGCCACGCCGGTGGTAAGGCCGCCCAGAGTCAGTGAAAGATTCCGGTCATTCACTGGGTCCAGCGGCAGGCCCATTTTCATCCCATAAGCAACGCCGGTATCTTCGCCAATAGTTTGCAGCATTTTTACTGCACAGACATTGCGTGATTCCCGTATAGCCTGAGCCATAGTAATGCGCCCGGCATAATCGCCGGTGCTATTCCTAGGACTCCAGCCGCCAAAGCTAACCGGTGAATCATCAATAACCGTACCTGAGCCATAGCCCAAGTCTATTGCCGGGCCATAGGTTACAACCGGCTTAATGGTGGAACCAGGAGAACGGATCAAATCCGTAGCGCGGTTAAACCCGCGTTTGGCAGTATAGCGTCTGCCGCCAACCAGGCCTTTAATCTGTCCGCTGGTCGGCTCCATAATCAGCATCGCTGATTCTAAGATATCACCGGTAGACGAGGTGGGGAAATTATCATCATTGGCATAGACTTCTTCAATGGCGCTCTGCACATTAACATCCATTGTCGTATAAATATGCAAGCCGCCGGTATAGACATAGGTGCCTGAATATCCCTGCGCCTCTAAAATATCCGAGGCTGCGCCAATAACATAGTCCACATACCAAGGATATAAATAATCAGATTCTGTTTCTTCTACCTGATAAATAATCAGCTCATCGGACTTGGCGGCAATAGCGCTTTGGCCATACAAATCCGGCTTGTATTCGGCAACCAGATTCAAAACCGTGTTGCGGATATTAAGAGCACGTTCCGGATTGTAAATGGGGCTATAATAGCCCGGGTTACGGATCAGCGCAATCAACATCGCTGCCTCTGACATGCTAATATCACCGACATCTTTGTTGAAATAATATTGGGCGCCGGCCTGCATACCATATACTTCCGGCCCAATATAAATTTCATTCATATAGTAATATAATATTTCTTCTTTTTCATAATTTTTTTCAAACTCTAAAGCTAACAAGGCCTCTTTAATTTTTCGTGGCATTTCCTTTTCATAGGCATTCAAAACATTGCGCACCAGCTGCATGGTAATTGTTGACGCGCCCTCGCTAAAGGTCAGCTCGCCACTGCCTACGCTGGCCTTAACATTCACCCACACTGCGCGCAAAACACCGCGGACATCGACCCCATTATGGCTATAGAAACGCGCGTCTTCGGAGGCGATAACCATATCAATCAAATAGTCCGGCATTTCGCTCAGAGGCACAACGACCCTGTTTTCACCAGCATTAAGGGTGGCGATCTCCGTCCCTTGCTGGTCATAAACAAAGCTATTCTGGTCTGGTATCAAATCTTCCGCGGTAATATCAGGAAGCTCGTAAGACAGAGAAATGACATATGCCGAGACGGCGATGCAAGCAATCAGGAACAAGCCCACTAAGCATAAAAAGATAGAGAGAACAATTTTTTTCTTGCTTCTCTTTTTACCTTTTTTCTTGCGTGAGCTGTTTTTTTGGCCTTGCTTGGCGCCACTGCTTGCCTCTTGCTTTGAACTACTGCCTGCCCTTTGTTTGGAGCTGACTTTGTCAGCATCTTTTTTGCTGGGCTCTGGCTTGTCCGTTTTCTTTATATCCATCTTTACCTCCATGGGAGTTATCTCAATTTTGTCATAAACAGGAAAACTATTATTCTTATTAAGGGATTTTCCATAAAAAATATTATACCACAAGCAGGTGATAATATCAATTCTTGGCTACTCTTTCAGTTGCGACGTATCCAACTGCACAAAAGTTTCCGGAATATCGCCAATGATGATGCCCTCCGCCAACAATATTTGCGTTGAAACAGTAGCTGTTTGCCGGCCAAAAGGGACAACAACCTGAATCTGTGTCTCCGCTTCCAGATATATACTATGCTTGACCTGGTTTATACCTGCGGAAACAAAAGAATCTGTCAAAGTTACATTGGGGGTGGCTATACCGCTGATGCCAACCGGGATATCCGGCCCTAAAGAGGCAAACAGCTTGCTGCCGCTAGCAGCAAATAGCGGTATTTGCAGCTTTTCTTCTGAGAGCTCATCCAAAGATTGTTCCAAATCGATCACAATATCAGCAACAAGGGTGTTGAGCAGAGCAGAATCTGCTGCCATCAGCACAATCCTCCCTGCCTCATCCCGCTCTATCTGCATCAGGGTATGATAATTGCCTGCCTGGGGATGAGCGTTGACCTGTCTTTTTACTGCTTCCGATATTTTTGTTAGCGTGAGATTATGCACTTGCTGCATCGCCTCGGCCTCGATAATAGGAGTAAGGCGCGACTCAGCAAGCAAGATCACTGCCAGCAAAAATGCTGCCAAAAGAAAGAGCTTGATGCCAAACGGCAGCTTTCGTCTTCTTCTTGCACTTTTCCATTGATTCATGACCGCACATCCTTCCTAGCCATTAGGGATGCGAACTCATGCGCCCCGGATGGCGGATGGTCGATCTGGAGCTTCGTTATCGCTCCTAGACAGGCAGGCAGCCTGCCTTCGTCGCTCTGCCTGGCCCAGCCCGACCATCCATCCGTCGGGGGTGTCGGCAGTTTTGGCGAGAAAACAGTGAGCAGATCCTGGTGAAAACATTGCTTTTCGTAGTATATCTACGGGAAACAATGTTTTTATCGGAAGATGCCAGCGTTTTCTCGCCAAAACTGCATGGGGTTCGCATCCCTAATGGCTAATGTCAACATAATATGCGGAGTAAAACCAATTTGTGCAACTTTGTTTGCCGTTTTTCATCAGCTCACAACACATATACCAGGCGCGGCTGAATTCCAAGTGACAATAGCCTGAATTGTGTCGACCTGCCGTCAGCGGCCAATTGCGGCCAGGATTATTATGCCCGTCTTTGCCTGGAATAGGCATACTGCCGCACGCTTAACGCACAAAATATTGACAAGCTAAAAAACGCAAGTTATTTTAGACACGGACACCTGTTTGCTATTAAGTTTATGCAAAAAAATAAGCAAATAGGTCAATGCCCTGAAGGAAAAAACTGCCGCTAAGGGCGGCAGTCGGCAGTTGAGACCGAAGATAAGAGGGGCTGGATAATAAGCGCAACCAGGCAGCTACCACTAAACAGCGGCTAGTGCATACCTAAGACCAGAGGCCAGATAATCAACTTTTATCCACACGCTGTTTTTCAAAATAGACAAAAGTCAAACCCGGCGGCAGCTCTTCGCGCTTGAATTCCTGGTAACCGGCTGTGCGATAAAAATGCAGATTGCGCTCACTTAGCGCGCTGGTGAATAACTCATATCTGCTTGCCGGAAATTTGTCTTCGATAGCGCGGATTAAATCTTTGCCGATACCCTGGCTTTGCCGCTTTGGCTCCACCATCAGTTTGCCAATAAACAGAGTATCCTCTTTCTGATAGCCCCGCACTGAGCCGACAATTACTCCCTGCTCATCCACTGCCTTGAGGATAGTCATTGGCTGGTATTCCGCCTCCAGCTCCGCCAAGCTCTGCGTTAAGGGCTGAATATCATAGCAATCTAAAAGCTCTGCCTCACTTTGATAGGCGCGGTATTGCAGAGCAAGAATCTCGGCTAAATCTTCTTTGTTGGCAAAAGTAATCTTCATCTTCACCTCAGCGTTTAATATACAAATATATCATATCACGCAGCTGCACGCCATCCTCAATCATGGCATGGGCATAATTGTCCGTAAAAAAGTTCTCTATTCTATGCGAGAGGCTAAACCCGCATTTTTGATAAAAGTCTATTACTTTCGGTACTTCGCCGGTTCCCACCCACATGGTTTGGTATGGCGGCAGAAACTCCTCCAGCAAAAAAGCTACCATGGCCCGGCCATAGCCTTGCCCCTGCCAATCAGCATAGGTAGCAATATTTTTCAATTCGCATTGCTGGTCATCCAGCGCCAAAACAACGGCTGCGCATTTGATGCCATCGTCATCAAGCACAAACATTCTGCCTAGCGGCAAATATTTATCAATCATCGCTTCTTCTTCATCAGCCAGCAGCAATAAATCGAGATATTGCTTTTTGTTGTCTTCTATTTCATAAATATCATACTTTGTTTGCTTCATCTTGAGCTAACCTACCTAATTTTTTGCTGTAATTCAATTATTATCTGTTCTGCTTCCGCCGGGTTCAATCCCCGTGTTGGCATCAGCCCTGTTGCCAGCTGATACAGGGATAGGGCGTCTCCTGTTTTCTCAGCTAAGTCGATCAAGATATGGCGGTAATCTTCGGTCTTATTATAGAGGGCATTAAAAGCACGCTCCGCGCGGTGCAGGCTAAACAGATAGCCGGGATCCATGGTTGGCGTGGAGAGGATTTGATATGGCGGCTCGCTGCTATAAATCAGCCCGTATTCTTCAGCCTTTTGCGCCAAAACTGAGCCTGGCAACACCTTCAAAAAACCAAACTGCAAATAATCGGCAGAGAGCTGATGCAGGCGATGAAACGAGGCGGCAAAGTCCTTCGGCGTATCCAAGGGCAATCCGGCAATCAAATCCAGATGCACATGGCTGCCAGCTCCGGCAATCAGCTTTTTGACCAAAGGCTCTGCCGCATCCCAGTCGCCATGGCGGTTGACTGCCGCTAAGGCAGACGGGTTCAAAGTCTGCACCCCGATCTCCAGCTGAAAATAAT
The DNA here is from genome assembly GCA_031553915.1 of Bacillota bacterium. GTDB lineage: Bacteria > Bacillota > Dehalobacteriia > UBA4068 > UBA4068 > HGM13862. The sequence continues at coordinate 154,493 of JAVBKT010000003.1, forward strand.
CCGTGGGCGCATCAATCCATAATTGCGCCAGGTCTTCTTTTAGCGTGAAGGGGGATACTTCGAAATGCCAGCTTAAACCTTTTTTGTGCAGCTCCAGAATCTTTTTGGTAATAATTTCCGCACGCTCCGGATTAGCGTTAAAGGTGCGGTCGATAAACTTAATTTGCCCGCCGATTTTGGCCAGCTGAGGCAATTCTGCCAAAACCATGGATAAAGGACGCTCCCGCAATTTTTCACCGGCAGAGGCACAAAAAGAGCAGGCATAAGGGCAGCCGCGGCTGCTTTCATAATAGACCAGCTTTTTATGATCAGAGACGATATCTTCTGTGTATTCGCCATAGAGAAAGGGGATCTGCGCCAAATCAACACTGGGCGCCGGCTGGTAATTTTCCTCGTCGCCTTTAACCAAAAACCCTGGCACAGGCGGCAGAGCATCAAATTTCCCCGTTTGCTCTCTTTGCGCTAACTCCGCCAAAAAAGCGCAAAAACTGATCTCTCCTTCGCCAATACACACTGCGTCAAGCGGCCAACTATGCAAATAATATTCTGCTCGAGCCGTGGCCTCCGGCCCGCCGACAATAATCTTCAGCTGAGGCAAAAGCTTTTTGATATCGCGAATCAGCGCGCCAATCAGCGGCGCATTCCAGATATATAAAGAAAAGGCCAGGATATCCGGATCATACGCAAATATCTCAGCCATAATATACTGCGTTGGTGTATGCAGGGCATATTCCGCCAGCTGTAAATGCTGACGAAGTCCCTGTTCCGCTGCTTTTTGATATAGTGAATACAAAGCCGGAGCCCCATGAATATTACGGGCATTAACGCCGACCATTAAAAGCTTCAAGCTATTTTTCCTCCACCGCTTCAGCTGCTCGGAGAACAGCCTCACTATGAAAAGAGCTCATCTCTAAAACACGCTCTACATTATCCACAGCCTGGGCCACCTCTATCGCCAAGGCATTGATCTGCGTATCCGGCCCCTCGCCAAAATCAGCGGCACGCAACAAATCTGTCGCCGCGGCCAGGCGATGCGGAAAAAAATCAACGCTGAACAAATAATCAATTTTTTGCCACAGAGAGCTGATAGCTAAATCCAGACGGGAAATCGCGCGCTCTGTTTTGGTGCTGCCGCCGCCACTATACATAATCTGCTGCATCAACTGCGAAGTCACTGGTATGATATAAACGCCTTCTGCACAGGCATACGGAAAAAAATAGGGGAATGCTTGCTGCCATAGTTGGTTTTCATCAATATTCGAATTAAATTGAGTCATAAATTACTCCTGAAAATTTCGTCGGGAAATGAATAATTAAGGCCAGGCCTTCCTGATGGTCAATGGTTGCCTGGTCGGCAGTCATCACATTGCTGAGACAACGGCTGCTGCCATAAGACAAATTATACTGCTCAAGCGGATATTCAAAATTGGTCAAACAGATACCCTTGACTTCCGCACTGAGTGGCAGGATGCTGACTAAATCTCCCTTATTCCCGCTAAGCTCTTGATGCCCCTGGCTATAGCTGATGATACAGTCATCGCCAAAGAAAGTAAAGCGTTCTATTTGCGTGGGCCAGGCGCAGGGGAAAAACACATTAGCAAAAAGATGATCCATGCGTCCGCCCAAGCCGGCAAAAACAGCAATATTCCCGCTGTCCTTCTTCACGGCATAGGCAAAAGCAGCTTCGCCATCGGTAAAATTTTTGGCGCGGGGGTATCTTTTTTGCGGCACATCAGCAAAGAGTCCGTCCGGGATGCTATCAAAATCGCCCATCAGCAAATCCGGAACCAGCCCCAGCCCGGCTAAATGCACTGCGCCGCCATCCACTGCCAGCAAATGTGGCCGGGGGATAAGCGCTGCCTGCGCCAGCAGCATCTCCTTTGCCAGGCCTTGCGGTTTTTCGCCTGCCAACACAAGTATAGTAGAAACAGCGCCCGTTTTCATCGGACTACCGCCAGGCAGGGACAAACTGGCCATAGCCCCTGTTATCAATATCAACTTTGCCGTCTTCCATCAACACTTTGCCGCGTACTATAGTATAAGACGGTTTGCCTTTAACCTCTGTTCCGTCAAACAAAATATTTATGGCTTTGGCCTTGGTATACATATTTTCGATGCTAATTGTGTATTCCTTCGTCAAATCAACAATAGCAAAATCGGCGTCAGAACCCACCTGGATAATGCCCTTTTGCGGAAAGAGCCCATGCAATCTGGCCGTATTTTCCGAGATCAGGCAGGCCAGCTGCTCTATTGTCAGTTTGCCTTTGGATACCTGGTTAAGCATCAAAGGCAGCAAAAGCTCAACACCCGGCATACCGGCATAGGCTTTGCGAATGCCCTCAGTGAGACCAATGCTCTTTTCTTCGGCAATAAAGGGGGCGTGGTCTGAACCGATCATCGTAATCGTACCATCCAAAAGATATGGCCACAAGCCTTCCATATCCTCCTGGCTGCGCAGCGGCGGATTGCATTTGGCATAAGGACCATATTGATCAATATGACTATGATTATAGAGCAAATATTGCACACAAGTCTCTGCCATGACGTCAACCCCGTCCAGCTTAGCTTGACGGACCAGCTCGCAGGCAGCAGGTGTGGTGATATGGACAATGCCCACCTTGCAGCCGGTAGCTTTGGCAAAATGGAGAATTGTCGCCACGCTTTCCACCTCTGCCACTGCTGGGCGGGAGCGGTAATGAAAATCATAACCAGTATCTCCGCTCTCGATCAGTTTCTTCTCCAGAGCGGAGATCAAGGCGGCATTTTCACAATGGAAGAAAAAGCGTCCCTTGGTGGCGGCAGCTGCTTCCAGCATCAAATACAGCTGCCCGTCATCGCAAACAGTGATACCTTCAAACTCCGCCTCCCTGCCTTTGGGTGCGGCAGCGAGAAAGGTCTTAAAAGCCACCACGCCCATATCCAGCAAAGACTGAAACTGATCGGTATTGCTGGCCCCGGCTGCGCCAAACATGGCAAAATCGACTATAGATTTAGCCGCTGCCGAATCGATACGGTTTTGCAAATTGGCCGGATTATTAGCCGGCGGAACAGAGCTGGGCATCTCACAAAAAGTGGTCACGCAGCCAGCCGCCGCGGCACAAGAGCCGGTATAAAAATCCTCCTGATCCGGACGGTTGGGGTCACGAAAATGCACATGCGAATCAATAATGCCGGGGAGAACGACCAACCCCTTAGCATCGATAATGCGCTCCGCACGCAGCTTGGCGCTGGCGCCCAAAGAGGTGATAGAAAATATCTTGCCGCCATTGACGATAATATCGCCATCGAAAAAACGGTTATTGGCATAATAATGGGCGTTTCTGATAATTAATTGAAATTCCATTGTTTTCTCCTAAAAACAAGTCTTGCTCTTTGATGAAAAGTGCATCATTGCTGCGGGTTCTTTCGCAAAAAGTAGTTTTTTTTACATTATATCTAATCTTGGCTCCGCATTCAAGTTCAGTTCACAAAAATCTTTCGCGGCAAATTTGGCCAGGGCCGCAACGCCAATCATGGCTGCATTATCTGTACAATAGACCAATGAGGGCCAGATGACCTCAATACCTACGGCCTCTCCCCGCTCACTAAGCAGCTGGCGCAGGCGTTTATTAGCAGCGACACCGCCAACCAGGGCAATGGTAGCCAACCCTTCCCTTTGCGCAGCTATAACTGCCTTGGCTGAGAGGACATCACAAATAGCCTCCTGAAAGGAGGCGGCAATATCATTAATATCTTGTTCGTTCAGGCTTTCGCCTTTCATCTGCCGCTGGTTGAGATAATTGAGCACTGCTGATTTCAAGCCGCTAAAGCTAAAATCATCGCTGCCCTCCATCCAGGCGCGGGGGAAAGCAACCGCATCCTTATTCCCTTGTTCGGCAACGCGGGATATCTCCGGGCCGCCGGGATAAGGCAAGCCCAAGGCGCGGGCAATTTTATCAAAAGCTTCCCCGGCCGCATCATCATGGGAGCAGCCCAACATCGTGCTGCTATGGGCATCTCTGATCAAAAGACCGCTATGGCTGCCGGAGACTACCAGAGCCAGATAGGGAAAAGCCGGTTGATGCTCAATATTAATCGCCTCAATATGCCCCTGCCAATGGTGTACAGCAATCAGCGGTTTATTTAAGGCCATCGCCAAGCCCTTGGCATAGGAAACCCCCACCAGCAGCGAGCCAACCAGCCCTGGGCCATTGGCAACAGCAACGGCGTCAATATCGGCAAAATGGCATTTGGCCGCAGTCAAAGCCTCTTCAACCACCGGATAGATCGCTTCCAGATGATGGCGGCTGGCAATTTCCGGCACAACGCCGCCATAAAGGCGGTGCACGGGAATTTGGCTGGCAATGATATTGGAAAGCACTTTATTATTATCAGCTACTACCGCAGCAGCTGTTTCGTCACAGCTTGATTCAATTGCTAAGATTTTTACCATATTGTCCTCTTTAGCACTGTCTTCTTTTATAGATCAGCCCACATAATTAAAGCCGCCTCATCCGGTAGGTCATAATAATGCGGCCGCTGCCCTGCCACGCTAAAACCAACTTTGGCATACAAATGCTGGGCATCAAGATTGCTTTCACGCACCTCCAGTGTCATTTTTGCGGCTCCTTTGGCTTTGCACACCGCCATCAGCTGGCGCATAATGATTTCGCCAAAGCCCCGGTGGCGAAGGTCCGGCCGTACCGCGACATTGGCAACATGCCCTTCATCAACAATCAGCCAAAACCCGGCAAAAGCAATCAGCTGCTCTGCGCTAAAGATACCGAAAAAATGCGCCAACTGATTATGACATAATTCATTGGCATAGCTCTCTATGCTCCAGGGATGCGCAAAAGACGCTTTTTCAATCTCCATCACCTGCGTGATATCCGCAAACTCAAGTCTGCGAAAAATAAGCTCCGGCTTATTCACGGCAGTCCTCCAATCTTTTCTCTTCCGCCTCGGATAAACGCAGATACAGCGGCACTAATGCACTTATCGGCGTAAAATTCGCCTGCGCAAATTTTTCTGTGGCCAGCAAAGCTGCTGCCTCGGCCATGAATAAAGTATTGCCGTGGCTGGGCAGGCAAAATTTATCAGCCAGGCTTTGCGCAAAAATGGCCCTCCCCGATTTCAAACCATCGCCGGTAAAGACAATCTTTTCTCCTATTGCCGCCAGCTCTTCCGCTAAAGCCTGCGGAGCAATTGCCCGGTCAGGGCTCAGGCGCTTACCATCAGCAAACAAGGCCGTATATACTTGATCGCGTCTGGCATCAAATATCGGCGCCACATATCCTGTTTCTCCCGCTGTTTGCGCCATTGCATCAAGAGAAGAAACGCCAATCAGCGGCTTATCCAAAGCATGAGCAAAAGCTTTAACCGTAGCAATGCCGATCCTGAGACCGGTGAAGCTGCCGGGGCCGATCGTCACGGCAAAGGCATCCATCTCCGCCAAAGCCAGCTGATTCTCGGCCAGCAGTTGCTGTAAACAAGGCAGCAGCTCCAAGGAATGGTTTTTGCCGCTATCCAAGCCAAAGCAGGCAATAATTTGCCCATCCTCCGCTATGGCCGCGCTTAATGCTGTTCCCGATGTATCAATAGCTAAAAGCTTCATCCATCCACCCCTGCTTGTCCCGGTCATAAACAAATTCGAGCAAGCGTTCATTATCTTCTGTTCCTCGTTCAATATGCAGCTGAATAGCGTCCGGTGGCAGCCACTCATCAATATAGCCGGGCCACTCGACAAAAACCACATTTTCTTGAGCAAAACAATCTTCAAGCCCAATCAGGGCGATTTCTTCTTCGGACAATCCTTCCAGACGGTAAGCGTCAATATGGGCAAAATTAGCCTTTTCCGCCGCATAGATGCGGAAAAAAACATAAGTGGGGCTGACGACAATCTCATCAATGCCCATGCCCCGCGCCAGACCGGCGGCAAAACAGGTTTTGCCCATGCCCAGTTCGCCATAAACAGCAAGTACTGTTCCGGCAGGGATATGCCTTCCTAAACGGCGCGCTATGATAGTTGTCTGCTCAGGGGAATGGGTGGTAATCAGTCTAGAGGTTTTCGTCACCTTCCTCTGCCTCCTCAGCCTTAGCAGAATTGCTTGCCATAATTTGCAGGATAAAATCACGAAAAATACCACTAACCGGCAATAAGGTTTCCGGATGCCACTGTATGCCTACCGCATAGCGGGATTTATCGCGGGCTGTCATCGCCTCGATAACCCCGTCAGGAGCAGTAGCGGCAGAAACAAAATCAGCTGCCAGACGCTTGATAGCCTGATGATGGGAGCTATTGACCATGATATCTTCACCCAGCACCTGGCACAGATGTTCATCGCTGATATGAACCGGGTGGCTGGGTTTTTTCATTTCTTCTTTTTGCTTATGACTGATACGCTCAAAGCCGGCAAAAGCCAGATCCTGATAAATGCTGCCTCCCATGGCAATATTCAGCCCTTGCATACCACGGCAAATGGCTAAAATGGGGATATTTTTTTCCCAGGCCGCTTTGATTAAAGCGATCTCAAAAATATCACGCTCTGGTTCATATTGGCATTCTACCGGTTCCGGCAATTCGCCAAAATGCTCCGGAGCAAAATCATCGCCGCCGGTCAGCATCAGGCCGTCAATGCTCTCAAGATATTCATCAATCAAATCCAATTGGGTAATCGGCAGCAACAGCGGCAGGCCGCCTGCCATCTCAATTACCCGGCTATAATCGCGGCGCATTTTATAACCGCCATATTCATCATATTGGGTTATGGTCATGCCAATACGCGGACGCACAAAAATCAACCCTTTCTTTTGGGTAATAATCTATATTATACCACAATTATGCTTTTAATGCTTAATCCAGCTCAAAGCTGCCGGTATAAAGTTGATAATAGCGTCCTTTCATGGCCAACAGTTCGTCATGGTCTCCGCGCTCAATAATATTGCCGTTCTCAATGACCAAAATGGCATTGGCATTACGCACAGTGGAAAGACGATGGGCAATGACAAATACTGTTCTGCCTTCCATCAGCTGATCCATACCCTGCTCAATCAAAGCTTCCGTACGCGTATCAATGCTGCTGGTCGCCTCATCAAGGATTAAAACAGGCGGATCATTAACCGCTGCCCGGGCAATGGAGAGCAGCTGCCGCTGTCCGGCAGAAAGATTAGCGCCATCCTCGGTAATCACGGTATCATAGCCATCTGGCAAATGGCTGATAAAATAATCAGCATTGGCCAGCTTAGCAGCTGCGACTACTTCTTCATCAGATGCTTCAAGCCGCCCATAGCGGATATTCTCGCGCACTGTGCCGGTGAACAGATGGGTATCTTGCAGCACCATAGCTAAAGAACTGCGCAATTCATATTTATTAATATCGCGGATATCTATACCATCATAGGTGATAGAGCCCTGGTCAATATCATAAAAACGGGTCAACAAATTGGTGATAGTGGTTTTGCCAGCGCCGGTGCTGCCGACCAAAGCAATTTTTTGCCCTGGCTTGGCATAGAAGCTGACATCATGCAGCACTGTTTTTTCCGGCTCATAGCCAAAGGTAACATCATGGAAACGGACATCGCCTTTGAGCTCCGTATAAGCAACTGTGCCATCCTCAGCTGTTTGTTTCCAGGCCCACTGGCGGCTCAGCTCCTCAGTCTCGGTCATATTACCGTCCGAATCATATTTAACCCGCACCAGACGCGCCTGGCCATGGTCTTGCTCCAGCGGTTCGTCTATCAGGTTGAAGATACGTTCAGCCCCGGCCAGCGCGCTCAAAATAGAATTAAACTGCTGAGAAACGCTTGCCACCGGCTGGGCAAGATTGCGGGTATACTGCAAAAAGCTGCCGATGCCGCCCAAATCAAAGCGACCGTTAATAGTCATAATTGCGCCAACCACTGCCACCAAAGCATAATTAAGATAGCTTAAATTGCTCATCACCGGCATGAGAATATTGGCAAAAGTATTGGCTCCTTTGGCTGCATCACAGAGGTTTTCATTCAAGTGGTCAAAATTATTTTTTGCCTGCTCCTCATGGGAGAAAACTTTGACTACCTTGACGCCTGAGGTCATCTCTTCAATATAGCCGTTGATTTCGCCTAAGGCTTGTTGTTGCTTTTTAAAATATGCGCTGGCGCGGCCGCCAATTTTTCGCACTGCCAAAATCATTATGGCCAGCATAAATACAACCAGGATAGTTAGAAGCGGGTTCATGACCAGCATCATCACAAACACGCCGATAATTGTCAGCAAAGCGTTAAACATCTGGGTCACGCCTTGGCTCATCATTTCCCGCAGGGCATCGGTATCATTGGAATAACGGCTCATCAGTTCGCCATGGGTATGGCTGTCATGATATTTCAAGGGCAGGCGAATCATATGCTGGTACATTTCATTTCGCACCTGCAAAAGTACGCCGGTGGATATTTTCAGCATCACTCGCTGATAGAGATAGGTGGCTGCAATACCTATGACATAAACTATTGCCATCACTAAAATCAGCTGCAAAAACCCTGACAAATCGGGATTTTGCTGACCGATAAACGGCACCACATAATCATTGACTAAAGGACGGATCAAATACGTTCCCGCCACGCCGGCCACAACAGTGAGAATAATGCATACTCCAATTACAACCAGCTGCCAACGGTAGCCTAACATATACTTTAACAGCCGGGACAGGGTCGCTTTAACATTTTTGGGTTTCTGCATCGCCCGCATCTGTCTGTTCATACCATTATTGCTATTACTATTAGCATCTTTTTTGTCTCTGGGCATTTATTGCACCCCCTTTTGCTGGGAGTAAAAGACTTCTCCATAAACTTCATTGCGATCTAACAATTGCTGATGGTTGCCAATATCAATAACCCGCCCCTCATTCATGACAATAATTTTATCAGCGTCCATCACTGAGCTGATACGCTGGGCAATAGTAATCGTGGTCACATTTTCCAGATTAACCCGGAAGCCTTCGCGTATTCTGGCATCAGTTGCCGTATCAACAGCTGAGGTGCTGTCATCAAGAATGACCACCCGCGGGTGTTTCAGCAGCGCCCGGGCAATACACAGCCGCTGTTTCTGCCCGCCGGACAAATTGACGCCGGCCTGCCCCAGCACAGTATCATAACCCTCTGACATCGCCATAATAAAATCATGCGCTTCAGCAATTTGACATACCCGTACCAGGTCTCCATCACTGGCGTTGGCATCGCCCCAGCGCAGGTTTTCGGCAACCGTCCCGGAAAAGAGCAGATTGCCCTGCAGAACCATGGCCACATTATCGCGCAGCTCTTCCAGGCGGTAATCACGCACATCATGGCCTCCTACTTCTACCGTGCCGTCAAGCACATCATACAGGCGGGGTATTAGCTGTACCAGTGTAGTTTTACCGGAGCCGGTGCCGCCAATAATGCCCACGCGCTCACCGGAATTAATCGTAAAATTAATATCTTCCAGATTAATCTTTTCCCGGTCTTTGGCGTAGCTGAAATTGACATGGCTAAAGCTGATGCTGCCGTCCTGAACATGCGGTGCATCAACAGCGGCATTATTTGTAATATCCGGCTCTTCGTCAAAGATTTCTCCGATACGCTGTATTGACGCACGGGAAATAACAATAGTGAGAAAAGCCATTGATATCATCATCAGGGACATCAAAATCTGCGCCACATAGCCGATGAAGCTGAATAAAGCGCCTGCCTCCATCGTGCCGCCAATGATTTGGTTGCCGCCAAACCACAGTACAGCGATAATGCAGGCATACATAGCTGTCATCATCACCGGCATAGCAAAGATAACCACCTTCTCCGCCCGCAGCTGGAAGTTGCGCAAGGTTGAGGCAGAAACGCCGAAATTATCACACTCATAATCTTCGCGCACAAAAGCCTTGATCACACGAATAGCGGTCAGCTTTTCCTGCACCTCGCCATTCATCTCATCATATTTTTCCAACATTTTGCCAAAGCGGGGATAAGCCACACGCATAATCAGGATAATCGCCACTGCCAGGATCGGCAAAGCAACTAAAAAGACCACTGCCAGTGAGGCATTAATTGTTAATGCCATAATCGTGGCAGCGATGAGCATCACCGGCGCGCGCACCAGCATACGTATGCTCATCATATAGGCTGTCTGCGTATTAGTGACATCAACAGTCAGCCTGGTGAGCAGGCTGGCAGAGCTAAAGCGGTCAATATTGGCAAAGCTGAAATCCTGAATATTATGGAACAGCCTGGCGCGTACATTCTTGGCAAAGCCGGTAGCAGCTACCGCGGCGAAACGGCCGCCCAAAGTACCGCAAGCAAAGGATGCCATGGCGATTAACACCATCAGCAAGCCTGTTTTGAGCACATAGGCCAAATCTGCATTGGCAATACCAATATCGACAATTCTCATCATCAAAAAGGGGATAAAAACCTCCAAAATCGTCTCAACTATCACAAAGACAGATGTCAAAATGGAGGTTTTGCCGTATCCCTTGATGCAAGAAAATAATTTTTTTATCATTTTTTGCCCTTCTTCAACCAAGGATTTCAGGTATTATTCTATTCCTGATCTCCCCGGATCGTATCTCACAATTATTAACTGAAGATGAAATAGTTACATTTTTTCCGGAGCAGAAACGCCTAAAAGACTGAGCCCCTTTTTCAACACAAAGGCAGTGGCTTTCATCAAAGCCAGTCTGGCTGCCATCAGCTCTAAGTCATCAATAATGCAGTGGCATTGCCCATAAAAATTATGCAAATGCCCGGCCAGATCCAAAAGATAGCTGGCAATATGATGCGGAGCGCGGTGCATAGCCGCATAAGCTACCTGATCCGGGAAATAAGCCAAATCCAGAGCCAGCTGATGCTCTGATTCATCCTGCAACAGCGTAAAATCAACCTTTGCCTGCTGATCGACAAGCCCGTTAGCTTGAGCTAAAATAGAACAAATCCGTGCATGCGCGTACTGGACATAATAGACCGGATTATCCGCACGGGTAGATTTGGCTAAATCCATATCAAAATCAATCAGGCTGTCGGCGCTGCGCATCACAAAGAAGAAACGGGCCGCATCGCGTCCAACTTCTTCCACCAGTTCGTCCAGGGTCACATAGGTGCCGGTGCGCTTGCTCATCTTCAGCAGTTCACCGTCTTTGTACAGGCGGACAAATTGCATCAAAATCACTTCCAGCCGGTCATAGTCATAACCGAGCGCCTCCATAGCGCCTTTCATCCTGGCTACATGGCCATGATGATCAGCTCCCCAGATATCGATCACTTTATCAAAGCCGCGCTGATACTTGTCGCGGTGATAGGCAATATCAGCGGCAAAATAGGTGGGGATGCCATTGGCGCGCACCAGAACCTCCGGCTTTTCTTCGCCGAAGCGTTCGCAATCGAGCCAGAGGGCGCCTTCCTTTTCCAGTAACCAGCCGCGCTGTCCCAGCTGATCTATCACATCTTTGACTGCGCCGCTGTCATGAAGATTGCGTTCGGAAAACCAGACATCATAATTAACGCCAAAATTTTCCAAAGCGGCTTTGATGGCAGCCAGCTTTTCTCTGAGCGCGTATTCAGCCAAATATTCTTTGCGCAAAGGCTCCTCTATTTGCTGATATTTATCGCCAATTTCCGCCACCAGTTTTTTGATTAAAAGAGGCAGATCCGCCCCATGATAGCCGTCTTCGGGAAACTCAATTTCTTCACCCAGCTCAATCAGATAAAGCGCGTTTAAGGTATTGGCAAATTTTTCGATCTGGTTGCCGGCATCATTGACATAAAATTCTCTGCTGGCTTCAAAACCGGCAAGCTCAAGAATAGCGGCCAAAGAATCACCGATAGCAGCCCCCCTGGCATTACCCATATGCAGCTCGCCAGTGGGATTGGCAGAAACAAATTCTACCTGAATCTTTTCTCCCTGGCCAAGATCTAAGCGGCCAAAATCTTCGCCCTGGTCAACAATTTCATCTAAACAGGAGGCCAACCAGTCGTCTGCCATGCGAAAATTAATAAAACCGGGCCCGGCAATTTCCATTTTAGCAATAGTGGTATTGTTAAAATCTATATATTCGGCAATCGTTCTGGCAATATCGCGCGGCGCCATGCCGCATTGCTTGGCCATCAGCATCGCAATATTAACTGCAAAATCGCCATGCGCAGCCTCACGCGGGCGCTCTACCGCAAAATCTGCCAGCTGCTCATAGCTGAGCTTGCCGGCAGCCTGGGCAGCCTCCATTGCTGCAATGACACTGCGGCGAACAATTTGCCTTCTTTTTCCCATCAGGGTATTGATTTCCAACTTTTTTGCCTCCGTAATCAAAAGAATGGTAACCGTACTAATATAACATTAAAGCGCTATTTTTGCAATCAAAAACAGCTGCTTATCGCTTTATTTTCAAAATCTATTCAGATAAGATTATTGCCGCTAAAAGATTGCGGCAAACTATCTGCCAAAGTAAGCTCCTGATAATTATTCTCTCCCACGGCAATAAAAAGCGGGAAGTCCGGCGGACAAAACTCGGTCAACACCTGCCGACAGACGCCGCAGGGAGGGAAAAAGCTGACATCATCGGCGCCTTTTTCTATGGCTCCGCCGCAGATAGCAATGGCTTTGAACTGCTTATATCCGGCAGCAACAGCCTGTGCTACAGCCACCCTTTCCGCGCAAATAGAGGTTGAAAAAGCAGCGTTCTCAATATTGCAGCCGCTAAAAATTTTGCCGTCGAGGCTCATCAAAGCCGCGCCAACGCTAACATGGGAATAGGGCGCATAGGCTTTTGTTCTAGCAGCAAAAGCAGCAGCAAACAATTGATTAATCTCTTCTTTGTTCATAATCTTTCTCCATATCTGTCCTCATTGCTAATTTCTTGCAGAAACATCTTTTTTATGCCTTTCTCTCCGGCTAATATTCGTTATTATCCACTTTTTTCCTCTATAATATTATGTTTTGCCGTCTTTCTCAAAACTTAGCTATTTGGAATGCGAATCCTCAGCTGTTTTTGCTAAGAAAAATAATTATTTATTATATGTAAAAATAAATATTTTGTTGTTCTTTGCGGATAATAATTTGCGGGGATTATTTTTCTATTATTATTTTTGCTGATAAAAACCAAGCGGCAACAGGCAAAAATTGTCAAGGATATATATTGACAATTGGGACAAAACTAGTACCAACACTTACAAAGGAGGTGAAACTTTAAATGAGCAGAAGCAGCAATACTCCTACCGTACCTTCCGCTTCCGGCGCTCTCAATAACTTCAAAATGGAAGTCGCCAGCGAACTGGGTATCTCAAACTATGATCAGATTGACAAAGGTCAGCTTTCTTCCCGTCAGAACGGTTATGTTGGCGGTAATATGACCCGTAAAATGGTTGCTTTCGCAGAACAGGCTTTGGCACAGGGCCAGAACAGTTCCGTAAGTAACGCTTCTTCCACCATTAGCAGCCAGAACTAGTTTTAGTTTTGACCAACTCTAAGGTGATGGAAATAGGCTTTGCCTAATAAAAAAATGACTCCGGCTGAAACCGGAGTTATTTTTTTGCTTTTTTTAATGACATTTTATTGATAAAACAGCATTTTTAGTTACGAGATGTTTTTAGCTCTTTTTTTACCGCAGCCATAAAGCGGGGAATAGCGGCATAGCGGCGCCACCTTGACGGTGAGATCAGCAGTCGCCACAACCATTCCAAGCGCAATTTTTGCATAAATACCGGCGCGCGGCGCACATTGCCGGCAATCACATCAAAGCTGCCGCCAACACCGATCATCACGCCGCAATCAAGCTTGTTTGCATTATTATGCAGCCATTTTTCCTGATAAGGCATGCCTAAAGCCGCAAAAAGAATATCCGGCTTTTTAGCGGCAATATCCGCGATAACCGTTTCTTCGCGGTCAGCAAAATAGCCGTTATCAACTCCTTTGATCACCAAGCTGGGATATTGCTCGATCAGCCTGGCCGCGGCAGCGGCAGCCACGCCCTCTTTGCCGCCCAGCAAATAAATGCTATAGCTTTGCTCGGCTGCTTGGCTGCACAATTTATAAGTTAAATCGATGCCGGTGACACGCTCAGCCAGCGGCTGGCCTTTTTGCTTGGCTGCCCAGAGAATGCCATTGCCGTCAGCAGTGACAAGCGCCGCCTCATTGATGATTGTTGCCAAAGCCGGGTCTTCTTGCGCCAGCATGATGCCCTCCGGATTAATGGTGATAATCTGCTGACATTTGGCTGCACCGGAACGAAAAGCGGCGATAAAATTTTCTATCGCCGCCATAACCTGCTCAGTGTTTTTTTCATCTACCCGTATATTGAGAATACGCATACTATTTCCTTTAGAGAAAACTTGTTTATAGCATAATTTATTGTGGTTCAGGAATGTCTGATCCGGCGCCGCCTGTGCCAGGGTCATCCGGAACAGGATCAATGGCGCCGCCCGGGTCGGTCGGATTGGTCGGAGTTGTTGGATCAACAGTAGCGGGGTCTGTTGCGCCGGAGCCATCGGGCGGATCCAGCTCAGGAAGAGTATCATCTTCCGGCGTACTGTTATCCGGCGGGCTGTAGCGAGCGTCGGCGCCGCCATCAATAATATTTGGCGTATAGGCATATTCATTGCCAATAATTTCATCCAAAATAGCCAAGGTTCCTGCTTTGTTGACGATTTCATAGCTGACATTGCCTATCCACATGCTGCTAGTCGGGATAGTATAGGTTTTGATATTGGACAGATCCATATTCATCAGCCCTCTGCCTAGTCTTATGGCATCGCTGACCGGCATACTTGTTTGCAGATAGGTGTTGGCCAGAGTAACCAGCTGCGGGACCTTCCACACTGTGGAGCCTGAGAGCAGTTTATCTTTTAGGGCAATCAGGAAAGTTTGCTGATGCTCAGCGCGCTGAATATCACTAACAGTTTTGGTACCGTCTTGGCCAATACGGAAACGGCAATATCCGAGAGCCTGTTGACCGTCTAAAGTCTGCAGGCCGGGGTTCAAATTAATCTTTTCATCATAGTTAATCATTCTTTGATCAACATTGACTTCCACGCCGCCCAGCTCATCCACCAGAGCCACAAAGCCTTCAAAATCGACTACTACATAGTCGTCAATTTTAATGCCCAAGAATTGCTCTATAGTCGATTTCGTCAGGCTTTCCTGACCATAGGCATAGGCATGGTTAATCTTCGTTCTGGTAGAATATCCGGGCAACTGCACATAGGTATCGCGGGGGATAGAAAGCAGCGAAATTTCCTCATCATCGCCATTGATAAAGGCGAGCATAATGGTATCCGTACGCCCACCTTCATATCCTTCACGCATATCGCTGCCAATAATCAGCACCGTGTGTATGCCCTCAAGCTTGACAACTTGATTTTCTTCGATCTCGCCAATTTGATCCGCAGTGATAATATTCCACTCATCTGGAGACGGCGCTAAGCCTTGGGCTATTTGAAAGCCGACAAAAAAGGCCCAGAGCAAGACAAATAAGAGCAGCAGCCCAAAAAGGACCTTGCGTTTCATCGACAAAGAGCTAAACCAGTTCTTGCCGCCGTTGACTGTGGTCATATCCTGTTCCCAAAATTCATTTCCACTCATAATAATAATCTACCTCGAATAATTGTTTTAAATTAAATATGAAACCTATCTTTGGATATCAACCCTTTTTTGTTGCTGATCCCAATCAACCGCACAGCTAAACGCTTCGGCCACAAAACGGATATGGACAAAAGTACGGCCATTGCTAATATAGGGAGCATATCCCATAGTATAGGTGGTGTTGTTAATCACAGCCTGCTTGCTGCCGATAGTGAGCGCAACCTTGCGTTGGCCCTCGGTAAAAATAACCTGCTTGCTGGCATCAACCCACTCTACTTCGGCGCCGATGCTTTCCGCCACAAACCTAATCGGCACCATCGTATAACCACCGCCGGCGCTATCGCTGAGTAGCTGCGGCACGATAGATGAACGGTCAGGATCAATGGACTTGGCTACACCATTAACATATGCAGTTGGGCTGCCAACATACAGTTGCAAATCAACCGGGCCCATACCAAGATATGTCAGCAGCGCCGAACGTAAATCCTTGATCTGTTGCTCAAGCGGAGCAAATTGGGAGTCTAAATACTCTTCCACCCAGGACTGGCTGACCAAAGGATCGCCGGCTGAACCGGGAGAGGACGCCGATGCTGAAACAGGCATCAACAATACCACTGCCAAAAGCAAACATATTATTGCTGTCTTTTTCAGCTTATACATAAAGTCCCCCTGTCATACAAGGCCAAATCCAAACAAGCTAAATTTCGACATCTTGACTGCAAACACCTTTTATCATGGCAATTATCAGCAAAATTTCAGCAAAATTTTTCTTTGTCATTAAATATTTGCCATTGCTTTGTTTTTAGATAGATATTGGCTAATAATCTTCCAAATCAAATTATGCCCCTTAATGGTAGGGTGCAAGCCGTCGCTGCCAATCAGCTCATCTTGATCATGCTTAACTAAAAAGGCGCTGCGGACATCAATCAGCGGGCAAGTTTTTCCCTCAGCCATTTTGATGGTGGCCAGAGAATATAATTCCTGCTGGCGGTAGATAGCTGTTACTTCTTCCAGCCAATGCAATATCGCTTTTTTGTCAAGATTTTTGCTCAGCCAGGCAAAATATTTTTGGGCATTAATCGGCGGCAGCGCTAGCAGCAAAGGCTGCATGTTCAGGCTGCGAGCTTTGGTAATAAATTTTTCTAAATTGTCCTCAAAAAGAGCTAAGGGCGTCTTGGGCAAATGTTTTTGATCCGGCGCCGCAGAGATGCGCTGCCAATCATAATCGCAATCATTACCGCCAAACTCCAATAGCAAATAATCGCAAGCCAGGCCACGGCTGATTGCTTTATCAAAAAGCATCCGCCCTCTGGTGATAGTGCTGCCCATTTGCGAGTGATTATTAATTTGCAGGCCTGTTTGCCGCTCAATTTCGCTGAGATAGGGATTGCGCCAAACTTTGTATTTGCCGCTTATCTCATCCCAATAAACCCCGCGCATAATCGAATCGCCAAAAACCGCCAACGTTTTCATGCCTTCACCTGCCCTTTCCTCATAGCAACCCCAACATTTGCAAAGCCTGCGCTAAATCCTTTGCCACGATTTTCCCTATCGCCTCTTTGCCTTCATACTTAGACTGTGAAAAAAGCGCGCTGGTGAAACCAAAGGAAGCTGCTTCCTTGAACCTGCGGGAAGGCTGACTAATACCGCGCAGCTCACCCAAAAGGCCAATCTCTCCCAGCAGGATAATTTCTTTATCCAAAGGCTTGTCTTGCAGCGAAGAAACTATGGCCGCTGCTACTGCCAGATCCGCACTGGGATCATCTAAGCGCAAGCCTCCGGCAATATTCACATAAATATCCTTATCGCCCAGACGAAAATTAAATTTGCGCTCCAAAACGGCAATAATCATTAACAGTCGATTATAATCATAGCCGCTGGCTAAGCGGCGGGGATTGCCAAAAGATGAAGGGGAAACCAGCGCCTGCACCTCGATCAGCAAGGGACGGCTGCCCTGCAAAACGCAGGTAATAGCGCTGCCCGGCGAACCAAGATGGCTTTGCCCCACAAAATAGGCTGAGGCGGAAACAGGCTGCAGCCCGGAGCTCTCCATCTCAAAAACACCAATTTCGTTGGTAGAGCCAAAGCGATTTTTCACTGCCCGCAGCATACGCAGGGCATTGTAGCGGTCGCCTTCAAAATAAAGCACTGTATCAACCATATGCTCCAAAACGCGCGGGCCTGCTAATTGCCCCTCTTTGGTGACATGGCCAATCATCATCACTGCTGTATTATATTCTCTGGCAAAGGCAATCGCCGCTGCCGCTACCGCACGCACCTGGGAAACACTGCCAGCTGCGCTGTCTAAATCCGGCGAAAACAAGGCCTGCACACTGTCAATAATCAACAAAGTCGGCTGCAGGGCTGATGCTTCCTCCAGCGCAGCATTGATATCTGTTTGCGCCAGCAGAAAAATATTGTCCACCTTATCCGTGCTTTCGGCAGAGCTGAGGCGGTCATAGCGCAGTTTGATCTGCTCGGAGGCTTCTTCGCCGCTGATATAGAGCACCTTGCCGAATTTAGCCATTTTGGCTGCGGCCTGCAAAAGCAGGGTGGATTTGCCGATACCCGGTTCGCCGCCCAACAGCACCGTGCTGCCGGGGGTTAGGCCATTGCCAAGAACAGTATCCAGCTCATCAATGCCGAGCAAATAGCGGTTTTGCCGGTCTGTTGTTACCGTTTGTATAGGCAGAGGCTTGACCGCGCGCATTTTAATTTGTCCGGTTTGCGCAGCAGTTGGCTTGCTGTCAACTTTCTGCTCGACCATGGTGTTCCACTCTCCGCAATGCGGGCAGCGCCCCACCCAGCGGATCGATTCTCCGCCGCATTCATTGCAGAAAAAAATACTTCTGCCTTTTGCCATAAAATTCCCCTCAACTTTGCTATTATACTAGATAAAAACGCAGTCCCTGCCAAGAGCAGATATCCTTTATTCTTTTGTAATTTTATCCTGTATCGCGAACGCTGTCAAGGAAAGGGAAACCAGGCAAAATATTGTTAAAAATATCCACTTTATCTCTTGCAGTGATATACAAGATATGCTATTATTTAGGCGTATCGTGAGTGAATAACACATAAATATGCTATTTTTACCTATCCGTGGAGTGTTTTGGCACTGTTGGGATATTTTTTATGTAAAAAGGTATTGGCTACTGCACAATAATATAAATGGAGATGAACCCCGAAGTGGAAGAGAAAACAGACAAATACAGCCTTGTGGTGCTGAGCTGCTGCTTTGTGCTATTTTTTATGATGATCGGAATGGTCAATTCGCCATCCGGCCTTTTTATTGTCCCGGTAAGCGAGCACTTTGGGTTCTCGCGCAGCGCCTTTTCTCTGACCATAAGCCTCTCCACCCTGACCTGTATGGTGATTAATCTTTGCTATGGCAAGCTCTACCGCTACGCAGGCATTAAAAAAATGATCAGCGCCGGCTTTATCGCTGTTGTTGTCGGTTTTCTCATTCTCTCCCGCGCAGAAAGCTTGCCTGTTTTTTATCTTGGCGGTATTTTAACCGGCATGGGCATGGGTGTTGGCAGCTCTACCACGATTTCTATCCTGATCAACAGCTGGTTTAGCACGCGGCAGGGGCTCCTGCTCGGCGTTTGTTCGGCAGGCAGCGGGCTGGGTGGCTTTCTTTTCAGCCGCATCTTTGTTGATATCATCGAAAACCAGGGCTATCAGCAGGCATATTTTTTAACTGCTATCTGCCTGGCAATAATAGCTATCCCGCTGATTGTTCTGATTAAAGAAAAACCGCGTGAGGCAATCAAGCTGCAAAAAACCACCATACAAGCTCCGCGCATGGGCTATTTTGCCGGGTTTAAAAAGTTACTTCGCGAAAAAAGCAGCGTGCGCTGGACACTTATCGCCGCATTTACCTTTGGCCTGATCGCCCATGCTGTTTTGGTCGCCACCCCGGGCCATTTGCAGGTAAACGGCCTAGACCCCGTTTTTGCCGGTACTATTTATGGCGCTGTCTACTTTGCCCTGGCCGGCACCAAAATTCTCATTGGCTGGGTTGATGACCGCTTTGGCACCAAGGCTGCGGCAGCCGCTTGTTTAATCTCTTTTGCCCTGGGTACGCTGATGCTGATCTTTTGCAAAACGACAGGCATGGCCTGGGCTTTTGTCGCTGTGTTCAGCATATCAGTGGCCTCGCAGGCAGTGCTGGCGCCGCTGCTGGCCAAAAATGTGCTGGGCAAAAAATCATACCGCGAATATCTGGGTATGTATGTTGCCGCAGTAACGGCCGGTATTTCTCTTGGAGTGCCGATCATCAATGTTGCCTACGACATATTTGGCACTTATGTGCCGGTGATGCTCATCTATATTGCCATTGGCATCTTTGTGCTGATCAAGCTTTTACCACAGCTAAGAAGCAAAGCAGAATTGGCGGCTGCCAACGAAGAGCGCGCTATTCCTGCTCCCGCTCAGGGAGAAACAACCAACAAAAGAGTTGCCTTTGGTAAATAATCATGCTATAATCCAGCTATAAATAATTAAAGGAGTGCCTGTTGATGCGTAATTTTTCTTGCTAACATTTTTATCAGCGAACAAAATCAGCTTTTCGTCATCTGGCTCTGTTTTGTTACGCTAAGGCAAGAAAGTTACCATTTCAAATGCACTTTAATCACTACTTTTCCGTATTGATAGGCCAATTTGGCTGCAAGGTGAACTTTCTTGCAGCTATTTTTATTGCCTAATTGCTAAACCAAGGGTACTGTGAAAAGGAGTTATTTTTATGTCAATGATTAGCGTCACTAATCTTACCTTTGCTTACGAGGGTAGTTATGATAATATTTTTGAGAACGTCAGCCTGCGTCTTGATACCAACTGGCGTTTGGGCTTTATTGGCAGAAACGGCCGCGGCAAGACTACTTTTTTAAACCTGTTGCTGGGCAAATACCGCTATAGCGGCGCCATCTCCGCTGCTGCCAATTTTGAATATTTCCCCTATCAGATAGATGACAGCGGGAAGAAAACTCTTGATATTATCAACAGCATCTATGATGATTATCAGGAGTGGGAATTGAGCTATGAGCTGAACCAGCTGAATATTGACGAAGAAGTGCTTGACCGTGCTTTTGCCACACTTTCGCAAGGGGAACGCAGCAAAGTTTTGCTGGCTGCCTTGTTCTTAAAACCCAACAGCTTTCTGCTGATCGATGAACCGACCAACCATCTGGACAGAGAAGCCCGCGAATTGGTGAGCAAATATCTGCGCCGCAAAAGCGGTTTTATTCTTGTTTCTCATGACCGCGCCTTTTTGGATAATTGCATTGACCATATCCTGGTCATCAATAACACCAATATTGAGGTGCAAAAGGGCAATTTCTCCAGCTGGTGGGAGAATAAACAGAGACAAGACCATTTTGAACTGGCGGAAAATGAAAAGCTGCAAAGCGAAATCAAGCATTTGCAGGCAGCGGCCAAACGTACTAATAAATGGTCGGATGATATTGAGAAAGGCAAATTCGGCCAGCGCAACTCCGGATCTAAAGTGGATAAGGGCTATATTGGGCATCAGGCTGCCAAGATGATGAAAACGGCAAAAGTGATTGAAAAACGGCAGCAACAATCAATGGAGAAAAAATCTCAGCTGCTCAAAAATATTGAAACAGCTGATGTCCTGAAGCTGATCCCCGCTAAGCATCATAGCAGCCGCTTGCTGGAAGCAAATGATTTATCGCTCTTCTATGACGATAAACAAGTAATCAGCCGGCTCAGTTTTACTTTGGATCAAGGGGAACGGCTGGCTATCTGCGGCAAAAACGGCAGCGGCAAATCCACGCTGCTGAAGCTGATCATCGGCGAAGATATTAGCTATAGCGGCAGTTTTATCCGTAGCAGCTGGCTAACCATCTCCTATGTCTCACAGGACACTTCCTGGCTGCAAGGAAATCTGAGCGATTTTGCCGATAAGCAGCAGCTAGACGAAAGCGTCTTCAAGGCGATGCTGCGTAAAATGGCTTTTCCGCGGCTGCAATTTGAAAAGGATATAGCCAGCTTTAGCAGCGGGCAAAAGAAAAAAGTACTGCTGGCAAAAAGCATTTGCGAGCAGGCGCATTTATATGTTTGGGATGAGCCGCTTAATTTTATTGATGTGCTTTCGCGTATTCAAATCGAAGAGTTGTTGCTCAGCTATTGCCCGACCATGGTTTTTGTGGAGCATGACAAAAGCTTCTCCGACAATATTGCCACAAAAACTATTAATCTGTAGCTATAAGGCAATACTCTTCCAGCAAATGCTCTCGGAAAAATAACAATAAAGACACGCTTTGCGTGTCTTTATTGTTTGGCCATGCATTGCATGGACCACATAGGGTATGTATGGTATGGTATGAATGGTACAGTACGAAAATCATTTCGTGTTGTTATTATAACATAGATAAATCTAAATATCTACACTTTTTGTTACAAAAACAAAATTTTTTTTCATAAATTAATTATTTTTGTCACGATGATAGCTATTTTGTAACTTATTGCCCATTTTAGCTGGCTATTAATTCATCAGACTAAAGAATGAACAGATTTGCTTTACTATGAGTTAAATGATAAAATTAGGACAAATACTATACAAATAAACTTTTATGGACAGAAAATGCAAACTTATACTGATACAATAAGACTTTTCACCAATGATATTGATCTCTTTGGTTTATGGAAACCGGATTCCATTTTTCGCTTTATGCAAGAAATTGCCGGCGACCATAGTACCAAGTTGGGTTTTGCCAGAGAAAATATTGTTACTACCAATCTGGTGTGGATGCTGGTTCGAGCAGAGCTGGTGGTGAAACGCTATCCCGGGCTCAAAGACAGTGTGACCGGGCTCACCTGGTACGGCACCCCAGGCAAAATTACCTATCCGCGCTATGTGCAGTTTTGTGATGACACGGGTGAGCAAATAGCCTTTATGGCAACAAGCTGGGTTGTGGTTGATCTGGCTAAGCGCAGCATTCAAATACCCGCCAGAAATGAAATTTCTTTCCCGCCGGCCGCAGATATTATACCAACTCTGGCTGAGCCGCAGCGTCTAAAACTAAGCAAAGCTGCAGCCGCGCAGGTTACCTGCCGCACAGTTATGTATAGTGATTTGGATATTAACGGCCATATGAACAATGCCTGTTATATCAGTTGGCTGATGGATCTTTTCCCTGTCAGCTGGCACGAGGAGTATGCCCTTTCTTCCTTGCATATTGATTATTTAGCAGAGGCCCATGCTGAGCAGGAGATTGAACTGTATCTTTATGGCGACAACCTTGATTATGAAGTACAGGGCTTGGATAAAGCCAGCAACAAGAATCTCTTTAATATTAAAGTAAGTTTCAGAAAAAAATAGTTTTACTGAATATCCGGCACCAAAAACAATCAGCTATATATTATTATCAGCTGTTCTACAGCAATATCAAGAAGTGCCAGCATTTTAAGCTGGCACTTCTTTTTATGAGGACCCTGAAAAGTAGTAGATAACAAAACCTAAGTTAATTTGGTAAACGCTAAGATTATTAATAAAACACCGCTCAGCCAGGATAAATCAAAGGCGCTTTTTTTGGCCAGCTTATGCCCCAGATAAGCGCCAAGACTGATCGTCAGCAAATGCAGCAGTAGCGAAAACACAAGGACCAGCGGAACATTGACCAACCCCAGCCCGGCGCCAAAGCCCACCGCCAAACCGTCTAAAGAGAGGGCGACAGCCAAAGAAGCAGCCTCGGCCTTGGAGAGACATTGCGAGGCATCCTTATCCGCCTCCTCTGGATTAGCATAAATATGGAGGATAAAATTCAAATGCAGCGCACGGAAAGCCCACTGCTTATCAACAATCTGCTTGCGCCTGATCAAAGACTTGATGCTGCTATCAAATAATTTGACCATCCCCAAAACAAAAAGTACTGCAAAGGAAATCGTTTTTGCGATATTGGCATCAATATAGGGACGAATAAAAGCGCCCAGCAATAAAGACAAGGCCAGGCTGCCGGTACAAATAAAATTAATCACCAGCGCTGAGCTAAAGGGGATTTTAATCTTATTGTTCCCATAAGCAAAGCTGGCGACAAAAGCATCCATGGATAAGGCTATGACCAAAAGCAGAGCAGACACTGCACCGCTAAAAAGCGCTGCCACAAGAACCACCACCCCTTCTCTGCTCCCATATTATGCTGGAGAAAGGGTTTTGCGCTTGTCTTATGACTGTTTTTGCTCAGGAGCCAGTGCACGGATATCCCTGCTCGATGGTTGCTGATAAATACTAAGACCGAATTCCTCCGCCACCGCGTAAATATGGTCAAAAATATCCGCCTGAATAGTCTCATATTCTTTCCACTCGACAGTATTGGTAAAAGCGTACACTTCAAGCGGCAGACCGCTTTGCTCCGGCGCCAGCTGGCGCACCATAATAATCATTTGCTGATGAATGCCCGGGTGCTGGTGGAGATAGGCATTGATATAAGCGCGAAAGGTACCGACATTAGTCAGCCGCCGGCCATTGACATTTTCATCTGTGCCATAGCCATAGGTGGCATTATATCTCTCCAGCTCTAGCAGCTTTTTATCAATATAGCCATTGATCAGGCGGATCGAGCGGAAACGCTCTATCATCTCCCGATCGGCAATTTTTACCGAGGCAGCGTCGATAAAAATAGCGCGCTTAATCCTTCTGCCGCCGCTTTGCTCCATATTGCGGTAATTAATAAAGGCATTAGAAATTAGCGCATAGGCCGGGATGGAAGTAACAGTATTATCAAAATTTTCTACCTGCACTGTGGTCAAGGAAAGATCAATGACAGTGCCGTCCGCTGCCTGGCCGGGAATCTCTACCCAATCACCAATACGCACCATATCATTGCCTGTCAGCTGTATGCCGGCGACAAAGCCCAAAATGGCATCCTTGAAAATCAGCGAGGTGACTGCTGTCATGGCGCCGACACCGCCCAGCAGAGCCAGGGGGTTTTCGCCGGCGACAATAGCCACTGCCACCACCGCGCCAAAAATCATCAGCGCAACTTTGCTGATTTGCAGCACTCCTTTCAGCGGTCGTACTCTGGAGATAGCTCTGCGCCGGTAAAGGTCGCCAAAAGCATCAAGCAGAGAGCTGAGCAAAAAAACCGCTGCAACTACGCTGACAATATTGACCAGCTTAAGCGTTAAATCATGATAAATAGGCACATCTTCCGCGTAAATAGCAAGCAATATCGGGATCAGCATATTGGCCAGACGGCGATAGACCTTGCGCTTGACAAAAACGGCATTCCAGTTATCACTATCGCGGCGCGACAAAAGCAGCGCAATACGGTTAAAAAGAAAGCGCAGGATAAAACGCAGGGCAAAGCTGATCAGCAAAATAATGCTGAGCGACAACAAATATGCGAGCAGATTAATCTGCCAGGTGAGACCGATATTCACCAATAATTGCCAGACCCATTCAAACATAAATGTCTTTTATCCTCAGGGGTTTATTATGCTTATACCTTATTTTGCCACGCATTTGCTCTTTTATGTTTGACGGATATAATTTTTGGCAGTACAATAAAGCTAAACAACAATATAATATCCAAAGGAGGCACCAAATATGGAAATACCACGTTATTCTTTTGAGCTACCGACAAAAATTGAATTTGGCGCAGGCGTGATTAATGAAGCAGGCGCTGCGGCCAAAGCTATGGGTGCGACCAAGGTAATGCTGGTCGCAGACAAAGGTGTGATTAATGCCGGACTGACTAAAGCAGTGGAAGACGGCCTCAAACAAGAGCATATTCCCTATATTATCTTTGATGATATTGTTCCCAATCCGCGCGACTTTCAATGCGAATCCGGAGCTAATCTTGCCCGGGCGGAAAAGGTCGATCTGCTGATCGCAGTCGGCGGCGGCAGCTCGATGGATGTGGCTAAAGCTATTGGCGTACTGCTCACCCATTCCGGCAGAATTCAGGACTATTGCGGCTTTCAGCTGCTTAAGCAAAAAATCACCCCGCTGATTGCCATCCCTACCACTGCCGGTACTGGCAGCGAGGTCACTCCTTTTGCGGTGATCACCGACAGCCAAACTCATGTTAAGCTCAATGTTTTTGACCCCAAGGCAGCAGCCAGCCTGGCCTTGATTGACCCCGGTACTTTGCTCAATTTGCCCTCGCACATCATGGCAGCCTGCGGTATTGATGCTATGACCCATGCCGTGGAAGCTTTCACCTGCACTGTTGCCAGCCCGCATACTGACGCCAACGCACTTTATGCCATTGAGCTGATCATTGCCAATCTGCGTGATGCTGTACATAACCCCACCATCGAATCCTGCACCGGCATGATGCTGGGCAGCACCATAGCTGGCATTGCTTTTGGCTATGCCGATGTCGCCTCTGTTCACTGCATGGCTGAGGCCCTGGGCGGGCGTTATGATATTGCCCATGGTGTGGCTAATGCCATTTTGCTGCCGACAGTTACCAAGTTTAATATCCCCGCAGCTACCGAAAAATATGCCCGCGCCGCCCTGGCCATGGGCATTGATATCAAAGATATCTCAGCGCATGACGCGGCCATGCAAGGCGCGGACGAGCTGCAAAAGCTATGTCTGGATGTTGATATTCCGAAAATGAATCAGATTCCCGAAATTAAACCGGAGGATTTTCCGGCACTGGCCAAGGCCTCAGAGGCCAATGTTTCCAACCCCAGCAACCCCCGGCCGATGACCGAAAAGGAATATCTCAAATTATTCAAAGAGGCCTATGCCCTATAGCGCCGGATGATTGGCCAAATAACTATAATTACTTATTACAGTAAAAGAGCTACAGGCACAGGCAGCCATCTGCTTATGCCTGTAGATAGGAGTGTTTGATCATGGAATGCAAATTTTGCGGCGCCGCACTCTCTCGCGAGATGGAAGTTTGCCCTCACTGCAAAAAGGCTGTTCCCGCTGAGCCGGATCAAGCGATTGCAGCCACAAGAGCGGCCCTACCGCGCAAAGCTGATAGTGGCGCCTCCATACTATATTTGTTTATGGGCTTTACTGCCCTGCTGTCTATTGCCTGCGCTTTTATTCAAAGCAGCTACTATTGGGATATCTTTGGGCAGCAAGGGGTGATCACCGGGCAATTTGCGGAATTATTAACAAAAACCCGTTTGTGGAATATTTTAGCGCCGCCGCTGCTCGGATGCGCGGTAATTCTCCTACTCAAAATCAGAGGGAAAATTAATGCCCGGCAGCTAAATATCAAATCCTTTTTCATGGCTCTGGTTTTGCTGATGGCAAATTATGTGCAGCTGATGGGAGTGGCCTTTATTAACTATTATATGGGCCTGCCTGCTGCCCAGACAGCAGCCTCTGCCTTTTCCATTGCCAATATCTATGCACTAAACGGCCTGTGGCTGTGGTTTCTGATCATCAGCTATTTGCTGATACAAAGCAACCGCTCCGCCAGCTTCAAACGCTTTAAGCTCATTGTCCCCCTTGTTTTATTTGTGGGATCAGTTGCCCTGGTATTAGCTGCGCCCACAATCGTAACCAATACTCTAGCCGGAGCGATCCCCGGCACTGATGTGCTGGCAATGCTGCGTATTTATTGTCTCTTTTTATGGCTATGCCGTATCGCCATGCTGATCTTTGTGGTCATGGCTGCCTTAGACAAACAACAGCTGGCCATCAGCATCCTCTTTGCTGTAACCGTAGTTGCGGCAAATGCCATCTTTTATTTTATTATCCTCGCCTTCTTACATCTAAATATAATCAGTAGCGCATTAGTAGAGGTTTTGGGCTATATTGTCACAGCTATTGTTCTGCTGATATATAAGAAGCGGCAAAATATCCAGCGTCCGCCAAGTACTGAGGAGACCCCTTTGCCTGAATAAAAAACCAATAAGCAAAACACAGCGGTTAAATTAAAGTTTTACCTTCAACAAAAGGATAGCCAATAATTTTTTCAATATTGCAATAGCTGGCTCCCATCATCATAAAGGGCTCCATTTTGGCTATATCCGGCTTATTATCAGTCATTTTATCCTGCGAGACATAGGCAGCCACAATTTCGCCAAAAAAAACGTCAAATCCTCTGACCGCAGTTTCTTGAAACACTTGACAAAGAAAATTGAGCGGACATTCTTCAATCATTGGCGCCTTGCCCAAATCAGCAAAAAAGTTATGAAACAGCTTTGATTTATCTGTATCTTTGCCGGAGACGATACCGCAGAGATCAGCCTCAGCCAATAACTCAACTGAAGGAATATTAATGCTAAAATAGCCGCTCTCTTTAATCCCGGCAGTAGTATAATGGCTATTTTTCAGCGACACATATAAAACCGGATCAAGACAAACGCAACCCACTGCCCCTGCCAGGGCATAATTAATTTTGCCGTCTGTGACAGCGCCTATCAACGCAGCGGGAAAGGGGCCAAAAGGCACATTGTCAATCTTAATTTTGCTCATAATCATCACTCCTTTGTTTTAAGTATAACAAAAAATAAATAAAATACAGGTATCTATATTATAAAATTATGCTATCTATGCTCTAAAAAAACGCCCAACTGCTGCATAGCAGTTGGGCGCTGTTTTTGTTTCCTGCTGATCTTTGGCATGACCAACAGGAGGACGAAAGTTGTATTATCAGCTACTGCTTCCATAGTAGCATAATACCGTATATTTTCTCTTATCATTTGCCAATACAGCAACCGCGGCTACTGAAAGATGTTTTGCCCTAGCAGTCAATGATCTGCACCATATTGGTATGCAAATCAACATATAACAGCCTATGCCGCAGAGTATTGCCTTTGTTCAGCAAAACTTTTACAACCTCGCTGACCTGGATGGCAGCAACCAGCGCCGGGGTAAATGAGGGAGTACCTAAATTCTCTTCAACACCTTTGGTTCTGCCTCTTTGGTATAATCTGTCCAAGGTGTCGTCTCCCGGATAAATAGTAGTAATCTTGCCATACCAGCCAGCCACAGCGCCATGCACGATGGGGATCGAGAGCTTTTTTGCCAAGTCTTGCAATAAAAAGCGCGTCGTAGCATTATCCAAGGCATCAACAATGATATCATGGCCGGATAAAATGTTTTCACCATTGGCGGCGCTAAACATCTGCACAACTGACGTAACTTCTACCAGCGGATTGACTTTTGCAATATGCTCTTTGGCCATCTCCGCCTTGTTTTTCCCCAGCGTATCGACAGTTGCAAGCAGCTGGCGGTTGAGGTTTGTTTCCTCAAACACATCGCCGTCAACAGCAGTGATATGGCCCATGCCGAGCCGGCCCAGCATTTCTATCACATATCCGCCCAGGCCGCCGCAACCCAGCACACATACTCTGAATTTTTGCAGCTGCTGCTGTTCATCAGCGCTAAGCATATTGATATTGCGTAAATAACGAGTCTCTGTCATCTGATTATCCTCCCCAAAACTCATACATGAGAATAATACGCGCTCCATCCTGCACCGGAAAAGATGACGCTTCCTCGTCGCTATAGCTTTTGCCATCGATGATAATCATCAGTTCAGGATTAAGATAGATCAGAGAATCGTATTGATTATAGGCTTGTATGACATCTGCTGCAGTCATACCCTGATGCCATGGCATGGGGCGGTCATTAACGATAATCATTCGGCTGTACCCCTTTGGTTGGTTTACAGCTGGTCGTAGCAAGCCCCCATCGAGCGGTATACTTCTTGCAGCTCTTCAATGGTCAGGTCAAACTTATTGTCATTGGCGGGGTTTGCTTCTTTGGCAAAGTAATCCGGGATCTGGTCATCTTCCGGGCCAAAGCCAGCTTCTTTATTAAACTTACGCTCAATACGGAACATTTCCCTGCCTATTTCATAAAGTTTTTCTTTATCCCACTCGCCGCCAAACAGTCCTTCATACAAATCAGGAACATAGCGAGGATCGCCAAAATAGGCGGTGTTCATCAAAATGCAGCCAAAGTTATCCACCATAGACTGGTCAAGCATACGGTTGCAGGCCATGGCCAGAATTTCCCGGTTGTTTTTATCCGGAGCCACAACCTGGCCGACAGAATGGTCCGCGCCCTGCGGCGAAAGAGCATAAACAATGCCGCCGCCTGGCTGAGTGCGTGGGTCATAAGCTGCAAAGGACTGCCCCTTGACCTGCGGAACCCTGGTAACACCTAAATGCTTACCAAAAGGAACAGTGCCGCTGCCCATAATATAGCCAAGCTCTGTGCCTTGGTTCATCTCATCTGCCAGCAGTTTAACCGCAGCATTGCCGTCGCCCCACTCAATCAAACCGCCATCCATGCTAATGGCAAT
Source organism: Bacillota bacterium (assembly GCA_031553915.1). Classification (GTDB taxonomy): domain Bacteria; phylum Bacillota; class Dehalobacteriia; order UBA4068; family UBA4068; genus HGM13862. The sequence goes on from JAVBKT010000003.1 coordinate 184,292, forward strand.
CAGCGAGCCGGCTTCAATAGTATCAATGCCCATCTCATCGCACCACCTATCCAGCTTGGCAGCCACATCAAAGTCCCAAATCAAGCAGTTGGGGCAGAAAAGGGACACTGTCTCATATTCCAGGCCAGAGGTAATATGTTTGCCGTCCGGGCCATTGTAAATATTAGAACAACGCATTACGCAGCCCGCATGACAAGGAACACTGCCTTTGCCGCCGCTTTTAGCATTTTTGGCTTCCCAGGCTTCGGGGCCAAAATGCTCTCTTTGCTCCGGAGTAACCGCTCCGCCGCGGAAGTTCTGAATGGGGATAGCGCGGGTTACCTGGTTGGTGCCGGTTAAGAAGCCCGCGGTGCCTTTGGTGGTAAAGCCCTGACATTTGGGGTTTTCTTTGGTAACAGTGGCAATACCCTTCTTGGCTGCGTCAAATTTCTCTTTATCCGCATATTCCGGAGTGTATTTGCCATTTGGTTTTTCAATAATAACAGCCTTAATCTTCTTAGAGGCCAGCACCGCGCCTAAACCTCCGCGCCCCATAGCGCGGCAAGGATGCCCGGTGTTGAATTCGATGGCCATGATGCTGGCGATCTTATAGCCCATCTCGCCCGCGCGGCCCAGCATCATTGCAGTGGCTTTATTACCATATTTCTCTAAAATCATTTCCGAGCACTCATAGGTGTTTTTGCCCATGTATTCATCAGCGGGCAAAAATTCCACATTAGCGTCCGCGTCAATTTTAATCACCTGCCAGGGAGCATCAGCAGATGGCTGGTCTTCCAAAACCAGGCATTTGATTTGATTTGATGTCAGGTATGGAGCAATTTGTCCTCCGGCAGTAGATTCTTTGATCGTGCCGGTCAAAGGGCTTTTGCCGCCGGCGGAAACACGGCCGGAGCTGGGTACGCCTGTACCAACAAAAACGCCGCTGACAAAAAACAGCTTATTATCCGGGCCAAGAGGATCACATTTGGGGTCCAGTTCAGCCTCCATAAATTTATCAACAAGCCCTCTTTGTCCATAGACTTTCCATTCTTCCTTGAATGGTTCATCAGTCCATTTTTGTGTTTTGGTATTAATGCGAAGAACTTTCATAGCTTATCCCTGCCTTCCTCAAATATTTATCATATAAAATATTTTATATATCTTACTCAAAAATAATTGCGCATAGGTATACGCATATGTCTATAGTTTAGGTGTTTATGCCCGGCATGTAAAGATGCGCTGCTGTTTTTGATATTGCTTTTAGGAATATGTTGATATATAATATTTGCAAAACAAGCAGATAATATTTTCAATACAGGCATTCAAATAGCTATTTGACTCAATCTATCGTAAAAAGGCATATTTCGTATGCACTGAATCGCTGCAACATCTATTCCAAAGAGGAATAGATGTTGCAGGAGGAGCCAATATGAATATCTTTCAGCTAAAGTATTTTGTCTCAGTTGCGCAGTTGGAGAATATTTCCAAGGCTGCTGAGCTTTTGCATCTTTCCCAGTCCTCGCTATCCAAAAGTATTGCCAAGCTGGAGGCAGAGCTTGGTATGGCTCTTTTTGAGCGCAGCGGCAAAAAAATTGTGCTTAATGATCAGGGCCGCCGCTTTTGCGATTTCAGCTCTTTGGTCCTGCGCGAGCTGGAGCTTGCTTTGGATGATATGAATGTGCTAGCGCATGGCTTTGGCAATAAGCTGAAAATCGGCCTCTGCGGCGCTAACACTAAGATGATGGAATGCCTGCAAAGCTTTGTCGCTATTCACCCGGAAACAGAGCTGAGTATCAGCAGCAATATCGAGCAACTGGAAAAGCCGGATATTAATGATTATGATATGCTGGTTTATCCGCAAGACCTCAAATATGAAAAATTCCAGGGCTATCATCTGGGCAAAAAGAAATATTTTTTGGCTATGCATAAGGACAATCCTTTAGCTGCCAAAAAGCAGGTGGTCCTGGAAGATCTGGGCAAGGATCCCTTTGTTTTTATGGCCGGAGCTGCCTATATCGAGTATGCCTACCGCCTTTGTATCGCGCTCAACATCCCGCTGCAAACACAGTTTTTTACCGACAGCCAGGAATATCATTGCCAAATGATCGCTAAGAATAAGGTGGTTGGTTTTGTTTTGGAAGATTGCACCGCTGCCTATAGCTCAGACGAAAACATTCGCCTGCGGCCAATTGATGACCCCCGCTTTGCCCGCGAGATGATGATTTGCTTTAAGCGGGACAAACACTTAACCGAGATTGCCGCTTCTTTTAAGAAACATGTTATCGCCTACTTTGACCTCCAAGCTAAGGAGTAATTATGCTAACAGTTAAAACACCTGAAGAAGTCTTTGCCATCATCAAAGATGAGTTTTCTTTTTGCGCGGCAAAAGAGCTGGCGCCTTTGGCCGAGGCTTTGGATCGGGTTTTGTACGAAGATATTATTGCCAACGTATATGTGCCGGATTTTGACCGCTCTGCCGTAGACGGTTATGCTGTGCGGGCAGCGGATACTTTTGGCTGCAGCGTAGCTATTCCCAGCATCCTCCCTCTGCACGGAGAAGTACTGATGGGCGAACCTGCGACAGCGCTCCCACAAGACAGCTGCATGTATGTGCCCACCGGCGGCGCTATCCCCAAGGGCGCTGACGCTGTGGTGATGATCGAATACAGCGAAGACTATGGCGACGCTAGCATCGGCATAAATAAGGCTGTGGCTCCGGGGAATAATATTGTTTTTCGCGGCGATGATGTCAAGCCTGGCGCCAAAGTGCTCCCAAAAGGCAAAAAACTGGAGGCGCAGGACTTGGGTTCGCTTGCCGCACTCGGCATCACGCAAATACCGGTTTGCACTCCGCTAAGAGTGGGAGTGTTTTCTACCGGGGACGAGCTTGTCGCGCCTGACCAAGCCCCCGGCCTCGGCCAAGTGCGGGATATCAATTCTACTCTTGTCACTGCCGCAATCAGCAAAGCCGGCGGGCAGGTGACCTGTTATGGCGTCATTAAGGATGATCCACCACTACTAAAAGCAACAGTAGAGCAGGCAATAGCTGACAATGATCTGCTAATTCTCTCCGGCGGTAGCTCAGTAGGGACCAAAGACGCCACCTGCGGCATTATTGAGCAGCTGGGAGAAGTTCTTTTTCACGGAATCGCGATCAAACCCGGCAAGCCTACTATTCTCGGCAAAATCAACGGCAAACCTGTTGTCGGTTTGCCCGGGCATCCGGCAGCAGCCTTTTTCATCTGTCACCTTTTTGTGCTCCCGCTGCTCTATCAGCTGCAGGGCAGGCAGGTTATCCGCTATCCTATTACTGCTCGGCTATCCAGCGCTGCCCCTGCCAATCACGGACGCAGCCAATACACAATAGTGTCGCTAGAAGAGCAAAACGGCATCATCTACGCTCATCCACAGCAAGCCAAATCTGCACAGATAACCAATCTCAGCTCAACGGACGGGTATATCTGCATCCCCCGCGACTGCGAAGGGCTCCCCGCCGGAGCAACCGTGCAAGTCACACTCTACGCCATGGCATAGGAGACAATTATGGCCTTTCAATATTTACACAACACACCGCTCCAACAAGCGCAGGAAGAATATTTGCAGCTGCTGAAGGATCATGGCCTGGCGCCGCAAACAGAAACGATTGCTGTCGCAGTTTCCAGCGGCAGAATTACCGCCAGGGCTGTTTACGCCAATATTTGCGCGCCGCATTATCATGCCAGCGCAATGGACGGCATTGCTCTCGACGCCCGGCTGACCTTTGGCGCCAGCGAAACCACTCCTGTGTATCTGAACCAAGAGCAGTTTACGGAGGTTGATACCGGCGACCCGCTGCCACCAGGCACAGACGCGGTGATTATGATCGAGGATGTAATCCGGCAGGACGACAACAGCGTTTGCCTTTATGATGCGGCTACGCCCTGGCAGCATATTCGCCAAATCGGTGAAGACATTTGCGCGGGAGAAATGATTATCACCGCCAAGACAAAAATTACCCCCGCTGCAGTGGGAGCAATGATAGCCGGGGGAGTGATGGAGATTCCGGTGATCAAAAAGCCGGTGATCGGCATTATCCCCACTGGCGATGAAATTGTCTACCCAAATGATGACCCCAAGGAAGGGGATATTCTAGAATTCAACTCTGCTATTTTTTCGGCGATGATTGCTGACTGGGGAGCTGTGGCTAAGACATACCCTATTGTCAAAGATGATTTGACACTGATGCGGCAGGCAGTAGAAACCGCCCTGGCTGAATGCGATATGCTGATATTGAATGCCGGCTCTTCGGCTGGCAGGGATGACTATAGCTGCCAGGTTATTGAGCAAGTCGGTGAGGTGCTGTATCATGGCATTGCTATTCGCCCCGGTAAACCGGCTATCCTTGGTTGCGCGGGCGCGAAAGCTATTTTGGGCGTGCCCGGCTATCCGGTCTCGGGCATCATCGTCATTGAGCAGCTGTTAAAACCTCTTATCTCCTACTGCAACGGCGCAGCAATTGCGGAAGCGCCAATGGCGGATGCTGTTTTGAGCAGCCAGATTATCTCCGGCCTCAAATATCAGGAATTTGTGCGAGTACGCCTGGGCTATGTCGGCGATAAGCTGGTGGCTTCTCCCCTGTCGCGCGGCAGCGGCGTCATCTCTTCTTTTATGAAGGCGGACGGCATCGTGGAGATCGGGCAGGAACGCGAGGGCTATGCGGCCGGCGACAGCGTTACGGTTAAATTATTGCGTGATATTAAAGATTTGCGTAACACTATTGTTGCCATTGGCAGCCACGACCCTTTGCTAGACGAGCTTGCCAATATGCTGCATAGCAGCTATCCCGATCTGTTTATCAGCTCTGCGCATGTCGGCTCCATGGGTGGGATTATGGCCCTGCGCCGAGAGGAAGCGCATCTGGCCGGAGTGCATTTGCTCGATGAGAAAGACGGCAGCTATAATACCTCATATATCAAAAAATACTTCCCAAAGGGCGGCGTGCGCCTTGTCGAATGTGTGGGCCGCAGCCAGGGGCTGATGCTGGCAGCAGGCAATCCGCTGGCTATCACCGACTTTAAGGATATCAGCCAGGAAGGGCTGCGCTATGTCAACCGTCAAAAGGGCTCGGGAACGCGTATTCTCGCCGATTATCTCTGCAAAAAGAACGATCTTGTTCCAGAAAATATTTATGGCTATAACCGTGAAGAATTTACCCATACCGCTGTAGCGGCCCAGATAGCCTCCGGGACAGCTGATGCCGGCATGGGCATCTGGTCAGCGGCAAAATTGTATAATCTAGACTTTTTGCCGGTTTGCATCGAGCAATATGATTTGCTGATTGCCGATAGCGCCTGGGAGACCCCCATCACCCAAAAGCTGCTGAACATCCTCCAAAGCGAAAGCTTTAGCCAAAGAATGGCTGAGCTGGGGGGCTATGTCTTAGACAAGCCCGGCACCCTCCGTGAAAGGTTCTAGGCGATGAAAAGCTTTGATGTGATAGTCATCGGCGCTGGTATATTAGGCTGTTTTGCCGCCCGCGCGCTGGCAAAATATGATTTGAGTATCGCTTTGCTGGAAAAAAGGGAAGATGTTTGTACTGGCATATCCAAAGCAAATACCGCTATCGTTTACTCCGGCTATGATAATAAGCCCCATACGCTGAAAGCCAAGCTATGCACTGAGGGTAATGCCAATTTTGCGCGCCTGTGTCAGGAGCTGGATGTTAAATTTGACCGCTGCGGTTCTTTGATGGTTTGCTTTGGCGAGCGAGGCGCAGAAATTTTGCGGCAAAAATATGCTACCGGGCAGGCAAACGGCGTGCCGGGTCTGCGTTTATTAAACAGGCAGGAGGTGTTGGCTCTGGAACCGAACCTCAATCCTGATCTTTTTATGGGGCTCTTAGCGCCAACTACCGGCACCGTGAATCCCTGGGAACTGACTATTGCCGCTTATGAAAACGCCATAGCCAATGGCTGCCAGGCTTATTTTAATCAGCAGATTATTGCTATCAGCAAAAGCGCTGACGGTTATCAGCTCAAAAGTGCAAAAGAAACATTTAGCGCCCGCGCAGTAATCAATTGCTCCGGGCTTTTTGCTGATCAGGTCAAGGAAATGCTCTCCCCGCCCCAGCTGCGTATTTACCCGACCAAGGCCGATTACTATGTGCTGGATAGCAAAGCAAAGGGCTTTATCCGGCACATCATCCTGCATGAGCCGGAAGAAAAGGGCAAAGGGCTGACCCTGGTGCCAACAGTTGAGGGGAATTTGCTGATCGGCCCCTCTGAGCAGCACTATACTGGAGCAAAAGACGACTATGCCACCACAGAAGCGGGGCTGGATTTTCTTAATCAATGCTGCGCCAAGGTAGCGCCTGCTCTGCCTTTAGAGCAGATAATCCGCAATTTTGCCTCGCTGCGGCCCAACCCCTATTATGTTGCGCAAAACGCAGCGGGTGAGTATCAGCAGCTTACTGACAAAAAAATCAGCGGCTTTGAGCTTTGTCAGGATCAGCGTACTCCCGGCTTCTTCAGTATGATCGGCATCAAAACACCGGGCATGACCTGCGCTGAGGGCTTGGGCCGCTATGCCGCATCTGCTGTGGCGGGATATCTCCAAGCTCTACCATCACCCACCTTCAACCCGCGGCGCACAGCTATTCCAAAAATATCCGAGCTGAGTCTGTCTGCCAAAAACGCGCTCATCGAGGAAGACGCGACCTTTGGCAATATTGTCTGCCGCTGCAACAATATTTCCGAAGGAGAGGTTATAGCAGCTTTGCATCGGGGAGCGACTACTGTCAATGGCGTCAAGCGCCGCGTCGGCACTGGCATGGGCCGTTGCCAGGGAGGCTATTGTCTGCAAAAGGTGATCGAGCTAATTGCCAAGGAACTCCACATTGCGCTGAGCGATGTCACCTTGGATGGCAAGGGCTCGGAAATTATCCCGGAGGTATGCCATGAATAAGCCTTCTTTACTGATTATCGGCGGCGGCGCTGCCGGTATGGCAGCGGCTCTTAGCGCCAAGGCAGCGGGGAAAGAGGTTTTGCTGGTGGAGCGCAGCAGCCGCCTGGGCGGGGTTTTGCCCCAGTGTCTGCATCATGGTTTTGGGCTCAGCTATTTTGGAGAGGATTTGACCGGAGCAGAGTATGCCAGGCGTTTTGTCCGCCTGGTCAAAGAGGCTGAGATTAAAATGCTGCTCGGTACCACGGTGATGGAGCTCACTGCTGAAAAAACTGCTCTGCTGGCAAGCTGCGCAGGCTTTGAACAAATCAGCTTTGATCAGGCTATTCTGGCCAGCGGCTGCCGAGAAAAACCTCTGGGCGCATTGCCTATTTGCGGCAGCAGACCCGCCGGCATTTTCACTGCCGGACAAGCGCAACAGATGGTGAATATCAACCGCTATGATCTTGGCGAGGATATTATTATCCTTGGCAGCGGTGATATTGGCCTGATTATGGCGCGGGAGTTAAAACAACTGGGCAAAAATATCGTAGCAATCATAGAACAAAAACCTGCTCTTGACCCACTCTCACTGCATCAGCATATCCCCGGGGAATTTAATATTCCGCTGCTCACCTCTTCTGTCATCAAAGAGATTCACGGCGACAAAAGAATCAGCGGCGTGAGCGTTTGCCATCTGCATAGCAATCAGCGTAAATATCTCCCCTGCTCGACCTTGCTCATCTCTGTTGGCTTGCTGCCGGAAAGAGAGCTTGTTGATCCGCTATTGCAGGGAGATAATTTGCCGGAATGGCTAAGCTTATGCGGTAATTGTGACTATGTACACAGGATAGTGGATACGGTAAGCATGCAGGGTTATAAATTAGGCGCTATATAAAATTGACCACATGAATCAGAGCAAATAAAAAAGATGTACTGTTGTACATCTTTTTTCCTATATAAAATTAAAAACTTGATCAAGCATAGCTATAGTTAAATGATAAAGATTATACAATCTGCCAATTCTTTAAGAATTCCGCGGCAATTTCCGTTTGCGGAGCATGGATAATCTGCTCCGGCGGGCCTGCTTCGACAATCTCACCCTGATGCAGCAAAATCAAGACATCCGCTAATCTTTGCGCCTGCGCCAAAGAGTGGGTGGCAAAAACCAGCACACTCTGATGAGCCGCGCAATATTGCAGCAGTTCTTTTTCTATTTTCTCACTGGCGGCAATATCCATAGCAGAGGTTGGCTCATCCAGCAACAGCAGTGGATGCGGCGCAACCAGCATCCGGGCAAAGGCAATACGCTGCGACTCGCCGCCGGAAAGCCGCGAGCCTCTCGCCGCGGCAAAGGGGAGCATATCAACCCGTTCCAGGGCCTGACGCACCAAGTCTGGCTGAGCATTTTTTTCTTTACAAGCTATTTGAATATTTTTCGCCACAGAAAAATCATAAATATACGGCTTTTGCGGCATATAGCCTATTTGTTTTTTGAGCTCATGGTCGCATTCTACCATACCGCTGTCCGGCTTAATCACCCCGGCCAAAACGCGCAGAAGCGTTGTTTTCCCCGAGCCGTTAGCGCCAACCAAGGCATAACGCTGGCCCGGTTCAAAGCTAAAAGAAGGGATATTGAGCACACAACGCTCAGCATATTTTTTAGTAATAGCGGATATTTTCAGCATCAGCGCTCGCTCCTTTCTTTCAAGTAATAGGCCAGGCAGGTGATAATAAAGGCGATAATCAACAGCACTATCCCTAAGGCAATTGCCATATCAAAATTACCTTTATTGGTTTCAAGCACAATAGCGGTAGTCATCACCCGTGTTTTATACTGAATATTGCCGCCAACTATTTGCGCCGCGCCGACCTCGGATATAGCGCGGCCAAAGCCGGTGAAAAGCACAGAAAACAAACTGCTGCGGCACTCGTACAGGGTATATAAAAGCTGTTTGCCGCGCGGCAGCCCGATGCCCCAGGCCGTTTCTTGGAGCAGTGAAAAGCGCGATGACACCATGGAAGCGGTCAGCCCCATAGCAATAGGGGTAATCAGGATCACCTGCGCTGTGACCATTGCCGTTACACTATAGAGGAGCTTAAACTCCCCAAGCGGGCCGGAGCGCGACAAGAGAAAAAACACTAACAGGCCCGCCACCACTGGTGGCAGACCCATTAGCGTATGAACAATTCTCATCAGGATACGTTTACCTCTAAAATCATATATCCCAATTAAAGTACCCAGCGGAATACCCAAAGCAACAGAAATAAAAGTGCTGGTCAGGCTCATTTTCAAGGTGACAGCAATGATCTGCCTCAGCTCGGGGTTACTTCCAAACAGCAGGTTGATAGTTTCTTGTAGAACCTCCATGTTGCCTTTCTCCTAAAGCAACTCAATAATAATTATTCTCCGATGAAGAACAACTGCTGACCATAATCAGCTACACCGTATTCAGCTATCATCTGGCTAGCTTTGTCGGAAGTCATCCACTCGATGAAGGCATTGGCGCCATCAATGTTGGTATCCGTCCATTTGTCAGTAGAAATAGCGATCATGGAATAGGTGTTTTTCAATTCGGCAGATTCTTCTAAGAGGATGGCCAAGGTATCTTTCAGCTCATGAGAGAGATAGGTAGCTTTGTCGGTTAAGGTATAGGCCTGCTCTTCAGATGCCATATTGATAACCGCACCCATACCAGCGCCGGCAGAAATATACCAGGTGTCTATTGCCGGGTCAGGAGTAATTTCCGCTGTTGCCCAAATTGCCAGCTCAGCTTTATGGGTACCACTGTCATCGCCGCGGGAGATAAATTCATAATCGCCGTCAGCGATAGCAGCAAAGGCAGCGGCTGCATCGGCAGCGTCTTTGACGCCGGCAGGATCATCAGCCGGGCCAACAATGACAAAATAGTTGTGCATAAAAGGAACGCGCTCTACGCCATAGCCTTCAGCAATAAATTCTTCTTCAGCAGCTTTGGCATGCACCAGCAGCACATCAGCATCGCCGGTACGTCCTTTTTCAATAGCAGCGCCAGTGCCGGCAGAAGTGATTTCCAGGGTATAGCCGGTGTCAGCCTCAAAGGCAGCCTGCAAATACGGCAGCAAGCCGGAATCATTGACAGAAGTGGTGGTTGAGACCCGGATAACAGGGTTTTCCGGAGTAACAACATCAACCGGATTATCAGCATCCGGATCCACCGGCGGTTCTTCCGCGGGTGTGCAGGCAACCAGCCCAAAGCATAACATTAAAGCAAGAAGAACAATAAGTAATTTTTTCATAAATAATCCTCCCAAAACTATTTGTTTTAACAACATTATTATTGTACTAGATAGAATGCATTCTTGTAAAGGGATATATCATAAAAAACATAACCCATATTTCATCAATTAACATACAGTTAGCATACAATTATTATTTGTATTGCGAACTATATTTGTATCTGTCTCCTACAAGATTGATCTATAGAGGTCAGTAAGGTTTTGTATGACACTTAGTTTCTCCATGATAACTAAGTGCATTGCGTATCCTCTTTTTACTCCGATATGATATAATCAGTTTAACTGGTGTTGGCATAAGGCTATGTGCCCTTCGTGAGAATAGCAATGAAAAACAGCAGTGCATGTAAGTATACCAGGATAAATACCTGGAACTAAGGAGATACCATAATGGCAAATATCGATAAATTTGATGCTATAGCCAGCGCCTATGATACCCCGGAACGGATCAAAATTGCCAAAATTATTATAAGCGAAATCCGCGGCTGTATTACTGACGCACAAGACAAGACAGCAATAGACTTTGGCTGCGGCACCGGGCTTATCGGCCTAGATTTGCTCGACGACTTTCAATCCGTTTTATTTATAGACGCTTCGCTTAAGATGGTGCAAGTGGTAAAAGAAAAAATCGAGCAATCCCAAATAGCTAATGCCGCTGCCCTGTGCTATAATTTGGAGGAGAGCCCTCCTGGCGATATGAAAGCCGATTATATCATCTTAGGGCAGGTGCTCCTGCATATTCGTGACATTGAGCCATTCTTAGAAAAACTAAGCGCAATGCTGAATATTGGCGGACATCTGATCATCGTCGACTTTAATAAAAACGACGCTGTTGTGTCTCAGGAAATCCATAATGGTTTTGAGCAGGGAGAGCTGGGCGCTCTTTTAATACAAATGGGATTTCACAGCATTAAGTCCAGAACTTTTTATCATGGTGAGAAAATCTTTTGCAACGAGGATGCCTCGCTGTTTCTGTTGGAGACAAGAAAATAAGCGCCTTACTACCTCCAAGAGAAGATAGGCGTAAAAAGGTAACATATGGGACATTTAGGGTTTTCCTATATAGGTTTGCTTTACCTGCTGATGCTTTTTATACCCAATATCCTGTGGACAAAAAAGCAGCCGCAAAGCTATGATCCGTCCGCGGAGAACAAGCTGCTTCTGGCTTGCGAGCGCATCGGGCAGGTAAGCGTCAGCTGCTGCCTGCTTATATTCAGCGATTTTAATCTCAAACAATTGACGCCATGGAGCTTATGGCTGATTGTTTCCCTGCTCCTGATGCTGATTTATGAACTATTCTGGTTCAGATATTTCAAAAATCCGACACTTGAAAACTTTTACTGTCCATTCTGGGGTATTCCTGTACCAGGAGCCAGTTTGCCGGTTATAGCCTGCCTGTTGCTGGGCATTTATGGAAAAGTCATCTGGCTGATAGCCGCAATCATCCTTCTTGGCATCGGCCATATTGGAATTCATATTCAGCACTTACAAAAAATTACAACGAAGGAGAACGGATAATAAATTTTTCACTGTTTATCAATTTTGACGGCGAATGCCAAGAAGCAATCAACTTTTATTTCCGAAAGCACTCCGCTCACTGTGCTTTGCGTGAGTATGAAAAGCTATACCATATTTTTAAACAAAATATAGTTGCAAATAGCCGCCACGCTTTGCGTGGCGGCTATTTGCAACTATATTAACCCTTAGGGGAGGAAAAATTGTCTCTTTTAATAATTTATATAAAATTGAACGCCTGATACGGCAAGCTCTATCGGTCATTCAATGTATACTTAACGGTTATGCCGCAACTGCCGCTATTCGGCCTTTTGCTCGTCGTCACTAATCAAATAGACTTTTTGTTTGAAATCCTCAACATTATGCTCATACTCCTCATCCATCAGAGAGGAGTTAATAATAAAATCAGCGGTGGCAACATTATTGGCAATCGGGATATCATAGACAGCTGCAATCCTGAGCAGTGCTTTTACATCCGGGTCATGCGGTTGGGATTCCAGCGGATCCCAAAAGAAAATGACAAAATCAATTTTCCCCTCGACAATGCGGGAGCCAATCTGCAAATCGCCGCCCAGAGGGCCGCTATTATACATTTTAACGGGTAAGCCGGTTTGTTGATGAATGAGGCTGCCGGTGGTGCCGGTGCCGCATAAAAAATGCTGGGAAAGTATCTCCTTATTCTTCTCTGCCCATTGAATAAGCTCCGCTTTCTTTCCATCATGCGCAATCAGCGCTATTCTTTTAATCTTTTCAATCTTCAATTTCATAAATACTCCATTCTTATTTGTTGATCATCTTTTATAATAAAATGCTGTTTTTAACAAATCTCATCAGCAGCATTGTTGATATTAACAGTGTTAGCGCTAGCTGTCTGGCCTTACGTAGCCTAGTATTATATTCTACAATACCAATTTAACAAGCCTATGTAAAATCCAATACCTGGCTTTGGTAAAGGTTTGGTAAAATTAACACAAATATTATTTTTGTGATGGCTAATTTGGCTTCTCTCTTTGCAGCATATATTCCACACTGCGCCTAACAATCCCCTTTTTGCTGATCTGCTGCCTGATATTCCAGCAAACTGATCAGCGCAAAGGTATGCGCCAAAGGCTGCTCCGCGGCATTGTCTGCCAAAAATCCCAGCTGTTTATCCCACTCTTCCTGCCACAGCGGCTCTTTGGTCAGGCTTGCCAGATGCAGCAAAACACTGCCCATCACAGAATTGCCGGATGGCAAAGCGCCGTCATAGCTTTCTTGGGGGCGGAATAATAGTTTTTCTGCACGCGCGGAGGTCATAAAAAAGCCCCCCTTGCTATCGGCAAAATCACTGATAGCAGTTCTGGCCACGCTTTCTGCCTGCTCCAGATATGATTTATCCTCTGTGCTTTGATGAAGCTCCAGATAAGCCCAGGCCAAAAAGGCGTAATCATCGAGAAGACCAGCGCCTTTGGCCTCACCCTCGCGCCAGCTGATCTGCAGCTGATTCTCTGTTAATAAATTTTCTTCGATAAAGCTGAGCGCTCGTTTGGCGCTTTGCAGATACCCTTCTTTTCCCAATACGCTATAGGCTTTCACATGGGCAACTATCATTAAGGCATTCCAGGAAGTCAACACTTTATCATCCTTATGCAGCGGCATTCTCCACAGGCGGTACTGATAGAGCTTATCATACATTGGCAATGCCTGCTCCTGGATGTCAAAAGCCTGATTATTGTTGATCAGATTAGGGATATTTTTGCCCTCAAAATTGCCGTCCACACTAATATCAAACTGCTGGCAGAACCATGCGCCATCTTCTTCGCCCAATACCTGCTTGACCTCATCTACGCTCCACAGATAGTATTTGCCCTCGCTCCCCTCGCTGTCCGCATCCTGGGCGCTGAAAAAGCCGTCTGCCGCAGAAGTCATTTCGCGGCGAATATAACAAAGCGTTTTTTCCGCGAACTGCCGATACAAGTCTTTTTTAGTCAGCTGATAGGTCTCTAACAACGCTATAATCAGCAAGGCATTATCATAAAGCATTTTTTCAAAATGCGGCGCCAGCCAGCGGCTATCCGTGGCATAGCGGCAAAAACCCCAGCCGATGTGGTCAAAAATACCGCCCTTGATCATCTGCTGCAGCGTTGTCTCCACCATGGTGAGGGCCTCCTCTTCGCCAGTGGCCTGATAATAACGCAGCAGCAACATCAGAGTATGCGGCATGGGGAATTTGGGCGCACGGCTGAAACCGCCATAATGGGGCTGGAAACTGCTTTTTAGCTGTGAATACGCTCTCTCAACAAGCTCCCTACTCAAAGGAGCATCGGCAAGATTAGGGGTTGCCGGAGCATGGTTAATTATGCTTTCTCTGATTTGGGCCGCTCTTTGCTCAATTTGCTCACGGGAATTGTGCCAGCTATCATTAACCTGATTAAGCAAATCAAGCAGACCCATCTGCCCGCGGCTCTCCTCTTTGGGCAAATAGGTGGCCACGAAAAAAGGCGTCATATCCGGCAGCAGCAAGGCAGTGAGCGGCCAGCCGCCGCTGCCGGTCATGGCCTGACAAAGCTGCATATATACCGCGTCAATATCCGGCCGCTCTTCGCGGTCAACCTTGATCGAGATATAATGCTGATTCAAACAGTCCGCCACCTGCTGATCCTCGAAAGACTGATGCGCCATCACATGACACCAATGGCAGGTAGAATAGCCAATAGAGAGAAAAACCAGCTTATCCTCAGCCTTGGCCGCGGCAAAAGCCTCTGCGCACCATGGCCACCAATCAACCGGATTATCCGCGTGCTGGAGCAGATAGGGAGATTTTTCTTGGCTGAGTCTGTTGCTGGACCTTTGTTGTGGGTTTGACATTAAAAATAACCTCGCTGGCTTAGTCATTAGGGATATAGTATGCTCTTAATCAGCAAATCTAATCTGTTTTTATACAAAAAGAGCAGGCGTAAAAGCAGGCCTGCTCTTTTATTAGCTATATCAATGCAATCACCGGTGCAATTTATTATTGTTCGCTCAAAAAGCGCATTAGCATCGTTGCCACCTCTGCGCGGGTGGCAGTGCCGCGCGGATCAAGCGTGCCGTCCGGACGGCCGCTGATGATACCCTCAGATACCGCCCATTGCATGGCAGGCAGAGCATAATCATGTGTTGCCGCAGCATCCGCATAAGAACTCAGCTCAGCGGCAGCGCTGACATCACTGCCGCTGCTCTTGGCATAGCGGTAAAGGATGCTGGCTATCTGCTCACGCGTCACATTCTGCAGCGGGCCAAAGCTGCCGTCGCCAAAGCCCTGGACAATATCATTACTTGCAGCCCAGGCTACAGCATCGCTATACCAGAGGCCAGTGGCGACGTCACTAAAGGCTAGGCTGCCGCCGGCAGGCAAACCAGCCGCACGGTGCAGGACAGTGACGATCATCGCCCTGTTCATAAAGCCGCCGGGGCTGAACAAATTATCCCCGGTGCCGGTGAAAAGACCGCGGCCAGCCACAAACTCTACTGCGCTATAGCACCAAGAGGATGGCGGGACATCATCAAAGGTATACTCTCTTTTTACCGTAACCGGCAAAGTGACGCTGGTTGTGCCGGCGGCAATTTTAATTTGACCGCTGCCCTGAATATCAGCAGCAGTAAACACTCCCTCAGCAGTAATAGCGCCGATATCTCCTTCCTCATACCACAGGAAACAGCTGTCCGCGCTAAGCAGCGGCAAATGATTATATTGAGCGCTGGCCTTGAGGTCAATGCTCTGCCCGGCCAGGATTTCCAGGGAAGTTACAGCTGTGCTGGTCGCAGTGTTGACAACACTAATGCTATCCGGATTGGCCACTACCTGCACTGCTACCTCCGCTGCTTTGACCCCGGAGGCAGATACGCGTACCTTGCCCTGTGCATTGCCTGTAGAAGAAGCGCTAAATAAACCGCTGTTATCTATGCTGCCCAGGTTAGAATCTGCGCTATACTGAAGATTAGAGGGCGGGGAGGCAGCCAGGCCGTTTTTGTCCATGGCCAGAGCATTAAACTGCATGTTCGCGCCGGAGAGAATATGCAAACTGAGCGGATAGAGAGTCAGCTGCTCTGCTGAGCCGCTGCCGCGGGCAGAGCTAACCAGCATAATATAGTTGGTCACGGAACGCTGGCGCCCGTCTGAGGGCTTATTGATCTGCGAAATCATGCTTTCGCCGCCATATACCGCATTAAGCGTTGTCGAGCCGCCGCCATCAAGCAGACTGGCTTCCACACAGCCCAGCTCCAGCAGACGCGCTGCAACATCATTCATACCAGCGCCCACGCTATGCCCGCTTTGCCGTCCATCCACCGTATACAATATCATCTGGCCATCAGCCTTGATACCCACTGCCGTGCGCGGTGCAGTAGTTGTCTCTAGCCCGCTTTCGATAACGCCGTCCGTCACCAGCTTATAGAGAGAGCCAATCGCATGATCAACATCCTGCCAGCCATCGGCGCAGCTAATATCAAGGGTAATAGTGCCGCCAACTGTCAGCGCGCTCATGCCGGAATGCCGCCATTCATGCGCAGTATCCGCCAGGCTCAGCACCAGCTGGCCCTTTTGCAGATTGATCGGCTGATTGGTGTGCACAATCTCTTCTACGCGCAGAGTCAGGCTGCAATCAGCAGTCAGCTGATCATTACCCTCAATGGTCAAAATAGCATTATAGCCGGAAGTCGTAGCATGGGTATCATATGAATAGTCCTCGGTCAAAAGCACGAAATTATCTGCTCCGCGTGTTTTGTTGACTGCTCCCAACCCATATTCAGTGCCATTGATCATCATCGTCATCCGCATCTGCGGCTTGCCCATGATCACGCTGCCATCCTCGCGGAAACCAATGGCATAATGGCCGCCGTCAGATGAGCGCAGGATACCGTCTGTGATGACTATACCCAAGGGCTGATAATCAGAAGTATTATAATAATCGCCATTGATACCGCCCAGCACTGTATAGCCCTGACTCTCAAGCAAAGCAGCCATGCTGGGGAAATCCCCGTAGTTGAGCAGCTTGGAGCCGTATACCACCACCGGGAAGACGCGGGTTTCGCCGTCATAGATCAGATAATTCTCCGTGCGGTAATCACTGCCTGTCCAAAAGACACCACGGGAAAGCTGTACCCCGCCGGCAGCCAGAGCGTCATATCCGTCAATTTGTTCTCCCAAAACCGAAGCCTCGGCCGCGGAAATTGGCAGCAAACAAAATGCTATCGCTAAGAGCAGTATCAGTAATGGTGTAGTCCTGCGCAAATTTTTAGTCATATCTTCCTCTTGTCCTCCTCTATCCGACAAACACTAGCCTGTCCCGACAATTTTCTTCTCTTTATCATAGCAGGTTTGCCAACAAATTGCCATAATAATAGCTACATATACATAGCCTTGCTGATATTATTATCTGTCAATCACCGCATCAATATCCGGCATAGCCAGGCCATCACCATAATTAATCATGATTTCCAACTGGCGCTGATTAGCATCCTCCACCAGATAGACAATTTTATCTTGCTGGTAGTTATAATCAAAATTGATAATTTGTGTTGTTTGGAGATTATACTGTTGATAATAGTCCAGCAGCTGCTCTGCCGCGTTGATGAATTGATCCCCGCTGCCGTCAACAGAAAGCCACTGGGCAAGCTGCCCGGCATTACCGTCAGCAAGATATTCTAAATATGTTTGCACAGCATTACGGCTGGGTACTCCATAGCGTATGACCGGGCAAGAAATCCTTGGTTCATTATCCTCAAAAATAAGATATAGTGGTATTTTTCTCTCTCCGTTGGGGCCGTCGCCGACAATATCACAATGATAGGCATCCGGCATATACTCTGCCTCACGCAGCTCAGTCAAAGCTAAAGTATTGCGGTAAAAGAGCAAATCAAATATTGCTATCGCATCTTCATTGGCTGCTAAATCAATGCCATTTTGGACAGCATATATATAGGCCTCTGCCATACCTTGGGCTGCGTTTAAGCTGTCCAGCTGATACTCTGCAATCACCGCTTCTTTATCTAATTCATTCTCAACAATAAACCGGTTCTCCAACTGCGCCTGCCGACCATTATCAGGGCCGGTTATCTGCGCAGGATTATCTTGATCCACGCAACCGCCAAGGCATAATAATATTGCTAATACAGCAATCAGCAGTATAGTTTTCATGCTAAAGCCCCCTTCATAAAACTGTTTTATTGTAACACTAAGTTTGTCAAATATTATTGCCAATATCAATCAGACTAAATGCAGATAATCCCCATACCCGGCGTCAGCCATCTCTTCAGCAGGGATAAAACGCAGAGCTGCGCTGTTAATGCAATAACGCAAGCCTCCGCTCCCTGGCGGACCATCGTCAAAAACATGTCCCAAATGCGCGTCTCCCTTTTTGCTGCGCACCTCAATTCGGCGCATGCCCAGGCTAAGGTCTTCCACTTCTGCCACCAAATCACCGCTGATCGGCCGGGAAAAGGCCGGCCAACCGCAGCTGCAGGCAAACTTGTCTTTAGAACTAAATAAGGGCTCGTCGCTGGTAATATCAACATAAATACCAGCCGCAAATTCATTATTATACTCATTGCTAAAGGGCGGTTCTGTAGCTTTTTCCCTGGTCACAGCATATTGCAAGGCAGTCAGCTCTTTGCACAATTGTTCATCACTTTTGCGCGGATATGGCAAGAGATCTGCTGCCTGGACAAGCTTGTCGGCGCTGATATGGCAATAGCCAGTGGGGTTTTTGGCTAAATATTGCTGATGGTATTCCTCTGCCGGATAATAATTATGCAAGGGCAGCGCCTCAATCATCACCTGCTGCGCATATTGCTGCTGCAAATTTTGCAGCGACTCCTCTATCAAAGGCAAATCTGCGGTATCAGCATAATAGATGCCGCTGCGGTATTGCCTGCCCCTATCCGGCCCCTGACGATTTAATTCCAAGGGGTTGATCGCCCGGTAAAAAAACTTGAGCAGCGCTGGCAAGCTGATTTTATCATCATCATAAATAGTTTTCACTGTTTCGGCATGATCGGTATTGCGGTAGCAAACGTCCTCATAGCTAGGGTTGGCGCTGTTGCCATTGGCATAGCCAACCTCAGTGGCTAAAACACCCGCTATAGCCTGGAGATATTTTTCCACACCCCAAAAACAGCCGCCAGCCAAATATATTTCTCTCTGCATCTTTTCACCTGCTTATAGTATTGCTTGCATTTTTCCCCAAAACAAAAGGGCCTATGTGCAAAACAAACAATTATTTATCTGTCTATAAGGTATGTCTCATCTTCTACAAAAATCAGATAAAAGCAATCAGCAAAATTTGGCCAATGGGATATAGCCACCACACCAAATCCCGTCCGGCCTGACTGCTAAAGAAACTGATATGGCTAAAAGTACGCAGCGCAATCAGCGCATCAGAAAGAATAAAGCAAACCGCTCCGACACCAGCCAGCAAATGAATGCCACCCATGTGCGCAGCATAAGTGCAGACGACAAAACCATTGGCGGCAATAATCAATAAATAAGCCAGGCAATACTGCCACAGCTTGCGGTTAATTACCGTCCGCCGCATCAGCAGCATCATCAGCAGCCCTAAGATAAACAGCGCAACTGCCACCGCAGAGCCCCAATTAAAAGCAGGGAAATCAAAATTAAGCCTGACCAGATATGCTGCCACATAGCTCAAATGAGCAACAGCAAAAACCAGTCCGCCCTTAATAAAATAGGCATTGCCTTTATGGCTGGGATCATCCGCCCCGGACATAAAGAAATCTCCCGCTGTGGAAAAGAGCATGGCAACGACGACCAAAGCCCGTGGGGCAGAGGGATTAATCACAAAGAGAATAATGGCAAAAAGGCTCAGCAAGCAGGAAAGCACCCGCTTGCCGGAGAAACCGAACCACGCAAAAAACCGATACATAGAACCACCTGTCTCTGGCCATATTAAATGATGCCAGATATATTTTACTCACTATATTTTACCATATTTGATCCATAAAAAGAAGAGGCGTTATGGTATAAAGGCTATGATTATCATCACCCTTTATCGCTGACAATAACTATTTATTATTGACAAGAGCTGTTTATTATAATAAAATGGAAAAACAGCATTGCAAACCAGCTTGTACAATTTTAAATATCCCATGAGGGAGTAGTTGGCGCCTCGGCGCGGCAAGTCAACATACTGACTGATTTTTGGTCTGGCTTGCCTTAAATAACGAGACTCAGATATGGCAGCCGCTATACTGGGTTTTTCTTTTTGCCCATAGGCGGTTATACTATATAAATAAGTTTTCCAAAAAATTTGCAAAAGGTGGTTATGTCCTTGTCTATCGCGGTTACTATTTTACTATTATTGCTCGGTTTAGGACTAATTATTAAAGGTGGTGATATCTTTGTCGATGCCTCCTCCTGGATTGCCAGAGTGTTTGGTATCCCTCCTTTTATCATTGGCGCGACTATTGTCTCCATAGCAACAACTATGCCGGAGATGCTGGTATCCTTTATGGCGGCAGCAGAGGGCAAGGTAGACATGGCTATCGGCAATGCTATTGGCTCTGTTACTGTCAACACAGGGCTGATTATGGGCCTGGCGCTGGTCTGTTTGCCGATGGCGATTAAAAGACAGGACTACCTGTTCAAGGCGATCTTTATGCTCGGCAGCACCGCTATTCTTGTCTGTTGCGGTTTCATCGGCTCTGTTGGCATAGCAGCCAGCATCGTCCTTTTTATTATCTTTATCGTTTTTATGGGCGGCAATGTCCGCGATGCGCGGCGCTTTATGAAGCAATCCCAAACCATAACAAATGCAGACCTGGCGCCGCCGGGTAGTACTGAACCAAAAGAAAAACCAATACGCGATACAAACGGCAAGATACCACCCAAGCCGTTGGGCATTAATATGATTAAATTTGTTCTTGGCGCAGCCATGCTGGTTATTGGCTCGCGGCTTTTGATTGATAACGGCAGCTCCTTGGCGACGATTATGGGGGTTTCGGAACGGGTAATCGGCGTGACCATTGTTGCTATCGGCACCTCTTTGCCGGAGTTGGTCACCACTATCACAGCTATAGCGAAAAAGCAAGCCTCGCTTTCGCTGGGCAATGTGATCGGCGCCAATATTATTGATTTGACGCTGATACTCTCCATTTGCACCTTTATTTCCGGGAAAACCCTGCCGATCGCTACACAATCAGCGCTGGTCGATCTTCCCGCTTGTTTACTGATCGGTTGCATGGCGCTGATCCCGGCCTTAATTACTAAAAAATTCCATCGTGTGCAGGGTATTATCATGATTGTTTCCTATATTGCTTATTTGATCTATACCGCAACCATCTAGTTATTAGCCTAACGCTGGCTGATGCTAGATAAAACTCCTGGTTATAAATAGAAAAAAACTATACAAAAGACAAAAAAATATGTTATAATTTATTCTGCGGTTTTGTTTATTTTTCAGCATGGACTCTTTGGGAGAAGGGGGTATGGCCGGTGCTTATGAAAAATACTGAAATTGGCGGGATTAATTCTCTGGAAACATTAGGCGAAGAATTATCGTTGCTGTTGCATAGGCAAGACCATCTCTATTGTATCTGCTATAGTATTACTTCTTTATCACAAGTAAACTTTGCTTATGGCCGTAGGGCCGGGGACAATCTGATTAATATGGTTGCCGCTTGGGTAGAAGATACAGTTATGTGCAAGGTTTTTCGTGTCTCCGGCGATATTTTCTGTATCATTGCGGATAATGCCACTGCCGAAGAGATCAAAAACACCGTCCGCTACCTTTATGACCGCTTTGATCACCCCTGGGCTATCAATATCAATGCCAAAGATCTGCCGATTTACAGCAGTATTGATATCTCTATTATCAGACTTGATAAAAACAATTTTGAGCAAAACATTCCCGACCTTTGCCAAAGGTCTTTAGATGAAATGCGCAAGACGCATCAAATCACAGTGTTTGATGCGGAAAAGGACCGTCTCTCCCGCGAGCATATGCAAATGCAATTGCAGCTGCAAAGCTGTATTCTCCAGCATATGTATAGTTTTGATGTTTATTATCAGCCAATTGTCGATGCTTCAACCGGCATTTGGCAGGGGCTGGAGGCTCTTTGCCGCTGGACGCATCCTGAGCTCGGCCCGATCGCGCCGAAAATTTTTATTCATGATGCGGAAGAAATGGGCTTGATTCATCTGCTGGGCCGCTGGGTTCTGGAAACAGCTATCCGCCACTGCAAAGAAATGGCTTTGGATGAAATGGAATCCTTTTTTATCTGCGTCAATGTCTCTTCTGACGAGCTGCTGAAATATAATTTTGATCAACAGGTATTGGATATTCTGCGCCAATATGATTTCCCCGGCGACAAACTGGTGATGGAGATTACCGAAAGCACACAGTTTACTTTTAACGATGTGAGCAAAGGGGCTGTTACCAGCTTGCGTGAGCATGGCGTTCGTTTTTCTTTGGATGATTTTGGTACAGGGTATTCTGCTTTTAATAACCTCAAACATCTCCCTGTTGACTTTTTGAAAACAGAAGGCGCTTTTGTCGAGGATATTGAAAATGACGCTTACCTGCAATATTTTCTTTATGTGCTGGCAGAAACTGCGCATTTGAATAAAATGAATTTAATTGCCGAGGGTGTGGAAAACAAAGAGCAGCTTAAGTTTGTGATCAATAATGGCGCGGATTTTATTCAGGGCTACTTATTCAGCGAGCCAATGTGCTATCAGGATTTACAAAAAAAACGGGCCTATTTCCACACCGTTGATGAAACAGTCCAAAATATCAGTTCTTCGTGGCATGATCTGTATCAGTGGCTGAGCAGCAATCAGGCCTATCAGATTACCCCCACTGCCTTCAACCTGCTATATAAGGCTATGGAGCTGGCTTTGGAAGAGGATAACTTTGATTTGTTGCTGGAGAAGCTTTTGGAGCTAATCGGCCAGCATCTTAAACTGCGCCGCGTTTTCCTTTTTTTCAAAGAAAAAGATAATCTTTTTTGCAATAGTCATCAGTGGTGTGCCGAGGGCAATGCTTATCACAAAAAGGATTTTGAAAAAATAGACCTGAGCAGCAATGCTGTTGAGAAGTTATTGCTTAAAAGCGGTATGATTATTGCCAAAAACAGCAAGGAAATTCCTGCAGCAGTAAAAGAAATTCTTGCTGCTCTAAATTTGCAATCAATAATTCAAGCCATAGTCATTTTGCCCTTAATCTACAAAGGCGAGCTGATCGGCTTTATTGGTTGCAATGATATACAGGAGCGGGAATGGCTGCCGGAAGCTATTTTGCTTTTGCAAAATATTGGTTTATTCTCTACCGTAATCTTGTCGAGAACAACCAGCCAGTAAGGCATAATGCCAAGCTGCGCTAAATAAAAAACCCAGCATTTTTAGTCAAAGAGGGCAGTTAGGGACTGCCCTCTTTTGTTATAAGAGGAAACAATAAAATACTCTCAATGCATTTACATAAATTTGCCGCTTTGATATAATGTTATTAAGATAATGAAAGGAGGCGGGTTGCTATGAAAGACGATTTAGATTTATGTGAAATACGCCAAAACCTGCACGAACTACGCAACCAGCTCTATAGCGAAGATATTGTCTATCGGCCGCCTAATGAGGCCAAGAGTATTTTGATCGAAGTGGCTGTAGGCTGCTCCTATGGACTTTGTACCTTTTGCCGCGAAAACGCTTTTGGACGCTTCCGCCTGCTCCCTTGCGACGAAATTCTGCAAAAAATTGCCATACACGGACAATTGCCGGAAAACCACAACCGCAAAACTGTTTTCCTCCTCGGCGAAAACGCGCTTGTCGCCCCTTTTGCGGATCTGAAGGCGATCTTTGCTGCCATACACGAGCATTTGCCGCAGGTTGAGCAAATCAATATGTATGCCCGGGCAGTAGATGTCCTTGGCAAATCCCGCGAGGAACTGGTCACGCTCAAAGAAATGGGTTTGGTTGACCTGTATATTGGCGTAGAATCCGGCAGTGACCGCATTTTGGAAATGTGCAAAAAGGGAGAAACCGCTGCCCAGTTACTGCAATGCCTGCTGATGCTGGATGATCTCGGCATCACCTATTCCTTGAGCTCCATTATTGGCTTAGGCGGCAATGCCCTGGCCTATGAAAACGCCGTCACTACAGCTGAGTTTTATAATAAAGTCCATCCGCGTTCGCTGCGGCTGATGACGCTGCGCCCGGAAAAAGACACAGAGCTATACGCGGATATTGAGGCCGGCCGCTTCCACCCTCTTTCTGCAGGCAAAGCCATTTTGGAAGAACGCCTGCTCTTGGAACGCCTTAATGTCAAAAATTGTATGGTCTATGGCACTCATTTCAGCAACCCTGTTCCTTTGGCTGGTAAATGGCTGGAAGATAAAGAAAAAACCCTGGAGCTCCTGGATGAAATTATCGTTGAGCTGGATCTTAACCAGGTGAATTATCCACCGCTTGAGCATATGTAGCAAACAAACACAGCCAAAAAAGAGCCCAAACAGGGCTCTTTTTTATATACTATAGCGGGCAGACAAATTAGTCCTTATGCAGGATTTTAATTTCCTCACTCAAAAGTCGGCGCAAATCAGCCCACCCTCGAGGAGAAAGGTTTTGAAAGGTATGCGCATCACTGATACAGACAATTTTATGCCTTTGCTCCAACTGAAAATGAGCTCCCTGCGCACAACGGCTGCTGCATTGGATACATTCTCTGGTTGTTTTAAGGACGGTTATTATTTCCGCTGCACAGCCGGCCAGCATATTGTCATAATTATGTAAATACACCAAGGGCGCCTTGATCATCCACTCAGACTCATTGCATTGTATAGTAAAGACGCTGCGTCTGGGGTTCTCGGTAAAATATTCAATGCGGTAATATCTGGGGCTGCAGCGGGTTTGCGCCAGCAACTGTTGCTCCTGGGCAAAAGAAGAAAAAGCCAGCGCCTGATCATAACCGTCGCTGATAATCTTTAACATTTCTTGCTCTGTGGTTGCTGATAAATTTCTTTTTAAAGCCATCTTTGTTCTCACTTTTTATAAGCTTTGTTGATCATTATAGCATACAAATTTTTAGCATACAACAAACCCGGCTTGCTCTTATAAAAAGTACATTTTGGGGGAAATGTCTTGATTTGTGCAGCTAGATACGGCTTGTTTCTTGACAAAGCATTTATGCAGTAGTAAAATACCTACATAATTGAACATTTTGCGGGTTGACGTAACCGGAGCATACTTATGACAACAGCAGTTAATCTGAATAATTATATGGCCGCTTCTGCGCAAGTGCAGGCAGCATTAGATCATTTGCTGCAATCCTATAGCGCTAATTTTGATATTTATCATGATTATAATTTGCTGGGCAGCATTCTGCCTGCCTTTGCCAGCTTTCATTCCCGCGGCGAACGCTATGTGCTAAGCAAAAAGGCAAAGCTATGGGCAGCTGAATGCAATGAACACGCCTTATTCTTTGTGTTTGACAAGCTGGATCTATCCGCACTAAAGCAAATCACCACCTTTTTGGAAACAGCGGAAAAAGAGCTGGTTCTCCCGCATAGTGAGCATATGTATACCTATCTCTCAGCTATCATTTTGGCGCACAGCGCGGATGATCAGGCGATAGAATTGCTCAATCAGTATAAATTTCGCAAAAGCTATCTTTTCTCTCTGCGGGGGTGGTGCCATGGCCGCCTAGCCCTTTATACTCTGGCAGATAAACAAGCCTACAGCAATAAAGACGGCAGGGAATTGCGCAATATGCTCACTGATCACATGCAAAAATTTGCTTTACCTTAAACAATTTGTAGTATGAGAAATCCCTCAAAAAGGAGGTTGTTATGAACGCTATTATTATCATGCTGATTTCTTTTGCTGTCCTCTTTATCGCCTATATTACCTATGGCTCCTATTTGGCCAAAAAATGGGGTATTGACACAAAAAGAGAAACGCCGGCACACACTATGACTGACGGAGTTGATTATGTTCCCGCCAAGGCGCCTGTTTTGCTGGGGCATCATTTTGCTTCTATCGCCGGGGCCGGCCCGATCAACGGGCCGATCCAGGCAGCGGTATTCGGTTGGCTGCCGGTATTGCTGTGGATTCTCATCGGCGGTATTTTTATGGGCGCAGTGCATGATTTTGGCTCCCTGTTCGCTTCCATCCGCCACAAAGGCAAATCCATCGGCCATGTCATCGCTATTAATATTGGCAGCCGCGGCAAAAAATTATTCCTGGCCTTTGCCTGGCTGACCTTGGTGCTGGTGGTAGCGGCTTTTACGGATATTGTCGCCAGCACCTTTGCCGGTTTTAATGCCAGCGGAGCAACTATCGCCGCTAATGGCTCCACTGCCACTACTTCCATGCTCTTTATTGTCATATCTATTCTCTTTGGTGTTGCTGTCTATCGCCGCAACGCTAATTTAGCCATCTCTTCAATTATCGGCGTCGCTTGTGTCGCCTTATGTATTTTTATCGGCCTCAAGCTGCCAATCTTTTTGCCCAAGACCTTTTGGTATGGGGTGATTTTGGTTTACATTTATATTGCTTCCATTACCCCGGTATGGATTTTGCTGCAACCGCGCGATTATCTCAATTCCTTTTTGCTTTATTTTATGATTATCGGCGCCTTTTTGGGGATTCTCTTTGCCAATCCCACCATATCCCTGCCGGCAACAACAGGCTTTAATTCCGCTATTGGCCCGCTCTTCCCGATTCTCTTTACCACCGTGGCCTGCGGCGCAATTTCCGGCTTTCACAGCCTAGTTGGTTCGGGCACAACGGCTAAGCAGCTGAACAGAGAAAAAGACGCCAAAATGATCGGTTACGGCGGTATGCTGATAGAATGCGGCCTGGCAGTCATCGCCCTGATCGCTGTTGGCAGCCAGTTTGTTAACGGCGCGCTGCCGGTTGATACTCCGCCTAATGTTTTTGCCAATGCCATCGCCCTTTTCACCGAAAAACTGGCGATACCGTATAATGTCGCCTTCACCGTGATTACGCTCAGCATCTCTGCTTTTGCGCTGACATCACTGGACACGGCAACCCGTCTGGGGCGTTATATGTTCCAGGAATTTTTCCTGCCCACAGATAAAGAGCAGACTGATGTTAAAGGCTATGTAAAAATTATTACCAACAAATATTTTTCCACCTTTATCACTGTTGCTTTAGGCGGTGTGCTGGCGGTGGCAGGATATCAGAATATTTGGCCCTTGTTTGGCTCCGCCAATCAACTGCTGGCAGCGCTGGCCTTTGTTGCCATTGCCGTGTGGCTGGGCAATGCCGGCAAAAAAAATTCTATGCTTTACTTCCCGATGTTCTTTATGCTGGCAGTAACACTCACTGCCCTGGTGCTCTCAATAAAAACCAATATTGTCAAACTGCTTGACCCTGCCGTTAGCACAGTATTTTATCGCGAAGGACTGCAAATTATTTTTGGCGCCCTGCTGTTTATCCTGGCAATTGTTCTTGTGGTTGAAGGGATGCAAGCCTTACGCAAGCTGGCAAAAAAACGTAAAGACCTTGCCGCCTGAGGCGAGTTATTCTTCGGCAAAAGATAAAGAGGATACCAATTGGTATCCTCTTTGTATTATCCTCAGATTTACAGTGCCAACTATGTCAAGGCCGGCTCCTCTTGTTCTATTTCCCGTACTTCCACAATAATTTCCAATGGCCGGTGGTGCTCTGTTTTGGTGACGGTCACATGGAGATTCTCATAATCAAAGCTATCGCCTTGCTCGGGTATTTTGCCCAGACACTCCATCACCCAACCGCTGGCAGTTACATAGTCAAACTCGCCGCTGATATTGAAAACCGCACTCATTTCATCCATATCCACGCGGCAATTAACTTTGATGCGGCCATCCGGCAGAGTAACAAATTCTTCTATCACCTTATCATGCTCGTCCCAGATCTCGCCGATCAGCTCTTCTAAGATATCTTCCATAGTGACGATGCCGGTGATAGAGCCAAATTCATCAGTTACCACAGCCAAGTGTATTTTTTCTTCTTGCAACAGTTTGAGCAAATCATTGATTTTCATTGCCGGAGTAACATAGACCACCGGGGTGATAATATCCTCAAGAGCTATCTTTTTGCCCTCCATTTTGATAAAATCACGAATATGCAACACGCCGATAATATTATCAATGGTATCATCATAGACGGGGATGCGGGAAAACCCTGTCTCAATAAACATCTTTCTCGTTTCCGCCTCGCCCGCCTCTTTTTCCAGGGCAAAAATATCCACGCGCGGGGTTAGGATATCTTCCACCCTGCTGTCATTAAAATCAATCACACTATGGATCAGATCGCTGTCTTCTTCGTCGATTACCCCTTCGTGCTCGGCTTCCGTCACCAGGCTCAGCAATTCTTCTTCCGTAATGCTCTGGCTGTCGTCATGCTTAAACAGCTTGCCGAGTAATTTTTTCCATTGGCCAAAAAGAAAATTGACCGGGGTTAAAATTACCATAAAAACACGCAAAATGGGCGCAGAAAAGAGAGCAAATTTTTCCGGCGCCTCCTTGGCCAGAGTTTTGGGTGAAATCTCACCAAATATCAACACCACTATAGTAATGATAACAGTAGAAATTGTGGCGCCGATATCGCCGTAAATCTTCACAAACAAAACCGTAGCAATCGCCGTGGCGGCAATATTGACAATATTATTGCCGACAAGAATAGTTGAAAGCAGCTTATTATAATCCTCGCTGAAATGCAAAACCAGGGCTGCTTTTTGCGAGCCGTTCTCAGCCATATTTTTTATCCTGATTTTGTTGATTGTCGAAAAGGCGGTTTCTGTCGCTGAAAAATAAGCTGAAAAAAGTATCAGTATCACCAGCGCTATAATTGAACCTATCATAAAAAAATAATCCCTCCATATTGAAAATAATAGCTGTTTGCGCACAGAGTTAGCATAGCCACCGCTTTCAACACCTCAAAGGACCGCTTGGAAAAAAAGATATATAATTTTCTGTCTTAGCTAAACAATCTACTCGGGGAGGGTCTTCCATAAAGATGTTTCCTCTCATATCAACAGTTATATTATATTTGGATTATATTATATTTTTCTTGATTATTCAAGCGGTTTGCGGTAAACTATGTTTGGTTAGTTTCAACTAACCATTGCCTTATTTGCAAAAATAGATGATAATAAACAGTAGCCTTTTGGTTAGCCATTAGGGACAATAGCAAGGAGTATTTTTAATGGAAAATGTTAGTTTAGCTTTTCTTTTGACCACACTGGCCGGTCTCTCTACCGGGATAGGCAGCGCAATTGCCTTCTTTGCCAAAAAAACTAACAAGAAATTTCTCGCAATTGCGCTCGGTTTTTCTGCCGGAGTGATGATATATGTCTCGATGATAGAAATTTTTCCCCAGGCAACAGCAGCCCTTTCTCTGGACTTTAGTGAACGCAAAGCCACTGCCCTGACTGCGCTGGCTTTTTTTGGCGGTATGGGCCTAATTGCCCTGATTGATAAATTAATACCCAGTGAAAAAAATCCGCATGAGGTGAAATCGATTGAACGTCTAGAGCAGCCCGCCACAGACACTGCGCCAGCGCAAAACAAGACCAGCTTGTTGCGCACCGGCTTTTTCACCGCCCTGGCGATTGCTATTCATAATTTCCCCGAGGGCATGGCAACCTTTGTTTCCGCTCTGCAAGAGCCATCAATTGCTATCCCCATTGTCGTGGCGATTGCTATCCATAATATCCCGGAAGGGATTGCTGTTTCCGTGCCGATCTATTTTGCGACAGGAAACAGGAAAAAGGCTTTTTTCTATTCTTTTCTCTCCGGCATGGCCGAGCCGCTTGGCGCGATTGTCGGCTATTTGCTGCTGCTGCCGATTATGAGCAACACTGTTTTTGGTATACTTTTTGCCGCAGTGGCAGGCATTATGGTTTTTATCTCCATTGACGAGCTGCTGCCCTCCGCACGGGAATACGGCGAGCATCATCTTTCTATTTATGGTATGGTAGCGGGCATGATCATCATGGCTATCAGCTTGATTATTTTTATCTAATGGGCCTGCGAAAGCTAAAGCTTGACAGGTCAGCCGCAAAAGATTATAATAATAACAATTATTTTGTGAAAGGTAAGCTAGTAATGAAATTTGCCAACCTAGTAAATAATATACTATGCAATGTGGCCGAAATTATTATTCGGTCTATTGGCATTGTCATTATTATTCCCAGCTGGCGAGGATCAGTACCTTTCATGCCCGGAGCCTAGGCTCCTTATCACGGAAGATACCCCCTTCGCCTTGCTTGTTGAGCATTCGGCCAGGGGGTTTTATTTTTTTCAAAAACTACAAACGGGAGAGAAAACCATGCAATTACACAATATTGAGCAAGCGGCAGAGAGGTTGGCAGGTGTCATCCATAAAACAGCGGTCAATTCTTCACGCACCTTCTCGGAGATGGCTGGCACAGAGCTATACATCAAATGCGAAAATTTACAAAAAACAGGCAGCTTTAAGGTGCGCGGAGCCTATAATAAAATTGCCAGCATGGCGCAAGCAGGGCCCCTGCCGCAGCTGGTGGCGGCTTCCGCCGGCAACCATGCCCAGGGCGTGGCCTTTGCCGCCACTACCCTTGGCGCAACAGCGACCATAGTCATGCCCCGCAGCACTCCTATTGCCAAGGTGACGGCAACCGAGGGCTATCAGGCAAAGGTTATCCTGCATGGCAATGGCTATGACGAGGCTTATGAATATGCCGCCAAGCTTTGCGAGGCGGAAAACGCTACCTTTATTCATCCTTTTAATGATGAAGACGTAATTGCCGGTCAGGGAACTATCTCTTTGGAAATTCTAAAATCCCTGCCTACCGTCAATACAGTGATCGTTCCTGCCGGCGGCGGCGGTTTACTGGCGGGAATGGCTGCCTGCATCAAGCAGGTTAACCCCAGCATCCAGGTGATTGGCGTGCAGGCGGAAGGAGCTGACGCTATTGTCCGCTCCTTTAAGAGCAAAAAACTGGTCAGCACCAAAACAGCGATAACTATTGCCGACGGTATTGCCGTCCGAAAACCGGGGGAAATAACCACCAAGCTGATTAACCAATATGTAGATGACATGGTTACTGTCAGTGATGACGCCATCGCCGAGACGATTTTGCTTTTGCTGGAGCGTACCAAAATGGTGGTAGAACCAGCTGGCGCAGCAGCTTTGGCGGCGGCGATTAATAATAAAATAAATATCAGCGGCCGGCGCGTAGTCTGCGTACTATCCGGAGGTAATATTGACGTAGGATTTATCCATAAGGTCGTCGAAAAAGGTTTAGTTACCCGCGGACGCTTGATGAAATTCAGGACAATCATGCCGGACAGCCCCGGCAGTCTGCAAAAATTCTCCACCATTGTGGCGGAATGCGGCGCTAATATTATCATGGTGCAGCATGACCGTTTGCATACCAATTTGCAGCTGGGCGACGCCATTCTTCATGTCGCCTGCGAGGTTAGCGGCTTTAGCCATGGCAAAGAAATGATTGCCCGGCTGGAAAAGAACGGTTACCGTACCACCATGGAATCTGACTAAACAAGCGAATCCTCTGCTGTTGAAAAAAGAAGGCTGCTTAAAAAAGGAAGTGAGATAAATGCAATATACCGGCGCGCAAATTTTAATTGATTCTCTGCTCTGCCAAGGTGTCGATACTGTTTTTGGTTACCCGGGCGGCGCAGTGCTGAATATTTATGATGCTCTTTATGAACGCCAGGACGAGCTGAGGCATATTTTGACCTCCCATGAGCAGGGAGCAACCCATGCCGCAGACGCCTATGCCCGCTCTACCGGCAAAACCGGAGTGGTCATTGCCACCTCCGGCCCGGGCGCTACCAATCTGATCACCGGCATAGCTACTGCCTATCATGATTCTGTTCCGCTGGTGGCTATCACCGGCAATGTGACTTTGGATTTGATTGGCAGGTCCAGCTTTCAGGAAGTTGATATTGTCAGCATCAGCAATCCGGTGGTCAAACATAACTATCTGGTGCAGGATGTTAATCAATTGGCAGCCATCGTGCAGGAAGCCTTTGAAATTGCCAATTCCGGACGCAAAGGGCCGGTATTAATCGACATTCCCAAGGACATCACTGCGCTAAAAACCGAATATTCACCGCTGCCCAAATTTACCCCGCGCCCCTATCCGCAGCCCGCAAGCGCGCATTTTGCAGAAGTTGCCGCCAAAATTGCCGCTGCTAAAAAGCCGCTGATTTATTGCGGCGGCGGCGTCACCTTTAGCGATGCCTCTGATCAATTACAGGCCTTTGCCCAAAAGATCCAGGCGCCAATCGCCTGCAGCATGATGGGGCTCTCTTCGGTCCCGGCCACTTCGCCCCTATTTTTGGGGCTGATCGGCATGCATGGTACGCCTACCTCCAATATGGCCGCCAGCAAATGTGATTTGCTGATCTGCGTGGGCGCCCGTTTCTCGGACCGCGTAGCTGGCAACAGAGGAAAATTTGCCTCTGACGCCACTATTATACATATTGATATTGATAAATCCGAAATCAGCAAAAATGTGGCCGCCAATTATTGGTTAATTGGCGATGCCGGCCAATGCTTGAGCCGGCTGAGCGAGCTTGTCCCTGAAAACAAGCATTCCGAATGGTCGCATATGCTGTTGCAGCATAAATCATATAATGCTCTGCCGATCAAAGAGAGTCAAGACGGCAAAATTAATCCGCGCGAGGTGATTGTCTCCCTGCATGAGGTGGCGGGCGACGATATCCTGGTCGCCACTGATGTCGGCCAGCATCAAATGCTCGTCGCCCAATATTATCCCTTTGTCAAGCCGCGCAGCTTTCTCAGCTCCTGCGGATTGGGCACCATGGGTTATGGCATGGGCGCGGCCAATGGCGCGGCTATCGGCAACCCTTGCAAAACAGTAGTATTGTTCACTGGCGACGGCAGCTTTCATATGAACCTTTCTGAGCTGGCAGTAGCTGTCGCTCATCAACTGCCGATTAAGGTTATCGTTATCAATAACCACGTTTTGGGTATGGTGCATCAATGGCAAAAGCTTTTCTATGACGGCCGCTACAGTCAAACAGAGATCAACCGCCAAACTGATTTCAAAAAGCTGGCAGAGGCCTTTGGCGCTACTGGTTTCCGCATTGAAAACAGCAACCAAATCACAAACGTGCTGGCCTTGGCGCTCTCCACCGAGGGGCCTTGCGTCATTGATTGCCCGGTTGATTATCATGAACGGGTATTCCCAATTATCCCGCCGGGATTATCGTCAGAGGATATGATTTTTACCGAAGAAGACCAAATGGAAGGAGCGAGATAATATGGAACGCAGTATTCTCTCAATTTTAGCCAAAGACCAAGTAGGCTCTTTAATCAAGGTAGCTACCGTGATCAGCGGGCGGGGGTTGAATATCCATGAAATCTCGGCTCATGCTGACGAAATCCCGGGATATACCCGCATTATGATTGATTTTATTGGCGAAACGGAAAAAGTCCGCTTGGTACGCAGCCAGATTGAAAAACTGGAGGTTGTCAAAGAGGTGGAGATCATCCCGGCCAATGATTAATAATAAAGAAAGCAGATACATTAACTTTTGCAGATAATTTTAAGGAGGATTTTTCAATGATTAAAATGTATTATGATAGCGACTGCAATATGGCAGCGTTGGCAGCAAAAACCGTAGCTATTATCGGCTATGGCAGCCAGGGTCATGCCCATGCGCTGAACCTGAAGGAAAGCGGCGTCAAGGTTATTGTCGGCTTGCGCGAGGATTCGCCAAGCTGCGCCAAAGCAAGAGAGACCGGGTTAACCGTGATGCCGGTAGCAGACGCCACCAAAGCAGCGCAGATAGTCATGATGCTGGTTCCGGATGAAAAAGCAGCTGATGTTTATCACCAAGAGATTGCTTCAAACCTGAATGCCGGCGATATGCTGCTCTTTGCCCATGGCTTTAATATCCATTTCAACCAGATTACCCCCCCTGCCAACTGCGATGTAGCTATGGTTGCGCCCAAAGGCCCGGGGCATACGGTACGCAGCCAATATCAGGAAGGACGCGGTGTTCCTTCGCTGATTGCGATACATCAGGACTATAGTGGTCAGGCCCGCGAGCTGGCTATGGCCTATGCAGCAGGCATCGGCGCCGGCCGCGCCGGGATTCTCGAAACAAGCTTTAAAGAAGAAACAGAAACTGACCTTTTCGGTGAGCAGGCTGTGCTGTGCGGCGGCGTCACTGAGCTGATGAAAGCAGGCTTTGACACCCTGGTGGAGGCAGGCTATGCGCCGGAAATGGCCTATTTTGAATGCGTCCATGAAATGAAGCTGATCGTGGACCTGATCAATGCCGGCGGGTTTGCCATGATGCGTTATTCGATCAGCGATACTGCTGAATATGGCGACTACCGCACGGGCAGACGCATTATCACTGAGGATAGCAGAAAAGAGATGAAACAAATACTGCATGAAATTCAGGACGGTACCTTTGCCTCCGAATGGATTAGCGAAAACCGCGCCGGCGGCAGAGCACGTTTTCTGGCACGCCGGAGAATGGAAGCAGCGCATCCAGTGGAAGAGGTTGGCAAACGCCTGCGCTCGATGATGAGCTGGTTGAAAAAATAATTCCTCCGAAACAGAGGAATTTACTACTTGAACAATAAGCGAATTTTAGAGGTCAAACTATGGAACCAAATCTCAAGAAAAACAGCTTTCAAATCACCCGTGGGGTGGAGCGCGCGCCTAACCGCAGCCTGCTTTATGCCTGCGGCTATACCAAAGAGGAGATTGAACGCCCCTTAATCGGTGTGATCAGCGCACATAGTGAGATCGTGCCCGGGCATATCCATCTGGATAAAATTGCCTCAGCTGCCGCGGCTGGGGTGCGTATCGCCGGAGGCACCCCTGTGACAGTACCTGCTATCGGTGTTTGTGATGGCATTGCCATGGGGCATGCCGGGATGTTTTATTCCCTGCCTTCCCGCGAATTGATTGCGGATTCGGTGGAGACTATGGCCTTGGCGCATTGCTTTGACGCGCTGGTTTTGGTGCCGAATTGCGATAAAATTGTCCCCGGAATGTTGATGGCAGCTGCCCGGCTGAATATCCCCTCTATTATCATCAGCGGCGGGCCGATGCTGGCCGGTAGACAAGCTAGCGGCAAACACACTACCCTTTCCGGTATGTTTGAGGCAGTCGGCGCCTATAAGGCAGAGCTGATTGACGCGGACGCGCTGCAATTTATGGAAGAAAACGCTTGCCCCGGCTGCGGCTCCTGTGCGGGCATGTATACCGCTAACAGCATGAATTGCCTGGTGGAAGCTATTGGTATGGCCCTGCCCGGAAACGGCACTATTCCCGCTGTAAGCAGCCAGCGTATTCACCTGGCCAAACAAGCGGGCATGCAAATTATGACCCTGCTGCAAAAGGATATTAAGCCGCGCGATATTCTCACCAGCGCCGCCTTTATCAATGCTTTGTCAGTGGATATGGCCCTTGGCTGCTCCACCAACAGCGTGCTGCATCTGCTGGCCATAGCGCATGAGGCAGAGGTGCCAATTGACCTCGCGCTGATCAATCAAGTGAGCAGCCGCACGCCCAATCTTTGCCGACTGGCTCCGGCCGGGCCGCATCATATATCCGAGCTGAATGATGCCGGAGGAGTGCCCGCAGTAATGTCCGAGCTGGCAAAAAAAAATTTGCTTGATTTAAACGTACTCACTGTCGACGGCAGCATGGCCAAGCGGCTCAAAGGCCGCAAAAACGCTGATCAATCACTGATCCGACCAATTGATAACCCCTATTCCGAGCAAGGCGGCATTGCAGTGCTGTGGGGCAATATCGCCCAAGATGGCTGCGTAGTCAAACGCTCCGCAGTGGCAGAAGAAATGCTGGCGCATAGCGGCCCGGCGCGGGTTTTCAACAGCGAAGAGGATGCTATCCATGCTATTTACGCCGGGAAAATCGCTCAAGGCGATGTGGTGGTTATCCGTTATGAGGGGCCAAAAGGCGGCCCGGGGATGCGGGAAATGCTAAACCCCACCTCTGCCCTGGCTGGCATGGGGCTGGATAAATCTGTGGCTTTGATCACTGACGGGCGCTTTTCCGGCGCATCGCGCGGCGCCTCTATCGGCCATGTTTCTCCGGAGGCGGCAGCAGGCGGGGCTATTGCCTTAATCGAGGAGCAGGATATTATTGATATCGATATTCCTGCCGGGACGGTCAATGTACGTCTCAGCGAAGATGAGCTGGAGCAACGGCGCGCAGCCTGGCAGCCGCTGCCGGCCAAGGTCACCCGCGGCTGGCTGGCGCGCTATACCCGTATGGTAACTTCCGCCAACAAAGGCGCGATACTGGAATAAGCGGCTACACTCTGCAAATATACTGCCATCGCTAAAATATAAACTACCTTTCGCGCTCATTTGCGGGGTAGTTTTTGTTAATTTTGCCGTTTTTGCGAAAAAAATAGATATTTTTTTACTTTTTTGTGGATAAATACACTCTTTTTTGTTATAATGAACTATATTTTTCTATTTTACTGTTTAGGGGGTGAGCAATATCCGAACCTTAATATTTGAATTACGATCAAAAAAAGGCTTTACCTTGGTTGAGGTAATAGTTGTGCTGGTGATCCTGGCGATACTGATTGCTTTGCTGGCGCCGTCATTGGTGGGCTATATCCAGAGGGCAAATGATAAGGCTATAATTAGTGAATGCCGTAATGCAGTGGTAGCTACCCAGACTGAGCTAAGCGAAGCATATGCCAAAACCCCTGGTGATTATAGCGCGGACATCCCCGATACTATCAAAGCGGCGGCAATTGCCCTCTCCGAGATGCCGGGTGAGATTGTGAATGCGCAGGCAGACGCTAAACACTTGCTGCTGCATCTGACTTATACGCGCGGAGATAAGACCGTGGTATATTGCCGTGATTATCAAACCTGCACTGCGGCAGGGCACGAAGAACTGTATAATATTATCGACGGAGATAGCGGCAGTGGTGATCCTGATGATAACAATACTTATGATGGCAACTTTACTATAGACGGCAATAAGTTCCAGGCTAATGGGCAATTGGATTACTTCCATAACCAAACCACAACTCAAGGAGTTTATTATTATAATGGGAAATATTATTATCTAAGAGGTGGTTACTGGGCTGGAGATAATATAGAAACTTATCTGGAAAACAATACCAGCAGCCGTAACAATATTGTGATTGATATTGATGGCCCGGTACAACCCTTTGTCCAAGGCTCACAATTAAAGGTAGGCTCAGTCTATCTGCATAACGGGGAGTATTATGCTTTTACTCCGGATACTAACAGCTTTGTGCCTGGGTCATATGATTGGTTAACCATAGATTCGCATCCAGCTTGGTTTTACAAGCTAACACCTGCCAATTAAAAATAACCCCTGCTCGCTAAGAGTAGGGGTTATTTTATATACTGCAAAAAAGGCTTATTGCTGCGAATCATCCTCGCTGATATTGCTGACTTCATGCGCCTCAGCAGCGATTGTTTCAGATTGTTTAAGTACAACATAATTGCGGTAGACGCGTATCATCAGCCAAATAGCAAAGGCAAACCCAATTATGATAAATGAGATAGACAACAATGATATTGCCATAAAGAATAATACAAACGGCAAACAGGTCATGACCACTACCACGATATTGGCAATAATGCAATTCTTTGTAATACGCGCTTCGTTGGAAAAGTTCTTGTCGTTCAATAAATCTCCCATACCCTTACCCAATAACCATAAAAAGGCGATAGTACAAATCCCTTCCAAAGTAGATATAACCGAAACCATTACTATTTCGCCGGTACTGGCGTTGTCTATTGGGATATTTTGCCCGCCAGTCTGCAAGCTGATTACCACATCGATAAGGCCAAATATCAGGGAGCCGATGACAAAGGGCACAGCCTTGCGAAAGTCAGTATGGGTCGGCGCCAAGGATAAAAACCCTAACATAATCAACAAATAGCCAATCGGGTCAGGAATAATATCAAAGCCCATTATTCTAATACTCAAGAAGGCAAACAACAGGCCAACGACAATCTTGACAAAACCCTTATATTTCATCATCTCTCCTCCTTTATCGGGCAGTATATAAATACTGTTTATGCTGCCTATGGGCAGGCGCTGCGGTAAATATTACCCGGCAGCTTAGCGCCATTATAGTGTTCAAGCAGCTCCGACACTGTTACCAATTGATACCCTTGCTCTATCAGAGCAGGGATAACTGTTTTCATCGCCTCGGCAGTTGATTCATATAAGTCGTGCATCAGGATAATACTGCCATCTGTGACCTGCTCCATCACCGCATCATAAACTTTTTGGGCGTCACGGTCCTTCCAGTCACGGGTATCAATTGACCAGGTGATAATCGGCATATCAAGATCAATGCAGGCATTAATTATATCAGCGTCAATCCCGCCATAAGGCGGCCGCATCAGCGTGGGAGCGCATCCGGTGATCAGCTCCACCGCATCATTAGTCTTTTGCAGATTATCACAAACAGCATCTTCCTTCATCTTGACCAGCTTAGCGTGGTCCCAGGAATGGTTGCCAATCTCTGACCCCTGGTCATAAATAGCCCTGATAATATCCTCGCGGTATTCAATACGGTTGCCGACAATAAAAAAGGTGGCTCTGGCGCCATAAGTATTTAGTAATTCCAAAATAGGCAGCGTATATGGAGCTGGCCCATCATCAAAGGTGAGGGCGACAAGCGGGCGGTTAGGATCAATAATAGTGCTCTCCGGAATGTCAATGCACTCCGCCAGATATTGGCTGGCAGGCGCAAAAATATCAAGCTTTGGCCCCTGCTCTTTGGCGTCAGACAGGCCTAGCCCGTTGATATCCGGCAAAGAACTGCTCCGGGCAACAAAAAAAAATGCTGCCGCTGAGCCTTTGCCTGTATCCAGGGGGGTATTCTCCGCCGCTGCTGCAGCCATATCAAAGGCAGCCTTATCAGCTGAAGGCGCAGACGCTTGTTTATTAGACATGTCCTTGGCCGCGATAACGATAATAATGACAACAAGAAATACTGCGAGCAGCATTAGCAGCTGGCTGCGCTTCATATCATCTGCCCCTTTCATCTAGTTAGCCATAACACAGCATAGACCGGCCTTTTCTTCGCTATTTATTATAACAGATATTTCCCCTTTTTTCAGCACAAAAGTACAGATTAGAACAAAAAGGCAAATATGGACATATCATAGCAAAACACCGCCTTTTATGGGCGGTGTTTTGATCAATGGGCTATTTTATTCTTATTTATTATTTATCTGTCAATAAAAAATGTTCTTTGACCAGTTGACAATTATCCTCAATACTGATGCTGCCATCAACTATTATGGAGTGGTAATGACATTTTTCCGTCTGCTCACGCATGGCCTGGCCAAAGAGGGTGTCCCGCGTCATCCAATGATCAAAGGCCAGGTCCGGGTCTGCAGAATCGCTGAGAAAAGACCAAACCCACTCCCTTTTAGCATAGTGTTCCCGGGCAAAGCTATCAGTCGGGCACATGCAGATATAGCGCGAGGGATGGACTCCCAGATTATACATCAGCTCCGGCATATAGGCGGCGGCTTCGGTGATCACCGGTGATTTGCCCGGAATAGCTGCCAGGTCTGCCAAAACATAAGGGAAAATTTCCTGATAAATGACTATTTCTTCCACTGACTGCAGCTTTGGCTCTCTGGCCCAGGCTTCTCCCCAGGAGAGCTTCATCCTTGCCGCGGCAACAGGAGCGCCGCCAGCAACTGCCTGGTTGATATGTTTTTCTAAAAAATCATCCTCGCGATGATAATAAAAGCCAAATTCAGCGGCCAATGTTTGGGCGATGGCGCTCTTGCCGCAGCAAGGAGAACCGCCGATAAAAAATATTTCCCGCTCTGGCTGCTCTATGCCGCTATGGCAGCAGCCAAGGCAGGGATTAGTTTCTGCCATAATAGACAATCCTTTCGCTTGGTCTTATTGGTTAAATAGTATAAATATATCGGTCATAAGGCCGCAGGTACAAGCCTTAGGCGCTTATTAGGCCCCGCAAACGTTTATTTCTTATTGCTCAGCGCTGCCTCCCATTGCTCCTGGTTAAAGCCGAACAAGGCAAAATCCTTGCCAACTAATACCGGTCTTTTGACCAGCAGGCCATCACTGGCCAAAACTGCCAACTGCTCCGCCTCGCTCATATTTGCCAGCTTATCCTTTAGGCCCAATTGACGATATTGAACCCCGCTGGTATTGAACAAACGCCGCAAAGGCAAGCCACTCCGGGCATACCAAATTTTCAATTCAGCTGCACTGGGGTTAGCTGTTTGAATATCGCGGAAGCTATATGTGATCCCCTTGGCATCAAGCCAATCCTTGGCTTTTTTGCAGGTGGTTCAGCGGGTGTGGCAGATAAAATCCATGGCTATCTCCCATCTTTGTTTTGCTGATAAAACGCTAACAAATCCGCTTTGACCGGCTCTGGCAAATCCGGCAGACGAATATTTGTGATCGCGCCCTCCAAGGCGCGCAAACGCATTACTCAGGCCGAGGGATCCAGCGCTTTAATTAGCAGCCAAGCTTTTTTGCTGCCCATGTCCTTAAGCTGGTCAATAGTTGAGATGCCAATCTCTTGCAGTTGCTTTTCCAGCTGGGGACCGATATTGATCAGGCTCTGTAATTCTCCCATAATTTACTTGCTCCCGATGATATTTCTGCTGTCATCATACATCTTCATATCAGCTTGATAGAATCTAAAGATGTTTCTCCCGTCGGCTTTGGCGGCATAAAGCGCAGCATCAGCTTTGGGATAAAGCTCAGCAAAGCTTTTGCCGTGGGCAGGCGCCAGCGCAATGCCAATACTGCAGGAAACCTGCGGCCCTGCCTCAAAGTTTTTATTCAGAGCCCGGCAAATTTCTTCTGTTTTTCTTTGTATTATATCACTGTTTGCTAAATTTTTCACCAGAATAACAAACTCATCTCCGCCCAGGCGGGCAATCAGATCCTGCTCACGCAAATTGGCCAGCAAGGTATTTGCCACATCAATCAACACCGTATCACCCATGGCATGGCCATAGTTATCATTAATCGTCTTAAAATAATCGATATCAACAATCATAAAGGCATGCTGACGCGCTATGTCATCAGCAAGTATCGTATCCATAATCTGAGCAAAAACCGTACGGTTTAGCACCCCTGTCAGCGGGTCTGTCTGTGAACGCTGCAATAAGATCAGCTCTTTTTGCTTTTCTTCATCAATATCGCGGATCACAATATAGACCTTAATATCCTCAGAATCCGGATAAGGCACCATTTGAATCTGATAACGTTTCCAACAGATATTCCCCTCCCGGGTAGCTTCGCGGTAATCCCAGGAAAGCTCACGCGTCCCCTGGGCAAACTCAGCAAAAAGATTTTCTTTGGTCAGTTTTTTGACAAAAAGTAGCTTATCATCAGCATATACCAGATTCTCAATATAATAACCGGCATTTTCATTAAATGTCGATAAATCCTCCAGCTTCTTCTGCGGGTCTGGCTCATCCCTGGAAATCAACCGTTGCGAACCAGGCTCCGGGCGGTCCTGAGAAAGGTTCCATTCAATAATTGTCGCCTTTTCCTTGGGCAGGGCAGCTATCTCCTGCTTCCATTTTTCATAGACCACTTCTTTTTGCCTTTGCTCGGTGACATCAGTTAAAGAGATAACCACATAAACCGGCTGGTTATCGTTTTCAAATACTGTGGTGAACTCCACGCGCAGCCAAATATTTTTGCCCTCAGCGCCAATAACCTGAATTGTCGCATTGCCCTCCGGCATGCCGGTGGTAATATAGCGGCACAGTTCCAGATAGGTGTTAAGACTGGCTGCGGCAACTCCCGCACCTATTTGCTGATTAATAAAAAGCTGTGCAGCATTATTAATTACCTCGGGAACTCCCAACTGCTCTGCGCCTTGGTACACGCTTATCGTATCAGTGCTGATATCATAATTCATCACATAGCGGTTGCTATGCTTGGCGACAATACGGTAAGCCTGCTGAAAAATCTCCAACTTCTTTTGTTCGCGCAGCAATGCTTTTTGTTCTCTGTCGCCAAAATACACCAACAGCACAAAGGCAAATATTGTCCAGAGTATGACAATTATCAGCATCATTATCACTGTGGTAGTAGCTTCTTTAATAGCATTTGTGATCACAGCGCCGTCAACAGATTCAAAAATAAACCAATCATTAATATCCAAAGGAGTATATGCTACGTAGCGGGTGAGTCCATCCTCTGTTTCATAATTAAAAACGCCTGTTTCGCCAAGAAGAAGGCTCTGGGAAAGCTGCGCAGCTACTTCTGGATCTGCCAAAGCTATAGCAGTGATCAGATCGTCGACCCCCTCAAAAATCTGCCCCTTATTAAACAGATAATCCGGAGAATCACTGCCAACTATCTCTTTTCCGGTTGAATCACAAATATATGAATAGGCGCTTCTTTGGTATGCTTCTGATACCAAAACATCGCGCACGGTCCTTTCCGCATGCAGTCCTACCAGTACGCCAATGACTTCTTCATTGACAATAACCGGCACTGAGAGAGCAAACATTGCTTCTTCATACTCCCCATTATCAAAGCGGGCAACAGACCTCGTGCCATCCAAGCTGCTTTGAAAATATGCCTTATCCGAAAAATTAACAGTACCACTATCATTAAGCAGAGCTTGCCCATCAGGAAAAACCATATATATATCAATAAAACTAGATGTTTTGGCCAGAGAATTAAGCCATTGTTGCATCCCGCTAAGATCAGAGAGGGGCCCTTCTTCGGCTATCAAATCAGCAAAAATTTGCAAAATATTATATTCGGCATCCAGCTCAGCAATTAAAGCTGTTTTTTGCGTCCTGGCAGCATCCATCAAAACCTCGTTGGCATCTTCAGTGACTCTCTCAATAGTATCAAAGCTATAAAAAAGCATTGAAACTATAGTAAAGATGATCAGCATAATCACAGCTATGGTTGCCAGCCGCCGTCTTTTATTTGACAAAATAATAGCCCCCCTTCTCATATATTTTAACAGCAATTTTCTTGCTGCCAAAGTCAAGTTTTAGGCTTGCAATAGCAAAACCCTCCGCGCATAGCCTATACTTATCATAGGCACGATTCGAATAAAAAAACCTGCCACCGGCAGGTTTTAAATATTGCGCAACTGGCTGCCATGCCCAACACCAAAACTTGATGAGACGAAGGCCCTATAGCTTTGCGACAGCGGCCTTTCGGCCGCTTTGCCCGTAATCGAAATTAAATATCAACTTTTTATTATCTTAAAATATCAATTGTAAATATAGCTCTATTATACTTGCTTTTGTAAATTAATGCAATATAATAATTTCAGTCATCTCTTGGCTGAAGGTGTTTCTGCAAAAATGCTGCTAGAACATTATTAAATTTCGATCAGCCCTTCAAAATCCTTACAGGCGTCACCCGTCATAAACATGCCGCTGCCGGTACGTTTTACTACCAGAGAACCGCCGCGCTGGCGTACTAAAATATCCTGATTCATCGGGCATAGCCCCTGTTCAACCGCTGCCGCAACCACAGCGCAGGCGCTGTCACCGCTGGCCAGGGTCTCTCCTGTGCCTCTTTCCCAGGCACGCATCCTGATGGTGCTGATATCTGTTACCGTAGCAAAAGAAACATTGGCGCGGTTGGGGAAAATCGCGGCGTTTTCCAGAAC
Source organism: Bacillota bacterium (assembly GCA_031553915.1). Taxonomy (GTDB): domain Bacteria; phylum Bacillota; class Dehalobacteriia; order UBA4068; family UBA4068; genus HGM13862. Next base: position 227,636 of record JAVBKT010000003.1, read on the forward strand.
CGGGCCCATTTTGGCCATATCCACAATATCTACATCAGGAACAAAAACAACGCAATGAGGATTGCCGATCGACAGGCAGGTAATATTAAAATCATAACCGTCACTGCTATATGGCTGGTTAATCACCTTATCCGCCCTGTTCACCGGCACAGATTCAGCAGCGAAATCCGGCTGTCCCATATCCACTGTTACCGAAAAGACCTGCCCGTCCTGGATAAATAATTCGATTTCGCGGATTTGGCCGCCGGTTTCAATACACATATTCGGCTTGGCAACCCGGCCGCTTTCATAAAGATATTTGGCAGCGCAGCGGATAGCATTGCCGCCGATTTCTTCAATGCTGCCGTCAACATTAAAAGTGCGTATCGCAGCATCTGCTTGCAGCGACGGCTCAATCAGAACAATAGCGTCACCGCCAACGCCATGCCTGCGGCTGGTGAGACGAACAGCCAGAGAACGCGGGCTATCTATTTCCTGGTCAAAGCAATCAAAATAGATACTATCACTGCCGCTGCCGCGCATTTTAATAAAGCGCAGCGTTTTTTTGTCCGGAGAGAGGCGGGCGATATCTACCAGCTCCATATTGCTTTGATTATAGCCGCTTTCTAAAACATCAGCCAAAACATTGGCAGTATCAATGCTGGTCAAACAGGCAATTCTGCTCTCTACTGCCTTACGCCGCAGCTGAACACTGTCGCGCTGGGGCAATTGCCCTGTTTCCGAGGTGGAAATGACATAATTGATTTTGCCATTATCCATCAGCTCGAGAATATCGTTTTTGCCCTCATGCATTTTACCTACAGAGGTGGTAGGAATGCCGCGGCTGTTGAGCAGCTCTGCGGTGCCGGTGGTGGCATAGATGGCAAAACCCTTGTCCGCAAAGCGGCGGGCTGTGGCTACTATTTCCGGCTTATCCCTATCCTGAACCGTAATCAGCAGACCGCCTTTATTCGTCAAATTATAGCCGGCGGAAAGCAAGCCCTTATACATCGCTTCTTCTAAAGTGCGGCCAATACCCAAAACTTCGCCGGTCGATTTCATCTCCGGGCCCAGCATGGTGTCAACGCCGGTCAGCTTTTCAAAACTGAAAACAGGAGCCTTGACCGCTTTGAACGCAGCCTCTTTATACAGCCCCGGCGTATACCCCATATCCACTATCCGTTCACCCAGCATAGCGCGTGTAGCAAGCGCAACTATCGGCAAGCCTGTGACCTTGCTCATATAGGGCACGGTACGCGATGCGCGCGGATTAGCCTCAATGATAAATATTTGGTTATGATGAATAACGTACTGGATATTGATCAAACCATGTGTTTGCAAAGCCAGCGCCAAGGTGCGGGTAATCGAGCAAAGATCGCGCATGATCGGCCCGCTGAGATTATGCGGCGGATAAATAGCGATGGAGTCGCCGCTATGCACTCCGGCACGCTCGACATGCTCCATAATACCCGGCAGCAGCACTTCTTCGCCGTCACAGATAGCGTCAACCTCCACTTCCAGGCCCATCAGATATTTATCAACCAAAATAGGGTTCTCTACCGGCCCGTTAGCGAGGATAATATCCATATAGCGCTCCACCATCTCATCAGCGAAGGCGATAATCATATTCTGCCCGCCCAGCACATATGAGGGGCGCACCAATACCGGGTAGCCTAAATCATGCGCGGCAGCCAGGGCCTCTTCTTTATTGAAAACGCCATGCCCCTGCGGACGCTCCACCCCCAGCTTGGCCAGGATAGCGTCAAAGCGCTCTCTATCCTCGGCAATATCAATGGAATCAGCAGAGGTTCCGAGAATACGCACGCCATTTTCCGCCAGGGTGCGGGTAAGCTTAATCGCGGTTTGTCCGCCAAAGGCCACAACTGTGCCATAAGGTTTTTCCGTAGCAATAATATCCATCACATCTTCGCTGAAAAGAGGTTCGAAATAGAGCCGGTCAGCAGTATCAAAATCTGTGGAAACCGTCTCCGGATTATTATTGACCATAATCACTTCATAACCAAGCTCTTTTAAGGTACGCACACAATGCACAGAGGCATAATCAAACTCAATACCCTGGCCAATGCGGATGGGGCCGGAGCCGAAAACAATAATCCGCTTTTTGCCGGTATGGGCGCGAGTGATAAAATCCGCAGCTTCATTTTGGGTATTATAAGTGCCGTAGAAATAGGGGGTTTCCGCCTCAAACTCACCGGCGCAGGTATCAACCATCTGATACACCGCTGGCAGATGCTCCGGCAGTTCCTGCGCTGAAAGGCGTTTAATCGCCTTATCGGGAAAGCCCATCCATTTGGCTTGCCGGTATAATTCCTCGCTCATCTTGGCTGTGGACAACTGCTGCTCCATTTGGAGCAGATTGGCGAGCTTAGCCAGGAACCAAATATCAACCATGGTGATATCATGGAGCTGCTCAATTGTGACGCCGCGCTTGATCGCCTCATAAAGCATAAAGATACGTTCATCGGTGCTGGCTTTAATCCCTAGCAACAATTCGTCATCGCTCAGCGCTGCCAGCTTGGGCATTGTCATCGTATCCAAAGAAATTTCCGCGCCGCGCACAGCCTTCATCAAAGCCTGCTCAAAGGTAGGCGCGATTGACATCACCTCGCCGGTAGCTTTCATCTGCGTGCCCAGCGTGCGGCTGGCATAGACAAATTTATCAAAAGGCCATTTAGGGAATTTAACCACTACATAGTCAATGCTCGGCTCAAAAAAGGCCTTGGTTTTGCCGGTGACCGCATTGGCAATTTCGTCCAAGCGCAAGCCTACGGCAATCTGCGCCGCAACCTTAGCAATCGGGTAGCCGGTGGCCTTGGAGGCCAAGGCAGATGAGCGGGACACACGCGGGTTGACCTCGATCACCGCATATTCAAAGCTTTGCGGATGCAAGGCAAATTGGACATTGCAGCCGCCTTCAACCTCCAGTTCTTCGATGATGGCCAAAGCAGCTGAACGCAGCATTTGATATTCATGGTTGGCCAGGGTTACGGCCGGGGCAATAACAATTGAGTCCCCGGTATGGACGCCCACCGGGTCGATATTTTCCATTGAGCAGATGGCAATACTATTGCCGCTGCCGTCTCTCATCACCTCAAACTCAATCTCTTTCCAGCCGGAGATACATCTTTCGATCAACACCTGGGTAATCGGTGAGGCAGCCAGGCCGCCTTTGGCAATTTCCGCCAGCTCTTGCTGATTGTTGGCAATGCCGCCGCCGCTGCCGCCTAGGGTAAAGGCCGGGCGGACGATGACCGGATAACCGATTGTCTCGGCAAAGGCCAAAGCAGCCGGAACCTCGGTAACAACATCTGAGGGAATGCAGGGCTGATTGATTTTCTCCATAGTCTGCTTGAAAATCAGGCGGTCTTCAGCCTTATCGATAGTCTCTGGCTTGGAGCCCAAAAGCGCAACGTTATTCTCTTGCAGAAAGCCTGATTTTGCCAGCTGCATCGAAAGAGTCAGGCCGCTTTGCCCGCCCATCGTCGACATCAGGCCATCAGGTTTTTCGCTCTTAATAATCCGCTGCAAAACCTCAACGGTCAGCGGCTCGATGTAGATACGGTCGGCCATGGCTGTGTCAGTCATAATCGTCGCCGGATTGGGATTGACCAGGATGACCTCCATGCCCAAAGCCTTGAGCGCGCGGCAGGCCTGAGTGCCGGCATAGTCAAATTCCGCAGCCTGACCGATGATGATCGGCCCGGAACCAATAATCATAATTTTTTTGAAATTTTTATTTACAGGCATGCTTTGTTTCCTTTCGCCATCTTCGTTTCATTAGTGCGACATGCTAAAAATTATTGATTCATTAAATCCATAAAACGGTCAAAAAGGGCAATCGTATCCAATGGGCCGCCACGGGCCTCCGGATGGAACTGCACCGAGAAGGCAGGCAAATTAAGATATTCAATGCCTTCACAGGTATTGTCATTCAGGTTTTCAAAACGCTGAGCAGCAGTTTTGGGCAGGGTGCTCTCAATAATCGCGTAGCCGTGGTTTTGGCTGGTGATATACAGCCGCTCTGTTTTGGTATCACGCACTGGTTGATTGGCGCCGCGGTGGCCATAGCGCAGCTTCATGCTTTGCGCGCCTTGTGCCAGAGCCATCAGCTGATGCCCCAGACAAATGCCGAGAATGGGTATTTTCTGATAATCCATCGCCTTTTTGACCTCGGCGATGATTGCGGTATATACTGCCGGGTCGCCCGGGCCATTACTCAAAAGAATGCCATCCGGATTAAGCGCTAATATCTGCTCAAAGCTGCTTCCGGCTGGCATTACTGTCATCTTGCAATCTCTATTAATAATTTCAGTGCAAATACTCTTCTTGTAGCCGAAATCCCACATCACAACATGCCGTGTTCCGCTCTCATTAATCACATAAGGCTCATCGCAAGTCACCTGATAAACATCTGAGGAGAGTTCTTGGCGCTTGAGACGTTCCGTAAAAAGAGGCAGATCAGCGGGAAGCTCGGAAACAATAGCGGCGTTCATCACACCGTATTCGCGGATGATTTTGGTCAAGGTGCGAGTATCAATTCCGCATAAACCAATAATGCCCTGATCCTTTAAAAAATCGTCCAGCAAACCTTGGCTGCGGAAATTCGAAGGATGATCGCAAACCTCTTTGACTATGTATGCGGACAACCTGGGGTTCGGGCTTTCAAAATCTTCGGGTATAATCCCGTAATTACCTATTAAAGGGAAGGTCTGCACAACCATCTGTCCATGATAACTAGGATCAGTGAGCGTTTCAAGATATCCGACCACACCGGTGGTAAACACCAATTCAGCAGTGATATCTCCCCCCGCGCCAAAGCGGACGCCCGGAAAGATTTCTCCGTTTTGCAACACAAGATAGGCGGTATTAGTCACGCTTAAACCTCCGATGATATTATTGAGACAACTTGCTCCATATTTTGATGCTGATATGAATACAAACTTATCATATTAATTATACATAAAGAAGCCTGTCTGTCAAGAGTCCGCTAAGCAGCTCAATGGGCAGGATCACTTGCTTTACCAGCGCAAATATTGCCTGGTGATCTTCTCATTTTTTTTATTAACACCATCCTTCTGACTAGACATTAGGGATGCGAACTCATGCGCCCCAGACGGCGTTTGGTCGGGGGTGCTAGCAGTTTTGACCGGAAAACAGTGAGCAGATCCTGGTGAAAAAATTGTTTTTCGTAGTATATCTACGGGAAGTAATTTTTTCAACGGGAGATGCCAGCGTTTTCCAGTCAAAACCGTATGAGGCTCGCATTCCTAATGGCTAGGCAAACAGCTGCCCCAGGCGTTCGCAGGCAGCGCTAATCTTATCTGCGCTGCTGCTGGAATAGTTCAACCGCAGGCAATCTCGGCCGTCTTCCTCGTTAACACAAAAGGGCGCGCCCGGGACAAAGGCCACCTTATACTTTTCAACCGCCAGTTTATTCATCTCCGCCATATCAAAACCGGGAATCTTGGCCCAGACAAACAGCCCCCCCTCCGGGCGGGTATAGGTGCATGTAGCGGGGAAATACTGCTTGATCCCCGCTTCCAGCGCCTGAAAACGCTCTTTATATAGGCGCGCGACCTTTTGCAGATGCGCGGGCAAAAGACCGCGCTGTAAAAACTCTGCGCAGATAGCCTGCGACAGGGTAGTGGTATGTGTATCTGCACTTTGCTTGACCAGCTCCAGCTTGGCTATCCACTCCGGTCTGGCCACAGCCGCGCCCACCCGCAGCCCGGGGGCAATAATTTTTGAGCAGGAATTGAGCAGAATAACATTACCCGCTGTATCAAAGCTCTTGATCGGCGGCAGCGGATCGCCGCAAAAACGCACGTCGCCATAAGGATCATCCTCCAAGACGACCACCTGATATTCCGCAGCCAGTTCGGCGATTTTTTTTCTTCTTTCCGCGGACAGGCTTCTGCCAGACGGATTTTGAAAGGTGGGGATAGTATAAATAAGCTTGGGGCGATGCGCCTTGATTTTTGCCAGCAAATCATCAATAATAATGCCCTGCTCGTCCATTTCCAGGCCAATCAAATTAGCGCCCATCTTGCGGAAGACATTGAGGCTGCCGAGAAAAGTGGGGCTTTCCACCAGCACAGTATCGCCCTCGTCAATAAAGACGTCAGCAACAAGAAAAATGCCCTGACCGCTGCCAGTTAAGGCAATGGTATTATTGATATCCGCCTCCACCCCCTTGGGCAGCAGCAAATGCTCAAGATAGGCCTGGCGAAAAGGCCCATAGCCATTGGTGAGGCCGTATTCCAGCATAGCCACGCCATGCTGAGCCAAAAGATCATCGCTAATCTCTCTAATCTGCGTCAAAGGGTATGCTTCAGCAGCCGGACTACCGCCGCCCAGAGAAATAATTTCCGGATCCGCCATCATTTTAAATATTTCTCTGATGACGCTGCCTTTGATGCGGCCAATTCTTTTTGAGTATGCAATCATGATCTACCTCGTTATCCTTTTATTTATTAATTATAAACCTCTGCAAAAAATATATCAAGAACAACAGCGGTAGTTGCAGATAAAGCGTATAATATTGCTTTTCTAGCAGGGAACGCTAAAACTTTGGAGAATACTAAGAAATGGCAAAATATTGTTTTTATTAGGATATACTATGGTGAATGATAATAACGACAAAAAGATAGATATGACGCAATTCAGCCTAAAAAAGAACTTTTCCATACCCAATATCATTTCTTTGTTAAGATTGCTGATGATTCCCTTTATCCTTTATTTCTATATCAAGGGGTATTTATGGGTATCTGTTCTCTTGGTTGCGCTATCCGGACTGACTGATGCTGTGGACGGCTATATTGCCCGCCACTTTAACCAAATCACTCCTCTGGGCAAAGTGCTTGATCCTTTGGCGGATAAGCTGACGCAAATTGCTTTAGGCATTTGTCTGGTGACCAAGTTTCCGGTTGTGGTTCCGCTGGTGATTGTGCTGATAACCAAAGAAGCGCTGATGCTGATTTGGGGTCTGCGCCTGCTTAAAGCCGGGTTACCGCCATTTTCCGCGCTCTGGTGGGGCAAGGCCTCTACCATTGTCTTTTATGCCGGCGTGCTGGTTATCATGGCCTTTTCTGAACGGATGGGGCAAACCTGGGTTAATGTCACGACCATAGCAATTACTTGCTTTATGCTTTATTCGATGTTCCGCTACGGGCAGGTTTTCAATGAGAAGATCAAAAACGCCGCCTAATCTCTTGTCTTTTCCGCCCGCAGTAATAACTGCGGGTTTTTTATCCGGCAAAGCAGCATAGATTATTAATATCTAATTATAAGGAGGCGCTATCATGCTTGCACCACAAACCGCTACCGCAACCGCACACTGGCAAAACCAGCTGCTATGGTACAGCTTTCCTGCTCTTGATCAATATAGTGACCGCCTGGTCCACGGCTTTTCTACCCGCCTGGGCGGCGTTAGCGAAGGGTTTTACAGCAGCCTGAACCTGGGCCTGGGGCGCGGCGACAAGGAAGCGCATGTCTATGAAAACTACCGCCTTTTTGCGGCTGCTGTTGGTTTTGACCAGGACAAGGCTATCATCAGCGCGCAAACCCACGGCACCACTGTTTTGACGGTAAGCGCAGCTGATGCCGGGCAAGGGCTGGTCAAAAGCCGCGCCTATCACGATATTGACGGGCTGGCTACCGCGGACAAAAATCTGCCGCTGGTCACCACCTATGCTGACTGCACTCCCTTGCTCTTCTACGCGCCGGACCGGCATATGATCGCCAACTGCCATGCCGGGTGGAGGGGAACAGCGAAAAAAATGGCTGCCTCTGGCGTAAAGCTGATGATTGAACTGGGCTGCGACCCCAGCCAGCTGATTGTGATAATCGGCCCTTCTGCCGGACCAGAGCGCTATGAGGTTTCTGCGGACACCGCTGCCTGCTTTGCCGGGCTGGCAGATGAAAGAGGGGCTGTGATAGCGCCTATCGCCGATAAAGACGGCAAATTTATGCTGGATATGTGGCGCGCCAACCGCACTGTGCTAATGCAAAGCGGGGTCCTAGCGGAAAACATCCATATCGCCGACCTCTGCACCATTGAACACGCGGATATCTTCTATTCGCACCGAATCGTGGGCAATGAGCGCGGCTCTTTAGCAGCAGTGATAATGCTTAAGTAAGAGTATGCTATGCCAGGCTCTGTTTACCATTACATTAGACGCTAAACAAAGGAATAAATGCTGTCTTTTGGCAAGTTTATCAGCTTAAAAGAAACCACCCGAAAAACGGGTGGTTTCTTTTGCGTTAAAATTAATTTGCCTGATTTATTCTTCTTCATCTAAGCGGCAAAGAGCGAACTCAATACATTGGGTTAATATCTTATTAAAGGATACTCCTGTTTTCTCACTAAGTTCTGTTAGTTTTTCAAAGTGCTCTGGCTTGAATCGGACTGTTCGGTTAATAGATGGCATTTTGTTTGCATTTTTGTTTATTTTGAACTTATCCATAGTAATCACCTCTCGCAATAAGTATTGTACATTTTATTGAAATGTATTATAATGTACAAAAATGTAATTAAAAAACAATTACAGAAAGGATAATGTTAATATGGCTAATTTTGAAAAAATGTATTATCGATTGATGAACCGGGTAAGCGATGCCATAGAAATACTCAAAATGGCACAAGCAGAAAGTGAAGAGGCGTTTATTGATGATACGGCAGAACTGCTTGATTATGAAGTAGATGAGTAAAGTAGGCTCATTCCCAATGGCTGCTGAATGCCAACAAAAAGGAAGGAGCACCTATGCCTTTTTGCAAAGAGTCTTTTCAGCACAAAAGAAACCACCCGAAAACGGGTGGTTTCTTTTGTGGATGTTCTTTTTGCTTTGGTTCCCCTCTTTTAATTATAAATATAAAATTTTTTATTAATAATTCCTGTATTGCTATTCTTCAATAAAATATCCCAAAATTTCCGCCAACCGTCTCAGCATTTTTGCATTCCAGCGATGAGCAGTTCGTTCTGGTATTTCCAACCATGCTGCCGCACCATAAAGACTATGGCTGCGTTTGAAATATACCATTTCCAGCAGCTGCTTCTTGTATTTAGAATCGCGGCGGTCATTACCGAGCTCCTGCAACAATTGTTTAACAGCAGAAATCTCCTGTTTCAGCGCTGCTATTTCTCCTTTTTCCAAAAGCATAGTTTTCACCGCAGTCGGATCAGAGACTCCCCCTCTAAAGCCTCCTCCACGATATGGTGATTGGGAAAAGATTAAATCATTCTCTAAAGATTTCAGATACTTGACGCTTGCATAAAAGCCATATAATATATTTTTTACTTCCCGGCGCCAGTTAACACTTATCATACTTATAGCCCTCCTTCATATGTTCCACCACAAAAAGGACATCCCCACATGCCTTCGTACGATGGTGCTCCAAAACATTCTCCCCTATATTCAAGATGTTGGCGTGGATAGAGAAAACTCTGTCCACAGCAATCACATAAATAATTCATATCCCAATTATAGAACATATGTTCGATAATTGCAAGTACTACTTTCCCCTGTTTTATGAAAAAATCAACTTTTTGCTTACGCAAATTGTTATAATGGTATGATACTATTTTATCGGGCTGCTAAATTTTATTGCTTTAGCAGAGCCTTTGCGATATAATAAAAACACTTTTATGATAGGTGATAAAAATGATAATTGATTTCCATACCCATATTTTCCCTGAACAGATACTAGAAAAGGCTATGCAAATACTTATTCAAGGTTCAGGGGTGACTCCCAGCATCTCTGCTACCCCCGCAGGGTTGCTTGAACAAATGCAGCAGGCCGGAGTTGATTTTTCTGTGGCGCTGCCGGTGGCAACCCGTCCTGACCAGCAGCATTCAATCAATAATTTTGCTATCGGGATTAATAGTGACAAAATTATCTCTTTTGGCTCGGTGCATCCTGATTCGCCAACAGTCCTTGATGAGCTAACGCGCCTGAAGGAAGCTGGCATTAAAGGTATAAAGTTTCATCCTGATAATCAAATTTTTTTTGTTGACGAAACACGCCTTTTTCCCATATATGAAAAATGCGCAGAGTTGGGCCTGATTGTTCTCTTTCACGCAGGAGTAGATTTTACTGTTTTCGAACCAGTACACTGTCCTCCTGACAGATTAGCTAAAGTACTGCCGGTTTTCAACGGCTCACCTGTGGTAGCGGCGCATTTCGGCGGCTATTTGATGTGGCATGAGGTGGAAAAGCACCTTGTCGGCAAGGATATCTATTTTGATTCTTCCTTTTCATATTCTACTTTGCCCAAAAAACATGCGCGGCGAATTATCGAAAACCATGGTGCAGACAAAATTCTCCTGGGCAGTGACACCCCCTGGAGTAGCATCGGGAATGAAATTCTCTTCATTAAACGGCTGCACCTTGCGCCAGAGGCAGAAAAAATGATTCTGGGAGAAAATGCCCGGAGGCTGCTTGATCTGTAAACAGATAAATAATTATATTAAAACGCAGCTTTAGTAGCTGCGTTTTATGTGTTAAAACCTTTTACCACATAGTGGTAATGTGTTTTTCGCAGGCAAAGGCGCAGTTGTTGACCAGAGGCCGCCAGGGCGCAGAGTACGCATCCCTAATGGCTAGACAATATATTTGCAATTTTTAACCTTACCTCTGCAAAAGGTAGGATTTTATTTATTACCTCGGTTACATTTTCCGAAATTATAATAAAAATCCTTTATATATTATAACTCAGGTTGTGGCAATAAGCAATCTTTTCCGTTGCTTATAATTAAATTTTCTTGTCTTTTTTGCTATAATAATTCTTGATAATAAAAACAGAGCGCCTATTTGACATAGGCATAAAAGTGACCTTACATTTTACTGCCAAATCCTTATCTCCTCAGATTCTTCATCTACTACAACTAATCTTTACTATTTTATTTTGCCGAGACAAACAAATTTTTTGCTTATCTTCGCTGCCGATTATTAATAAGTCTTTTCCCTTAAAAACGCATCTTATTGACAAAATCACCCCATGTTCAGTATAATATATAAACAGTAGGAAGGGTTCGTTTTATCAATAAAATTTCAGGGGATACTAGATGAAAAACAATAAGGGTTTTACTTTAGTAGAAATTATTGTCGTACTTGTAATTCTCGCCATCCTCATCGCTCTTCTGGCGCCGTCGCTCACCGGTTATATCGACAAGGCAAAAGAAAAAACCGCGCTGGCCAATGCCAGGCTCATACATCAAGCTGCCTTGGTCGCGCGCGTAGAGCTTTATGCAAACAGCAACGCTGCTCAGCCCGTCAACACCCAAGCATACCGGGCTTTCAACCCCGGCACCGGCTGGGGACCTGCCACCAATAACCCTGACGGTTCCACTGGCACGCTCAACCCTTTCACGCTCAAGGTGATAGAACTAGTTGGTGACGATGTAGATGGGTTTTTCACTGTCTTCTTTGCGGATAAAGGCGTCAACTTCGTCATCTGGACGCAAGATTTGCCATCAGGTGGTCTACCAAGATCAATCGATGATGAAATTGTCGGCGTTTACCCTGAAGACAAACGTCCGCTATGGGAACACTACAAAAAAACCGGCAATTTTAATATGCCATAAAAAACAGCGCTTTCGCAAACTAGAACAGGCGGCGCTTGTCTGCCCCAAAACAACAATAAATACAATGAAAATAGCAGCACATCGGCTCACACCGTCTGTGCTGCTTTTGCTTTTAATAAAAACTTTTATTATAAACAGAAAAAAGACAAGAGCTGCAAAATGCAGCTCTTGTCAAACTTACTCCTGGCAGCGCCCTAACCTTCCAGGGACCTGCGTCCCAAGTACTGTCGGCGTAGGAGAGCTTAACTACTGTGTTCGGGATGGGAACAGGTGTGGCCTCTCCGCAATAACCACCAGGAAAATTTATAACGATTTCAGATGC
>JAVBKT010000002.1:0-356701 GCA_031553915.1 Bacillota bacterium
AAGGGATAGAGGCTGGATTCCACAAACCAATCATGCAGATTAGGGATATAATAAATGCTGTCCGCTTCCCTGCCCATCAGCGAGATCAAATCCCGGCCTTTGCCGGACATTACGCCAGTCAAAACTTTGATAATCTCAATGCCCTCTTCCAGAAAGAGAGGGTTAAGGGCACGCAGACGGTCCGCAGTATGGAGGATGTCGTCAACCAGAATAATCGGCTGGCAAAAAGACTTAATCGTACTGATTTGATCCTCCAGGCTGGCATAAAAAGGATAGGCCTCAATTGTCCAGGCAGAAAGATCCGGCTGGTAAACCTTATCTGTGTGCAGAGTTTTGGTCACCGTATTAGGCACTGCTTTGCCGCGCAGAATTTTACCGAAAGGCACACACATATAGGGACCCAGCTGGCGTGGGGCTATATCATGACAAGGGACTGTGTTTAGAGCGGTAATTTTATTCAGCAAACGCTGATGAATCACTGCGGTTGACATCGATAGAATCAGCTGCCCCGGATAAAGCCTAGTTAAAGCCCCTTGCAGCTGAGCATGAGCAGCGGCTATTGCTGCCAACACCTTTTCGTCTGATGCCAAAGGCTCCTTGACAACTGTCTGCAAATCCTGCATTAGCGCTATTGGCGCACGCATATCTACAAGATATATTCGTGATGCCCCTGGCTTATAGTCAATATTGATGAATCCTTGCTGTAACAGCATATGAGTAGTTTTCGGCAAGACTTTTATTTGCGGCGCAGAGTGGAAGAGAGCGTATGTGCAATCATTACGCAAAGACAAAGCCAGCGCTTCCGTCAGTAACAGCTGCCGGGATTCCGCGTGTGCTTCATCAGCGCCGTAAATACCGCTGACACGCATTATCTTACCCGCTGCTTTTTGCCGCACAGCTTCGGCCAAATCAGCATCTTGCAGCTCTTTCAGCAGCCTCCCTCCGCATAGCTCACGGAAAGACAGCATACCTGCCAGAGTCGGCTCTGCAGCTCCGCTATAGACTAACAATATCTGATCATCATTAGCGCAGATAGATTCAGTAATCAACGCAATATCCTTGTCATGATAATGCAGTTTTTGAAGAAGATCAATTATTAATTCCCTGCCCGGGCGCTCAATATGTTCAAAACGAATATCGCTAAATTTTACTATTGGTTTATATTGCGGCTCGCGCAGATAAAGACCATAATGATAAATATACCCCTCAACTCTTCGGTCAATCAAATTCGAAATATCCCGGTTATGGTCGATGTTTTCCCTGATGCGGGTAGAACTGATATCCTCTAAATTAGTGGGCAAAGACAGCACAATCACCTCGCCATCAAGTAGTGACAGCTCCTTTTCGCTCAGCATACCGCTATCCTCAGCGGATTTGGCGCGGTTAAAAATAATATGATTGGCATGATGAATGGAATGCGGTTGCGCCTGCCTTTGATATGATGAGGCGTTTTTGACCACATCTGAGCCGACCACAATATAGAGGTCTTTATCCGGGAACAGTTCACCGAGATGCTTCAAATCCTCAGGATTGGCAATATTAATAGCTATCGAATCAGGAAAAACATGCACATTCAATTCATCTGCCAGCGACATCACCGCTATTTGCCGGCGGATTTGGCGCGGCTGAACATTCTTTGACCAGGAAAACTCATCTATGGCCAGCATGATTTCAAAACCCATATTAGCTATTTCTCTCACAATACCTTTATGCGATAGCGTGAAGGGATCAAAGGTTCCGGGGAAAAAGGCAATTTTTTGATAATCAATAAAGTTAAATGGTTTTTGGTCAAGGGTTTGAATGGCGATAAAACGGTAAATATAATTCAACACTGCTGCGCGATAGAAAAAGGCCATATCGCCCTGCATATTTTCAGAAATAAGAAACAGCAGCTTTTTATAGCAAAGACTAAATAAACGAACCTTATCATCCTCGCTCATTCTTTCGCTGGCAAAAATGGATTTGCCAAGCACCAATAATGCTTGTTCTCTGACAGATGAGCGATAGCTGGATAAGCCTTTGAGCAGCATACCGAGAATTTTCTTTTCCCGCAGCCGACAGATATTGCCTTTTTCCGGGAAACGCTTTTGGTAGTGGCCATAGCATTCCAACAATATGCCGATTGTGGCCAAAGCAACCTCACTGATATTATTAGCCGGGCTGCTGAGCAGGACTTCAAGGCGGTTCAGCAATTCATCCAGTTCCTTAGGCGGCAGCCACAGGGCAAATTCGCCCAAATATATTGGTATATACTTAGAAAAGGCGTACTCGCCAACTTCCAGAGACTTGATCAATTCCACGGCAATTTCATTGCGCTGATCCGCCGCCAGTAAAGGAGCAATGGACACCAGCGCAGAACCGGCATCATGGCGGACAACTACACGTTCGCTGACCTTAAGCAAATTGGAAAAATGCGTTGCTATATGCAATAGTTGCTTATGATGGTCATGCTCTACTCTGTCCAAAAGCAGGTTAATATTAACTGATTTGATAATCCAGGGTGTAGCCATCTTGAGATTATCCAGCATAATATCAGAAACAACCTCCGGGCTGCTAAGCATAGCGCGCTCTTTGCTAGCATCCAAGCCTATTTCCCGCTTTAAATCATAAATCAAGAAGGCTATTGTCGGGTTATCTGTGTCTGGCAATGATTGCGCAAACTGAGGTAAATCCTGGTTAAGCGCAGAATTCCTGTCGGCATTGCTGGCAGCAATCTTTCGCAAAACACGTAAAGCCGCGGTGCTAAGCTCGAGAGAAGACTGTCTGGCATACGCGCTGGCTGTAAATTGATATAGCTCGTCTAGCTCCCCTTCATCACAAATATCAAGCGGTAAATAATTAATCATGTCCAAAAGAACAAAAGAAGTCCAGTTATCAAGGGTTTTGTTATCCGAAAAGAACTTCCATATTTCCCGCAGATAGGCGTGTTGCTCAACTTTGGGGCATTCCAACAGAGTTGAGGCAGCCATGATTTTGAGACTATAGCCCATCCAGCTTTTGTGTTGGGTGGTCATTTTATGATCAGGTATCAGTGTTTTCTGCAAATAGGCGCGCCACATTTTCATCGAGTTTAATTCCGCGTCTTTCAGCGCGCCAGGGGGTAGCTCTTTGCGGTAGCCGTCATCAAAATGGGCAATAATATTACCAATCAGATTAGCGGCAGCGCGGCGGATATCCCCTTCCCGATGAATGAGCAGCTCATAGAGGAATTCCAAGGTCTGCACTTTTTGATTGATGCCCAGATAAGCAAAATATTCTTCTAAAATATCGATATAAGCGCGTAAATTTTTCCAATTCTTTTCACTGCGGGCAGCCTCAATAATATTACCAAACAGCCTCTTGGTGCCGAGGTGATGCATCAAAGCGATATTATGCTCAATGCCCAAAAATTTGAATGCGTCCAAAATTTGCTTTGGCGACATTAAAGCAATATCCGGCAAAACAATATGCTCCTGGGCGCCGTTTTGCTCAATATCCACACCTAAAAAACGCATATATTCCTCAAAATCACGCAATTTTGCATAGACAAAGGAATAACGGCGTTTTTTTATTGCATCAACATT
The DNA here is from genome assembly GCA_031553915.1 of Bacillota bacterium. Taxonomy (GTDB): domain Bacteria; phylum Bacillota; class Dehalobacteriia; order UBA4068; family UBA4068; genus HGM13862. Next base: position 3,564 of record JAVBKT010000002.1, read on the forward strand.
ATCCAGTTTTTTTAGTACAATATTGAAAGAATCCTGCAAGGAGTATAATTCACTATGTTCCTGCCCGCTCTCGTCTATTGTTTGACGCACCCGGAAATCAGCATAGATCAGCAGCAGAGATTCAAGGCAAAGGTTTTCCAGCTCCAAATCCCAGGCCGAGTGATTAGCGGCAATATGGCCAATATTTGGCGCTTTCACTCCCCGGCACCATTGCTCGGTATAATAATAGTGCAAATAAGGAACCCGTCTGCCATCGCGGCAGCCAAATTTACCGATATCATGCAGGGCAGCCGCAGCGGAAAGCAGCGGTATATCAACCTCAACGCCTGCCCGCAACATCTCCCGCCCGACAGCAATAGCAAGATTATGTACCCCCGCCATATGCTCCAGGGTGCGGTAGGAAGTAGTCTCCTGACAAAGACGCATCATTTCATAGGCAAAGCAATTACGAATTTTTCGCATCACCGCATGGTATTCATCTTCATACTCAGATAGGGTTATCTCATCTGAAGCGGGCAGATCAAAAGTAAAAATATCGCTGATCAGCAAACGCCGGCGCAGGCTGGAAAAAAAGGCTTGCAAAACCGCCAGGAAAAAAAGCGCCGCATTGTTATACGCAGGGTTTTGCGGGATATCATGCGTACCCGGATAAGAAAGGTTCACTGCGTATTTGGCAGCATAATCAAGCCAACCAATAGCCGGCTCACTGCTAATCAAGCCTAGGCTTGGGCGGCACAATTCAAGTATTTCTTGGCAGCTGAGATCCTTTTGCCCCTGTTCCAGCTGCTGCAAAACACCCTTCCACTCCCCCTTTTGCAGGATAGCGGCAATGTCAGCTTTGGGGCCGGAAAAATAATTTTGGAAATACCTGCTGGCCAAAATTTGTGTCAAGGAACGAAAACTAGCGTTTTCATTTCTTTTGACCATAAAGACTCCTCCCTCAAATCAGAGTAGCAATTAAGTATATTATATTAATATTTTATCATATATATTAAAGATTGGCTAATATATTTCTGTTCGCTATTAAAGGACTGGGTATATTTACCACGAATATACAAATTGAGGAATAATGACCTGAAAGGAGTTTTATTATGTCAAAATCTCAAAAAATGTTATCTGTTGTCGTTATCGCTATTCTAGTGATGGTCTTTACCGCTATCCCAGCTTTTGCCGCAACCTATGACCGTTGTGCTGATTCCTTAAACGAATTAGGCCTTTTCCAAGGGACAACCACTGGTTATGATTTGGAAAGCTCACCTAATCGTGTGCAGGCTGCGGTGATGATGGTACGCCTGCTTGGGCAAGAAGAGGCAGCCCTCGCCGCTGATTATGCTCATCCTTTCACCGATGTCCCCTCCTGGGCGGATGATTATATTGCCTATATGTATGAAAAAGGACTCACCACCGGCATGAGCAGCACTGTCTTTGGCTCTGATACCCTATGTGACGCGCAGATGTTTTATGTTTTCACCCTGCGTTCTTTAGGATACAGCGATGCTGATAAAGACTTTACCTATGCTGCTGCCCAAGAATTTGCCCTAAATAGCGGACTTACTCCTATTTATAAAGAAAATAGTTTTTTACGCGATGATATGGTCGCTATTGCCTACAGCGCCTTAGCGGCGCCAATGAAAGATGATTCCGGTACTTTGCTTGATAAACTGGTTGCTGACGGCGCTGTTGATGCAGCAAAGGCTAAGCCTTATCAAAATTTGTTTGCTGCTTACGCTAGTTTCATTGCAACTGATGCGGCTCATCCAGCCACTACTGGTATGAGCGGCAATATCAAAATGAACATGGATATGACGTATGAGGGAGAAAAAGCTACAGTTGCTATCAGTGGCAAAATTAAAACACAGATTAATCCAGCTGATTTAACTGATATAGCTATAGATATGCAATTTGATATGAAAATGTCTTTGCCTGATGGCAGTTCTGAGACAGCTTCTTTTGCTTCGATCTTGGTTGATCAGAAGATGTACACTAATGCAGATGGCGTAAAATATGTCATGCCTTATGAGCTCAGCAATATAGATATGCTGGTTGTTCAACCTACTAATATTTTAGCCTCTCAGGCAGAAAATATTTGCTATATCATAGCTGCCACCCATACGCAAAACACCTATACTATCAGCGTAGATATGAATATGGTTTTTGCTCAGGTGATAGGAATCCTGGTAGATATGTCAGCCACATTGGAAGTAGATTTAGCCGATGTAGGCCTTGATTTAAGCAGCTTTAACATGACTTTGAGCCCGCTGGTAGTAGAATACAAGTATAGCAACAACAAATTATCCAGCGTGAAGATGGATATTGATATTGATCTGGAGATTGAGGGCGAAAAAATAGCGCTTGCTATGGATATGACCATGGATAGCCTTGTCTGGAGTGATAATATCAAAATCACTAAACCAGCTGATGCAGATAAATATATTGAGCTCTCATTGGATGATGAAGCTTTGCTATAGTTTTTAACTACTAACAAGCAAGGTTGGTATTAAGAAAGAGCAATAACACATTTGTGTTATTGCTCTTTCTTGGTGGGGCTAACTGGGCTCGAACCAGTGACCTCTACGATGTCAACGTAGCACTCTAACCAACTGAGCTATAGCCCCAAAACCTTTATCATTATGACCGAAAACCACTAGCTTGTCAAGAGTGAAACTCATTTTGAGTGATCGTCTATATCCTGATCATCAAAAAACGGAGCAGTGCGGACTTCATTTAAAAGCTCCCCCATGCGGGTTTCATCCTTCTCATAGCCATATAATTTCGCATATGAATAACTGAGCGGAGAATCTTTGAAAATAGCTTCACCAACTACCCGGCCTCCCCAGATATCAGAGGGCCGTTCAATGCGAAAAGGGATAGCCAAATCAGTTAAAACTTCACTGATCATGGCAATTTCGTATTCATTTTCCAGTTCAAAAAGGGGTTTGTCCTGCATACGAATCCACCTTTATCATTATGGGTCATTAATCCCAAAATTTGGTGGGCCCTACTGGATTCGAACCAGTGACCGACCGGTTATGAGCCGGGGGCTCTACCAACTGAGCTAAGGGCCCTCATAAGCATGAGACGCAAAATTTATTATACTAGAAACAGCCTTGTAGGTCAAGTGGTTTATCTTTAGCTGTTACAAAAACTGGCCCTCACTATAGCGAGGGCCAGTACAGCGTATCGAGAAAATCTACTCAGCTTTTATATGACTATCTATGGTTGGCATAGAAGAAAAAGGCGATGGTACCGCGGCCGCAATGAGTGCCGATAACCGGAGAAATCCAGCCGATCACAACATCTGCGATGCCGGGCTTGTCCTTAATCATTTCCGCCAAAGCTAAGGCTCCTTCTTCATTATCCGCATGGCTAATAAAAACAGTTTGCTTTTCCCCTGCCGGGCTGTTGGCTGTTTGATCAAATATTTCCGCCATACGCAAAAGAACTTTGTGCTTGGTGCGTATCTTTTCCATTGGCAACAATTTGCCATTGTCATCAGTATGTAGCAGGGGCTTGATATGAAATACGGTACCCATAAAAGCCGCCAAAGAGGAACAACGGCCGCCGCGTTTCAAATGGTGCAGGTCGTCAACAGTAAACCACTGCGCTTGCTGCAGGACACGTTCGCTAAGCCAGTGATAGTTTTCGGCAATCTTCATACCCGCTATTTTATTTTGCGCTGCATAATAGGCCTGCAAACCCTCACCCATCGAGGCTGCCAGGCTATCCACAATCATAATCTCAGCATCAGGATATTTCTCACTGAGATCCTTTTTGGCCAGCAGAGCTGTGTTATAGGTACCGGATAGACCGGAGCTGAAGCATATGTATAAAATATCTTTGCCGTCAGCTAAAACAGGCTCAAAGGCGTCAATAAAATCAGCATAGCGTACCTGAGAGGTATTGGTATGCTCCCCTGCCTGTACGCGCCGGTAAAATTCGGCTAAAGGCATTTCGCGGTTATCAGAATAATGCAGATAGCGCTCAGTATCGGAGAAGGCAAATTCCATAGGGATAATGTTCAGCTGCAGCTTGGAAATTAAATCCACGGGTAAATCAGCCGTTACTTCGGTAAAAATAAGATAATCGCGCATTCTTCCACCCCCTGGTACATATAAATAATGCACTAATTGTAGCATATAATCTATCAAGAAACAAATAAAAACTATTTTCTATGGTATTTCGTCAAAAAAGATAGTATAGTAAAATCGAGATAAATCATTGGAGGCATAGCATGGAAAACATTTTTTATTATGATCTGCCGCTAACATCAATCGGCATTATTGCTAACGAACAAGCTATCACCCACATCTTTTTTAATCAAAATCAATATCAAAATTACGCGGCTACCCTAAAAGAAACGCCGCTTATTAAAGAAGCGGCTAAACAACTGGATGAATATTTTGCCAAAAAGAGAACAGATTTTGATTTGCCGCTTGATCCCAAGGGAACTGATTTTCAGAAAAAAGTTTGGCAAGCGCTGCGAACGATTCCTTATGGCACCACCTGTTGTTACAGAGATGTCGCTGTCATGATCGGGCACCCTTTGGCAGCGAGGGCTATCGGCCAGGCAAATAACCGTAACCCTATCTGCATTGTTAATCCCTGACACCGCGTGATTGGCGCCAGTGGCGCTTTAGTTGGCTTTGCCGGACGCTTAGACCTCAAGGAAAAATTATTGCTGCTGGAAAACCCTGCCTTCACCTTCAAGGGCTAGCCGTCGTCCGGGGCACATGAGTTTGCTCCCTGATGGCTTAAGAGTTTTTCATGATCACTGTTTCCATCGCCTCAGCAACATGCTCGCAGGAATCGCAGCAGTTTTCCAAGAAGGTCAAAATATTACCCCATGAATAAATAGTGAGCGGCGCCATAGCAGAGGTATAGAGCCTGCGATTGGCTTCAAGATATAAAATATCCCCATCCTCCTCCAGACGATTGATTTCAATCAGGAAATCATTAAGGCGGGAGGATTTTTTATAATTGCTAAATTCATCCAGGCTGTCCGACATGGCCTCGCAGCATTTTTCGATAATATGAGCCATTTCTACTGCCTCATCCGGCACGCTTTGTACATTATACATATACAGCTTTTGCACAACGTCTTCAATGCAGTCCACCACGCTATCCAGCTCTTGCCCAATCAGCATAATATCCTCACGCTCGATCGGCGTAATGAATTCTTTGGTTAGGTGGTTCAACATGTCATGATGAATAATATCTGCATTATGCTCAACTTTGTGCATGGCTCTTGTTTGTTCCGGTATAGCCTGGGGGTCAAAATTTTTGAGAATATCCGTAAGCATTTTTGCTGCCTCGCAGGCAGATTTCCCCATTTGTTGAAAATTTTTGAAATAATCATATTTGCGTTCTCTCTTAATCATAAACTTTATCCTTTCTCCCGGCTAAAAAATAGCCATAAATAATTTTACCATCAAATAGCCAATTAAACCACAGCCCGGAAAAGTTAATACCCAGGCTAAAAGCATTTCCCGCACAACCCCCCAATTGACTGCTGAGATTCTTTTTTCCGCACCAACGCCCATGATAGCCGTAGTTTTGGTATGTGTTGTTGATACCGGCAGACCAAAGCTGGAGGCCACAAAAAGACTGATTACCCCAGCTAAATCAGCCGCAAATCCCTGCTGTTTATTCAAATGCACCATTTTCATGCCGACGGATTTGATGATTTTCATGCCGCCGATGGAAGTCCCGAGCGCCATCAGCAATGAGCAGGATATCATCATCCATAGGGGGAAAACAAGATTGGCGGTATCGCTTTGTCCCTGTGAGAGCATTATGCCCAAAAGCAGTATGCCCATGAATTTTTGGCCATCCTGGGCGCCATGCATAAAAGCCATACCAGCGGCAGCGGCAATTTGCGCTTTGCCAAAGACACTTCCGGCCTTGCGATAGTCCATACGCCGGAAGATGCGGTTAATAATACGGCTGTTAAACCAACCCAGCCCAAAACCCATGCCCACCGAAAGAACCAGGCCATAGATGACCTTAATCCACTCTTCCCCATTAATGCCCTGCAAACCGCCTTGCATCGCTATGGCAGCGCCGCTGATACCGGCAATCAAAGCATGGCTTTCGCTGGTGGGTATGCCAAAGGCCCATGCTGCTACCGCCCAAACAACTATCGCAAACATCGCTGCACATAAAGCCAGCAAGGCATCGTGTGTATTGCCGCTAAAATCAACCATTTTATAAACCGTGGTGGCAACGCTGGCATTAAAAAGCGTCATCACGGTTACGCCAAGGAAATTAAATACTGTGGCCATTAATATCGATTTTCGGGGAGAAAGGGCTCGGGTGGAAACACAGGTCGCAATAGCGTTTGGCGCGTCTGTCCAGCCATTGACCAAAATAACCCCCATATTTAAAACAACAATCAATAGCGCCAAGGGCTCCGAAAACATTATCGAGACAAAATCACCAAAAGAGATAGCCATTATTTGCTCCTAAGAAAATATTATTTAAAACGACAGTATTACCCCTTGCTTTTAAGCGTAGATATGTTATTTTAATATCGAGGTGAAAAAGATGAATTTATCAATTGAAAAGATTGCGATATATAAAGGCGATATTACCAAAATGGGCGTAGATGCTATTATTAATGCTGCTAACCCAAGCCTGCTGGGCGGCTCCGGCGTTGACGGAGCGATTCATCTTGCCGCTGGGCCCGGGTTGCTCGCAGAATGCAAAACCCTGCGTGGCTGCGCCATTGGCTCTGCCAAAATTACCGCAGGCTATAATTTGCCTGCTCCCTATATTATTCACACTGTCGGGCCTATTTGGCAGGGCGGCAACGTCGGTGAAGCTGAGCTTCTGGGCAACTGTTATCAAAGCAGCCTGACTCTTGCCTTGAACTACAAACTGACTACTGTTGCCTTCCCTGCCATTGCCACCGGGATTTATGGTTACCCCAAAGAGACAGCGGCGAAAATTGCCATCACAACTGTAGTGAATTTTTTGCAAGAACACCGCGAATTTCACAAAATATATTTCGTGGTATATGATGCCACAACAGAGGAAATTTACCAAGAACAGCTGGCAAAATTAAATCAATAGGTTTCTCCTTTTATTTGCGCGCAATATTTTTAAAGAGGCTCAGGCTGATTTTGTCCAGCTCATTGCGGGCGCCCGGCATCAACTCAGCATGACCATAGCCATAGTTTTTGCCGTCTTTATCAAAAATGCCAATCAGCGGATGACAGGTGGGCAGGATAAATTGGTCCTTAATTATCGGGATAAGATAATAAGGGCCTTTATTTATTGTGGGTGTAGACAAATGCCACAGCGATGCAAAGCGCCATTCATCTACTTCCACATAATCAACAGGTTTCATGGTGAAATCATTTAGCTTGATACTGTTTGTATGCTTGGGCAGAAACATGCCATGCAGGCAGTTGGCCAAGGGCATGTTCAGCAACATCATTTCGTCGCCATCATTAAAAAAAAGATAAACCTTTTCCCAATGCATGGAGGCCTGCCGGGGCGGAATAATTCCCCAAGTGCGCTCAATTGAAGATACTCCCTGCACCCTTAAATCATAGCCTTCTAAAAAAAGCCGACCAAAAGTATTCATCCTCGGCAATATGCCAGAGAATGCAGAGCGAGATTCGCGATGCCGTTTGGTAAAGTAGAGCTTGCCCTCTTCACCATACCAAACAGGCTCTTCTGTTTTATCCAGACGCAAATCAAGCCCAAAGCCTTTGCCGCGCAAACGCACTACATAGGCTTGCTTTGTCTCCAATACCTGGGTTAACTCCCCACAGAAAAAGCTATCTTCATCAAAAGAGAGCTGTGCTTTTCTGCCCCGGAGCACCGGGACAACAATGCGTTCATTAAAATCCCGGGCCTTTAATACTTCCCCTAAGCTATAGCTAATCGAAAAAAAAGTATCACCCAAGCCATTTATCCTATTGATGGTTAAGCGGTATGAGTAGATAGCTTGCGGCAGACTTGGTTCATGCAATATACCCTGGATTTGCCAAATATCTGTGCAATTGTGGTGTGGCTGCCAATTGGCAAAAAAATCACCGGCAGCGCTTTTATTATAGGGGATATAGTTTACCATTCTTACTCCAAAAATCACAAAATGTACATCTAATACATTTTATCGTAAAAAGGCACTTTTGTAAAGTTATTAGATATTGTTATCTGTTCAAGCATAATTAAGATACAAGCACCATAAATATTAGGTAAAGGAGGCAGCAAACATGCGTAAAACAATTTTTTGTCTCACATTATTATTAGTATTTCTCTTCACTGGCACAGCCTTGGCCAGCGATACCGCCCTCGAGCTCAATTGCAAAAGTGCGATTCTACTGGATGGCGCCAGCGGTGAAATATTATTTGAGCAAAACAGTCATGAGCAGTGCTACCCGGCCAGTATTACCAAGATTATGACTCTGGTATTAGCCCTGGAGGCTGTGGATGCCGGCACAATCTCTCTTGATGATACGGTAACCGTGAGCGAAGAGGCGGCCTCTATGGGCGGTTCCCAGGTATATTTATATGCCGGTGAACAGCGCAGCGTAGATGAAATGATTGTGGCTATAGCTGTTGGCAGCGGCAATGACGCCTCCTATGCCATGGCAGAATTCATTGGCGGAACCATGCCAGACTTTGTAGCGCTGATGAATCAGCGCGCCCAGGAATTGGGGATGAAGGACACTAATTTTGTTAACCCACACGGCTTGCATGATGATAACCACTACACCACAGCCTATGATATGGGCTTGCTTGCCTATCACGCCTTAAAAGTACCCAAGTTCCTTGATTACACATCAATATATGAATACGAGTTCCGGCCGGACCCCAAATTACTGACGCTTTGGAATACTAACCGGCTGCTCAAATGGTATGAAGGAACAGACGGCATGAAGACGGGATATACCGAAGAAGCCGGGCGAAACCTGGTGGCAACAGTTATGCGCGATGATATGCGTCTGATCTCAGTAGTGCTGGGCGCCGAAGAACGCCAGGGGCATTTTAATCAAAGCATGACCCTGCTTAATTACGGCTACAATAAATTTGAATATGTAGCAATTTATGCTGCGAATGAAACAATTTGTGAGGCTCCAATCAGTAAGGGCAAAAAGGATAGCGTCAAGCTGGTTTCGCCCAACAATGTCGGCTATTCCTGCGAAAAAGGCAAGGCTGGCGACATCAATGAAAAAATCGAAATCATCCCCAACCTGAAAGCGCCGCTAAAAGCTGGGGACATTGGCGGCAAGCTGATTATCTATAAAGACGGCAGTGAGCTTACCAGCATTGATTTGGTCGTTGGTGAGGATATTGACAAGGGTGGTTTCTTCCGTACCTGGGGTAAAATGCTAAAGACGATGTGGTAAATAAATAAACTTTTATTTAATATTTAAAATCTGCTATGCTCTCTTGTCATAGCAGATTTTTTTGCTCTTTTATTGGTGTTGCGGATATTATACAGCTTGCTTAAACAATCTATATCATAGTATAATAATTGATATTATGATCCTTGGTGATTGGCTTAAATATGCGGAATAAGAGGTGGTTTTTAATAAATGGATATTCTTATATTAGGCGGTTTTCTTGGTTCAGGCAAAACATCCATTATCCGGCTGCTAATCCGCGGGCTGGTCAATGCAGGTAAAACCTGCGCCATCATTGAAAATGAGATTGGCGAGGTTGGCATCGATGACGCGCTGATTGATGAAGCCGGGCTCAGCGTTACGCCGCTTTTTGGCGGCTGCGTTTGCTGCCAGATTTCCGGCAGCCTGCTCGCAGCTATCGACCAGATCAAAGAGGAAATTGCCCCTGATTGGGTTATTATCGAAATGACCGGTCTGGCGATGATGGATAGCATCAAAGACCTTTTTGACAAATACAGCCAGCCGGATATTACAACGCATACCGTTTCTTTGGTTGATATGTCCCGGTGGAAATATCTGCTCACTGCCCTATCTATTGTCTTTGACCGCCAGATTGCCGGCGCAGATATTGTGCTGCTCAACAAGACTGATATTATGCCGCCGACAGACGAGGTTTTGCAGATCATTGCCGACAAGGCGCCAGGAGCGCTTATTCGCAGCCTGGATGATGCCGATAAGCAACCAGACCAGCTTTGGCAGCTGCTGATGCAGTGCATTGCCGAGCATGATGAAAGGAGATGAAAGCAATGGCTGAACATGACCATTCCCATGACCACGGGCCGGATTGCGCTTGCGGGTGCAATAACCCTCACCACAACCACCATCATCACCACGGCCCGGACTGTGATTGCGGCTGCAATCATCATGACGAAGGGGCCGAAGCTATCATTGAAAACGCCTTAATCATCAGCCAAAAAGCAATGCTTTCCCTTGGCCCGCCTGTTGCGGCAAGGCAAATCCTAGCAGAGTTGATAGAGGCTATGAGCGAGATTGCCCGCCTGGTAGCCGTGGAAGAGGTTGTTTTAGGGCATATTAAGGCTTTGCTTGACTGTGAGGCTGGCAAGGCGGCGGTTTCGATTACCCGTCTTGATGCGCCGGATATTTCTTTTACCGGGCAGTGGCAGGAAGAGATGCCGCTTGAGTGCTATAGCTTAACGCTTAATGTCCTTTCTCTGGCTAATACTGATGCGGATATTAAGCCGATAATTCTCCGCCTATTCCCTGAATAGCAAACAAAGAGGTATACCACAAGGTATACCTCTTTGTTATTTAACGGGGTTCGCCTATATTTCCAGCTCCATCACTATCGGGCAGTGGTCAGAACCCAAAACCTCCGGCAAGATATAGGCATCAGTCAGCTTATCTTTTAGTTTTTGGTCAATAAAGAAATAATCAATACGCCAGCCCACATTGCGCCCCCGCGCTCTTGTCTTCATATCCCACCAGCTATACTGCCCTCCCTCATCATGGAACACCCTAAAGGTATCAATATAGCCGGCCTCAATAAAGCCGTCTATCCATTGCCGCTCCATCGGCAAAAAGCCGGTATGCGTTTCATTTTCTTTAGGACGAGCCAGGTCAATCTCCTGATGCGCGGTATTAACGTCACCGCAGATAATAGCCGGCTTGTCCAGGGAAAGCACGAACTCTTGGAAGCGGGCATAAAAATCCATTTTATACTGCAAACGCTCCGGACCATTGCCGCCATTGGGAAAATAGCAGTTAATGAGATAAAATTGCTCATATTCCAGAACCAGGGTGCGTCCCTCGATATCAAAACGTTCCTCACCGATGCCATAAGCAACGCTGAGCGGTTTAATTTTAGCAAAAACAGCTACACCGCTATATCCCGGCCGCTCCGCAGAGCAGATATAGGGGTGATACGCCTCCCATTCCAGCAGGTCTGGTGGTATTTGCTCCGGCTTGGCTTTAATCTCTTGCAGACAAATAAAATCAGCATTGATCATCTCCAGATCAATCTTGGCGCCTTTGTTGACGGCAGCACGCACGCCATTGACATTCCACGATAAAAAAGTTAATCTAGTCATAGTAAATCACCTCAAAATAAAAATGGGAGGAACTCTTATGCTAAAGGAATTAATAGCAGATGGTTTTGGCATTGACAATAAATATAATTGTGCTGAAAAAATAATCCATGGCGCTAATAAGGCCTATAATTTAGGCTTGGATGCTGATGCCCTGCGCATGTTTGCCGCCTTTGGCGGCGGCATGACCGTGGGTGAAACCTGCGGCGCCGTATGCAGTGGGCTGGGTGTGATCAGCCATCTTTTTGTCAAAGATACCGCAGTCAACAGCACTTTACTTCGCAAGATTTCTCAAGAATTTATTACTGAGTTTGAAAACCGCATGGGCACGCTCAACTGCAAAGAATTAACCAAAAAATATGCCAGCGACAGCCCCAAATGTCAGTCTATTTTAGAAAATACCTGCGACATTATTGACCAGATGATTGTGAAATATGCCGAGCAAATAGCTGCTGTAGCAGAGGGAGGGAAAGGGACTCTGCCCGGGAATCCGGCCTAAGCTCCAGTTCTTGCAAATGTGCTTGCCAATATTGCTTGTCCATGCCGTACCCGCTTGCGCAGAGGGCATTGGCGAGAGTTTTGCGGCGCAGGGAAAAAGCCGCTTCAATAAACCGATAAAGATCTAAGAAGGCGTGATCAGCGATAACGCCTTCTTTTCTTGTGAGAGCAATGATGGCGGAATCAACCGCCGGAACAGGATAAAAGGCCTCTTTAGAAACCTCAAAGCAGATCTCACTACTAGCGAAATATTCAACCAACAAGGTCAGGGGGCCGTTTTCCCTGCCCTTCCCCTGGCAGATGCGTATAGCAGCCTCTTTTTGCACCATCAGCATCATCCGCTGCCAATTGCCGCCCTCAATAAGCAGTTTTTTGAGCAGCGGCGTGGTGATATTATAAGGAATATTGCCGTAAATAAGGTACGGTTGATCCCCATACAAGTCTTGATAATCAAAGTCCAGGGCATCAGCATGATGCACATAAATATCAGGGCGGTCAGCAAAGAGATGCACTAATCTTTGTGCAAAAAGAGGCTCAATTTCGATTAAATCAAGCCTGCTGGCATGATCAGCCAGCATATTGGTCAGCGAGGCCAGACCAGCGCCGATTTCCAATACTGGCAAATCAGGATTAATCGGCTTGGCGGCGATAATTTTATCGAGAACTTCCCTGCTCACCAAAAAATTCTGCCCACGCAAGCTGTGTGGGCGAATACTAAGGCTATTCAGCGCTGCTTTAATCTCCGTCAATAGGCTGTGTGGCATATTACTCCAATATGTAAAGTGTTGTACTGCGCCTTCCCCAACTGAGGCAGGCCTGCTCCGTATCCATATACAAGTCGATAATAAAGTTTTTAATCAGTCCGCCGGTATCCTCCGCCACGGCAAAACCATATCCTTCGATATATACCTTGCTGCCGAGCGGAATGGTCTTGGGGTCGACCGCGATGGTGCCGACCTTGGGCCAGGTTCCGGTCGCTGTTCTGTTGCCGGTCCAGGTATAAGCAGTGGCCTCAACAGTATAGGAATTCACATAATAGAAGGTGGAGCCGTCATCTGTGGTTGCCATAGCTTTGGTGGCGGTGCCGGTGCTGTTAGCCGGGCCATAGCCAATGATGCGGTCAATCGGATCGCGCACTTTTTCCGTGGAAAGCATGGTTCTGTTGATTTCCTCCCCTTCGCTGTAAACCACCTCATAGGTGGTACGGTTGACACCGGGGCTGCCCTCGGAAACTACCGCCTCTGCTCCTGCCGCCAGGTATTGATACTCTACCCTCTGCTCTCCTTGAGGAAGAAATTCGTCTTCAGTGATAGTCTGTACATCTACCCGCGAAACAGTGATGGTGCTTTCTTCGTAGATATAAGAAAGCAAAGGCTGGGAGAGGATGTCCTTGGTACCCACGGCAATATTATATTTATCCAGCGCCTGCTCAACCGTGATCGGCTGCGTATCAAACTGATAGGCTCTGCCATCCACCTGCAATGTCACCGGTACGCTCAGCCGCAGCCAAATCTTCATACCGTCTACTATTTCTTCTTCCCGCTTTTTATCCATATAATCATTGTTGGATAAGGTGACGCCTAATTCTTTTAAGAGCTCGCTGACTGTTTGTGCATTTGTAGAGATGATTTGCGGCTGACTATTGATATTAACCATGACGTTTTTGGCAGTTAGCTCACTGACACTAATATTGCCTGTTTCAAAATTGCCCAGAATAATAGACGTGGCTACACCAGCAAAAACAAGGCAAATAGCAACCACTGCCAAAATAATCGGTGAACGCTTTTTCTTTTGGTCAATGCTTGCCTCTATGTCTTGAGTATTATTTTCTTCTTGTGTAGATTCAACAGGAGCCATAACAACAGGCTTGGACAGTTGGGCTTTTGGCTTTTTCTCCGCTACCTTGGCTTCTGATATATCAAGGAAATCTGTTTTGTTTAATTGACCTTTGGTCTTATACATTGCCTCTTCCTTTTGGCCAAATATTCTAGCACCTAATTATAAAATATGTTGTGATATAAGTCAAATATACATAATAAATGTGATATTTATGAAAAAGAAAAGACAGATTATGCCCGTCTTTTCTTTTCTTGGTTAAAATATATTGATTTTGCTATTTAGCCGTTAGGAATACGAACCCCATGCGGTTTTGGCGGGAAAACGCTGGCATCTCCCGATAAAAACATTGTTTCCCGTAGATATAATACTACGAAAAGCAATGTTTTCACCAGGATCTGCCCACTGTTTTATCGCCAAAACTGCCGACACCCCCGACGGATGGATGGTCGGGCTGGGCCAGGCAGAGCGACGAAGGCAGGCTGCCTGCCTGTCTAGGAGCGATAACGGAGCTCCAGATCGACCATCCGCCGTCCGGGGCGCATGAGTTCGCATCCCTAATGGCTAATATTAAAAATTCTCTTAGCATTTTGGGTGGTAATATCACAAATTTCCTGATAATCTAAATGATGAATTTCCGCTAATTTGGCGGCAGTATGTACAATGTTGGCCGGCTCATTGGTTTTGCCGCGCAAGGGGTGCGGGGCAAGATATGGACAATCCGTTTCCACTAAAACCAGATCAAGGGGCACCTTTGCCGCCACTTCCAGCGCGGTTTTGGCGTTTTTATAGGTCAGCGGCCCGGCAAAAGAGATCATAAAGCCTAAATCCATACAAAACTTAGCCATCTCCCAGCTGCCGGAAAAGCAATGGAGAATGCCGCCATTCTCTCCGGCTCGCTCGGCCTTTAGAATATCCATCATATCCTGATTGGATTCACGGTTATGAATAATAATCGGTAGCTTGGTCTGCTTGGCCAAAGCTATCTGCTCGATGAAGGCCTTTTTCTGGATATCCCGGGGCGAGTTATCATAGTGATAATCGAGCCCTATTTCACCCCAGGCAATTACCTTTGGCGCTTGCGCGAGGTCAAAAAGATCGTTCATCATCCTATCTGTCAGCGTATCAGCATCATGCGGATGCACGCCAATGGCAGCATAAACCATCTCCGGGTATTTTTCAGCAATATGCACGGCCAGCAAGGAAGAAGTCCAATCATAGCCGATAGTATTGATCAGCTCTACTCCGGCTGCCTTGGCTCTATCAAGTATTGCCTCAATATCAGGGAAAATAGCCTCATCATTAAGATGCGCATGCGTATCATATAGCATTTTTTGTACCTAATATTATCTTATACTATCTTAGCGCCGCTCGGCATATCCGGCGCTTCCAACAGCTGTAGTTTGCCGTCATATTCAGCGGAAAGCAACATACCATTGGACTCAATGCCGCGAATGACAGCCGGCTGCAAATTAGCGATCAAGATGAGATGCTTACCAACCAGCTCTTCCGGTTGGTAAAACTTGGCAATACCGGAAACAACAGTCCTTTCTTCCTCGCCCAGCTGCAAGCGAAATTGCAGCAATTTATCAGCCTTTTCCACCTTGTGACAATCCAAAACCTTGACCACGCGCAGGTCTATTTTAGCAAAATCAGCCATTTGGCACTCAGGCGTCAGCGCGGCAATTTTCGCTGCTGCTGGCGCGGGCGCTGGTTTAGGCTCCTCCGCTACCATGGCTTCAAGATCAATACGCGGGAATAGCGGTTCGCCGCGGTTAATTTTAGCGTTCGCCGGAAAAAGTCCCCATGTCAGAGCTTCCCAGCCGCATAATTCAGACTGATTCGCTATGCCCAGTTGCTGCCAGACTTTGGCCGGGATAGTTGGCATCACCGGGCTGACCATAATTGTCACCAGGCGGATAATTTCTACCAGATTATACAGCACAGTAGCCAGCTCTTCGGTTTTGCCTTCTTTGTTTAAGGCCCAGGGAGCAGCATCCTCAATATATTTATTCGCCTTGTTGACCAGCGTCCATAGCTCTGCGAGGGCATTTGACCACTGCATCCCATCCATCAGCGCGGCAAATTTCTCCGGCATAGAGCCAAGCAAAGCAAGCAATTCCGCGTCTGCCTCGGTGCCTTTTCCGGGAGCTAGCACTATTCCTTGCTGAAATTTATCAATCATCCCCGTGGTGCGGGAAAGCAGATTGCCATAATCATTAGCCAGGTCATTATTAATGCGCAAGGCCAGCAAATCCTCAGTATAATTGCAGTCCTGCCCATAGCCCATTTCTCTCATCAAGAAATAGCGGACAGCTTCCACTCCATATTTTTCACATAAGCGGTTAGGGTCAATGACATTGCCTTTTGATTTGCTCATTTTGTCGCTGTCAATCAGCACCCAACCATGCCCCAGCACGCATTTAGGCAGCGGGATATCCAGGGCCATCAGCATAATCGGCCAAATAATGGTATGAAAACGGATGATATCTTTGCCCACCAAATGCACGTCTGCCGGCCAGTATTTGTCAAAAAGAGTGCCGTCACCAGTGCCTTTGAGCGCGGAGATATAGTTGATCAGCGCATCAAACCAGACATAGATGACATGCTTGGGGTCAAAGGGCACCGGTATGCCCCAGTCAAAGGTGGTGCGTGAAACACAAAGATCATCCAGGCCTTGCTTGACAAAATTGATCATTTCATTGCGGCGGCTTTCCGGCCGGATAAAATCCGGATTATCGGTAATAAATTGCAGCCAGCGGTCAGCATACTTGCTCATCTTGAAAAAGTAGCTTTCCTCTTTCATCGTTTCCACCGGCTTACCGCAATCCGGGCAGGTATGGCCTTCTGCCAGCTGCAGCTCGGTGAAAAAGGTTTCGCAAGATGTGCAATACCAGCCCTCATATTCGGATTTATAGATATCGCCCTGCTCATAAATCTGCTGAAAAAGATCTTGAGCAACTTTTTTGTGACGCTCCTCAGTCGTCCTGATAAAATCATCATATTCAATGCCCAGCGTTTTCCACAAAGCTTGGAAATTAGCGATGATAGGATCGATAAACTCGATAGGGGTTTTGCCGGCCTCTGCGGCACGGCGCTGAATTTTCTGGCCATGTTCATCTGTCCCAGTCAAAAAATAGGTATCAAAACCACGCATCTTCATATACCGCGTCATCGTATCAGCTGCTACAGTGGTATAAGCATGGCCGATATGCGGGTTGTCGCTGGGATAGTAGATGGGTGTAGTGATATAAAACGTTTGTTTATCACTCATTTTTGATACCTCCAAAATTTTTTACGATTTAATAAGCATATCAACTATCAGGCAATATGTCAATATGACTACCATAAACTTACTCTAGAATGTCTGAGAGCGCCATATCCATAGTTACTGCAAAACGGGGCATCTTAGCCAGGCAACGCTCTGGTTTTGCCACCTTTGGTATGGTAGAGAAAGTGATCGGTATCCCCTGCTCAGCGATAATTATAGCAGCAACACGGTTGGTTATCCCGTATGGATAAGCAAAGCAGCAGACCGGCTGACCGGTATAAAAAGTTATTTCTTCACTGCTTTGGGCAATATCATCACTTATGCGTTGTTTGTAATGGTCTAAGGTCTCGTTTGCCTCCTTGGCAATACCATTAGGATACCCCTTTTGATAAGAAATCTTCCCGCCCAATTTGCGGTTATGTAAATCATAGGTATGAGAGCCGATTTCGATATAGCCGCTTGACGCCATTTCCGCAACCTCATCCCAGGTTAAAGGAGCAATTTGGTCGCCCTCCGGCTCAATATGCCGCTTTTGTTTGATAAAACTATTCTGCACATTAATAACCGCTTTCATATCATTTTGCGCCAGTAAAGGATAGGCATAAAGATAATTCGAATAATAGCCGTCATCAAAAGTAATCAAAATTGGCTTTTCCGGCCAGGGCATCTCCCCTGCTACCATTGCTAATACTTCAGAAGGCAGCACGGTTGTATAGCCATTATCCAGCAGATAATGCAGATCATTTTCAAAATGCTCCCTGGTAATTGATAGCGAGGATGTGGCCTCGTCCGCTATCACAATATTATGATACATTAAAATAGGCAGTTCATGCTCTTGAGTACAGCCTCCCAACAAGGAGGCTGTAATTAAAAATAATATTAGTATTTTAATAGTTTTTTTCATAATAAAGGCACCAAAACCCTCTATGATATTTTTGGCACAATACTAGCGCCAAAGGGCAGCAATGCCAGCTTGGCAATCTTAAAGCACTGCAGGCCAAAAGGTATGCCAATAATGCTAATGCAAAGCACCAACCCTATTGCTAAGGCAATCAGGCAAATTTCTATACCGCCAAAGATAATCCATAAGATATTCATCAACAAAGAAACAAGAGAACCGCCGAAGGCTATGTCTCTGCCAAAAGGCCACAAACACAGCCCAACAAACTTAAAGCATTGCACGCCAATGGGAATACCGATAATGGTTATGCACCAAAGCAGGCCAATGACTGCCCACAGACAACCAAGCACTAAACCGCAGATGAGTAACCAAAAAATATTGCCAATAATGTTCATTTATTCTCCGTTTAACTAAACGGCAGTAACACGCAATATATCAATTAAGGGGTAGCCATCAACATCCTTAAAAACAATTTCCAGGGTAGTGATCTCATCAACAACCAGATTAACAATATAGTCGCCATAATTACCATCATTCACTACTTGCACGGAAAGCGGAACCTGAATATCAAAAAAATTGTTCAGCTGCGTAATATATTGCTCCCCATGAGCGTTGCTATTAGTGCTGTTAGTCACAGCATAATTAACAGCTGCCACTAATTCAGCAGTAGCTAAATGTTTATTGCCGGCAAAATTTTTATAATAGCAGTTTTGATAGAAGGCTACCGTATTATAGATAATCTGGCTCAATAGGGGTTCGGCAAATTTATCACTGTATTCGCTAAGATAAGGGATTGTCATACCGGCAATCAGTACATCATCACCCTCAAAAACAGCCTTCTCGATATTCTCGGCAATATACTGCGCTATAATTCCGGCAAATCCGCCGTCTGCCGCTGAGACCAGCGCATTGGCATATGTCTGCCCGCCGCAATAAAGAGTGCCAATATTAGTGCTCGTATCCACAACATATAAAATCTTTTGGCCGCTCACCCTTTCCTCATTAATGCTCAGCGGCAAAGTGATTTCCTCGCTATAAACCAGCTCCATGCATGTTTCAGCAGCGGTCATATCTGATGCGGCCATCCCATTGGTATCAGCCACAGCAGCAATATCCCATCCCCTCAGCGAGCCGCCTAAGGTGCTGACCAGTGCTTCCGCATCATCGCTGTCAACAGCAACGCTGGTCTTTAGTCCGTGATAATAAATATTCAATTCTACCATATTTTCTGTTGTTAATGCGTCATTAACAATCTCATTTGGAGTATTATTATTTTCGTCAATATTTCCGTTTTCATCTGAAGGCGTTTTATCACAAGCAGCAAAAACAGCAATTAGTGAGATAGCTAAAATAACCAGCAAAAGCAATTTTATTTTATTTGACATAAAAACACCTCCCATAATTATGCTATTTAGACTAAAAAAATTGCCAAAAAGTTCCTTTATTCGCCATTTTTTGCCAAACCTAAGGCATAAATATCTTTGCTTTTCTGTTGATGCTTGGCAGCCAGCTGTTTAGAGGACTCTTTGCGGGATAGTCCCTGACTGATTAATTGCTGTAGTTCCTGCTCTATTAGCTGCCAATCAGCCTCTTTACGGACAATTTCTGCGCCGTCGCAAATCAGCGTAAACTCACCACGGGGCAGCTCTATTTCAAAATGCTTGATCATCTCCGCAATACTGCCGCGGCGGATTTCTTCAAACATCTTTGTCAGCTCGCGGCCTACGGCTATTTGGCGCGCTGCGCAAAAAATCTCCGCCATATCAGTGAGGGTATGGAGCAAGCGGTGCGGCGCCTCGTAAAAAACCATCACCCGCCGCTCATCTTTCAGCTGTTGCAGCGCCTTTTTTCGCAGCGCTTTTGTTCTGGGCAAAAAGCCTTCAAAACAAAAGCTACCCTGATTAAGACCAGAGCTGGTTAAGGCTGTCAGTAAAGCAGATGCGCCGGGAATAGCTATCACTTCTATCCCCTCAGATATTGCAGCCGCTGCAATATCTGCTCCCGGGTCGGAAAGTCCCGGGGTACCGGCATCGCAAATCAAAGCAATGTTTTTGCCAGCTGCCAGCTCCTGCAACAAGGTGTCTTCGCGGAGCCTCTTATTATGCTCAAAATAGCTGATCAACGGCTTGCGGATATTGAGATGTTTGAGTAATTTGCCGCTGGTTCTGGTATCCTCAGCAGCAATCAGGTCAACCTCTCCCAAGATGCGTACCGCCCGAAAAGTGATATCCTCAAGGTTGCCAATGGGGGTAGCGACCAAATAAAGCTTACCTGGCATATATTTTCTGCATCTCCTTCGTATAGGCTCCATCTTCGCCATAGACTATTAGCGCCGGCAGAACATGCGTCTTGCCGCGGCCGTTCTTTTTGGCTTCAACCAAAACCAGATTGGCCTCTTGTTCTGCCTGAGGTTGAACAAAACGGATCCTCTCCGGGTTGAGCTTATGCGCTATCAGCTGCGCCATCAATTCATTAAAGCGCTCTACCCGATAGATCAGATAAAATTTACCCAAGGGTTTAAGCACCAGTGCTGCTGCTGATAGAAGCTCGTCCAAGCTGCAAAACTGTTCTTGTCTGGCCGCTGCAAAAAGCAGCTCCTCGTTTTTGCGTCCATGCCCCAGCTTATAATACGGCGGGTTGCTGATAACAATATCTGCCTCAGCCTTTGGTAACGAATCAGCAATAGCGCGAATATCGCCCTTGATCATCTGCAATTGCTGTGCGAGACTATTGAGCTGCACACTTTTTTGCGCCATTTGCAGCATTTGCGGCATCAGCTCTACACCAAAAATTTTGGTATTAGGAAATTTTCTGCTCAAAAGCAAGGGGAGAATGCCTGTGCCGGTGCCCAGATCAACAATGCTTTGGGCATCGCTTACTGAGACAAAATCAGCCAATAAAACAGCGTCAATGGCAAAACAGGGAGCTGAAGAACTTTGTATGATCTTCAATCCCCCGTTTAGAGCGTCTATTCTTTCATCTTTATCTAGAGTTACTTCCATTTTTGTCTTGCTTTCATTCTAGAGTTGCTTTCATTTTTTCCCTTTATGCAGCAGGAAATTGAGACAGAAAATGCAGTCTTCATCGCGGGATTGACCAAAGCTGCCCGGGCAAACATGAAAGCCTTCTTCGTACAGTCCGGCCAATGCGTCAAAACCGCCGGCATAATCGCCATCAGCCAAGCGCTGCCTTAGCTCGGCGTTTTGCCGCTCCAGCTCTTCAATGCGTATATATAATTCCTCGCCCTCTTTTTGCAGGGCCAGCAATTTTTCTTGCCATTCTCTAAACTCTGTTAGCAGGCTCATACTTAATTGTCATCCTCAATAATAAAATCATCATCTTCGGTGGGGATTTCAAACACTTGTTTCTTTTTCGGGCAGCAATCCGGCAAATCATCATAGTTTTCATACTTAAGACAGCACATCAAGCGGCCGCAGACGCCGGAAATTTTGGCCGGGTTGAGCGAGAGATTTTGTTTTTTAGCCATTTTGATTGATACCGGATGAAAATCACCCAAAACGCTATGGCAGCACAACACCCGTCCGCAAGAACCAATGCCGCCGACAATTTTGGCCTGATCGCGTACGCCGATCTGGCGCAATTCAATGCGGGTTTTGAACACTGACGCCAAGTCTTTGACCAGCTCGCGAAAATCTACCCGGCCTTCAGAGGTGAAACTGAAGATGATCTTGCTAACATCAAAAGTATATGATACTTCTACTAAGTTAATCGGTAATTTATGCTGGCTAATCTTGCTCTCGCAGATAGTAAAAGCTTCTTTTTCCGCCCGGCAGTTCTCCTGATATCTTTTTTCGTCTTCAGCAGTTGCCTTGCGCAGAACATCTTTAAGCGGATTGGCCAGATCTTGATCAGCGACTTCTTTTGGTCCCAGTACCATTTCCCCATATTCCAAACCACGCGCTGTCTCCACAATTACATGGTCATTGACGACGAGGCCGGGCAAGGGGTTAAAATAATATATCTTACCGTTTTGCTTAAAACGGATACCAACAATAGTTGTCATTATTACCTCCATTTTATTTAGGATGCTCTATAATATTATCCCATAGCCTTGAGGCAGCTATGCCTTGGTTGCTTTACAAAGAGTAGACGCTGAGCCTCAAGCTCAGATATTTAATCCCCAGCAGCTATTATACCTTAATTTATTTTTTTTAGCAATAAGAGGGTTTAATGTTGAGAATTTTGCCATAAGCGCAAATACACCACATCCATCAGTAATTTTTGGTTAATATTGTTGCTAATCAGCTCCAAAGAGCTTTCTACCATGGTGGCGGAGCGTAGCAGATAGGCATATGGCATCGGCAAAGCCCGCTTGCCTAAAATAGCGTCATGCAGCACATGTAAAATCGCCAGTAAAAAATCATGCTGGTCTTCTCTTTTTTCCCGGTCGCGTGCTTTCATCAGCACTTCATATATTGACATGCCGGCAAAGGCCGTTAATAATTCTCCGGCCTCAGCAACAGCCTCTTTGGCAACTGCGGTTTCATCCTGGCCAAAGGTATTGTCCAGCACGAACAATTGACAGCGCGAAAGGACTGTAGGCAATAACTGCTCCGGCTGATCGCAAAGGAGGATAAATATTGTTTTTGCCGGCGGTTCTTCCAGCAGCTTCAGCAGATTATTAGCTGATTCATCAGTCAATTTCTCCGCCTCAGTAATAATAAAAATTTTCCAGGCGTCATTTAGGCTGGACAGGCCGGCGATACTGCTCATAGCCTTGATATTTTCCAGGCGGTGGCTGCCTTTATCTGGCTCAATAATATGCAAATCCGGATAGGTGCCGGCGAGAATATTCTGGCACGACTGGCATTGCGAGCAAGGCTGATCGCTCCTTTTAGCCGTGCAATTAAGTACGGCGGACAAGGTACGCGCCTGATCCAGGCTCTCTTGCCCACGAAAAATATAGGCATGAGAAAGCTGCCCGTTATCCAGCTGTGCCTGGATTAAAGGGTGCAGATGAGGGAATTTCTGCATTTTTAGTTCTCCTTAGCGGCAAGCGCTGCTCTGACAGCATCAATCACCTGCGCGGCTACCACTTCTAGTGGCTGCGAGGCATCAATAACAATGAATCTTTGCGCATATCTTTGGGCCAAAAGGCTATAAGTGTCTGATACTCTTTGAAAAAATTGTATATTTTCCTGCTCCATGCGGTCCCTTTTGCCGCACAGACGATTTAGCGCCTGCTCTACAGGCAAAGATAATAAAATAGTCAGATCAGGATAGGTTCCGTCAATGGCAAAATCATTCAGGGCAATCAGCTGCTCAATATCCAAGCCCCTGCCGCCGCCCTGATAAGCAACAGTAGAATCCGTGTAGCGGTCACAAAGGATGATTTGCCCTTTGGCTAAGGCCGGAGCAATAATTTCCGCCACATGCCGCGAGCGGTCTACCAGGAAAAGCAGCGTCTCAGTATGTGCGTCGAGACTGCCGTAATTGCTCTCCAGCAGCATAGCGCGGAATTGCTGTCCCAAATCACTGCCGCCCGGCTCAAAGGTCACCAACACGTCTTTTTGCTCCCCTTGCAGCCAGGTTTGCGTGGCCTCAATCATTGATGATTTGCCGCAGCCATCAATGCCCTCAAAAGTGATAAATACCCCTTTTCCCATACCGCATCTCCTTGTGGTTTATATATTCTAATTTCGCCATATCTAGTGGCTGCTCCTGCAAAAAAAGGAGGGGATTATTCCCCTCCTTTTCCGTGTTATTCGTTATTATTGGTGTTTAGGGTAAATTGGGAAAATCAAGGGTGGCAAAGAGATCGCTAAGCGTTTCTGCGCGACGAATCTGCCGGATAGTGCCGTCAGCGCCTAAAAGCAATTCCTGGGAACGCAGTTTGCCATTATAATTAAAGCCCATTGCATAGCCATGAGCGCCGCTGTCATGAATGGCAATAATATCGCCGATATCAATCTTGGGCAGCATCCGGTCTATGGCAAATTTATCATTGTTTTCGCATAAGGATCCGGTAATATCATATTTGTGGTCGCAAGGCATATCTTCCTTGCCCACTACCGTGATATGATGATAGGCGCCGTATAGCGCCGGACGCATCAAATCAGCCATGCAGGCATCAAGGCCTATATATTGCTTATAGGTGTCTTTGTAATGCAGGGCTGTAGAAAAAAGATAGCCATAGGGCCCGGTCATCATCCTGCCGCTCTCAATACTAATGGCAACTTGACCCAAACCAGCCGGAACAAGGATATCGTCAAAGGCCTTATGCAGGCGGCTGGCGAATTCTTCCAGGCTTACTTCCTCATCCTCCGGGCAATATGGAATACCGATGCCGCCGCCTAAGTTAATTATTTCTACCTCGACGCCAAGAGTTCTCTTGATTTTGCCAGCCAGATTAAACATCATGATGGCAGTTTCTTCCAGATAATCGACATTCAGCTCATTGGAGACAATCATTGTGTGCAGGCCAAAACGTTTAACGCCCAATTGTTGACACTTTTCAATGCCTTCAAAAATCTGCTGCCCGGTACAACCATATTTGGCCTCTTCCGGATAACCGATAATCTCATTGCCGCCAGCACGCAGCGGGCCCGGGTTGTAGCGGAAAGAAATAAACTCCGGCAGATAGGCATTTTCTTTTAGATAATCAATATGGCTAATATCATCAAGATTGATGATAGCCTTGAGCTCCAACGCTTTTTGATATTCTTCGATGGGCGTATCATTGCTGGTAAAGCAAATATCCGCGCCTCTGATTCCGGCAGCCTCAGCCAAATATAATTCCGCGAGAGAGCTGCAGTCCGCACCGCAACCTTCTTCATGGAGAATTTGCATAATATAGGGGTTGGGCAAGGCTTTGACCGCGAAATATTCCTTAAAACTGGGCGCCCAGGAAAAAGCCTTAAATAAGCGGCGGGCATTAGCGCGGATGGCAGCCTCATCATAAAGATGAAAGGGTGTGCCATATTCTTGGGCAATGGCTGTGATCTGTGCTGCCGATAAGGGTAGGGTCTTATTGCTCATAAATCTCCTCCAAAAAAGTAGTTAAATATGATACCGGTATGGCCAGTCCTTGGTTTTCCGTATTAGTGAGCTTAGCGTAGATAATGCCAATCACCTCGTGCTGGTCATTAAAAACAGGGCTGCCGGAGCTGCCGGGATTAACCGGGCCTTCTATGAGTAGCATGGGAACCTCTCCTATCAGCAATGAACCAAGAACTTTGCCTTCGGAAATTACCCAATCAAAACTCTGCGGATTGCCGATAAAGATAATATCATCGCCTGCTGAGGGAGCCGTTGTGCTGAGAGTGAGATAGGGTAAATCTGTGCCGCCGATATCAATCACAGCCAGATCAACCTGATCAGATTCAAACCAATTACTGGCCGGGAAGGTTGGCTGATGAGCAAGATTAAAACGAATGATTACTGAATTCTTATCTTCAACAACATGGCGGTTGGTCACAATCAATCCATCTATGGCAATATTAAAGCCAGTGCCACTGCTGTCAGCGCTATCAATTGTCACCACAGCTTCCCTGAGGGCAGCCAGGGCCTCGTCCTGAGCCAGCCTATGGCTGGTCGAAAGCGCGCCCCAATTCAGTTGACTGCCAAGTGATGAATAGAAGAGGAAGAGGGCAATTACTAAAATTAGGGCAATCGGCGCCAGAAACTTCAGCCAAGTAGGCGCAATGCGTTGTTCGGGGGGTTGTCCCAGCTCAACACTGTCGTCTATGGTGGTGTCTTCCCCTTCATATTTGTTATTGAGCGCAGCTATTTCCTCGGGATCAAGCTCGCGCATATCCTCAGGGCTAATCTGCCGCCAATATTCCTGCTCTTCTGGTTGCGGCTGCTGCACCTGGTTTTCACTTTTTTTGATATGATAGATAGCCATTTAACTCCACAGCCCTAAAATCTTCTGGCAAGCAGCTAAATCCCATTTTTTCAGCTCCAGCAGCGGTTTGATGCCCCAATCCGCCCAGTTTTCGGCGCGGCTGTTATTATAGGCTACAAAACCAATCCCAGCTGCCTTGGCCGCTTGCGCGTCAATCACCGCGTCGCCAATAGTCAGGGTGTGCTCACTACTGATGGTGGGGTAATGCGACATCACCTGCAACATTCCTTCTGGAGCTGGTTTAACAAACGCTGCGCTATCGCGGCCAACAATGCAGCTGAGATATTGGCCGATGCCCAGGCGATCCAGGTTTGCCTTAATCGCCACATCTCGGTTATTTGACAGCACGGCTAGCTCCGCAAAACCACTCAGATAAGACAAAGCATCAATAGCGCCTGGTTCAAGCTCTGCCTGGTCTAAGCCCACTGTTTCAATTTCTGTTATGCGCTGCCAAATTTTATCCGCAATTTCCGCATCATAATTCGCCGACTGGGCAAAATCTACCAGAGCGGTAGCTACGGAACGCTGCGCATACTTTTCAAAACCATGCGCCGCCAATATCGCGGTCACATCACTTGTCATCAAAGCAAAATCAATTTTTGACTGCAATAAAGTATTATCCATATCAAAAATCAATAAATTATTTTTCATTAGAACTATCCCAATTCATCCAAAGTTTTACAAAAAGCAGCTAAACAATTATCAATAAACCAGTTAACCGCCGGCAATTGGCGATATTTGTCCAATTCATGACCAATACTAATTTTGGCCTGGCGAAATTCATTATTGCCGGCAGATTCTTCTTCCAGGCATTTGATATAGGCGGCCAGCTTATCCGCTGCTTTGATTAGCTGGTATTCGCTTGATTGTTCATCGACAAAAAAAAGAGCATGATATTTTGGGCGCAGTTCTTCCGGCAGAAAATCAAGCAGTTTCTTTTTGGCGATGTCCTCAATCTGCCCATAAGAAAGCTTAATCTCCGGGTTATAATATTTAACCGGTGTTGGCAAATCGCCAATAATAACCTCTCCTGCATCATGATAGATAGCCAGCAAAGCAATCTGGCCCACGTCATGCTTAGCGTCAAAATAGCTGTTATCAATTTCCGCCAGGGCATGGGCAATCACAGCTACCTGATGGCTGTGTTCAGCAATATTCTCTTGCTGAATATTGCGCATCAGGCTCCATCTTTTGATTAATTTCATCCGTGATAAATATGCATAAAAATTGCTTGCCATATGCTGCCACCAATACTAAAATTATTATACTATAGCCGCGCAATGAGCAGCTACGCCATTGTTGAATTATATGCTTTTTTAGGCCTCCTGTCAATATTGCCAAAGGAGAAACAGCGTCCCGAAAAATTCCGGGCCGCTGGACAAACAGCTGCTTATTCGTATTGCATAAATATTTCCGCGGAGAGATTTTTCACCAGGCGTTGATCCAGACATAGCTGATTAAACGCATCAACAATTTCCGGATCCAGTCTGGTGCTGCGATAGAGACTGAGGCTGGACAGGGCCTCGGCAATATCCCCTGTCCCCTGCTTGTTTAAGGTGCAGAGCAAATCATCAAAGAGCAGCACTGTCGAAAATATCCGACAAGGCAGTGGGATAGTTTTGCCAAACAAAGACCTGGGGCCGCTGCCATCATAATATTCATTGTGGCAGGCAATTAAGTGAGCGGCACGCTGCAGCTGAGGAATATTGGCCGCAATCGCAGCCCCTTCCGCCGCGTTTTTTTCGGCATTTGTCGAGTTAACCAGACCCAGATCATAGCAATAGCACAGTGTTCGCAATCTGTCCTGATCCCGGGCATTAAGTTTCAGCATGGCAGCCAAACGTAAACAGTAGTATAACAGGCGCTTACTTTTATTGGGGCTGGACGGGGCGCCATACAGCGCATTTCGGTCAGCCTGGTTCATCTTAATGACCTTATTATATTCCAACTCCCGCCGCAAAACCTTGGTAAAACCATAGAAAAGTACAGCGAGAACAATTACTAAACGAAAAATTAATCTACCCGGGGTAACCTCTAGCCAAAGGGCGTCAAGAAAGCTGATTCTACCGGTCAAGGAGAACAAAGCAGTATCAGTGAGCCAAATAATACTGGCAATCAGCAGATATTTTCCTATCAGTAAATAATTGCGCATACAACACCCGCTTCCACAATAATACCACAATATATTGTATTATTCTCCGGTTTATATGCGTATCCTGCCTATTTATGGTATTTTAACAAAAAAATTCATTTGCTATATATAGCGTGGGCCAAAGCGCTGGGCTCAATATCTATGATCACCTGCTTAACCGTATTGATCGGTATGGCAAAGCCCATGCCCTCAAAATCCGCATCAACAATCTTCACGCTGTTGATGCCAATCACTTCGCCGCGGCAATTGACCAAGGGCCCGCCGCTGTTGCCGGGATTGATCGCCGCATCCGTTTGAATCAGGCTATAATTATGGCCGTCCGGCAGCGCCAATTGTCTTTCCAAGCCTGATATTACCCCCATCGTTAAGGAGCGGGCAAATTGCTCGCCGCCAGGGTTACCGATAGCAAAGGCAAAATCACCAATCAACACCGCATCCGAATCCCCCAGCGTTGCCACTGCTAAATCAGCAAGGTCAATTTTTAGCAATACCAAATCGCTGGCCGGATAGCAGCCAACTATCTCAGCTGCGCTCTGCCTGCCGTCTGACAGATTAATAATAATATCCGTAGCGCCGACAATCACATGATAATTGGTAATGATATAGCCGTCCGTGGAAATAATCAGGCCACTGCCGGTGCCTACTTTCAACTCATTGCTGTTCAGTTCACTATTGCCCTGAATTGCCTGGACAGATACTACTGTCGGAGACAGCTCCGCATACACTTGCGGTACCAAGGTTAAAAGGTCATTATTTTGCCGCCGCCAGACACTTTGATCATCTTTTAGGCTCATCCCAAACAAAAAAGCACTGGCGCTGATAATTATCAACGCCAGTGGAAAAATGATATATTTCTTACGGGAACTGCGATATAATCTTTGTCTCAAGATATTACCTCCTCCAAGACTGCATCAATCGTTTGTTTTCGGTCAAGGATGACCAGAGGATGCGCTGTCTTTCTTGGGGCAATGGAAAGTTTTGTGTTGTGCTCTACCTGCTCCAGTGCTGCGGCAACTGTCTCAAAGGCCAGGGCGGGACAATTATTCTGCTCGGACAGATGGGCTAAAATAATCTGCTGGGTATTGGGACCTACCAGCCGCGCTAAAGCCTCCGCTGCCTGAGTATTGGACAAATGTCCGAATTCCCCTGCCACCCGCTGCTTGAGAAAAGCCGGGTACGCGCCTTGCATCAGCAGGCTCCGGTCATGATTAGCCTCAAAGACCAAACCATCGATATTTTGCAGCTGCTGATACATGGCCGCTGTTATAACACCAGTATCCGTTGCAATAGCGATCTTTTGTTCCAGGTGGCCAAAAATAAAGCCAACCGGCTCCACTGCATCATGAGAGAGGCGAAAAAAATCGACACAAAGATCTTTTATTTCCATGCCATACTCGAATATATGTCTCTCATAAGCAAAATAGTCTTGACAAAACGGCAATTTATGCCAGGTCTTGGGACTGGCATAAACCGGAATATCAAAACGCCGCGAAAGCTGTGCCACCTTGCTGACATGATCACTATGCTCATGGCTGATAAAGATGGCGTCAATCTGCTCAATTGTGGTACCAAACTCAATCAGTGCATTTTTGACCTGACGCATTGAGCAGCCGACATCAACCAAGATTCTCGTGTCACCGCCACATACATATATGCAATTACCGGATGAACCGGAGGCTATTGTAGAGAATTCCATGTTATCTATTCTAGCACATTTTGCCTTGAAAGAGAATGCTTTTCGTCAACTAATTGTTCGCCATTAGGGATGTTATGAGTTGCAAAAGAAACCATCCCGTGATATGCTATTATTAGTTTATTCAAGGAGGTCTCCCCGATGTGCGAAACTTGCGGTTGTGATAACCATGACCATCACCATACTCACCTTTTGTTGGCAATAAAAGGCTTAGAGAGCGCTGAGGCTGCGGCAAAAATAGAAGCCAAATTAAACCAACTGATCGGCGTTCATGCTACTGTTGATTTTGCTTTGCAGGCAATCTCTTTGTTGCTTCATGAAGATGGCGATTTGGCTGCTGTCAAAAAGATGCTTGCGGACGCAGGATATCAGGCTTAAATAAAGCCAAGGCTGACAAATAAAACAGCACCCCTGATGTTTTGGCATATATGATACTGCCGGACATGAGGGGTGCTGTTTTATTTTTCGTTTTGTCTTTGTTTATCTTATTCTTTGTTTGGAGCATCTACCGGGCAAACATCAGCGCAAGCGCCGCATTCAATACATTTATCCGCATCAATAACATAGATATCACCTTCAGAAATACAATCCACCGGGCATTCGGGAGCGCATGCTCCACAAGCAATACAATCGCCATTAATAACAAAAGTCATAATCATTACCTCCAAAATTTAATTATAGCTTTAATTTCATCATCACATTGCTTAACATTTCCTGATTGGATATAATTATACTCTTTTTTTGCCCATAATAAAATAGGCTGTCACAGACAGCCTATTTATCATAGATAATATTTTTTTATAATTCGAGGTAATCCATCGGGTTTAGAGCCTGCCCGTCAATGCGGACTTCAAAATGGACATGCGGTCCTGTCGTGGTGCCTGTCATGCCAATCGCGGCAATTGCAGTATTGCGGTCCACAACATCGCCTTCGCTGACATAGAATTCTGAGCAGTGGGCATAGACGGTTACCATGCCGTCGCCATGGTCAATGCGCACCACCATGCCATAACCGCTTTCTGTCTTGGTATCAATAACTGTGCCGCCCTTGGCCGCAAAAATAGTAGTGCCAACCGGTGCCGCAACGTCAATACCGCTATGCCAACCGCGCGAACGCCAACCAAATTGCGAGGTCACTGTTCCTGCTGCCGGCCAACCAACCGTGCCGGCTCCGCCGCCATCGCTGCGGGAAGCAATATAATACTGCGTACCTACTTCCATAACCGCGTCAACTGCCGGGGTAATCACTTTGTTAGAAATAGCTTCTGCGCTGATTGAAACACCGTTTTCTTCGCGAACTTTATAGGTAACTTCCTGAACGCCATCTTCGCCTTCGGAAATAATCTTTTCATCGCCACGCGCTAAAGAAGAGTTTTCTTGTTTAACCGTTTCATAAGGCAAGGCTTCTGTTTCCACTCTGGTGCGCTCAACATTAACCGTAATCAAGGGCTGGTGATCGCTGGCTTTGGCGGAAACATCGCCAAACAGCAACATATTGGTAGCTTCCTCAAGCCCCAAGACCTTATCTAAACCAACAGTTGCGCTGGTAATACTGACCTCTTCCGTAGTATATGCGCGCATGAAGGTCGCATCATCTGTTTTGTTGGCATAATAATTAATTGCCGCATTCACCGCATCATAGGCCTGCAAATCATCCGCTACATACAAAACGACCTGGCCATCAATGCGCAAGGCTGTAGCCTCAGCCACAAAATCGAGACTATTGTTAAGCAAAGCCACTGACTCGCCAACGCTGCTATAAACAACGCCTGAAGCGGAAATTTGTTTAATAGAAACTTTGTTGGAATATGTCAGCTCCAAATTATAACCTCTAAAGGCCTCAGAATCATTAATAGTGGCTACGCATAAATCCAAAGCTTCTTGGGCCTCTGCCTCACTAACAAAAGTAGCCACTTCTTCGCCATCGATAACTAAAACATAGGCATTAGAAGTAGCAGACACTAAATTGACTCCACCCATGATCAAAAATACTACACATAAGAGAACGACCACAGAGGAGACTATTCTTTGAACCAGTTTGGACTGGCTTTTTTGTTCTTTTTTCTTTTCGTTTATCTGTATGTACTGTGCTTCACGTAATTTATTGTTATGCACTAAGTAGTTACCTCACTTAAAATCTGTATTGGTTTTGGGTAAACGAATTAAAATTCGGTCACAAAAAGCCGCAGACTTTTCATGTAGAGATTGTATCATAACCATCTTTGAAAATCAAGTTTTGGCAGCGTTATTCACAAAACTGTCATTTTTGTCAGACAAATCAGATAAATAAAATGCGCGTTGAACGAAAAAGTTTCCCACCGTAATTAAAATAAAAAAGATATTTCTTGTTTGGTCATTGTATCTCTACAAAGGGAATATACAAGTTATTATCAAATTACAATTTTTCTTTTCGAAATTGTGCAATCATAATTAAATCATTAATTTGTTTATTACTATCAACATCAAAAACGATTGGTATAAATCTCATCGTTTTGCCCATTGGCTTGGAATTCTTAATTATATTCTTTGCTTCTTGGCTAATCGGTAAAGTTAATAGTTCGTCCTGCGAGTCAGCAGAAAAGAAAAAAGATACCTTAAAAAAGCCTTCCCATATAGACAACCAGAATATCGGTTTGACTTTGTTTGTGCCCCGTACTGTTATCCATTTATATTCGCCTTTTGTAAGCCATGCTTTTCCATCATTATAGTACCGCCAATCCATAAGTGAGATATCATACTTCTTCAATTCATCAATGAAGTTTATATATACATCATTCGTTGGAGCTAATCCATCTGCGATAATTTTTGCCGTTGGTTTTATATTAGCGTCACGTAATAATTGTTTTTCTTTATCCATATTTACCTTCTGCAAACAACTATTTATATCAGTATATTAAAAAAATTAGATAGGCTCAAAACCTATCTGTCATACAATATTTGAGCAGGTGATGGCCTGTGCCGGTCTTTACTACGTAAAGCCGCCGCTCAGGCACCACATATGCGTACATAATTATGGAGCGGGTGATGGGAATCGAACCCACGTTATCGGCTTGGGAAGCCGACGCTCTGCCATTGAGCTACACCCGCACACTAAAACAAAATAGCATAGATAAAACAATTTGTCAAGCCAACCTTGAAAACAATATGCCCTTAAGCTGGGGAAACCAAAGCCCATATGAACCATATGGGCTTTGGAGTTTGATCATACATTTTCATTTTGCGCTGCCATTATTGCCATCCCGGCATTAAAGGCTTCTATATTAATATCAATAAACGCCGACTTGACATTATTTCTGATAATATTGTGCCAATCAATGTGGGTTAGTCCCATACTTTTGATGATAGTGCCTAGCAAAACAATATTCATCACCCTGGCATTGCCCAGCTCGGCGGCAATTTTGGCCGCGTCAATAAAAGTGGTTTTTGCGCAGGAACATAATTGCTCGGCAATATCGTCCGCATACTCAGCTACACCCATAATCACCGGCATGGGCGGTATTTGGTAATTATTAACAATAATATGTTTATCCGGTTTCAGGTATTCCAGCCACCTCAGGGCTTCCATTAATTCAAAGCTGACCAAGATATCCGCACCGCCCAGCTCGATAACTGGCGAAAAAATTTCCTCACCATAACGCACCTGCGAGGACACAGAGCCGCCGCGCTGGCTCATGCCATGAATTTCGCTCATTTTGACATCATAACCAGCTTCCAAAAGGCCGGTAGTAAGCAGTTTGCTGGCAAGTATGGTGCCTTGCCCGCCGACACCGACCAATAATATGCTCTTTGTCATTATTTGTCCTCCTTCTCGATCGCAGTTTTGGGACAAATCTGCGCGCAAACACTGCAGCCAAGGCACTGAAAACGGCTAATCTCCGCTTTTTTCTTTTTGGCGTTGAATGACAAGGCCGGGCAGCCTGCTTTCATGCAAAGACGGCAGCCAATACAAGCTTCTTCATCAACATGATATTTGTCAGTAAAAGCATTGGCGAATTCTTGCTTATCCTCTGCGGAAAAGCGCTTCAAAGCGCAGGGCCAACGGGTAATCAAAACCGAGGCCTCGTCCAAAGACAGCAGCTCATCCAAGGTCTCACCCACCTGATGCAAATCATTAGGGTCGACAATACGAATATGCTTAAAGCCAAAGGCCTGGGCTATCTCTTCAATATTAATAGCCGGAGCATGCTTGCCCTTGACCGTATATCCGCTGCCGGGGTTTTCCTGATGTCCGGTCATGCCGGTGATGCGGTTATCGAGGATAACATTGACGGTATTGCTCTGATTATAGACAATGTTCAGCAGCGAATTGATGCCGGTATGGAAAAAAGTGGAATCGCCCAGCACCGAAACAACTTTCGTGCCGGAATCTGTCATATCAAAAACTTTTCTCGCACCATGCCCCATGCTCAAAGAGGCGCCCATGCAAATGGTGGCGTCCATAGCATTAAAAGGCGATGCCATACCCAGTGTATAGCAACCAATATCACCGGAAATCATCACGTTTTTACGCTTGGCAATCTCATAGAAAAAGCCGCGGTGCGGACAACCGGCGCACAGGGTGGGCGGACGGCTGACAATGGCGGCTTTATCATATTTGATGGTAGGCAAAGCCTCGCCAAACAAAGATTGGCGCAAAACATCCGGCGTCATCTCGCCATATGCGGGGAAAACATCCTTGCCGAGCGGCTTAAAGCCGAGGATTTTCACTGCTTCTTCGATATAGGGATCGTTTTCTTCTACTATATAAATCTTATCCAAACCCTCGCAAAAGGATTTGATCAAATTAAGCGGCAGCGGCCAGGTCATACCCAGTTTAAGATGGGAGACGCCATTGCCAAACACTTCCTTGGCATAATAATAACAAACGCCGGAGCTGATCACGCCAATATTAGAATCATTATGCTCAACCTTGTTCAGGGGGCTGTTTTCATTATATTCAGCTAGTTTTGCCGTACGTTCTTCCATTTTGACCCGTAGCTCTTTAGCCACAGCGGGAACGCAAACATATTTATTGCTTTGGCGCTGATAGGGGCGGATCTCGACTTCATCCCTCTTGCCTATTTCAACGGGAGATTTGGAATGGCAAGCCCGTGTGGTCATCCGCAGCAAAACCGGAGTATCAAACTGCTCGGAGATCGCAAAGGCAGTTTTGGTCATATCCAGGCATTCCTGAGAATTAGCAGGCTCGAGCATCGGTATTTTGGCTGCCTTGGCATAGTTGCGGTTATCCTGCTCATTTTGCGACGAATATTGTCCCGGCTCATCAGCGGTAATAATCAGCGCGCCGCCATTAACCCCAGTATAGGCAAAGGTAAACAAAGGGTCTGCCGCAACATTCAAGCCGACATGCTTCATCGAGGCGATAGCGCGGCCACCGGCAATAGAGGCGCCGATTACTCCCTCCAGGGCTACTTTTTCATTGGGCGCCCATTCGGAGTAAATCTCCTCATACTTGGCCAAATTCTCTAAAATTTCGGTGCTGGGGGTGCCAGGGTAAGCGGAAGCGAAGACTACACCTGCTTCCCAGGCGCCTCTGGCCACAGCCTCATCACCGGTCATAAGTACCTTCATTCTATCCTCCTAAATTTTAACAGATATAGCATGAGCTGCCATATTGTTAAAGCATGCCTGCGGAATAAATAGTATTATAGCACAAAAAAGCTATCTCTGTAAAATTAGAATTTGCGGTTATCAATCACGCGGCTGGCTTTGCCTTCAAAGCGCGGCAATGATTTTGGCTCCAGCAGTTTGACCACGGCGGAGATATTGAGCGTTGACTGCAAGGCATTGGCAATCTTCCTTCTCGTTGCTTCCAAGTCTTTAATCGTGTCGGAGAATATTTGCTCAGTCATCTCTACCCTGACTTCCAGCCTATCCGCATTGTTGGCCCGATCAACCACTATTTGGTAATTCGGGTCCATACCCAGCTCCAAGAGAACTGATTCGATCTGCGATGGGAAGACGTTGATGCCGCGGATAATCAGCATATCATCAGAGCGTCCTCTTGGCTTGGACATACGCACCAGCGTTCTGCCGCAGGCGCAAACGCTATGATCAAGCTTGCAGATATCGCGCGTGCGGTAACGCATCAAAGGCAGCGCTTCTTTGCCCAGGCAGGTGAACACCAGCTCGCCGTAAACACCGTCCGGCAACACTTCGCCGCTGTCAGGATCAATAATTTCCGGATAAAACATGTCCTCACTGATATGTAGGCCATTATGCATACAGCACTCTGAGGACACGCCCGGGCCGGCAATTTCTGAGAGACCGTAAATATCATAGGCTTTAATCGCCAGCAGATTTTCAATTTCGCTGCGCATTTCTTCGCTCCAGGGCTCTGCGCCAAAAATACCGGCGCGTAAAGGCAAATCATGCGGATCAATACCCATGTCGCGTACTGTTTCCCCGATATGCAGCGCATAGGAGGGTGTGCAGCAGATAATATCCGAGCCGTAATCCTGGAGTATTTGCACTTGTCTGTTGGTGTTGCCGGAGCTGACCGGGATAACAGTGGCGTCAATCATTTCCGCGCCATAATGCAGGCCCAACCCGCCGGTGAAGAGGCCATAGCCATAGGATACATGAACCATATCGTCGCTGGTTGCCCCGGCCGCGACCAAAGCGCGCGCTGCGCCGCGAGACCAATTGACCAGATCATTTTTGGTATAGCCGACCACGGTTTGCTTGCCGGTAGTGCCGGAGCTGGCATGAATGCGCACCAAATCCGTACGTGGCACAGCCAGCATACCAAAAGGATAGGTGTCGCGTAAATCTGTTTTTTCGGTAAATGGCAATTTGCTAATATCGGCAATTGATTTAATATCACCGGGCTCTATGCCGATCTCCTGCATTTTTTTGCGCATTACTTCTACATTATTATAATTAGTGGCAACCAGTTTGCCTAAGGCTTCTGTCTGGGTTTTTTCCAAAACATCTCTGCACGCGCATTCGATAGCCGCTTCATAATAGTGGTTAATTTCTTTCATCATCTCTACCTCGCTTTTGTCTATTCATAGAAAAACGCCTGAGCTCGTGTCAGGCGTCGCAAATTAATAATTTTATCACCGATTGGACGCTGACTGTCCGCCAACTCAATGGTAATGGTTGCCATACCATAAATTAGCTACTATAACACAGATTATCTCTATTATAGCACAAACCATTTTGTTGACTCAACTTATTAATATCAGGATACTGATTAGGTAAATCAGCATGTAAAGAGACCGGATTCTCCTGGAAAGTGGAGTCCGGCCAGATAAAGTTGAACTGGCTAAAGGTATTTTTGCTAATTTGTCTATGGGCTATCGTCATGTTTATTACTTACTTTCTTAAATAAAGATTGCAGTTAAATTTGCCTATAAAATAAATCTTTACCTGCAAAATGATAAACCGAATCAGCCAAAAAGTCAACTCTTTTTTGCTGGTCCGGTTTTTATATTTGCTTTATTCTTCTTTATTATTATGGAAAAGATATAACAGCTATTTTTGCGCGGCAGCATAATCAGAGGCTGCTTTGTGCATCATCTTCAAGTTTTCAATCGGCGAACCAGCCGGCAAACCGCAGCCAAGCGAGAGAATAAAGCCGCCGCCCAATCCGGCCAGCTCTACCAGCTTATAGCTTTCATCATACACTTGTTCCGGGGTGCCCATCAGCATAATACCAGCCGGGTCAATATTACCAATCGCCGCCATTTTGCCGCCCAGCCCATCTAAGGCATCTTTCATATCAACAACTACATCGATGGAGAATCCCTGTAGATCCAGTGTTTTGATGCTAGGAATGCGGGCAGCGGTATGGCCGCAAATATGGCAATAGACATTGCTTTTATTGCGTATTTTAGCGATAAATTCCTCCATCGCCGGCATAACAACATCATCAAACATCATTTGACTAATCAAATCACCCGAGGCATTGGGGTCAGCGACATAGACAGAATCTACGCCGTTTTCAAAATAAATACTGGCAACCTCAGCGCAGAATTCGATAGCATAATCCATTAATGCCGGGATATTGTCGTCCTCTTCCGCCATCATCACCATGAAATCCTCAGTGCCAACCATAAGGTTGACCGCAGTAAAAGGCCCCACCATGGGTGCGTATATCCATTTTTTATCCCCCACCGCTGCTTTAACCAGCTGAATTTGCTTGATACATTTTTGCAATATTTCATTGTTGAGAATATTTTCCCTGATTTTGCTTTTATCCAGCTTTGGCACATCTGTATCAGGGTCTTTAATGCAAGGAGAAACCTCGACAGGAGAGCCTACCCTGCTCATATCAATCGGGCAGCCCACCGCGTTGACCATACCAAAAATGCAGCCAACGCCAGCCTCGCAGGTATCCAGCTCCATATCCTTAAACCCTTCAACAACCAAGCTAGTGCCCAAATCATCCAGAGCATAAAGGTCTTCGAGTGACATATTATGCCTGGCAGCTATCCAACTGCCGCAATCCCCTTGTGTGACGGGTACACGGTCCACACTTTGCAACGCGAAAGCAGCCTTAATGCGCTCTCTGGAATTCATTGTTTCTTGCATAAATATACCCTCCAATTGTCGTATTTTTTAATATTATTGTATATTAAAAATGAAAACTATTGAGCACAATTACAAAAATTTTTCCATAATTCAATGCTTTAAGTATAAATATTCTTTATTACTTTGTCAATATATTTTTACATATTTATAAAGTTTTTGCTATATTTATAAATATGTAAAAACCGACTTGCATATTCATGCAAATCGGTTTAAATGCTATTATCAGCAAAGCATAACAGTACAACCGTTTTACTTCAATCAAAGAAGGGTTTAACTATTTCAGATAACCCAGAATATTAAAGAAGAATTGCGCAGCCTCCGCTCTCTTGGCATTGGCCAGAGGATTGATGGCGTTATTACTGCCCTCAATCAGTTTCAGCTTAGCTAAGACCTGCAGCGGATCCTCGGCATATTCCGAGACATCATCCCAATCGCTAAAGACGATGAATTCCATGGTCATCACTTCCGGCAGCTGGCCCAGGGTCTCCAGCGCCCGGTAGGTCATGGTGAACATTTCTTCGCGGGTGATCGGGTCGTCAGGGTGGAAGTTGTTTTTGCCGTCCCCCTTGGTGATGCCCATTGCTTTAGCTTTCAGCAGGTCATTATAGTAGTAGGCGTTGCTTGCGATATCGTCAAACTGAGCCACCATCCCCGTGCCGGTGGGTTCCGGTTTCAGGGTTCGCATCAGCATAGTCAAGAATTCAGCGCGGGTGATATTATTTTCCGGCCTAAAGGCGCCGTCCGGATAGCCGGAGATAATGCCCTGACCAGCCATAGCCAGGATTACCTCTTCCGCCCAATGTCCGGAGATATCTGAAAACAGCGGCGACTCAGGGGTATCATCAGCATCAGGCTCAGTGAAGGCTATCGGCTGCTTGGTGTCCTGAGAATTATCTTTTTTGTCATCCGGTTTGGCATCAGCGCCAAAGATGGGGAAGCCATTGTTGATGGCGGAGCTGTCAGGCAGCGTCCATTGCAGCCAGTCAGTCAGATGATTTGGGCTACGGTTAGCGTTGAGTTCCGCTACAAAGGTCTGGGTTTGCATCTCTGTGGAGGTCATGGCGGTGGTGGGCTGGCTAACACCGTCAGCAGAGCCGCCGGGAATGCTATCTCCCTCATTGCCCACGCCGCGGTTAGCAGTGGCGCGCGGGGTGCCATCTATTTTCTGCAATGCGTCGCTGTTCCAGTAGCAGTTGCTGACTGTGCCGCTGTTAGCCCCGACCAGGCCGCCGGCACAGGCAACGATAATGTCAGCATCCTCACCCCACTCGGCGCTGGCGCTGACAGCGCCGACAGCATAGCAGTTGCTGATGCTGCTTTGATCAGCATTCAGACCCACCAGGCCGCCGACATCGGCATAATTGGCGCTGGTTTCGACAACCGCACTAGTATAACAGTTCTCAATGCTGCTGTTTTCATTATTGGTCCCTGTCAGTCCGCCAACATTATCGCTCCCCAAAATAGTCACCGTACCACTGACAGAGCAATTGCTGATGCTGCTATTTCTATTAGCCCCCGCCAGGCCGCCGACATCGTCGTTCCCCAAAATAGTCACCGTACCGCTGACAGAGCAGTTGTTGAGGCTGCTTTGATCATCATTCCACCCCACCAGGCCGCCAACATAGTCGTTCCCGGAGATAGTCACCGTACCGCTGACAGAGCAGTTGCGGATGCTGGAAGTATAATTATCTCCTGCCAGACCGCCGACATAGTCGCTCCCTGAAACAACACAGTTCACATTTTCCAAATGGAGATTGGTGACGGATCCGCTGGTAAGACCGCCAAAGAGGCCGGTATTGTCAAAAGTCCCGGTGACCTTAAGATTGCTGATAATATGCCCGTCGCCGTCAAAATGGCCATAGAAGTAAAGGTAATCAGGATATATATGGCCAATAGGGATCCAGTCAATATCCTCCAAATCGATATCATCGGTGAGGATGAAGTATTTATCAGCATAACCATTGCCGGCGTTCACCTGCTGGGCCAAATAGGCCAGTTCAGCCCCTGTCGCTATCTGATAAGGGGCACTCTCGCTGCCGTCGCCCCCGGCAAATTCCATGGCAATATCACCCTCCCATTCATCAAGGGCCAGAGCAGGCAAGCTGCCAAGGAAAATGAAGCACAGTATTAGGATTAAGAGATAAAACGGTGTTTTTTTTATAATATAGCCTCCCCAAAATATGCCCTAGACAAACAAATATCAAATATATAGTATTACTGTATAAATTATATTTTATTAAAAAATTTTAAAATGGTAAATAAACAAAATAAATATTTTGTTCATTTACGAGGTGAAAGCATGTCTGACAGAGCAAAGATACTACGTATTTATTCAAATTTGCCAAAAAAGACATACCTCCAATAAAAATAACCCCCCTATCACCTGCGGTACAGGGATAAAGGGGGGTATTGCGGTGGTGACGCGTATGGGATTCGAACCCATGAATGCCAGCGTGAAAGGCTGGTGAGTTAAGCCGCTTCTCCAACGCGCCATATTTGGTAGCGGTGGTTGGAATTGAACCAACGACACCCCGGGTATGAGCCGAGTGCTCTGACCTCTGAGCTACACCGCCAAAAAAAACCCGCTTGCTTATTATGCCAAAAATAGCGCATTAAGTCAAGCATAATTTGATTTTTTTATTTTATTTTCCCAGTATTAATTTTGCCGCTATGGCCATTAATACCAGACCGAGACCTCTTGTCCAAGAAAAATCGACTTTGTCTAAACCAAAGAGACCAAACTGGTCAATCACCAGCGCCATAGCCAATTGCCCGGTGATAATTGCGGTAGTGGCCATGCCAGCGCCGGATTTAGCAATGGACACCATCACCATAAAGATGATGGCCACATTGATCGCTCCGCCTAAATATAAATACCAGGGAGCCCTGCTTACCATGTTTAAGTCGCCTTTGCCCATATTGAAAATAAACAGCATGACGACGATTATGATCAAACCGATGGCATGCAAAATAAAGTTGGCTTCCAATGTGCCGATAACCTTGGAAAGCGCTCCGTTAATAGAGCCTTGGATGGCCATTAAAATACCGGCGCCAGCGGCCAATAGCAAAAAAACCCATGCTTGCATAAAAATATCCTCCGAAAACATTCTCGAAGGATATTCTGTGCAATTTTGGCATATTTTATCAGGGCATTTTAATATTGATATTAAAAGCGGAGTTATCCGCGTCCTCATCACCCGTATTAAGCGCAAACTGCGGCAGACCATGCACGCGGCTTTTTCTTTTTGGTTTTGCTAATGCTGCTGGCGCCGCTGATGCAGTCACAGCCTCTTCCTGAACAGGCGCCGCCGGTATTGCCAGCTCTGCTTTTGCCTGTAAAACAGCTGCCCTAATTATCTCATCATTCACCGGAGTGTCATTATTAAAAACAATTTTTACTATTTCCGGTTCGCTTGATTTAAGGCTGCTGATATCGCTAGTATCCAGATCAGGGATATCATCAAGACTGACAGTCATGGCGTCCATTGCCTCGGCGTGGCCCTGCGCAATTATACCGTTTTCTGCAAGAGACTCATAATCAACTGCTTCAGCATGACCGGGCGGGATATAATTATCAACCGTTTCTTTGTGGGCAAATTCATCCTCAAAAGCTGTATCAGTGGTAGTGATAGGTCTTTCTTCATAGGACAAATTTGCGATAGCATCCTCTTCTTCCGCTGATGCTGTTTCCGTCATTTCCCATTCATTATTCTCATCATTTATACTAAGCATAGGTGAACCTCCATCTTTTTTTTGCTCTTTAGAAGCATTATTGCTTAATGATTGCTCAACAATCTCATCGCTGATAATTATCTCCATTTCCATCTCCAAAGCGCGCGGAGCAACCATAAACCATTTTATCTTGCCCACAGTCGCCTTATAAACAGCAGAGCTTGGCAGCGTTGTTTTTTCATTAAGCACAAAGGGCAGGTTTAATAAAGCCTGCCATTCTTTGCCCCTGCCCTGCGGATAGGGGTTGCTGGCAGCGGAGAACAGTTGCTTGCCTGCATCCGGAGCATAGGAGAGATAATCAATCAGAATATCCATATCGCCCATGCAATATAGCTGGCCGCTTTCAACATTAATATCTGCCTTGGAGATATCTGTGCGTATCTCATAGACACTGCCTATCGGCGGAGATCCCATTGGCAAAAAAACAGTACGAACTAAGGTTATGCTGCTTTGGCTCATGTTTCTGCCCCCCATTCTCATCTTAAATTTATGCTGTACGGGCACAGAATATGCCGCCTGGCATAATTTGTTTATTATAAACTGAGGCAGGAGTGATTATTGATGAGACAAGGCAAGGCTA
The DNA here is from genome assembly GCA_031553915.1 of Bacillota bacterium. Classification (GTDB taxonomy): domain Bacteria; phylum Bacillota; class Dehalobacteriia; order UBA4068; family UBA4068; genus HGM13862. Next base: position 46,093 of record JAVBKT010000002.1, read on the forward strand.
AGTATTTATTCCCTGGTAACAATACTCCACAGGGGTTTCTCTCCCATTATGCAGATGGTCTGCGTGGGCTTGACCAGGTTTTTATTATCAAGGGCGGCCCCGGAACCGGCAAAAGCACCCTGATGCGCAAAATTGGCATCGCCATGTTGGAGCGTGGTTATGACGTCGAGTTTTGGCAATGCAGCTCTGACAATGATTCTATTGACGGCGTCATTATCCCGGCCATCTCTTGCGGCATTATTGACGGCACTCCGCCGCACACTATTGACCCGCGCTACCCCGGCGCTGTGGAAGAAATTATTGATTTGGGAGCGCACTGGAATCGGACTATGCTCAAGGGTAATAGAAAAGAAATTATTGACATTACTGATCATATCAGCGCTCATTTTGCTAATTGCTATGCCAAACTTCATGAAGCCGGAGAAAAGCTGCAAAATATTGTGCGTGATGCCTCGACTAAAATTAAACCGGCGCTGCTGCAACAAACCAGCAGCGATTTAATTGAAAGCATTTTTGGTATTAAACCCAGCCGGGACCTTTTTTCCACAGCAGTAACCCCCAGAGGCGTCGTCAGCTTTGCCGAGGCTCTCTCCCGTTCTTTGGCTCAACGGTGGTTGTTAATTGGCCCTTCTGGCTGCGGCAAAGAAAAACTATTACAAAGATTGGCTGATGAGGCGCAAAAACGCGGACATTTTGCCGAAAGTTATCACCCTTCTTTATGGCCGGAAAGCATTGAATTGCTGCTGCTGCCCCATCTTGATTGTGCCATTTTAGACGCCGGAGCTGAAATCCCCGCCTATGCGACAGAGGAGGATATCATTATCGATTGCAGCATTTTGAGCGATTACCAATGGAGCAGTGCCGACGAAGAAGCTATCAATGGGCTGGTAAACGCCGCTGTTGAGCAAGTAGGCCAGGCCAAAGCCTTGCATGACAGCCTGGAGCTGCAGTACAGCAGAGCTATGGATTTTGAAGGAGTAGATGCGGCAGGAGCAACCCTTTTTAACCGCATATTGTCTTTATGCAGCGATAGAGAATCAGGAACGCTGTAAAACTGCCAGCACCGCAAGATAAAAGAGCCTACCTGTTGAGGTAAGCTCTTTTTTATATATTATAGTGGATAAAGCATCAGCTTGTCTTTGATGACTTAAACCTTGATGCCGTCTTCGTCCTCGTATTCCTCTTTACCCAAGCGCAGGCTGGTAAGATAATCTTCTACCTGCTCCGGGCAACGCCCGATAAAATCCCGCGGCCGCATCAGCTCATTGATCTCCTGCCCGCTGAGAGGAAAAGCCGGATCATCAGCCAAAGCCTCTAATAGGAAACAGTCCTCGCCTTGTTTCAGTCGCGCTGACTGTTCGAATGAATGCTGGCGGATAATTTCATGCATTTCCTGACGGTCATAGCCTTTTTTCACTGCTGCCATCAACAGGTTTTCCGTGGCGATAAAGGGCAAATAGCGCTCAACCGCTTTGCTGATAACATGCTCATTGACGATTAAACCGGAGGAAACATTGTGGCATAAACGCAAAATAGCGTCAACAGCGAGGAAACCTTCCGGCATTGATATCCGGCGGTTTGCCGAGTCATCAAGGGTGCGTTCAAACCACTGTGTTGCTGCGGTCAGCGGAGCGTTCAAGGCATCTGTTATCACATATCTGGCCAGCGAGCAAATGCGCTCTGAACGCATCGGGTTGCGCTTATAGGCCATGGCAGAGCTGCCGATTTGATTGGTCTCAAAGGGTTCTTCTATCTGGTTCATATGCGCCAGCAAGCGCAAATCACCGGCAAAACGATAGGCGCTTTGGGCGATGCCGGAGAGTACATTTAGGATTCTGCTATCCTCTTTGCGCGGATAGGTCTGCCCCACCACCGCATAGAGCTTATCAAAGCCAAAGGCAGCGGCAATCTTGCGGTTCATTTCATCAATTTTGCTGGTATCACCGGAAAACAGCTCAATAAAGCTGGCCTCTGTTCCGGTAGTGCCGCGGCAACCATGAAACCTGAGCGTTGCCAGCAGATAGTTCAACTCACCCAGGTCGCTGGCAAAATCCTGCAACCACAAACAAGCGCGTTTGCCAACTGTGACTAATTGTGCCGGCTGGCCATGTGTATAGCCCAGGGTAGGCATATCTTTATATTTATGGGCAAAATCAGCCAGCTGCCGCATAACTTGTTTCAGTTGGCGGCGCACATAGAGCAAGGCTTCGCGATAGATAATCAGATCGCTATTATCAGTTACATAGCAGCTGGTAGCGCCCAGATGAATGATACCGCGCGCCTTGGGGCAGCAATGGCCATAGGTGTGAATATGCGCCATCACATCATGACGCAGCTCTGCCTCTTTGGCCGCAACCATCTCATAATCAATATTGTCCTGCTGCTCTTCCAACTCTGCCACCTGCTCGGCGCTAACCGGCAAGCCTAGCTCATGCTGAGCGCGCGCCAGTTCTATCCATAGCTTTCGCCAGGTTTGCGAACGGAAATCCGGAGAAAAGAGATGGCGCATTGTTGTAGACGCATAGCGGCTGTTTAAGGGACTTTCATAAAACTCTTTACTCATGCTTGCTCCTATCTGCTAAAGCCCTGCGAGTTTTCTTTTAAGACCACGTCATGGGCGCCGCCCTCAACGATGCTTACCGAAGAAACCAAAGTCAGGCGGGCATTTTTACGCAAAGAGGCAATGTCCAAAGCGCCGCAATTGCACATAGTAGAGCGGATTTTGCTGAGCGTAATATCAAGATTATTATGCAGGCTGCCAGCATAGGGCACATAAGAATCTACTCCCTCTTCAAAAGAAAGCTTCTCTTCGCCGCCGCTGTCATAGCGCTGCCAATTGCGGGCGCGGGCTGAACCCTCGCCCCAATATTCTTTCATAGAGCTGCCATTCATCAGTACCTTGGCAGTGGGGCTTTCATCAAAGCGGGAGAAATAGCGGCCCAACATGCAGAAATCCGCGCCCATGGCCAGAGCCAAGGACAAATGATAATCATGAACGATGCCGCCATCCGCGCAAATAGGAATATAAATACCTGTTTCTTGAAAATAGTCTTCCCTGGCTTTGGCTACATCAATAACTGCGCTGGCTTGCCCTCTGCCAATACCTTTGGCCTCGCGGGTGATGCAAATTGAACCGCCGCCGATACCAACCTTGACAAAATCCGCGCCAGCCTCAGCCAGAAAACGGAAACCATCGCCATCGACAACATTGCCGGCGCCGATTTTCAGCTCATTGCCATATTTTTTGCGCACATAAGCAAGTGTCTGGGACTGCCACTGCGTATACCCCTCGGATGAATCGATGCATAGTACATCTGCACCGGCATCAACCAGGGCGGGAATGCGCTCCTCGTAATCTTTGGTATTGACTCCTGCTCCCACAATATAACGCTTATGGCTATCGAGAAGCTCTAGGGGCTGATCTTTATGAGAATCATAATCCTTGCGGAACACAAAGGCAAATAAAGAGCCGTCTTCTTTTAATATTGGCAAAGTATTCAGCTTATGATCCCAGATAATATCATTGGCCTGGCTGAGGCTAGTGCCTTCCTTGGCAAAAATCATTTTATCAATCGGCGTCATAAATTCTTTAACCGGCGTATCAGCGGACATGCGGCTAACACGATAATCACGGCTGGTCACAATACCGAGCAGCCTGCCATGCGGCCCGCCGTCATGGGTAACTGCCATCGTAGAGTGGCCATTTCTTTCTTTGAGAACCAAAACATCAGCCAGGGTTTGCTCAGGCATAATATTAGAATCACTGGTGACAAAACCGGCTTTATGGTTTTTTACCCGCCTCACCATTTCCGCTTGTTCATCAATGGGCTGGGAAACATAGACAAAAGAGATGCCGCCTTCTTTGGCAAGCGCTATAGCCATATTGTCATCTGAGACCGCCTGCATGATCGCTGAAACCAGCGGAATATTCATGGTGAGAGAAGGTTCCTCTCCCCTTTGATAACGCGCCACCGGCGTTTTTAGTGAAACATTACCCGGCACACAATCAACCGAGGAATAACCCGGTACCAAAAGGTATTCACTAAAAGTATGAGATGCTTCTTTATAAAAATATGCCATGCTCTTCTCCTTTGCCCAAAACTAAATACTATAATAATCAACAGCAGCTTCAAAAAGCTCTATCTCATAATTACCCGGAATATTGCGGTAGAGATTCTCACCGACACGTTCGGCATGTCCCATTTTGCCCAGCACTCTGCCGTCAGGAGAGGTAATGCCCTCGACCGCAGCAGTAGAACCATTGGGGTTAAAGTGGATATCCATGGTCGGTTCACCGTTCAAATCCACATATTGCGTGGCTATCTGGCCATTGCGGTCAAACTCGGCCAGCAGAAGATCACTGCAAAGAAAACGTCCCTCGCCATGTGAAATCGGCACAGTATAGATATCTCCCACTTGGGTTCTGGACAGCCACGGTGATTTGTTGGAGGCAATTCTCGTCTTGACAATTTTTGATTGTAAGCGGCCCACCATATTAAAGGTCAAAGTGGGGCTATGCTCATCCGTATCAGATATGCTGCCTGTAGTCAGCAGCCCCAGCTTAATCAGGGCCTGGAAACCATTGCAGATACCACACATCAAGCCATCGCGGCTGTGCAGCAATTGATGCACCTGCTCGGCAATTTTCGGGTTGCGCAAAAAGGCAATAATGAATTTACCAGACCCATCCGGCTCATCACCGCCGGAAAAACCACCCGGCAGCATAATCGCCTGCGCCTCTTTGGCAGCCTTGGCAAAAGCCTCGACAGACTCGCTCACGCCAGAAGAAGTAATATTATTGATGACAAAAATCTCCGGCGCGCCGCCTGCTTTTTTAATCGCCTTTGCCGTATCATACTCGCAGTTGGTCCCCGGGAATACCGGAATGAGAAACTTGGGCTTAGCGTGCTTAATAGCTGGGCGGGGCCATGTTTTCGCCACAAACTCAAACTTGGGCGGCTGTGTGGTGTCTTCCTTAGCATAAGCCGGGAAAACACTCTCCAAACGCTGCTCAGAGATAGCCAGCAGCTCACTCAAAGGAATTTCCTGCTCTTGGTGTTTAATAATAGGTTTCTTGCTAGTATAACCTATCGGGAAACCAATTTCAACATCTCTGTCAACTTCCACAATAAATGCCACCGGACAAGGGCCAAAAATGAACTCGCTCGGCAAACTATCATTAAATTCAAAGCCGATATCATTACCAAGGCCCATTTTCATCACTGCCTCGGCAATGCCGTACCTCCCAGGAACATATGCGGCATGCACCAAGCCCTCATCGCACAGATGCTCCATACCGGCGAGCAGGGATAACAGCGACATTTTCTCCGGCAAACCATTTGCATTGCTTCGCGCTTGCAGCAATATCACCTTGGAGCCGGGGTATTTGAAGTCTGAGGAGATAATCTTCCGGCTATCAGCGGTTGCGATAGCAAAAGAAACCAAGGTTGGCGGAACATCCAGGTTTTCGAAAGAACCGCTCATCGAGTCTTTACCGCCGATGGCAGCCAATCCTAAATCAAGCTGTGCGGCAAAAGCGCCCAGCAAAGCAGCTGCCGGCTGTCCCCAACGCTCAGCATCATCACCCAGCTTGGGGAAATATTCCTGAAAGGTTAAATAGATTTTTTCTTTGGCCGCTCCGGCTGCCAGCAATTTTTGCACAGAACTGAGCACTGCCAGATATGAGCCATGATATGGGCTGTCAGAGCTCAAATATGGGTCAAAACCCCAGCTCATCACGGAGCAGGTATTAGTATCACCATCTAGTACCGGAATTTTTGCCGCCATCACCTGTGAAGGGGTCAGTTGCTTTTTGCCACCAAAGGGCATCAATACGCTAGCAGCACCGATAGTAGAATCAAAACGCTCAACCAAGCCGCGCTTTAGGCAGCAATTAAGATCCTCTGCCCTTTGCTTGTAGCCATCGATAAAATCGACCTTTGGCGCATGGGTTTTCAATCTTTGCGGTTCAATTTTGATCTTGGCATGCTTTTCGCTGCCATTACTATTAAGGAAGTCGCGGCTAAGATTAACGATAGTTTCTCCGCGCCAGCTCATAATCATCCGGCGTTCGGCAGTGACATCAGCCACAACCGCGGCTTCGAGGTTCTCTCTATTTGCCAGCTCAAAGAATCGTTCGACATCATCTTTGGCGATAACCACCGCCATTCTCTCCTGAGATTCGCTGATAGCCAGCTCTGTGCCATCCAAACCGTCATATTTTTTGAGCATTTGATCGAGATTGATGCTCAGCCCATCTGCTAATTCACCGCAGGCAACGGAGATGCCGCCTGCGCCAAAGTCATTACATCTTTTAATCATCCGCGCCGCTTCTGCATTGCGGAAAAGACGCTGCAATTTACGCTCTTCCGGCGGATTGCCCTTTTGCACTTCCGCGCCGCTGGTCGCAAGAGATGAGCTATCATGAGATTTGGATGATCCGGCAGCGCCGCCGCAGCCATCGCGGCCGGTACGCCCGCCCAAAAGCACAATCACATCGCCCACCTGCGGCTCCAGGCGCTGAACATTCTCTGCCGGAGCAGCGCCTACCACCGCGCCGATTTCCATTCTTTTGGCCATATAGCCGGGGTGGTAAAGCTCGTCCACTAAACCAGTGGCCAAACCGATCTGATTGCCATAAGAGCTATAGCCGGCTGCTGCGGTAGTAGTGATTTTTCTCTGCGGCAGCTTGCCGGGTATCGTTTCACTAAAGGGCTGGGTCGGGTCAGCAGAGCCAGTCAAGCGCATTGCCTGATACACATAGGCGCGGCCGGAAAGCGGATCGCGGATGGCGCCGCCAAGACAGGTGGCAGCTCCGCCGAAAGGCTCAATTTCTGTCGGATGATTATGCGTCTCATTTTTGAACAGCAATAACCAGTCCTGCTCAGTTCCATCCACATCAACCTTGATTTTCACTGTGCAGGCATTGATTTCTGGAGATTCATCCAGATCTTTCAAGATACCCTTCGCTTTTAAATAGCGTGCAGCTCCGGTGGCGATATCCATCAAATTAATCGGCTTATCTTCCCTGCCCAATTCCTGGCGGGTATCAAGATAACGCTGGAAGGTCGTGGCAACATCGCTGTCATTAATTTCTATTTTATCAATAGTGGTAAAAAAGGTAGTATGACGGCAATGGTCAGACCAATAGGCATCGAGCACACGCAGCTCGGTAATAGTAGGGTCACGCTTTTCAGCGGCAAAATAGCTCTGACAGCAAAGCAAATCATCAGCATCCATCGCCAGGCCGTATTGACTGATATAGCGGGCCAGCTCATTTGCAGGCGTATTAATAAAGCCGCTAAGAGTATCAACCATAGCAGGCATATTGTGTTCGAGGCGCAGCGTATCGGCCTCCGCTAAAGATGCTTCTCTGCTTTCCACCGGGTTGATTAAATATTTTTTGATTTTGCTGAATTCCTGATCAGATATTTGGCCCTCCAGCAAAAAAACTCTGGCGGTCCTGATCAAAGGCCGCTCTTGCTGGGAAATAAGCTGAATGCATTGCGCGGCAGAGTCAGCGCGTTGATCAAATTGCCCGGGTAAATATTCAATAGCGAAAATACGCTCAGCTGCGGGCAATTGATAGTAAATATTATCCAGCTGCGGCTCGGAAAACACAGTGGTTAAAGAGGCGTCAAACAGCGCTTTGTCAATATTTTCCGCGTCATAGCGGTTGAGTAAACGCAAATTAAGCAGCCCCTTGATCTCAAGCAGCTCTTTAATTTCTGCAAAAATGGCTTTCGCTTCCAGCTGTAATGCCGGCTTTTTTTCAACATAAATACGGTATACCATAGGTTTATTCTCCGCCTTTTTATTTGTTGCTGGCTGCCAAAGCCTGTTTGCCAATATCATGACGATAATAGGCATTGGCAAAACTGATATTTTCCACCGCCAGGTAAGCCTTGTCAATGGCAGTTTTGAGATCATCCGCTATGGCGGTTACGCCCAGCACCCTGCCGCCGCTAGTGACAATTTGTTCGCCGTCTTTTTTGCTGCCGGCATGGTAAACAATCGCGAATTCCGGACTATTATCAATAATAGGAAAGCCGGTTTGATAGGAGGCAGGATAGCCGCTGGAGGCCATAATCACACAGCAAGCTGCGCCGTCCTTAAATTTCACTACCATATCAGCGAGACATTCATCCTCTACCGCCTGCATGATCGTAAGCAGATCTGTCTCCAACAAAGGCAACACCACCTGGGTTTCCGGATCGCCAAAGCGGCAATTATATTCAATCACTTTTGGCCCATCCGCTGTCAGCATCAGGCCAAAATAGAGACAGCCCTTAAAGGCACGTCCTTCTTTGAGCATGGCTTTAACTGTCGGCAGGAAAATCTCCTCCATGCAGCGTTTGGCAATGGCTCCAGTATAATAAGGATTAGGCGCAACCGTTCCCATGCCGCCGGTATTTAGCCCCTGGTCATTATCCAAAGCGCGTTTATGATCCATCGATGAGATCATCGGCACAATAGTTTTGCTATCGCAAAAGGCTAAAACTGACACCTCCGGCCCCTGCAAAAACTCCTCAATGACCAGCTTGTCGCCGCTGCTGCCAAAGATTTTCTCTTCCAGGATTCGGTGTACTGTCTCCAAGGCAGCTTGTTTATCTTCAATGATAAAAACACCTTTGCCCAGAGCCAGGCCATCGGCTTTGATCACCAGGGGGTATTTGGCTGTCTCCAAATAGGCGTTGGCATCAGCGATATTGTCAAAAACAGCATACTCCGCAGTGGGGATATGATATTTTTTCATCAGTTCTTTGGCAAAGCTCTTGCTGCCTTCAATAATGGCGGCCTTTGCCGTGGGGCCAAAGCATTTGATCCCCAGGCTATGCAGCTTGTCCACCGCGCCCAAAACCAGCGGATCATCCGGAGCCACCACCGCAAAATCAATCTTTTTCGCCAGAGCAAAATCAGCGATAGCATTAACATCTGTAGCAGCAATATTGACACATTCAGCATCAGCTGCTATACCGCCGTTTCCCGGCAGAGCATAAATTTTGTCAACAGCTTTATTTTCACGGATTTTCTTGATGATAGCATGCTCGCGGCCGCCGCCGCCCACAACCAAAATATCCATTCTCTAACCTCGCTAGTTCATTATTCTTTAGCTTATTCTTAATGATGAAACAAACGCAAGCCGTTCATGGCCATAACCATCTTATATTTATCGCAGCAAGCGATAACCGCGTCGTCACGGATTGAGCCGCCCGGCTGCGCAATATAGCTGACACCGCTCAGAGCAGCGCGCTCAATATTATCCGAGAAGGGGAAGAAAGCATCGCTGGCTAAAGAAACGCCGCTTATGGTGGATAGATAGGCTTCCTTTTCCGCCTTGGTAAAGGGCTCGGGCCGAATAGCAAAATATTGCTGCCAGCAATCATCAGCCAAGACCTCAAAATCCCGCTCAGAAAGATAGATATCGATAATATTGTTTTGGTCTGCTCTGCCGATGCCATCCGCAAAACAGAGGCTTAAAACCTTTTCATGCTGGCGCAAATGCCACAAATCCGCCTTAGTTCCGGCCAGGCGCGTACAATGAATACGCGATTGTTGCCCGGCGCCAACGCCGATAGTCTGGCCATCAACGGCAAAGCAGACAGAATTGGATTGCGTATATTTCAAGGTAATCAAGGCCACCAGCAAATCACGCTTGGCCGCATCGCTCATTTGCTTATTAGCGGTGACAATATTCGTTAAAAGCGATTGATCAATTTTACAATCATTTCTCCCCTGCTCAAAGGTGATGCCAAACACCTGCTTTTGCTCTGTTAGCGGCGGATCATAGCTCAAATCAATGGCGATCATATTGTAGGCGCCATTGCGTTTGGCGCTGAGTATTTCCTCAGCTTCGGGAGTGTATCCCGGGGCGATCACGCCGTCGCTGACCTCTCTTTTGATAATCAGGGCTGTAGCGCGGTCACAAACATCGCTCAAAGCAATCCAATCGCCAAAAGAAGACATCCTATCCGTACCCCTGGCCCGCGCATAAGCGCAAGCTAGCGGGGAATCGTTCAAACCTTCAATATCATCAACAAAGCAGCTTTTGGCCAAGGTATCACTAAGCGGCAAGCCCAAGGCTGTTCCGGCCGGGCTAACATGCTTAAACGAGGCTGCCGCGGCAATGCCGGTTGCCTCTTTCAGCTCTTTCACCAGCTGCCAGCTATTCAGCGCATCAAGAAGATTAATATATCCGGGGCGGCCATTTATTACCGTAAAAGGCAAATCGCCTTGATCAACAAACACTCTGGCTGGTTTTTGATGGGGGTTGCAGCCATATTTCAACTCAAATTCCTTCATGCCAGCGGCCTCCTGCTTTTATTGGTTGCGGTTAATAATGCGCTCTTGGTAGCTGCCATCCTTGATCTTGACATAACGTACCGCTAAAGAGACTTTATTATCAGCATTAAGGCTATCCCATAACATTTCGCTAAAGGTGTCAATCTCCCCTGCCTCGTGCAAGCTGATAGCTATTGGCTCTCCCTCGTAGCTCGGCAGCGGGTCGCCATCGCCAAGATAGGTATGGATGAAATGGCCGGAACCGGCAATCGCCTGATACTCGAAAAATTGGCGTGAGCAAGCTTTGTTCACCGGGAGCGGGCAGGTTTTCTTGAGGATGCTCAGCGTATAGGTAAGCTGCTCTCCGATATTCAGCATACAGCTGATACGCGGGGTGAAATTTGGTTGATCTGGCTCATATTCGCGCGTACGCAGGGCCTCGGCAAAAGTCTTTCCCGCTTGCAGATATTGCATAATAGTATCTGTCTGGTCGCCGTTAGTGACCACAATAGTTTTATCAAAAACCCGCAGCGGCGCGTAAATGATCAGTGATGGGTCTTCCAGCTTGCTTTCATCAAAGGCTTTAATCATCAGATCATCGCCATCACCGTAAAAAATACGGTTACGGCTGTTGCTGCTGCGCCCCATAATAAAATAGGCAATAATTGCCTGCTCTTTATCTGCGCTTAAACCAATCATAATGCCGCGCCCGGCATAACTGTTGTTTTTCAATACCTCAGCAATATTCATTAGTGCCATGCAGAAATTCTCCTCCCAACCCCTACTGTGCTTTGTTTTTAACAATCTCTTTGGCTAAAAGCTGTACCGCTTGCGGCAAAAGCACCCACTCAGCTTCTTCCATAACTCGTCTTTGCAGCGTTTCTGCGGTATCGTCGGGCTTAATCTCCACTGCTTTTTGCATAATGATTTTGCCGCCATCCGTGATTTCATCAACAAAATGGACGGTGGCGCCAGTCACTTTTACCCCGGCAGCCAGGGCCGCCTGATGCACCTTTAGACCATAAAATCCCTTCCCGCAAAAAGAAGGGATTAATGATGGATGAACATTAATAATTTTATTTTCCCATTTACGGGTAAAATCAGCGGAAAGGATGGTTAAAAACCCCGCCAAAACAATTAAATCAATCTCATTTTCAGCGAGTATGCTATTGGTTTGCTGCTCAAAATCAGCAGCGTTCTTATCAACCACCACAGCCGCAATATTGGCCTTAGCCGCACGTTGCAGGGCATAGGCCTTGTCATTATCAGCAATGACAATACTGATCTCGGCATCAGCAAGTAAGCCGCTCTTTTGAGCTTTGATCAGTTGTTCCAGATTGGTCCCGCCGCCGGAAACCATCACGGCAATTTTGGCCTTTAGCATATCAAAACCCCGTCTTCACCCTTGACCACTTCGCCAATAACCCAGGCGTCAATGCCACTGCCTTGCAGAACATTAAGCGCAGCGTCAGCATCATCCTTAGCAACACAAATAGTCATCCCGGCGCCCATATTAAAGGTGTTGAACATATCACGCTCGCTGATATGGCCCTGTTGCTGAATTAAATCAAAGATAGGCAAAACCCGGCAGGCCTGGCGTTCAATCTTTGCCATCAAGCCTTCCGGCATACTGCGGGGGATATTCTCATAAAAGCCGCCGCCGGTAATATGCGATATGGCGTGAACTTCAATCTTGCTAATCAGCTGCAAAACCGCTTTGACATAGATTTGCGTAGGCACAAGCAATGCTTCTCCCAAGGACATACCCAGATCACCATAGTTTTGCTTGATAATTGCCTGGTGGTTTTCTTTGTTGATATTAAAAACTTTTCGTACCAGAGAAAAGCCATTGGAATGAACGCCGGTAGAAGGCAGCGCAATAATGGCGTCATTGTTTTGCACACGGCTGGAGCTGATAATTTCTTTGCGGTCAACAATGCCTACCGCAAAACCGGCCAAATCATATTCGTCCTCCGGATAAAACCCGGGCATCTCCGCAGTCTCGCCGCCGATTAAGGCTACACCGGCCTGAACACAGCCTTCGCTGATTCCGGCGACTATCTGCTCGATTTTTTCCGGCACGGTTTTGCCGCAGGAAATATAGTCGAGGAAAAACATCGGCTCTGCCCCGCAGCAGATAATATCATTGACGCACATGGCCACACAATCAATACCAATAGTGTCATGCTTATCCAGCACAAAAGCCAAGCGCAGCTTGGTGCCTACGCCATCGGTACCGCTGACCAGAATAGGCTCGGAGATTTTTTTCATATCCGGGGCAAAAAGACCGCCAAAACCGCCGATATCAGACACTACGCCAGGAGTTTTGGTGCGGGCAATATGTTGCTGCATTAATTCAACAGCTCTGTAACCTGCGGTAATATCAACACCCGCTTCTTTATAGCTTTCACTATAGCTCTTCATCTGCATGTCCCCTTAATCAAATTTTCGCTAAATATCTTTATTGCTATTCATCAATTTTTCTGTTCAAACGTTCTTCCAGCTGTAGCTTGCCCATAACTTCTTTAATATCAACCGGGTAATTACCGGTAAAGCAGGCCGAGCATAGCCCGGCGCAATATTTATCCGGGATCTGCTCCAGAAAATCAGCGTCAAAATAGCCCAGGGAATCAAGATTCATCGCTTGGGCTGTTTCCTCTACTGTGCGGTGATTAGCAATCAGATAATCCCGCTCGCTGATATCTGTGCCAAAATAGCAAGAATGAATAAACGGCGGCGCTGTAACGCGCATATGCACCTCTTTGGCCCCTGCCTCACGCAGCAAATTAACTATGCGCGCGCCAGTCGTACCGCGGACAATCGAGTCGTCAATCATCACCACTTTTTTATCTTTAACCGTTGCGGTGAGGGCATTGAGTTTAATTTTTACCAAATTTTCCCGGGAAGATTGCCCTGGTGCAATAAAGGTACGGCCAATATACTTATTCTTAATGAAACCAACGCCATAAGGAATACCGGATTCTTCCGCATAGCCCATGGCAGCATCAATGCCGGAATCCGGCACGCCGATTACTACATCTGCCTCAACCGGGTATTGACGCGCCAGAATAGCTCCTGCTCTGCGGCGTGCCAAATGCACTGAGCTGCCTTCTAGCACGGAATCCGGGCGGGCAAAATAAATATATTCAAAGGCGCATAAAGCCTTTTTGCTATCAGTGCAGTTGCTGGTAATAGAACGAATGCCCTCATTGTCAATGATCACTATTTCCCCGGGGCGGACATCACGAAGAAATTTCGCGCCGACAGCGTCAATAGCGCAGGTTTCAGAAGCTAAAACATAACCGTCCTCGGTTTTGCCAATCGAAAGCGGACGAAAGCCCATCGGGTCACGCACACCCAGCAATTTTTTGGGGGACATCGCCACCAAGGAATAGGCGCCTTTGAGCCTTTTCATTGCTTTGGAGATAGCTTCTTCAATAGATGAGCTGGCAATACGTTCTTTGGTAAACTCATAGGCGATAACTTCGGTATCGCTGGTAGTATGGAAAATGGATCCTTTCATTTCCAGCTCTTCACGCAGTGTCGCAGCATTAGTCAGGTTGCCATTATGGGCCAGAGCCATCGAGCCTTTAATATGGTTGATAATCAAGGGCTGGGCATTACGGCGGACATTGCTGCCGGTGGTGCCATAGCGGACATGCCCCAAGGCAATACTGCCTTCGCCAAGCGAAGAAAGCACGTCACGGTCAAAAACATCATTAACCAGGCCATTATCTTTATAACTATGCATCACGCCACGGTCATTGACGACAATGCCGCAGCTTTCCTGGCCGCGATGCTGCAGCGAATAGAGACCATAATATACTGACGCCGCCACATCAGTGATTTTGTTGCTGTAAATGCCAAAAACACCGCATTCCTCATGAATGCCAAAAGAAAAATCATTATCCATTTTGTCCTCCCAGTAAACGATCTCGAATTTCTTTATAAGCGTCTTCAACCCCGCCCAAATCACGTCTAAACCTGTCCTTATCCAGCTTCATGTGCGTCTTTGTGTCCCAAAAGCGGCAGGTATCAGGAGAGATTTCATCTGCCAAAATAATTTTACCATCATCTGTTCTGCCAAATTCAAGTTTAAAATCAATCAATTCAATATTGAGATCAGCTAAATATTCCGAGAGAATCTCGTTAATCCGCAGGGCATAGGCTGCTATTTGATCAATTTCCTCTTTGCTGGCAAAGCCCATGGCCGCAATATGATATTCATTTACCATCGGGTCGTCCAAAGCATCGTTTTTATAGCAAAACTCCAGCACCGGCTGGCTCATCTTATACCCTTCCGCCAGGCCCAATCGTTTGGCCAGGGAGCCGGCGGCAATATTGCGCACAATAACCTCAAGAGGGACGATTGTAACCTTTTTGACCAGAGTTTCCCGCTCGGAAAGTTCCTCATAAAAATGAGTGGGTATGCCCTTGCTTTCCAAAAGCCGCATCAGATGATTTGTCACACGATTATTAATTATTCCTTTGCCAATAATGGTACCTTTTTTGGCGCCGTTAAAAGCAGTTGCATCATCCTTGTAAGCAACAATATAGAGATCCGGGGCATCGGTGGCAAAGACTTTTTTAGCCTTGCCTTCATACAATTGCTCTAATTTTTTCATATAATAACCTCTGATAACCTCCCATCAGATCAATCCAAAACAGCTGCTATCTTAACTTTTCCTGCAATGCCGCATCCTTGGCCAAAACCTTAGCTGTCATCTGCTCGCGTGCCAGCTCCAGCTTTTGCGCCAGCTCGGGTTCATTTATTGCCAAAATTTGCACTGCCAATAAGGCGGCATTGGCAGCGCCGTTCACCGCAACGGTAGCAACGGGCATACCCGGCGGCATCTGCACCGTAGAGAGCAAGGCATCCAAGCCATCAAAAACAGTAGATTTAATGGGGATACCAATCACCGGCAGAGTCGTTTGCGCGGCTATGGCGCCGGCAAGATGCGCCGCCATACCAGCTGCGGCAATAATGACGCCAACGCCGTTTTCTTTGGCCTGGCTGCTAAAGGCGCGGGTGGCATCGGCACTGCGGTGTGCGGAAAAAACATGCGCTTCAAAAGGCACGCCAAAATCCTTGAAAACCGCAAAAGCCTGTTCGACAATTGGCAAATCACTATCACTGCCCATAATAACCGCTATTTTCTTCATCAAATAGTCTCCTTATTATTATCTATTGATTTAATATTAAAAATTTATCAACAATTAAAAATCGGCAAGAAAAAGACTTTTGTTTTAAGAACCGTCTTTGCCCCTGCCGTAATTAAATATAAACTTATATTTATCTGTGCCACAGCCTGACACAGGAAAATTCTGTGTCATAATCAGCCTTTTTTCAGCCATGCAACAGTGTGCATCGACTGTTGGCATCCAGATATTGATACAATTTGTGACTTTGATATCGGACAAAGAGCCCGATTTGCGTATCATAGCCTCTAGCTCCTATTCATAAAAAGCAAATTTCAGCAAAAAGAAAAGGTAATATCTTAATGATATTACCTTAATTATTATACTAATAGCTTGGCCATAAGTCAAGTCAAATTACAGCATATTTTGCGCTTTTAGGAAAGTCCTCTGCGGATATCTTGTGTTTGTACTCTTTTTTTTATATTTGATCTTAAAAAGATTATTTATCAAAGCGAGGCAATAAATCGGCTTATTACTTAAAAAACCTCTTCGTCTTTAGGAGCGGTAGTTTCGCTGATTATTTTGTACATATCGCGGGCCATTTCCGCGCGCATGGTCTCGGCAACCTGGGTGATTTCCGCCTCCAGCGTTTTATTGCCAAAATTTATACGCAAAACATCGCCCGCCGCAACATCTGTGCCAGCCTTGGCCGGCCGACCATTGACCTGAATACGCCCAGCGCTGCATATTTCTTTGGCAACAGTGCGCCGCTTGATAATTCGCGATACCTTCAAAAATTTATCTAGACGCATTATTCCTGCTCCTTCGCCTTGTCCCAGTATTGATCCAGCTGTTCTAGATCCAGCTCTGTCATTTCTTGCCCTTGTTCTGCCAACGCCTGCTCCATCAGCTCAAAGCGGCGAATAAATTTACGCACCGATTGACGCAGAGCATCTTCCGCCTTAATATCCATGAATCTGGCCATATTGACCAGCGAGAAAAAAATATCTCCCAGCTCTGCCATTTTTTCTTCATCAGTGACCGCTGCGTCAAGCTCGGCGATTTCTTCATCCAGCTTGGCCCGCGGACCGCTGATGTCCGCCCAGTCAAAACCGACGCGATGCGCTTTGTCCTGCACCTTCTGCGCCAGCATTAAAGCGGGGAGGTTTTCATTCAGCTTCATAATGCCTCGCTTGGCCTGCGAGCTGTCTTTTTCCGCCGCTTTAATTTGCTCCCACATGGTCAGCACCTGGTCGGCATTTTCCGCTTTGGCCTCGCCAAAAATATGCGGATGCCTGCGTACCATCTTGCTGCTAATGCCGCCCACAACATCATCAATGCTGAAACGGTTTTGCTCAGCGGCAATCTGCGCATGAAAAACTACCTGCAATAAAACATCACCCAATTCATCACAAAAAGCCGCGTCGTCATTATTATCCAGCGCGTCAATCGTTTCATACGCTTCTTCGATCAAGCCATATTTAATGCTTTGGTGGGTCTGTTCCTTGTCCCAGGGGCAGCCGTCATCCGCCCGCAAGCGCGCTACTATATCAATAAGTTCCTGCCATTTACTGCTATCTGTCATTTTTTCTCCAAACGTATATATTTATGTGCAAAACTAAAATAACAGCTTTAATTTATCATTATTTGTTTTATTCGTCAATCTTATCATCATAATAAAGCAATAAAAAACAGCCCCTGATAAAATCAAGGGCTGCTGCAATTGCACTTTATTGTTCCATTTGGCGGGATAATACCCCGGCCGCGCTCTGCGCAACTTTAATCTCTGTGTCTCCCAATTGGGCATTGCCGCAAATCACCACTGCGCCAATGGGGTCTCCCTGGGCAATAATCGGCATGATTAAGACATTGCTGAAATTATATTTATCATCACCTAAATCCTCGGCGACAATATCTCCCCTGCTGTTTTCATTATCACCATAGGCTTTAACCCGGCTTTTGCGTTCATCCATGGCCTGCTCAACGATGCGGCCCATGCTTTTGCCAAGAAAATCCTTTTCCGCGGCGCCAGATACCGCAATAACACTATCTCTATCCATAATCAATATCGTCAGATCAAGGGTCTCATGAATAGAATCAGCATATTCTTTGGCCATAGCTGACAGTTCACCAATGGGGGAATATTTTTTTAAAATAATTTCGCCTTCACGGTCAACGAAAATCTCCAAGGGCTCTCCTTCTCTGATGCGAAGGTTGCGTCTAATCTCTTTGGGGATTACCACTCTGCCCAAATCATCTATCCTACGAACAATTCCGGTTGCTTTCATATACTTTCCTCCATCAGTAAATTATTCCACTTGGAGTTATTGTTTGCTTAAAAATCCAGATTATGCAAAAGATAGTAAGGAAGAGAAGAAAAATTTTCAGAAGGAGGTAAAAACTTGCAATAATTCAATAGTCAATATATAATTAGTTGCTATCATTTATTTAAAAAAAGAGGTGTCAAGATGACAGAAAAGAGCTCACTAATCACAATTGCAGATGTGGATTATGTCGCCAAATTGGCGCATTTAACTTTTGATGAGCAAGAAAAAGAAGATATAGTTATCAAACTCGGTTCGATTTTAGATTATATGCAGCAGCTTGGCGATATTGATACGCAAGGGGTAGAACCAACAACGCATGTGCTGCCGTTGGCCAATGTCTTTCGTGATGATATTGTCGGCCCGCAGCTTGACCGGGAACAAGCTTTAAAGATTGCCCCTGAACGTGACGGCAACTATTATAAAGTGCCGCGCATTTTATAAAATTTACCAATAATTATAAATTCTACCAGAATTATATGCTAACTCACTGATATAAATAAAGAGGTAAAATATGGCAATAGTCAAGATGACCATTTCGGAAATGGCAAAAGCTTTAGAAGAGAAACAGTTTTCCGCTGTTGAAGCAACCAAGGCCCACCTTGAACAAATCAATAAACTAAACAATAAAATCAACGCTTATTTAAGCATAGCTGAAGAGACGGCTCTATCCGCTGCTGCGGCTTCTGATAAACGCCGGGCCAATGGCGAGAGCAAAGGTTCTCTGGACGGCATCCCCATGGCCCTAAAAGATATTATTAACACCAAGGGCCTCGCCACCACCTGCGCCTCCAAAATGCTGGAAAACTACATCTCCCCCTATAATGCGACCTGTTGGCAATTGCTGGAGGACCAGGGTGCAGTGCTTCTGGGTAAGCTGAATATGGACGAGTTTGCCATGGGCAGCTCCACCGAAACCAGCGCTTTTGGCCTCTGCCGCAATCCTTTTCACCCTGAATATGTCCCCGGCGGCAGCTCTGGCGGCTCTGCTGCTGCTGTAGCCGCTGACATGGCAACCTATACTCTGGGCACAGATACCGGCGGCAGCATTCGCCAGCCGGCGCATTTTTGCGGCGTTGTCGGCATTAAGCCTACCTATGGCCGCGTCTCCCGCTATGGCGTTATCCCCTATGCCTCTTCTCTTGACCAGGTGGGGGTGCTGGCAAAAACCTGCGCAGACGCCGGAAATGTTCTGATGAATATTTCCGGTAAAGATAAACGGGATTCTACCAGCGCTACTGAGAATGTGCCGGATTATGCTGCGGCCTGCGGCAAGGGCGTCAAGGGCCTGAAAATTGGTATTGCCAAAGAATTTATTGCTGCCGGCATCAATGATGATGTGCTGAAGCAAATGCAGCGGGCAATTCAACTTCTTGAAGAACAAGGCGCACATGTTGAAGAAATTTCCCTGCCACATACCACTAATGCACTGCCTGCTTATTATGTGCTGGCTTCCGCTGAGGCCAGCTCTAATCTGGCCCGTTATGACGGTGTGCGCTATGGGCTGCGCGTTGATGCGGACAACCTGCATGATATGATGAAGGCCAGCCGCTCAGCCGGTTTTGGCGCTGAGGTCAAACGCCGGATTATGCTGGGAACCTATGCCCTGTCTTCCGGATATTACGATGCCTATTATAATAAAACCTTGTTGGTGCGAACTTTGATTAAGCAAGACTATGACCAAATCTTTGCGCAGGGTTTTGATTGCATCATTACCCCGCCGGCTCCATCTGCCGCCTTTAAGCTGGGCGCCAACACCGATGATCCCTTGACAATGTATATGCAGGATGTTTGTACTGTGCCAGTCAATTTGGCCGGTCTGCCGGCGATGGTAGTGCCGATGGGCATCAACAATGACGGACTGCCGATTGGCGTACAGCTGATTGGCTCTGCTTTTGGTGAAGAAAAACTGTTTGCTGCCGGCGCTGCTATCGAAGGCGAACGCCTGCTCCCGCAATAAAAAATGCAAATAGATAAACGGAGAAACTATTAATGAGCACTTATCTGACTACCATTGGTTTGGAATTTCATGCTGAGCTGAAAACAAAAACAAAAATATTTTGTTCCTGCCCTACTGATTTTTCCAACGACCCCAATACGCATATTTGTCCGGTTTGCTTAGGTCTGCCGGGGGTGCTGCCGGTTTTGAACCGTCAGGCAGTAGAGCTTGCCGCCCGGGCCGGGCTGGCGCTTAATTGCTCGATTAATTCCTATAGCAAGTTTGACCGTAAAAATTATTTTTATCCTGATCTGCCCAAGGCCTATCAGGTTACGCAATTATACAAGCCGATTTGCGGCGAAGGCTGGTTGATTGTCAAAGATGACCAAGGGGCTGATAAAAAAATCCGCATCAACCATATCCATCTGGAAGAAGACGCCGGTAAACTGGTGCATTCTGGTGATAATATTTCTGATAGCGCCTATTCCCTGCCGGATTATAACCGGGCTGCGGTGCCGCTGATTGAAATCGTTACTGAGCCGGACATGGCTAGCGCGGAGGAAGCCAAAAACTTTGGTGAAAAACTGCGCCTGATGCTGGAGTATGCCGGGGTCTCTGATGTGAAAATGGAGCAAGGCTCTCTGCGCTGTGACGTTAATATCTCCCTGCGTCCGCCGGGGCAAAAAGAGCTGGGCACCAAGGTTGAGATTAAAAACCTCAATAGCTTTCGTGCCGTTTACCGCGCTATTGGCTATGAAGAAATGCGCCAGAAAAGTATGCTGGATAATGGCCTCGTTATTGTACAGGAAACACGCCTGTGGGATGATAACTGCGGCGAAACCCGCTCCATGCGCAGCAAAGAAGATGCTCATGATTACCGCTATTTTCCCGAGCCCGATCTGGTTCCGATTATTATCGACGAAGAATGGCAGCAAAAAATTGCCGCGGCGATGCCAATCATGCCGGACGCAAAGCTAGAGCAACTGATTAATCAAATTGGCCTCAGCGAGTATGATGCCGGACAAATTGTGGCTAATATAGCTTTGGCCAAGTTCTTTGATCAGCTTTATGCTGGCTGCAATGACGCCAAAGCTGCTGCCAACTGGATATTGGGAGACATTTCCCGTCTGATGAACGCCGCGGAAAAAGAGTATTTTGAAGTGCCTCTTGATGCCGGAGAAGTCAGCTTGATGATTAATGAAATCAAAACCGGCGCTATCAACACCAGCAGCGCCAAAATTGTTCTGGAAGAAATGTTTGACACTGATCAAAAAGCCGCAGCTATTATCGCGGCCAAAGGCTTTGCGCAAATTTCCGATACCTCTTTGCTGGATAGCGCAGTAGCCAAAATTATTGCCGACAACCCGCAGCCGGTTAAAGATTATCAGTCCGGCAAAAAAGCTGCTATCGGTTTTTTGGTGGGCCAGGTGATGAAAGAGACCAAAGGTCAGGCCAACCCGGGTATGGTTAAAGAATTGTTGGAAAAAGCTTTAGCATAGATAAACGGCGGTGTAAACCGCCGTTTATTCTTAATGAATATACTCAGTTGATATATTAAAACGAACCACTTAAGGGAGGTAGCAATATGCAAGCAATAGTTTATACTTCCAGCACCGGGTTTACCAAACGCTATGCCGAGGCTTTAGCGGGAAAAACCGGTCTGCCCTGCTATACCTTAGAGGCAGCGCTGGGCAAGCTTACTGCCAATGATAATATTATTTATCTTGGCTGGTTGATGGCAGGAGGTATCAAGGGGCTGAATAAAGCCAGGCGCAAATTTGGCATTATGGCTGTGGCCTATGTGGGGATGCAAGCAGAGCATGATGGCATTGAAAAAGAGGCGATGGAGCGTTACCGCATGCCAAACACCCCCTTCTTTTATCTGCGCGGCGGCTACCGCCCTGATCAGACTCATGGGCTCAGCAAAATTTCGATGAATATCATCAGCAAGGCCGTAAATGCCGCTGTCAAGAAAGAAGAGAATCCCAGCCCGGAAAAAATTGAGGCTGCGGAAAGCTTTAAAAACGGCGGTGATTTTTGGCATGAGGACTATCTTAACCCAGTGATAGACTGGTATAATTCACACAACAATTAATTACATAATTGATTCACGCTTTTGGGCCAGAGGCATAGTATGATAGAAAACCTTTGGAGAAAAGCAGATGATGAATTGGTTCGCCAGTCTCGCAGCTCCTATTCAGGCTTTGCTCGCAACCCTTTTTACCTGGGGCGTCACAGCATTGGGCGCGGGACTGGTTTTTTGTTTCAAAAAAGTCAATAAAACGGTTCTTGACGCTATGCTCGGCTTTGCTGCCGGAGTGATGATTGCCGCCTCATTTTGGTCATTGCTCAACCCCGCAATTGAGCTGGCCGGGCAGCTTGCCATGAATACCTGGCTGATCGTTTTCATCGGCTTTTTTTCCGGCGGATTGCTGCTGTTTATTGGCGACCAGGGTTTTAATCGTTGGCAAAAAAAGCATTTTGATATTGAGCAAGCGGGCCATAAGAAAAGAAGCTTGATGCTGATTTTCTCAATAACGCTGCACAATATTCCCGAGGGCTTGGCCGTGGGCATTGCCTTTGGCTCTATCGCCTATGGTCTGGAAGGGGCAACCTTAAGCGCAGCCTGCCTTTTGGCACTGGGCATTGGCTTACAGAATTTCCCCGAGGGAACAGCTGTCAGCGTTCCCCTGCGTCGCGAAGGCTTGTCTCGTAAGCGCGCCTTTTTCTTTGGCCAGCTGAGCGGTATAGTCGAGCCAATGGCCGGGGTTGCCGGAGCATTGCTGGCGCTTAAAGCCAGGCTTCTGCTCCCTTTTCTCTTAGCCTTTGCCGCCGGGGCAATGATTTATGTTGTCATCGAAGAACTGATTCCGGAAAGCCAAAGCAATCAGCGCAAGGACTTTATGGCTCTTTTTACTTTGGTGGGTTTCTCGGTGATGATGATTTTGGATGTCGCTTTGGGCTAGCGTTATCGATAACGTCCAAATAAGGCTCCCTGTTGAAGAATATGCCCTTG
Organism: Bacillota bacterium; assembly: GCA_031553915.1. GTDB lineage: Bacteria > Bacillota > Dehalobacteriia > UBA4068 > UBA4068 > HGM13862. The sequence goes on from JAVBKT010000002.1 coordinate 68,792, forward strand.
CATAGCATGCAGCAGACCGCGCTTTTTGCAGCTGCTGGGCAGCTCTAACATCGTATCTAGAACATAAACCGTATATCGATACAGATGCGACCAGTGAAAGGGAGGTTTGGGTCCCTTGTAACAGTTTTTGCCATAGCCCTTCCCTTGAACAGCGCCAGCCAAAGCTGCAACATATTCTCCCGGCAATATGTTTTCCGGAATAATGCTCATCACCGGTATATTCCAAATCAGCCAGTGATTATAGGCTGGGATAGGATGATTCATATCATCCATAATAATGGCAATTGATTTAGCTTGGCCGGATATTTGTGATAAATGCAGCTCCGGTGAAATATCCTCACCATAGCCGGTATATTTTACTGGAATAGTGCCCTCGTTTTCAAAGGCCGGGCTGGTAACAACTAAGGCCGTATCCATAACTAACTTCCTCCCCCGATATATGCTTTTACCACATCGTAAAATTTCATTATGTTTTTAAAAAATACCCCGCCTACTCAGTAAGCGGGGTATTTATATACGTTTTTAAAGTTTCACATCCGGCAACAAATCGTCATCAATTTCCGGCATCAATTCATCATTCATGACATTTAACATGCGTTCAAACTGGTCTATCTCGTCTTTGGAGAAGCGCTCCCTCATTCTCTTCATCACTTCATAAACATATCCGGAACTAATTTTTGAATACTGGTAATAGTGGTCTGTCATGGACAGAGTGTATTCTCTTTTGTCTTTGGTAGAGCGCTCTTTGGTCACATAGCCCTTTTCAATCAGGCTTTGCACTTTATAGGCGGCATTAGCCTGGGAGATATTCACAAATTTTGCAAACTCGTTAATTGTCGGCTTTTTCATCGCATCAATCACTTCCACACAAAAAGTCTCTACAGCCGTCAGGCTGGCCTCTCTTGTCTCAAAGCGGCTAAATATTTTTTTATAAAAATTTAGCTTAAATTTAGTATAGACCTTTAAAAAGGATAACTCTAACATGATTTCTCCACCCTTTGCGTCTCATTACTTCATTTCTATTTAGCGTCTATTATCGCAAAACTGAACTCTGCTATGCAAGCTAGTTCGCCATCAACCCTAGCAGTACCTTTAGCAAAACCAAAAATACCCTTGATGGCAGTAAGCTCGCATTCCATCTGCAACACATCACCAGGAATTACCTGTCGCTTAAATTTAGCGTTTTTAATCCCGGTAAAAACAGCCAGTTTGCCTTGATTATCAGGAACAGTCAGGATAGCAATAGCGCCAGTTTGCGCCAGCGCCTCAACAATAAGCACCCCCGGCATAATGCTTTTTTCCGGAAAATGGCCTTGAAACTGCATCTCATTGGCTGATACGCATTTAAGCCCTTTGGCCCACTCTCCCGGCTGATAATCGTTGATTTTATCCACCAGCAAAAAGGGATACCGATGCGGAAGGATTTCTCTGATCTGATCAATTGATAATTGCATAATTTACCTCACAAAAATTTTACAAGCGCTTACTCACTATATTTGGAGATGACGAGCGAGGCATTATGCCCGCCAAAGCCAAAAGAATTAGACATCGCATGATTAATATTTGCTGTTCTGCCGATATTGGGTACATAATCAAGATCACAGTCCGGATCGGCCACCTGATAATTGATGGTGGGGGGAATAAAACTATTATTGATGGCGCAGACACAGGCGATGGCCTCAATGGCTCCTGAAGCGCCCAAAAGGTGCCCGGTCATGGATTTGGTAGAGCTGATCGCAACGCTTTTAGCCTGGTCGCCAAAAACACTCTTAATTGCCAGCGTCTCACCTTTATCATTCATTGGCGTGGATGTCCCATGCGCATTGATATAATCGATCTCTGTGCAATTGATTCCGGCATCAGCCAAGGCGTCGCGCATCGCCTGCGCCCCGCCCTTGCCTTCCGGATCAGGCGCAGTAATGTGATAGGCATCGCAAGTAGCGCCATAGCCGCTTATCTCCGCATAAATAGCCGCGCCGCGGGCTTTGGCATGCTCCAGCTCTTCCAGAAACAGAATACCCGCGCCCTCGCCAATCACAAAACCGCATCTTTCCTTATCAAAAGGAATCGAAGCGCGGTTGACATCATTATTCTGGCATAGCGCCTGCATAGAAGTGAATCCTCCTACAGTGAGCGGAGTGATGCAAGCGTCCGCTCCGCCGCAGATTACCATATCAGCGTAACCGTGGCGAATCATCCTCATACTGTCGCCAATAGCATTGGTCGCTCCGGCGCAAGCAGTCACCACACTGGCTGCATAGCCTTTGAACCCGGTATTAATGGCAATTCTGCCGGCGGCAATATTGGCAATCGTCATCGGGATAAAAAAGGGCGAGATGCGGTCAAAGCCCTTTTCCAGGCCTTTGGTTTGCTCCTTTTCAATCGTAGAAATACCGCCAATCCCTGAGGCAATAAGCACCGCGCCGCGGTTCAAATCAAGCTCAGCATTGGCCAAACCACTTTGCTGATAGGCCTCTGCTGCGGCCAGCAAAGCCAAAACGGTAAAACGATCCATTTTTCTTAAGTCAGCTGATTGGAAATATTCTTTGACGTCAATTTTAACCTCGGCGGCAATTTTCACCGGCAAAGCGCTGGCATCATAGGCGGTGATCGGCGCAATACCATTGGCGCCTTCTTTTAGCCCCTGCCAAAATAGCTCAACATTATTGCCCAAAGGGGTTACCGCGCCCATGGCCGTTACCACTACACGTCTGTTCATCATCTATACCTTCCTTGTTTTATCTCTGTTTTTTTATCTTCTACATGGCCATGCCGCCATCAACAGCCAGCACCTGACCGGTGATGTATTTGGCCTCATACGAGCAAAAGAATACAACTGCCTCAGCCACATCTTCGGCCGAACCGGTACAAGCCATAGGGATAGTATTGATCATCACATCTCTCACCTGCTCATTAAGCACAGCGGTCATATCAGTCTCAATAAAGCCCGGGGCAACAGCATTAACGGTCACCTGACGCTTAGCCAGCTCTTTGGCGGCTGATTTGGTCAGGCCGATCAACCCGGCTTTGCTGGCGGAATAATTAGCCTGCCCGGCATTGCCGCTGATGCCAACCACGCTGGCAATATTGACAATACGCCCGGCGCGTTTTTTGATCATCATTTTGCTGGCCAGCTTGATGCAGTTGAAAGCACCAATCAGATTAACATCCAGCACATCCCTAAAGTCTTCGGTTGTCATTCTCATCATCAGGTTATCTTTAGTAATGCCGGCATTATTGACCAAAATATCAACGGTGTCAAACGCGTCTTCCGCCGCGGCAAATATCCGCTCGCAAGCGACAAAATCAGCTACATTTCCTTGGATAATTATGGCTTTCACGCCGCTATCCTCGCATAATTGCTGGGTAACAAGCGCCTCCGCTTCATTGCTGGTATAGTTAATCACCACATTTGCGCCGGCTTTGGCCAGTTTCAGGCAAATGGCCCGGCCAATACCACGGCTGGCTCCGGTAACAACGGCGGTTTTTCCAGATAGACTCATTATTGTTCTCCTTTAATCGCGGCCAGTGTTTGCTCAAGGCTGGCAATATCTTCAATAGCATAGCATTTGATTGCTGGCGCGGTTTTTTTGACAAACCCAGACAGCACTTTTCCCGGGCCGATTTCGATCACAGTGTCAACGCCCAGCTCTTCGAGCCTGCGGATAGATTGTTCAAAGCGCACCGGAGAAACCACCTGGCGAACCAGCATGACCGCAACAGTGCTTTCTTCGCCCAAAAGGTCAGCGCTGGTGTTAAAAATAACGGGTATGTTCATCTCCGCAAATTTTTCGCCCACAAAGCGCTGTTGCAGCAATTGTGAGGCTGCTTGCAGATATGGCGTATGAAAAGGCCCGCTGACAGCTAAGGGTATACAGCGTTTGGCGCCATATTCCTGACATTTTAGCTCGGCCAAATCCACAGCGCTGCGTTCCCCGCCGATGACAATCTGCCCGGGGCAATTATAGTTGGCGCAAACAACCAGGCCTTTGCTGGCCTCATCCGCTTCGGCTACCGCCTTTTCCACCAAATCCTGCGCCAGGCCGAGAATAGCCGTCATCTTTGTTGGCAAATTGCTGGTGGTCTCGCTCATCACCCGTCCCCGGTAAGCTAAAATGGCGAGCAGCTGTTCTTCGCTGAAAACCCCTGCCTTATACAAAGCGCAATATTCGCCGAGAGACAAGCCCAGGCAATATTCAGGCTCAATCCCCTGTTCAGCTAGCAAACGGCTGACAGCGATGGCAAAAGCGGCCATACATGGCTGAGTGTATTGTGTTTGTGATAATAATTCAAGCGCTGAATTAAAGCACAGCTCTTTGAGGTCAATATCAGCAGCGGTATTATCAAAAACATCTCTTATCTGGGGAAATTGTTGATAAAAATCTTGGCCCATGCCTGCCTTCTGGCTGCCTTGGCCTGCGTATAAAAATGCCAGCTTCATCTGTTTCTCCTCTGCTACTTGGCAGCTTTAAACATGCTGCTGTTTTTTAGCTCCGCAAATGACTGCATAGCGTCATCAAAAAGGTCTTTGATCAGCTCCGCAGCTGGTTTGCTTTGATTGACTAAGCCTGCCACCTGGCCGAGCATTACCGAGCCATTGGAGACATCGCCTGAGAATACTGCCCGTTTCATCGCGCCCAGGGTGAATTCCTCCAGCTCTTCTTTGGATACGCCGGCTTTTTCTTTTTTGATATATTCGCGCGCCAGCTTATTTTTGAGAATGCGCACCGGGATGCCGCCAATACGGCCGGTGACTACAGTATCAGTATCCTTAGCTTTCAGCACCGCATTTTTATAGTTTTCATGGATGGGGCATTCTTCCGCTGCCAGAAGCAAAGTGCCGATCTGCACTCCGCAAGCGCCCAGGGCAAAGGCTGCTACCATCTGGCCGCCAGTGGCAACACCGCCCGCGGCAATAACAGGTACATCCACAGCCGCGCAAACTTGTGGCACCAAGGCCATAGTTGTCAGCTCGCCCACATGGCCGCCGCTTTCCGTGCCTTCAACAATAACGCCGTCAACGCCGTTTTGCTGCATACGGACGGCAAGAGCAACGCTGGGAACCACCGGGAAAATTTTGGCTCCCGCTGCTTTCCACATCGGGATATATTTCGCGGCGTTACCGGCGCCTGTGGTCACGATTTTCACTCCCTCATCAACCACGGCCTGTGCCATCTCATCCACCTGGGGATGCATCAGCATAATATTCACGCCAAAAGGCTTGTCAGTTAAAGTCTTTATCAGACGTATCTGCTCAATAAACTGCTCACAGCTCATGCCGCCGGCGCCGATTAAGCCCAAAGCTCCGGCATTGGATATTGTCGCGGCAAACTCGGCGGTGGCAATATTGGCCATACCTCCTTGAATGATCGGGTATTCAATAGCTAAAATATCTCTTAAATCCATTATAAATCTCCTCTACCATGTAATTAGGGCTGAACCATAAGTGAGACCGCCGCCAAAACCGGCGAAGATTAATTTGTCCCCCCTCTGGAATAAACCTTGCTTATTTGCCTCATCCAGCGCTATCGGGATCGACGCTGCCGAAGTATTGCCATGTTCGCTAATATTGATAAAAAACTTAGCGCTTGGCTCCTTCAGCTTACGCGCCACCGCATCAATAATACGGTAATTGGCCTGATGCAGTATATAATATTTGATATCATCATCACTCAGCTCCAGCTCCAGCTTTAGTTCGCTGACACTTTTGCTGATGCTTTCCACCGCAAAACGAAAAACCTCCTGCCCGTTCATATGCACAAAATAATCCTCTGCAGCAACACTCGCAGCCCGGGCAAAGGGGTGCTGGTTCGTTGCCACTGGGTGCTTGCAATATAAAAAACTATCATCACCCTTGGCGCCAGCGCGAAAGGCATAAGGATTATCATCAGAGCGGCCAATCACCACCGCGCCCGCGCCATCGCCAAAAAGCACACAGGTAGTGCGGTCTTGATAATCAGTAATGCGGCTCAAAATTTCACCCGCGCAAACCACGGCATATTTGCCCTCATTTTTACCCAAAAGTGCGTGGGCGACCTCCAGAGCATAAACAAAGCCGCTGCAGGCGCCGTTGATGTCAAAAGTGAGTACTTCTTCACTCAAGCCTAAATCCCGCTGCAAAAGTGTTGCCATAGCCGGAGTAATATAATCGCTGGTCACAGTAGCGCAAATGACGACGGCAATATCGCAGGCGGCAATCCCCGCATCATCTATGGCCCGCTGACAGGCGTGGCCCATCATCTGCAAATTTGTTTCCTGGTCTACCAGACGACGGTTGGTAATACCGGTGCGGCTGGTAATCCACTCGTCACTGGTCTCGACTATTTGCTCAAACATGTGGTTGGTGGCAATAATTTCCGGCGAATAGCTGCCGGTGCCTAATATTTTTAATCCGCTCAAAAGTATTTACCTCTATTATTGACCGATAATCCGGTATTTTTGATATCTTTTTTCCAGCAATTCTTCAACGGACAGCTGCTGCAAATTATCTAAAGCTGTTTTTATGGCTTGCCTCAGCTCTGCAAATACTGCCTTGGAGCTTTCTTTGGCTCCCTGCTTTGGCTCCTTGATGATCTGCTCAATAATGCCGCCGGCCAGGAGATCAGCCGCGGTCAGCTTCATCAAATCACAAGCTTCACCGCTGCGTTTGGCATCCTTCCAGAGAATAGTAGCAAAGCCCTCCGGCGAAAGAATGGAATAAACAGCGTGCTCCAGCATGATAATATGATCAGCTACGCCCAGCGCCAAAGCGCCGCCGGAACCACCCTCGCCGATTACTACGGCAATCACCGGGACTTTCAGCGCAGATAGCAGATACAGGCAGCTGGCAATAGCCTCGCCCTGCCCTCTTTGCTCCGCCTCAATGCCGGGATAGGCTCCCGGAGTATCAATAAAAGTGATGATCGGCCGCCCAAACTTCTCCGCCTGCAAAGCAGCTCTTTGAAATTTGCGGTAGCCATCAGGCTGCGGCATACCAAAATTGCAGGCCAAATTCTCTTCCAGCCCCTTGCCCTTGACATGCCCGGCAATAGTAACAGCTATCCCTTCAAACATAGCGATACCGGTGACAATCGACGGATCATCGGCATAACAGCGGTCGCCATGCGTTTCAAAAAAGCTGTCAAAAAGCTTACCGATATAAAAGGGCGTTCTCGGCCTATTGGCATCGCGGCATATTTCTACTTTTTCCAGTGGCGTCAGCTCACGCACATTTTGTTTAGCCATATTACCTCGCATGTAGTTTGAGTATGTTTGCTAAAACCGCTTGCATCTGGTCGCGGGGCACTATGGCATCCACAAAACCATGCTTGAGCAAGGATTCCGCGCTTTGAAAGTCCTCCGGCAGCTTAGCCTGAATCGTCTGTTCAATCACCCGCGGCCCGGCAAAACCAATCAGCGCCTTGGGTTCAGCCAGAATGATATCTCCCAAAGAGGCAAAGCTGGCAGTAACCCCTCCGGTGGTCGGATGAGTTAAATAAGAAATAAACAAGCCGCCTTGGTCGCTAAAGCGTTTGACAGCAGCAGCTGTTTTAGCCATCTGCATCAAAGAAAAGATCCCCTCTTGCATCCTTGCCCCGCCGCTGGCCGCAAAAATTATCAGCGGCAAGTTATGCCTCCCGGCATATTCGATGCTCAGGGTAATTTTTTCGCCCACAGCTGTCCCCATGCTGCCCATCAAAAACTGACTATCCAAAACAGCGCATACCGCCTCATAGCCGCCGATGAAGCCGTTGGCAGCAACGCAGGCGTCGTTTAAGCCTGTGCGGCGTTGTAATTCGGCCAGCTTGAGCTGATAGCCTGGGAAATCAATTGGGTTTTGCGGCATGATATCGTCAAACAAAGGCGTGTACTCTTCCCGGTCAAAAACCATATCCAGCCTTTGTTCTGCGGAAATACTAAAATGATGCCCGCAGGTATCGCAGATATATTTGCTGGTCTGCAAAAGGGCCGGATCTTTTTTCTTTTTGCATTTGGGGCAGATAATAAAATCATCCGCCTTCTTTTTGCGGTGCGCGGCAGTACCGCGTATACCTTTTAAGACAATTAATTTGCGTTTGCGTTCGGCAAAAATATTTTCCATCAATTAGTCCTCAAAACTACAGCATCATTTCGTTTTGCACTGGCTGTAAAATCATCTGCAAATTCTTTTCAATAAACCCGGTATCATATGTACCCATAATAAAGTCCGGCGTATACAAAATCATATAGAGAAGGCCGAGATTTGTTTTCACTCCGGTGACCAACAGCTCTTCCAGGGTGCGGCGCATACGCAACAGGGCTTCATTGCGCGTTTTGCCATGCACAATCACCTTGGCTATCATCGAATCATAATAGGGGCTGATCTCGCAGCCGGAATAAAGCGCGGAATCAATACGCACGCCAAAACCGCCGGGAAAATGAATATAATCAATCTTCCCCGGGCAAGGAGCAAAATTGTTCTCCGGATCCTCCGCGTTTAAGCGGCATTCGATAGCATGACCATTGATCACAACATCCTGCTGCGTATATGAAAGCTCCATGTCAGAGGCTATTTTAATCTGCTCGCGCACAATATCAATGCCAGTAACCATTTCTGTCACCGGATGCTCCACCTGGATGCGGGTATTCATTTCGATGAAATAAAAGTTACCTTCTTTATCCAGGACAAATTCCACTGTACCGGCATTTTTATAGTTGGCAGCCATCGCCACCCGGATAGAGACTTCGCCCAAGTGCTTTCTTTGCTCATCACTAAGAACCTTGGCCGGCGCTTCCTCGACAATTTTTTGGTTATTCCGTTGCAAAGAGCATTCACGCTCGCCCAAATGAATAATATTGCCGAAGTTATCCGCTAAAATCTGCACTTCGATATGCTTGGGATCAACGATTAGTTTTTCAATATAAACGCTTTTATCGGCAAAACAAGCTAAGGCCTCGGCGGAGGCTGTCTCAAAGGCGTCGGCCAGCTCCTGCTCACCGCTAACCCTACGCATACCGCGTCCGCCGCCGCCATTACAAGCTTTGACGATCAAGGGATAGCCGATCTTTTCCGCTATTTTTTGAGCGGCGGCAATATCTTCTACCACCCCGTTTGACCCCGGCACTACTGGAATTTTATATTTCTTCATCAAAGATTTGGCAGCGATTTTATCGCCCAACATCTCAATCGTTTCCGCATCCGGCCCAATAAAAATCAAGCCATGGTCACGCACAGCTCTGGCAAAATCGGCGTTTTCCGCCAAAAAGCCAAAGCCGGGATGAATGGCCTCACAATTGGTCTTCAAGGCAGCGGCAATAATATTTGCGCCATTAAGATAGCTCTGATTGGCTGGCGCCGGGCCAATGCAAACAGCCTGCGTGGCCAGGGTGACAAAAAGAGCGTCTTTATCAATAGCGGAATATACTGCCACTGTTTCGATATTCATATCGCGGCAAGCGCGGATAATGCGCACGGCAATTTCTCCGCGGTTAGCCACCAGTATACGTTTAATCATAATTATTGTTCTATCCTGAAAAGGAATGTGCCATATTCAGCCATAGCGCCGTCTTCTACCAAGATATCTGCAATAATGCCATCAGCCGGAGCCTTGATTTCATTAAACATTTTCATTGCTTCGATCAGGCACAGGGTATCACCGGCTTCGACTGGCTGGCCGGCCTGGACAAAAGGCGCTTCTTCCGGCGAGCTGGCTAAATAAACCGTGCCTACCAGGGGCGCTTTGATTATGTTAATATCGTCCACCAGGGTTGAAGCAGAAGCAGCTACCGATGAGATAGCGGCTCCTGCTTCATTTATAGTTGGGGAGGTATTAATATTGCTATATAATTGCTCTTTTTTGAGTACGATTTTGGTAGTCCCGTCATCGTATTCAAAATGAGTAAATGCGCTTTTTTCTACTACTTTTAGCAAGTCATTTATCAGCTTAATATCCATATCAGCTTACCCTGCTATTTAAGTGAATCAATCATGGCAACAACTTCGCCAATCGTGTCCAGCTCAGATGCTTTTTCGGTGGGGATAGCTACGCCAAAGGCATCTTCAAAAGACATGATCAATTCCACCGCATCCAAAGAATCAGCGCCAAGATCTTCTTTTATAGAGGCCTCCATTGTAACATCAGCCTCATCACAGCTGAGGGAATTCACTACGATTTCTTTCACTTTATCAAATGTAGTCATTGTCGTCTCCTTAAATTTACTAAAAAATATTTGTCAAATTCTTTTAAGTACTTTATTAATATTATATTATTCCCAGCAAAAATGTCAAGTACTAAAAATTCTTTAAATAATATTTATTACGACAAAACAAAAGAGCACTTATACCGTGCTCTTTAGCTCATACTATTTGCTTGTCTTTTTATTAGTTATCAGCGGCTGGCCGGGATAATCGCCCAACAAACCATGTTTTTCTATATACCAGCTGGTTTCATTTTGCTCTTTTTCCATAATAACCTCCCAAGGCTTGGTCTTAATTGTAGTTTGAGCAAAAGTAAGTTTTTTATTCTTTGATATGCGGTAAAAGCTTAGGAATAATCAGCAAAGCCAAAACGATTTTTGCTATATCGGGAATAATAAAAGGCACCACGCAAACGCCCAGAAGAGAGACAAAGCTGGCCCAGCTGATCTCGCCAATATAGCCAAACATATACCAGGCTGTGCCAAATACGTAGAGCACCAGCAGGCCAATCAGCATGGCAATCAGCGAAAAAATCTTTTTTTTCGGCAGCAGCCGTTGCGCCAGCGCTATCACCCAGACCATCACCACAAAACCGATAAGATAGCCGCCGGTCGGCCCGATCAGCACCCCTAATCCCGCCTTAAAACCGGCAAAAACAGGCAGCCCGATAAAGCCCAGCAAAAGATAAACTACTATGGCTATGCTCGCGCGTTTGGCGCCCAGCAGGCCCACAGTCAGGAACACCGCAAAGGTCTGCATGGTAAAAGGTACGGCTGCCGGAACGGAAATCCAGGAACAGATTGTGATCAGTACGGCAAAAAGTGCGGCGTAAATCAAATCAAGTGTTTTAATTCTTGGCTTAACTATGGCTCTATTCATAATTACCTCCTCTTTGACTTGAGAAGTATAACATACCTACAATAAAATTGTCAACCAATTTTATTGTAATTGGTTGACAATTTGCGAGACGCTTAATTTTGACAAAATAGCGTTATTGCTTAGCTCCAAATGAACCATACCAGCAGATAGCCTGTTATAACCGCTACCAAGGTAAAGGGCACGCTTATTTTCATAAATTGCGAGGCTTTGACATCATAACCAGCCTTGCGCAAAATACCGATGCTGGTAATATTGGCGGAAGCGCCGATCGGCGTCAGATTGCCGCCCAAGGTAGCCCCGACTAGAAGGCCAAAATAGAACAAATATGGCTCAACACCCATTTGCGCGGCAATAGAGGTGACAACAGGCAGCATCGTCGCGACATACGGGATATTGTCGATAAAGGCGGACAATAATACCGATGCCCAGACAATCAAAGTGAAAATCACAAACGGCTTATCACTAATGCTGACAAAGAATTTGCTGATATCATCAATAATGCCGACAGAGCCAAGACCGCCAATGACAACAAATAAACCCAGCAAGAGCAGCAAAGTATGGAAATCTATTTCTGCCGCGGACTGGCGCAGAACAGAAAATTTTCTGCTTTTGATAATCTGCCGGATCAGGCCGATGACAAAAAGCCCTACACAAATATAGCCATTAATCAGCGCTGGCATATTGGGCAAAAATGAAGCAAGGATCAGCAAGCCGACCGTGCCTAAAAGCAATGCGCTGGGAAAATAATCAGTAACCTCGGTGCGTTCCTCAACATGCACAGGTTGTACATCGCGCCTAAAAATGAACAACAAAACCAGCAAGGCAGCTATCATACCAACCTGAACTATCCAAAACAAGCCGATCTTCCCTTGAAAGAAAAAGAAATCGAGAAAGGTCATATTAGCATGTCCACCCAATAAAATCGAGGTAGTGTCCCCGACTAAGGTAGCTGCGCCCTCCAGGTTGGAGGCAATAGAAATACTGATAATGCTCGGCACCGGAGATATTTTTAGTTTTTTGGCAATATCCAGAGCCACCGGAGCCACCATCAGCACTGTTGCCACATTATCCACAAAAGCGGAGATAACACCCGCAAAAAGCGATAGAGCGACAATAGTCCACTTGACATTAGGCGTTTTTTCAATAATCATATCTGCCAGCCTGGCCGGCATCTTGGATTCAATGAATAAATATACGGTTCCCATGGTGCCGACAATCATCAGCAGCACATTCCAGTTTACCGCAGTGATAATCTGATTAACCGGCAGCGCGCCGATAATAACAAATATCGCCGCCGCGGCTAAGGCAATATAGGAGCGGTATTTTGAAAAAATCAGCAACATAACATAGGTGATAATAAATAAGACCAAAACAACAATCTTTAAGACTCCAGCATCCAAAATGATTTCTCCTCTTAGTTATTAATTAAGACAATAGCTTATTTTGCCACAAAACAGAGATACAATTAGACAATTTAATACTTTTTTCTTGACAATAACGCCAAAAAAATAAACGGGCTAGCTTGATCACTCCCCCATTTATTTTTTTTTTGCATATGTACTCATTTGACGAAATCTGCAAAAGAATTTATTTGTTTTCTCCAGGACTTTCAAGAATAACAAATGACACGAATGTTTCCTTATGAAGGTAATTTTCAAGTTTGGGGTCAACTTCTACAGTATAGGGATTCATTTGTGAAACCGTCCAGCCTTCTTCTAATAATTTATTGATGCGCATAAGATATTTATTCTCATTAATATCTTTCTCTTCAGTGTCATCCCGGCTGTTGCTGATATAAACGATTTTCTGCACTTGTTTATCCTTCTTTTCATTGTCTCTGCAGCGGTATTCTTTGGTCGGAGCGACACGACTTGAACGTGCGGCCTCTACCACCCCAAGGTAGCGCTCTAGCCAAACTGAGCTACGCCCCGATATTTGCTCTGCTTTTGCAGAGCTTTAATATTATATTAATTATGAAGAGTTTTGTCAAGCGTATCCCTATTGGCTAAGCATCTAGCCCAAAAGCAGTATGCAAGGCTATAGCTGCTTCTTTAATCTTCTGTTCCTCGATGATGCAAGAAATTTTGATTTCCGAGGTAGAGATCATTTCAATATTTGCGCCCATTTGGAAAAGTGTTTTGAACATTAAGGCCGCGACGCCCGGATGAGAGATCATGCCGGCGCCCACCACCGAAATTTTGGCAAAGCCTTTAATGATCGTAAAATTATCCGCAGGCAAAGTTTTGATCACTTCTTGAAGGACCTTTTCCACTTTGTCATGATCAGCCAATCCGCAGGTGAAAGAAATATCCTGCTTCTTATCCCTGTTACCGCTTTGGATAATCATATCAACATTGACTTTTTGTTCAGCGAGATGGCCAAAAATTTCGCTGGCCACCCCCGGTTGATCCGGCACGCCAAAGACAGTTACTTTCAATACATTGGTATCATGGGCAACACCGCTCACCATTAATTCTTTTTCCAAATCATGATTCATTTTTGCATCCTCCTTGACTAGGGTTCCTTGATTATGGTTAAAGCTGGAACGGACATGGAGCTTAAGGCCATACATCTTAGCCAGCTCAACAGAACGGGGCTGTAAAATCAAAGCGCCCATCGCTGCCATCTCCAGCATTTCATCATAAGATATTTCAGCCATTTTCCAGGCTTTGCTGACCACCCGCGGATCAGCGGTATACACGCCATCCACATCAGTATATATTTCGCAGACATCCGCGTTCAAAGCAATCGCCAACGCCACTGCCGAGGTATCAGAGCCGCCGCGGCCCAAGGTATTAATCTCGCCGTCATCATCAATGCCCTGAAAGCCGGCAACCACAACAATATTGCCTTTGGCAAACTCTTTGGCTACGCGGGAGTTTTCGATATTGACAATTTTCGCCTTGGCATAGGTGCCGTCAGTATGATACCCGGCCTGCCAGCCGGTCAAAGAAATAGCTTTATAGCCCATGGCGTTTAAGGTCATCGCCAGCATGGCTATGGATATTTGCTCGCCGGTGGTGAGCAGCATATCCATTTCCCTATCGCTGGGCGTCGGATTAACCTGCTTGGATAAGGCAATCAGGTCGTCTGTAGTATCGCCCATGGCTGAGACAACAACAGCAACGCTATTACCCTGATCATATGTTTCCGCTACGCGCTTGGCTACTCTTTGCATACGCTCAGCGTCAGCAACTGAGCTGCCGCCAAATTTTTGTACCACAATCATGAATTAAACCTCCACAAACAAAATAAGAAATTAACTATCAACTACTACTGTGCCCTGATTATCCATATCAAGACAGATGATCTCAGCCTTTACCTCGTGTTGCATAAAAGCCTCGTTCATAGCAGCAGCGATATTGTCACGCAAAATATCATCGTCTTCGGTAAAGCTGATCATCGTCGGCCCGGAGCCGGAAATAACGCAGCCAATAGCGCCGGCGGCAATCGCGGCCTCAACAACATCCTCCGCACCCCTGATCAGGCTAAAGCGGTATGGCTGATGCAATCTATCGGTCAGCATGGCGCCAAAACCGCTAATATCACCTTGTTGCAGGGAAAGGGCAAGATAAGCCGCATGGCTTAAATTATATACCGCATCAATGAGCGGCACATTTTTGGGCATAATCGCTCTGGCCTTTTTGGTCGAAACCGGAAACCCCGGCACAGCCAAAACTGCCTTCAGACCGGAGGGGATGTCAATTTTTTTGCAAAACTGGCTGGTTCCCTCGCTAACGCTAACCGTAAAACCGCCAAAAAGCGCCGGAGTAACATTATCAGGATGCCCTTCAATCTTGATCGCCAGTCCCAAAATATCTTCTGTTGTTAAGGGTCTGCCCATCAATTCATTGGCGGCAAAAATACCGCCGACTATTGCAGAGCTGCTGCTGCCCATACCGCGGGAAAGAATAATATTATTCTCGCAAATAAACTCTAAGCCGGGCATAGTAACACCTGCCAGCTCAAAAGCTGCGCTGGCAGAGCGGACAACCAGATTATTGTTGCCTTGCAGGTGTTTTTCTCCCTCACCGATAATAGTAATCAAGAAGCTATCAGCCGGTTTAATTGTCACATAGTTATAGTATCCCATAGCCATGCCAAAGGTGTCATAGCCACATCCCAAGTTCGCTGTGGTTGCCGGAATCCGTACTTTGACCATTAGTTTTCGCCATCCTCCACACGAATATAGTCGCTGACCTCGCAAATACAATCCAGTTTTTCAATATCTGATAGGGCGGCCATCATATCGGCGTGGCGCACTTTATAGGTGATCATCACAATTTCCGCGTGCTCATTATCGATTTTACGTTTCTGCATAACCGCGTCAACACTGATATTATGATCACGCAGAACAGCAGAAAGAGCTGCTAAGACGCCGGTTTGGTCTTTGGCGCAAATACGAATATAATATTTGCTCGATACTTCATCAATGGGTACCACCGGCAGATCTTTATAGCAAGTGCAGCCCCAGCGCGCTTTGCAATTATACAAAATATTGCGCGCAGCCTGCATGATATCGCCAACAATAGCGGAGCCGGTAGGCAGATCGCCTGCGCCACGGCCATAGAACATCGTCTTTTCTACAGCGTCGCCTTCGATATATATAGCGTTATATGAATCACGCACCGAGGCCAAGGGATGCTTTTTGGAAATCATCACCGGGTGAACCATAGCCTCAATTTTGGTCGCGGCATCATCCTGCCTGGCAATACCCAGCATCTTGATCACATAACCAAATTCTTCTGCATAGCGCATATCCCAGCTGCTGATACGGGTAATGCCCTCGCAGGCAACCATGCCAAAGGTGACTCTGCTATTAAAAGAGATAGAGGATAGAATAGCCACCTTGCGCGCTGCATCATATCCTTCCACATCAGAGGTTGGGTCTGCTTCCGCATAGCCAAGCGCCTGTGCCTCTGCCAAAGCATCGGCAAAATCAGCGCCGGTTTCGCTCATCTTGGTTAGGATATAGTTGGTGGTGCCATTAACAATACCCATAATGCTTTTAATTCTATTGCCGGCCAAGCCCTCTTTGGCTGCCTGCACCACCGGGATACCCCCGGCAACTGAAGCCTCAAAGAAAAGGTCTGTGGTATGTTCTTCGGCAATGGCCAGCAGTTCGCCGCCATGCAAAGCCAGCAAATCTTTATTGGCAGTGACAACACTTTTGCCAGCTCTAAGAGCTGTGGCGATAATATCTCTGGCCAGAGTTGTGCCGCCAATTGTTTCCACAATAATATCTATATTCGGGTCATCAATCAATTGATGCCAATCATTAGTCAAGCGCGTATCAGTCAGGCCAATTCCATCCAAAAACTCTCTTGTCTTCTCTGTTGCAAGATCAGCAACCGCAGCTAATTTGATTGGCAAAAGACGGCAGGCAATAATATCCGCATTTTTTGCCAAAACAGTTGCTGTACCGCCCCCAACTGTACCCAGGCCAATTATTCCTACATTGACTTGCTTGACATCAGCAATCATTATTATTCACTCCTTTTTTCTAAAAATGCACGTTGAATTATAGTATATCAGGATTTGTCAACTAAAGCAATATTTTAGTGGCCAAAAGCCATGGCAAAAGCAAAAATATACCCGGCAGTCAAAAGAAAACTGCCGGGCAGCAAATACCGCTGTTTTTCAATATAGATAACTACTCAATCCCCTGCTCCACATATTTGCCATCCTGATAGACCAAAACTGACCTGAAACCACTATCTCTCAGCAAAAGCAATGCCTGATCAAAAGCGAAACCAACAGCAGCGGTGGTATGAGCGTCAGCAGAAAGGGTAATCAGGGCTTTTCTCTCTTTCATCTCTTTTAGCAAAAACTGCGCCGGGTAAACTGTTTTGCGATAGCCGCGAAAGACTGCGCCGGTATTTAGCTCAATCAGCGAATCCGTCTCCAAACAGGCAACTAAGGCCTCTTTGGCAGCGTTTTGATAGCGTTTATCCTCTTCGTCAAAAAAGCGGTCATCCTGATTATTCTTGACAATAAGGTCAAAATGTCCAATGATCATGGGCTTGGATTGGTAAATATTTTCCACCACATTTTGATAATACTTCTTGATCATGCGGCAAGGATCACCAGCAAAAAGCTGATCAATGCAATCAGCAAACTCTGTTGCCGCGCCGTCTATTGCAAAATAGCGGCCGTAATCATCGTCATAAAAATAATGAACCGAGCCGATCACATAATCATAGCGGCTTCTATCGCTAAGCGGAGCATGAAAGTCCTCTTCCACCCCGCAATATAGCCTAATCCTATCCGCATATAGCTCCTGCAGCTCCCGCATGGCGCTGATATATTCATCCTCATCTTTTACCGAGGCGGCAAGGTCGAAGGGGGTATAGCCATGAGCGGAAATGCCAAAATCAGCAAACCCTTTGGCAAGCGCCGCCTCAACCATTTCTTCGATGGATGAGTGTCCGTCACACATGGCGCTGTGGTTATGTAAATCAGCAAGCACAGGTATCATCGCAAGCTCTCCTGTTTAACTTTCTTATCAACCACATGGCGGCTGCTCAGTTCCATTCTAATATCTTCTACGCTGATCCCTGCCTCCACCATCAAAACCAGGACATGATAACAGAGGTCGGAGATTTCATAAATCATCTCCTCGCGGCTGTCTTTCATGGCGCCGATTACAACTTCTGTGCTCTCCTCGCCAATTTTCTTGAGAATTTTCTCCCGCCCTTTGTCAAAAAGATAGCTGGTATAGCTGCCCTCCGGTCTGGTCTTTTCCCTCTCTTGCAGCAGCGCATACAGCTTCTCCAGAGTAAGCAGCGGCTGCTCCTCTCTCAGGATCTCATTAAAAAAGCAGCTCACTTGTCCGGTGTGGCAGGCCGGGCCTTTTTGCTCTACTTTGGCCAGCAAGGTATCATTATCACAATCAGCGCTAAGAGAAAGCAAATACTGCACATTGCCGCTGGTCTCCCCTTTGCGCCAAAGCTCCTGCCTGCTGCGTGACCAAAAACAAGTACGCTTCTCCTGGAGTGTTATCTCAATACTCTGCTCATTCATATATGCCATCATCAAAACCTGCCCGCTGAAGCCATCCTGCACAATACAGGGGATCAGCCCGTTTTGATCAAATTTCAATTGTTTAATATCCATTGCCTGCTCCTTATAGTCTGACAATAATGCCGTTCTCCCGCAAATATTGCTTAAGCTCTTTAATCTCCAGCTCCTGAAAATGAAAAATGCTGGCAGCAAGCCCGGCGTCAATGCCTTTGATCTGGAAGAGATCGAAAAAATCTTCTTTTTTGCCTGCTCCGCCGCTGGCAATAATCGGGATGCTCACCGCGCCCGCAACAGCTTGCAGCAATTCCAAATCAAAACCGTTTTTCACCCCGTCAGTATCAATGCTGTTGATTACCAGCTCACCCGCGCCCTCGCTCTCCCCTCGTTTAGCCCACTCGATAGCGTCTTTGCCGGTGTCTTCCCTGCCGCCTTTGGCAAAAAGATGGAAAGAGCCATTGACCCGCGCTACATCCATCGAAAGCACCACGCATTGATTGCCATATTTCTGGGCTGCTTCCGAAATTAAATGCTTATTGGCGATGGCGCCGGAATTGACGCTAACCTTATCCGCGCCAGCGCGCAATACCCGTTCAAAATCTTCCACAGCATTAATGCTGCCGCCAACAGTCAGCGGAATAAATACCTCAGAGGCCACCCTTTGCAATACATCAATAAAAAGCGGCCGCTCTTCCACGCTGGCGGTTATATCATAAAAAACCAGCTCATCAGCGCCAGACTCATTATAGAACTTGGCCAGAACCACCGGGTCCTCCACATTTTGCACATCCTGAAAATTGACGCCTTTGACAACTTGGCCGTCGCGAACATCCAAACAGGGAATAATCCGTTTGCTAATCATCTGCTTTCTCCTCTTTTCTTACCAGTGCCAAAACCTGGGGCAAATCGAGCAAACCATTATACAGAGCCTTGCCTAAGATGGCGCCAGCTATGCCTAGCTCTTGCAGCTGAGCTAGCTCCGCTAAAGAACTAATGCCTCCGGAAGCCACAACATCCAGCCCTGCTATCGTACTGAGCCGTTGATAGGCGTCCATATTGCAGCCTTGCATGGCACCGTCCTTGGCAATATCCGTATAAATAACTGTTTGTACTCCCAGCTGCTTTAATTCCTCACAAAAAGCAAAACTATCCATATCCGTAGTTTCCAGCCAGCCGGCTATAGCTACTTTGCTGTCTCTGGCATCAACCCCCACGGCAATCTTTGCGCCGTACTTTGCCACTGCCCCAGCCAGAAAGGTCTGATCCGCTATGGCCGCGGTGCCAAGAATAACCCGGTCAGCGCCAGCATTAAGATAGCTCTTGACAGTATCCATATTCCTGATGCCGCCGCCGATCTGGCAAAAAAGCTTAGTATTGCCGAGCAGGGCGCTGATCGTGGCAAAATTGCCCGGTTGCCCGTCCTTGGCGCCATCCAAATCCACAATATGCACTGCTTCGGCGCCGGACTGCTCAAAGCTGTGTAAGGCGTCCAGCGGCGCCAGATCATATACTTTCATTTGGCCATAGTCGCCATAGGTCAGGCGCACTACCCGGCCGTCTTTAATATCTATCGCGGGGAAAATCTTCATTGTCCACTATGCCTCCACTTCCAGGAAGGCGCGCAGGATATTTAAACCCTTTTCACCACTTTTCTCAGGATGAAACTGGCAGCCATAAACGCATTTATAATTCACTACAGCGGGGATTGAGAGGCCATAGTCCGCAGTGGCAACTAAGGCGGATTCGCACTCCTTGCCATAATAGGAATGGACAAAATAAACCTGATCACCCTCGGCAGTATATTTTAGCAAAGAGTTATCCTTTTGCTCAAGATGCAGCGCATTCCAACCCATATGCGGAACCTTCAGATCAATGCCAGCATCAGCAAAATCCCTTTTCATCGGCGCAATATATCCGGGAATCAAGCCCAGCCCTTTCCAGCGGCCATACTCGCGGCTCTCTTCAAACAGCAGCTGCATGCCCAGACAAATACCGAGCAATGGCCGACCCTCCCAGGCCAAATTGCCAATATGCTTGGTGATGCGCAAGGCATCCAGCTTACGCACAGCATCGCCAAAGGCCCCTACCCCGGGCAAAATCATCCGCTCTGCCTGCGCCATCACTTCTACATCAGAGGTAATAACCGCCTCTGCTCCCAAAGCCTTGAGTGATGAGCTCAGGCTGAAAAGATTACCCAGGCCATAGTCAATAATTGCTATCATACAATGGTTCCTTTCGTCGAAGGGATGGCGCCTTGGGCCTTGCTGTCAATGGCCACAGCCTGCGCCAACGCTCTGGCCGTAGCCTTAAAAATGGCTTCGATGATATGATGGCTGTTGGATCCGGCAAGCATTTTAATATGCAGAGAGATACCCAGCTCTCGCGTGAAAGCCTGCCAGAACTCCTGCACGAGCTCCGTATCAAAGCTGCCTACTTGCGCCGAAGGTATCTGCACATCAAAATCGAGATACGCGCGGCCGCTAATATCCACCGCCACTTGCAGCAAAGCCTCATCCATCGGCAGGATAATCCAGCCATAGCGGGCTATTCCTGCTCTGTCGCCAAGCGCCTCAGCAAAGGCCCGTCCCAGGCAGATACCAATATCCTCTGCGCTATGATGAAAATCTACCTCAGTATCGCCGGTGCAGGTGAGATCAATGCCAAAACGGCCGTGAGCGGCAAAAAGATTGATCATATGGTCAAAAAAGGCGTTTCCGCTAATAATTTTGCCAATCGAAATTCCATCCAA
Source organism: Bacillota bacterium (assembly GCA_031553915.1). GTDB lineage: Bacteria > Bacillota > Dehalobacteriia > UBA4068 > UBA4068 > HGM13862. The sequence goes on from JAVBKT010000002.1 coordinate 89,596, forward strand.
ATTCACTTGCAGAATAACATTTGTTTCAGCTGTTTTGCGGTTAATGACTCCGATTCTTGCCATTTTTATGCCTCCTTTAATATCTGTCGGGTAGCTGTAATAAGCTGCAATATTTCTTCATGTGTACCAATACTTATACGCACAAAATCCCGAATACGCTCAGCCTGCCAATGCCTGACCAAAATATTTTTCTCCCGCAAGGCCAAGAGATATTTCCGGCCGCTCATTTGCGGATGATTCCCCGCAAAAATGAAATTAGTTTCACTGGGGAGCACGGTAAAGCCCAGATCAGTTAAAGCCTGCCCTAAAAAAATTCTCTCAGCAATGATTTTGCTGCGGCAATCAAGAAAATACTCCTGGTCCAGCAGCGCCGCCTCGCCGATAACAGCACTCAAACGGTTGAGGTTATAGGGGTTAAAGCTATATTTAATCCGTGATAAATCAGCAATCAGCTCTTCGTTTCCTAAAGCAAAGCCAATTCTCGCTCCGGCCAGGGAATACCCCTTGGACATGGTCCGTACTATTAATAAATTATCATATTTATCAATCAACCGCAAGGCATTATCACTCGCGAAATCCGCATAGGCTTCATCAAGGATCAGCAGCCGGTCTTTATCTTCTTGCAGCAAGGTCTCTATCGCAGCTGTAGATATCGCCATTCCTGTTGGCGCATTGGGGTTGGCGATAAAAAGTGTTTGAGCCATCCCCTGATAATCAGCGATATTAAGCGAAAAATCATCCTGCAGGGCAATGGTTTGATACTCAACCCCGTACAAGGACGCCCACACCGCATAAAAACCATAACTAATATCAGCAAAGGCCGCGCCGTTTGGGCACAAGGCCTGAAAACAAAAGGCCAATATTTCATCGCTGCCATTGCCGGCCATAATCTGCCCGGGCTGCAAGCCCCATGTTTTAGCAGCGGCATTGATCAGCCCTCGCGTCTCCGGGTTGGGATAGAGGCGCAAATCAGCGGCGCTGGCTAAGGACAACGCTGCCTTAACCTTCTCTCCCGGCGGATAAGGGTTTTCATTGGTGTTCAGCTTGATCAGCTTATCCATATTTGGCGGCTGTTCTCCGGGCACATATGGCCGCAAAGCAGCTAATTTGGGGTTAAAAAACCGGCTCATTATTTCTCCTTCATGCGGATACGAATACTCCTGGCATGGGCATGCAGGCCCTCTCGATCAGCAAAAGCGCTCACCTGATCAGCAACCTTGCTCAAAGCTTCCTCACTATAATAAATATAGCTGCTGCGTTTAACAAAATCATCAACTGAGAGGGGACCGGCAAAGCGCGCTGCGCCCAGCGTGGGCAAAATATGGTTGGGCCCGGCCCAATAATCGCCAACCGGCTCCGGGGTATAGTCGCCGAGAAAAACGCTGCCCGCGTTTTTGATCTGCGGCAACCAGGCAAACGGCTCAGTGATAGCCAGCTCCAAATGCTCCGGGGCAATGACATTGGCGATTTCACAGGCTTTTGAGAGATCCTCCTCAATAATAATCGCCCCTTGCTCGCTGATTGATTGCGCGGCGATTTTGGCCCTTGGTAAAACTGACAGCTGCTTTTCTAAATAATAGGCCACCTCACTAGCCATCTCCTGCGTCGGGCAAATTAGTATCGCGGCGGCCAGAGCGTCATGCTCCGCTTGCGAAAGCATATCTGCAGCCAAATACTCAGGGTTGGCGCTGCTATCGGCAATAATCAAGATTTCGCTTGGTCCGGCGATCATATCAATATCCACCTGGCCAAAGACCTGCCTTTTGGCAGTTGCCACATAAATATTGCCCGGGCCGACAATTTTATCCACCTGCGGTATGGATTCCGTGCCATAAGCCAAGGCAGCAATGGCTTGCGCGCCGCCTACTCTATAAACATCAGTCACACCCGCTACAGCGGCTGCGGCGAGAATATCTGCGCTGATACTGCCGTCTGCTTGCGGCGGCGTCACCATGACAATCTGCTCACACCCGGCCAAGCTGGCGGGAATAGCATTCATCAAGACACTGGATGGGTAAGCTGCGGTGCCGCCCGGCACATACAAGCCAACTTTGGCAATCGGCAACAGCCGCTGGCCTAAAATTATGCCGTCCTCTTTGGCTATTTCTACATCCTCACGCAGCTGATAGCGGTGGTAATCACGAATATTTTCCGCGGCTTCCGCCAGAATATCCTTAAACTCCTGCGACACGCTCTTCCAAGCTTGCGCCATTTCCGCTTCACTGACTTTTATATCTGTCAGCTCCGCCTGATCAAAACGAGCGGTATATTCTTTAACCGCAGCGTCGCCTTGCTCTCTCACCTGCGCAATAATATTGGCTACATCTGCTTCTATCTGCGGGCTGGGGCCTTTTTGCCGGCCTTCGCGCAGCCAACCCTCAGCTATTTGATCACTGGTAGCTATTTTGATCATAAACCTGCCTCCAACTGATTCTTGATGCGGTTAATCAAATCATAATTAAACTGATAGCTGCTTTTGTTGGCAATCAAGCGCGCGCTGGAAGGGGCAATTTCCGCCACAATCTCCAGCTTGTTTTCGCGTAGGGTGGTGCCGGATTCGACAATATCGACAATTACATCCGCCAGCCCGATCAAAGGAGCCAGCTCTACACTGCCATGCAGCTTAATCGTTTCTATTTGCCGTCCCACGCTACGGAAATATTCTTCAGTAACATTGGCGTAGGTGGTGGCGACTTTTAGCGGCCTGCTCTCATCATCATGCCAGCCCTGCGGCGCTGCCACCATAAAACGGCAGCGGCCAAACTGCAAATCCAGCAGCTCATAGATATCCGGATGGCTTTCCATAATCACATCCCGACCCACAACACCAATATCAGCTGCGCCGTATTCCACATACATGGCAACATCACTGGGCTTGACCAGCAGATAGCGCAGCCCTTGCTCCTCGTCAACAAAGACAAGCCGCCGGTTTTGTTGTTCCATTTCCGGGCAAGCTAAACCAATCGCGGCAAAGCATTGATAGGCCTTATCCCCCATTCTGCCGGTGGGCAAAGCAATATTTATCATTATTTTTCGCCCTCCTTTAGCAGGTCGTCAAGTTTAACAACTGCTCTGGCCCGGATATTGCTCACGGCTTCTTTTTCCACCCGCACACTTTTGCCCTGACCAATCAGCAGATTAACTGCTGCTACAATATCGCTCATACTCTGCTCATCATATATCAGCAAAGTATCAACATCGTAGCTGACGGGCTTGCTGATCGCATCACGAATCTCATTAAGATAAAGCGCAAAACCGAGCGCTGGCTGGCTTTTGCCAAAGCGCTGCAACAGGCCATCATAGCGGCCGCCGCTTAATACTGCGCGGGGAATGCCCTTAATATAACCCTGGAAGACAATACCAGTGTAATATTCCAAATCATTAATCAGTGACAGCTCTATTCTGAGCTGGCTGTCAATACCCCACTCCCGGCAAGAGGCAAGCAGCGTCTTTAATTCATTGACCGCATTAACCATACCGGAGTTGAGGCTTTTTTCCTGCATCATCGCTAAGGCATTATCTATATCCGCAGGCAGATCCACCAAAACCTGTACTGCGCTTTTTTGCGCTTCGGAAATATTCACACCAGCTAAAGCCAGCATCATATCGCCGATACTCTTTCGCCGGATGGCAAAAATCAGTTCCTCGCGAACACGCTCATCAATCACCAGCGAATCCATCAAAGCGGACACATAGCCCATATGGCTGATGCCGAGAAAATAATCCTCGCTAATAGCCCTGAGACTTTCCGCTGCCAAAAAAACAACCTCAGCCTCTGCATAGCCGCTATCAGCGCCGATATATTCCAGCCCCATCTGCTTGATTTCCACAAATTTATTGGCGCCATGCAAGGGGCGGAAAACATGCTCCGAATAAAAGAGCTTCTTCGTTTTTTCCTCTTTTTTGATATCCTTGGCAATGCTCAAGGTCACATCAGGCTTTAATGCCATCAGCTCGCCATCGATATCGGTAAAGGTCAAAACAGTATTTCCGGAAAGAAAATTTTTGTTCTCCCGGTACAGGTCATATGATTCAAAATCAGACATCTTATAGATCTGATAGCCATATTTACGATATAGCGCCCGCAGCTTGATGGGCAGTTTTTCTTCCTGAGACATACTATCTGCAATGATATTCAAAATGTGCCTCCAAAGTATCTGTGATTTACTTATTATGCAACATTTTATCTTGCTAGTCAAGTAGTAAGCTAAAGTATTTTGGTTTTTTTATAAATTTTTTTATCCCAGCCAGCTATGATCCCATTTGGGTGTCATCCCCGCCTTTTGGGCACGCGCTAAAATGAGCTCCGCAGCAATGCTGATCGCAATTTCCGCCGGGGTTTCCGCCATAATATCCAAGCCAATCGGCCAATGAATGCTGTCAATGCGTTCCTGCTTGGCGCCGTCTGCGAGCAGACGTTTAGTTATGGCATCGATTTTCCCTTTGCTGCCGATATTACCCAAATAAGTCAATTCAAAATTGAGCGCCTGGCGTAAAACATAATAATCATTAGCATGGCCGCGGGTCATAATCACAATATAGTCGTTTTTGCTGATATGCAAATAGACGTCAATTTCCTCAAAGCCGGCGGTAATAGTTTGCTCGGCCCGGGGAAAAAGTTCTTTGGCGCTGAATTCCGGCCGGTCGTCAATAACCACACAACGAAAACCAACTTGGGCAAGCACTGGCACCAGCTCTTGCGCCACATGCCCGCCGCCAAAAATCAACACCCGGCCAGCCTGGTTAATCGGCTCTGTATAAATATCTCTGCCCTCAATTTTAGTGGTGAAGGCATTGGTTTTCAGCTTGCTGATCAGCTTTTGCTGATCAATATCAATACCGGTGAGACCTCTTCCTTCGCAATAAAGACCCATTTGCCAATTATTTTCTCCGAGCAGCTCAATCAACAGCCAGGCATTAATATCCTCACTCAGCACAGCCAGTAATTGGTCGCAGAATTTCAGCATCTCCTCATCATAACCGGAGATATATTGAAACATAATCATCACGTCGCCGCCGCAAATCATGCCGATATCCTCAATATCATTGGGCGAAAGGCGAAAATCCTTCATCCGCGATTTGCCTTCCTGCAAAACCTCAAGAGCAATTTGCTCAGAGCGGTATTCTACTGCGCCGCCGCCAACGGTGCCGTAAAGACGGCCCTGATGGTTAATCAGCATATGCGCGCCTGAACCACGTGGCGCAGAGCCCAAATCACCAATGATGCTCACCAAAACAACATCATTACCGGCGAGCAAATTTTCTTTCATCATCGCAAATAACGTCTTCATTACCGACCTCCTGATATCATAAAAATGTAATTTATCTTTGATAAAGCATAATTAATATAGTTTCGGGATGGTTCCGTCAAAATCCTGTCTAGACCACTATCAGCAGTATATAAAAAGCGGAGATACAAAAATATCTCCGCTTGGTCTGCCGTCTTTTGATTAATTATATTGAGTCGGCTATAGCCTTTGCCAATTGCTCAAGCTGTTGCCGCTGCTCTTTTTTGAGGGCTGATTTGATGGTGATTTGCGGCTCGATAATAGTCATATTTGGCATTGATGCAAGCAATTCCCGCATCAACTGGCCTGCCCGCGGCGCCCAGGTGCCGTTTTCAATTAGAGCCACTGTGCGGTTTTGCAGATTATGCTCCTTAAGGTCAATCAACGCTGTCTGCATATTGCAGAAAATCTCATTATTATAAGTTGTCGAGGCCAAAACCAGATGGCTACAGCGGAAAGCCTCAGCGACAATATGCCCCGGATGAGTACGGGAAACATCGTACATCACAATCTGCTTGATTCCCAGCTCCGATAAATGCGCGGCCAGAATGTCCATGGCGTTTTCCGTATGGCCGTATACCGAGGCATAGGCGATCATCACTGCCTGATCCTCAGGGGTATAGCTGCCCCACAGCTGATATTTATCAATAAACCAGGAAATATTCTCCCGCCAGACGGGGCCGTGCAGAGGACAAAGCATCGCAATATCAAGATTAGCGGCTTTGTTTAACAAGGACAAGGTCTGCGGCCCGTATTTCCCGACGATATTGCAATAATAGCGCCTGGCCTCATCCAGATATTGATGTTCGAAATCGACCTGATCGGCAAAAAGATTGCCATTGATCGCGCCAAAGGTACCAAAAGCATCAGCGGTAAAAAGCATTTTTTGGCTGGTCTCATAGGTCACCATCACCTCCGGCCAATGCACCATTGGCGCCATGATGAACCGAAAGGTATGCTCACCACTATTCAAAAGATCATTCTCTTTGACCACAATTATTCGGGAATCAATATCAAAATCAAAGAATTGCTTAATCATATTAACGGTTTTGCTATTGCCGACAATTTTGACATTTGCATAACGAGCGACTAATTCATTCATGGTAGCGCAATGATCAGGCTCCATGTGGTTAACAATCAGGTAATCCAAATCGCGTCCGGCTAAAACATGATCAATGTTTTCAAAAAACTGCTCGCCGACAGCTTGATCAACTGTATCTAAAAGCACTGTCTGCTGATCCATAACCAGATAAGAGTTATATGATACCCCTTTGGGCAGCGGAAAAACGTTTTCAAAAAGATCTAAGCGGCGGTCACTGGCGCCAACCCAGAAAACACTTTCCGCTATTTTTTGTGTACAATGCATATATATATTTTATCTCCTAGCAATTTAGTAGTTATTACTAATATAGTCTATCACATACAAAGAGAAAACTCAAATAAAAAACCTGGTGCTAAGCACCAGGTTTTCAACAAAAACAATCTTTATATCTGACAATACTTTCTTGAATAATCTCCATGGCCGCCTCCCGGCCCTCCACCTCTTTAACAGCTGTTTCCTTGTTTTCTAAAGACTTATAGATGCGGAAAAAATGGCTCATTTCTTCAAAACGATGCGCAGGCAGATCAGAAATATCTTTATACATATTATAAGTCGGGTCTTCATAGGGGATAGCGATAATTTTATGATCCATTCTGCCCGTATCAACCATAGAAATAACGCCGATCGGAAAGCACCGCACCATGGCCAGCGGCACCAATATCTCGCTGCATAATAGCAAAACATCTAGCGGATCATCATCATCGGCATAAGTGCGCGGAATCAAACCATAGCTGGCCGGATAATGCGTAGATGTATATAAAATACGGTCCAGCATCAGTCCGCCGGTAGCTTTATCCAGCTCGTACTTTACTTTGCTTCCCTTAGAAATTTCAATTACCGCAATAAAATCATCCGGCTTAATTCGCGATGGCGAAATATCATGCCATAAATTTGTCATTATTGTTTATCCTCCCTGATGGCTAATTGCTGATTCATTTGCCAGCTTGTCCTATAATTATATAATTATAATAAAAAATAAGTATATCATGATAAGAAGAAAAATCAAGTGCTGCCAGACATTTACTCACATCTGTTCATCAACTCTGTCCGCTAACCAAATAAACGGCATCAATTGTGCCGTTTGCTTGGTTGAACTATTTTATGGGAAAGATTTATTGATATGTGATTTTAGGGGAGATTGATGCTGAAAATATTAATTTTTCCACTATCCGGATTCAGCGCTGAAAAGACAACAGTCTTGGAATTAGCAGACCAGCAAGCCTCATCAGCCGCTCCGGCAGAGTATATATCCACAAAGGTGCCTTCCAAATAATAGGCCTTGAGATAACCTTCAGCTGTGGTATAGATGAGCTTATTACCATCCGGAGCCCACAGCAGCAGTGTACCGCTGGCAGCCGCATCAATCAGAACCGGTTCAGCATCAGGATTTTCCTGATCCAAAAGGTATAGACCAGCCGTTTCTCCGCCATCAATATAAGCTAAAGTATGCTTATCAGGGGACAATGCTTCCACATAAGAGTAGCCGTATTCGCTGGTCCTGTCTTTGTAACCGGCAACCCTGCTGGCTTTAGGCAAATCATCTTCATTGCCAACATACACCGGATCAAGCTTCTGGTTTAATGCAGTATTCCAAACAGTATAGGTGCTGTCTTCATCAATATAAGCGTAAAAGGTAATGGTATTATCAATAATCCTTGGCGCTATAGCATCATATTTATCAAAGGCCGCAACCGTATATACAGACGAAGTCCCGTGGCTGCTGGGGCCATGCAATGCTATTGGTAAAGTAACAGTCCCGGCATAATCTACCGGCGGCTGGGCAGCAACAACGATATCGTCACCCTCTGCCTCATTGTTATCATCGGGGGTAGTGGCCGGATCAATATCGCCCTCCTCGCCATTGTTTTGCGTATCATCAGCAGTTGCTCCCGGGTCAACATCATTCTTGGGCGGAATAACAACAGGCGTGGTCTTATTGCCATCATCTGCCACATAATTATTTGGGTCATCAATCATTTCATCCGGATTAAACCAGCCGCCAAAACCGGCTACGAGCAGCAAGGCCGCAGCTGTAGCAATAAAAGCGATGCGGATGAAAATCTTCTTTTTCTTTTTGGGAGCTGCGGGTTGCAGATGGACAATGTTTTGAGGAAGAACAGCCATAATATCAGCGCTCAGGCCGGCTGGCGCAGCAATTGCACTCATATCAGCCTTCAGCATAGCATCCAGTTCCAGGTATTCCTGGTAAGTGGCAGCGCACTCGTGGCATTCCTCAAAATGGGCACGCAAAACTTCTCTGCCCTTATCAGACAGAATATCGTCAATTGCCATTTGTATGAGATTTTCCATATCCCGACAATTCATGCCATCAACCCTCTTACGAATATTAGTGAAACAGAAAGATAAACTCTATTTTTGCTCAGCGGCAAGCGCTTTTTTAAGCATTGCCCTGCCGCGGAAAAGCCTGGTTTCGATTGTTGATACTGGTAAATCAAGTTGCTCCGAAATCTCCTGATAGCTCATACCCTCTAAATATTTTAACACTAATGGCAGGCGATAGCTCTCAGAAAGAGTTTGTAAGGCTTGATTTAGGGTATCTGCTTGCTCTGCTTGTTCATAATGCGCAGTGGGACTGCCTTCTTCCGAACTATCACTTGCAGCCAAATCATAAATGCTGTCCAAAGAAGATGCTTCTTTGGGGCGCTTATGTAGCATATTAATACAGGTATTATGTGCCACCCGATACATCCAGGGGAAGAACTTTCGTTCTACGTCAAATTTCGGTAATTCCTGATAGATGCGAAGAAAGGCTTCTTGCGCCAAATCTTTAGCCTCATCATAATCTCCCCCTAAACGATATGCAAGAGCAAATACCTGGTTTTGATAACGCTCAATCAATATTTCGAATGCTGCGTTTGTGCCTTGCAAAACGAGCACTACCAATTGTTCATCGCTCAGATGCTGCATCTGCAACCTCCGCAATTCATAATAATTACAATCTCTTGCGCTAAAAACTTGCACAAAAGACAGATAAAATAAATTTTATTTATTGGTTTTGGCAATATAAAAATTTCTTGCTCAATTATTTAAAAATTTTGCTAAAAAACAGCACAAAAGGCCAATTATTGCCCATAAAAAAGCGCCTGGATTAGCTGATGTTGCCCAACCAATATGTTACTTAGTATAACATATCTGGCAAAAGATTAAAAACCTTTTTCTTAAATGAGAAATATTGGCGTAATAGCAAGAAATTTGACGCAAAAAACACCACTGTAATAGCAGGGTAAAAAAATCATCATCTGGAATTAGTCCCTATGAGTGATTTATTGACCGGACTCGCTTCCAGACACGAATTACATATCCTGCTCCCGGAAATGGCCGCCGGCGCCAAGCCTTCTCGGCCCTTGTCCTTGCTGCTGCTAAAGCTGCGCGATTTTGAGCTATGGCAAGGCAGACTGACGCCGCTGGCTGCTGATCATTTATTGAAAATCGCCTCGGTGCTGATCCGCAAATATAAACCCAAAGACGCTTTGGCCGCGCGCTGGAATGATGCTGTGTTTGCCCTGCTCTTGCCCGACACGCCCATCTGGCAAGCGGAAAACCTGGCCGAGGAGCTGCGTGAAGAAGCAATGCACAGTCAGCTGCCGGCAATATTCGATTATCAGGGTTTAGCCATGGATTTTTCTTATGGTGTGGCTGCTTGCCCGCCAACTGAATGCACCCGCTTACCCATGGAGGCGGAAGAACAGCTGCGCCACAGTGCGCGCGGCGTCTTCGCTGAATTAATGCTGGCTGCGCCGCCCTTGCCGGATATGCCGACGCTTAATGCCTATATCCACCTGGCCGGGCGTTATCTGGCAGCAGGCGATCCCTATTTGCGACGGCATGGGCAAATGACTGCATCCTATGCCTTGGAGCTGGCGCGACGCATGCGGCTTTCTCCGGAGCAGCAAAATGATCTGCGTATCGCAGCAGCCTTAGCTGATATCGCTATGGCAGAGGTGGCCGGAGCAGCGCTAGCCAAGCCGGGACCGCTCACCCTGTCCGAATACAAGCGCATTCAAAAGCACCCCCTGCTGGCGGCGCAATTATGTGAAAGCCTGGCTTTGCCGGAGCAAATCAGCGAGATTGCTCTCTCGCATCATGAATATTTAGACGGCAGCGGTTACCCCCACGGTATGTGCGGCGCAGACATTCCCGTCTCAGCTTCGATATTGGGCATTGCCAGCGCTTTTTCCGCTATGCTTTTGCCTCGGCCCTACCGTCCGGCTAAAAAGCTTTTTGCCGCTAAAGCATCCCTCAAAAGCAATCAGTGGCCGGAAGAAATTATCCGCCACTTGCGCGCTATAGTTTAACCATATAGACTGATTAAGTTAAAAACACTCCAAATTCGGAGTGTTTTTTATATTACTTGGCAGCAGCCAAAGCTATTCGCTAATTTTAATACGCGTCCCAATATGCTCCAATTTTTCCATAAACCGCTCATATCCCCGCTCAATATGATGCAACCCGCCAATTTCCGTAGTGCCCTTGGCCATTTGCGCGGCAATAATCATGGCAGCGCCGGCACGCAAATCTGTGGCCATCACTGAGGCCGCCTCTAAATGGCTGACGCCATTAATGACTGCGCTGTTACCGTCAATATCAATATCTGCGCCCATTTTGCGCAGCTCCGCCGCATGCATAAAACGGTTTTCAAAAACAGTCTCCGTCACAATAGAGGTTCCCTTGCATACAGCAAGCAAGGCCATCATCTGCGCTTGCATATCAGTAGGAAAACCAGGGTACGGCAGGGTTTTGATATCCACCGGCGCAATCTCTTCCGGACCCAAGATATGCATACTATCATAACCAACCTCAACAGTAGCGCCCATTTCAACCAGCTTAGCGGTCAGCGGCTGCAAATGCTCCGGCAAAACATTGTCCAAAATCAGCTCCCCGCCGGTGGCAGCTGCCATACAGAGAAAGCTGCCGGCCTCAATGCGGTCGGGAATAACAGTATGTCTGGCTGGTTTCAGTGAGGAAACGCCTTCAATGCGGATAGCATTGGTGCCTGCGCCTTTAATGTTCGCGCCCATCACGCCCAATAAGTTGGCCAGATCAATAATCTCCGGTTCATGGGCCGCATTGTCAATAACAGTTGTACCCTCGGCCAGAGCCGCGGCCATCATAATATTTTCTGTGGCTCCCACCGAAGGGAAATCAAGATAAATGCGCGCGCCTTTGAGCTTATCCGCTTTGGCTTCGATAAAACCATGCCCGATGTTGATGACTGCGCCCAGAGCCTCAAAGCCCTTCAAATGTAAATCAATCGGCCGGGCGCCAATAGCGCAACCGCCCGGCAGGCTCATTCTCGCCTGCCCGCCCCGGGCCAGCAACGGCCCCATAATCAGAAAACTGGCGCGCATTTTGCGTACCATCTCCCCCGGCGGCTCTACGGCACTGAGATTGCTGGTATCCAAGGTTAAAGAACTGTTTTCAAAATGTGTTTTCGCGCCCAAATGCTCCAGCACCCGGCACATGGTAACCACATCAGAAAGATTGGGGCTTTCATCAATAATTGACACCCCGTCAGTAAGCAAAGTAGCGGCAATCAAAGGCAGGACAGAATTTTTGGCGCCGCTGATATGAATTTCACCGAAAAGACGGTTCCCACCTTCGATAAGGATCTTCTTCAAATCAGTTCTCCCTCTTAGCTATCGCTCAATATTCCTTAACCAAATATATATTCAAGATAGAGCGGATTTATCCTGCCAACTTACAATTAGCGGGGACAAGCAGTCAATCATTGTTTGCTGAACCGTGGCATAATATTCAGCCAGGAGGTGCATTTATGAAACACCGCATACAGCTAAAACCGGACAAGAGGCAAATCATTTGGATTGTTTTTTCTGTGCTAGTAATCGCTCTTATTGTTTTTCGCATCATTAGTTTAAGTATAGAAGAAAAAGAGGCAAAAATTCCACCTCCCATGATAACTTTTATCAACCCCAGTGGTCAAACAGAAGAAATAGCGTTGGAAAACTTAATCATCGGCATTGTTGCCGCGGAAACCCCCGCTGCCTTTGATAGCGAAGCGCTCAAAGCGCAGGCTGTCGCAGCCAGAACCTATGTGCTGTCTCATTGGCCGCCGTATGGCACGATGAAACATGAAAACGCCGCCGTATGCAGCGATTTCACCTGCTGCCAGGCTTATCTTGACCAAAATATGCAGCGGGAACGCTGGGGAACTGATTTTGATACATATTATACTAAAATCAAGCAGGCGGTTTTTGCTACCAGCGGGGAAATTTTATTCTGGCAGGGCGCCATTGCCCAAGCGCCTTTCTTCTCCACCTGTGGCGGCAAAACCGAAAATTCTGAGGAATGTTGGAGTAAGGCTTTTCCCTACTTAGTCTCTGTTGAATGCCATTATTGCGGGCATTCTTCCCGCTATAGCGGCTATCAAAGATATACCACCAATGAAGCCGCGTCCTTGCTCAATATAGATGTTGAACAATTATTAGCAATGAAAATAGAAGCTTATACCAATGGCGACCGGGTAGCGGCTATCTCTTTTGGCAGCAAGCAATTAAAAGGTACAGAAATGCGCAGCATCTTTAAGCTTGATTCTGCCGCGTTTAGCTGGCTGATAATTGGCGATTACCTTGTTTTCAGCACAGTTGGCTATGGGCATGGCGTGGGTATGTGTCAATATGGCGCAGATGGTATGGGTAAAAGGGGCTATAGTTATCAGGAAATCCTCTCCCACTATTACCCCGGCACAACAATTACCAAAATGGACGGCAGCCACAATTAGCACTAAGATATGGCCTTTTGTTTTGATAGCCAGCATGTTATAATTATTTTGCTGTCGTAGGCAGCTATTATTACCAAAAAGGACGTGGCTATTCCATGGGAAGACCGACAACAAAAGCAGATCTAATCATCGCCGCCAATGCCAACTATCAAAAATTAAACGCAATGATTGATGCTATGACCGAGAAAGAGCTGTCAACGCCTTTTAACTTTGCCGGGGATATCAAGAAAAAAGAGGCCCATTGGCAGCGGGATAAAAATCTGAGAGATGTGCTCATTCATCTGTACGAGTGGCATCAGCTGCTTTTGGATTGGATTGCCGCCAATACCAGTAGCAAAGAAAAACCATTTTTGCCGGCCCCATACACCTGGAAAACCTATGGCGAGATGAATGTAGAGTTTTGGAAAAAGCATCAAAACACTAGTCTGGACGCTGCCAAACAAATGCTGACACAATCCCACGCTGCGGCAATGAAATTAGCGGAAACCTTTGACGATGAGCAGCTATTCTCCAAAAATATATACAAATGGGTGGGCGGCAGCACTTTGGGCTCCTATTTTGCCAGCGCCACAGCCAGCCACTATGATTGGGCCATCAAAAAACTAAAGGCGCACAGCAAGAATTGCAAATAAACAACAAACTGCGCACCCTGTCAACGGATATGAAAATAAAATGTTATAGGAATCAAAGAAGGTTTGAGAAATATTTCTCAAACCTTCTTTTTTCGCCCAGCCTTTGCCTGGTACTTTTATGAAATTAAACTGGCTTTATTGAGCCGCATCCGGATCTGGCGTGTCGGCATTAGGATCAGCCGCCTCCGGATCATCAGCTGCGTTTGGATCAACGTCAGCGTTTGGATCAACATCTGCATTTGGATCATCAGCTGCGTTTGGATCAACATCTGCATTTGGATCAACATCTGCATTTGGATCAGTATCATCTACAGGAGCCTCAGCTTCAGGCTCTACGTAATATTTGAAATCAAATTTCTGTACGATATCAGCGCTGGCATAGGCAGTATTGAAAATTTCCGTAAGCGCTGCCGAGGCTTCCTCGTCACTAACTGATTTAAGGGAGGTGGCAACAATATCTTTCAAGTCTTCATAGCTGGTAGCAACACCATCCAGCTTGATAATATGAAAACCATACTGACTTTGTACCGGAGCCTGGCTAAAATCACCAACTGCGCCTAAAGCATAAGCGCCGGCAACATAGCCTGCATCGTATGGGCTTCCGCTATCAATTGCATTACCGGCAGCATTAATATAGCTATCAATTTTGCCGCCATTAGTGGAAGAACCGTCTTCAGAATATTCCAGGGCCAAATCTGCAAAATCTGCGCCTTCATTCAGCTGATCGATCAACTCTTGAGCCTGCGTTCTGGCTGCGTCTACAGATGCCGGGTCAGTAAAATCACAAGTAATGAGGATATGTGAGGTTAAGCGACTATTCCAGGCAGCCGGGTCTGCATCATAGGCAGCTTTGACTTCTTCATCAGAAACAACCTTGGTAGCCAAAAGCTCAGCTTTAACGGCCTCAAACAACTGGTTGTTCAGGTCATTGGCTTTCAAAAAGTCATAGTAACCATAAACCATGCTGTCTTGTAATTTGTCCCCGTTAAAGGTGCAGTCATAATCTGCTGCTATCTGCTCAATAATCGCGCAATTAACAGCCAGCTGCCAGGCGCTGTATTCAATCTGCCCAAAAAGCTCTTTGTTGTTATCCGGGTTGAGCATATCCATGCCCATATTAACAAAATAACTATAATATTGCTCATAATAAAAACCAAAATAATAATCCAGGGTGTCTTTATAAATCTCCTGTCCATTGACGGTACCGATGACACCACCATTATTGTTACTGGAACATCCGGCAAGCAATACTGTAGTTAACATCAATACAACCAATAAAACAATTAGCAACTTTTTCAAAAATATCATCCTTCCTTATTAAAAATGTAGTGTTATAGCAAATACATAGCTGCTTTATTATATCATATCATCAGTGAAGGGGAAAGAAAAATATTATGATATTTTATTCACATTGCTACTGCCCTGCTGATCTACTAGATCACTCAGCTCAGATAACATACGCAGCAGCATATCAATTTTTGCTATATCCTTTTGCTCCCCCTCTGTTTTCAGTTTGATCATAAAGCCTTTTTGATCAGAAAAAACAATCCTCTTTTGCCAATTGGCAAGCAATGCCAGCAGCATTTCGCCATTAATCGGCGGATTTTCGGCAAATTTAATCTCAATGTAGTTTTGTTTTTGGATGATAGAAATAAGGCGCAGCTTTTTGCCCAGCACCTTCACCTTCCCCATCAGGCATAGGTTACCGAGAGTGCGCGGGGGCTCGCCATAGCGGTCGCGCAGCTCACTTAGCAAATCATCAACATCCTGATTGCTGGCTGCTGCGGCCATGCGTTTATATATTTCCACCTTGAGCACAGAATCAGCCAGATAGTCATCGGGAATATAAGCGTCAATCGACAGCTCCAGCAGGGTGGATATTTCCTGTTCAATCGGGTCTTTGCCGCTGGCCTTGCTCATCTCCTCTTCCAGAAGCTTGCAATAGAGGTCAAAACCAACTGACATGATATGACCATGCTGCTCCGGGCCGAGAATATTACCGGCGCCGCGCAGCTCCAAGTCACGCATGGCAATTTTAAAGCCGGAGCCAAGCTCCGTAAAATCACGAATAGCAATTAGTCTTTTTTTGGCAATTTCATTGATCAGCCGCTCCCGCTTAAAGGTGAAATAGGCAAAAGCCTGGCGCTCTGAGCGCCCCACCCGGCCACGCAGCTGATAAAGCTGCGCCAGGCCAAAGGTATCGGCATCATCAACAATCAGCGTATTGACATTGGGGATATCGAGGCCGCTTTCAATAATTGTCGTGCATACCAAGACATCCGCTTGGGCCGAGACAAAATCCATCATCGCCTGCTCCAGTTCTTTGCCATGCATTTGTCCATGCGCCACCGCGATTCTTGCTTCCGGTAAAATTTTCTGTAATTCTTCCGCCACATCATAAATATCAAAAACACGGTTATGCAGGAAGAAAATCTGGCCTCCTCTGCCGATTTCCCGGGCAATGGCATCACGGATGGAGCGTTCGTGATACTCCATCACATAGGTTTGCACCGGATGCCTATCCTCAGGCGGCGTGGCAATCAGGCTCATATCACGCATACCAACCAGAGCCATATGCAAGGTGCGCGGTATCGGCGTAGCGGAAAGAGTCAAAACATCCACATGAGTTCTCAGCATTTTAATTCTTTCTTTATGGGCAACGCCAAAGCGCTGCTCTTCATCAACAATCAACAGCCCCAAATCCCTAAACTGCACATCTTTGGATAGCAGACGGTGGGTGCCGACAACCAAATCTATTTCTCCGCTATATAATTTGGCGATAATCTCTCTTTGCTCTTTGGCGGTGGAAAAACGTGACAGAGCAGCCGCCTTAATCGGAAAACCGCTAAAGCGCTCGCAAATGGTGCGAAAATGCTGCTGCGCCAAAACAGTAGTCGGCACCAGCAAAGCCACCTGCTTGCCATCCATGATCGCTTTAAAAGCGGCGCGGAGAGCAATCTCTGTTTTGCCATAGCCAACATCTCCGCATAAGAGCCGGTCCATCACCATATTTGCTTCCATATCAGCCTTAATCTCTTTGGCGCTTTGCAGCTGGTCATCTGTTTCCACAAAGGGAAAAGCGTCCTCAAAATCCTGCTGCCAGGGGGTATCCGGCGCAAAGGCAAAGCCCTGAGTATTTTCTCTGGCCGCATACAGCTGCAATAACTCCCCGGCCATTTCCTGCACCGCAGCTCTAACCTTGGCTGTTGTCCGTTTCCATTCCCCGCCGCCCAGCTTATTCATTTTGGGGGCATTACCGTCATTGCCAATATATTTTTGAATCAGATCCAGCTGATCCACTGGCAAATAAAGCTTATCTTCTCCCGCATATTTGATTAAAAGATAATCCTTTTCCACCTCGCCAATTTTGAGCCTTTCCACACCCAGATATTGGCCAATACCCTGATAAATATGAACAACATAATCCCCTTGACGCAGATCAAGAAAGTTATTAATCTTTTCTCCGCCTTTATAGGTGCGGCGATACCTTTTGCGCCCCTGTTTGGCAAAAAGCTCCTTTTCCGTGATCAAAGCCATTTTCAGTTGAGGGCTCTCAAAACCGCTGTTCCAGGCAGCCCGAACAATGGAAATGCCGCTAAGCACCATTTCCTGCACAATTTCCCCTGCTCTTGTCAAACGCAAATCCGAGCTAGCGGAAATCATCACCTGATAACCACTTTTCGCAAACTCCTGCATATCCTTACGAAAACCAGCAGGGTCATGAGCATAATTAGGCAGCTCTCTGGCCAGGAAAGAGCCCTCCCAATCTGTCGCTATGCCTCCTGTTTGCATACTCAGTTGACAAAAGAGCAATATTTGATGTTTGTTTGCCCGCTTAAGCAAATCAGCATAATCCCAAAAATTGCCGTAAAAAGACGGTAACAACCGCCCTTGATCGAGCAAATCAAAATAGCGGCTGGCGCGTTCATTTTTCAAGTCAAGAGACATTTGCTTAATATATTCCGGCTCAGAAAAAAGCACTATGCCCTGCTGCAAATAATCAAAAATGCTCGCGCTATTTGCGTAAAAACTGCCGGTTAAGGCTTCTAAAGCATTATCCCATATCCCCTGCTGCAAATATTCCAGCAAGGGCGAAAAGGTCTGTTCCGCGCGCTTTTTATCTGGCCCGTGCAGCGCGGCCATTGTTTCTTGCAGTTCTTTGGCCAAAGCAGCCTGCGCCCGCTCCCTGGCCGCATCATCCAAAGGCACTTCTCTGGCCGGCGGCAAATCAGCCTGCTCAATATTTTCCTCGGATAGCTGCTGATCCGGATCAAAATAGCGAATGCTTTCTATTTCATTATCAAAAAATTCCAAGCGGTAAGGCCTGGTAGCGGCAATAGGAAAAACATCAATAATGCTGCCACGCAAGCTAAAAGACCCCGGTATCTCGGTTAAAGGCACCCGCTCATAGCCCATATCAGCCAGCTGACCAGCCAGCTCCAGCGGCTCGATGATATCAGCAACGCTAAGTTTGAGATGGCTGTGCAAAAATATTTCCGGCGGAACTAAGCAGCGGGAAACCGCGTTAACACAGGCTACCACGAGAACTTTCTCGCCCTTCACCAGCCGTGATAAAGCGCTGACCCTGGCGGCAATCAGCTCAATATTATGCGCATATACCTCAAAAGGCAATAACTCTAACACCGGGAAATGGATAACCTGCTCTGCCAAAAACGGCTGCAAATCATCAGCCAGCGCCAGCGCGTCTTTTTCTTCCGCAGTAAGAATCAGCATCGGTTGATCCATATCCTCAAAAAGCGCTGCGGCCAAAGCTGCCTGGGGCAGCTGCGGTA
This sequence comes from Bacillota bacterium, assembly GCA_031553915.1. Classification (GTDB taxonomy): domain Bacteria; phylum Bacillota; class Dehalobacteriia; order UBA4068; family UBA4068; genus HGM13862. The sequence goes on from JAVBKT010000002.1 coordinate 108,171, forward strand.
AGCCTGTTAATACCGGGATTTTCTGCGCTGATAAAACCTTTTTGATTTCCTGATATTGCTCTTGTCTGCGCCAGGCTTCAAGTATCCTTTGCATATTTCCTCCGTTTTTGGGGCTTTTCCACGCCAAATTAGTGCGATTTTGATAATCGCACTTTTTGTTTCTGGATATTAAGCTCTTCACTACTATTATGCTTCTGGTGTTTCTTGTTCGTCCGTTGCCTCTGCTTCTTTTATTTGCGGTCCCATACTATTATATTTGTTCATCGCCTTATCAATACCTTCTCCCACCCAAAACAGGGCAATTTCCGCCGCCAGAGCAAAAGCCTGGGCAAAATAAGGTATCTCCTCCTGGCTAAAGCGGCCGATAACATAATCCACTGTATCATAAGGAGAGGCGCCGATACCTATTTTGAGACGACTGATATCCTCAGTGCCGGTCTGCTCAATAATGGATTTCATGCCATTATGCCCGCCGTCACTGCCGTTTCTGCGCAAGCGTAACAAGGTTGGGTACAGCGATAAATCATCGATTATCAGCAAAATATCCTGATAATCAACTTTATAATAGTGGCAAAGGCGTGCCACGGCAAAACCACTTCGGTTCATAAAAAGCTGCGGTTTGGCCAAAATAATCTTCTCTCCCTGATAAACAGCCTGGGCAATAATATTATCCTCAACCTTTTTGTCAAAAGTGGTGTTTAATTCATGCGCCAGCTTGTCTAAAGTGAGAAAACCACAATTATGCCGGGTCGTTTCATATTTTAGCCCCGGGTTTCCTAAACCAAAAATGATTTTCATAGAGGTATTCTACCATAAAAACAGCGGATAAAAAAGCATATATTCGCCTTTTTCACCATATATTTTTCTAAACGTTATTAAGGATGTGAGATTATGCCCGAACAAACAAGCCGTGATATTCAAAGCCGGAAAATTATCGGCATGCCGGTATATAGCTGTCAGGAAGGGCTGTATCTGGGCAATATTAAAAATCTTTTGGTCGATGTCAAAGACTGCCTGGTGCAGGGATTTGTTGTTGAGCGCCGCCGTCTCTCCAAGGATGAACGCATCCTGCCTTTTACCGTAGTGCATAGCTTTGGCGAGGATGGCATCACTGTAGAAACAGCGGGGCAAATGGAGCGCCGCGGCCAGAGCAGTCAATATATCCGCGCTCTGCGTCATCCGGTCTCGATCATTGGTTCCCGGGTTTTCACTACTGCCGGACGCACCCTGGGCAAGGTAGAAGAATATCGCTTTGATAATACCTCGGCCAAAATCAGCGGTCTGGAAATCTCCCCTGACGGCTTTTTTAAGGTGCGCTCTCTGATCAAAGGCGAACATATTATCGCCATTGCCGGCAATACCGTCATGCTCAAGGACGATGCTGCCACTGATGCCGAGGATATTGAAAATGTTTTTGTGGCAGGCGTGGGCACTGCTGCGGAAACGGTCAAGGAAAAGGCAGGCGAAATCATTAGCAACACCGCGGATATCACCCGCCGCTTTTCTTCGAATATCAGCGAAAAAATGGAACGCTTCAAAAAACGTGAGGAAGCATATTTGGCGGACGACTTTGCCGATGATTTGGATGAAGAAATAGAAGAGCCGATCATTGATGTTGCTCTCGAAAACGAAGAAACAGCCGCTAAACTTGAGGAAGAATTAACAGAAGAAGTAGCGGCAGCGCCAACAAAAATTGCGGACATGGCAATTGCAACAGAGCTGGATATGGAAAACCAAACTAGCTATGACCCCAAAAAAGACACGGCAATTACCTCGCAGGTGGTTCGGTCAGGAAAAGTTAAAAAAATAGCGCAAAAAGAAGACGCCACCACTAATCCTGACGACGTCACAGATATCCCTGAAACTTAAGCTAGTCTTCTTCGGTAAAGAGCCTGCTGACTGAGAGGTTTTCATGTATTCTAATGATGGCCTCACCCAGCAAAGCAGCCACAGATAATACCTTGATCTTGCTGCAATAGCCTTGGCGCTTGGCATCAATAGGAATGGTATTGGTCACCAAAACCTCACTGATCACTGAGCTTTCCAGTCTCTCCATTGCCGGTGGTGAAAAAACCGGATGGGTGCAGCAGGCATAAACTTTTTTGGCGCCCAGTTCTTTGAGAGCTGCGGCGCCTTTGGTGATAGTGCCGGCGGTATCAATAATATCATCAACCATAATCACATTTTTGCCGGCAATATTACCAATGATATTCATAATTTCCGCCTGGTTGGCATCTTCTCTTCTTTTATCGATGATTGCCAAATCCGCATCAAGACGGTTGGCCAGATTACGCGCGCGCACCACACCGCCAACGTCAGGAGAGACGACGACCAGGTCTTCGGTCTCCATGCTTTTATAATACTCGGCCAGCAAAGGCACGCCGGGCAAATGGTCTACCGGGATATCAAAAAAGCCCTGGATAGCATTGGCATGAAAATCCATTACCACTATCCGGTCTGCTCCGGCAGCGGAAATAAGATTAGCCACCAGCTTGGCGGAAATAGGGTCCCGCGCTTTGCTTTTGCGCTCCTGGCGGGCATAGCCATAGTACGGTATCACCGCATTGATACGCGCAGCCGAAGCACGGCGCATAGCGTCTATCATAATCAGCAGTTCCATCAAGCTCTCATTCACCGGGCAGCAGGTGGGCTGGACAATAAAGACATCACAGCCGCGGACGCTTTCCAAAATTTCTACCCTAATTTCACCATCAGCAAAAGCTCTTACCTTTGCCATGCCAAGAGGTATACCTAAATATTCCGCCATTTCCTCGGCCAGATGATTATTAGCATTACCGGTAAATAATTTCATCTTGAAACCACTCATCAATTTTCTCCTCTCAGGGCCAAGCGAACTTGGCTATACATATGATTAATTCCCGATATGATAGCTTTTTCCTCTGCTATTTGCCGCTTTTTTTGACAAAACGGGGGTCGCGGGTGGTCGCCCAGTCAGCAATATTTGTCTGCCGGCCGCGCGCCACCGCCAAAGCGTCATCAGGAACATCGGCAGTAATGGTGCTGCCTGCGGCAATGGTAGCTCTTTTGCCGATGGTCACCGGAGCGATAAAATTGGTATTGCTGCCGACAAAAGCCTGATCCTCAATAACTGTCGGGTATTTGTTTTTGCCGTCATAATTGCAGGTAATTGTGCCGCAGCCAATATTCACTCCCTCGCCAATAGTAGCGTCGCCAATATAGCTCAGATGCGGAACCTTGGAGCCATAACCAATATGGCTCTTTTTGATCTCCACAAAATGTCCGGCCTTCACTTTATTTTCCAGCACTGTGCCTGGCCGCAGATAGCAAAATGGCCCTATCTCGCAATTGTCGCCAATGATGCTGGCGGAAATTTTCACCAAGGGGCCGATATGGCAGCCGGCGCCAATTTTACTCTCGCCTTCGATATAGACCTGGGGCTCAATCACGCAGTCCACACCAATCTCCACCTCATCATCAATATAGACGGTATCCGGATCAATCATCGTCACCCCGGAGCGCATGAGGGCGGCGTTTTTTCTTTGCCTCAATATTTTGGCAGCCGCAGACAGCTGTATTTTATCATTAACACCAGCTATCTCGCTGCTATCCTCGCAAATATAGGCGTTAACCTTGCCGCCGGCAGCATTAATTTCTTTGATCACATCAGTGAGGTAATATTCTCCCTGCTGATTATTTGGTTTTATTTTTGCCAACATCTCACGCAAAATATGCGCTTGAAAGCAATAGACGCCGCTATTGATTTCCCGGACAGCCAATTGCGCCTCATCCGCGTCCGCCGCTTCGATTATGGCTTCAACATTGCCCTCTTGATTACGCACAATGCGGCCATAGTTGGCGCCGTCAGCCAAAACGCTGGTCATAATGGTACACTCCGCCTGGCTCTGCTCAAAAAAACCGCGCAGGTTTTTTAAGGTCTCTTTGCGAATCAGCGGAGTATCACCGCAAAGAACCATCGCCGCATCCGTGTCATAAGCAATAATTGGCATCGCCTGCTGCAAGGCATGTCCGGTGCCCAGCTGAGGGGTTTGCAGCGCGTATTTATATTGCCCGCCCATCGCAGAGCGAACCTCATCCCTGCCATGGCCGATAACCAGGCAAATCTCATCCGCACCCGCTTGATCCGCGGCAGCAATTACATATTCCAGCATAGGTTTATGGCTGATCTGATGCAAGCACTTGGGGATATCACTATTCATCCTTGTGCCGCGTCCGGCAGCCAAAATAACCGCTGACATTTTTGTCATATCGATACCTCCGCATCTGGCTAATAAAAATATTATACATGATATCTATTGCCCCTGCAAATACTATCTTGGCGTAAAGATATTAGTTAAGCCATTAGGGATGTGAACTCATGCGCCCCGGCCGGCGTTTGGTCGAGCTGGAGCTTTGACCTACCTGGCCTTTGCTCCGCAAAGTCGCAGGTAATGCACTAGCTTCGCGTCGTTATCGCGCCTCAGCAGGCGTCCAGCCTGCCTTCGACCTAGCTGGCCTTTGCCTACGTCAAAGTCACAGCTAATGCACTAGCTACGCGTCGTCACTCTGCCTGGTCCAGCCCGACCATCCATCCGTCGGGGGTGCTAGCAGTTTTGACTGGAAAACAGTGAGACCTAGCTGCCTTTTGCCTACGGCAAAATCTCAGCTATGCATTAAGTTAAAACTCAAGATGCAACATCTTGGTTTTAGCTAAACAGATCCTGGTGAAAAAATTGTTTTTCGTAGTATTTCGTAGTATATCTACGGGAAATAATTTTTTCAACGAGTTGCCAGCGTTTTCCAGTCAAAACCGTATGAGGCTCGCATTCCTAATGGCTAAGCAATTTGCCGGCAAAATTTTCACTTGGGAAAATATTTGCTAAAAGGGCTTTTCAAAGGCAAAATAATGCTGTATAATAAATAAGTTGCGAAAAATAAACAATCACTGGAGGTGATACCATGGACGGTTGCCCGAGTAGCGACTATCACTTAGATGTTTTTGCATACAAAACCGGGAGACCGTGCGTGGTTTAGTCGCGCCTTAGGCCTCCCTAAGACTGGAGGTGTTCGCAATGATTTTCATCTACCGTACTGTTGATGATAAACTGCTTTGCCAAGATGAAATTGAGAAAGACTGCTGGATTAACCTGGTCAACCCGACTGACGCAGAAATTAACCGTGTTGCTGCGGAAACAGGCTTAGACCGTGATTTCCTCCGCTATCCGCTCGATGACGAAGAAATTCCGCGTGTGGAAACTGAGGACGATCAGGCTATGATCATTATTCATGTGCCGATACGCACCAATGAAGATATTATTTATGACACGATTCCTTTGGGCATGATTTTGAACGACGATTTTATTGTCACTGTCTGCCTGCAGGATGTTGACCTATTCGATGAATTTAATTTAAGCCGGATTAAAAGTATTGCTACCTATAAAAAAACCCGGTTTATTTTTCATACCTTAAGCCGCAAAACCATGCTTTTCCTCAGATATTTGCGCCATATAAACCTGCGCACTGAAGAAATGGAAGAAGAGCTCAACCGCACTATGAAAAACCGGGATCTCGTGTCCTTGCTTAATTTGCAAAAGAGCTTGGTCTATTTCTCAACTTCCCTACGCTATAATGCCAAGGTTATGGACCGGCTCATCAAAGGCAAAACAGTGAAGATGTATGAGGAAGATGTGGATTTGCTGGAAGACGTGATCATCGAAAACTCTCAGGCCATTGAGATGGCTGAGATTTATGGTCAGATCACCCGCTCAACCCGCGACGCCTTTTCTTCGATGATTTCCAATAACCTTTCCGGCACCATGAAATTACTAACCTCTATCACCATTATTCTCGCCATCCCCACCATGATAGCCAGCTTCTGGGGCATGAATGTCTTTGTTCCGCTGGAAGGGGGAACAAGCTTGCTGCCTTTCATCACTATTACCGCGGGAGCCCTACTCGCTTGCGCACTTTCAATTATCATCCTCAAGAAAAAGGACATGTTTTGATCTTGGAACCCAAAAGCCTACTCTTAGTGAGTAGGCTTTTTTATTATTTAGTCATCGCCATATTCAGCGGCGGCAAATTCATCATAGGCATCAGCTACCTTTTCCCATTCCTCATCGTCCTCAATATCAAGGAGAATTTCCTCTCCGGCTTCGTCTTTGCCAAATTTCATAATTACGGCTTCATTATCCAAATTATCGCTTTTGGGAATCAGTACTGCGTATTTTTCCTGCTCAACATCTAAAAAGGCTTCAATCTCGAATTCATGCTCAACGCCCTCTTCATCGATCAAAATAATTGTGTCCATAATATCTCCTTTTCTTTTTCCCTACTGGTTCATAGTATACCTAAACAATTCCAAACAAGTCAAGCCCTAGGCTTGCCTTTGCAAATAATCAAGATAGCCTTGCAGCACATAAACCGCAGCCATTTTATCGATAACTGTTTTTCTTTTCTTGCGCGAAACATCTCCATCGAGTAAAATCCGTGTTGCCGCCATTGTGGAGAGGCGTTCATCACGATATGTCACCGGCAAAGCAAATCTATCTTTAACCAGCTCGCCAAATTCTCTAGCCATGATTGCAGACGGCCCCTCTGTACTATTCATGTTCAGCGGCAAGCCAACCATGATCTCTTCGGCCGCATATTCTTTGATAATCTTTTCCAGAGCAGCCAAGTCCAGCTCCAGCTTGGTGCGCCGGATCGTGGTGACCCCTTGCGCAGTGAAACCAAGAGGATCGCTAACTGCTACGCCAATAGTTTTGGTGCCCACATCCAAACCAATAATCCGCATATTCTACTCCTAACAAAATGATATACAAAACCAGGGACAGGCAGCAATACAATAGCCGCAATAAATGCATTTGTCTTTCTGCCAGATTACCTGCTGCCCGGTCAAAGACAAAGCGCCGCTAGAACATTTGCCGGCACAGCGCCCACAACCATGGCAAGATGGGTCTTTATCAAAAGCCATCTTGCGGTCCAGCAATTTCACTTGCTCTGCCTCCGCTGGCTCTTCGCCGTGATACCAGCCAATATTGGTGATCAGCTCTGCCCTATCCTTAAAGCCAATCGCCACGGAATCAACATCTTTCTGTGCAAAAGCCCAGGTTAACGCTGCCTTGGCCTGATGCATCAAAGCGCCGCCGGCAATAGCTTTCATGCTGTATACGCCTTTGCCGTTTTGTTTCGCTTTGGCGCAGGCCTGCAACATATCCGCCACCGTACCGTCATTGATACCAATCCCCGCCATGTTCAGAAGCGGGAAAATTATCTCTATCTCTCCTTGTTCCGCTGCCATCGCCGCAACCTTTGCGCTATGGGTCGAAATACCGATCGCTCTAATTATACCATTAGCTTTGGCAGCATTAAGCGCTTGCCAGGCCTCCGCTCGCTGATCGAAATCCTCTGGATCCCGTATTTCATGCAGCAGAAAAATATCCAAAACATTTCGTCGCAAGGCAATGCGCGCATCTTCAATAGCCCTGGCAGCATCTTCCGCAGTGGCAGCATAGGTTTTGCTGGCGACGACTATTTGTTGATCTGTCTGATCAAGCGCAGCGCGAAGATAGGGATAGGTCTGATAGTATTCAGCAGTATCGACGAAATTTATCCCCAGCTCAAAGGCAGCAAGCAGCAAATCCCTCCCCTGCTCCAGGCTGAGGTTGGCGCAAAGAGGTCCCAGCGTTAAGCTGCCAAAGCAGATATGTGATACCTTGATACCGCTATTACCCAGCAGATGATATTCCATGGCAAACTAAAAACAAGGCGGTAAATACCGCCTTGTTTTACTCCTCTTTAAGATAACTCGCAACCAGTTCTTCGATTAAGTCATCACGTTCTACGCGGCGAATCAGGCTACGGGCCTGTTTATGACTGGTGATATAGGCCGGATCACCAGAAATCAGATAACCAACAAGCTGGTTGATAGGGTTATAGCCTTTTTCTCGGAGAGCCGCATAAACGGTATGCAGGACTTCGCTGGGGTTAAGCTGTTCTTGCTCATCCACATCAAAAGTCACAGTCTCATCTCCGGCAAAGGTGCCGAATTTGAATTCTCCTGCCATCATCAACCCTCCTCCAGTGTTTTATTTATTCAGTGTTTTTTAATTTTAACAAGTATGATTACAACTCTAATATTCTACAACTTGGTAATTTTTCCTTGTTCTTTAGTTTAAGGCTTGTTTAATTAATTCTTCAGCTTTATTTAATGCGGTTTGAATTTTTTCCGGACTGCTGTCGCTAGCGCCAGCCTGGGCCATATCCGGCCTGCCGCCACCGCCGCCGCCGCAAACAGCCGCCACTTCTTTAATCAGCTGGCCTGCCTGCAATCCTCTTGCCAAAGCCTCATTAGACATGCTGGCGGCAAACTGTACTTTTTCTCCTTGCTTGGAGGCCAGCACTATCGCTGCTGCCGGCAATTTATCCCTCAGCATATCCATGACATTGCGCAAGGCAGCCATATCCGGCACATTCACCTCAGCTACCAGAACATTGATACCATTAATATTTTGCGCCTGCTGCCAGAGATTTTCACTGCTGCTGCTGGCTAATTTCGCCTGCATTTGCTCAATCTCTTTGGTCAAAGCTTTATTCTCCGTAATCAGGCTTTCCAGGCGTTTTTCCATATTATCAGCATTGCTCTTCAGCATATCGGCAATTCTCAGCAATTTTGCTTCCTGCTCCTGATAATATTTCAGGGCAGCGCTTCCGGTTAAGGCTTCAATACGCCGCATCCCTGAGCCAATGCCGCTTTCGCCGAGAATCTTAATCAGAGCAATATCGCCGGTGTGCAGGCAATGCGTGCCGCCGCATAATTCGCGGCTGACTTCTCCCATGCTCACCATGCGGACAATATCGCCATACTTATCGCCGAAAAAGGCCATCGCGCCAGCTGCTTTTGCCTGATCAATCGGCATTTCTTCCGCGCTAATCGGCCAGTTGGCGAGAATCTGTGTGTTAACATCATCTTCAATGGTCTGCAATTGCTCTTTGCCGAGCGGTTCAAAATGATTAAAATCAAAACGCAAACGTTCATCGCTGACATAAGAGCCTGCCTGATGCAATTGTTCGCCAAGAACCATGCGCAAGGCGCGGTGCAACAAATGCGTTGCCGAGTGATTGCGGGCAATGGCCTGGCGGCGGTTGAGGTCAACATGGGCTGTAATTTTATCCCCTACCTGAATGCTGCCTCTTTCGATAAATACCTGATGCACAAACACGCCGTTGGCTAATCTTTTGGTATCAGTAACGCGGATAACCGCTTGATCGCCAATGTTCATCAGGCCGGTATCGCCGATTTGACCGCCAGACTCGCCATAAAAGGGCGTCTGATCCAAAACCAGCCACAGCTGATCGCCTGCGGAAGCCTGTTCCAGCTTTTGCCCTTCGGCAACCAGGGCCATAATTTGCGCCGGGCATTGCAGCTGATCATAACCGACAAATTTGCTCGCAGGCAAATCAAGCAAAAGCTGGCCGATTGCTTGCAGCTGATCAACACCACCAGCTTCAGCCCGCGCGCTTTGGGATTTGCTGCGCTGCTCAGCCATTGCCTGCTCAAAGCTTGCTTCATCAACGCTGAAGCCTTCTTCTTCGGCAATATCTTTGGTCAAATCAAGCGGGAAGCCATAGGTATCATAGAGCATAAACAAATCATGCCCGCAGAAAACCTCTACCCCTGCTGCCCGCATTTTGGCAATAATTTTATCAACAACAGCCATGCCGGCGCTAAGGGTCAGATGGAAACGTTCTTCCTCCATTTTGATAGCGCGGATAATGTTCTCTTCTTGCTCCAGCAAGATCGGATAAGCATCTGCCATAGCTGCTTTAACATAGGGGAAAAGCTGATATAAAAATGGCTGCGTGAGCCCAAGCAACATACCAAAACGGGCAGCGCGGCGCAGTATTCTCCGCAACACATAACCCCTACCCTCATTAGAAGGAAGCACGCCGTCCGCGATTAAAAAAGAGCAGGCGCGGGCATGATCGGCAATGACGCGAAAGGGAAAACCCCTTTGATCTCCATAATATGCGTGTCCACTTAATTGTTCTACTCCGCCGATAATATTTTTCATAATATCAGTATCATAATTGCTGTCTACCTCTTGCAGAATAGAGACTACTCTCTCCAGGCCCATGCCAGTGTCAATGCTTGGCTTGGGCAGCGGGGTTAAATTGCCTTTTTCATCGCGGTCATATTGCATAAACACCAGATTCCAAATTTCCATCCAGCGGTCGCAATCGCAATGGCCAATGCCGCAAACCGGCGCATCACAGCCATATTTTTCGCCGCGGTCAAAAAAGATTTCCGAGCAAGGACCGCAAGGGCCGGTATCACCCATCGACCAGAAATTATCTTTGGCGCCAATCCGAAAAATACGCTCGTAATCAATACCCGTAAGCTGATGCCACAGTTCTGCTGCCTCGTCATCTTCTTTGTATACGGTCACATAAAGCTTGTCCTTGGGCATTTGCAAAACTTCTGTCAAATATTCCCAGGCAAAAGCAATGGCGTCGCGCTTAAAATAATCGCCAAAGCTAAAGTTGCCCATCATTTCAAAAAAAGTATGATGGCGCGCGGTGCGGCCCACTGTGTCCAAATCATTATGCTTGCCGCCGGCCCTGACACAACGCTGGGCCGAGACTGCGCGGCTATATTCAACTTTTTCCAAACCCAAAAAGATATTTTTAAACTGCACCATACCGGCATTGGTAAAGAGCAGAGTATTATCATTATACGGCACTAAAGAAGAGCTAGGCACAATTTTGTGCCCTTTTGACTCAAAGAATTTGAGAAAACTTTCTCTGGTTTCTTTTGCAGTCATATATTTCATCCAACTGATCTCCTTTGATGATAATTCGACTAGCCATTAGGAGGTGAACTCATACGCCCCAACCGGCTAAAGACTATTTTTGATTTTATCATATTAGCTTGGATTACGCAAATTATTATTACTGAAAACGTGCGCAAACAAGTATTGGCCAAGGAGAATAATTATTGCGGTCAAAGGCATTGCCAAAATAGCGCCGGCGATGCCAAACAGCACGCTGCCAGCCATGACGGCAAAGATGGTCAGCACCGGGTTCAGGCCAATACGCTGATCAATAATGCGCGGCGTGATGACATTGCCCTCCAGCTGCTGAATGATTAAAATAGCTACCAAAGTGATAATAAAAATTGTCTGGTTATGATTAAGCGCAATCAACAGCGCAGGTATGGCGCCGAGAAAGGGGCCGACATAGGGAATCAAATCACCAATGCCCATCAGCAGGCCCAAAACAAGCGGATAATCCAGGCCGATCAGATAATAGATAAACGCAGAAATAACCGCCACTATCAAAGAAATCAGCAAATAGCCGCGGATAAATTCGCGGATCAGTGTATTGATCTCGCCGCTCATGCGCAAAAATTCTCCTTGCCTTTGTGGTGAGATAAGGTTAATTATGGCCTTAATGATCTGGCGTTTATCTTTTAATAAATAATAGCTGAGTATCGGCGAAAGCACAGCAAACAAAAGTAATTTTGGCAGCGACATCATCGTTTCCACCATTTGATCGCCACTGCCCAGTAAACGCTGTCTGATACCTTCCGCGGCCTCAGCCAAAATTGTTTGCAAATTGCTGGCAAAAGAGTTATTGGTAAGCGAAGCAAAAAAACCTTCCCCCCAGCTCTCAACTCCGTCAACAAAATCCGCCAAAAACAAAAAGAGGTTGTCAAGTTGATCCGCTATCATCGGCAGCGAGATAAAAACCAGTAGATATAGGCCGATAATAATATACAAATAAATAACAATAATACTGACCAGCAAAGGGATGTTTTGACTGCTCATTTTGTCAATCCAGGGATTGATCAGATAAGCCAAAACCGCGCCAAAAAGAAAGGGCGCGATAATTGACCTGACGCTGAATAAAAGCGCAACAGCTGCTACAACCACAATCAAGATCGCCGCGTATCTGATAAATTTTTTCTTATCCGTTATGTGCAGCATATTTCCTCCGCTAATAGTATGTTGGGCGGCGATTGCCGCCCCTTTTACCTGATTTTATCTGCCAGAGAATCCCCAATGGAACTGATGAAATTGCCTGCATTATGCCCTGCCTTGCTGGCAGTCCTCGCTGCACGGCTCCTGATAGCGCGCATATTCATATTTGAACTTTTTGCCATGGCAATACCCGCGGCAACACCGGCTGCGCCAAGAATCGTGCCTGCAATTAACCAATTTTTCTTATGCCCATGTCCTTTCTGATTCATTCTTTCACCTCCTTTATAACTCTTCCCATGGTATTGTTTGTCTGCCTTCACGCATATCCATAAAAACACCGCCAGATACCTCCGCTGCCATAATTTGTCCCTTTTCCAAAAATAAATCTTTTACCGCTCCTCTTTCGGAATTAACTTGATGCATACGTAAGACAGAACTATTTTTTTGTTTAATTTTTTTGCTGCGGGAAAAACTATTTTTATCTTCAATATATAAACCGCTTAAATCAAGACGCACCACTTTGTCTTGGGTCAGAAAAGCCTTTTTAGCAATCAAGCCGGGCAGATCAATAATAAAGCCCTGGATTTTCCCACTGCTTTTTTCTGCAAGAAAATCCATAACAATGCCCAGCTCATTATGGTTTTTATCTTTAACCTTCAACCCGTGTAATTGCTTAGCGCTAATCATTTTCTCACCTCCATATTATTGTGACCAAAAGCATAAAAAAAATAGCTGCCGCAGCAACTATTTTTTGAACCATATTTTAGCTCGCGAGCCTCATTATTCCAAGCTATCAGATAATCGTCCCGCCGCCGAGCAGGATATCATTGTCATAAAAAACCGCGGATTGACCGGGTGTGACTGCCCAAACAGGCTCGGAAAAGTCAATTTTTGCGCTATCATCTTCCTGGGTGATTGTTGCCCAAACAGGCTCCGCCTTATAGCGCACCCGAACCAATGCCTTAAGCGGCTCCGTTAAACTGCCAAATGTCAAAAAACGCAAATCATTGACCCGCGCGCTTTGGCTGAGCAATTCTTCTCTTTGGCCCAAAATTAAGTGGTTGTTACCTGTATTAATACCAGTGACATAGGCCGGATAGCCAAGCGCGACATCAATACCTTTTCTTTGCCCCAGGGTATAATGGCTCAGCCCTTTGTGCTGCCCCAAGATATGGCCGTCTTGATCAATAATGTCACCTGGTTCAGCCTTGATATCAGCAAATTTGCTCAGGCAATTGCGATAATCGCCGTCTTCAATAAAACAAATATCATAGCTGTCCTTTTGCGCGGCTGAGGCCAGGCCCTCTTTGACAGCTAAGGACCTCACCTCATTTTTGCTGTATTCACCCAAAGGGAAAAGTGATTTGGCCAAAATTTCCGGCGCCAGCTTATACATGAAATATGTTTGATCTTTTTCATCTGCAAGAGCGCGCTGCAGAGTAAAGCAGTCATTATAACTCACCTTGCGCACATAATGCCCTGTTGCTAAATAAGACGCGCCCAATTCCGTCATCAGCGGCAAAAAGACCGGAAACTTCAGCCGCGCATTACACTCTACGCAGGGATTTGGCGTACGGCCAGAAGAATATTCGTCGACAAAAGGCTGTATCACCTGCTGCTGAAAAAGACTTTTAGCTTCAATAAGATAATGCGGGATAGCCAATTGCTGGCAGATTTGGGCGGCTTGCTCCGCGGAACGGCCATAGCCGGTGACAATGGTGGCGCCAACAACATCGTAGCCTGCTTCAAGCAACAATAAAGCGGCAACGGAACTATCCACGCCGCCGCTCATCGCAACTATTACTTTGTTATTATTGTTTGTCTTCATAATTTTTTATCGCCTGCTGCAAGGCAGCTATTGCCAGAGCTGCACAATTTATCTGTGCTGGCGGCAGGTCGCCCAGCGCAACAACAATATCCTCACTGACCAGCGCTTTGGCATATGCCAGGCTCTGATTAACAATCATCGTTGTTAGAATGCTGGAGGCGGCAATCGCCGCCGCATTGCCAAAAGTTTTAAAACGCGCCTCTTTAATAAGATTATCTTCGATGGCCAAAAAAACAAAAATTTTATCGCCATTATCGCTGAGCGGGCTTTCCCCTTTGGCCGAGGCCTCAGCTAGCTCGCCAAGATTACGCGGATGATTGAAGTGGTCAATAACCGTTTCATTATACATGAATGCTTCCTTTCCCCCAGAACATCAACAGAAACACTCAGGTATCATAGCATCGGGCCTGCTATTTGTCAAGGTCGTTCTTCTTTTTACGCAGATTTGCCAAGAGTTCCGCTATTTTTTTCTCTTTTCCGTTTTCCGAAGGATGATAGTAAACTTTATCTTTGAACTCATCCGGCAAATATTGCTGCTTGGTATAATGCCCGGGATAATCATGCGGGTATTTGTAGCCTTTGCCGTGACCTAGAACTTTTGCCCCTTTGTAGCTGGTGTCACGCAGATGCATGGGTACGCCGGAGAAAGGCTTATTATAAATATCAGCGATCGCTTCTTCAATACCAATATAAGCGCAGTTTGATTTGGGCGCGGTGGCCACATAGACCGCCGCCTCAGCCAGGGCAATCCTGGCCTCGGGCCAGCCGACATAATGCACTGCCTCAGCCGCTGATACAGCCAGGGTGAGCGCAAAGGGATCTGCCAAGCCCACATCCTCCGCCGCGCAGATGATTATCCTTCTGGCGATGAATTCCGGCGCTTCGCCAGCCTCAGTCATTCTCGCCAGCCAATGTAATGTTGCGTCAGGATCAGAGCCGCGCATGCTTTTGATAAAGGCGGAGATCACATCATAATGCCAGTCGCCTTTTTTATCATAGCTGACATTGCGCTGCTGAATACTCTCTTCAGCAATGCGCAAATCTATATGGCGCAGGCCACTCTCATCAGCGGGAGTAGTAATAGCTGCCAGCTCCAGGGCATTATATGCTGTTCGCGCATCACCATTGCTGGCAGAGGCCCAATGAGACAAAGCGTCTTCGTCAACCTGTAAATTATATTCAGCCAGCCCCCGCTCATCCGTAATAGCCTTTTTTAATAAAGATAAAATCTGCTCATCCGCTAACGCCTTGAGCCTGAAAATACGTGAGCGGGAAATCAAGGCGTTATTAACCTCAAAATAGGGATTCTCGGTGGTGGCGCCAATCAAAATGATGGTGCCGTTTTCCACCGCGGGCAACAGCGCATCCTGCTGAGTTTTATTAAAACGGTGAATTTCATCGATGAAAAGCACGGTAACTCTGCCATAAAATTTCTGCTCATCTTTGGCAAAGCTAATCGTCTCACGGATATCAGCGATACCGGCGCTGACCGCGGAAATGGTCTTAAAATTTCCCCCGGTAGTATTGGCAATAATCTCCGCTAAAGTCGTCTTGCCGCAGCCGGGCGGGCCCCAAAAATTGACTGAGGAAAGCTGATCCGCCTCAATCGCGCGCCGCAGCAGCCGTCCTGGGCCGACAATTTCTTCCTGGCCGACAAATTCGTCCAAAGTCCGGGGCCGCATGCGTGCAGCCAGCGGCACTGCTTTATTTCTTTGTTCTATGTTGGCATTATCAAAAAGATCCATTTTTCTTTCCATTTTCTTTCTTTTTTCTTTCCTTATCGCTATCTCATCATCGCTATATCACTATCGCTGCAAAACATCTGCTATGATGGCGCCGGCCATCATCAATCCGGCAACTGAAGGCACAAAAGAGATGCTGCCAATAGCGTCACCAGCAGCTGGCAAAGGCTGCTCGGTGCTAAAGACCACTTTAACACCCTTGGTGATACCACGTTCTTTCAACTGCTTGCGCATATTTTTGGCCAGCGGGCAACCATGCGTCTGGCTAATATCCGCTATCTCAAACTTAGTGGGATCAAGTCTCCGGCCCGCGCCCATGGCGGAAATCAGCGGTACCCCTTGCTGATAGGCGTATTCGATCAAAGCCAGTTTGCCCGGCACATAGTCAATAGCATCGCCGATATAATCGCAACCTTTGAATAAGGCGGCAAAATCGGTGTTCACATCAATAAACTGCTTGGATATCTGCACCCGGCAGGCAGGATTAATATCCGCTATCCGTTGGGCAATAACATCTGCTTTGTCTTGACCGATGGTGCTATGCAAAGCGCAGAGCTGGCGGTTGATATTTGATACTGCCACCTGGTCAAAATCGATTAGAACTAAGCTGCCAATTGCCGCGCGCGCCAAGGCCTCTGCCAGATAAGAGCCTACGCCGCCCAGGCCGCAGATGGCAATTTTAGCAGCGGTGAGCTTAACCAGCCCCTGCTCGCCAATCAGCGCTTGTTCACGGACAAAAATTTCATCTGACGAATAGCTCATTCTCGATGATCCTCCGCGCGGAATTCGCTTAAAAATTGCTGGAAATAACCTGGCAAAGGGCTGTCAAATTGCAGCTGTTCGCCACTGATCGGGTGGAGAAAACCCAAGGTTTTGGCATGCAGAGCTTGTCCCTTCAACTGGTACTTTTCTTTGCGGCGGCCGTAGACCGGGTCGCCTAGGAGCGGGTGGCTCAAATGCGCCATATGCACCCGTATTTGATGCGTGCGCCCGGTTTCCAGCTGTAGCTCAATATAAGTCATATCAGCCACAGCAAAGCGTTCCAGCACCTGATAATTGGTGATAGCGTCTTTACCGTTTTTCAGCTCTACAGCCATTTTTTTGCGGTCGCGTGGATGGCGGCCGATCGGCGCGTCAATTATCCCTTTATCCTCAGCGATAATGCCATGCACCAAAGCGCGGTAAATGCGGGTGATCTGATGGTTTTTCCATTGCCGGATTAAGCCCAAATGGGCATTATCATTTTTGGCCGCCACCAGAATACCGGAAGTATCCTTATCAATACGGTGTACAATACCCGGGCGGATCACGCCATTGATGCCGGACAAATCGCCGCAATGATAGAGCAGAGCATTAACCAAGGTGCCCTCCCTGTGCCCTGCTGCCGGGTGAACCACCAGTCCTTGAGGCTTGTTGATCACAATAATATCGCTGTCCTCATAGAGGATATCCAAGGCAATATCTTCCGCCACCGCTGCCATCGCTTCCGCCGCTTTGATATTAATAGTGATAATATCCTCCGCCAGCAGCTTGTAGCCGGTTTTTACTGCCTGATCATTGACCAGCACATCGCCCTTTTTGATCAGGGTTTGGATATATGAGCGGGAAAAATCAGCAAATTCGCCGGCCAAATACATGTCCAAGCGCTCCCCTATCCCTTGCTTTTCGATCTTAATTTCCGTCATTTTTTTTAACTACCTTCATTGTTTTTAACTGCTTTTTTCTTCTCCAGCAAAGAGCCTGGTTTGCCAAAGAGCAGCATAATACAGATGGCAACCACTGAGACGCAAATGCAGCTATCCGCAACATTAAATATCGGGAACCAGCCCAAATCAGCAAAATCAATCACCGCGCCCAAATAAAGGCGGTCAATAAAATTGCCCAGCATGCCGCCGACAAATAAGGCAATGAAAATTCGAAACAGCTTCATCTCCTTGGGTATATACCTCAGCGAAATCAGCACCAGAACCAGGACAATAACAGTGATGGCAATAAATATCCACCGCTGCCCTTGTAAAATAGAAAAGCTGGCGCCATCATTTAGCACATAAGTAAAATCAAGAAAATTGGGAATCACGCTCACGCTTTCCCCGAGGGCCAGCGAGTGGACAATCAGCTGCTTGCTCAGTTGGTCCACAATAATGACAGCTGCCATAATAAGCCAAATCATAGTTACTCCTTTATGCTCAAAAATTTAATAGATGCCGCCTTTACGGACATTTTCAATATATTCTAACAGGTCGGCAATAAAATTGCCCAAAATCGGCAGATTCATCACATCCAGCTGACGGAGAATTGTCAGCAAAATAAACGCCAAAACAGTAATGCCTACCGCAATGCCCAGCCCGCGCGCCATACCATTGACAAAGCCACTCCAAATAGTACGCCAGGGCCTATTGCGCGTATAGTAATATTCCAAAGATTTCTCATAATCACGCGCCAGGCGTTTCAAGGCCTTCAAATCAGAGCGGTTAAACTCGCCTTCAATATCCTGCTCATCAATAGCTGAAGCTGACTTATCATCTTCGTCAGCGATAGCGCTATCTGGCGGCAGCTCAGTCTCTGGCTTATGGCGGCGGAAAATCCTCACCTGCTTGGGCATAGTCATTCCTCCATCGTCTCCTATGGGCTATGCATATAGTATATCTTATTTTCTCCAATGTTAAAATAAAAACCTTCCAGCAAAAGCCAGAAGGTTTAATTTTGCTTATCAATTAAAATCATTTGACACTGCCTGTGGCCAAGGCCAGCAGAGCCATTCTAATTGGCACGCCATTGCCTGCCTGCCGAAAATAAGCTGCGCCGGGATAATCATCAACCTCCAGCGTGATCTCATTTACGCGGGGCAGCGGATGGAGGATGATGGCGTTTTCTTTGAGCATAGGGATATGCCTGCCGCTCATGATAAAAAGGTCTTTGTTGTGCAAATAGTCATCATAATGGGGAAAACGCTCTTTTTGCACTCTGGTCATATAAACAACATCGGCATTGGTAACCGCATAGTCCAAATCATCACACTCTTCGATCTCCACCTTAAGAGCTTTGATTTGCTGCAAATAAACCTGCGGCATTTTCAGCTCCCTGGGAGAGGCCAAAATAATCTTTTTCACCTTAAACTTGGCCAAGGCGTCTAAAAAGGAATGGGCAGCGCGGCCATACTTCAAATCACCGCAGAGAGCATAGGTCAGGCCGTCGATGGCGCCCTTTTCCTTGACAATAGTGTAAACATCCAGCAAAGCCTGGCTGGGATGCGCGCCTGCGCCGTCGCCGGCATTAATATAGGGCGCCTTGGCCGCGCGGCTGATTTCTTCTCTGGCGCCTTCAACAGGGCTGCGGCAGACAATCACATCACAATAATGATTGACCACCTGGATGGAATCGTAGAGAGTCTCGCCTTTAGATGTGGAGGAGGTTTGCAGCGTTGGCGTTTCGGTAACAGTGATGGTTTTACCGCCCAGGCGTTCCATCGCCGCCTCAAAAGAAAGGCGGGTGCGCGTTGACGGCTCAAAAAACAAGGATGCCATAATCTTACCGTCCATATCATAAATACGCTTCTTTTGCGATAAGGCCTGGTCATAATATGCGGCAGTCTGCAAAATAGTTTCCATTTCCTGGGTAGTCAGGCTGCTGATATCAGTGATATTTCTGCCTTTGAATACCGCCATCTTTATTTCTGACGGTTTGCCCGCAAAGTCTATCATCTTTTTTCCTCCCGCGGTTTTTGAGTTTCCATCCCTAGCCATTAGGGATGCGAACTCATGCGCCCCTGACGGCGGATGGTCGATCTGGAGCTTCGTTATCGCTCCTAGACAGGCAGGCAGCCTGCCTTCGTCGCTCTGCCTGGCCCAGCCCGACTATCCATCCGTCGGGGGTGTCGGCAGTTTTGGCGAGAAAACGGTGAGCAGATCCTGGTGAAAACATTGCTTTTCGTAGTATATCTACGGGAAACAATGTTTTTATCGAGAGAGGCCAGCGATTTCTCGCCAAAACCGCATGGGGTCCGCATCCCTAATGGCTAATGGCTAATGACTAAGCCAGAACTCCGGCGCAACGATCGCATAATTCCGGATGATTAACTCCCACGCTCTCACTATACATCCAGCAGCGGGAACACTTTTCACCCTTGGCCGGCGCAACAGCAACAGCTATCCCGGTAGTGGCGCTGTCTTCTGTTAAATTAACCTGTGAGACGATAAACAGCTTGGCTAAATCATCTTTGATGCTGGAGAGCAAGCTATAGGCTTCCGTATCAGCGGTAATCATCAGCGCGGCGTCCAGAGAATGGCCCACTGTTTTATCGCGGCGGGCTTCTTCCAAAACTTTTGAAACCTCATCGCGGTATTCCAACAGTTTCTGCCACTTGGCCATCAAAGCCGCGTCAGTAATAGCGGCATCCGCCTCTGGCATATCAAGGAGCATGACGGATAGCGGAGCATCAGCAGGCTTGTCCAGATATTGATAAACCTCTTCCATGGTATAGGTCAAAACCGGCGCCAGCAGACGGGTCAAAGCATGCACCATATGATACAACACTGTCTGAATACTGCGGCGTTTGGCGCTATCAGCTTTCTCGGTATAAAGAGCGTCCTTGGCTACATCAAGATAAAAGGCGCTCATATCAAGGACGCAGAAACGGTGAATCGAGTGGAAGACAACATGGAATTCATATTCGTCATAAGCCTTGAGCACTTTGCTGATCAGCTCTTGCAGCTTAATCATGGCCCAGCGGTCAAGCTCCGGCATATCCGCAAACGGCACCGCATCTTTGGCATAATCAAAATCATAAAGATTGCCCAGCAAATAGCGCATAGTGTTGCGGATTTTGCGGTAAGCCTCGCCCATTTGCTTAAAAATGCCCATAGAGTTGGCAATATCACTGCGGTAATCAGCGGAAGATACCCACAGCCGCAGCACATCAGCGCCATAGTCTTTGATGATATTCAAAGGGCTGATGGTGTTGCCTAAAGACTTGGACTGCTTTTTGCCATCCTCATCAACAAGGAAACCATGCGTCAGCAGCTGTTTATACGGCGCGCAGCCACGGTTGGCAATGGCAATGCTAAGCGAAGAGTTAAACCAGCCGCGATGCTGGTCACTGCCCTCAAGATAAAGATCAGCGGGGAAAGAAAGCTCCGGCCAACGCTCTTTATTCTCCAGTACCGCAAAGCTAGAGCTGCCGCTATCAAACCAAACATCCATCGTATCGGTTTCTTTGCGGAAATGATTCCCTCCGCAAGCGGGGCATTTATAGCCTTCCGGCATCAGCTTATCTACATTCTCGCTAAACCAATAATTAGAACCATGCTCGCGGAACAGCTCGGAGATATAGGTAATGGTCTCATCATTTATAATATATTCGCCGCAATCCTCACAATAGAAAATCGGAATCGGCACACCCCAGGAACGCTGGCGGGACATACACCAATCCCCGCGGTCACGAATCATATTATAAATGCGGTCACGACCCCAACTGGGGATGAACTTCACCCTATCAATTTCCGCCAGCGCTTCCTCGCGGAAACCATCTACTGAGGCAAACCACTGCTCGGTAGCGCGGAAAAGTATCGGCGTATGACAGCGCCAGCAATGCGGATATTGATGCGAAAATAATTCAAAAGAAATCAAAGCGCCGCTATCTTCCAGGGCCTGCGAGATCGCCTTATTGGCCTTCTTGGTATCCATTCCGGCAAAGGGCCCGGTGGTCTCGTCAAGGCGGCCTTTGTCATCCAGCGGGGAATAAATTTCCAAATCATATTGGCGGCCGACGATAAAGTCGTCCTGGCCATGTCCGGGTGCGGTATGAACGCAGCCGGTGCCTGCCTCAAGCGTCACATGGCTGCCCAGAATCAAAGGAGAAATGCGGTCATAAAGCGGGTGCTTATAGGTGATATATTCCAAATCACTGCCTTTGAATTCGCTGATAATCTGATAGCTGTCCGTGATCTTAGCGTCTTTCAGGAAAGCGTCAATCATCTCTTTGGCCAGCAGCCATTTTTCACCACCAATGGCAATCAGCGCATAGCTGAAATCCGGGTGCAAAGAAATGGCTAGATTAGCGGGGATAGTCCAGGGAGTGGTGGTCCAAATCACCACATAAGCGTCCTGCGGCAGCTTGCCTTTGCCGTCTTCTATCTGAAACTTGACATAAATCGAGGCTGATTTATGGTCTTCGTATTCAATTTCCGCCTCTGCCAAAGCAGTTTCGCAATCCGGGCACCAATAAATCGGCTTTTTGCCTTTATAGATATAGCCCTTTTTAGCCATCTCGCCAAAGGTCTTAATCTGCACTGCCTCATAATCAGGACGCAGGGTGATATAGGGCTGCTGCCAGTCGCCAATCACACCCAGCCGCTGAAACTGCTCGCTTTGCGTTGCCACATATTTCAGCGCATATTCCTCGCAGCGCTTACGCAAATCAACACGGGTGACCTTGTCACGGTTAATGCCCAGATCCTTAATAGCTTTTTGCTCAATGGGCAGGCCATGGGTATCCCAGCCCGGAACATAGGGCGCGTCAAAACCGGACATCGATTTATATTTGACAATGATATCTTTGAGAATTTTATTTAAAGCATGCCCCAGGTGAATATCACCATTGGCATACGGCGGTCCGTCATGAAGAATAAATTTTGGCTTGCCGGCATTTTTTTCCGCCAGCAAATGATACATATCCATCTTTTTCCACTGCGCCAAAGTTTCCGGCTCCTTTTGCGGAAGATTCCCTCGCATGGGGAAATCAGTCTGAGGCAAATTTAGCGTATTGCCAAAATCATTTTGATTGTCTTGCTTGGACATAAATAGATTACCTGTTCCTTTCTTGATTAGACTGCTTTATACAAAATGAAAGCTTTTCGCCACAGGTGCGAAAAGCTTGATAACCACACTATGGCAAAATTTAAAAGAGTACGCGCAACAAAATTGCGACCAGTACACGTTCAATAATTTCCAAAGCAATAATAGCCAATATCGGAGAAAGATCAATGGGAAAACTGGGGCGCGGCGGTATCAATCTACGGAGAGGGCGCAAAATCGGCTCAGTCATGCCATAGATAAAACGGCTAAAGGCATTATCCCTCACCTGAATCCAGGAAAAAATAACCCTAATTAAGATCAGTACATAATATACTCTAAAAGCTACTTGAATTAACTGAATGACAAAAATGGCTCTCTGCCTCCTTAATTACAAATGGTTTAAGAACGCAGCCATTGGTTGGTAGAAAAACGGTCGTCATCGGCATAGTCATCCGCATCAAAATTACCGTCGCCTTCCATAATCTGCCCGCTGACATCAACCTGAGAAGAACTGAAAATAAAGGTGCCGCCGGAAACTTTGCGCGGTACGCCATCCAAGGCAAAAGCAGCGCCGGACAAAAAGTCGACCATTCTTTGGGCCACATCTTTATCCATATCCTCAAAATTAACCACAGCGACCTTGCGGTCCTTGATCTGGCGGGCAATTTCCTGCATATCATCATAGGTGACCGCCTTAAAGAGAACAATTTCCAGGTTTTCGTTATTTTTACCTTTAGAAGGCACACTAATCAAATTGGTTTTTTTCATTGGTTTTTTCGCTTGTTGTGCTTTTTTATAAGAGTCAGGCTCAATTGGCATAGCCTCATCAGGCTCAAATAATTCATTGGTCTCTACCACATCATCTTCGCTTTTAAAGAAAAAGTCGCTAACTTTATCCATAATACCTGCCATTTGTCTTTTTCCTCCTTTAATAAATGCACAAAATTATACATTATCTGTTTAGTTTCTATATAATATCAAATAAATCCTGCAAAATCTATCCCCTGCTGCCAAAAATACTGCTGCCAACGCGAACAATATTAGCTCCCTCTTCCACGGCTATCTCATAATCATAGCTCATACCCATCGAAAGATATCGAAAATCCAGATGCTCCATACTTTGCTGTTGGTATTGATCAAAAAGCTCCCTCAATCGCCGAAAAACCGGACGGATCTCTTCCGGGTCATAAACATGGGGGCCGATGGTCATCAAACCCTGCACCTTAAGATGGGGATAATCTGCCATAGCTGCCAGAAAATCCGCCACCTCATCTTCGGCAATACCGCTTTTGCTGTCTTCTTCCGCAATATTGATCTGCACCAGGGTATTAGTGACAAGTCCAGCGGCAGCGCTGCGTTTGTCGATTTCCGCAGCCAAGGCAATGCTGTCCAGAGAATGGATTAACTTAGTCTTGCCAATAATATATTTGACTTTATTGCTCTGCAAATGGCCAATAAGATGCCAGTTAATATCGGGGAAGGTATCATATTTGATGATTAATTCCTGCACTCTGTTTTCACCAAAATCATTGACGCCGCTCTTGGCTGCCTCAGCCAAAAGCTCTATCGGCTTGGTCTTGGTCACTGCCAGCAATAATACTGATGCGGCAGCCCTTTCACTTCTGGCCTGCGCTTGTTTGATCTTTGCTTCAACCTCTTTAATTGATTGCTCAATCGTCATAATTTCACCTCAACTATACGCAGCATCAATACACGCGCTGCCCTTCTTTGGCCCGCTCGGGATTAGTGACAACCATATCCGTAGCTGTTAACTCTTGCACAAGGGCAATTTCCTCATCCTCATACAAGAGCGTCACTTCCCGAAAAACTATTTGCTTGCGCGAGCGCAGAAAAACACCAGTTTTCCCTTGTTCATTGGTAAAGATAGCCGTGGCCGGAACAGCTATGCCGCTAATCGTTTCGCCAATAATTTTGGCATTGCCATAACGGTAATCATGAAAAAAGGGCTCGTCCACTTTATAGCTGGCAACGATATAATGGCTGCTATTGGCCATTTCATCGTTTTCCTCCAAATTCAACCATAGGGTGTTGGCCGCTTCAATATCTTCAAAGAGGACTTTTATCCGGTTATCGTTAATAAATTCGCTGATATCCTCTGTGACATAAAAACAAAAATACGGCACTGTCAAATTATCGATAATCTTGGCCACAGACCTGCCGGCGCCAAGGTTTTCCACCGGATGAGACAGTTCCTCAGAAGCTTGTTCCTGCTCGGCAAACTGCTCAAAAACCGAGGGCCAGTCAATAGAGAGGATATTGTCGGGATTGAGCAGCTCTTCCCAGCCGTCAAGCTGATAATAGACCAAACCGCCGATGTCGGCAGTCACCGCAGTTGATTTGCCGCTGTCATCATTCAAATAGCCAATAGCGCCGCCGGTTTTGACCTTTTCCCCCTCTTCTAAAAGAGGCGCAAAATAACCGCTGCTTAGGCCCTTGACCGGCTTTTCATTGCGGATGACTATCACCTTGGCATCAGCAGCTATCAGCTCTGTTTTCTGTTCCGCGCGAACCATATCCAAGCGTAAAAATTTAATATAATTGACTGCCGCCACTAGGGCAAAGAGAACAATCGCCAGCACAATAACTGCTGCGATATAATCAATTCCGCGCCATTTTCTTGGCAATTTTGAATTGTGCTGCGATCTACTGTTTGTATTCATAATAATAATTATATCATTTTGACTTAACTCTGGGCAAGAGCTAACTATCCCGGAATATCAAGCTATCTCGACATTAGCTAAATTGTTGCGCAAATTAAACCACAGACGGCTCAACCAGCAATTCTCCGGAGAGAAAACGGCTGGCAGCAAACAAATTAATATCCAAATCATCGGCCTCATTACATATTGCTTTGGCGACTAAAATCGCGGTACGCGGCGCCACCATAAACCCATGTCCGGAAAAACCGCAAATGGTAATCAAGCCCTCGGCATTTTTGGAAAACTCTATTACCGGGCTGCGGTCCGGGCTCATATCATACAATCCGGCAAATTGGCGGACAATACGCAGCTTGCCCAGCAAGGGCAGCGTCCGGGTAATAATATTGGCGGTTTTTTCCATAAAATGCCAGGTGGGGCTGATGTCAAAGCTAATCGGCTCGGCCTCGCCAATACCCATAATCACACTGCCGTGCGGTGTCTGCTGCACATAGAATTTGCGCGAAAAGGACATGACCATCGGCATCGGCGTATTATTCGGCCCCAGGGGGCCGATAGGCTCTGTCACCATCACCTGATGCCGCTCCGGGAAGACAGGGATATTATCGCCAACCTGGGCAGCGAGAGCCGGCGCCCAGGCATTGGCGCAATTAATCACCATCGGCGCAATAAACTTGCCCCGGCTGGTCATCACCCCTTGAATGTTGCCGTTATCAGTCAGCAATTGCTGTACTGTGGTATAGGTAAGGATATCCACGCCTAAGCGTTTGGCGCCCTCAGCATAGGCAAAGGTACAGTGAAAAGGATCAGCATGACCGTCTTTTTGACAAAAGGTCGCGCCGTACAAATCTTTAGTATTGATATGCGGCACATGCTCATAAATGCCTTGCTCTAAATCAACGGCATGAGACGGCACATTAAGACTATGCTGCACCTCAAGGTTCTTTTGGAATTGCTCCCATTCTTTTTCAGTATAGGCCAGCAAAAGATACCCGGCCTGGTTTAAGCCGCAAGAGCGCTTGTAGCCGGTGTATTCCTCCAGATTTTCAAAAAGCTGCGTGCTTTCTACAGCCAGGGTAGCATTAAGCATCGAGCCCCATTGCTGGCGGATACCTGCGCCGCAGCGGCCTGTCGCCCCTGCTGCCAGATATTCCTTTTCGATCACCAACACATCATTATAGCCGCGCTTGGCCAGTTCAAAGGCTACGGAGACGCCGATAATACCGCCGCCGATAATAATAAAATCATAATTACGTTTCACTGGTCTCGCCCCCTTCCTCATAAGCGTCAGCCAGCATAGCTATTCTTATTGGTTTAGCCGGAGGACGGAAATTGGGCATTAATATTTCTTCCATGGGCACGCCATATATTTTAGCCAGTTCCTGGGCAATTAATCTGGTGCAGGTGCGGCCTTGGCATGGGCCCATACCAGTGCGCAAGACTCTTTTTATCTCATCAATAGTTTCGCAGCCATCGGCGATAGCTTCCAGCACTTGGTCGCGGGTCACGTCTTCGCAGCGACAAATAATCGTGATATCTGCCATTATTTATACTCCCCTACCTTGATATTTCTTATTTTCATCATTAGGTTGCGCGGTACTATTATGGAGATAAGGCGCGTCTTATTCTTTGCTCCGCTCTCTTTCACTTCCGCGATCTCAAACCAGCCCAATTCTTCACCCAAGCGGGAGAGGCCGATGGCATATTGGCCGACTGCAGGAACAGGGACAAATTCAAAGGGCAGCTTAACCACAGCAAAATCCGCGTTATAGGTCTGATCAATGACAAAAATAGCTTGGCCGGGGCAGCTTAAAACACAATCGCCGCAGCCCGTGCATTTGTTTTCGTCAAGGCTGGGAATATTATTGATATCTTCGCCAACTGTTACCGCAGCATGCGGGCAAACTTTTTCACAAGGATTGCAAGGGATTTGCTGAAAGCATTCATATACGGCAACAGGACCTTGGGCCAAGCGTTCCTCGCTGGGCATAATTTTTGCGATATCCTCTTTGGTCGGGATTCCATCCTTATGCAACATGGTTACGCTCCTCTTTTGTCTTTGATTTTGCCAAGCCCCGTTCTAACCCTTTCACACAAAGGCCCGGAACGCAAAGAACATAGCTGTTCTGCCGCCTCTACCTGCAATTTTGCCGCTTCTTCCGGCAGATAAGCCAACGTTGCCGCTGCGCTTAAGCCGACAATGCGCCCCTCCATCATCGCTGTGGTGGCCTCTTCCAAACCGCAAACATCACCTGCCACATATAGATTGGCAATTGAGGTTTCCATATATCTATCCACAACAGGCACATGCCCGCCCAGCTCTTTGACAAAGAGCATCTCGCAACCTGCCTGCCAGAGGAGCTCAGCCAGCGGGCTCAGACCCACCGCCAAAGCAATAGTATCGCATTTGATATCTTCTTCCGTACCTTCTATCTGCTGCATATTTTGATCCAGAGCAACGATTATCGCGCCTTCAACCTGGCCGTTGCCATAGGCTTCTTTAATGGTATAGCCCGTTTTGATGGCGGTGCCGGTTCTCGCCAGCTTGCTGGCATGCACCAGATATCCTCCGATACGCGGCAGAGCCTCTATCACCGCCGGAACCTCTACGCCAGCTTGCTTCAGCTGATAGCTGATGGTGAGGCCAATATTGCCGGCGCCAACCATTAAAACCCGGTCAGCCGGCTTAATTCCGCTGCTATGCATCAGTGTTTCCAGCGCGCCCGCCGCATAGACGCCAGGCAGATCATTGCCGGGAAAGGCGAGAAAATTCTCCGCTGCGCCGGTAGCAATAATAATCCGCTCCGCTTTAATTTTGACATGCTGACCCTCATGCTCGCAGGTGACAATGCCGTCACTATAAATGCCAAGGATAGTCGTATCCAGCCAGACTTCGATATTAGCCGCCTGTTCAACATCAGCAATCATCTCTTTGGCAATGACAAAACCACGCATGGAGGCATGTTCATCGCCAAAAAACTTGCCTGTTTGCTTAATCAGCTGGCCGCCCAGGGTGTCGTCACGCTCGCAGACCAAAACCTTTGCGCCGAGATTGGCCGCTGCCATCGCCGCAAACAACCCGGCCGGGCCGCCGCCAATAATGAGAATTTCAATATTTTTCATAGTTTGACTACTCCCCTTGCGCCTTGTTCTACCACCCGCATCCCGTCTTTGCATTTAAGCACGCAGATGCGCATATTCGGCTGATCGTCAACTGTCATAAAACAGCTGCCGCAATTGCCAATGGCGCAATACAGCCCCCGCGGACGGTGCAGCTCCAGGGAAACGCCTAATTTACGAATGCCGGCAGCGTGCAGGGCAGCGGCCACAGTCTCGTTTTCGTAGGCCGGGAGCGGCTCGCCCTGATAATAAATTGTTATTTGCTCTCCCCGCTCAAACTCAAGTATGGGGTGCTCTGTGATACGCATATCTGTACCTCACCATATTAATAAACAGCCGCAGCATCAGCTATTTTGCGTTGGCCTTATTTTCCATCAATTCTTTCTGCAAAGCGCGGATTTCTTCAATAAAGGTAGAGACATCCTCAAAATTACGGTAGACGCTGGCAAAGCGCACATAGGCCACCTGGTCTACGCCGCGCAAATATTTCATCACCAGCTCGCCAATCATATTGGAAGAAACTTCACGCTCAAGATTATTGCGCAGCTCACGCTCTATTTCATCAACAATAGATTCCAGAACACTAAGCGGTACGCTGCGCTTATCACAGGCTTTGATCAGCCCCTTTAAGATCTTAGAAGAATCAAACAGCTCTCTGCGGTTATCTGATTTGACCACAATCAGCGGCAGTTCTTCGATCCGCTCATAGGTGGTAAACCTTTTGCCGCATTCCTGGCATTCTCTTCTGCGCCGGATACTCCTGCCTTCTTCTACCGGGCGAGAATCAAGAACACGGGATTCTTCATGGCCGCAAAATACGCATTTCATAAAGTTTCCTCCTCCTAATTATTCAAGCAAAGCGCATACTACTCTATATTGTATATGTTTATTATTATAAAGCCCAAGATAGTGTATTGCAAGCGCAATCAACAAATAAATGCTTATTTTACTAGTTTTTTATGACAATTATTATTTGCCATTATTTTACTTTTGGTATCATCAAGAGGCCCAAAGCATATATAAAATCAAGGAGGAAGATATATGTTTCGCATCTCTGATTTACGTCGTAAAGACGTCATAAATGAAAATGACGGCAGAAAGCTGGGCTATGTGCATGATATTGAGATAGATATCAATACCGGCTCGGTTGACGCTATTGTTATTCCCGGCGAAAGCAGATTCCTCGGCTTCTTTGTGCGCAGCGAGGAAGTGGTTTTACCTTGGGAGCGCATCAAAAAAATCGGCCTTGATGTCATCATCATTGGCGATGAAGAATCAAGACCGATTATAAGCAAAGCTTTTGAGCAAAAAGATTTTTCGCTAAAAGAGACCAGCAAAGCTGTTAGCAAGCCAGCTACCTATGACTGGGATGATTGGGAATTATAATTACTTGCGGAAAAGCCCGCTCAGCTTCCATTGCACATTCATGGAGCTGTTACTGCTCTCATCCGCAGGAGCCCACACTGCCAGCGAATCATCACTTTCATATTCAGTGGCCAAATCAACAAAGCACAGCGGCGGGAATAAGACGCACCACCAGTTTTTGCCCGCTCCTTCACCGACAACTATTTTCAGGGCATCATATTCCCCGGCCGCAAAAATGACGCCGTCATAATTGATATCAGGGAAATCAGAGCGCGCCAGGGTCAGCTGTGCTGTATAATCAGAACAACCAGCCAAATAATCATTACAGGCTGTGCTCAGCGTTGGCAGCGAATCCTCAATCCATTGCATAGCTTCTTGCTTATCGGTAGCAACGGATAGCTCCGGCTCTACTAAAGAAATAATATAATCCCTCACCTGGAGCTTCAGCTGCTGATCCGCTGTGCTGTCGCTATTGGCCAGCACATGCAGGCGCAGCGGTTTTTCCTCTGCCTGCATATCGGCAAACAACACCTCGCTGTCATTGTCAGCGAAGAAATAGAAGGACAGCCCGGAGAGTACGACTACCACAATAACTAAGCCTACTTTGATTAATTTCATCTTGTTCATATTATCCCTTTCCTAACCGAAATAGCTGCGGAGCAAATCCGCACCATAATAATTAAACATACTTGCGCAGCTGCATTAGGGCGCCTTTTTCCAATCTCGATACTTGAGCCTGAGAAATACCGATCTCTTCCGCAACCTCCATCTGTGTCTTGCCGACAAAAAAACGCAAATTGATGATTTTCTTTTCCCGTTCGCCCAGCTTGGCCAGGCCTTCTTTAATATTGAGCGATTCCATCCAGGTTTTTTCGCCGTTTTTATCATCGCCGACCAAATCCATCATATATACCGGGTCTCCGCTTTCATTGCTGATTGGCTCAAACAAGGATATCGGATCAGCTATCGCGTCAAGCGCAAAAATCACATCTTCGCGGGGCAGATCAATGGCTTTGGCAATCTCCTCAATTTTGGGTTCTTTGCCATGCTCATTGACATAAGCGTCTCTGGCCTGCAAAGCGCGGTAGGCAATATCACGCAAGGATCGCGAAACGCGGATGGAATTATTGTCACGCAGATAACGGCGGATTTCGCCGATGATCATCGGTACCGCATAGGTAGAAAGCCGGACGCCCTGACTCAAATCAAAATTGTCTATTGCTTTGATCAGGCCAATGCAGCCAACCTGAAAGAGATCATCCGCGTTTTCGCCCCGGTTATTAAAGCGCTGAATGACGCTTAAAACCAGTCTTAAATTTCCGGATATTAACTCTTCTCTTGCTTGTTCATTTCCCTTTTGAGCTTCAATAAACAGTGCGTTGATTTTATCATTAGGCAGTACTGGCAGTTTAGCTGTGTTGACGCCGCAAATTTCTACTTTGTTGAGCAAATTTATCACTCCTGATTGCAATCGCTTATGAGTCAATTATTACCGTAAAGAGGGTCATTTATACCAGCGCAAAAGAAAAAAGAACAGCAAAATAGCTGTTCTTTTTTCTTTTCTAATTATATGTATTTGTCTATCACTATAAATGTTTTATCGCATTATTACTGTGCTTTGAATAGGAAAAACTTAGTATTTGGGGCCTTTGTCCCCGCCATTTTTACGCATTTCCTTGCTGAGCGCCCCGGCCATATGGTCTTCTCCAGAATCAGCAAAGCGCGCCCTCTTGATGGCGTTATCACCAAATTTTTCCCGGATCTTATCCACCGCGGAATCAATTTGCGCTAATTTGTCTTGATTATTATTATCATCCTCAAACAAAGCATATTGCGAGGCAGCTTCTTCGCCTAATTTACTGATGGAGATGCCGAGTAAACGCAAGGGCGTATGCTTATCCCATAGCTGGTCAAACAGCTCACAGGCCTGGTGATATATGGCAGAAGTATTGTTCGTCGCTTTCGTCAGCTGGGCCTGTTTAGAAGTATCAATAAACTGGTTGCTGCGGATTTGCACAGCCAGGCAGCGGCCTTTTTGCCCGTCGCGGCGCATCCGCATCCCCACTGTTTCGCTGAGCGAAAGCAAAATCTTATGCGCGGTTTGCCTATCCGCCACATCAACAGCAGTGGTTGTAGAATTGCCATAGCATTTATTCAGGCTCGATTCCCTGGCTAATTCTTCTTCCCCTCTGCCATTGGCATAATCGCACAGCACATAGGCTTGTTTATGCAAACGCAGGGCCAAATGCCCGGGGGCGGCCTTCGCTAAATCGCCAATTGTCATAATGCCGATACTATTTAATTTTTCCGCTGTGGCCGCGCCCACCGAAAAGAGCTGCCGCACTGGCAAAGGCCACATTTTTTGCTCTATCTCATGCGGAAACAAAGTATGTATCTGATCCGGCTTGCTAAAATCGCTGGCCATTTTGGAGAGCAATTTGTTAGTAGAGATGCCGATATTGACGGTAAAACCAAGCTGATCATAGATGCGTTTTTTGATTAATCTGGCCGCCTCCAGCGGGCTGCCATAAATAGCCTTGGTGCCGCTGATATCTATCCACGCCTCGTCAATAGAAAACTGCTCCACCACCGGAGCCATTTCTGCCAAAATAGCAATAAATTTGCTGGAATAATCCAGATACAGAGCAAACTCAGGGCTAGCCACCAGCAAATCAGCACATTTGCGCTGGGCTTGCAGCAGTGGTTCGCCTGTTTGTATGCCATAGGCTTTGGCAGGAACACTTTTTGCCAAAACAACACTATGACGCGATTCTTTATCGCGGCTGATCACAGAAGGAACCTGCCGCAAATCAACAGCGTCATCCTTCATCTGCAAATGTTGCAGCGCTGTCCAGGAAAGATAGGCGCTATTAACATCAATATGGCAAATAATTTTTTCCATCACCAAGCACCTGCCTATAATAGTAACTTAATTATATCTCGAACAAATGTTTACTGTCAAGAGTAAAGCCGCCTCATTTTTGGGCGGCTTAATCGGACAATCAAACTGATTGTGCCTTTCCCGTATTTATCAGGGAAAGGTTAATTGTCGGTCTCAGGTGACAGTTTTTTTACATTTATGGCATAAACCGGTATTGTCTACCATATCCGCACCGCAATATGGGCAGGAACCGTTGCCATTGCCGCAGTCATTAAGCAAGCTTTCCCGATCATGTTGATAATCCATTCTAGCGTCCTCCTTTTTATAATAATTAGATATCTAATATTTTGTCCCAAAAAGTTTTTTTTATAATAAAAATAACTTTTTCTTATCCTTCCACAACCACCCAGTTAGCCGCATATTCCCCCGGCGAATAGGCGTTGTTATCAACCTTGCTCTTATACACTTTGCCGTCTGTCCACAGGCACACCTCGTCTTTGCTATACAGCCCGCTGGTGCCAAAGGGAGCTATATACGGCTTAGCCTTGGCTGCGTCTTTGGTGTGCATAATCTCAAACAGCGAGGCTTCATCCGGCGTCCAGGCCGGGTTGGCGGTGCTGTCATGGATTTGCAGTACCTTATATACCTGCTCGCCGTATCTGACAGGCTGGCCGACTACTTCGTATTTGCCTGGCTGCCATTCGGGGATAAATACCTCCGCGTCAATAATAGCGGTGCCGTCCATAGCCGCACCCTTTTCTTTAATCTGGCTGGCCATGCTCTGGCCGATCAGTCGCATCGCTTCCATAATCTGCTTAGACAATTGAATTCACTCCTTCCAGCAGGGCTGCCTCCATATCCGCGATAGTCGGCTCTGCTTCCGGCTCTGGCGGCAGCTGAAAAATACGCCAGCTTTGGCGGATAGCCGTTGCTTCCTGCGTATAATATGCTTCTAAATATTGCGTCGCCTCGTCATAGTCCGGCTCAGCGTCGATTAGCAGCGGATAATACCCAGCTGCTTGCAGCATCTCTTCTGTAGGGTTAACTATCAGGCTGCCATCATCGGCAGTAAGATACTTGGGCGCTGCTTGCAGAGCGCCATCAATTAGTTTATACATTAAATTTATTCTCCTTTGTAAATAGTTATAAACGGCATATTTACATGCGCCACTGCCAAATAGGTATCGTCAGAGGAAAAATCACAACCATACCCAGCGCCGGTAGGCAATGCGGCAGGGTCACTTAATTTAATAAAGGCATCCCCCCTGCGCTCATATATCGTTAAATAGGGAAAGCCCTCGTGCGCCACAGCCAGATAAGCCCCGTCAGCGGAAAAACTGCAGCCATACCCAGCGCCGGTGGGCAAAGCAGCGGGATTGTCCAGCTTGGTGAAAGTATCACCACTGCGCTTGTAGATAGTTACGAATGGGCTGATACTGTGTGCCACGGCTAAGTAAGTTCCATCAGAGCTAAAATCACAACCAAACCCAGCGCCAGCAGGCAAGGTAGCTGGATTAGCTAACTTGGTGAAAGTATCACCGCTGCGCTTGTAAATAGTTATGAAGGGACTGATACTATGGGCTACAGCCAGATAAACGCCATCAGAGCTAAAACTGCAACCATACGCGTTGCCAGCAGGTAAGGTAGCCGGGTTAGCCAGCTTAGTAAAAGTATCCCCGCTACGCTTGTAGATAGTTATGAATGGACTGACCTGATGGGCTACAGCCAGATAAACACTATCAGGGCTAAAGCTACAGCCATACCCATAGCTAGTAGGCAAGGTAGCGGGGTTAGCCAGCTTGGTAAAAGTATCCCCGCTGCGTTTATAGATAGTTATGAATGGGCTGTAGGCATGACCTACGGCCAGATAAACCCTGTTGGCAGAAAAACTGCAACTATACCCGGTGTTAGGGGGCAAAGTAGCGGGGTTAGCCAGCTTGGTGAAAGTATCACCACTGCGTTTGTAAATAGTTATGAAAGGGTTGGCGTCATGAGCTATGGCCAGATAAACACCATCAGAACTAAAATCACAGCCCCGCCCATTGCCAGTAGGCAAAATAGTGGGATTGGCCAGTTTCACCCATTTTTTTACTTTATTTAAGAGAGCAAACATCCTTCTCGGCATAGATAACCCCATCTTATTCACCCCTTATCTGTTCAAATGTCCACGCCCAGCTGCCGCTACTGTACGCACCTTCTATGCTGAACCAATACTGCCCGGCGCTGCCTATCTCAGGGTTTCCCCAAGGCCAGGTGCCGGAGGGGAAAGTTATTGAAGCGCTGGCTACGCTGGTGATTATTTCCAAGCGGAAAACTACCCGCTTGCTGGTATCCAGCCCGGCGGTAGTGAAAGATAGGCTGGTTGTTCCCGACAGGCTGAGCGTGTAAATAAACTGTTCCTTGGCTAAGGGGATAGCAATAGAACCGCTGGAACCGCTAACCGCCAAAGCAGGCAAATAGCCAATTGGCACCAAACCGGCAAACTGCGCGCTATGCGCCGCTGCGTCTGTGTTGTGCGCTGCTACTGCACTGGCTGCCGCGCCCTCAACCTCCGCGCCGATATCGGATGGGGTGAGGGTTTTCCAGGCGGTGTCATAGTCCGTGGCGGATTTTTTATAGGCTACCTGGTTGATTGTGCCGCCAGCCGCTAAGCCGGGGCCTGGATTACCTTGGGGGCCTTGCGAACCAGTGGGGCCAGCCGCGCCAATATCGCCTTTATCACCCTTATCTCCTTTGTCGCCCTTTGCGCCTTTATCACCTTTTGCGCCAGGTATGCCCTGGGTGCCCTGAATTGGCCCATTGTTCACCCAGGCGCTGCCTATGCCATCCCAGATATAAATGTTAAACGGAGCTGCTGCCCCAACTCCATAAACATCACCAATTTCCGGGCTGCTAACAGTAGCCTGTAAGGCAGCCACGGTAGCAAAATAGCCTTTGACCGTAAAACCAGCGCCCGGCTCACCTTTTGCTCCGGTAATGGGGCCCAGGTTCAACCAAGCCTCTCTGCTGCCGTCCCAAATATAGATATCATAAGGCGCGCCGCTGCCCAGGCCATAAGCATCCCCAACTGCCGGTGAAACGATTGCTTGTTGCAGAGCTGACATATCATCAAAAAAACCGAGGATGATAAATCCCCCGGTTACTCTGCCTAAATCATATGCTGTACTCACATATATCCTCCTTTTCTGTTGTTGCAAAGCGGGAACAAAAACTACAGCGCCAAAAATCAAACGCTGTAGTCAAGTTCTCCTATAATATTGGTTAATTTTCTCTACCCTCCTTAAGCATAATCAAAAGTGGTATAGGCGTTTGAAAATGCCTATACCACTCCCGTCAGCCTCATTATAGAACAAATGTTCGGTATTTGTCAAGTGTTTTTATTCTTTTTTGGCTTCAATAACATCAATGGTTTTTAGTTTTGATTTCATAATCATTTTTCGCAGCCAGGGTCGATACATAAAAGGGCTTTTCCATATTTTGCCTCTTAGCTTCCATATCAGGGGTTTAATTTGCCGGTGATAAGCGTGATAAATATTCTCTTGCTGATGCAGTAACACATCAGCCAAACAACAGGCGCTATCAATTGCCCAGCTAATACCCTCCAAAGAACTAGGGCTGATCAATCCGGCAGCTTCTCCCGCTAAATAGATTTTTTCTCTGCCAATGATGACTTCACTCGCTGACTGGGGGCGCAAAACCAGACAAGCTTCTGTGCGCACCGGCCGCTCCAGATGAAAGCCATAACTTTTCAGCTTGCTTTTTTGCAGCTCAAAGCGTTGGCGTGCCTTATCCAGGGGGAAAGCTCCGCCAAAGATAGTGTATTCATCTTTGGAGATTGACCACGAGCAACAATCGCTGGTTTCCGGATCAAAGATGCAAGAATAGAGCGGCCGCATCTTATCATCTTTGAACCATTGCTGAATTGCCAAATATTTTCTGATCTTATGCTGGGGGAAAAAGGTTCTTCTTACTAATGAATTTGCTCCATCAGCACCGACAATCTGTTTGGCCTGAAAAACCGTTTTTTCTCCCTGGTGATTAATACAGGTAATAGTAAAAATCCCCTCTTTTTCAGCAATGGCAATACCCCTACCTATATATATGGTCACCTCTTGCGGCATGATCTCCATCAGCCATAAATCAAAGCGGTGGCGATCGAGATTAATATAAAACCGCTGATAATAACGGCTGCAACCACTGGCAAGGTCAATAGTCTTGACTGCAAAAATCTGCGGATCAACCAAAACACTTTTGGGCAGGGTCAGGCTAAAATGAGACAGGGCTTTTTGCGCGTCAGCACTGAGCAGCCCGCCGCAAGGCTTATGAAAAGTTTTTTGTTCATCCTTCATGTCAATCACCAGCGTTGACATTTGTCTGCCAATTAAGCGGGCTAATGTTGCGCCGGCAGGACCTGCGCCAAGAATAGCAATATCGTAAATCATTTTATGCCTTCCGGAAAAATTTTTATTTGACTCTTCAACAGTTTACCATATATTGTCATGCAATTAAAACCATTTATATTTTATTAATATCCCAATTTTTATAAAAAATCTTTATATTTGACTTATTTGTTGATGATTGATATTCTAAACTAGCTAGGTTTTAAGAAAAATCCCTTTTCGCAATGTACATTAGAGTAAAAGATCTTTTTACTCCTTGATCATGGAGGATTAATAAATGGATGATATCACCATTATTAACCAGTTACGGGAGGATCCGTCAATAGGCTTATATAGCCTGATCAGCCAATACCGTAATCTGGTGGCAAAAGTCAGCTCCAGCTTACTCACTGGGCATAATGAGGATATTGAAGAAGTGATTGCCGATACCTTTATCAATGTCTGGAAAAGTATTGATCGGCTCGACCCGGAGCGGGGCAGCCTAAAAGGGCTGTTAATCACCACTGCCCGGCATAATGCCATCAACCGCTGGCATCAGCTGAAAAACAGTTATGCAGATGTTACTGAAGACTGCGAGCTGTTTTTGGCAAATGACGATACCTTGAATATTCTGGTTCAGGAAGAAGATAATGAAGCCCTGCAAGAATTGATCAATACCCTTGTTGAGCCAGATAGAGAGATATTTGTGCGCCGGCACTATTATCTGGAACCGGTAAAAAATATTTCTGTTGCTATTGGGCTGAGTGAAAAACAAATTAGCAACCGGCTTTATCAATGTAAGCTCCGTTTAAGAGAACAACTGAGCGAAAGGGGACTACAAAGATGAATAAAGATTTCCATGACTATTTAGATACCCTTAACCTTAATCTCCCACCAACAACTGCTGAGCAAATAGAGCAAACCTATCAGCGCATTGCCGCCAAAGAAGGCTTGCCCACCCCTCTTGCCAGCATAGAAGATGTGCCGGCACAACAAGCCGACGCCCCCAAAGGCCGCAAGCCCAAATATACCAAGTGGGCAGTCCTGGCAGCCGCTTGCCTGCTCTTGGTCGTTGGCACAGTCGCTCTCTGGCCTGATGCTGAGGAGGCTCAAAATAATCCCCTCGCCTCTGACGAGCTGATCTATGCGGCAGCTGATTATGCAGAGATCTATGCCGCTTTGGAACAAAACTATCTAGCGGGCGATGCTTCCCGCTATGGCAGTAAGTCAGCAGCTCCGGAAATGACTGCTGATATGGCAATGCCTATGGAAACCAACAGCGGCGCAGAGGGTGATTTTGGCGCCAATGAGCCGGCTGCTGATGACGATGTCGCGTATAACAATTACAACGCCGATACAGCTGAGGCGGGCGGCGGGGATTATTCGCAAACAAACACCCAGGTGGCAAATATCGACGAGGGTGATATTGTCAAAACGGATGGGCAGTACATCTATATCCTGCGCAATAATGATTTGATTATCAGCAATGCCGAAGGCGAAAACAGCGCCATCCTTTCGCAAACGGAACTTATCCCCGACTATCAAACAACCAGCGCCAGCAACTATAATCAATATGCCTCGGAAATATATGTAGCAGAGGATTATCTGGCCGTTATCACTAATAAAAACACCTGGGAGGCGCCTGCTGACTCCGCCAAGGGCGATGTCTATGATTATAGCTATGGCTATGGCTACAATAGTACAGAGACTACTCAAGTGCTCATTTATGATGTGAGCAATCCTTCCGCACCCCAACAAGTGGAGTCTTTGGGTCAGGACGGCTATTATCTCAATTCCCGCTTGGTTGATGATACGCTGTATCTCATCTCCAATCACTATATCTACACCGGCATAGATGAGGATGACCCGGGAAGCTATATTCCGCTGCTTTACTGCGGCAATGAGTCCTCTTTGGTTGCGCCAAAAGATATCTGCATCCTGCCTGAGCTAAACAGCACCGTCTATACTGTGATCTCCAGCATTGATCTAAGTGATCAGGCAATGGTTGATAATATGAGCGTTTTGGGCGGCAGCAGCACTGTGTATATGAGCTATGACAACCTTTATCTGGCCAACTCCATCTATGATGTTGAGGAGAGCGAACCATATCAGGAAGACCAATACAATGTTGTCAGTTATCAGGAGAAGAATACTACCAGCATTATGCGCTTTGCTCTTGATCAGGGAAATATCTCTCTCGATGCTGACGGCCAGGTTGACGGCAATCTGCTTAACCAGTTTTCTCTCGATGAGTATAACGGCCATTTGCGTCTGGTAACAACGCTTTACAGCTATAGTTATAAAGTCTATACCGATACCAAGCGCAATTGGAAGCACTACGAATGGGATGACAACGAAGATTCTACCAATGCCTTATGGGTATTGGATGAAAATCTGGACCCTGTCGGCGAAATAACTGACTTGGCCAAGGGTGAGGTCATCTACTCTGCCCGCTTCAGCGGTGATATTGGTTACTTCGTCACCTTCCGCCAGGTTGACCCGTTATTTGCTGTCGACCTCGCCAACCCGGCTAATCCCACTATTCTATCTCAGCTGAAAATCCCCGGCTTCTCTCAATATTTGCATAACTATACAGAAGGCAGGCTGTTTGGCCTGGGCATGGACGCTGATCCGGAGACTGGCCGCACCAACGGCATGAAGCTGACCATGTTTAATACCGAAGACCCTGCTAATGTCACAGAAAAGCATACGCTGCTTTTAGACAGCTATTATTCTGAGGCTCTGTATAACCACAAAGCAATTCTTATTTCCGCAGCCAAGGATTTAATCGCCTTCCCTGTTGACGCTGGCTACGATGTTTATGGCTATGATGACACCAGCGGCTTTTATAAAAAAGGCCATTTCGAAACCAGCGAATGGTCATATAATACCCGCGGGCTTTATGTAGAAGAATATATCTATATTTGCAGCCAGAACGATATTAATATTATCGAAATGGATAGTTTGAGCTTAGTGAAAACTTTGGAATTTGCAGAGAGCGATCCTGAATTTATACGATAACAAAATAGAGCAATAAAAAGAGAGGCGCCAGCGCCTCTCTTTTTATTGCCTAGTTCAGCTAATTATTCTGGCTAAACTTTGCTTTAACTTGCTGAATCTGCTGCGGCTGAGCCTGCTGCTGCGGATACCAACCCTTCTGGCTCATCGCCGCATAAATTTGGTGCTGCGCATCCATAACCTCACCCATATGCGTTTTGAACTGCTGATGCACCTGCTCGGTTGAAGATTCCTGCGTGGCATAGTGATACAGCGCGCCCAGAGTTTTGGCGGTTAAAAGAACATCTTCCATATATTCTCTATCTTGCATATTATTAACCTCAGTCATTTTTTCTCCTCCTTAGCCATTAAGTTCATTCATCAGACAAGAGAACCGTTTTTGATGCTCTTTTGCCAACTGAGAAAGCATATTTTGCAACTGAGC
The DNA here is from genome assembly GCA_031553915.1 of Bacillota bacterium. Classification (GTDB taxonomy): domain Bacteria; phylum Bacillota; class Dehalobacteriia; order UBA4068; family UBA4068; genus HGM13862. The sequence continues at coordinate 148,361 of JAVBKT010000002.1, forward strand.
ATCGCCTATTTTGGCCGCATAATCATTGCACTTAATCTGCAATTGCTGCTCCATGCCCATAGAATCCTCCAGATACATTAATTCCTTTGGGGTCATTGTCATCGTTCTTCCTCCTTTAATATCTTTTTTCATAAGCTGCTTTCTTAGTATCAACCAAATTTTGTTTGCTATACACTAATCAAAAATAAATATACGACAATGTTTATTTATAAATAATTTTGTTTAATACTTGCAATTTACTAGTGAAATCAGCTATAATTAATTTTAATAAATACTCGCGATCAGGAGATCATTATGGAAGCTAATTTCATAATCAGAAATGCAACTATAAATGACTTGCCGGCGATTACGGACATCTATAACCAGGCGATTGCTGCCGGTCAGTGCACCTGCGATATGGATATCCTGAACGTTGACGACAGACTTCCCTGGTTTTATGCCCATGATGCAAGAACGCCGATTTTTGTTGGTGAGCAAGATGGCAAGGTTATTGCTTATGCATATATTTCACCATACCGCGCCGGCCGCAAGGCTGTTGTTGATGTTTGCGAACTGAGCTATTATGTCGATTTCCATCATCATCGCCAGGGTCTTGGCAGCAAGCTGGTATATCACTGCCTGGCTGCGGCCAAAGAGAATAATTATAGCCATATGATGGCCATTCTGCTCAGCTGCAATAAGGCCAGTATTTCGGTACTGGAAAAAATAGGCTTTCAGCTGTGGGGCTCCCTGCCGGATATTGCCAAATTTTACAACGAAGAACGCTATAGCCATTTATATTACGGCTACAAGCTTTAACAATAAATAAAAACCGGATATTTATATCCGGTTTTTATTTGCAGATTTATTCATTAACACTACCCAATTGGGTGGATTTTTATTATACGCGGCCTCTGGTCAAATCCAGTCTGACATAATCAGGAAGGCCATCCTTCATAGGCACAGCAACCTCTCCCTGAATCAGTGGGCGCACATAGTTGATAAATTCCTCGGTGACATAATTGCCTTCTTTATTGATCCACTCCCGCGGCACCTTCTGTTCATTATTTGCCACCTTATCCAGGGCAATCTCCCCATAAACGCATTGATAGGGATTATTGCCCGCACGCTCCAGAGTAACCATAACACCGCTTTTGCCCTCCAGGGCATAGCGCACGGCATTGGCGCCGACGGTATAGGCCTCGTCAGCATCAGTTTTGGAGGCAAAATGCATGGCTGCTCTTTGGGTGGTTCCAAGAGTATTGCAGCGGGCAGCAATGCCAATTTTATGCTCCACTAAATCTTTTAAGGCAATACCCACACCGGAAAGCTGTTTGTGGCCAAAAGCATCTACGCTGCCGGAGGTAAAGCAATAATCGCCATCCGCGTCACGCAAGCCCTCTGAGACTACCACATAGCAATAGCCCTGCTGCTGATAGATTTTTTCCACATCCGCCAAAAATTTATCCTGCGAAAAGGCAATTTCCGGCAAATAAATCAAATGCGGCGCCTCATTGGCAAAGCGGCGGGAAAGCGCAGCTGCCCCGGTCAGCCAACCGGCATCGCGGCCCATGGCCTCAAGAATTGTCACCTTGTTCTTGGTAGAAACACTTTCCAGGTCAATACCTGTCTCGCGCACTGTGGCGGCAATATATTTAGCAGCGGAACCAAAGCCGGGCGAATGATCGATAAAGGGCAAATCATTATCAATTGTCTTGGGCACGCCAATCACCCTCATCTCCCAGCCGGCGCTCTGTGCTGCCTGCCACATTTTATGGGCAGTATCCATACTGTCATTGCCGCCATTATAAAAGAAATAGCGGATATTATGTTTTTTCATAATATCAATCAAGCGCCCATGATCTTCTTCCTGCACTTTATAGCGGCAGGAGAAAATACCCGCGCCGGGAGTATGGCGCAAGGCGGCAATAGCAGCGGGGTCTTGGGCCTTCAAATCAACGATGTTTTCATCCAGAATACCCTTAACGCCGCTGATACCGGCATAAATCGTGCCAAAACCCGCTTCATTGAACCAGGTCTCCACCACTCCGCAAACACTGTTATTGATAACCGCGGAAGGGCCGCCGCTTTGGGCAACAAGAGCATTTCCATGCAAAGACATAAGCTTATCTCCTTAGCTTGTGATATTGTTTTAGCATTTCTCCGGTTCTTCTATCTGGCCTTCATCAATTACGCTAATACTCTTGATTTTCTGCTCGCTTTTTGGCTTGTCATGCGCGTCTGTCGCAGTAGCGGCAATTTCATCCACAACATCCATGCCGTTGATCACCTTGCCAAAAGCAGCGTATTGGCCGTCGAGGAAAAAGCCATTTTGATGCATGATAAAAAACTGGCTGCCAGCGCTGTTGGGGTTGCCGGCGCGGGCCATCGAGATCACCCCGCGCTGATGCTGCAGTTGATTATTGACGCCATTCTCTTTGAATTCGCCTTTGATGCTATAGCCGGGGCCGCCCATGCCAGTGCCGTCCGGACAGCCGCCCTGAATCATAAAACCGCTGATCACCCGGTGGAAAATTAAACCGTCATAATAACCTTTGCCGGCAAGAGACAAAAAATTCTTTACCGTGTTGGGTGCATGGTCAGCATAAAGCTCAATTTCAATTTTTTTACCGTTTTCCATTTCAATAATTATCATATTTTTCTCCTTGTTTTTATTTTTTATCTTTATATTCCTTGATATAATGAATTATTAAGCACAAATAATAATATGATCACCAGACTATTCCATGCCATATGGGCAATGGCATTAACCCAAAGATTACGGTATTTATCATAAAGCCAGGTGAAGCCTAAGCCACCGATAAAGATAGGCAAAAAGGTCCAGATGTTCATATGCGCTAAACTAAAAGCAGCGGCACAGAGGATAATTGCTATTGGCCGTTTAAAATAATGCAATAGTGACGGATAGAGGAAGGCCCGAAATAGCATTTCTTCAGCCACTGGCGCGGCAAAACAAATGAGCAATACCAGCATGATAATTTCCACGCTGCTGGTAGTCTGACCAAAAAGATTGACCACCGTTTGGCTAGAGGCAATTTTGCCGGGAGCCAGCAGATCAACAATAATCGCTCCCATGGTATTCATCAGATAAAAAAGTATGCCAAGCGGGATAGCAACAAGCGCTATCTTCACGGGCGGCTTTGTCAAACCCAAAGCCCGGGGCTGGTGTTTAAGAGCAATACAGGCGATCAGTATCGGCAAAATAATCCAAATGCTGTCCTGCACCAGCATACCAATAATCTGCATTGGCACCTCTTGCATTCCGGTCAAATACAAGAGGCTGGCCAAGGAACTGACAAAAATGCCGCAAAAATACACTGCCAGCGGTATCCACAGCGGCCAAATCCGCGGCTGATAGGACGGCAAAAAATCATCCGGCCGCCACTCTTCCCTCTGTTCAATTGCCGAGTCCTGTAGATTTTCGCTTTGTTTTGGCTGATTTGTTTCTTCCATACCCAATATCATACCATATTTGCGCCTAACTGGCCAGATAAAAATAGTCCGTAATTTTTAAATATCCTCTTGACTCTCCCCCTGGCGGAGATTGTAGACTGAGTACATGAAAGGAGATCTGCACTATGTTTCGCATCGGAGAATTTTCCAAAATGAGCCTGACTACGATCAAAACCCTCCATTATTATGATGAGGTAGGACTGCTCAAACCTGCTCATATTGACCCCTTTACCGGATACCGCTTTTATACTACAGAACAGCTTATTCTTCTGCACAAAATCCAATCATTTCGCCAAATTGGCCTGTCTATTGATGAGATCCGGCAATTAATTTCCGGTATTGCTGCTGACTTTATCATGCAAAAAAGAAAGAGCGAGCTGCTTGGGGAAATCTCCGCTAAACAAGAGCAACTCTCCCGGATTGAATTTATTCTATCTGGAAAAGAGGAGGATTATTTTATGAACTATGAAGCTACCATCAAGGATTTACCCGAGTATATTGTCTATTCAAAACGTTTGGTGGCACCGAGCTATGCGGATTACCTCACCATCATCCCTGCTATTGGCCAAGCGGTTGCTGCAAAATATCCGGATCTTAAATGCACTGCGCCGGAATATTGTTGCGTCGTCTATCTGGAACCCGAATATAAAGAAAAGGACATTCATATCGAGTTTTTTGAAGCTGTTGAACAGATGAAAGAAAATTTTGATGATATCGTTTTTAAGAAGCTGCCCCAGACAACCGTTGTTTCGGTATTGCATAGAGGCCCTTATCAACAAGCAAAAGGCCCAAGCCTGTCTGACGCTTACCTTTTCCTCGCCAAATGGATAGAAGATAATGGTTACACAATTACCGGCCACCCCCGGGAAAGCTATATCGACGGTATTTGGAACAAAGATAATGCAGAAGATTGGCTGACCGAGGTGCAATTCCCCATCAGCAAGATATAAAAAAGAAGCCCAAAAGGGCTTCTTTTTTAAACTATTTTTCTCTGCTAGAAACGCGCAGCCGCTCTGTTCTGCTTAAAATCTTTTTGCGTAAGCGTAAGTTCTTCGGGGTGATTTCCAGCAGCTCATCATCTGCCATAAACTCCAAGCACTGCTCCAGCGACAGTTCTCGCGGCGGCACCAGACGCAGCGCGTCATCAGAGCCGGAGGCGCGGACATTGCTCAGCTGTTTCTTCTTGCAGACGTTAACGGAAATATCCTCATTTTTGGGGCTGACGCCAACTATCATCCCTTCATAAACTTTTACGCCGGGGTTAATAAACAGCTGGCCCCTTTCCTGCGCTTTGAACAAGCCATAGGTCACAGCTACACCGTTTTCCCAGGCCACCAGCGAACCGCTTTCGCGTTTGGTGATTTTCCCCTGGAACTCCTGATATTCAGCAAAAACAGAGCCCATAATGCCCTCGCCGCAGGTATCAGTCAAAAACTCATTGCGATAGCCAAACAGACCGCGCGCCGGAATCAGATATTCCGCTTTCATCCTTTTCCCGGATGGCATCATATCCAAAAGCTGGCCTTTGCGCCGACCCATTTTATCAGCGACAAAGCGGAAACTATCTTCCGGCACATCAACATGCAGCCTTTCCATTGGTTCATAAATTTTGCCGTCAATTTCCTTAAACAAGGCCTTGGGCGGTGAGACAGCAAACTCATAGCCCTCGCGGCGCATCGTTTCAATCAAAATTGCCAGATGCATCTCCCCGCGGCCCAGCACACGAAAAGCCTCTGTGCTGTCTGTTTCCAGTACCCGTAGAGACACATCCTTGAGCAGTTCGCGGAACAGCCTGTCACGCAGCTGGCGGGAGGTCACATATTCGCCTTCCTGTCCGGCAAAGGGGCTGTCATTGACGGAGAAAGTCATTTCTACCGTTGGCTCACCCACCTGGACAAAAGCAATCGGCTCAATATTATCAGTATCGCAGACCGTGTCGCCGATATTAATATCCTCAATGCCGCTAAAGCAAACAATATCCCCGGCCAGGCCTTCTTCAACCGGAACCCTGTTTAAGCCCTCGATGGCAAAGAGGTTGTTGATCTTGCCCTGATACGGCTGTTTATCGTCATAATAATTGGTGACCATCACTTGTTGGGCAGCTTTAATTGAGCCCCGGTCTACCCGTCCAATGCCGATTCTGCCAACAAAGCTATTATAGTCAACAGAAGACACCAGCAATTGCAAAGATGAGTCAGCGTCAGCGATCGGCGCGGGAATATGCTTAACAATCGTATCAAAAAGCGGGTTGAGATCGCTTGGCTCATCATCCGGCTCCACAGAAGAAAGCCCGCGTTTTGCTGAACAATAAATAATCGGGCTGTTTAGCTGATCCTCTCCGGCATTAAGCTCTTCCAAAAGCTCAATAGTCTCCAGGGCTACATCCAGCGGGCGCGCCTCCGGGCGGTCTATTTTATTGACGACAATAATCACCTTGTGATTCATCTCCAAAGCCTTTTGCAGCACAAATCTGGTCTGAGGCATCGGCCCCTCAAAAGCGTCAACCAGCAGCAGCACGCCATTGACCATTTTCAAAATGCGCTCCACCTCACCGGAAAAATCAGCATGGCCGGGGGTGTCGACAATATTAATTTTCATCCCGTCACGAAAAACCGCGGTGTTCTTGGCCAGAATGGTGATGCCTTTTTCACGTTCCAAATCATTATTGTCCATCACCCGCTCTTCTACTGCCTGATGGCTGCGAAAAGCGCCGCTTTGCTTGAGCATTTGGTCGACTAAAGTCGTTTTACCATGATCAACATGGGCAATAATGGCGATATTACGAATATTAGATATTTCTTGTAACATAATTCTCCTTCAAATTAATACAAATAAGCGAACAATTAATTATTATAGCACTACTTGGCCTTAATAGCAAGGATTAGCTATTGGCAGTTCTTTTTTGCGGCAAAGATGAATAGCTTGCCATATAGACTAAATCTTTGGGGTTGCCAGGTGGCCAATAATTCTTTAACAAAAACTTTCACCTTTGCCGGAGCTGTTTTGGCCTACATGATTGGCTCCGGCTTTGCTACAGGGCAAGAGCTGCTGCAATACTATGTGCCCTATGGCTGGCAGAGTGTTTTTGTTGGCATAATTTTAGCGGCGATGCTTATTTATGCCAATAAGGCCTTTGCGATAGCCGGGCATTATTATCATCTTGAGCGCGGCAGCGATGTCTTCCGCTTTTATTGTGGGGAAACTTTTGGCAAGTTTTTTGATTGGTTCACTGTACTTTTTTGTTTTCTGGTCTTTATCGTAATGATTGCCGGCGCCGGCTCTACCCTTGCTCAACAATACCAGCTGCCGGTTTATAGCGGAGCTATCGCCATGGCTGCTATCTCTGCTTTTACGGTCAGCTGCGGTTTGAACTCCCTGGTGCGCATCATCGGCAAAATCGGGCCGATACTCGCCATTCTGGTTCTGTTCATCGCTATTGTTACCCTGATCAAATACGGCGCTAATATCCCCGCGGCGATAGAGCAAATAAACAATCAGGAAATCACCCTTCTTCGCGCAGCCCCGCATTGGCTGCCGGCGGGCATTTCCAATGCCGGTTACAGCCTCTTGCTTTTGGCCGGCTTTATTGCGCAGCTGGCCAAAGAAAACCGCTTCCAAGAAGTGATGGCCGGGCAAAGCATTGGCATCACTGCCTATGCGCTGGTCAGTGTGGTGGTTGGCTTTGCTTTGACCGCGGCCATCAACACCATCGCCGGGAGCCAAATCCCTAATCTGCTGCTGGCTAACCAAATATCGCCCTTTTTGGCAGGCATTTTTGGCCTGGTGATTTTTGCTGCGGTGTTTACCACCGCCTGCCCGCTGCTGTGGACAGTCACCGCGCGGCTCAGTGATGAAAAGAGCCTGCGTTTTAAAATACTGCCCTTTGTCTTTGCCGCGGCCGCAGTCATCATTGCCCTTTATATCCCTTTTAATATACTGATCAGATACGTCTATGTAATAGGCGGTTATTGTGGTGCGGTGATGATGATTTTTATTGTGGCAAAGATGCGTAAACTTACAAAGGATTATCGCCGTAAGCAGTAGAATATCTAAGCATAAAGCAATATTTTAATTGCGGATATATAGCTTATTATCTACCTAAAAGGAGGTACCTTATGCCACTTGTTACCAGCAAAGAAATGTTTGACAAGGCCTATGCGGGCGGCTATGCCATCGGCGCCTTTAATGTCAATGATATGGAAATCATCCAGGGCATCACCATGGCAGCGGCGGAAACCAAAGCGCCGCTTATTCTCCAGGTGAGCGCCGGAGCGCGCAAATATGCCAGCCATACTTATCTGATGAAATTGGTCGAGGCTGCCATTATTGAAACAGATTTGCCGATCTGCCTTCATCTTGATCATGGGGACACCTTTGAGCTATGCAAATCTTGCGTTGACGGCGGTTTTACCTCGGTGATGATCGACGGCTCTCACCACAGCTATGAGGATAATATCAAACTTACGCGGCAAGTGGTTGAATACGCTCATGCCCATGGCGTAGTGGTCGAGGGTGAGCTGGGCCGTTTGGCCGGCGTTGAAGATGATGTTAATGTCTCCGAGGAGGATTCTTCCTATACCCGCCCGGAAGAGGTTGAAGACTTTGTCGGCCGCACCGGCGTAGATTCCCTGGCCATTGCCATTGGCACCAGCCACGGCGCTTTTAAATTTAAACCCGGGACAAAACCGCAGCTGCGTTTTGATATTCTGACAGAGGTGGAAAAACGTCTGCCTAATTTCCCTATCGTTCTTCATGGCGCCTCTTCAGTGATGCCGGAATACGTCAAAATGATTAATGCCAATGGCGGCAATATGCCGGATGCGATCGGCGTGCCCGAAGATATGCTGCGGCAAGCCGCACAAATGGCTGTGTGCAAAATCAATATTGATTCTGACCTGCGCCTGGCCATGACCGGGACAGTGCGCGAATATCTTAACACTCACGCAGACCATTTTGATCCGCGCCAATATTTGGGTCCGGCGCGGGAGAATATTAAAGAGATGGTCAAGCACAAAATCATTAATGTCCTCGGCTGCGATAATAAAGCCTAGAGAATCAATAGTAAATATTTAGCAAAGCACAGAGGGTCAAGAAACGAGCGAGACCAGGCAATTGCGCTGCGGATCGGACAATTAAAAGAGACAGCTGATTAGGCTGTCTCTTTTGGTTTATCATACTTTGATTACCTATTGCTTTTCTGCGGGGCTCTGGCCATGGCATATGGAGGAGCCAGAACAACATCCGCAGTCGCTTCCGCAGCTGCAGGTAGTTCCTTTTTTGCGGTCGCGCACAATTTTTCTGATAACCAAAGCTAGGATAGCAATAAGAATAAGACTGATAATAATTGTTGCCAGGTTATTTATGATAAATTCTAACATCTAAACCACCTCATTGCTGTTTATGCTTTATTTGCTGTTTTTATCATACCACTGCTATTAGTATTCCGTCTAGCCATTAAATAAACAATTAGAGCCACCAGGATTATCGCTGCCACAGTGCCGATGCCGAAAGCGCCGCCAGTGAACAAAGAACCAATCTGGAAGATAATCAAGGCAATTACATAGGCGAAAACGGTTTGATAGCCAACCGCGAACCAGGTCCATTTGGCGCTGTTCATCTCACGTCTGGTAGCGCCGATAGCGGCAAAGCATGGGGCGCACAGCAGGTTGAAGACAAGGAAGGCAAAGGCAGCCATTCCGGAAAAATCAGCGGCCATCATGCTCCAAAATTCCATGCCGTCTTCAGCAACTTCAGCAAAGCCATAGAGAATACCCATGGTAGCAACAACGGTCTCTTTGGCAATCAGCCCGGTGAAAGTGGCCACTGTGGCCTGCCAGGTGCCAAAGCCAAGCGGTACGAAAATAAAGGCAATCGCTGTACCAATTACCGCCAGCAAACCATCGTTAATATCTTCCACCATCATAAACTGGCCGTCAACAAAGCCAAAGCTCATCAGGAACCAGATCAGAATAGAAGAAAGCAAAATGATGGTACCGGCGCGTTTGATGAAAGACCAGCCGCGTTCCCACATGCTGAGCAGCACTCTGCTGACCCGGGGCATATGATAGGCAGGCAGCTCCATGACAAAAGGAGCAGGCTCACCCTTGAACATCTTGGTTTTTTTCAAGATAATACCGGAAACGATAATCGCAGCGATGCCGATGAAATAGGCGCTTGTCGCTACCCACCAGGAACCATCGAACAGGGCGCCGGCAATCAAAGCAATAATCGGCAGCTTGGCGCCGCAAGGCATGAAAATAGTCGTAATAACAGTCATGCGGCGGTCGCGCTCGTTTTCAATAGTACGGGTAGCCATAATGCCGGGAACAGCACAACCGGTAGAAATTAACATCGGGATAAAGGATTTGCCGGAAAGACCAAAGCGGCGGAAAATGCGGTCCATGATAAAGGCCACGCGCGCCATATAACCGCAGCCCTCCAGGAAGGCCAGGAAGATGAACAAAATCAACATCTGCGGCACAAAACCAAGCACAGCGCCGACGCCGGCGATAATACCGTCGACAACCAGCCCGGATAACCACGGCGCAGCATTGACGCTTTCCAGCCAGCCGCTAACCGCGGGAGGGATAATCTCGCCAAACAGGACATCATTGGTCCAACCGGTCACCCAATCACCCACGGTGGTGATGGAAACATAATAAACAAGAGCCATCACTGCGGCAAAAATCGGCAGAGCCAACCAACGGTTGGTGACAATGCGGTCAATTTTATCCGAGCGGCTCATCAGATCTTTACTCTTTTTTTGATAACTGTCTTTTATAATAGAAGTAATATATGTATAGCGTTCATTGGTAATGATGCTCTCGGCATCATCATCCATTTCTTGTTCAACTTTGGCAATTATGGCCTCATTTGCATTATTGAGCGGCATCTGGGCAATAATTTTTTCATCACGCTCAAAAAGCTTAACCGCATAGAATCTTTTGAAATTATCAGCCACTGATGCAGGAAGACTGCTTTCTAGCTCAGCCAGAGCAGCTTCTACACTTGGACCAAATTTATGCTGCGGGGCTTTGCCTGTTGTTGCAGCCAAGGCAATGGCAGCGTCAGCTGCGGCAGCAATGCCGGTGCCTTTTAAGGCGGAAATCTCCACCACCTGACAGCCAAGAGCATCAGACAGCTTATGGGTATCAATGCTATCCCCTGCTTTGTGTACTATGTCCATCATATTGACTGCAACCAGTACCGGGATGCCCAGCTCCAATAATTGCGTAGTTAAGTAGAGGTTTCTCTCCAAATTACTGCCGTCAACAATATTGACAATCACATCCGGGTTTTCGGTCAATAAATAATTTCTGCTGACAACTTCTTCCAATGTATATGGAGACAGCGAATAAATACCGGGAAGGTCGATCAGTCTTGCGTCTTTATGACCTTTGATTTTACCCTCTTTTTTTTCAACGGTAACGCCGGGCCAGTTGCCTACATACTGGTTGGCGCCGGTCAAAGCATTAAAAAGTGTAGTTTTACCACTATTCGGATTGCCCGCTAAGGCAATATTAATTGACATTGTCATATCCTCCTCATTAGTTAGAAAGAACTAACTATCTTTCAAAAAAATATATGGCTTGCGCCAAAAATGTTTTGATATTATGTATCAACTGATCTCAATCATCTCAGCGTCGGCTTTGCGCAAGGATAACTCATAACCCCTGACATTAATCTCAACCGGGTCGCCAAGAGGCGCTACCTTGCGTACAAATATCTGCACGCCTTTAGTGATACCCATATCCATAATACGGCGCTTAATGGCACCCTCACCATGGAGCTTCACTACGGTTACTGTTGAGCCAACAGCAACATCCTTTAATGTTTGCATGACTTCTTTGCTCCTTTAAACCATAATTTTATTGGCCATCTCTTGGCTAATCGCTATCCTGGAATCTTTAACATTGACAATAACATTGCCGCAGCTTTTGGAAACCAAAGTAACATCACTTCCGACCACAAAACCAAGTGATGTCAAAAAATGGCGAATATCATCTTTGCCGCCAACTTTTTTTATTGATTTTTTTTCTCCGGTTTGTGCCATTGGCAAAGGCATATTATCACTCCTATTCGCTCTGGATAACTGCACATTCCAAAAGTTAGCCTTTTCTAACCAAATATATGTTAGCATAAGCTAACTTTTTTGTCAAGAGCTTTTTGCAATTTTCATTTTGTATGTTATAATTTATAAAATAGTTATTTTCTGACAAAGGAGCATTGATGGTTATGGAAATATATAAATCTGCAGAAGACTACCTAGAGACTATTTTAGACCTCACCAAACGCAATGGTTCTGTACGCTCAATTGATATTGCCAATGAGCGTGGTTTTTCTAAACCAAGCGTTAGCGTAGCAATGAAAAACCTGCGCCAAAACGGCTATATCTCAGTTGACGCAGATGGCTTAATCACTCTTGAGCCACAGGGCTTAGCCATTGCCAAAAAGATCTACGAACGGCATGTCGTCCTCAGAAATTGGCTCATTTCTCTGGGGGTTGACGCTAAGGTTGCGGCCGAGGACGCCTGCCTGATTGAGCATGATCTTAGTGCGGAAAGCTTTGAAGCTATCCGCGATTTTGTGACAAAAAACCCTAGCTGATATACAATACTTTTTATTTTTGGGGGATATTTATTATGCAAAAAGTCTTGTTATGCATTGTGCTGCTACTGCTCGTCCTTAGCCTCTGCCTTGCCGCTTGCAGCGATAACAATGAAAACGCCATCACCCGCCTTACCATAGCCACCGGGTCTCCTTCCGGCGTTTATTATCCTTATGCCGGCGCCATGCAAAAAGTTATTGAAGCAAACCATGATAATATTAAAATTGTTATTAATGCCACCGGCGCCTCCGCTGAAAACATCCACCTGATTGCAGCAGGCCATGCTCAGCTGGCTATTGTACAAAACGATGTTATGGACTATGCCTATCATGCTACCAATACCTGGACCGAAGAAGCAGTCACCGGTTTCATGACCTTGATGACCCTATACCCGGAATCCTGCCAGCTGATTGTGCCGGCTGATTCTGATATTTATTCAGTAGAAGACCTGGAAGGCAAACGTGTCTCTACCGGCGCTATTGGCTCTGGGGTGGAGGCCAATGCTACACAAATCCTGGAGGCGTATGGCTTAAGCGTTTCTGATATCACACAACGCAACCTTAGCTTTAGCGCCTCTGCGGAAGCAATGAAGGACCGCACCCTTGATGCAGCCTTTATTACCTCAAGCACGCCCAATACCGCTATTACTGATTTGCAAACTGTCCGCGGCTTAAGATTTATCAGCCTCGATGATGATAAAATTGACGCTTTGATCGCAGCCTATCCTTTTTATACCAAAGTTACTCTGACTGACGCGGATTATAGCTTCATCAGCGAGCCGGCCAATACCGTGGCAGTACGGGCAACCTTGATTTGCACTCCGTCGCTTTCTGACGATGTTGCCTACAATATCGTCAAGACTATCATCGAGAATAAAGATACCATTGCTCATGCCAACGCCGCGTTTATAAATATTAACGACGCTGTTCAAGGCACGAGTATTGATTTTCATCCCGGCGCGCTTAAATATTTCCAGGAGCAGGGTGTTCTATAGTTTAGGCAGATGACTACAGCTATCAATAACAGCAAAACAAAAAAATACAACCACAAGCGGATTACAGTTATGGTACTCTGCCTTGTGGTTGTATTTTTGTTTAGCCTTATTCTTCTCATCAAAGATCAATATTTGCTGATCACGGATAGTGATAGTGGCAAAATCCTTTTTTGCGAAAAAGCAGCGGATGAAGAAACCTTCAGCATTGCTTTTGTGCATTCTGTGAATAAAAGCTTGGTGGAAGACGTTTATCTCATCCGGGATGGCTCGATTATGCTCAGCTCGTCCTTTTTTACCGCCTTTGGCGCGGGCATGCCCACTGCTGCGGGAGCAGATCAAACCTTTTGCACAGATGACGGGATGATGCATATTTCCGGCTATGATTGGCCGCTGGAAGACTTGCGCTATAGTGTAGGGCGCAACGCAAACCATACTCTAAAGCTGCGAGATCAAACCATTCCCCTGAATACTCTGGCTGAACCAGGCACATCCGTTAGCTTCAGCCTACGCGAATATCCATCGCTTTTTTCGCTTTTGCATTTGCGACCACATAGAATATAAATTCCCAAAATGGTTTGCCTAGGATTCTTTATTCGACATCAAGGTAATACCGACAGTCATATTGCTGATACCGATGATGACAAGGTACAGGGCAGCGATGGTTCCGGCGCTTAGGTAGGATATCATCGGGTTGAAGATCAGCATTATACCTAAGAAGAGACCCAGGATATTGACAATCAGTGACAACCAGTAAGCGGCAGTGCCGGAAATCATACGCGTGAGGCTGAGATTGGCAAGGCCGGAGATACATCTTGACAAGAACCAGATAGGAAAGAGGATAGTGACCACTAGCGTCCCTGCTGCGATATTGCACACTAGCAGAATACCGGCGATGATGCTCAGAATACCGGCAATTATAGACAGGGCCGGCCCCATGCCTGTTCGTTTTTCTATCCGCGCATAGAAGACGATTTCCACAATACCGCTAAGGATGGCGATGATTCCGAATGCGACCACCAGCGTTTCCAGGGCAGCCGACGGCCTCGCCACGCCATAGACACCAAATACGATCATGAGAATACCTAAAATCAGTACGATTACGCCAACAACTTTTTTGTTTTTCATTTTTATGCTCCTCTCAATTTTAAGTTTGTTTCTGCACTATTGCTTCAGCAGTTCCATAAACTCCTCACCGGTGATATTCTCTTTTTCCAGCAGATAAGCTGATATTTTTTCCAGAGCGTTCTCGTTTTTCTGCAACAGGTCAATGGCGTTCTGCTGGCATTCGGCCAGAATTTTTCGCACCTCCTCATCAATAGCCGCTCCAGTCTGCTCAGAACAATTCGACACATTCCGTCCATCCAGATATTGGTTTTGCGTACTCTCCAGCCCCATCGGGCCAAAAGTATCGCTCATGCCGTACTGGGCCACCATGCCCCGGGCCAGCTTTGTCGCGCGCTCAATGTCATTGGAGGCGCCGGTGGTGACCTCGCCAAACTTGAGGATTTCCGCCGCGCGGCCGCCAAGCAAGGTGCTGATCTGCGCCAGGATTTCGCTTTTGGTCATCAGGTAGCGTTCTTCTTCCGGCATATTCATCGTATAGCCGAGACTACCCATGGTGCGCGGCACAATCGTAATTTTCTGCACAGGCTGGCTATTGGTCTGCAAGGCGCTGACCAGAGCATGTCCCACCTCATGATAAGCCACCATATTGCGTTCCTTGGGATTCATCACCCGGTCTTTCTTTTCTTTACCGGCGATCACAACCTCCACCGCTTCCATGAGGTCCTTTTGCTGCACTTCATTGCGGTTGTCCTTGACTGCCAGCAGCGCCGCCTCGTTTATCATATTGGCGAGATCAGCGCCAGTGGCGCCGCTGGTCGCGAGAGCAATATCGTGCAGTTTCACGTCCTCACCCAGCTTCACCTTGGCGCCGTGTACCTGTAGGATGGCTTCCCTGCCAGGCAGGTCTGGTTTTTCCACGATAATGCGGCGGTCAAAACGTCCGGGACGCAGGAGAGCCTTATCCAGTACCTCCGGGCGGTTGGTGGCAGCCAGTACAATGATGCCTGTACCGCTGCCAAAGCCGTCCATCTCACCTAAAAGCTGATTGAGCGTCTGCTCCCGTTCGTCATTTGAGCTGAGTTGATTATCCCTGCTCTTGCCGATGGCGTCGATTTCATCAATGAAGATGATACAGGGAGCATTTTTCTTCGCCTGCTCGAACAAATCCCGCACACGGGAAGCGCCGACGCCGACAAACATCTCCACAAACTCGCTGCCGGAAATAGAATAAAACGGAACTCCTGCCTCCCCGGCAAAAGCCTTGGCCAGCAGTGTTTTACCTGTTCCCGGAGGGCCGACGAGCAAAGCGCCCTTGGGCTGTTTCGCTCCGATTTCCTGGTACCGCTCAGGATTGTGCAGGAAATCCACCATTTCCATCAGGCTTTCCTTGGCCTCATCCTGTCCGGCAACATCAGTAAATCTTACGCCGGTGTTTTTTTCCAGGTTATACTCTTTGGCCTTGCTCTTGCCTGCGCCGAAAATACTGCCCATGCCCCCGCCTGCGCCAGCGCCGCCTTCGCCCATTTTGTTCATGGCCCGGCGAATGAAAAAAGTGTAGATCAGATACATCAAAAGTATCGGGAGTATCCACAGCAAAATGAAATTCATCAGTGGCGAGGAATTGGTGCTGCTATAAACCTTGTAGAAAGCCACCCCATTTTCGTCCAGCCTCGCTACCAGGTCAGGGTCTTCTACGCGCACAGCGATGTAATTGTCTTCTGCCTTGGGCTCCGGCTGCAACTCTTCGTCCCGTCCCTCGGGATAGAGTATCGTTTCCACTTCCGCCATATCCGCATCCTTGGACAATGCAAACTGAAGCTGGTCGTCGCTGAGCTCCACCTGACTTACGTTGCCGCTATCCACCAGGTGCATAAACTGACTGTACTCAACCTGCACGGCAGAATCCGATGCCCTGTTTAAAATAAAAATATTAAACAAACAGGTGATCAAGAACATCACCATCATAATGTTAAAAATATTGGAGCCGCGCGGAGTTTTTTGCCCCTGTGAATCTGCATCTCCGGACGGCTGCCCTGATGCACCTTTGTCAGTGTTCGGGTTCATCTGCTGTGGCTGGTTGTCCTTTTTTTCTTTATTGTTTTCCATTCTTCTTGTCCTCCTTTATATTTTCCCCATCCAGCGGCTGGCCGCAGTGTTTGCAATAGCTGCTGTCGGATGCATTATGCGCCATACATTGCGGGCATTCGATTTCGCTGTTCACAACTGCCAGCGCCTTTTTGATTTTGATGATTTGATCCACCAGATTGTTGATTGCCCGCTGTTCACTGTCGGCTATTTCCAAAAGCTCTTTGCCCATCCGGCAATATCGCTCCTGTAAGTCGACTTCCAAGCGCGTGAGCGTTTCTTCAATCCGGGATGTCTCTTCGCTCCTGAGCTCTTCGTTTGAGGGATCCATTTGGCTATCACCTGCCTGTTTTATTTCTGTGTCTTTATCTTAGGACAAGACAGTAATGAAAACCACCTGCAAAAAAGGCAAAGTGTCAGTTAGCGGACACAAAAAAAAATATGTCCGTTAAAACCACTAAAATCATTGGTTATTGAACAGACATCACAAGAATGATACAATATATTTTATATAGTGTGCGTTTTCTACACAAAACGGGAGGAATGATTAGATGGCTGAAATAAAGCAGGATTTACGCGTCAAAAAAACACAGCAGGCATTGGTCACTTCCCTGATCACGCTGCTCAAGAGCCAGCCTTTCCCCAAGATCACCGTGAATGACATTTGTACTGAGGCCATGATAAGCCGCAGCGCTTTCTATGCCAATTTTGAGGATAAATACGCGCTGCTGCGTTTTTCCATGGTCATTTTTAAGCAGCGCCTGGTTGAGCAATCAGAGGGGCTGCCTTTTCGGGAGCGCATCCGTAGCGTGTTGGAAAATATGCAAAGAGATGCTAAAATACTCAGAAACGTCCTCCTCACAGAACTGGATATGGAACTGATGAAAATGGTTTCCGATTCCTTTCTGGGGGATATGCAGCGCCTGTTTGAGCTCCGTGCCGAAGATTTGCCGCCGCTGCCCGGTCCTTTTGAGATTGTTTCTATTTATTTTTCCTCAGCCATTACCAACGCCATTATGTTTTGGATATTGAATAGCTCCATCTGTTCGCTGGATGAGATGGTAGATTGTCTGATAAAGCTGCTGCCATCTGAGTTGTTTGACCAGTATGTGTAATTAATTATATTCATACTGAAAACGTCTACAAAACAAAAAGCAAGTTCAAAACATCAAACTCGATGTTTTGAACTTGCTTTTTTTGTCCAAAGGAATAGCTGCACTGTAAACCATGTCCTAAAAGATGCCCCCTATTTAATCCGCATTTTCTGCCCATCAGTCTTTTTTGGCGGCGGCCTTTTTCTTCTGATAAACCATCTCGGCAATACCATAATAAATAGGAATAGTAAGAAAAATCAACCAGGCAAACCCCCAACCAATATCGGTAAAAATAAAGATAAAAAACAATATAGTCGCAACAACAGGATAAGGAAACAAAAACATACCGCCCTTGCGTTTTCTTTCATACCTTCGATCAATTGGTATGCACTCTGACGCATAGTCATCAGCGGTATTCTTAGTCTCTTCCCGTTTTGTCTCTTCCCTTTTTGTCTCCTCCTTTTCTTCTGTTGATATCAAGAGAAGTTCATCCAAAGAAATTTGGTATAACTCAGCAAGGGCAATCAGATTATCCGTATCCGGAGAGGATTCCGCCCGCTCCCATTTTGAAACAGCTTGACGGCTGATGCCTAATCTTTCTGCCAGCTCTTCTTGAGAAAGCCCTCTTTCTTTGCGCAGGTTGACTAATTTATTGGCAATTTCAATGTTCATTTTATCAGGCTCCTAACGATTTGATAGAACCATTATAACTGTAGCGCTGCGGTTGCATCTAGCAAATCTGCTTTGTAAATGTGCAACTATTGGTTGCAAAAGCCAAATTCATGCCATAAAGCAGCTTTATCGCTAAAGGCATTATAATCATCATACCACACAATATCACCACTGTCATCTGCCCGCTGCACCGCATTGCCACGGCTGGCTAAAGGTATTCCTTGCTGCCCGTGTTGCCTCCATGCTGCGCGGATTTTTTGTATCATCTCTTAACCCTCCCAAGGCTTCACTGATAGACACTAATATTCCTGTTGCCGCATAAAATAGTATAAGAGCTATTATTACGCCTGGTCCATACGGAGGTATCTACAATGCATCTAAATAATAATTGCCATAGTGGGAAAAACCTTCACTGCTGCCAACAGCCCTGCTGTGCGGTTTTTCCGCCTTGTCCATCAGTCCCCAACACCTTTAGCGTGATCTACAACCCCAATGGCGGTATTGGTGGCGGTGCGGATTTCAATTTAATCTCCGGCTCATCCTATACAATAAAGCTGCCTGAAAGCACCGGGGTATCGCGTCCCGGTTCCCCCTTTTTGGGATGGAATACCCTGCCTGATGGCAATGGTACAGCCTATTCGCCCGGTCAGATTATTACCATCACCGGAAATTTGACCCTCTACGCGCAGTGGCTGCAAATTCCGGAGCAAACCGTATCAATAACTTATAATGCCAACGGAGGTACCGGCAGCGGTGCGGTTGATTCTAATGTGCCTTTGGGCGAAGAATATACGGTTAAGCGGCCGACAGATGTAGATATCTCACGCCAAGGCTTCACCTTTATCACTTGGAGTACCGCAGCTGACGGCAGCGGCGATAACTATGCCCCGGGTCAGGTTATTGTACCAACAGCAGACATGACCCTCTATGCACAGTGGGAGGCGCAGCCAATACCAGCAGTGATCACCTATAATGCCAACGGAGGAACCGGCGGCTCTGCTGATTCTGCCGTGGTCAATGAGGAATATACCTTCAAAAGACCGGCGGACGCCAATGTATCACGCCAGAGTGCGTCCTTTATCACCTGGAGTACCGTAGCAGACGGCAGCGGCACAAACTATGCTCCAGGCGAGGTTATTACTGTCAGCGGTGATCTCACGGTATATGCTATCTGGCAGATTGATCAATAACCAGCATTATTAAACCTGATACCAGAAAGATATAACCCCTTGAGATTAAAGCCTCAAGGGGTTGGCTATAAGTAAAATTATAAAATTTGCCAAAGAGCGCAAAAACAATCCTGTTCTAATCTGAGCATTTTAGTCTTTGCTGGTATAGTGCTTGATCATGCCCATAGCCCGGTCAAGCTCAAACGGTTTACCAAGATGGTCGTTCATGCCGGCAGCCAGGCAACGCTCAACATCCTCTTTGAAGACATTTGCTGTCATCGCCACAATAGGGATTCTTTGTGCCTGCGGATGCGGCAGGCTGCGGATGATCCGCGTTGCCTCCAGGCCGTCCATCCCTGGCATTTGAATGTCCATCATAATGATCTGATATGTATCCGGATTCTCCTCAAACATGGCTACCGCCTCATTACCGTCGCAAGCAATATCAATGTGGATGCCGGTACCCTCCAGCAAGGCGAGCAATATCTGTTGGTTGATCTCAATATCCTCTGCCAGCAGCATATTTATATTAGAAAAATCCGGTATTGTTTCGTCTGTCTCTTCCTGCGGCGGGTTCGCTGCCTCGTCCGTAGGACTTGTTTCTTTTGCTTCCGCCAGGCCCAGGCATATCTCGATGAAGAACTCAGAGCCTTGCCCGGGCTCGGATTCTACCCACATCCGGCCTCCCATTTCTTCTACCAGGCTTTTTGCTATAGGCAAGCCCAGGCCGGTGCCGCCAAATTTTCTGGCGATGCTGCCGTCCGCCTGCTCAAAAGCATTGAAGATACGGGTTATTTGCTCCTTGTCGATGCCAATGCCGTTATCAGAAACCGAAATCCTCAGGCGGGCCTTACCATCTACGGCTTCAACCTGATCCGCCTTAATCTGCACGCTGCCTCCCTCGGCGGTAAATTTTATCGCATTGGACAAAAGATTAGTAAGCACCTGCGATACCCTGAGCTCATCGCCGATATAATCCGTCTCCAGGTTCTCCCCAAAGATAATATCAAAGCGGATATTTTTCTTTTCAGCAGCCGTGATAATAAGCCCCTTAACATTGTCCAGCATTTGCTCAAAGTTGAAAAGCCCATGTTCCAGATTGATTTTACCGGATTCAATTTTTGATATATCCAGGATATCGTTGATAATTTCCAGCAGCTGCTCTGACGAGGATTCAATGCTCCGGAGACATTGAGCCGTCTTTTCCGGGCTGTCAGTAGTAAGCCCTATATAGGTCATGCCAATGATGGCATTCATCGGCGTGCGTATTTCATGACTCATATTGGAGAGGAAATTGGTCTTGGCCCTGTTGGCTTCCTCAGCCTCTTCCTTGGCCCTAAGCAGGTTTGCCTCTGCCTCCAGCCTGTTGAAAAACGAGGCGTATACGCCTGTCAACAAAATGGCAAGCTGAATATCGCTATCCGACCAAGCAGATGAGCCGGCATGAATAAACTCAATAACACCCCAAAATTTGTTCTCGGTGTATACCGGCACAGAGAGCTTTGTGGTTTCCGCCTGCCGGGATTCATCAAAGGTCAGTTTTTCTATCTGGAATTTGTCATAATAATATTTCCCCGCCTTAAAACTAATCGGTATTTCCGGTGAACGGCTCAGCTGCCCGCCATGCCATTCATACCTGGGCAACAGGCTCTGCCCCTCCTCATCAACCTCCCAAAAGACAAGCCGGTCACAGCTCAGAAAGGAGGCTGTCAAATCCATTGATTGGCGTATCATATCCTCATCGTTTTGCAGATTAAGAAACATCTGGGATATTTCTGCAAACGTTTCATTTTTGGCTGTCAGCTCTTTTAGCACATTTTTGGTGGTTTCATGGCCTCTGCGCAGCGCGCCGATAATATAAACGGACAGTATTGACATCGCAGTCAGGGTAAGCGTCAGCGCCACCAAGAGGTCGGTGAATTTGGCCAGCTCGTTGCCATGCGGTACAATCAATTCCGGATGCAAATACTGCAAAAAGCAAACTGCGATAAGTATAAGGATATTGCCTGCTATCAGCAGATTGCGGGTTTTATTTTCAAAAGCGACCGAGATGATAAAAATACCGATGACGGAAAACATCAGCGCTGTGCCGTCATATCCGGCTGTCTGTGTAAAGAGGAAAGGGATATAGATAAAGGTTACCAAAATCACGATCGGTCTGAAAAAGATAAGCTGCAGTCTGTTCGGAAAAAACAAAAACAAGGTCATCACGCCAATAAATACCCATTGAAAGACAATGCCCATGAGCCCCTTTTGCAGAAGGGTGTTAGTGATAGCGGACAGTATGGATATAAAATAGGCAATGATGACAAAAATCATCGTGATCCGATATTCCATTGACTGGGACGTATTAAAAGATTTTTTCTTTATGTGGTCAATAATTTTCTTCATAATACCCCCCTCCCTGAGTCTATCGCCACGGTAATTATTGTAAGCTGATAATAATTTACCATATTGAGCCGTACTTTTCAATAAAATATCTAAAATTGTTCTTACTTCAAAAAAGAGAATGTCCGGATAGGACACTAAAATCCCATACGAACATTCCGATAAGCAACACTAGGATTATCTCTTTTAGCAGGGAATCATCGGCCCACACTGCGCTCTACTTAGAGTGCAGTGCCTTTTTTCGGGACAAATAAATTTGACATATCCACGCCTTCTAATTCAAGCAATTTTATCTTCATGGAGATACCACCGGCAAACCCGGTCAAGCTGCCATTGGAACCCACCACCCGGTGACAAGGGACAATGATAGAGATTGGATTGTGTCCGACAGCTCCGCCTACTGCCTGGCTGGACATGCTTTTCCTGCCCATTTTCTCCGCCATCTTTTTGGCAATGCTGCCATAGGTAATCACTTCGCCATAAGGGATTTCACGCAGGATACTCCATACCCCTTGACGAAACTGACCGCCAATGGGAGCCAGTGGCAATTCGAAAATGTCGGGGTTTTCGCCCGCAAAATATCTGTCCAGCCATTTTTTGGTCGTCTCAAATAGCGAGATATCATTCTTCTCTGTAATTGCTTCTGATATGGTGTCTCCGTGATATTTTTGTCCCTCAGTCCACAGGCCGACAAGGTTTTGACCGTCATTGTCACAGGCCAGAGTAATAAGGCCTAGCGGCGACGGGTAGGTTGTCTGATAATACATTTTCTTTCCTCCTATAATGTGTTCCACAGATTGATGGTGGCATAGCTGCGCCAAGGCCGCCACGCTTCCGCCATCGCCAATAACTCTTTTGCTGAATAATTGGGGAGCGCCTTTTTCACACCGGCATCTGTTTCCAAAAAAGCATCCGGCCATTCCATTGTCCGCATCGCAATATACTGCGCCGTCCAGTTGCCAATGCCACGAATGGACTTCAGCTTTTTCATTTCCTCCTCCGGGTCAGCGGGTAATTCAAGATTAATATTGCCCTGCTGAAGCGCCAGCGCCAGTTCATAAATCGTTTTAGCCCGCGCTGCGATCACACCCAAGGAGCCAAGGTCATTTTCAATTGAGCCGGACAAAGCAAGAATATCTTGGGGTAAGGGAAAAAGATGCGTTAAGCCTTCAATCCCGGTTTGAATCGGCGTGCCAAATCTATCAATCACCCGGGCCGCTAATGTACTGGCCGCTTTTACGGTGATTTGTTGGCCAAGCACTGCCCGTACGGCCATTTCAAAAGCGTTGAAACAACCCGGTAAGCGGGTGCCCAGCACAGATAAACCCGGGCGCAGCTCATTCATAGAAGAAAGCGCATCATACACTGTGTACGGAGCGCAGTGCAAATCAAACAAATGCCGCACCTTTGCCAACACCTGTGGCAATACCGGTAGCAGTGTTTCGCTCACTGTAACATTTAGGGCGTTTTTTTGTCTGTTGTGGCTTACCCTCAGCCAACCGCGTATTTGTTTTCCTTCTGCAGTTGCTAATTGCACTGTACGCATATATGCGCCGTTTTCCACTACCTCAATTCCGCTAAGGGCTCGTCCAGCCAGAAAACAAAGCATCTCCTCCCACCGATATGGCGGTCGATAACCTAAAGCCAGGGTAATATCACCATGCTGCTTTATTTCTGCATTTTTTTTCCGCAGAGCCGTTGGCGAAAGCTTGTAGTGCTCTTTAAACAGGTCGTTGAAACGACGCAAACTACCAAACCCGGCTGCCATTGCCACATCCAGTACTGACAAGGCTGTATCTGTAAGCAGATTTTTAGCCAGGAGCAGCCTGCATGTTTGTAAATATTGCACCGGCGATACATGATATTCTGCTGCGAACACCCGCCGTAAATGCCGGTCAGTACAGCCAAGCCGTCCGGCCAGCTCAGCCAAATTCTGCCCGCTGCCACAGTTTTGCTCCAGCATTCTCGCTGCCCGATATGCCAGATCGGTGGTAGCGTCGGTAATAGAAGTGCCCGGCGCCAGCTCTGGGCGGCACAAAAGACAAGGACGGTATCCGGCTTGTTCCGCTTCGGCAGCGCTACGATAAAAAGTGCAGTTTTCAGCTTTGGGCTGCTTGGCCCGGCACACTGGGCGGCAATAGATGCCTGTTGATGATATCGCCACAAAGAAACGCCCGTCAAAGCGCGCGTCTTTTGCTTTGAATGCCGCATATAATCCAAGATCATTCTCTGACATCTTTGCACCTCCTTACTCAGATGCGACTCAATTAAGCGCCTTTGGCGCCGGGTGCTCCCGGGCAGCCGTTAAGAGTCTTTGATTTCGTCAATAAGTGAGGCTATTATATCATTGCCACTTACATAATGCCAGCTGTTTTCGGACATGGTTTTTTCTTATTAAACGACATTTGCTCAGCCTTTTGCTAACAAAAGCTGATTACTTGGCTATGTTTTTTATGAATTCAATAAAGCCGAGCTTGAAAAAATTATAGTTATTTTCAATATAGTCATCCGGATAAGCTTCTAATGCGGTTAAAACCTCTTTTGTAAATTCCAGATATGCTGTTCCATTTGCGGTGATTAAATTGCCATCCCTGACAGCTTGTTCGTTTTGATAATCGTTTTGACCATAATAGTTTTCTTGCGCTGCTTCCATTAAACCATCAAGAGTATTGCTTGTGTGCTTTTTACCGTTCAGCAAACCATTCATTCCCAGAAAAACGGTAGCGTCGCATATTGCTCCAACAATCTTGCCATCTGAAAAAGCCTGTTTCAGTAAAGGAATGATTTTCTTTGCTTTTTCCGTCCGCCAAGTATTGCCTCCTATTAGGATAAGCCCAGAGTAATCACTAGGACAATCCTCAATAGAATAATCGGGCAGCACAGTGAAGCCGCCAATAGATGTTATAGGATTTTTACTGACAGATATAGTTTTGACTTCATAAGGAGATTGTTTATCCTCTATTCTACCCTGCAATGCAGCTGCTAAAAAAGGATATTCATAATCTGCAAACTCCTCTAATATGACGAAAAGCACTTGTTTTTTCATTGCTCAATTCACCTTTCTCTACTTGATCGTTCCCGCCTAGTGTTACTGCGTTAATCTTTTTATCTAATTTAGTTTAGTTTAAAAGATGAACAACCGCTAATTAGAATATAGTTCATTCAACTGCTCTTTTGTGTCAACAAGGTGCTGCCCACCCATAACAATGAAGATTTTATCATACAAATCCTTCTTCTCTTGTATAAGTTCAATCAGCCATATATTTCTGAAATTATAAACATCATTGTATATAGGATAAAGAACGCCGCCTTCCCTATTGAAAACATAATTCACCTTTTTGATATCAACATCTCGCCAGTTATCGGCATTCACAGGCTCCGGCAAAAAGGCATTAACCGTGTTTAGGATATCCTCTAGTGTCTCGCCTTGATAATTCAATCCGTTGTCTTTTAGATATTGTGTTTCGCTAAGCAAATACTCATCAAAATCCCACTGGGAATTATCAGGCGCCCATTGTTGCGAAGATATTTGCCGAATTAGATACATGGCCAGAATCTCCCCTGGGGCATATTTGGATTGCAGATATTCTATTTGCTTGTCAAAGGGCGGCTCAATATCTTCCACCGCGATGCCATTCTGTTTTGCAAGATATGTTGCGAAGGCGGATTCGCCCGCGTAAATCGCGCTATCCCGGTCACCCTCAAAGGTATCAAAGCCGCCTTCAACCAGGACCAAATCCGGGTTAAATTCTGTGAGTGCATTTTCTATCCGCTGGAACATAGGGGCGTTCGGGTCATTCGAGTGACGGACATCGAACCAATATAGCTCTTTTTTGTCAGCGACAAGATAAAGGTCGTTCCCGCCAAAAATATCATATAACTTACTCTTACCGGATGAAGTGAACAAAAAATAGTACACTGTACCAGCCAGTAAAACAATTGCGGCGCATATGAGTATCAAAATCCGTTTCTTTTTCATTTTTCCTCCAACTGCTTCGTTAACCTTTTCCGCCTATTGCTAATTATATCATAAGTGGCAAGCTCTCGGACGAGCGGTTTATGATGGTTACAAAGCGATATGACGATGAACAGCTTGCCCTAAAAAAGAAAATCTCCGCCACACAAGCGGAGATTGACGCAGAGGAAAAGCACAAGCACAGTGCCGCCAGTTTTCTGCGGACGGTAAAAAGATACACTGACATACAGGAGCTTACGCCGCTGATCCTCAATGAGCTTGTGGAAAAAATCGTTGTCCATCAAGCGCAGGGAGTGGGCAAGAACAGAACGCAGGAGCTTGAAATCCACTACAATTTCATCGGCAAACTTGACACGCCGGAGGTTGCTTGTCTCCCGCAAAGCATTACAGTTGACACCCGGCAAGGTGTGGCTGTTGAGTATATCACACGCAAGGCCGGATAAAACGAAAATAGGAGCAACCTTTCGGTTACTCCTATCTACGGAATGTTCAGTGTCCTTATGAACATTCGACATGGTGCGGGTGACAGGACTTGAACCTGCACAGAGCAATCTCCACTAGAACCTGAATCTAGCGCGTCTGCCAATTCCGCCACACCCGCAGGGCAATGTGGCAAATAACCACGTTGATTAATATACCACATCGAAAACAAAAAAGCAAGCAAAATCAATACTTAAACGCAAATCATTGCGCCTGATCTATCTCTTCTTCACCCTCAGCATTTTCATTGACGTCGCCAGCTTCCTCATTAGCTTTGGCTGCCTCTTCCGCTGCTGCTGCCTCGCGCCGATCCCGCATCAGCTGCAAATATTCGTCCTCAGTCATGGTGATGGTAAACGAATTTATCATTTCGGCAATACTGTCACTATATTGGCTATAAATATCCTCAGCAGAGACAACCACCATATAGTGGCGTATGGTAATAAAAGGCTGGTAGGCATAAATATCTACTGCTATCTTTTTGCCTTCTTTATCTGTGCCGGTGAGCCAAACCCAAAAATATTTGGTGCCATTATTATCCTCAACCACCTTGTAATTATTGAACAGCTCTTCGCCAAGCTTGACTGTAAACTGATCTTTAATTTCCCGCATCGAATAATAATCAATACCACCCAGCTCTGTGGTAATGGAAAAGGCTATATCAGCATCCGGTGCAACAAAGGAAACCTGCTCCGGGCTGTTCTTGGTTTGCTGCCAACCAATCGGTACCATTAAATCATAACCATTCTCGCTGCTATATAGCTCTGTGGGTAAATCAATACTCTCTTTACCCAAATCAATACTACAACCGCCAAGCACCATAATTGCTATCAATAATAAAGCCGTTAACGTTTTTTTCATCGGGAAATAGTTCTCCTTGTTTTGGATAATTTATTTGGCCAATTAATAGCCCTTATGCGTCAAATAGGCATCCAGCATTTCCATTGCCTTGTCAATAGTTTGCTCGCGGACTTGAGCGCGGTCGCCGTTAAAGAAATTCTTGCTTAAAATGACATTATCTTTATCGGCCAAAGCCACAAAAACCAGGCCCACCAGTTTGTCTTCTGTGGCGCCGCCAGGCCCGGCAATGCCGGTAGTGGCCAGGGCAATTTCATTGCCCGAAACCTGCAAAGCGCCGCTCGCCATAAATCCGGCAGTCTCTTTGCTGACTGCGCCATAGCGGTCGAGAATCTCCTCCGGCACTCCCAAAACCTTGGTTTTGGTATCATTGCCATAGCAGACAAAACCCCAGCCAAAAACATCAGATGCGCCGGGAACATCAGTAAAAGCCCCGGCCAGTAAGCCTCCGGTGCAGGATTCGGCAATGGCAATATGCCAGCTGGCTTTTCTCAGGCGGTCAATTAATCCCGCTACCTCTCTCATGCTATATACGCTCTCCCTTTACGCAGATAATCAAACCCTGACCATAGTGTAAGCGCTACCGCAATAATTATGACTATCCAGCACAAAATATTATAAAACGGCTGCGGCCAAAAAGCCAGGGAATTCAGCAGCAACATAATAACCATAATCATCTGAAAAAGGGTTTTCAGCTTGCCCCATTTAGAGGCTGCGATAACCTCCCCTTTTTCTACGGCAATCATCCTCATGCCATCAACAATAAAATCACGGCACAGCACCACAATCAACACCCAGGCTGGCAAGCGCCCCATGGTCACCAGGCAAATCATCGCCACACAGACCAGCATCTTATCTGCCAGAGGGTCAGCAAATTTGCCAAAATTAGTAATCAGTCCCCTGCCGCGGGCGATATTGCCATCAACCGCGTCGGTAATTGCCGCAATGAAAAAGACGATAGCGCCAAAGATATCTCCGTGGGGAATCGGCGCCAGCACCAAGATGGCAAAGATCGGTATGAGCGCTATTCTGGCAAGAGTTATTTTATTGGGTAAATTCATATCTGTTCTCCGATCAGGTCATATACTTCATGATCAATAATCCTAACCTGTACCATATCGCCGATACTGGCGGTCTTAGAATAAAAATAAATCATCCCGTCAACATCCGGGGCCTGAAACTCACTGCGTCCGGCTAACCAGCCCTCGCCATAAAGCTCCGCCGCAGCATCGGTAACTATCATTGATAACTCTCGGCCGATATAGCCGGCCAGTTTGTCTTCGCTGATCCTGGCTGCCAGCTGCATCAAGGCATCAAACCGCTCCTGCTTGATATGTTCTGCCACCTGATCCGGCATCTCCGCGGCCAGAGTATCCTCTTCCTGATAATAGGGGAAGGCTCCCACCCAGTCGAACTGAGCCTCAGTCATGAAATCAAGCAAAGCGGCAAAATCTGGCTCGCTCTCCCCCGGAAAGCCAACCATTAAGGTGGTGCGCAGCGCAATGTCCGGCATCGCTGTTCTTAATTTGCCGATGGTAGCGAGAATGCCTGCCTGGGTGTCGGGGCGGTTCATCGCCGCCAGAATATGATCCACACCGTGCTGCACCGGCATATCCAGATAGTGGCAGATATTTTTGGCTTTGGCCATCACTTTGATTAGACGATCATCAATACCGTCAGGATAAGCGTAGAGCAAACGTATCAT
Organism: Bacillota bacterium; assembly: GCA_031553915.1. Taxonomy (GTDB): domain Bacteria; phylum Bacillota; class Dehalobacteriia; order UBA4068; family UBA4068; genus HGM13862. The sequence continues at coordinate 176,908 of JAVBKT010000002.1, forward strand.
CACAAAGGGCAGCTGCGAAAGTTTTTCCAGTAATTCCGCTAAAGCCGGCTGCCCGTAAATATCTCTGCCATAATATGTAGTGTCCTGGGCCAGCAGTACCACTTCTTTGACCCCGTTTTGCGCCAGCACTTGCGCCTCTGCGATGATGTCTTCAATTGAGCGGCTGTGATAGGCTCCCCGCAGCTGCGGGATCAGGCAAAAGGTGCAGCAATTATCACAGCCCTCCGCTATTTTCACATAGGCGCTATCGCCAATGGTCGTAAAATCACGTTGCAGATAAATATTACGCTCTTCCGGCGGGGCAATATCTCTGGCCAGATGCAGTTTTTCGCTGATCAGCGCGCCGATCTCTTGGTAGCGCCCCACGCCCATCAAGCCGTCGATTTCCGGCATGGATTCTGCCATCTGCTGCTCGTATTTCTCCGCCATGCAGCCCACCGCCAGCAATAGCTGGCACTGGCCCGTTTGTTTATACTCGGCTAGTTGCAGAATCGTTTCAATACTCTCCATCTTGGCGGATTCGATAAACCCGCAGGTGTTGACAATTATCACTTCAGCAATATCCGGCTGATCGACAATCAGAAATTTCTCTTTTTTCAGCACCCCGCACATCAGCTCGCTGTCCACTAAATTTTTAGAACAGCCCAGAGAATACAGATATACTTTTACTGTCATATAATTATCCTTTGGCCTTAACGTTTATCCGTATTTTTCTTCAAAATCGCCGATGTCCAGCAAAACTTCGCGCGGTTTGCTGCCGTTGGGCCCGCCGACCACGCCTTCACTCTCCAGCATATCCATAATGCGGGCCGCCCGTGGGTTGCCGATAGACAAGCGGCGCTGCAAAAAGCTGGTAGAGGCCTGTCCGGTATTGATAATCAACATGCCCGCTTCATAGAAAAGGTCATCCAAATCATCCAGGGGGCTGCCATTGGTAACTCCGCTCACAGCAGCTGCTACCGCATGCTCGGAGAAGGCAGGCATCGCCTGCTCTGCACAATATTCGGTCAGGCGGGCCACATCCCGCTCGCCGATAAAGGTGCCTTGAATGCGGATCGGTTTGCTGTTGCCTACCGGGTCAAAAAGCATATCTCCTTTGCCCAGCAGCTTTTCGGCGCCGCCGGTATCAAGAATAGTGCGGCTATCCACCGGAGAGCTGACAGTAAAAGCAATGCGCGAGGGGATATTGGCCTTGATCAGGCCGGTAATCACATCCACAGACGGCCGCTGCGTAGCCACCACCAGATGAATGCCTGCGGCGCGGGCCAACTGGGCAATGCGGCAGATACTGTCTTCGACATCATGCCTGGCCACCATCATCAAATCAGCCAATTCATCGATAATCACCACCACCTTGGGCAGCGGATCATCAAGCTTGATCAGGTTATAGCCGGCAATATCCTTAACCCCCGCACCGGCAAACAAGGTATAGCGGGTTTCCATCTCATTGACCACCCACTTCAGCGCATTGGACGCCTTTTTGCTGTCAGTAATCACTGGAGCGATCAAATGCGGCAAATTGACATAAGCGGTAAGCTCTACCTTTTTGGGGTCAATCAGCATCAATTTCACTTCATCCGGGGTGGCTTTATAAAGAATAGAGCAGATAATCGTGTTGACGCAAATACTTTTACCGCTGCCGGTAGTACCGGCAATCAGCAGATGCGGCATCTTGGTTAAATCAGCCACCACGCATTCGCCGCCGATATTTTTGCCCAAGGCCACGCTCAGCTTGCTTTCTGCTTTTTGAAAGTTTTCATTTTCTATCATTTCCCGGAAATAGACAACATCCACTTCCTGGCGGGCCACCTCAATGCCAATCGCGCTTTTGCCCGGAATCGGCGCTTCAATGCGCACTGACTGCGCTGCCAAAGATAAGGCAATATCATCAGACAAGCTGGTAATGCGGGCCACCTTTACGCCCGGCGCAGGTTGCAGCTCATAGCGGGTCACAGCCGGACCGGCTACCACCTGGGTAACCGTTGCCTTAACGCCGAAGTTAGCCAAAGTTGTTTCCAAAACGCCAATCTTATCGGTGATCAGCTTGTTCAAACGTGGATTTCTGACCTTAATCCCGGATTCAATCAAATCTATCGGAGGGAGCCGGTATTCTTTGGTGGAATGCTCCAGCGGCGCAAACATGTCATCGCTGGCATCCTCGGGCTTATCTTCTATGCTATTCCCTGATGGAGCGGCAGAACGTGCGCCAGCAACGCCTGCTTTGATATCACTTTTGATCTGTTCGTTTTCTCCCTCATCGTTATCACTAAGCGTTGTGGGATCCAGCCCGGTAATGCTGGGCATGAAATCACGCACAAAGGGTGTTTCCGGCGGCGGGATATAGCTGCTCATCGGCTCCGGCTCCGTGATCAGCGGCGGGTCGTCCGGCGTGATGATCAGCGGTTTCTTTCTTGTCTTTGGCTCAGACATTTCAATAGTCTGCGGCCGGTTTTGTTCCGAATTATCAAAATTCAGCACTGCTTTGAGACGCATAAACCCTTTGCCGATAGCAGCAAAAACCTGCTTAAGCGAGGTTTGGAAGGCCAAAAGCAAACCAATAATTAACAGAGCCACCAAGACTACAACCGCACCTATATGGCCGATTGTTTTCAGCAAAGCAAAATCAAGCAGAGCGCCCAGCAAACCGCCGCCAACCCCGCTTGTTGCGACATTTATGTATTCCTTAAAAGGCAAAAGCTCATGAGAAAGGTGCAAAAAACCCAGTATCGCTACAAACATGATGCTCAGCCCAAATAAGCGGCCTTTATTATTACGCTGATTGCGTCCGGCGCAAATCAGCACGCCAAATATGCCAAGAAAGATTGGCAGAGAAATAGCGCCGCTGCCGGCGAGGAAACGCAAGCATTTAATAAAAAACAGGCTTACTACGCCAAAGGCATTGATTTCCGGCTCATTGACATCTGGGGCCAGGATAAAGTTAAGCAGCAGCAATACTGCTGCGGCAATCACAATAATACCGACAATCTCTTTATTGCGCACAATATCCTGCTCATTTTGGACGCTATGAGAACGGCTGCCGCTCTTTTTGGGCGCAGCGCGTTTTGGCGTAGATTTCTTCTTGGCTGGCATAAAGTTACCTCTTTTGCAGTTTTGACTTAGTTTATTTCCATACGGCTAAACAAAAATCCTGCTTATCAATACTGCAACAGCCACAATCCACACATAAAACGAGAAGTATTTCATCGACTTATTCTCGAGCAAACGCAAAAATATCCTGATGGCAAAATAACCGGAGAGCGCGGCCACTGCTGCGCCGGCAAAATAAGTCCACTCAATAACCAAATCCCCGGTGTTGGCCCCGCCGATAATTTCTTTGAGGGCTGCGCCTAGAATAACAGGGATGGAGATCAGAAAAGAAAAGCGGGCAGCGTCTTTTCTGGTTAATCCGCAGAGCAGGGAGCCAAAAATGGTTGAGCCGCTGCGGGAAAGCCCGGGAGTAATTGCCACCCCTTGAAAAGCGCCAATAATCAGCGCATGGCCAAAGGACATATCCTCTACTGTCTTGGTGCCGCTAAAGCGGTCGCTGATAAACAGCAAAATACCGGTAACAAATAAGGCAATGGCGACGACGGTTAAAGACTGGAACATGGCGCCAAATAAATCATCGAGGAAAAAGCCCATCAAAGCAGCTGGAATACAGCCGATAATGATCAGCCCGGTAAAACGCTGGAATGGGTGCATCAGCAGAGCCTTAATATCCTTCCAGAAGGCAACAAAGACAGCGACCAAAGTACCTAGATGCACAAAAATGTCAAAAACAAGAACATCAGCAGTGATGCCAAAAAGGGATTGCGCTATCACCAAATGCCCGGATGAAGACACCGGCAAAAACTCGGTTAAGCCCTGAACCAGTCCTAAAATTATTGCTTCCCAAAAAGAAATAGTCATATAAGAAATACTCCTCCCTTCACACTCAAATATTGTAGCGCAAAAGGAGGATAAAAACAAGTCATGCCTGTCCCTTAATATCGATCAAACTGCCGGGCGCAAAATTGCTTTTAAGATAATCAGCCGGGTCAGTAGAAAGCAGAGAAACGATTTCTGCCTCCCCCTGCTGATGGCTGCGAACGACCAGCCTACAGCCCTGATATTCCACTATGCGCAAGGGCTCGGCAGCCGCATCAGTCTCTGTTGCGAAGATCACGCTTTCTGGTATGATGCTCCAAATCACGTCTTCTCGCCTCCTTTTGCGGCAAAGCTGATTTTTCTGTGACAGTTTCGCCCGGGTTCTCTTTAGCGCTAATTTGCTGCTTCAGATAGGCCAGAGCTTTATCCAGCCCGCCCACCTCATCTATCAGGCCGCAATCAACCGCGCCCTTGCCCACAACCACCGTGCCTACATCACGCGCCAGCTCTCCTGTTGTCATCATCATCCGCTTAAACTCACGCGTAGAGACATGAGAGTGCTCTGTGACAAATTTTATCACCCGGTCCTGCATCTTTTCCAGATAATCAAAAGACTGCTGCACCCCCACAACCATGCCGGTGAGGCGGATCGGGTGAATGGTCATGGTGGCTGTTGAGGCGATAAAGCTGCGGTCAGCGGCAACAGCAATCGGGCCGCCAATACTATGGCCTCCGCCCAGCACCAAAGAAACTGTTGGCTTGCTCATGCTGGCAATAATTTCGGCAATAGCCAGGCCCGCCTCCACATCACCGCCGACAGTGTTTAAGATAACCATCAGCCCTTTGATATCCGGACTCTGCTCCACTGCTACCAATTGCGGAATAATATGCTCATACTTGGTCGCCTTATTTTGGCTGGGCATCACCAGATGCCCTTCTACCTGGCCAATAATAGTGATAACATGAATATCGCTTATCATTTTCGGCAGCATTAATTCGCCATAATTTGCCAGAATATCCTCGGGATTGGCTTGTCCGGTATCATTTTCGTCATTTGGTTCATTATCCGGGGTCAGATCAGGATTAATTTCATTGCTAAAAACAGGTATATCCATAAAGAAAATGAGCCTCCTTTTGGCGGCTCATTTAAATTGCACCTTTAAATCTCGCAGATAACGGCCATGATCACCGGGCGGCGGCCGGTCCTTTCCACAACATAGCGGGAAAGAACGCTGCGCATTTGATTGCGCAAATCATGAAGATTACCATCAGCGAGCTTTTCAGGTGTACAAATTGCCACCACTTTTTCTTTCATCTCACTGATAATATGCTCATATTCCTTCTCAAATATGAATCCACGCGAGTAAATCTCCGGCCCGGATAAAATGCGCGGTTTCTTTTGCTTGGTATAAATCATCGAAAGCACAATTACTCCGCTCTCCGAAAGCAGCCGTCTTTCTTTCAAGACCTTGCTGCCGACATCACCGACGCCCAGACCGTCAATCAAGACCCTGCCGCTGGTCACAGTGCCATTGACACGGCAGCGGCGGCGGGAAAGCTCCAAAACCTGGCCGTTTTCCAAAACCAGCGTATCTTCTGCCGGCATGCCCAATTGCTGAGCCAGCATCGCGTGCTTATAAAGCATTCTGTATTCACCATGCACCGGCATAAAGAACCGCGGTTTCACCATGTTAATCAGCATTTTCAGCTCTTCTTTGGAAGCATGTCCGGAAACATGAATTTTCTCATTGCGTTCATGAATAACCGTGGCTCCCAAGCGGAACAGATTATCTACTGTTTTGGCTACAGTGCGCTCATTGCCCGGAATCGGCGTAGCGGAAATAACCACTGTATCGCCTGGCATAATCTGCACCTGATGATGGTCGTTGCCGGCCATCCTCGTCAGGCCGCTTAAGGGTTCGCCCTGTGAGCCGGTAGTGACCACAACCACTTTATCCGCGGGGAGATTATTTATTTGATCAATATCAATCACCAATCCGGGCGGTATATCCAAATAGCCTAAAGAGCCGGCTACCGCCAGCATATTCTGCATACCGCGGCCAACAAAGGCTACCTGGCGCTCCGTTCGTTGGGCAGCCCAAAGAACCTGCTGCACCCGGTGTACATGTGAGGCGAAGCTGGTGACGATAATGCGGCCTTTGGCGGAATAAAATATCCGCTCAATGCTATAGCCGACAGTACGCTCGCTTTCGGAAAAGCCCTCTTTTTCGACATTGGTGCTGTCAGAAAGCAGCAGCAAAACACCTTTTTCACCCAAGGCTGAAATGCGTCCAAAATCCATGAATTCACCGTCAATTGGCGACATGTCCATCTTAAAGTCAGATACCACCATAACGGTGCCAATAGGAGTATGGATTGCCATACCCATCGAATCAGGAATGCTATGCGTCAAACGGAAAAACTCTACCTTAAAAGGCCCGATATTCACTGTCTCGCGTGGTTTGACCTGCTGTAAATCCGCATCTATTCTGCCTTCGGTCAATTTGCCCTTCAGCAGGCCCAGGGTCAAGGTTGAGCCGTAAACCGGCGCTTTGATATCCTTTAACACATAGGGCAAAGCGCCGATATGGTCTTCGTGTCCATGCGTAATGCAAAAGGCCAGTACATTGTCTCTATTCTCTACCAAATAGCTGTAATCTGGAATAACCAGATCAATACCATACATCCCCTCTTCCGGAAAAGAGAGCCCGCCGTCGACGACGATAATATCTTCGCCATATTGGATTACCGTCATATTTTTGCCGATTTCGCCCAAACCGCCTAAAGGAATAACTTTCAGCTTATATTCCTGGCTGGATATCTTATTATTATTGATCGTCTGGCGAAATTTTTCCGGTGCTGCGGCTAAAGGATTAGCAATAAAAAATTGCGAGGACGAAAACTGATCCTCTTCTTTATCATGGTTGATCAGTACTTTTTTGGTTGGTTTACGTTTTTTTGCCGGCTTATCGCCGGTATCATTGTGCTTGGGCGCAACTCTCTTGGGGTTGCTTTGCGCCTGCGCGGGGGAAGACGTTTGTTTTGGCTTGTCCTCACTGCGCGGAGCAGAAGATTTGTGGCGTTTGTACGGACGCACCTGCGCTTTGCTCTCCGGTTCAGCAGTCTTGGTGCTGCCCGGCTGCTCGGCCGTAGGCTTGTCCGCAACCAGCATTTTTTCAATGGCACGGTTAACCATCACGTCTACGCCTTTAATCTTTTCTTTTCTGCTAATAGTTATTTCGCTACTTCTCTCCTTTTTTGTAGAATTATTATTCTCGTCTGTCATAAAAATCTCCTATTCTTTTCTGTCCATTAGACACAAGCAAATTAGCACTATGAAAGAATGCTCTTTCCAGTGCTTCTTGGTTTATGTAATAGCTCTGTTTTTATCTTCTTTTATAAATTCTTCCCTTTTTTCTAAAAGGTAAACTAAACAATAATAAGCCATCCCTAATGGCTAAATAATAAATACCTTAAAGCAGGCCAATATCTTGCAACATTTGATCAAGTATTGCCGCGTGCTCGGCGCTAACCTTAGTTAAAGGCAGACGGCAAGGGCCGGCCGGTAAACCAACACGGTTCAAGCAATATTTAAGCGGTAAGGGGCTGCTGCAAATAAACAGCTTGCGAAACACCTGGTAACTAGCCAAATGCAGCTCCATCGCACGTTCAGTATCTTTTTCTTCAAAAGCCGTGACCATTTCCTGGATGGCATCGCCGATCAAATGGCTGGCCACGCTGATCACACCGCAAGCGCCCAAAGAAAGCATCGGCAAGGTCAGGCTATCATCGCCGCAGTAAATCATAAACTGAGGATCATCTATCTGCAAGCGAATCTGGCTCACCTGTTCCAGGTTGCCGGAGGCCTCTTTAACCGCCACAATATTGTCTATTTGCGAAAGAGAGGCTACTGTAGCCGGCTCCAGATTAACACTGGTACGGCCGGGCACATTATACAAAATAACCGGCAAACTAACTGTTTGAGCGATAGCCTGATAATGGGCATAGAGACCGTCTTGCGGCGGTTTATTATAGTATGGGGTTACTGCCAGAATGGCGTCCACACCCATAGACTCGGCTTTTTTGGTCAGCTGGATGGATGAGGCTGTATCATAAGAAGAGGTACCGGCAATCAGCGCTGCTTTGCCTTTGGTCACCTCGCGGACAGCGGCAAATAGCTTGAGCTTTTCTTCATCAGTAAGCGTGGGGCTCTCGCCGGTTGTCCCGCTGACAACCAGGGCGTCAGAGCCATGACTAAGAAGATAGGCTGCCAATTCCTGCGCCTGATCATAATTAATGCTGAGATCATCGTTAAAAGGTGTAGCCATTGCGGTGATAACTCTGCCAAAATCCATTGTTTATGCTCCTTTCGGGCCCATGCATACCCATTAAGCTTGTCGGGTATTTTGTTTAGACAAGACCTTCTTTGATCAAAAGCTCAGCGATTTGAACGGTATTGGTTGCCGCGCCTTTTCTAATCTGGTCAGCAGCAATAAAAAGGGCCAAACCATTGCCTTCGCAAGAAATGTCCTTACGAATACGCCCGACATAAACATCATCGGTATTACTGGAAAAAAGCGGCATCGGATATTTGCCGTTACCCGGATCATCAACCACAACCACGCCGGGAGCCTTGGCTAAAACAGCGCGGGCTTCGTCAGCGGAAAGCGGTTTTTCGGTTTCGATATTAATCGATTCACTATGGCTGCGGTATACCGGAACGCGAACAGCTGTAGCCGCAACCTTCAGGTTTGGATCATGGAACATTTTTTGTGTTTCCCAGGTCATTTTCATTTCTTCTTTATAATAGTCATCATCCTTCAAAACATCAATTTGCGGGATGACATTAAAGGCGATTTGATATTTAAAAACATCTACTGTAGCTGGTTTGCCTTCTACAATATCTTTGGTCTGCTGTTCCAGCTCAGCAATGCCCGGCAGGCCAATGCCAGAGACGGCCTGATAGGTGGAGACGACAATTCTTGTAATTTTTGCCGCATCATGAAGCGGCTTCAAGGCGGTAACCATGATAATAGTAGAGCAATTGGGGTTGGCGATGATGCCTTTATGCCAACGCACATCTTCCGGATTAACCTCCGGCACAACGAGCGGCACATCATCATCATAGCGGTAGGTACTGCTGTTATCCACAACAATAGCGCCTGCTGCCACAGCAGCGGGGCCAAAGGTCTTGCTGGCGCTGCCGCCGGCAAAAAGGGCAATATCTATACCATCAAAGCTATCAGCAGTGGTTTCGGCAACTGTATATTCTTGGCCCTGATAGGCAATTTTTTTACCGGCGGAACGCTCGGTAGCCAAAAGGCGCAACTCGCCTATCGGGAAATTACGCTCGGCCAAAATTTTCAACAGCTCATGCCCAACAGCGCCGCTGGCGCCAACGATAGCAATATTATAAGTCTTCATCGAAATTCCCTCCGTTAGTATACTTGTAAAGCAACAATGACATACAAGTGTTAATTTACATTATACTACCTATAACGGAGCTTGGCAAGTCAATATTGGCTGAATTTGTTGGCCACGTAAGGCGGCGGCCAAAGTTTGGGGAATCTGTTTCATATCCGCCATCAGCGAGTTTGGTTTGTTGGCCGGATTGTCCTGACCAAAAGGCACAAAATAGCAATTTTTATAATTCATCAATGTGCCGAAATTTTTGGCATTAGCGGCTAAACCGTCATTGGTAGAAATGGCGATCACCAATGGCCGGGCATTACGCAAATGTGATTTTGCCGCCATAATCACCGGCGTATCAATAATAGCATTGGCCAGCTTGGAAATGCTATTGCCCGTGCAGGGCGCAATCAGCATAATGTCGCATAAACCATTGGGGCCGATCGGCTCCGCTTTGGTAATGCTGTCAATGATGCTCTCCGCGCCGGAGGCTGCCAGTATGGCCTGCTGCCAGTGCTGGGCAGTGCCAAAACGCGTATCAGTATCGCGAACATGATCAGAAATAATCGGCACAATGTTAGCGCCCAAGCTTTTCAGATATTCCATTACGCTGATTGCTGCCGCTAAGGTACAAAAAGAGCCGGTCAGCGCAAAACCAATATTTTTTCCTTTGAAAATATCCTGTTCTGTCATTTTGCCCCTCCTTCCTCGCTCAATTCCTTAATAAAACTGGGGTAAAAATCAGCCATAATCTGTCCGGCAAAAGCTGCCGCATACTTGCCCGGCATACCCCCGGCATGGATAGCTTTGATCCCTCTGCGCTCAGCAGCGACAAAATCCGTGCCTCCGGGATAAGCAGCCAGATCAATAATGGCCGTATCCCGATGCAAAAGGCCGATAATCACTTCATCCAGGAGCAGACTAGGCGCGGTATTAAAAATATAATCCGCCTCCCGCGCAGCTGCCACCAATTGCGGCCGTCCCACTACGCTATAGCCCATTTCCACCGCCTCCTGGCTGCGCTTTTGCCCGCGGTTGAGCACTGTAACATTCATGCCCAGGCCGTCCAGACGCCAAGCCAGCTCTTTGCCGATGCGGCCAAAGCCGATCAGCAAGGCTTTATGCCCCAGCAAAACACGGTCATCCAGGCTGATCGCTTCCGCTATCGCCCCTTCCGCAGTGGCAGCAGCGAGCGGTACGGCCATTCTGTCATCCTCTGTCAATTCATAAATATGGCAATGCTCCGCCTGAATGCGCAGCGTCATCGACGCTACCCCGCAAAGAATGGCTGTACCCGGAGCCAGAGCTTCAAAATCATCTTCACCCAAATAGACCGGGTGCAGGCATAAGCTAGATAAACGCCCGTCTTTGGCCAGCGGCGGCTGCGGCAAAATACAGATATCAGCAGCACTAAAGGCGGACTTAATATCTGTTACTGTCCTGATCCCCTGCGGCAATAATTCACTGGGGCAGCCATAGGCCCAAACCTCATAACCAGCGTCCTGCAACGCTGTCATCACCGGTATTTCCCGTTTATCCCCACCACAAAAAACTATCTTCCCCACAGCCATCCCTCCTAACACATACCTCATAATATTCAAATAGTGATAATAGGTGCTTGGACAGCTGCGCCTTTTCCGCAAAAGAAAAGAACAGCATACTCGAGTTGAGCTGCTGTTCTTTTCCTCAATCAAAACTAATATTAATCTTGATACGCCTCTAAATTATGCAGATCCAGAGGCTCGGTCGGAATAATGGTACTAATTGCGTGCTTGAAAATCATCTCCTGGTCTTTGCCGCAGGCAACTATTACCGTAAAGCTATCAAAAGCTTCGACTATTCCTTTTAGTTGAAAACCATTGACGAGAAAAAAAGTGGCGGGTATCTTTTGCTTACGAATCGCATTGAGGTACAACTCCTGCAAACCGGGTTGTTTCATGCTCATACCTCCTCTAACATTTGGGCGATTCGGAATAAAACCGCACTTATCAACTCTCCCTCCTCAAGATATTGGGCAATATCAAACCAGCAGATACGCTGGTCGCGCTTGAACCATGTCATTTGCCTTTTGGCAAAACGCCTGGTATCTCTTTTTAAATTCTTTATCGCTTCGTCCAGCGAGCATTCCTGCTCCAGATAAGCGGCTATCTGCTTATAACCTAAGGCCTGCATCGATACGGCATCCCGCGAGAGCCCATTTTGCAGCAATCCCTGCACTTCTTCCGCCAGCCCTTGGTCCAGCATCCGCTCAATTCTGGCCTCTATCCGCGCATAGAGAAGATCCTTGTCAGCGGTAAGGCCAATCATGATCGGGTCATATTTAACCGGCTGATTATCTTCGTGGAACTCGCTGGGAACACGGCCGCTGACCAGGCATATTTCCAGCGCCCTGATCAGGCGCCGACTGTCATTGGGGTGTATTTTAGCGGCGGTTACCGCATCCATTTCCTGCAGGCGCTGATGCATTTGCTCTCCGCCGTTGGCGGCAAATTCCTGTTGCAGCGCTTCCCGGACAGCAGGATCAACATCTGTCAGCGGATCAAAATTATAGGGGAACACCAGCGAATTAATATAAAGACCAGTGCCGCCGCAGATCAGGGGTAATTTGTTCCGGTCAAAAATATCCTCAATGCACTGATCCGCCCGGTCATGAAAATCAGCTACGCTAAAAGCATAATCAGGCGGAACAATATCCAGCAGATGATGCGGAACCTGCTCCTGCTCAGCTGTGCTCGCTTTAGCGGTCCCGATATCCATGCCCCAATATACCTGCATTGAATCTGCGGAAATAATTTCGCAGTTGAATTTCTGCGCCACAGCCAAAGCTAAAGCAGTTTTGCCGGTGGCAGTAGGTCCTAAGATCACAATAATTTTTTTCTTATTGCCTGTCATTGCTTATCCTCAATATTATTATATGCTGCCGCGCAAAAAGCGTTTATAAATTTCCGCCCGGCTCAGTTTGATGGCCAAGGGACGCCCATGCGGGCAGGTAGATGAATTTTCGCAGTGGTCAAGATCAGCAAAAAGGACGCTGATATCGGTAATGGTCAAAAAACGGTTGGCTTTGATCGCCTGCTTGCAGGCTGCCATGAATAATTCGTCCTTACGCATGCGGGCGATATTGGCCGGGGCCTCCGCCAGTTCCGATAAAAAGAGGCGCAACAGCTGCTCCGGGTCATCGCCATCATACCAGATGGGCACCCCCCTGATCACAAAAGTATTTTCTCCGAAATGTTCAATGATAAAGCCTTGCTCACGCAAACCCAAAATCAAATCTGTCAGCTGCATTGCTTCCTGATAGGAAAGATCAAGCGATATCGGCACAGCTAAGCCGCTGCTGTCACCAAGGTGTTCTATAGACGCGGCGGCAATTTTTTCGTAAAGAATGCGCTCCGCTGCCGCGTGCTGGTCAATGATATAGAGATATTCTCCTTTAACCGCCACAATAAAGGTTCCGGCAAACTGGCCCAAGGGAGTCAGCTGGGAATAAACCAGTTGCTGATTGCCCTGCCCGTCATCAGCAAACAATTGCTCCTGCGTGGATTGGTACTCGGGAATAAAACGATCCGTCGGTAGCTCTTGCTGGGTCTGATCCAGGTTATAGCTTTGTAAAGCCTGATAAATATCTATGCCACGGTTAAGCGCTCCGCTTTCCCTGAGTGGCATCGCAGTCTCAGTTGCAAGGCCAGCGCTATAACTGCCTGCCGGCGCGGCAAAATTATCCCGCTGATCAACCAATTCGCCTGGCTCCCCCTGCTCTGGGGTAGACATTGCTACCTTTGCCTCTTTGGTGATAATTTCCGGCGCAGAGGCTCCACTTTTGCCTAGTGCAGCGCGGATTTGCTCAATCAGCTCCGCGCGGATTGCAGCAAAATTATCAAACTTAACCTCCAGCTTACCGGGATGCACATTCACATCAATTGCCCCCGGATCGAGCTGCAAAAAAATAAAAACAATCGCATAGCGGTGCTTGGGCATAAAATTGAAATATGCTTCATCCACGGCATGGCCCAGCTCGCGGCTGCGCACAAAACGGCCGTTGATGAAAAAATTATAATTATTGCGGTTAGCGCGGTTGAGCGCGGGCGGGCTGACAAAGCCCTGGCTAAAGGCTATCATCTGCTCTGCGACATTTTTGCCATAGGCCTCAAACAAAGCATGGCGGGCATTGCCCTTACCGCTGCTGTTAAATATAGTATGGCTGCCGTTAACCAAGCGGAAAGCAATCTGCGGATAGGCCACAATATAGCGCGCCAGCAAATCGCTGATCAGGCCAATTTCCGTGCGCGGGGTTTTGAGAAACTTTTTCCGGGCCGGCGCATTATAAAAGAGCCTGTCCACAATGACCGTTGTGCCGGCCTGCGCCGCGGCAATCTCAGGTATGCTGGGCTTACCGTCAATAATATTGAGACAATAGCCATTCTCGGCATTTTTTTGTTGAGAAATAATGCTCATCTGGCTGACCGAGGCAATGGAGGGCAGGGCCTCACCGCGGAAACCCAAGCTATGCAGCTGATGAAGATCAGCAGCTTGCGTGATTTTGCTGGTGGCATGACGCAAAACAGCCAGGCGCATCTCATCCGGGCTCATGCCATAGCCATTATCGCTAATCTGCATCTTTTCCAGATTTGCATCAAAAATACGCACGGAAATAGCCGTAGCTTCGGCGTCAATAGCGTTTTCGACCAGCTCTTTGATTACCGAAAAGGGCCGCTCCACAACCTCGCCCGCGGCGATTTGGTTGGCCGTATGCTGGTCGAGTATCTTAATTCTATTAGTTGTTTCTTCGCTATTCATTTTTCAGCTCTTTCTTCCACTCACTCAGCTGCAGCAAGGCGTCCAAAGGAGAAAGCGCGTCCAGATCAATATCGCGGATGGCAGTGATAATTTCATGCTCTTCCGCCTCCGGCATTTCGCCGAGAATAATATCGGCAAAATTAAGCTGCTCGTTTCTTTCCAGCTTAGATGCAATATGCTTTTCCGCCTCCAGCTGCGCTAATATCTCTTTGGCGCGGCGGATAACCTCTTTGGGCAGACCAGCCAGCTGAGCGACAGCAATACCATAGCTTCTGTCTGTGCCGCCTTCAATAATTTTGCGCAAAAAGACAATCCTCTGCCCTTTTTCTTTGACTGAATTAGAAAAATTCTTCACCATTGGAAAACTATCGGCCAGCAGTGTCAGCTCGTGATAATGAGTAGCAAACAATGTTTTAGCCGCGCAATTATCATTTAAAATAAATTCCGCCACTGCCCAGGCAATAGACAGCCCGTCATAAGTGGAGGTGCCGCGCCCGATCTCATCGAGGATAATCAGGCTGTCTTTGGTAGCGTGGCGCAGGATATTCGATGTCTCTGTCATCTCAACCATAAAAGTGCTCTGTCCGCCGGAGAGGTCGTCAGAGGCGCCGACGCGGGTAAAAATGCGGTCAACATAGCCAATCTGCGCCTTTTCCGCCGGCACAAAGCTTCCGATATGCGCCAGCAGCACAATCAGCGCCACCTGCCGCATATAAGTGCTCTTCCCTGCCATATTGGGGCCGGTAATCAACATCATCCGTAGATGGTTTTGGTCAAGGTGGGTGTCATTGGGAATATAGTTCTCCCGCTCGATGATTTTCTCAATTACCGCATGACGGCCTTCGCGGATAATAATACTATTGCTATCATCAACCTGCGGCTTGCAATAATTATTAGCAATAGCCACGCTGGCCAAAGACTGCAATGCGTCCAGATAAGCGCATACCTCAGCCACGCTATTTATGCGCACAGCCGCAGCAGCTGTTTTGTCGCGCACCTCGCAAAAGTATTTATATTCCAAAGCGGAGAGCTTTTCGCCAGCACTCAGAATTCGTTCTTCCAGCTCTTTTAGCTCTTCGGTGATAAAACGCTCGGCATTAACCAAGGTCTGTTTGCGGATATAGCCCTCAGGCGCTTCGTCCGCTCTGCCTTTGCTGATCTCTATGTAATAGCCAAAGACCTTATTAAAGCCAACTTTGAGCGTTTTGATGCCGGTACGCTCGCGCTCTGCCGCTTCCAGCTCCAACAATGTCTGTTTTACTGACCCGGAAAGCTGTCTCAGCTCGTCCACCTCAGCATGATAGCCGGTTTTGATCACCCCACTATCCTTGGCGGAAAGCGGCGCATCACCTGCGATAGACTCTTCCAATAGCTGGCAGATATCCTCCAGCAGATCATGACAATCAATCATGCGCATAAACAAATCACTGTCCAGCCGGCTTAGCAGGCTAAACAAATGCGGCTGAAGGGAGAGAGAGCTTTTAAGGGCCAGCAAATCACGCGGTCCGGCGCTGCCATAGCTAATCCGGGTAATGATTCGCTGCATATCATGCAGTTGCCTTAAAATGCTGCGCAAATCATCAAGCAGCAGCGGTTTGTTGGTCAGCTCTTCTACCGCGTTCAAGCGGGCATTGATTGCCGGCGCGGATAGCAGCGGGTTTTCCACCCAATCGCGCAGCATTCTGGCGCCCATCGGCGTCAGCGTATCATCAATCACCCATAGCAGCGAGCCTTTATACTTATTGCTGCGCATGGTTTGCGATAGCTCGAGATTACGTCTGGTAGCAGCGTCAATCAGCATATATTGGCTATTGTTGTAAATCGTAATTTTATCTATGTATGAGAGTGAGCGCTTTTGCGTTAACAGCAAAAAGTCGAGAATCATCACCGAGGCGATAGCCACGGCCGGATGATCGCCAAAGCCCAGGCCATCAATAGAGGCTACCTTAAAATGTGAGCAAAGCAGCTCATTGGTATTGCGCCGCAGATAATTCATATCCTTGGCCGGGCTGATACAGCCGACAACCTCATTCTTTAAGCGCAGGGAAAACAGCTCATCATGACATAGCTCGTCCGGCAAGAGCAATTCTGCCGGATGAATACGCGCCAGCTCGTCGGCAAGCTTGTTTCGGATATCGCCGCCCTTAATTTCCGTGGCAAAAAATTTGCCGGTGGAAATATCAGTGTAGGCCAAGCCAAAACAAATCTCGCTTTTGCCCTTTTTCTCCAACCAGCAGGCAGCGAGATAATTATAGGCCTTGGCGGCAAGCATATTCTCTTCAACAACAGTGCCAGGAGTGATCACGCGTACAACATCGCGCTTGACCATACCCTTGGCTGTTTTGGGGTCTTCCAGCTGCTCACAAATGGCAACCTTATAGCCCTTCTCAATCAGCCGCGCAATATAATTATCCGCGGCATGATGCGGTACGCCGCACATCGGTATTTTGGCTCCGCCACCGCCATCTCTGGCCGTCAGGACAATTGAAAGCTCGCGCGAGGCAGTATGGGCGTCATCGCCAAACATTTCATAAAAATCGCCCAAGCGGAAAAAGAGCAAACAATCACTGTATTGCTCTTTTAGCTCTTGATATTGCCGCATCATCGGTGTTACAATGGTCAAGTATCAGGCCTCCTGCTCTTCGAGGTTCTCCTTAAACTGCGTTGGCACATAGTCAGTCAAAACAATGGTGCCCTCAGAAATCATCGCCAGCTTCAGCGGCGTTAAGCCGGCGTCAGGGGGAACAGTCGCCACATGTTCGCCAATGCGCAGCTGCTGGGCTTGCATATTATAGACGAGAATATAGGCCGCCTCATCACCTTCGGCGCCCGCATGCAGTACGCCGCGGCAGCAGCCCATAACCACAATATTGCCGGTAGCGATAATCTCTCCGCCCGGGTTAATATCACCCATGACCACAGCATTGCCGCGCACAGAAAGCCTTTGTCCGCTTCTGACGCTTTTGGTTACCAGCAAACTGTTGCCGCCTGCTGTTTGATAAATCATCTCCGCCTTTTCATCGCTTTGCACGATATGCGGAATAGCCTTGCCGGGTTTGATATGATATTTCTTCAGAATTCCTTGGATGATTGCCATTTCTTCTTCAGAAAACTGATTGGGCATGTCAATAATATAATCAGCATTGATAAAGAAATCACCACTGCTCAGCAGCTTTTCTTCCAATGATGCACAAACCTGGCCAAAACCAGCCTGCTCGGTATCAAAATAAAAAACCAGTCCTTGTGGTGTGCCTTTGATATTGACAATGTTTTGATTCATTTATGGAGCCTCCAATTGAATATTATCTATATAATATATTATGCTGCATTTAACTATAATAGTTTCGCCTAAAACGACTATTTTTCCTGCCGTATTTTGGGAGTAAAACTTTATGAGACATGGTTTTGATGAAATCTACAAAAGAATGAAAAAAGCGATTATCGCTCATGC
The DNA here is from genome assembly GCA_031553915.1 of Bacillota bacterium. Taxonomy (GTDB): domain Bacteria; phylum Bacillota; class Dehalobacteriia; order UBA4068; family UBA4068; genus HGM13862. Next base: position 194,432 of record JAVBKT010000002.1, read on the forward strand.
GATGATTAGTGATACCAGTTCTATTATGGTCGGGCTTTCCGGAGGTAAAGACAGCCTGACTTTGCTCTATGCGCTGAAACAATTTCTGGCTATCTCAAAACACAAATACAGCTTGGCGGCCGGGCATGTCTCGCTTGGCTTCCCCGGTGATGATATAACCCTGATGCAGGAGTTTTGCCAAGATTTGCAGGTGCCTTTTTATTGGACAAAAACAGAAATCGGCGCTATCGTTTTTGACCACCGCAAGGAAAGCAATCCCTGCTCGCTGTGCGCGAAAATGCGCCGGGGCGCCCTAAACAGCCTCGCTAAAGAGAACGGCTTTGCCAAAATAGCTTTGGCGCATCACCTGGACGATGTGACGGAAACCCTGCTCTTGAACCTCTTTTATGAAGGCCGCATTGCCAGCTTTAAGCCTGTCACCTATCTCGACCGTATGGATTTAACTGTGATCCGTCCCTTTGTCTATGTGCCGGAAGAGCAAATCAGCTATTTTGCCAGAAAAGAAAATCTGCCAATCAGCCGCAGCAATTGTCCGCAAAACTGTCTGGGCAAAAGGCAGGAGATGAAAGAAATTGTCGCCGCAATCGAAAAAATGGCGCCGATGGGCAAAGACAGAGCCACCGGCGCGCTTGATCGTATGTTTGACAGTGATTGGGATGGCAAAAGAGCTAAATAGCTTTAGCGTAAATTATTTTTTACCCCTTTATAAATGAGCTCAGCCTTCATCGTGCTGTCAAAAATCATTTCATCTGCCGCATAGTTGATCTTTTCCGCATATTCGCGGTCTTGCATCAATTTTGTATTGACATAAACATTGAGCGCCGCCGCTTCCAGGGCAGCCTTGCAGACAGTAGCTCCGCAGCCGGCATCGCTGATCATCAGCTGCGAGCCTTTGTCGGCAAATTCAGCGATAATATCAATCGCTTCACAGCTGAGCTGCATAATTTGCAGCGGCACCGCTACCGCATCTTTCAGGCATTGTTCCATCACCACTGCTTTGGCGGCTTTTTCTTCTTCCGTATCAGCGGGCAGGCCATAGGCTTTGGCTAGTGGCCCAAAAACCCGGGCATCCTCTTCCACCAAAAACAGCAGCTCTTTTTCCAGCTCTGCGGAGCGTGTTTTCAGGGCAACTATCGCCTCTTCGACATAGGCGTATTTTTTTTTGCCTAGAGTATAGCTGCCCACCATATCGCCGAGGGCAATACCAAGGGCCGCCACCAGGGCCGCTGCGCCGCCACCGCCGGGATAGGGCTGTTTAGCCGCCAGAGCCTCGACAAACTCCCTGCAAGATAAATCACTAATCGCCATTTTTATATCCTCTTATTTAGATGTTTGCTGAGCGACAATTGCCACTGCGTTATATTTTTCCCGCAGCTTGGGTTTTTCGATTTTACCGGTTGGGTTGCGTGGAACTTGGTCAAAAACAATTTCCCGCGGGCGTTTATAGCGGGGCAAAGCAGTGCAAAATTCTTCGATTTCAGCAATGCTGCAATCTGCGCCATCCTTCAATTCGATAATCGCCATCGTGATTTCACCCAGGCGTTTATCTGCCTTACCAATAACCGCTACGTCTTTAATTTTATTATTAGTACGCAGAAAATCCTCAATTTGCACCGGATAAATATTCTCGCCGCCAGTGATAATGACGTCTTTTTTGCGGTCAACCAAAAAGATAAAACCATCTTCATCAACCATCGCCATATCACCGGTGCGCAACCAGCCGTCGCACAAAACAGCGGCAGTCGCTTCCGGGTCTTTGTAATAGCAGGTCATCAGGCCCGGGCCTTTGACAATCAGCTCACCGACCTGTCCCTGCGGCACATCTGCAAACGCTGTGTCTACCACGCGCGCCTGCCAGCCATAGCCGGCAACGCCGATGGCGCCGACCTTATGGATATTTTCCACGCCCAAATGCACGCAGCCAGGGCCAATGGATTCGCTCAGGCCATAGTTGGTATCATATTGATGCTGCGGGAAATGCTCTTTCCAGCGGCGGATCAGGCTGGGCGGCACCGGCTGCGCGCCAATATGCATCAGGCGCCAATGCGAAAGATCATACTCTTCCAGCTTCACTTCTCCGCTGTCGATAGCGTCCAGAATATCCTGCGCCCAGGGAACCAGCAGCCAGACAATTGAGCACTGCTCCAGGGAAACTGTCTCCAAAATCCACTTGGGGCTGACGCCGCGCAAGAGTACCGATTTGCAGCCCACCAACAGGCTGCCGAACCAATGCATTTTGGCGCCGGTATGATATAGCGGCGGGATGCAGAGGAAACAGTCCTCTTTTGTTTGCCCGTGATGCTTCTGTTCGCACAAAACAGCATGCATCAGGCTTTGATGATTATGCAAAATCGCCTTGGGAAAACCGGTGGTGCCGGAAGAAAAATAGATCGCGGCATCATCTTCATCCGTTAAGGTAATGTTCGGTTTTTTGCTGCGGCAATATGAGATATATTCATAGTAGCTCAAAGCATATTCCGGGCAGGTAGCGCCCACATAGAATATCTTCTTAATACCCGGGATCTTATCCTTGATGCAGCTAATCCGCTGCTCAAACTCCGGCCCAAAGATCAGCATACTGGCATCAGAAAGATCCAAACAATAATCAATTTCATCTGCGGAATAACGATAGTTCAGCGGCACTGCCAGCGCCCCTGTTTTCAAAATGCCAAAATAAATCGGCAGCCATTCCAAACAGTTCATCAGCAAAATTGCAACCTTGTCACCCTTTTTCACTCCCTGCGATAGCAGGAGATTAGCAAAACGGTTGGCGCGGCAATCAAAATCCTCCCAGCTGATTTCGCGGCGATAGGGGTTTTCATCCTCTGTTTCTACCAGAGCGTATTCCTTCCATATTTCGTCTTGCGGACGCTGTTCCGGGTTGATTTCCACCAAAGCCACATCTTCCGCGAAAAGCTCGCTGTTCTTCTCCAAAAATTCTGTAATCGGCATTTCCATACTCCTTTCGATAACTACCATTTTACCATCAGTTTTCCGTGCTACCGTGTCCGGCGGCAAACAGCCGGTGACTACTGCCGCTATTTATAAACAAAAAAAACTCCCACCCCATCCAAGGGGCGAGAGACATCCCGCGGTACCACCCAAGGTTCACGATGAAGCTCATACCTCACCGCCTTAGCAAGTCAAAACCTTCTTGACTCATGCGTGATAACGGACGCAACACGTCGCAGCCCACATTAAGCAGTGTTTGTTTGCTGCGCAGCTCCGAAGATGTATTCACCACTTGTTCCCATGCGCCTCTCAGCAGCCGGCAGCTCTCTGTCTGGTACCTCAAATGATTACTTGTTCTTCATCATCGCCTTTTGATATGTTGATATAAGCCACTTCTGGCTCAGTTTGAATGCTATCATAACCTTTTTTGTTTGTCAAGCATCTGGGGCAAAATAAAACCCCCTTTCTACCTGGAGCATAGAAAACTTCTATTTGTACTGCTCAGTAAAAATTTCGTCATTGTACCATTCGTCAAAACGTAGTGATTTAAACGGTTGGCGGATGCTGATTGCCTGATTCGGGCATTGATAAATACATCTCATGCATAAACCGCAGCGCCACTTAAAATGAACAGCTTTTCCCTTTTCTTCAATGTTGCAATTCGGGCAGTTCTTAACGCATTTGCAGCAGTGGCTGCAACCGCTATCGGCATAGAAAAACTTGCCTAAAAGAGGGGCGCCAAGCCATTCAGTTTTCCCAAGAATGCGCAGAAATCTGGCAGCAAAGCTTGTTTTCAGCTGATGCGCGGTAAGATGAGTTATTTCTTTGGCAATATCCGGGATATCCCTGTCAATTTTTCCTAATATCAGGCGTACCCTCGGTTCATCATATTTCACAATAAAATTAGACGGCATTTCCAAAAGCCGATTATAAAAAACCGCATACCCCTTATTGCCCAGCCGCTTAATAAGCGTATCAGAGGAAGCAAAATTAACTACGCTTTCTTCGCCCATGGTGCCGATAATAAATGTATCTAGCCTACTTAAAACCGGCAGTTGCTTAACAAAATTCACCACAATTTTAGGCGCGTTAAAAGCGTGGACAGGGTAAGCTATTCCCAACAAGTCAAATTGGGATAAATCAAGCTGGCTTATTTGGGCGTTTTCTATGCTTAAACAATCTACCGTAAACTGGGCTTTTTCAAATTCATTAATCAGCCTATTAACCACATATTTGGTCATCCCTGTTCCAGAGAAGAAGCATAAACAGATTTTTTTCATTACTGTCACCTACAAACACAATATACGTCCCTTTTATTAAGTATAATATTAATCCGCCAAATAAACAAGCAGAGGAGCACTAATCAATGCTCCTCTGCTAAGCTTAACCTATTATACCACCCTCATAGCGAAGGGGCTTTGTCTAAACTATCGGCGCAAGCCAAGGCTGGTAATGATATTGCGGTAGCGGTCGATGTCTTTTTTCTTCAGATAATTCAAAAGAGAACGACGGCGGCCAACCATTTTCAGCAAACCACGGCGGCTATGAAAGTCTTTTTTGTGAATCTTCAAATGCTCGGTAAGATGAGCAATCTGATGACTCAAAACAGCAATCTGGACTTCCGGAGAACCGGTATCGCCTTCGTGCACGGCATATTTTTCGATAATTTCTTTTTTAATAGCTGTATCCATTGCTTTTCCTCCTTATCAAAAATTTAGTCTACTTGCCCCAAACCAAGATTGCGTTGGAGTTTCGCCAATCATAGTAAAGGGTGACAACAAAAGTTATTCTACCATATCATATCCGCTTTGGCAAGTGTTTATTTGCCGCAACATGGGCCAAAAATTCCCGCGCCTTGACAGAGTCTTGCTTCATTTGCGCCTTTAATTGCTCAAAGTCTTTGAACTTTTGCTCCGGCCGCAAATATTGTCCCAGCCAAGTTCTGATCTTTTGACCATAAAGGTCAAGGTCAATGTCAAACAAATGCGCCTCGATCAGCGGCCTGGTAATGCCGCCAACTGTCGGCTTGACACCAAAATTAACCACACCGTCATAAGTTTGGCCATTATGCTCTATTTTGGCAGCATAAACGCCGTTTCGCGGCACTGCCTGATTTTGCTCCGGGTAAAAATTAGCTGTCGGATAGCCAAAGGTATGCCCGAGCTGATTGCCATAAACAACTTCTCCCTCCAGGGCAAACCAATAGCCAAGCATCTCATTGACCGCCGCTAAATCACCGGCCAGCAAATGCTTACGGATATTTGAGGAGCTGATGACGCCAAAAGCAGACTCAACCTCATCAACAATAGTCACATCAATATTATACTCACCGCACAATTGGCGCAAAAGCGCAGCATCGCCTATGCCGCCTTCAGCAAAGGTAAAGTTGTAGCCGACAATCAGATGATTGGCTTTAAGCTTCTCGACAATAATCTCCCGCACAAAGTTCTCAGGGCTAATATTCATCAGCTCCGGAGTAAACTCCATGGGCACGACCTTATCAATCGCAAAATAGTCTACCAGCAAAGAGAGCTTAAGCTTTTCTCCGGTCAAAAGCTGCGGCGCATCGCCTTTGATCAAAGTCAGAGGATGCGGATCAAAGGTCAAAATTTCACTTTTGCTGCCCAGGCTTTTCTTCATAGCAGCCAGCTGTTCGAAAAGAGCCCGGTGCCCTAAATGCAGCCCATCAAAATTGCCGATGGCAATAGCAATATCATCATAAGCGTCAATCAATACTTTTTCCATTTTGATCACTCTGTTTTCCGCCTTGTGGCTGATTCGTCCCATAGCCAGCAGGCGCTTATCCTCAGCCACCACCCGTACTGCGCTCGCGGGCGGCAAAGCTCCCTGATAAGGCAAATCATGTCCATGACTGATTGCTGAAATGCTTTTATCGCTGACCGTGACTGCCGGGATAAAATCGATTACTTCATTTACCGGCAAGATAAAGCTCATATCTCCCTCAGCTATAAGCTGCTGGATTTGCTCCAGAGTATAACTGTCGGCAATGGCAAAATCCCCTGTTTTGCTGCGCTGCAAGGCGCAGAGATGTGCCGGTAAACCAAGGGCCTGCCCAATATCAAAGGCCAAAGAGCGAATATAGGTCCCTGTGCCGCAATCAATTTCGATATCTGCATAGGCCAACTCCCCGGGAGAAAAGCATTGCAAACGGATAGCATATATCTCCACTCTTCTCGGGGCCAAATCAAGCTGTTCGCCTTGGCGGGCCAGCTTATACAGGGGGATGCCCCCCTTTTTTATCGCCGAAACCATCGGCGGAATCTGCTCGATCTCACCGCAAAAAGCAGGCAAAATCTCTATCAATTTGGCCTCTGTAAGAGAGCTGGCATCAGCTTGGGCGAGAATCTCCCCGGCCGCATCATAAGTGCTGGTGGCAATGCCAAAGCAAATTCTGCCGGCATACGTTTTTGTCTGCCCCATGACCAAGGTGCTCAAGCGGGTGGCTTTGCCCAGGCAGATGGGCAAAACTCCGGTAGCGTCAGGATCGAGCGTACCGCAATGGCCGGCCTTAACATGCAAAAGCCGCTTGATAGCGGCTACGGCAGTTTGCGAGGTTATTCCCTGCCCTTTATTAAGGTTAATGAATCCATCAAAACTCATTGATTAATCATTTCCTTTGCCGCATCCAGTACTTTTGTCAGCGCCACAGGCAGCGGCTCATATATCCGCACTCCGGAGGCTAATTCATGACCGCCGCCGCCCAGAGACCGCGCCAGTGCATTGGCGCTGGTGCCGCGGCGTGAGCGCAGGCTCACTTTGACCAAATCATCCTGCTCCTCAAACAAAATACCCAGCTGCACGCCTTGCGGGTACAGCGTATAGTTGACCACACCGTTAACATCTTCTCTGCTCGCGCCCAGGTTTTCCATTGTTTGCCGGTCAAAAACAACATAGCAAATTTTACCATCCTCAAGCAGTGTCATATTATTGCAGCAATGGCCCTTCAAGCGCAAATTAGCCATAGTGCTTTGCTCAAAGACCTGCATGGTGATGGTCTCAAGATCAACCAAAGGCAGCATCCTGGCTGCCTGCGACAAGGCTCTGCTGGTGGTATTAGGGAAACGAAAGCCGCCGGTATCAGCCACCATGCCGGTATAAAGACAAGTTGCGGCGTCGCTAGATAGCTCAATACCCGCCTGCTCAATGATAGCGCCGATAATCTCAGTAGTGGCGCAGGCCTGCTGCTCGAGAATAATATGTTCGCCATCAAAATGATCGCCCAAGTGATGATCAACACAAAAGACCCGCTTGCCGGGCAAATAAGGCTCCAGCCAAAAACCGGTTCGGTGCAGGCCACGGCAATCAAGAATCAAAACAGCCTGCACATCGATTGAGATTTGCTCCGGGCGAACCATTTGCTCAATCCCGGGTAAAAAGGTCAAATTCAGCGGCGGGGCATCCGGCCCAACCAGCTGCCAATTTTTGCTTGCCCCGTCAAAAGCGTGGTAAACCGCGAACATGGAGCCAAGACAATCGCCGTCCGGCTGTTCGTGGCCGCAGATTAAAAGGTTTTTCTGCGTTGTTAGAAACTCTATCATTTTTTGATAGTCAGGGTTCATACGGATGCCTTACTTTCTATAAACATCTTCATCAAAAGGACTCCTGTTGGCCGCCGCTTTTTGATCCTGGTCAATCTGCTTATTCACCTTGCTGATCATGTTCACGCCATAAGCGATCGATTGATCGACATGAAAATATAGCTCGGGGATAATGCGTGTTTTCAGGCGTTTGCCCAGTTCACGGCGGACATATCCCTTCGCGCTTTCCAGGGCTTTAGCCACCCCTACTTGATCAGCATCCGCCAAAAGGGGGCTGACATAGATATGCGCGGAACAACCGTCCGGCGCAATATTGATCGCCACAACGGAAACCATGCCCAGACGTGGGTCTTTGATTTCTCTGTCCAAGATGGCGGCCAGCTCTTTTTTCAGCTCTCCCGCCAGTCTTTGCACTCGATAATTTGCCATAACAACCTCTGTCTATTTATAACTCTCTGGCGATTTCTTCTTTCTCATAAACTTCTAATTCATCGCCTTCTTTAATATCGTGAAAACTCTCCAGACTGATACCGCATTCATAGCCCTGGAGAACCTCCTTGGCATCATCCTTGAAGCGGCGCAAGCTCGACACCTGATCATCAGCAATAACAACGCCGTCGCGAATAACCCGCACCAAAGCATTACGCACCACCTTGCCATTGGTCACATAAGAGCCGGCTACCATGCCGATTTTCGGAACCTTGATCACCTGTCTGATCTCCACATGGCCGATAATATTCTCTTTTACCTCAGGGGCTAAGAGGCCGCCCATCGCTTTTTTAATATCTTCTATCGCGTCATAGATAACGCGGTAAAGCCTGAGATCAACATCAGCGAGCTCAGCAGCGGCACGCGCAGCCGGCGGCGCAATAATATTAAAGCCGATAATAATAGCATTGGAGGCTGAGGCCAGCATAACGTCGCTCTCTGACACTGCGCCAACTCCTGAATGAATAATATTAACCTTAACTTCATCAGTGTTCAGCTTGAGTAGGCTGCTGATCAAGGCCTCACTGGAACCCTGAACATCAGTTTTGACCACCAGGTTCAGCTCTTTAATCTCGCCTTCGGCAATCTGTTCAAAAAGATTATCCAGGCTGATTTTAGCGGCCTTATGCAATTCTTCCTCGCGTTTTTTGATCCCTTGCTTGGCAGCGACCATGCGCGCGTCTTTTTCATCTTTGACCGTAACAAATATTTCCCCGGCCGGCGGAACTTCCGAGAAACCTAAAACCTCTACCGGCATAGATGGGGTGGCCTTTTTAACCTTGCGGCCTTTGTTATCATGCATGGCGCGCACCTTGCCAAAAACAGCTCCGGCCAAAATATTATCACCGGCGTGCAGCGTACCCTTTTGTACCAATAAGGTTGCCACCGGGCCGCGGTTCTTATCCAGCTTGGCCTCGATAACCGCGCCGCGGGCCTGACGGTCATAATTTGCCTTCAGTTCCGCCACTTCCGCCACCAGCAGCACCATTTCCAGCAGGCCGTCCAGGTTCAGCCTGGCCTTGGCGGAAACCTCAACCATAATTGTCTCGCCGCCCCATTCTTCTGTCAAAAGGCCATGTTCAGTCAATTCCTGCTTAACCCGGCTGGAGTCAGCAGCCGGCTTATCAATCTTGTTGATCGCGATAATAATCGGCACACCAGCTGCCTTGGAATGGTTGATCGCCTCAATTGTTTGCGGCATCACGCCATCGTCAGCGGCAACGACGATGATGGCAATATCCGTCATATTGGCGCCGCGGGCGCGCATCGCAGTAAAAGCCTCATGGCCGGGCGTATCAAGGAAGGTGATTTTCTTGCCATTGATTTCCACCTGATAAGCGCCGATATGCTGGGTAATGCCGCCAGCCTCGCCGGAGACAACATTAGCGTCACGGATAGCATCAAGCAAAGATGTTTTACCATGATCAACATGACCCATGATCGTGACCACTGGAGGACGGTCCCTCATATCACTTTCATTGTCAATAATATCTTCCATGATTTCAGCGGCACGGTCTGCTTTGACCTCGACAGTCACACTAAATTCATCAGCCAAAAGAATAGCTGTTTCAGCGTCAAGCTCTTGGTTAATGGTGGCCATAATACCCATATTAAACAGCCTTTTGATCACTTCTCCGGCTGTTTTGCCCATGGTTTTAGCCAGTTCGCCCAGTACAACTGTTTCGCCAATGGTAATTTTCTTTGGCGTGACCGGCGGCATCACAGCTTTCATATCGCGCTTATTATTTTTGCCGCCTTTATAGGATTTGCCTTTGCCATACTTATTAGAGCGGTTATAATTTCCTTCTTCGCGCTCGTAAACCAAGTCTTTAACGAAAACTTTTTTGTTTTTATTGCCAGGAGGGGTTGTTCTCTTATTTTCCGGAGTAAACCCGGTTCCGCCTTCTGTAGCTGGTTTCTTGCCCTTAGCCACTTTGGATCTATCATCCTGACTATGACCTCTATCACCTTGGGCTTTGTCATCAAAAGGCTTGCCACCCTGCTGCGGCCTATTGCCTTGTGGGGGTCTATTGCCTTGCTGAGGTCTGTCGCCCTGAGGCCGATTGCCCTGCTGAGGCCTATTACCCTGTTGTGGTCTATTGCCTTGTTGGGGTCTATTGCCCTGCTGAGGTCTGTCGCCCTGGGGCTTATCTCTAAATTTGCTTTTATCCTCTGCCGGTTTTTGCGCTTCCGGCGTTTTTTGTGGAGACCGCGTCTCTTTGGCCGCTTGTTCCGCTTTTGGCTGCGCAGCTGCAGAGGGTTGACCAGTAGCTGGCTCTTCCGCAGCCTTTGCCGCAGTTTTTGTGTTGTCGTGAGGAATTTGGGGTTGGCTTTCTCCGGCGGGCGCAACAGGCTGCTTCGGCTCAGCTATTTCTGTAGCCGGCTGCTCTTTTTGTTGCGGCTGCTCTTGCTCGGGCGCGGCCTCTTTGGGCGCCTGATCTTTTTTAGCTGCATCCGTCACCGCAGCGGCTTCAATAGCCGGCAGCTCTTCTGTTGATTGAGCTTCCTGCTCTTTTTCCACTACTGCTTTGGGAATACGCTTCACCTTTGGCACAAAAGAATCACCAGCAGCAGCGCCGCCCATTGCTGAGGCTGGAAGAGAATTGCGCAGCAGATCAGCATCTTTTTCGCTGATCGAGCTCATATGAGTTTTTGCTTCTATCCCCATTTTATTGAGCTTGCGGATAATCTCCTTGCTCTCAACAGATAATTCTTTTGCCAATTCATAAATTTTAATTTTTGCCAAACCCACCACTCCTTACAGTTCAGATAAAATATTTCATATTTCTTCTCTGACTTTTTTAATAGCCTGCGCAAAGCCTGTATCAAGAACAGCTACTGCTCCACGCCTGCTTTTACCGACAATGAGACCTAAATCAATTTTGTTTGGCCATTGAAGAATAGTTATGCCTTGTTCCTCTGCGGCAAAGCTCAATTCCTCTTTCAGCTTAACAGCTATATCATCAGCCAATACCAGCAACTCTACTTTGTTTCTCTTTAAAGCCTCTTTCACCATATTGTCGCCGGCAGCAATCTTTCCTGCTTTTTGGGCTATGCCCAGATAACCGGCAATTCTTGAGCTTTGCTGCTTAGTCAGATCGTCCACTTTGCATCAACCTTTCTTCGATCTGCTCCCACAACTCGTCGCTTAGCTTAACTTTGAGTGAGCGGTCAAAAGACCGCTGCTTCTTGCCTTTTTTCAAACACTCCGGATCATTACAGATATAGGCGCCGCGGCCAGGCTGTTTCCCTGTCTCATCAATCAGCACTTGCCCTTCCTTGTTCCGTACCAAACGCAATAATTCCGCCTTTGGCTTAACTTTGCGGCAAACAGCGCATATCCGCTCCGGTTGTTTCTTCATTAATCCTCTTGCTCCTCCGCCTGCTCTGTCTTATCATCTATCGTGTCTTCTGTTTCCGGCTCTGCGGCTACATCTGCTTGTTCATCATATTCATCCTCAGCAGAGCTATAATATTCTTCACCATTATCCTCGCTATCATGCGCTTCCAGCTCTTCCATTTGGCTCTCGCTCTTAATGTCGATTTTCCATCCGGTTAAGCGGGCTGCCAGGCGCGCGTTTTGGCCTTCTTTGCCAATGGCCAGAGACAGCTGGAAATCCGGCACCACCACGCGGGTGAATTTATCGTCTTCATCGATTTCCACAGAAATAGCTTTAGCCGGGGAAAGAGCATTGCTGACATAAATAGCCGGGTTTTCGTCCCAGCGGATAATCTCAATTTTTTCGCCATCCAGCTCGTTCACAATAGCCTGGACACGCATACCCTTGGCGCCGACACAAGCGCCCACCGGATCAACATTGGAATTATTGCTGCAAACCGCAATTTTGGAACGCCAGCCTGGCTCGCGCACTACGGATTTGATCTCGACAGTGCCGTCCTGAATCTCCGGAACCTCCCGTTCAAAGAGGCATTTGAGTAACCCGGGATGCGTACGGGAAACCAAAATCTGCGGCCCTTTGGTGGTCTTGCGTACTTCCAGAACATACACTTTCAGCCGATTGCCCTGGCGGTAATTCTCACGGGGAATTTGTTCAGATGGGGCAAGCAAACCTTCGCTTTTGCCCAGGTCAATAAAAACATTTTTGCCCTCAACCCGCAAAACAGTGGCCGAAATAATATCATCTTTTTTAGTAGAATATTTATCATAAACCATATTGCGTTCGGCCTCACGAATACGCTGAACTACAACATGTTTAGCTGTCTGGGCAGCAATACGGCCAAAGCTGCGCGGCGTTACCTCTGATTCGAAAATGTCGCCAATCTCGAATTCTTCATCATACTCCTGCGCCTCTGCCAAGGACATTTCCATCGTGGGGTCAAGGACTTCCTCAACAACTTCTTTGCGGTAAATAACGTGGATTTCACCACTATTACGGTTAATTTCGACGCGTACATTTTGGGAAGAGCCATAATTTTTCTTATAGGCTGAGATCAATGCCGCCTCAATGGCCTCGATTAAAACATCCATCTCAATGCCACGTTCTTTTTCTAAATCTTTGAGTGCCTCAATGAATTCAATATTCATTTTTCTTGCTCCTTATTAAGTTTTCTTTCTTCAGGTTTTTTCAGCTTTATTTGTCGCACTAAAAATCCGCCAGCAAATGGGCCTTAGCCACTTCACTCAAGTCAAAAGTGAGCTCTACGCCATCCTGGTCCAGCAGTAAACCGCCTTCGCTGAGGCCAAGTAAAACTCCCTGAAATTCCTTTTTCCCCTCTTTGGGCGAATAAAGGCGTACCATAATTTTCTGCCCGGCATAACGTGCAAAATCCTCTTCCCTTTTCAAGGGACGCTCTAAGCCGGGAGAGCTTACTTCCAGATAATAGCTTTGCGGAATAGGATCAGCAATATCCAGGGCTGCGCTAACTTTTTCGCTGAGCTTTTCGCAAAGCTCATGATCAACCGGGATCTCCCGGTCAATAAATATCCGCAAATACCAAGAGCCTGCTTCGCGGACATATTCGACATCAATAAGCTCGGCGCCGCAATCAGCAGCGAGGGGCTCGATCAGTTGCCAAAGATCTTTTTCAATTTTATTATAGTCTACCACAAAACCTTTTTTCTTGACCATATTCCTCTGTCCTAAAAATAATCATAACTGCTTTTTTCAAAAGAAAAAGTGGGAATAATCCCCACTTTCGCTCAAGCAACAATTCAACATCCTGTATTTTACCATATAAATCTCTAAAAAGCAAGTAAAAAAACACCAGTAAAACTTACTCTTTTAATATAAATAATTTTTAAATTGCTTGCTACTCTTCAATTAAGCCTAAACTACAGGCGGAACGGCGGTACATTAGGGCCTGCCAGGTTAAGGGGCCAACAGCGCCGGTAATTGTTTGGCCCTCCTGCGCCTGCAACTGACGGATAGCCTCGGCGGTTGGCTCATCATAAACGCCTGTCACCTCCACTGCCGGCAATGTCCCTTCATACTGAGCAATAACATTAATCGCCTCTTGGATATGCCGCACCGATTCGCTGGCTTCGCCCAGGGTAATATAATGCCCTGGATACACTCTCCCCAACTGCGCTTGAAAATTCTCCGGCAGCCCGGAGACTATTTGTTCATAAATATCTACCAAGGTAAGCCAAGTTGTCCGGTCTACCACCCCGGTGACAGGTAAACCCTGCCGCTCCTGAAAAGCGCGTACAGCCAAGGCAGTAGGCGCGTCATAGTTGCCGGTAATTTCCAAAAAGGGTAACTCTGTGACAAAGCTGCCCAAAAAGGACAAATAGTATTGCAGAGCTCTGATGATTTGGCCGGTCATCCCTTCATGCAGCTCTTCGGGATATAGTCTTTCTGCTTCGGCGATGGATAGCCCTTCGCTGACCAGCTCGCAAAGACCTTTTACCGCCAGATAACGCCTTTTAATCGCATACCAGGTAGCCCGGTCAACAATACCTGTTTGCGGCAAATTGAAAATTTGCTGGAAGGCCCGCACCGCCTCCTCTGTAGAAACGTCAAACACCCCGTTAGTCTCATCAATATGCGGAATAGCCGGAAAATTGACGCCGATACGGTTGAGCTGCTGTTGAATAGTGCGCACCTCTTCTACCAGGTCTCCACGTTCCAGGGGAAAGCCGGGATAAGAGGGAATAATGTCTGCAACCGGGGCGTCAACTACTCTTTCTATATTATCCCCATAATAATAGCGCAAAATTTCCATATCTGTCAGTCCCTGCTCAGCCAAAGGCACTGTTCCCCATTGCGACAAACCATCGCATATGGTGGTGGTACCGTTGCAATAGGCTGTAAAAAAAGGAGCAATGCTGCCTTCCTGGACAATATAATCATTGAACAGCTCATCAATCAGCGCCGAAATATTGGCAAAAATTTCACGGTTTGGGTCATAGGATTGATCAAACTGCGTTATTGAGGTTATATCAAAATCATAGCCCTGGGTAGGATACCATTCATTATAAACCCGGTTCAGGGCAAAAGTAACCTGAGCGAGAATATTGGCGCGCAGCGCAGCCTCCGGCCAGGTTGGATATACTTCCCCTGAGGCGACATTTTTTATATAATCGATAAAAGGAACGGTAACGTTTTCTGCCTCTTGGTCAGGCGCGCCTAAATGAACCGTAATCGAAGTGGGAATTACCGGATAAGCCATTATATCTCCTCTCTTATTACACTAGCAGGCTAACAAATATCGCCGCCATAGCCATTTATAGCTGGTTGCTAAAATTATTGAGCGGAGACATTTCATGTATGGTGGTGATAGTATCAAAAACCGGCACGGTCGCATAACCATCAAGAAAGCCGCTGCGGCTAATAAACAGATCATAGATGATTCCGGCATAGGGGACTAAAGCCGGTGACAGCGAAAATTCTTTGGCTAAAGCAGGTAAACCTAAAAATTCAGAAATGCCATTGGCATCTGTATGTGACTCCGCCATTTTATAGCTGACGCCGTCAATTATTTTGCTCACTATTACATGCGCGCCTTCAATTGGCTTAGCCCCGCCTTGGATAATCAGATGCACTTTTATATTACCGCGGCCCTGATTCTGCTGCAAAAAATCAAGGAAAGCCTGGTCTTGATACATTTCCATAATTAGCCCTCTTTATACTTTGTTTATTTATAATACTCAAAATATGTATGTAAGCGGGTTAAATATACCTAAATAGAGAAAGAATAAAAAAGGAAAACCTGCTTTTAAAATATAATATAAATATTATGGTTAATTATGATAAGGTCACTTGATAGTTTGATAGGTTTATGAAGGAGGCACAAAAATGCTAACCGCGATCACTGGCGTTAACTGGGGCGATGAAGGCAAAGGCCGCATGGTGGATCTGCTGGCAGAGCATCAGGATATTGTGGTACGTTATCAAGGCGGCAATAATGCCGGACACACTGTCGTCAACCAACATGGCAAGGTTATTCTTAATTTACTGCCGTCCGGTATTCTGCGTGAAAATGTTGTCAATATTTTAGGAAACGGCATGGCTATTGATTTAGCGCATTTACAAGGAGAGATGGCCCGTGTGCGCGAAATCGGCATAAAAATTTCTCCGGCAAACTTAAAGATCAGCGATAAGGCGATTATCTGTATGCCGTATCATGTTGCCCAGGACTGCTTGGAGGAAGAGCGCCTGGAGGATGCCAAATACGGTTCTACCCGGCGCGGTATCAGTCCGGTTTATGGCGATAAATATATGAAAAAGGCGCTGCGTATGGGCGATTTATTGCACCCCGAATATCTGCGGCAGCGTTTAAGCGGTATTATGGAGTGGAAAAATCTCACCCTCGAAAAGGTTTATGGCAGCTCCCCCTATACCCTTGAAGATATGCTAGAGTGGCTGGACGAAAACGGCAGCCCCATTCTTGAATATATTTGCGATACCGGCGCTTTTTTGCGCGAAGCAGCCAGCTCCGGCAAAAGGATTATGTTTGAGGCGCAGTTGGGCGCTTTGCGTGACATCGATTTCGGCATCTACCCCTATACCAGCAGCAGCTCCACTATTGCCGCGTACGCTCCGGTGGGCGCAGGCGTTCCGGGGCTGACCCTGGACAATGTTATCGGCGTGATCAAGGCCTATTCCTCCTGTGTCGGCGAGGGTCCCTTCACTGCGGAAATGTTTGGCGAAGAGGCGGAACTGCTGCGTGCCGCCGGCAATGAATACGGCGCTGCTACCGGGCGTCCCCGCCGGGTCGGCGGCTTCGACGTGGTGGCCTCGCGCTATGGCGTGACCATGCAAGGCGCAGCCGAGCTAGCAATAACCAAGCTGGATGTTTTGTCTTATCTGGAGCAAATCCCCGTAGTAGTGGCCTATGATGTGGCCGGTAAACGGCTCTCTGACTTCCCTCTTGGTAAAGATCTGGAAATTGCCCAGCCGGTTATCCGCTATCTGCCGGGCTGGAAATGCGATATCAGCGGCTGCCGCAGCTTTGACGCTTTGCCAAAAGAGGCTCAGGACTATGTTAAATTTATCGAAAAAGAAATGGCTTGCCCGCTCACCTATATTTCTGTCGGGGCGGAACGCGAAGCTATCATTATACCTTAGCCGTAAACAAATACTAATTAAAAAAACAGAACACCTTTTGGTAAAGGCTGTTCTGTTTTTTAGAGGAGAGGCCCGTGACCATAATTTCAAATTATGCAGCGATAGATATTGGCTCTAACACTGTGCAGCTGATGCTGGCGCAAACACAAAACCAGCGCATCATCACCAGCAGCAATCATATTATTACCACTCGCCTGGGGCAAACAGACAGCAATAAAAACCTCAGCACAGAGGCCATATCAGCTACGGCGGAAGCAGTGGCAAATTTTTGCGAAGAGGCAAAAGAAGCAGATGTGCAAAAAATACGTATTATTGCCACCTCAGCAGTGCGTGATGCCGGTAATAAACAAGCTCTGCTCAAGGCCATTGCCGCCAAAACTGCCGTGCCCATTGAGATTCTCTCCGGCGAGGAAGAAGCGCTGATGTCCTATCGCGGCGCCAGAGCCAGCCTCAATTTTCCCCTGGGTACGCCGGTGCTTGATGTTGGCGGCTCTTCCACTGAGCTGATTTATCAACTGAGCGACAAAGAGGTTTTTTGCACCAGCGCTGATATCGGCGCAGTACGCATGTATACAAACAACTGGAGTCGAGACTATTTGCAGCAGCTGATTGCCGAGTCTTTTTCCACTAAGAACAACAGCTATTTTGCCGTTGGCATCGGCGGAACCATTACTGCTATCGCTGGTGTGGTCCTGGGGCTCTTCGCCTTTGAGCGGGAGACTATTGAAGGCTCCTCGCTTTATTTGCCTCACCTTGAGCAGCTTTTAGCAGAAATCCAGCCGCTGTCGCTGGAGGCGCGGCACGCTTATTCGCCGCTGCTAGCGCAAAGGGCTGAAATCATTGAACCGGGGCTGCTGATTTGGCTCAGTTTGATGGAAAGGCTCAATTTACGAAAAATTCTTGTTTGCGGCGGCGGAATCCTAGACGGAGCCATAGTTGATATGTTATAATCAGCAAAATTGGTGTAAAATATAACATATATCTTACTTAAGGTGCATTATGGATTTTGTCAAGGCAAAAATTATGCTCAACCAAAAAATAGCGGGCAAAGACGGTTTTTATCGTCTGCTGTTTGCCGCGCCGCAAATTGCGGCAGTTGCCCGCTCCGGCCAATTTCTGATGATTCCCCCTTCGACAAATGACTACCCCTTTCTCAAAAGGCCGATGGGCATTAATAGCATTGACCGCGAAGAGGGACTGGTCGGGGTTATCTATCAGACCAAAGGCAGTGGCACCAAAATGCTCAGCCAGCTGACAGAGACTACCAGCCTGAACATTCTCGGCCCGCTCGGCAATGGCTGGCAGATCAAAGAAAATCTGGCAAAAGTTTGCCTGGTTGGCGGCGGGTCTGGCATTGGCCCTCTGCTGCCCTTAGCGCAAGAGCTGAAAATGCACGGCGCAGCTGATATTGATATTATTATCGGCGGCAAAAACAGCGCGGCTATTGTTTGCGAGGAGGATTTCCGCAAATATGGCAATTTGCTGCTGGCCACTGAGGACGGTTCCGCCGGCACAAAAGGCATGGCGAGCGTCCACTTTAGCGACAATATCGCCTATGATTACATTTATAGCTGCGGACCGACAGCAATGATGAAAGCCGTTGCCGCCTGGGCGGAGCAAAAGAATATTCCCTGCCAGGTCTCCTTGGAAGAGCGGATGGGCTGCGGTTATGGCGTTTGTGTCGGCTGCGTCTGCAAGGCCCAAGCCACAGACGGCACTATCTCCCACAAAAGAATCTGCTGCGACGGGCCTGTGTTCCCTGCCAAGGAGGTGTTTTTCCATGACTAACCTCGCAACCTCTGTAGGCAAGCTGCAGCTAAAAAACCCGATTATTACGGCCTCCGGCACCTGCGGCTACGGCCATGAGTTAGCTGAATTTTTCGATCTTTCTCTGCTGGGCGGCATTTGCGTTAAGGGTACCACTGCCCAGCCATCCTTGGGCAATGACACTCCGCGTATAGCGGAAACCGCGAGCGGTATGCTGAACAGCATTGGCTTGCAAAACCCCGGCGTCGATGCGGTAATAGCCGAGGAGCTGCCCTTTTTGCGGCAATTTGATACGGCGGTGATTGTCAATATTGCCGGGCATACCCTGGAAGAATATGCTCTGGTCAGCGAAAAGCTTGATCAGGCCAAAGATATGCTTGATGCCATCGAAGTCAATATCAGCTGCCCCAATGTCAAGGCCGGCGGCATGACCTTTGGCGTGAGCACCCTGCTCTCAGCAGAAGTAATCTCGCTGGTCAAAAGCAAAACCACTTTGCCGGTAATCGCCAAGCTGACCCCTAATGTGACTGATATTACGGAAATAGCCAAAGCCTGCGAGGCTGCCGGAGCAGACGCCTTGTCCCTGATCAACACCATTTTGGGCATGGCTATTGATATTGAGGCGAGAAAACCGCTGCTGGCTAACTGCTGCGGCGGCCTTTCCGGCCCGGCCATCAAGCCGGTGGCTTTGCGCATGGTTTATCAAACAGCACAAGCGGTATCTATTCCGCTGATTGGCGGCGGCGGCATTATGACCGGCACAGATGTGGTCGAATTCATGCTGGCCGGAGCTGCTGCGGTACAAATCGGCTCCGCCAATTTTGCCAACCCCTATGCCGGGCCAAACATTGCCCGAGAATTGGATCAGTGGTGCGATGAGCACCAGGTCAAACAAGTCAGCGACCTCATCGGCACTTTGGCATAAAATAAATTTTGCAAAAGATAATTAATTGGGAGATGATCAGATGAAACTTTCACAACTAGATTCTGGGCAGCTGCAAGAATTATATGGCAATCTCAAAGAGGAATATGCGGAGCTGAAAGGCCTGGGCTTAAAGCTGAATATGAGCCGCGGCAAGCCTGCTCCCGCGCAACTGGAGTTGTGTAATGCTGTTCATCAAATGCCGGAAAACTTCATCTGCGAGGACGGCAGCGATGTCCGCAATTATACAGCGCTGGACGGCATCCCCGAGGCCAAGCGTTTGTTTGCGGAAATCCTTGCTGTGCCAGCAGCCAACGTGCTTGTCGGCGGCAGCTCCAGTCTCAACCTGATGTATGACACCATCTGCCGCGCCTATCTGCATGGCGTGAGCGGGGATGACCAGCCCTGGTGCAAACAGGGTGAAATTAAATTTCTCTGCCCGGTTCCCGGCTATGACCGCCATTTTGCCGTTACCGCCAGCTTTGGCATTACCATGCTGCCGGTGCCGATGCTTTCTGATGGGCCTGATATGGATATCGTGGAAAAAATGGTGGCAGAGGATGCTGCGATCAAGGGTATCTGGTGTGTGCCGATGTATAGCAACCCGGAAGGGATTACCTACAGCGACGGGGTAGTTTGCCGTTTGGCGCGGATGAAGACCGCGGCGAGCGATTTCCGCATCATGTGGGATAATGCCTATTGTGTGCATCATCTTGATCGTCATGACCGCGATTATCTGCATAATATTTATGATGAATGCTGTGCGGCCGGCCATCCTGACCGCGTTTATATCTTCGCCTCCACCTCCAAAATCACCATGGCTGGTTCCGGCATTTGCGCCGCTGCCATGAGCAGCAAAAATCTGGCCTGGACTTTAAAATGGCTCAATATCCAAACCATTTGCCATGATAATGTGAATCAGCTTAAACATGCGCGCTATCTGCCTAATCTCGCCGCAGTAGAAGATCTGATGGAGCAACACGCGGCCATTATCAAGCCTAAATTCGCTGTTGTTCTTGATGCCTTGGCTGAGGAAATCGCTCCCTTGGATATTGCCCGCTGGCATAGTCCCAAAGGCGGCTATTTCATCTCCTTTACCGCCATGGAGGGCTGCGCCAAACGTATTGTCGCGCTCTGCAAGGAGGCTGGCATGGAAATGACCGGAGCCGGCGCCACCTACCCCTATGGCAACGACCCTGCTGACAGCAATATCCGCATTGCGCCAACCTTTCCTGCTGTCGCAGAGCTGGCCCAAGCCATGAAATTGTTTTGCGTGGCGGTCAAGCTGGCCAGCATAGAAAAGCTGCTTGCTAAATAAACAAATTTGCTAAGCAAAGGCAGCGCCAAGTGACGCTGCCTTTATTTTTAGGAGAGCACATGATACATCTGGGCACGCAAACTTTACAGACCAAGCGGCTGATACTCCGCCGTTTTACTCTTAACGATGTTGAGGCGATGTTCGCCAATTGGGTACATGATCCTGATGTGACTAAATACCTGATCTGGGAACCGCATCGTGATCAAAAAGAAACCGTCACTGTGGTTAAACGCTGGCTCAAAGCTTACAAAAAGGCTGATTTTTACCAGTGGGCCATTGTGCTGAAAGACAGCGGCCAGCCGATCGGCAGCATTGGTTCTGTGAACCAAAGAGATGATATCCGGCTGATGCATATTGGCTATTGTCTGGGGCAGAACTGGTGGCATCAGGGGATTATGAGCGAAGCCCTGGCTGCGGTGATAAAATTCTTTTTTGAAGAGCGACAGGTCAACCGCATTGAGGCGCGCCATGATATCAATAACCCCAATTCCGGCAAGGTGATGGCCAGCTGCGGCATGAAATACGAGGGAACCATGCGCCAATCAGACCGCAATAATCAGGGCATTTGCGATTCCGCCCTCTATGCTATCCTGGCGGAGGATTATTTTTCACGGGTTAATAAAAATCAATAAACACAATTACGCGCCAAAAACGACTTCGTTTTATTGCGAATAGTTGCATGGGGCTTAATTTTATTTTTATGCTGATATCGATCACAACCACCCGCATAGCAGGTGGTTTTTTATTGCCAGGCATCAACCAATAAAGCCGCGGCCCGCTTTAGCGGCTCTTCTGCATGTCCGCCATAGCCGGCGATGACGGTATGTGTTTCCGGCGGCTGGCTATGATAATAGGCGGAAAGGCCAAAAACCTTCACGCCGACTGACGCTGCTTTGCTGATCAATTCTTTTTCACTAAGACGCTGGTGCTGCAACAGCAGATGCAGCCCGCCCTCTGCGCCAATAATATTTAGCTCATCCTTCAGCGGAGCAAGGGCATTGATAAAAACATCGCGCCTGCTTTTATAAATCTGGCGCATGCGGTTAAGGTGGCGCTCATAATAACCTCTGCCAATAAAACGCCGCAGGGTGCTTTGTTCAAACTCCGAAACCGTGCAGGAATAAAAGATCAATTTTTCCCGATAGCGTTCCAGCAGCGGATAAGGAAGCGCCATATAACCAATACGTAGGGATGGCGCCAGCGTTCTGGCAAAGGTATTCAAATAAATCACTCTGGCGCTGCTATCCAGGCTATGCAAAGAGGGAATCTGTTTTAGCTGGTAGCGGTATTCGCTATCAAAATCATCCTCCACCACATAATGCCCGCTATCCTGGCAGGCCCATTTGAGCAGCTCCATCCGCCGCTCGATGCGCATCACTGTTGTCAAAGGAAAATGCCGGGACGGAGTAGCAATAGCCACCCTAGCGCGGCTTTGCCACAGCAAATCACAACGCATTCCCTGCGCATCCATTGGCACAGAAAGATAGGCTACACCGCGGCTGTCAAGAATGCGGCGTTGTTTATTATAGCAAGGGTCTTCCAGGGCAAAACAATATCCGGGCAGCAGCTCACAAATCAGCCCCAGCAAATACTCTGCGCCCGCGCCGAGGATTATTTGCTCAGCGTCTACATTCATCGCCCTAAAATCCCGCAGATACCTGGCGATTTCCTGCCGCAGCAGCTGATCGCCTTGCGGATGCAGCGGGTTAAGCAGCCCGTCATATTCATCGCGCAGGCTTTCCCTCATCAATTGTGTCCAGATCGAAAAAGGGAAGCTTTTGGTATCAACCGCATTGGTCTGAAGAATATACTCATACTCAGCTTGATCTGTTTCTGCTTTGGCGCTTTTTTTTACGGCAGTCGGTTGATGGTCAGCTGTTGCTGACAACGATTCTATCCGGCAGACAAAATAGCCCTTTTTGGCCTGGGCTTCAATATATCCTTCTGCCATTAGCTGCGCATAAGCATTCTCTACCGTATTGGCGCTAATTTGCAGATGGCTTGCCAACTTTCTTCTTGAAGGCAGCTTTTCCCCCGCAGTCAGCTTTTGATTTCTGATTTCCTGTTTAATATATTCATATAGCTGCTCATATATTGGTTTGCTGTCTTCAGCAAAAATTGGTGATAACATATACTCTCCCAATCTGGCCCCAAAGAATATACATAAAGTGGCCTTTGCTTCCATACCAGAATGCTTGTAATATGGAATACGACAGAGGATGGCCATTCTCCTACTATTTCGTATAATATTTTAGGAGGAAACTATGTCAAATAACCGTTATCAATTAAATAAAAACCTGGCGCAAATGCTCAAAGGCGGGGTGATCATGGATGTTACCACCCCGGAGCAAGCCGCTATTGCCGAAAAAGCCGGCGCTTGCGCAGTGATGGCTTTGGAGCGTATTCCTGCTGATATTCGTGCTGCCGGAGGGGTTTCGCGCATGAGCGATCCGCAGATGATTAAAGGCATTCAGGCCGCAGTATCAATCCCGGTGATGGCCAAGGTGCGCATCGGCCATTTTGTAGAGGCGCAAATTCTCGAAGCGATTGAAATCGACTATATCGATGAGAGTGAAGTTCTCTCCCCTGCCGATGATATTCATCATATTGATAAAAACCAATTTGAGGTTCCTTTTGTCTGTGGTGCGCGCGACCTGGGCGAAGCCCTGCGCCGTATCAACGAAGGCGCCTCGATGATCCGCACCAAGGGCGAACCCGGCACCGGAGATATTATCCAGGCAGTGCGGCATATGCGGCAAATCATGAGTCAAATCCGCCGCTTGACTACCATGGCAAAAGATGAGCTTTATGAGGCTGCCAAAGATTTGGCAGTTCCCTATCAGCTGGTGCAGCAGGTAGCGGAGGAAGGCAAATTGCCTGTGGTCAACTTTGCGGCAGGCGGTGTAGCCACTCCGGCTGACGCGGCCTTGATGATGCAGCTGGGAGCGGAAGGGGTTTTTGTCGGCTCCGGCATTTTCAAATCCGGAGATCCGGCCAAACGCGCCGCAGCTATTGTCCAGGCTGTCACCAATTTTCAAGATGCCAAACTGCTGGCAGAGCTTTCCGAGGATCTGGGCGCGGCTATGGTCGGCATCAATGAGCAGGAAATCGAAATCCTCATGGCAGAGCGGGGGCAATAGGCATGAAAATTGGCGTGCTCGCCCTGCAAGGCGCCTTTGCCGAACACCTGGATATGCTGCGTACTCTTAATGTTGAAGGTGTGGAAATACGCCAACCGGCACACTTGACCTCTGACATCAATGGCGTCATTCTGCCGGGCGGCGAAAGTACGGTGATGCGCAAATTACTGCATCAGGTTGGTCTTTTTCACCCGCTGCAAGAGGCAATTAACTCCGGTATGCCCATTTTCGGCACTTGTGCGGGGATGATTTTGCTGGCAAATAAAATCAGCAATGGTGACGAACCCTGCTTTGCCGCGCTTAATGCCTGTGTCGAGCGTAATGCCTATGGTCGACAGCTGGGCAGCTTTGAGACTATTGCGGAATTTGCGGGTATTGGCCCAATGCCGATGGTTTTTATCCGCGCGCCATATTTTGTTACCCTTGATGCTCCGGCGCAGGCCCTCGCTCGGGTTAATGGACATATTGTCGCAGCACGGCAAGGCAATGTGCTGGCAACCGCCTTTCATCCGGAATTGACAGATGACAGCCGTATTCATCAATACTTTCTCACAATTGTCAGCGAAAATTATCAAACCGTCTGCCAAACAGGCTGGTGATTATCCTGAATAATAATAAAAGACCTGCCGCTTTTTATTGCGGCAGGTCTTTTATTATTATTTTTATCTACTCTGCGCTATCCTCTGGCTCATCATTGCCCATGGTCAGCTCAATTATTTCTTTGATCAGCACTTGATCTGCGCTGACCACATAAACAAGCTTATAGTCATTGTCCCGGCCGGGTATCACCATAATCCGGTAGAGAGATTGCTCATCCTCTGAGAGCAAAACCGTCTCTGTTCTATCATCATAGCCAATAACTATCTCCAAACGCGGAACATCGGTAAAGGTAGCGCTATCACTAACTTCCCGCTTGGTCTCAGCTGCGGCCAGGCTGGCAAAAAGCGCTGCCGCCGCCTCATTGCCTGCCATCTGAAGCGGAGCCTGCTGCGTACCAACAGTGAGTTGATTAACTGTGACAGACTTTACCTTGCTGGAACTGCCGGTGACTAAGCGCGCATCATAAAAATAGCTCGCGGCAAACAGCAACACGAGGACAATCATCACCAAGCTGATAATCAGCCTTGCTATTCTTGTTTTGCCCTTCATAAACTACCTCCGTTAGGGATTACAGCGCGAACAGGGCGAGTAGCCCATATCCTCGGCTGTTGCCTTATCGGCAAACCAAATTTTATTTTCTTCTTTGATTGTTGCCGCTGAACTGCAGCTGGCATAATGATATTTGCTGCTATTGATGCTGGCCACATATTCGCCGCTATCAAGAAAATTAGCCCACAAACCCAGTTTATCCTCCCGCGCCTTTGTTTGCAGCTCCAGAAAATAATCAGCATAAGCGACATTGGGCGGAAAAGTATAGACCATGGCATGTCCCTGCTGCAACAGCGTAGCATTAAACATCTCGTCGTCAAGATAAACATAGGCCAAGAGACGGCCATATTTATCGCGCTCTTCCACATCAAACTCCAGGCTGATGTATTGGCCTTCCAGATTTTCCTTAGTGAATTCTGAGGAGATTTTGCCGTAATCAGTATTCTTCGCCTGATCAGGGTGAACTGATTCCGGCGTATCAATACCGATCATACGCACTTTTTCTTTGACGCCAGCATAGTCAAGCTCAATCGTATCGCCGTCAACAACGCGGGTTACCAAATAAGTACCCTCAGCCACCGCTGTTGGCGCCTGAATGTCAGTTGGCTCTCCCTCTTGCTTGACATCAGCTGATAGCGCTTCCAAGGCGCTACAGCCTGCCGTGAAGATCAGGGCTGCTATCAGGACAACAATCCCTAGCAGTTTGTGATTATTTTTTTTCATGCCGCGCCCAGGCTTCCTTTCCAAAATCACGAATATTTTGCGCAATCTCGCTCAGCCGGCGCAGGCGGTGATTAAGGGCAGAACGACCCAGAGAGGCCTCCGCACTCAGATCAGCCAGCGAATAATCCGGATATGCCAAGCGGACTTCCGCAGCCATGCGCAAATTGCGCGGCAATTTATCCAGTCCGATCATCTCGCTGATATAGTTAATATCCTCCACCTGGCGCAAACCAGCTGCCACCACCTTATTCACATTGGCGGTATCGCAGTTGCGTTGGCGGTTGGCCTGGTTGCGCACTTCTTTGGTGACGCGCACGCTTTCAAATTCCAGCATCGAGCGGTGGCTGCCCATCACGTTCAGCAATTGGCTAATCTCATCCGCGCCTTTTAGATAAACAATTTCCGCGCCTTTGCGCCGGACCATTTTACCCTGTAGATCAAATTCCGCCATGAGCTCAACCAACAGCTCTGCCTGCTCCTTCTCCAACGAGCCAAATTCCAGGTGATAGGCGCCCTCCGGCTCACTGAGCGATCCTGAGGCCAAAAAAGCGCCGCGCAAATAAGCGCGCTTGCAACAGGACGAAGCAAGAATGCTGCTCCTGATGCCGTTGGGAAAACCAAGCTGCCAGCAGTTATCCTGATCAAGCATACTTATCTGCCGCAAAAAAGCTGAGAGCTGCTCCTGATTTGGCAGATTAAGGGTAAAAACCTGATTTTTATGCAAGCGGTTGCGGCGGTGAACGGTTAATTCCCGCTCCAAAGAAAAGTCGCGCGCCAAGGTAAACATTTTCCTCACCGAGCCGGCATGCTCTGTCTGCATAAATGCGGAAATCTGCTGCCCGGCGCCAATACGGATAGTGCCGTTAATCAAAAAAAAGGCCACAAACTCCGTCCGGCGGCAGCAGGTTTTTGAGGACATTATCCTTGTCAAATCATCTTTTACCCAGGTAGAAAAGCTCATACCAATTCCTTTTTGCGGTTAATATCGCGATGAGATATCGAGGTGCTATAACCGCTGCCGGCCAATTTTTTGCCAATATATTCCACCATAGCGACACTGCGGTGGCGCCCGCCGGTACAGCCAATTGCTATCGAAATATGCTTTTTGCCCTCTTGGTGATAATGCGGCAGCAAATAGCGCAGCAAGCGCAGATATATACGCAAGAAATCTTTAGTCACCGGGTTTTGCAGAACATAATCCGCTACCGGTTGATTAATACCGCTCATACTGCGTAATTCCTGAATATAGAAAGGGTTGGGCAAAAAACGTACGTCCATCACCAAATCCGCATCAATCGGCAAGCCGTACTTAAAGCCAAAGCTGCTGATAGAAACAGTTATGCCGATTTTATCCTGATAGCCCAGGATAGCTTCCAGATGAGCTGCCAGCTGCTGATTAGTAAACTCGCTGGTATCAATGATAATATCCGCCACACCCCGCAGCCCTTCCATCAGCTGGCGTTCTCTTTTGACCAGCTCCAGGGTACTCATACCCTCTTCGCTCAATGGATGCGGACGGCGGTTTTCCTTAAAGCGCGACAAAAGCACATTGTCCGACGCCTCCAAAAACAAAACCTTTAAATCATCGCCATCACTGCGCAGATCTATAATAACCTGCTCAATCTCGGGGATGGAATCAATGCCGGTGCGCACATCAGCAACAATAGCCATTTGCGGCAGCTGCTTATGGGCCAGGCGCATCCCTTCAATAAATTTTGCAAAAAGATTGGGGGGCAAATTATCTACGCAAAAAAATCCGTGATCCTCCAAAGTTTTCACTACCTGGGATTTGCCTGCGCCGCTCATTCCTGTAATAATAAATATCTGACCCGGCAAAATATGCCCTCCCTTCGCAAAAATACTTTACGTCTAGACAAAAATTACTAACTAGATAAAGCAAACTAACACTACGTAATGCAAAATTCGCCTAAATAGAGCTAATTCCCTGCCTCGCTTGGGTGGAGAAAGACAAATAATTGTTCCGCGGCTTTTTTGTTCATTCCCGGGGTAACGGCTAATTCTTCAACAGTCGCAGCTTTGATCGCCTTCAGCGAACCAAAGCATTTGAGCAGATTTTGCCGTCTGGTCGGGCCGATTCCCGGGGCATCATCCAGCACAGACTTGGATTGGCGCTTGCTGCGCAGGCTGCGGTGAAAAGTGATGGCAAAACGGTGCGCCTCATCGCGCAGCCGCTGTAATAATTGCAAGGCCGGGTCTTGATAGACCAAGCGCAATGGCTGTGACTGCCCGGGCAAATAAATTTCTTCAAACTGCTTGGCCAAGGAAATAAGCTGCGGCTTTTTTCCGGGCAGCTCAGCTAGGCGCGCTACTACTGATGATAATTGCCCCTTGCCGCCATCAATCACTATCAAATCAGGAAAATTGCCAAAATCCAGGCGTTCTTTTTTTTGTTCGCGCTCAGCCAGACCTCTTTTCCAGCGCCGTTCTAAAACCTCCTGCAAAGCAGCAAAATCATTGGACTCGGTCAGGGTTTTAATCTTAAAGCGGCGGTAAAGCTTGGGGTTGGCCACGCCATTAATAAAGACCACCATCGAGCCAACCATATCCGTGCCCTGAATATGGCTAATATCATAGCATTCAATGCGCGTTGGCGTATGCTCAAGCTTTAATGCCTGGCGCAAAGCCTCCAGCGCGGCACTGTTTTTCTCTTCCTGCCGTTCCTTGGCATTAAGATAGTTTTCCAGCACCACCCGGGCATTTTCCTTCACCAGCCGGAGCAGGCGCAGCTTATCGCCACGCTGTGGCACAGCTATGCGTACCTTATGCCCGGCAGTAGCAGCAAAGCTTTCCGCCAGCAAAGCTGCATCCTCTGGCACAACCGATACATATAGCTGCGACGGGATATGATCGCCGCCGCCATAATACTCCTGCAAAAAACGCTTTAAGATCAACGCTTCACTGCCCTCTTCGCTGATAGTCAAGCTATAATTGGCGCGGCTGACAACCATGCCTCCGCGCACGAAAAAGAGCTGTACCACAGCCTGATCATCAACAATAGCCGCGGCAATGACATCAAAATCACCCTCGCCTTTGCTGCTGTCTATGCCCTGTTGCGTAGCCAGATTTTTTAAGGTAGCAATCGCGTCACGGTGGCGGGCCGCCTCTTCAAAGCGCATTTGCTCGGCCGCCTGTTTCATCTGCTTTTCTTTATCTTTAATCAAAACAGGCAGCTTACCCTGGAGAAAAAGGGCAACCTGCTGCACAATCTCATTATATTCAGCCGCGGATATTTTCCCCTCGCAAGGCGCTTTGCAGCGGCCAATATGATAATTGAGGCAGGCCTGCTGATGCGAACGGAAAGCTTTCCCGCGGCAGGTGCGCAGAGGGAAAAAATCATGTACCCGCTCAATAGCCTTATGAATCGAACCGACAGAGGGATAGGGGCCAAAATAGCGGCTGCCGTCAGCTTTAGCGCGGCGGGCAACTATCAACCGCGGAAAATCCTCATCAATTGTCAACCGCAAATAGGGATAATGCTTATCATCACGCATGAGAATATTATAATGCGGCGCATATTCTTTGATCAGATTAGCCTCGAGGATTAGCGCCTCCGCTTCGCTGGCCACCAGCACTGTCTCAAAATCGGCAATTTTCTCTACCAAGCGTTCTGTCTTGATATCATGCTTACCGTTAAAATAAGAGCTCACTCTGTTTTTGAGATTTATGGCTTTGCCGACATAGATAATCTGGCCGCTACTGTCTTTCATCAAATAGCAGCCGGGAGAATCCGGGAGCTGATGCAGTTTTTTGCGCAGATTATCATTCATCTTTGCTCAACCTCTTAGTCAAAGTACGCTTGCTGATTATTTTACAGTTAAAACCTTCTGCAAATATTGTCCGGTATAGCTTTTGGGGTTGGCGGCAATTTGCTCCGGCGTTCCGGTGGCAACCACCTCTCCGCCTTTATCCCCGCCCTCAGGCCCGAGATCAATCACATAATCAGCTGTTTTGATAACATGCGTATTATGTTCAATCACCACCACGCTGTCTCCTGCCTCTACCAGCTTTTGCAAAACCAGTAGCAGCTGGCTGATATCATCAATATGCAGCCCGGTGGTTGGCTCATCGAGGATATACAGTGTTTTGCCATTGGAGCGGCGCGATAGCTCTGTCGCCAGCTTCACCCGCTGCGCCTCTCCGCCGGACAAGGTAGTGGAGCTTTGCCCCAGCCGGATATAGCCCAAGCCCACCTCTTGCAGGGTATCAATTTTGCGTTTAATGCGCGGCAGATTGCTGAAAAAGCGTGCGGCCTCATCAACAGTCATATCCAGGACATCAGCAATACTTTTGCCTTTGTATTTGATTTCCAGGGTCTCGCGATTATATCTTTTGCCGCGGCAAACCTCACACGGCACATAAATATCCGGCAAGAAATGCATCTCAATTTTTATTATACCATCACCCTGGCAGGCTTCGCAGCGGCCGCCTTTGATATTAAAGCTAAAGCGGCCCTTTTTATAGCCGAGCACCTTGGCATCTGGCGTCATCGCGTACAAATCGCGGATAAAATCAAACAAGCCGGTATAGGTAGCCGGGTTTGAGCGTGGCGTGCGGCCAATCGGCGACTGGTCAATCATGATCACCTTTTCCAAATGCTCCAGCCCTTCAATTTTATCATGCTTGCCGGAGATGGTATGCGCCCGGTTCAGCTTGCGCGCGCAGGTTTTATAAAGGATTTCATTGATCAGCGAGCTTTTGCCGGAACCGGAAACACCGGTGATGCAAATAAACTGACCTAAAGGTATTTCAACATCAATATTTTTCAAATTGTTGGCAGCAGCGCCTTTGATCAGCAAATGACGGCCATCACTTTGGCGCCGTTGTTCTGGTACGGGAATGCTCTTGGCGCCGGAGAGATATTGGCCGGTTATTGACTTTTTACAGGCCATAATTTTTTGCACCGGCCCCTCGGCCACGATATGCCCGCCATGCTCCCCTGCTCCCGGGCCAATATCAATAATATGGTCCGCGCTTTCCATCATTTCCTCATCATGCTCCACTACCAGCACGGTGTTGCCCAGATCGCGCAGATTTTTTAAGGCCTGAATCAAGCGGCTATTATCGCGCTGATGCAAGCCAATGCTCGGCTCATCGAGAATATAGAGAACCCCCATCAAATGCGAGCCGATCTGCGTGGCCAAACGGATACGCTGCGCTTCGCCCCCAGAGAGGGTTGCCGCGCCGCGGGACAAGCTGAGATAATCAAGCCCCACCTGAATCAAAAAGCTCAAGCGCTCATTAATCTCTTTGATGATGCGTTCAGCTATCATTGCCTCCCGCTCGCTCAGATCTAAATGGCTGACAAATTCTTTGGCCTCGACCACAGTCATCTGGCTCAGCTGGTCAATATTCTTATCGCCGACTGTCACCGCCAAAGATTCGGGCTTCAGCTTTGCGCCATGACATTCTTCGCAGGGCTGGATGGTCATATATTTTTCAAACTCATCACGCATGAAGTCAGAATTGGTTTCCCTGTAGCGGCGCTCAAAATTGTTTACTAACCCCTCCCAATGATGGGGCCAGCTCATAGGGGTTTTGCTGCCGGGCTCAAAATAGTTCACCATGAATTTTTCTTTGCCGCAGCCATAAAAAACCTCGTCCTTAACCCACCCAGGCAGGTCTTTATAGGGCATGTCCAGCGAAAATTTATGCGCCTCAGCCACTGCCTCAATATGCCGAAAATACCAGTTGTTGACATTATTCATCGGCAAGAGGGCGCCTTCACGCAAGCTGAGATTGCAGTCATGAATCATCAGCTCCGCGTCAATATGCTGAGAATAACCCAGACCGGTGCAAGCCGGGCAAGCGCCAAAGGGATTGTTAAAAGAGAACATCCGCGGCGTCAATTCTTCCAAACTAATCCCGCAATCCGGGCAAGCAAAATTCTGCGAAAAAAGCTGCTCCTGATGCTCACCATCCGGCAAATCCGCCACCACCAGAGCTAAGCCTTCCGCCATATGGAGAGCCAGCTCCAAAGAATCTGCTAACCGCTTGTCCAGATTATCTCTCAGCACAATCCGGTCAATCACCAGCTCAATATCATGCTTGTTTTGTTTTTTCAGCTCAATATCTTCCGCCAGCTCCCGCATTTGTCCGTCCACACGCACACGCACATAACCCTGCGCTTTCATCTCAGCCAGGGTCCTTTTGAATTCACCTTTGCGGCCGCGCGCCACCGGAGCGAGAATTTGCATTTTGGTCTGCTCCGGCCACAGCTTAATCATATCAATAATCTGATCCACACTCTGGCGGCTAATCGGTCGTCCGCATTTGTGACAATGTGGATGACCGATTCTGGCATAGAGCAGTCGCAAATAATCATGAATCTCCGTCACAGTGCCTACGGTAGAGCGGGGGTTGTGGCTGGTAGATTTCTGGTCAATGGAGATAGCCGGAGAAAGACCGTCTATCTGGTCCACCTCCGGTTTGCTCATCTGCCCTAAAAATTGCCGCGCATAGGAAGACAGGGATTCGACATAGCGCCGCTGTCCTTCCGCATAGATGGTATCAAAAGCGAGTGAGCTTTTGCCGCTGCCGGAAAGGCCGGTGATCACCACCAGCTTATCCCGGGGAATAGTGACATTGATATCCTTCAAGTTGTGTTGACGCGCGCCGCGAATAACGATATTGTTCTGACTCATTCGATTTTTGCTCCTGGTTAATTCTTATACTTCTTCCGGTTCGATTATTTCAGTTGCAGGTGCTTGTTCGGCGTCTATCTGGCCTTTTTTTGGCCGTTCCGGCCGGCCTTCCTTATCAAAGTTGAGGATTCTTTTGTTCAGCAATAAATACACTCCCAATAATGCCATGGCCACGCCGCTGCCGATCATAATGATGCGCACATCAATAATATCCGCGAGAGGGCCAAAGACTACCATCGCCAAAGGCATCGCCATAGAAGCCACCATATTGACCAGGGAAAAAACCCGGCCCATCATTTGCGGCTCGGTCTTTTCCTGCATAAAGGTCATCTCTGCTGTGCTGAACAAAGGCAGGGATAAGCCAGCCAGAGCCATAATAACCAGATAAACCCAGAAATTGGCAGCCAGGCCCAAGCCAACGAAAGTGATACCGAACATACCCATGGCTACGCCGATAGAGAAAATTCTGTTCTTGAAACCGCTCCAGATAGCAATCACGATACCGCCTAAGATAGCGCCGATAGACCAGGCCATCTCATTAAAGGTCAGCATATACACGCTATCCCAGCCAGGCAGCCAAAGAGAGGCGTCAAAAACACGCTCTACCAAAATGGGGGTCAGCGTGGCGCCCGGAGCAATCAAGAAGAAGGCGACTGCGTAAAATATCAGCATAAAGCGCAGCCAATCAGTGCGCTTAATATATGAAAGCCCCTCTTTTAGTTCTCCCAACATAGAGCCTTGAACAGCGTCCGCTGCTTTTTCCACCTTTTCCACTTTGACAAAGAGCATGACGCTAATACCGATAATTGCCGTGACAATATCAAAAAACAGCGCATTGACAAAACCTCTGGCCAAAAGCACACCGCCCAGGGCCGGCGCCAATAAGGTGAGCACATTCATGATCGTGGCGTTAATGGCGTTAACGCGCGTCAAATGCTCCACCGGAACAATCTGGGGGATCAGTGCGCTCACTGCCGGGCTCTGAATACCGCTGCCCAGAGAACGGGCGGCAATCACCACAAAAAGGAAGGTCCAGTTGGTGTATCCTGATATCCAGAGAATAATCAGCAATAAAGTTGTGAGGGCCGTAAACGCATCTGCCGCGATAATTAAAAATTTTCTATTATATCTGTCTGCCCAGACGCCTGCCAGCAAGGACACTACCACCATCGGCACAAAATTACATGCCACAGCGATTGCCATCATCGCGCCTGAGCTTGTTTCGAGAGTTATATACCAGATCACCGCATATCCTACCACCAAAGAGCCAATCAAGGTGATGGTCTGGGATGTGAGGAAAATGATGATCTTTTTCAACCATGTTTCCATTTGTTCCTCCGCATTGTCTATTTTTTCTCGCTGTCTATTTTCTGACAGCTGCTTTAATTTCCATAATAACATCACGCAATTCCGCCGCCTCCTCAAACTCAAGCCTGCGGGCTGCTTCGCGCATTTCTTTTTCTAAAGAGAGCAAGAGACGGTCGCGCTCCTTCTTGCTTAGCTTGGCCGGATCAACTGCTGCCTGCCCCAGCCCAAAGGCTGGCTTGCTTTTGCCGTATTTAATTTCAAAGCCCTCAGCATTGGGCAAAACAGCGGCAATAACATCCTTAACCTCTTTAACAATAGTTGTCGGCGTGATGCCATGCACTTTATTATATTCAATTTGCTTGGCGCGCCTGCGGTCAGTTTCACCGATAGCGGCGGCCATCGAATCAGTTATCTTGTCCGCATACATGATCACTTTGCCCTCAGCATTACGGGCAGCGCGGCCAATGGTCTGAATCAAGCTGCGTTCCGAACGCAGGAATCCTTCTTTGTCCGCATCGAGAATGGCCACCAGAGTCACCTCGGGCAGATCCAGGCCTTCGCGCAGAAGATTAATCCCCACCAGCACATCAAAGACGCCTAAGCGCAGATCGCGGACAATAGCCATCCGTTCCAGGGTTTTGACATCAGAATGCAGATAATTGACCTTGACGCCGGCCTCGTTCAAATATTTGGTGAGGTCCTCGGCCATGCGCTTGGTAAGCGTGGTCACCAGCACCCGCTGGTTTTTTTCCACGCGTATTCTGATTTGCTCCAGCAAATCATCAATCTGCCCCTTAATTGGCCGCACCTCAATCTGCGGATCGAGCAAACCGGTAGGGCGTACCACTTGCTCAACCAAATTTTGTTTATGCTCCATCTCATAGGGGCCGGGCGTGGCTGAAACATAAATGGTCTGCCCTGCCCGCTCTTCAAACTCGGCAAAATTCAGCGGACGGTTATCTTTGGCGGAAGGCAGACGAAAACCATATTGCACCAGCTCATTCTTGCGGGAGCGGTCGCCTTCGTACATTCCTCTGATCTGAGGAATAGTGACATGCGATTCATCAATCATGATCAGATAATCATCCGGAAAATAATCAAGCAGAGTGTACGGCGCCTCGCCTTCCTGACGGCTGGTAAGATGCCGGCTGTAGTTTTCAATACCGCTGCAATGGCCAATTTCCTCCAGCATCTCCAAGTCAAAATTAGTGCGCTGTTCCAGTCTCTGCGCTTCTAGCAGCTTGTTCTGCGAACGCAAAATTTGCAGCTGCTCGGCTAATTCATTACGAATCAAAGTGAGCGCATTTTGCAGCTTGTCATTTTTAGTCACATAATGATTCGCCGGGAAAACCGCCATTTTGGGCAGATTATCAGTTATCTCCCCGGTGAGGGTATCAATTTCCGTGAGGCGGTCAACTTCATCGCCAAAAAGCTCAATGCGCATGGCCCGGTCAGTAGAGCCGGCCGGGAAAATTTCAATGACATCGCCATGTACCCGAAATGTGCCGCGGTGAAAATCCATTTCATTACGGGTATACTGCATGTTGACCAGCTTGCGTAATATCGCTTCCCGCTCTATCGCCTGCCCCGGAAAAAGAATCAGGGATAAGTCGAGATAATCGGCCGGATCACCGAGGCCGTAAATCGCCGACACCGAGGCCACGATCAAAGTATCTCTGCGTGTCAGCAAAGAGGCGGTAGCGCTATGGCGCAGCTTTTCAATCTCATCGTTAATGGACGAGTCCTTAGCAATATAGGTGTCAGATGACGCGATATAGGCCTCCGGCTGATAATAATCATAATAGCTGACAAAATACTCTACCGCATTGTCGGGAAAAAACTCCTTAAATTCACCGCAGAGCTGAGCTGCCAGGGTTTTATTATGGGCTATCACCAGCGTTGGACGATTGAGCTTGGCTATCACATTGGCCATGGTAAAGGTTTTGCCAGAGCCGGTAACACCAAGCAAAACCTGATGATCCAAGCCCTGTTTCACCCCATCATAAAGAGCAGCAATGGCCTGAGGCTGGTCGCCGGTTGGCTGATAATTGCTGTTGAGGGTAAAAGGTTTTTCCGCTTTGTTTGCCATCTGTCCTCCATAGTAATGTCTCGAAAAAATATTGTACCATAATTATGGATAAATGCAAGAAAATTTTTGCATTTATTATCTGAAAATAAGTTTTTTTAGCTAACCAAACGAACATTTGTTCAAGCCAATACTATACTAAATATTGCTCTACTGTCAAGTAAATATTAAAACAAATTTGCAAATTTTTGATGCACAAAAAAATTTCTCTTAATTCATTTTTCGACAAAAACAAATTAAGAGAAATTTTTGGGATCATTATGTATAATTTTGTCGTTTCAGGGAATAATTGCTATATGAACTGTTACACAGATCATGCTCAATCTATAAACTAATTAAGCCATTTTTTCACCCATCCGCAATTTATCAGCAATCATCGCCACAAATTCCGAATTAGTAGGCTTACCTCTTTCAATATTAATAGTATAGCCGAAATAGCGGTTCATTAAATCAACATTACCGCGATCCCAGGCCAGCTCAATGGCATGACGAATCGCCCTTTCCACACGCGAGGCAGTAGTATTATATTTTTCGGCGATCATCGGATAAAGCTCCTTGGTAACAGCGCCCATCAGGTTTGCTTCCTCTGTCACCATCGCAATAGCGTCGCGTAAATATTGATAGCCTTTAACATGCGCGGGAACGCCCATCTGATGCAAAATTCGCGTAATATCGAGCTCCAGCGTTGATGCCTTCGGCAGGTTGATTATTTCATCATTAAATTCACTAATTTGTCGAATGCGAGTTTCCAATGTATCCATATCAAAGGGCTTCATCATATAATAAGAAGCGCCTAATTCTGTGGCCCGCTTGGTCAGGTTTGCCTGCGCAAAGGAAGTGATAAATATCACCTGCGGCGCTATGGCCAGCTCCATTTTATTCAGTTTTTCTAAGACACCAATGCCATCCAGCCCGGGCATAACCAGATCAAGAATGACGAGGTCAGGGGCTTTTTGTTCAATCATTTCCAGTGTCTTGAGACCGTTTTCGGCAATGCCTACCACCTCGTATTTGTCAAAGCTGGAGAAGTATTCCTCCATTGCTCCGGCAAAAATACGGTCATCATCTGCGATGAGTATTTTTTTGACTTGTTCCATAGATTTCCATCCCACTTTCTCTTTAATTTTAATTTTTCTCTTTTTGTTTTTCTAAGGCCTATGTTCTTAAATTTTCGCTCTGCTTTTTGCAAATCCTGCTGTAAAACACCAGTAAAAGAGCACTTTATTCCGACATAATACCCGATTGCTCGGGTATTATTGTCGAAATTTGTCGAATAGCTAATAATAATTAATTCAACTAATTAGCTATAAGTCCTGCTTCTTCAAACATCCACTCGGCAAAACAACCATAGCCTTGTGTCGGATCATTAACAAAAACGTGAGTAACAGCGCCGACAAACATATCGTTTTGAATAATCGGGCTGCCGCTCATGCCCTGAACAATGCCGCCGGTTATATCCAGCAGCCGTTGATCTGTTATTTTAATTATCATCCCTTTACCGGTCAGCTTATAGCTGCTCATCAGTTTGGTGATTTCAATATCAAATTCTTCAATTTCCTCACCTTCGACAACAGTATAAATCTTAGCCGGGCCAACCTCTACTTCATTGATCATGGCTGTTGGGATAGCCTCGGTTTGGTAATTAACCTCCGGATCATTTTGTAAAACACCAAAGATGCCAAAACTACCATTGGTTCTGATATCTCCTTCCCATTGCTCATCCAAAAAGACACCCAGCTTTTCTCCTGGCGTGCCCACTACACCAATTTTGATTCCCTGCACAGCTGCTCTGACTATGCTGCCTTTGTTTTCTCCGCTGACCCCATGCTCGAGATCCGGCACCTGATGGCCCAATGCGCCATAAATATGGCTATCTGGCTCATAAAAGGTTAAGGTGCCAATACCGGCGGTATTATCGCGCACATAGAGGCCAATACGCCAGCTTTGTGAATCGCTGCAAAAAACCGGCGGAATAGTAACGTTGTGACGGATACCGTTGCGCAGATAGACTATTTCGCAATCAATTGCCGCTGATCCGGCCTGATTGATTATTTCCGCTATCTGCTCATTATTGATAATTTTTTCTTCATTGATCGTGACAATAAAATCCCCTGTGATTAGACCTGCATCTGAAGCTGGACTAACGGTGGTATTATCTTCCGTAACAACCGGTGAGAAACCAACAATGCTGACACCTTCTGTTTGCAGAAGAATACCAATAGACTGGCCGCCAGGTATGACCTTAATAGTTTCGGTATTAACAACTTCTACTGTCTTCAGCGGAATATTACCGATACTAATTGTCGCATTAGAGCTGGAGCCTTCTTTGTTATCACTTAGTGTAGATTCTTCGTCCAGTGCGGCAGAAACAGTCATAGCGTCCCTGGTTTGGCGATTGCTCTCCACTGATATCAAATTATTAAAAACAATAGCATGGGGAACATTGATCTCAGCGCCGCTTCTGACAATTTGCTTTTTGTCCATCGAAACAATATCAAAAAAAGCAATATTGAAGATGGTGATCAGAGCAATCAAAACGCCAAGAGTGATGCTGATAAAACGGTTACGCTTGTTTAAGCATAGATTAATTTGTTTGCCTCCTTTCAATTTTCGCTCATAAATAGCATCGGCCAAATAGCTAAAAATTTTTCATGGCAAAAGACGGTCATTTTTTTGCCTGCTTTTAGCACAACAGTTTCTTAGTGCGCTTATTTGTCATTTTTCGCGGCAGGAATAGTTTTCATCTTTCAAGAAATTTCTGTCAAAGCATTTAATACTGAGGTTATTTATGAAAATATTGACAAAAATAAAAAATTATCAAAACCGGGCCTGGCTTTACTTATTGCCTGATGGAGAACTGGATATGGCAGCTTCAGATCAATTTTATAAAAAAATAACTGACGAGCTCAACAAACATGGTTTACGCATGGTGTGGCTGGATTTTCATCATATAACCTTTATTGACAGCTCTGGCTTGGGCGTTCTGCTCAAATGCTATCGCCGGCTGGCGCCCTTAAATGGCAAAATGGTCATAACTCATGCCAACGAGCAGGTATACCGCTTATTACTAGCCTCCGGTATGCACCGCATTATGGAAATAGATAAACCATCAACAGTCAAATATGCCAAGGAGGGTATATGATGAGCGAGAAAGCTAGCAGCCTTTGGCTATCTGAAAACAGTGATATCTGCTTTGAACAAAAAGAGGAAACCAATCAAAACCAGGTCTGCATCCGCTTTAAAAGCCGCAGCGAAAATGTTGCCCTAGCCAGGCTGCTGGCTGCCACTGTCGTCTCTGAGCATGATATGACCATGGCGGAACTGGATGAAATTAAAGTAGCGGTTTCCGAGGCTGTATCCAATGCCATTATTCACGGCTATCAAAAATCAGGCGCGCAGTGGGTGGAAATGGCTTTTACGCTGGATCCGGATCAGCTGGTGATTATCATCCGCGACGAAGGCATTGGCATCGCCGATATTGAGCAAGCGATGAAGCCGCATTTTTCAGCAGAGGAAGACCGAATGGGCCTGGGCTTTGCCTTTATGCAGTCCTTCATGGACGATGTGCATGTGGCAAGTACGCCTGGTTTTGGCACAACCGTCACACTGACCAAGAAATTTTCGTGACCAGCCATGACAGCGGTGCATAGCTATCAGCCGATGGCGGAAGAACAGCTGCACGAGCTAATTAAAGCAGCTCAAAATGGAGATTTTAATGCCAAAAGTCAATTAGTGGAAAATAATCTGGCCCTGGTACAAAGCATTGTGCGCCGTTTTTGCGAGCTAGGGCATGACCGCGAGGATTTGTTTCAGGTTGGTTGTATTGGTCTTTTAAAGGCGATCGCCAAATTTGATTTTAGTTATGAAGTGTGCTTTTCTACCTATGCCGTGCCGCTAATTTTAGGAGAAGTCCGGCGCTATTTGCGCGACGACCGGCCGATTGGCGTCAGCAGGACGCTCCGCGAGCGGGCCATGCTGATTGAACGCAAAAGAAAAGAGCTGCGCCAGAATCTCGGCCACGAACCGGAACTGCAATTATTGGCTGAGCAATGCGAGTTGCCGCTGGAGCAAATTATTGCGGCCACAGAAGCAGTGCGGCCTTTGCTTTCTATCACCGATATTCTCCACCCAGGAGGTAGCGATCAGGAGCGCAACCAGGACACCCTCCGCGCCCTCTCTGTCGACGAAAACGAGGAGATGATTGAGCGGCTCAATATGGCGCGCATGTTAGAAGAGCTGCCGGAACGGCTGGCCTATATTATCCGCGGCCGCTATTTTGAAGAAAAAACCCAGACTGACCTGGCCAAAGAACTGTCTGTGTCGCAGGTACAAATATCGCGCTTAGAAAAAAAGGCCTTGGGTTTAATTAAAGAAAAACTGCAAGCATAAAACACTGACAAATACTCAGTGTTTTGTTTTTGATAGTTGTTTAATTACCAGCCATGATTACTGAAAAATGGTTGACTTTTTCCCGGGCAAACATTATGCTATAATGTATAGCAATTAGACAACCATACATTATAGTCATATAAGGAGGCAATATGTCTGCAAACGGAACCACAAAAAAGGTAGGTATTTGTGATACTACTTTGCGCGATGGGCATCAATCCCTGCTGGCCACGCGTTTTACTACTGAGGATATCCTAAAGATTGCCCCGGCCATGGATGATATCGGTTTCTCATCTGTCGAGGTTTGGGGCGGCGCTACTTTTGATACATGTCTGCGCTTTTTGCGCGAGGATCCCTGGGATCGTTTGCGCAAAATCCGTAAGGCTATGCCCAAAACAAAGCTGCAAATGCTGCTGCGCGGTCAAAACCTGGTCGGCTACAGGCATTATTCCGATGAAGAGGTTGACGAATTCGTCAAACGCTCGGTGGGCAATGGCATTGATATTATTCGCATTTTTGATGCGCTCAATGATTTGCGCAACTATGAACGCTCTATGTATGCGGCCAAAAAGGAAGGCGCCCATGTGCAGGCAGCTATTGCCTACACACTAAGCCCCATCCATAATATCGAATACTTCGCCAAAGAGGCGGAGCAGCTCAAAGAAATGGGCGCTGATTCTATTGCCATCAAAGATATGGCCGGTCTGCTTTCTCCCTATGATTCTTATGATCTGGTCAAGGCTATCAAAGAAAAAACCAATCTACCTGTTCAGATGCATAGCCATTATACTTCCGGGCTGGCCTCTATGTCTTATCTCAAAGCCGTGGAAGCAGGCGCTGATGTGCTGGACTGTGCCTTTAGCAGCATGGCTCTCTCCTCCTCGCAGCCGGCGTCAGTCTCGATGATTGCCGCCTTAGCGGACACTCCCTATGATACTGGTATTGATATTGACGCCTTGGAACCGATCAATGAACAGCTGAAAAAAATTCGTCAAAAATACGCGGCATATGATAATACTGATCCGTGTGTTGACGCTAATGTGCTCAGCTATCAGATGCCCGGCGGGATGATTTCCAACTTTATCTCCCAGCTTAAAGAAAGAAATGAGCTGGATAAGCTGAGCGCTGCTTTAGAAGAGGTTCCCCGTGTGCGTGAGGATATGGGTTATCCCCCTCTGGTCACCCCTACCAGCCAGATTGTTGGCTCCCAGGCTCTGCTGAATGTGGTAATGGGCGAGCGTTACAAATTTGCAACCAATGAGGTTAAAGCGTATTTCCGCGGCGAATATGGCGCTCCGCCGGCGCCAATGAACACAGAAGTGCAGAAAAAAGTTATCGGCGATGCTGATATCATTACCTGCCGTCCGGCGGACCTGATCACTAATACTCTGGCAGACGCGGAAAAAGAAATCGGCGGCTTTGCCGAAAGCATCGAGGACGTACTGCTTTATATTATGTTCCCGCAGGTTGCCAAGCCTTTTTTGGAGGAAAGAATGGTTGCCAAAACAAAAGTTGACCATACTGCTTTTGTTAAAGAAAGCAATGGCGCTAGTCAAGAAGTAAGCTATGGAGCCATCTAAGCTGCTTGCTTTAGCGGCAAGCTAGCTAAGAAGTATATCAATATACAAAAAGCAATATACAAAAAGACATCCATACCAGACGGTGTAGCGTAGCCATTAGGAATGCGAACCCCATGCGGTTTTAACGGGGAAACGCTGGCATCTCTCGATAAAAAAATTGCTTCTCGTAGCAGGACTACGGGTAGCAATTTTTTTATCAGGATCTGTTCACTGTTTCCCCGTTAAAACTGTCGGCACCCCCGACGGATGAATGTTCGTGCTGGGTAAGGCAGAGTGACGACGCGTAGCTAGTGCATTAGCTGTGACTTTGACGTAGGCAAAGGCCAGCTAGGTCGAAGGCAGGCAGGCGCCTGCATAGGAGCGATAACAAAATTCCAGCACAAACAGACGCCGTCCGGGGCGCATGAGTTCACATCCCTAATGGCTAAGCGCTGCGCCGTCTTTTTGCTGTGCACGGCGTTCTCTTCTCGCCAATTTGCGGCAATAACTATTTGTTTGTTCAATATAAATTAAAATTTTTCCATAATTAGATATATTTATTAATGAAAGTATGCTATACTGAAAAAAATTAACATATTTGCCAAAAAGACAGTTTTATATCTTGGCAAATATGGCTTTCGTGTGCTGGTTTTTCAATGTCGTGCAGATGACATCGTAGTCTGTGGGCAGCCCGGATATAATCCGCCAACTTCATTATAGACAATAAGCATTAATTTTGAAACGCTGGAGGAGAGTATGCTCAAAAACAGAAACGGATTTACCTTAGTAGAAGTAATTGTTGTTTTGGTTATTCTTGCGATCCTGGCCGCGCTGCTCACTCCTTCCCTGATAAACTATATTGACAAAAGCCAGCAGCTGGCCTGCGAAGTAAACCGCCAGACCTTAGTGCGGCAGATTTTCCCCTTGACTATCACCGGCAACGCAGAGCCTACATATGAGGCTTTTCTGGCTGAGCTGCAAA
Source organism: Bacillota bacterium (assembly GCA_031553915.1). Lineage (GTDB taxonomy): Bacteria > Bacillota > Dehalobacteriia > UBA4068 > UBA4068 > HGM13862. The sequence continues at coordinate 236,968 of JAVBKT010000002.1, forward strand.
AAGAAGGGCTAACGCTGGATGACGTCTGCCCGGGCGGCGGCGAAATTACCGGCGTGATCAGTAATTCAAAGCTGACTCTGACCTGTTCAAAACACGAGGGGACAGGTGCAGGCAATCGCCCTGCTGACACGATGAGCAGTGTCTATGTCTATGACCCAACTGTCGGCAAATATATAGCCATTGATGTGCGTGACACCGGCATCGGGCAAAAAAACAGCGACATCAATAAGAAGATCATTTATTATGACGGCGATGCTTATGAAAAGGGTTATTATTACATTTACGCTTGGCAATACACTAATAGTATTCAGGACATGGATGCGTATCTTGATATAGTTACCAAAAATGGGACTAGTACACGCGCCTTTGTTAAACTTAATACTGATGTTCCGGTGCAGGTCTACGATGCAGCAGCACAGATCGCGCCTGCCAAGCAGTCGGAGCGCAACGCTATGATTAAACAAGGGCAGCTCTACTATGTCGATTTTGACTGGGACGATGTAGACGGTCCGGTGCTGGCTATGTTTAATGGATCTAACGGAGATGCGTGGTGGCGGGGAGACCTGACCACTGACTCTAAATGGGAGACTAACAAAGGCGTGTGGACGATTGTGGATCTTCAATAAACGGCTGCCGCTAAAATACTTATTTACGACGCGCATAAAGCTGCAAATAAATTAATGCCCATCAACTGATAAAGGTTGGCGGGCATTAATTTATTTGTGCAAACTATTAAAACTATTAGTTGATAGGCAATTTAAGCTAGGTGATTTAAGCAGACGCTTATTATAAAAGCACGTCTGCTTTTTTGTTCATCCTCAGTTTTCTTTGAAGTTTTATTGTCAAAGCAAAAGCAAACTGGTATAATTATACGGATAGCTTTTTGATGGAGGTCTTATGTTAGACAGATTATTAGCAAACTTATCCCTTGAACGCCTGATTTTAGTGATTCCCGCTATTTTGATAGCTTTAACCCTGCATGAGCTGGCACATGCCAAAGCAGCCTACCATTTTGGCGACCCGACTGCCAAAAATTCCGGCCGCTTTTCCCTCAACCCGCTCAAGCATTTAGACCCGGTTGGCACCATTATGCTGATATTTTTTGGTTTTGGCTGGGCCAAACCAGTACCGGTCAACCCGATGTATTTTGAAGGCAACCGCAAAAGAAAAATGCTCTGGGTTGCCCTGGCCGGGCCGGTTTCCAATTTGCTGCAGGCCTTAGCAGGCGCCATTCTATTGTCCCTGATCTACCACTTTGTGCCGGGTGGTACTGTTGCCAGCTTTCTTATCAGCTTCTTTGTCTATTATATCAGCATTAACCTGGTTTTGGCTGTCTTTAATATCCTGCCGATTCCGCCGCTGGACGGCTCCAAAATCTTAGCCGGCTTGCTGCCGGATAAATTTTACGTTTTTATTTCCAAGATAGAGCAATATGGCTTTATTATTCTGCTTATCCTCGTTCTTTTTAATTTCACCCAATATATTATTGCTCCGCCGGTTGATTTTTTATTTAATCTCTTAATGAAAATCACCTTTATCTCCTAAACCACTAAGAAAAGAGGATCACACGCAATGGGAAACAAACAAAGAATGTTGAGTGGCATGCGCCCGACCGGGCGGCTGCATCTGGGGCATCAGCGGGTTATCGCCTATTGGGCAGAGCTGTCCAATACCTATGAGTCTTTTTATTTTACCGCAGACTGGCATGCCGTTACCACTCAATTTGACGATACCGGGCTGCTGCGGGATAATAAGCGCGAGGTCATCATCGACTGGCTTTCCGCCGGGCTTGATCCTGACAAATGCCATATCTTCCACCAGTCAGACATTAAAGAACATGCCGAGCTGCATTTGCTCTTTTCCATGATCACTCCTCTGCCCTGGCTGGAACGCGTCCCCACCTATAAGGGCCAGGTGGCTGCCTTTGCTGAGACAGGCAAAGACATCGCCACTTATGGCTTTCTCGGCTATCCCCTGCTGCAGGCGGCGGATATTCTGATGTACCGCCCGGTTGGTGTGCCGGTGGGACAAGACCAGCTGCCGCATATTGAGTTTTGCCGTGAGCTGGTACGCCGCTTTCATCACCTGTATGGCGTGGAAATTTTCCCTGAACCCGGCCCGATCTTTTCGCAGATTGCCATCCTCCCCGGCACGGATAACCGCAAAATGAGCAAAAGCTATAACAACTACATCAATCTTTCTGACGACGCGGCCACGGTCAAGCAAAAAGTGTGGGGCATGGTCACCGACCCGGCCCGCATCCGCAAGGATGATCCGGGGCATCCCGAAATTTGCGCTGTTTACGCTTATCAGGGTTTTTATAATCAAGAAAAACAGGCGAAAATTTGCGAAAACTGCACCAAAGGCGCTATCGGCTGCGGCGAATGTAAAAAAATGCTCACTGATAAACTGAACGAATTTCTTGATCCTATCCGCGAGAAGCGCGCCTATTATGAGGCCAATCCTCATATTTTGGATGCTATTATTGATGACGGCAACAAAGCCGCGCGGCTGGTAGCATGTGAAACCATGGAAATGGTACGTGAGGCGATGAAAATATAAGGCAAGGGGCCAAGATATGTCCTATCAGATACATCTAGAGGTTTTTGAAGGCCCTTTTGACCTTCTTTTACACCTGATTCATCAAAACCAGGTAGATATCTACGATATTCCCATCTCGCTGATCACTGACCAGTATTTGGCTTTTTTGGAGCAGATGAAACAGATGGATTTAGAGGTGGCGTCTTCTTTTCTGGTAATGGCGGCAACCCTGCTCGCTATCAAAGCAAAGATGCTGCTGCCTAGCCCTCCTGGGGATGATGATGAGCCTGAGGACGCCCGCTCAGAGCTGGTGCGCGACCTGATGGAATACATGATATTCAAGGAAGCGGCCGAACGCATGGAAGATATCGCGCAGCTGCAGCACCAATATTTTCCCCGCCCCAATGCGGACGAGCTCTATCTTAATCTGTTTTCAGACGAGAATCCGCTCGCCGGTACAACCCTTGACGACCTGCGCAATGCCTTTGCTGTAGTGGTGAAAAAAGCCACTGAGCGCGGCATGGTCATGCATATCGAAAAAGACCAGGTGACGCTCAAGGACCGCCTGGAATACCTCTACAATTTAATCAGTAATCACCCCAAGGGCATAGTCTTCTCCGCTGTTTTTGCCAGCTGCACCAGCAAAATGGCCTTGATTGTTACTTTTCTCGCTTTATTGGAGCTGATCCGCCAATCAGTGGCAAAAATATCACAGTCCAGCGCTTATGCTGAAATTTATCTTTATCCGGGAGATTTGAGCAAATATGACAGAGACTCCGTATAACTTTGCAGGATTACAACTGAAAAATGTCCTGGAATGCCTCTTTTTTGTCGCCTCAGAGCCCTTATCCATCAAACAGCTGCAAGAGATTTGCGGCGCGGACAAGGCACAAATTGAGCAGGCCATTGCCGAAATCGCAGCGGATTATCAGCATAAGGGCTTTCGCCTCAAGCAGATTGCCGGCGGCTGGCAGTTTATGACAGAGGCGGAATTTGCGCCGGTGATCGAAAAGCTCTACCGGCCCAAGTTCCATAAGCTCACTGTGCAGGCGATGGAAACCTTAGCGATTATCGCCTATAAGCAGCCGATTACCCGCGCGGAAATCAGCGAAATCCGCCAGGTGGACGCTGACGGCGTGGTAGCGACGCTGCTGGACAAAAAGCTGATCAAAGAAGTTGGCCGTCTGGACGTGCCTGGCCGGCCTATTTTATACGGAACTTCTGAGCAGTTTCTAAGCTTCTTTGGCATCAATAGCCTCAAAGATTTGCCAGAGCTGCCGGAGCTAAATGCAGCGGGAGACCTTGACGATGAGCTGGATTTACTGCCTGCTGATGAATAATATCGGGTAATATGGTCTACTACCTTTACTAAAAATTATTTGCTTCAAACAAAAAACATATTGACATTTTTCGATATGATTATTATAATAATCATATCGATTTTTTTAGATGGGAGTGTAATATATGAACTCAAATAATATAAAAAATGCTAAGGTTTTTAAAGCTTTTTGCGATGAAACGCGGTTGGCTATTTTGGAAATGCTCCAAAGCGGCGAAAAATGCGCCTGCGTACTGCTGGAAGAGGTAGAAGTGGGACAATCCACGCTTTCACACCACATGAAAATTCTGGTAGAAAGCGGCGTTGTCTCAGCGCGAAAGGAAGGCAAATGGACGTACTATTCCATTTGTGAGAACGGAAGAAAAGTGGCCCTGGAACTGCTGGAATCAATAACTGCCCTTCACATCTCTACCGAAAAAACAAATAAAAACTGCTGCGAAAAGGAGATTATATCATGAATAAGATTATTGAAGACATCAAAGAGTATTATGGCAAAACCCTGCATAGTGCAGCTGATTTGCAAAGCAAAGCCTGTTTTTGCTCCCCTTCGTCTATGTCCAAAGAGGTCAAAGAGGCGATGGCCTTAATTGCGAGTGAGGTGGTTACCCGTTACTACGGCTGCGGTTCTCCCCTGCCTCCGCTGCTTGAAGGGATGACTGTCCTTGATCTTGGCTGCGGGAGCGGTCTTGATGTTTATGTTGCGGCAAAGCTTGTCGGTGAACAGGGGCAAGTGATAGGTGTGGATATGACACAAGAGCAGCTTGACGTTGCTCAAAAATACGAGGATGAGCAGCGGCAAAGGTTTGGCTATGCCAAGTCCAATGTGCATTTCATCAACGGCTATATTGAGGATTTGCGTACAGCGGGAATTGCGGATTCTTCGATAGATATTGTCATATCCAATTGTGTTATTAACCTCTCACCTTGCAAGGGAAAAGTGTTCCAGGAAATATGGCGGGTGCTGAAGCCGGGCGGGGAACTTTACTTTTCAGATGTGTTCGCCGACCGCCGCATCCCTGAACACCTTGCGACTGACCCGGTGTTGCGCGGCGAATGCATTGGCGGCGCGATGTATATTGAGGATTTCCGCCGTATCATGCAACAGTCCGGCTTTGTTGATTTCCGCTATAAATCCAGCCGTTTGTTAGACTTGGATAATGACTCTATCACTGAAAAAGTGGGTTTCGCCAACTTCACAGAGCGGACAATCAGAGCTTTCAAACTAGACGACCTTGAGGATATTTGCGAAGATTACGGACAAATTGCTATCTATAACGGCAATATCCCCGGTCATCCGCATTTCTTTGATCTTGACGATCACCACCGCTTTTTTACCGGCAAGCCGCTTTTGGTTTGCGGCAATACCGCCTCCATGTTGGGAAAAACCCGCCTCGCTTCCGCCTTTAAGCTTATTGGTGACCGCTCTACACATCACGGAGCGTTTGCTGGCTGCGGTACTTCAAGCGAAGCAGACTGCGCGGATGGCAGCGGCTCATGCTGCTGCTGATCGTTATTCCGCTCATTATCATGGCTGAAATATTCGTATATAATTATAAAAAGCACGCCGCTTGGCCTGCTTTTTATAATTAGTAACAAAGATGTTTTTTAGTTCAAAAATTCTATATTCATATCCACCCGGCCCGCAATTCCGGCTACACTGCCGGAGCTGCTGTATTGCCACATATCAAAGCCATAATAGTATTCCGGATAGGTAGTGTATCCGGCAAACCAGAAGGGATAAGCAGTAAGTCTGTTTCTTTGCATAGTCAGCAGCGATAATTCTTTATTGGCGTAAACCATCGGCTGATACCCTGCCGCGGCAATAGTGTCGCAAAAGGCTATGGCGCAATCTGTCAGCACCGAGCCGTTAATATTATTGGTGCGGGCGTTGGCGACGCCAACTGTCTCCCAGTCAAAAACAACCGGATAGTTGATATTATACTCCCGCAAATAGTCAATGCACATATTCGCTTCTTCTATGGCCTCAGTAACCGTGATAGCCTGAGAGAAGAAATACACCCCGACATCTAATCCTGCCGCCAGCGCACCCTGCATATTTTGCTGATAATAGGCATCCAGGCTGATCTTGCCCTCGGAATATCCCCGATAGCCCAGGCGGATGATCGCAAATTCAATGTTGTCATTTTTAACCTGCTGCCAATCAATCTCTGCCTGATGCTCTGAGATATCAATACCGCTGCGAGTGGCGACATTCGGGTCAGCATAGGTCATCCTGCCGTTTTGCAGGAGAAAATTAACTGCCGTATAGGTGTTTTTTGGGACAGCGGGATCTATGCTAATATCTTTGTCGCCAAAAAAGAAGGCAGGAACCGCTCCCCCATTATTAGCGTCAACCACATCAACCTTGGCATCATTCAGTATAATGACTTGCCCGGTAACAGTGCAGTTATCCAGCACCACCGTCTTAGCGCCGCCGCCCACTATCACATTGCCGTTAATCTGGCTGTTCAGGATATATGCCTTGTCCGCGCTGATGACGGCAGTGCCATTGATAACATTAGTGTATAGGCCGTCGCTGCGCCACATTTTTTCGATGATCTCATCCAGAGTAGCAATAACCTCTGCTCTGGTTATAGCCTGCTGAGGGGCAAAAGACGCTCCGGCCCAAGCAAGATAGCCGTTATCCGTCATCACACCCACGTCATTCGTGGCCCAGGAGGCGATATTAGCGCTGTCCTGATAGGGCATATTTCCGCTGGCTGACAATCTATTGAGGCCAAAGGCGCGGGCCAGCATGACAATTGCTTCCTCTCTGGTGATGGTGTCCTGGGGCCGGGCTTGTCCCTCGTAACCAAGGATCACCCCTGCCGCATTGGCTTTCAAAACAGGCTCAGTATACCAAGCTCCAGCCTCCAGATCAGAAAAAGAATTGGCGGAACTGGCGCTATAGCTCATAATCCGGTCAATAATAATGGCCATTTCGCCGCGGGTAATGCTGTCATTGGGGCGGAACAGGCCGTCATAGCCCAGAATAACACCATGATTGCTCCACTCCTCAATCGTAGTCTCAGCCCAGTGGCCGGCAGTATCCGTATATGTAGCAGCCATAGCCGGAGCGGAAAAAGCAAACAGCAGAGCGATAATAACAGCAAGGTGCAGCAGATAAGTTCTCTTTTTCATCTTTTTCCCTCTTTATTAATTATAGTTTGTTTTATTTTATCATATTTTGTCAGTGCCTTTTATGATTATTTGCTGATTTTTGTTAATTTATGCCAGTTATTTGCTATTAATCACCAAATACAGCAGCTATTTTTTATTGCTTGTAGCCTTGAACTCTGTTTTGATCCATCCAAATTTTCTTTTCATCCATCAGCTGCTGCAAAACCGGGTTGCGCTCGCCATAATATTCTTCCAGTATTTTTTGCAGATTATAGAGATCATTATAGGTGAGATAAGGATAATCGCTTAACCCCATCTCGTCATTTCCCATATAGGCATAATAAAGGTCATGATTGTCCTTGACCCACCTGTCACCCAGCGCAGTTATGCCATTGATCATGTATTCGGCTACTTGGAGATACTCACTGCTGCCGCTGATTTTAGCCAGCATAAATAAGTTAATTATTTCCGCTGTCTGATGATTAAGCGAGGTATGCGTGGCCAAAAAATAATCCGGGTGCCAGTAATCATAGACCAGCCAGCCATATTCTCCCTGCTCAGTGGTCACAGTGTAATGGTTATGCTCAGCCATTTCGATAAAAAACTTGCCGTATTTGACTACCGCGTCCATAAAGTGCGGCACATTATACTTTTCTGCCGCTGTTCCGTAGGCATACACTAAATCAGAATTATAGCGGCTGTCATAAAAGCCGGGGTTGATCTGATAATCATCATAGAGCCACTGGCTGCCGGCATAGGTGGGGAAATAGCCCTGGTCATTCTGCAAATCGAGCAAAATATCGAGCATGGCCAGACAGAATGATTTGGCTGCCCGACTGTCATAATTCACCATATTGGCTGCGATGTATGCAGCAGGCAGGCGGTGATAATAATTCTCCCCTGCCGGTATATAGTTGGAGGGGGAAAGATAATAATAGCCGTCCCAGCACCAGCGGTGTTCATTGTCAAACAAACAAGCGCTCCACAGCTGCTGGTTATTTCCCTCCTGCCAATCTATTAGTGGCTTACTGGAAGAAAGATACATATATTCATATTGGAGATAATCAGCTGCTTCGGGAATATAGATCGTAATCAAAAAATGACTATTGCCTTTGCTGATCTGGATTAGCCCGTCCGCCGAAGGCACTGCTTCCAGCATCTGATTTTCTCTTGCTTGATAGGCCTGGGGCGGCACGAGGATCAATGAGCGCCCGGGGGTGTCGATAAAATATTGGCGCGCAGGGTAAACTCCCGGCGCCAGCTCGCCCACTACCCATTCTTCGCTGTCATAATCATAATAGCGGATGGTGCCGCTATTGCCGGTGAGCGAAATGGCGCTTATCTGCTGCAAGGTAGACAGGCTATTGACAGAGCTGGCGGAAGGGTCGACGCTGACTTTTTGCTCAGCCAGAGTTATCCTCTCCTGATAAAAAACATCGCCATAGGGGAAATCATATTCCCGTCTTTCTTTGAGCAATCCCTGTTCGATGATGGTGTTTTCTTTAATCAATACGGTGCCGTCAATTGTTTCAAAGCTATCCCCTGCCATATCAACAATATTAGGATAGGAGGTAGCAGCAGGCTGGGCACTAGCCTGATTGAAACACCCTCCCAAACAAAAAAGAGCGCCCATCATCACTAATATTATGATAATTTTTTTACAGTTATTGGTCATTAGTGTATACTTCTGGTCCAATCGACATTTTCCTTGTAAATATTCTTTCTCTTAAATATATACAAACAACCAGCGCCTATTTCTTGCAAAATGCGCTGGTTATTGAAAACAATTATCATTTGACTAGCCTAACAGCTTTCAAATATCCGGGAAAACCAAGACATTCCAGATATTTTGCAAATACTCCGTGCGCAAATTTTTATACTGCAAATAATAGGCGTGTTCCCAAACATCAACATATAAAAGCGGTATGCTGCGATCGGGCAGCATGGTCTCCTGATTAGCTAAGTTAACAATATCCAGGGTCTTTCGTGGCGTAAGCGCAAGTATTGTCCATCCGGAGCCAAAAACAGCAGCGGCGTTTTGGTTGAAAGTTTTTTGGAAATCCGCAAACGAGCCATAGCTTTGATTGATCAGAGCCAGCAGCCTCTCACCTGGCTGATGATTACCTCTGCCAGCAGGCGCCAAACCATCAAAGTACCTGGTGTGGTTATAGACACCGCCGCCATTATGCATAATAGCGGTCGCGGCCTCGCGCGGCAGCCTGCGGGGGTTTGACAACAATTGTGTTAAGGTCAGCTGCTGCAGCTGCGGATACGGCGCCAGGGCCTCGTTTAACCCATTCACATAATTTTGAAAATGCTTATCATGATGATAGTGCATCGTCTCTTCATCAATGTAGGGTTCCAGCGCATTATACGAATAAGGCAGTGGCGGCAGCTGATAGGGATATCTATCGTCGGACATATAAAAAACCCTCCCAACACATTTTACCCCATATTATGCGCTGCCGGAGTTTTTATGCCAGTGGAATTGATACCCCAAGCTGTCATTTATCATATAAAAACAGAGGAGCAATTGCTCTTCTGTTTTTATCAAGCCTCTAACGATCAAAGAACCATCATCAATCAACCTTGAAGGCATCCGCCCAGCTAAGTGCGGTTTGATCATCCACAGCCGGCGTAAAGTTTAAGCTGAAGCTAAACTCGTCATCAGTCCATATAACCAAGGCAACCAGCTCCTGCTCGCCTTTTAAGCTATAGCCATTATACTCCCTCGTTTCAAGATATAACGTATAATCCCCACTGATATCACTGCTCCCTTGGGCAGTACGGTAACGCACTTCATCATTTCCGTTGCTATATATCACCTCAGCTAAGGTGCCATTGTAAACCGTTGCTGCCACAGCTGTCCAGCCCTCCGGCAAAGCCGCGGGTAATAGCGGCGCAAAGGGCAGATAGTTTTGCAGCTCTTCTGGCGAATCAACCTGTTGCATGGGGTTGGCCACTGTCAGCGGCGGGTTTGTTATATCCGGCTGTAATAGGCCGTGTATATAAACTATTCCCATTACCAGGATAAAACAGGCTGCCAGGCTGGCTACAAGTCTATACGTCTTGCGGCGGGAGGGGCCTTTTTTGTCAACAGCCTTGTTTTGCAGCCCTTGTTCAATACGCTCCGCCATGTTTTGCGGGACCTCGATGTTCTCAAATAAGCCTTTATATCGGTTCACAGCGCCACCTCCTCCCCTAGTTTTTCACGTAGTATATTTCTGGCGCGAAAGAGCAAAGATCTCACGGTAGTTTCTTTTTGCCCCAGTATGGAGGCAATTTGGCTGGCGGGCAAATCCTCATAATAGAATAAATGAATAACTGCCCGATATTTAGGCGGCAGGTCAAGCACAGCTTGCCTCAGCGCAAAAGTGTCTTCGGAGGTTTTATCCTCGGTGGAGATGTCTTCCGGCATGTCCGCCTTAAGGCGCCGCCAGGGCGCCTTAAGATGGTTCTTGCAGAGGTTGATCGTAACCCGAAGAAGCCAGGCCTTTTCATGCTCATCACTTGCAAAATCCGGTGCGCTCTGCAAATATTTAACCATGACATCCTGCAATACATCCTCCGCCTCCTCCCTGCTATGCAGATAGGAGTAAGCCAGATGTAATACCCGCTTCCCATGCCGTTCCAGCGCAAGCTCTATGGCCTCATGCGCCAAGTTCATCTCCTCCTTTGGCGAAGAATTTTAGTCGATGCTGCTAATCAAGTCTTTTACTTTCTCCAATGATACACCATTTTCAAAAGAAAGTGAATAGCCATATGCTGCATCATGAAAGGTAGCGAGCTGAATTTTATTGCCGTCGCCCTTGACTGATACAGAAAACTCTCCTAGCTCAAAGCTCTCAACCTTGCTATAGCTGTTGTAATCGCCGCTGATATCCTCAGCGCCTTTGGCCATACGCAAGCTGGTACCATCAGCATAATTGACCTCTACCAGGGTGCCGTTAATCACAAAAATGCTATCGATATTATTGAGCGCGTCTGGTGCAGAAACAGCAAACCCTACCGCTTTCTCAGCATCGGCTAAAGTCTCGTATTCCACCATCGGGTTGGGGAGCTGCACAGCTGTGCCCGCTGCAATGGAAATAACATTCTCTTCACTAACTACATCGCAGGAGAGCAGAGAAAACATTTTCGCCGGAACGAAGGTATAGCCATTGGCCTGGATAACCGGCGCCGCGCCAAAGCTTTGCGGTGCAGTCATACCTAACATGGTTTTATTGGTGCGGGTGTAGCTATCTGTGCCAATGACAATTTTCATTTCAAACTGATCGTTTTCAATGTGAACGTAGCCGTCCGCATTCCAGGTAACAGTATAGCCCAGCGCTTCCGCTACGGCACGCAGCGGCACCATGGTATTACCGTTTTCTGTGTAAGGAGCATAGGGTACAGCTGTCAAATCCAGCGGAGCCTGGTCTACATTAACAGTAATGGCCGGGGGCGCAATCACCGGCGGAGAGGTAGCTGCACTAGCAGGCACGGCGGTAAAAATTAAAGCCGCTAAGGTAACAGTACATAATCCACCTTTTAAAATATTCTTCTTCATTTTTATTCCTTCTTTCTTGTCTAGTAGTTTGATAGGGCTATTTTTTAGCCTCTGTTTACTAAACAATGCAGAAGGCAGTTTTGTTGCAAGGAATAAAAAATATATAGCATTAAAGGTTAGCCATTAGGGATGTGAACTCATACGCCCTGAACGGCGGATGGTCAAGCTGGAGCTTCGTCATCGCTTCTATGCAGGCGGCCAGCCTGCCTTCGACCTAGCTGGTCTTTGCCTCTGGCAAAGCCACAGCTAATGCACTAGCTACGCGTCGTCGCTCTGTCTAGCCCAGCCCGACCATCCATCCGTCGGGGTGCCAGCAGTTTTGGCGGGAAAACAGTGCGCATATCCTGGTAAAAAAATTGCTTTTCGTAGGATTTCTACGGGGAGTAATTTTTTTGGCGGGAGGTGCCAGCGTTTTCCCGCCAAAACCGCATGCGGTTCGTATCCCTAATGGCTAATATCTTTATTGAGGTATATTCTTTCTATTTCATTATCGCTTGTTATATCGCTTATCAGCCACTTACCATCATTGTTAACAAAAATTATAGTACCGTTGAAATGGTAATGACTTCATCTGGCAAGCTTGTTCGCAGACAGCCTTTTATCAGTCAAGTCGCAGAAATGGAACTAGACGCGGAAGGCAAATTTATCCGTAAGCGCCCTTTTGCCGGATATGCAGACATGGAGCTAAACACAAACTCAGTTACTATAAAAACGGTTGGTTCACAGGTTTTAGAACTTATCAATCTCAACTTACATGCTGGGGATGAAGTGATTATTGATACTGAAAAAATGACTATCACTGTAAATGGAGTTAATTCTATTAATATTTTATCTGATGATAGCGTTTTTCTCAATTTATCCCCTGGCGCAAATACTGTCAGCGTAGAAACAGATAACATAGGGGCAGAGGCGGATATTTATGTGCTGTGGAAAGACAGGTGGCTGTAATGGTTAATCCTAACATTCCACAAGTCTTTGGCCGCGACATGCGCCGAATAGCCTTTTTGGAAAATGCAATGACTGTCAGCTATGATATGCCGCTTAATGCTTTATGGACAGCATCTTTTTCTTTGCCAATAGATGATGAGAAAAATCAATATTGCCAACCACTAAATTATATCCGCCTTTATGATGGGGACGAGTATGTTGACTTGTTTCGTATCATCCGCGAGGATTTGACACGCGGCACTGATTCAATAAGGGTTTATCAATGCGAACATGTTTTGGCTACCTTGTTAAATGATATTTTGTTTAAGTATCACCAAATTGGCGGTTATGGTGTTCGTACAGCTGAGGTGCTGCGTTACGTATTAGGCAAACAAAGTCTTGCTAATTGGCAACTAGAACAGTGTGATTTCTCTCGCCAGTTTGAATACAATTGGGAAAACAGCAATTTACTTGCAGCATTATTTTCTATCCCCCAATGCTTTGATGATGAATACCGCTGGGAGTGGGACACCACAGGATATCCCTGGAGTATTAGCCTTAAGGCTGTTGATGCGGAGACTAAGGCAGAAATCCGCTATGGGAAAAACATGACATCAATCATTAAGTCAGTTGATGTTACTAATATGTTTAACCGGGTTTATGCTCTGGGATATGGTGAGGGAGTAAATCAACTTACTATTGAAGAGGCTAATAATGGCATTCCTTACCTTGAAGATGAAGGTTCGATTGCAACATATGGGCTGTTGTCTACTATTTTAGTTGATAGCCGCTTTGAGTATGCTGATACCCTCAAGGGGTATGCTCAGACTTTGCTTAGCAGGTATAAGGAACCATATATTTCTTATGAGGTGTCTGCTCTTGATTTATATCGTCTAACAAAAGCTGCCTACACAAAATTTCGCCCGGGAGACATGGTTAAAGTTGTCGATACGGAGGATGGCATCACCGTCACAACTCGAATAACCAATGTATCTAAGAATGATTTGCGCGGGGATGGCGGACAGATAGATATTGTACTGGCCAATAAGCCAGAGGATATAGCGACAAGTATATCTGATTTACAAAACCGGGCATTGATTAATGAAACATATGCCCAGGGTGCAACAAATCTGATGATGCAATCATATGCAGATAACGCAGATTCAAGCAACCGATGGCTTATGGTTATTGTTCAAAAAAAGAAAAATCATTTTTTAATGCAAACACGCCAATAACAACAAGTTCCGACACCATATTAATAAAGAAACAAAAAAATGATTGACGTTATAAATATGGATGTGTCTAAGCAGCCCCTAACAAGGCTGCTTTTCTTATGCCCAATATAAAAATTGCCAAGCCTCATACTCTTGGCAATCCTCCTTTGATACCCCTCTCAATCTTTATGGTTGGGAGGGGGTTTTTATTTTTATGCGTAACATTTTATCCTTATACATATAAGTGTTTTTCGAGTGTACCCCCAGAGTACCCCCAAGCAAAATGTTTATTTGTCTGCCAACGTATACTATTTTGGCAAACAAACATAAAATAAACCACCACATAATCCCTGATAAACAGTGTTAATGTGGTGGTTTATTTCTGGTGACGCGTATGGGATTCGAACCCATGAATGCCAGCGTGAGAGGCTGGTGAGTTAAGCCGCTTCTCCAACGCGCCATATCAGCTATATTATTATGCCAAAAATGACGCTTGAAGTCAAGCATTTTCGCTTATACCATTTAGGAAAGCTATGACATTTCTATTTCTTTTCCGATACGTTGCCTAATCCGTGGCTCCCCTATCACCTGGCAAATTGTCCACAGATCCGGCGAGTTCTGCCGTCCGGTGATAGCCACTCTGATGACATTTGAGACATCAACGATGCTGCCCGGATATTGCTCCGGGTTCTTTTTATAGTCCTTGGGCTTTAAGGCAAAACCAAAGTGAGCGGCAATTTCCTTAATTTTCTCAAACCAGACGCTGTTATCATCAGCAAAATCCTGCTTGGCCAGATAAGCGGTTAAAATTTCTTGGCGCAGCCCCTCGGTAATATTGGCTGGATAATCGTCATCATGCTTAAAGCGTTCGTCATAGTAAAACGAGAGGAATTCTACCGCCGCTTTCCAGGACAATAAATCCTTTCTCGGCCTATCGCCATCCCTGCCAATATCAATAATTTGCTCCGCATAGGCGCGGTCAGCTTTGAGCAGGGCGGCAAAGCCTTCATCATAGCTCTCGCACCAAGCTAAAAACTGCTGATAAATCTCAGCGGCGCTCATCTTGGCAATCACTTCTTTGGAGATATCCTTCAGCTTGTCCAGGTCAAAAAGCGTGCCGGAATTGCTCATCTTCTCCGCGCTAAAAGGAAATTCGCGGCAGTTTAAATCCGGGTTAGCCAGGCGCCACTCTTCATAGTTAGAGTTCAGCACTGTCAGCAGATATTCCCACACGGATTGCGGCAAATAGCCCTCGGCCTGATAATAGGACAGCGCCAGCTCCGGGTCTTTGCGTTTGGAAAGCTTGCGCCGCTGCTCGCCGTTCATTTTTTCTAGCACTGCTGTATGGCAATATAGCGGCCGCGGCCAGCCCAGGCTATCGAAGAGCTGCACATGCATGGGCAGAGTGGCCAGCCACTCCTCACCGCGCACAACATGAGTGGTACGCATCAAGTGGTCGTCAACCACATGGGCAAAATGATAGGTAGGAATACCATCGCTTTTTAAAAGCACGAAATCCTGATAGTTCTCCTGCATAACAAGGTTGCCACGGATGGCATCCTCAACAGTGATATCCTTTTCGCCGCTGCCGGGAGAGCGGTAGCGCAAAACAAAGGGCTCACCAGCTGCTATTTTCTGTTCAATCTCCGTATAAGTCAGCTCACGGCAATGCGCCCATTTGCCCCAATAGCCAAAGTTTTCTTTGGCGGCAATCTGCGTCTCGCGCATAGCGGATAATTCCTCTTCCGCGCAGAAACAGGGATAAGCCAAACCCTCCTCTACCAGATGCTTGGCTATGCTTTGATATATCTCTTTGCGCTGCCGCTGGCAATACGGGCCATAATCGCCCTTTTCGCCGTCAATGGTTGCGCCCTCGTCAAAATTAACATCAAAAAAGCTCATCGCGTTGATCACTGCATCAACAGCGCCTTCTACCTCGCGCTTATTATCAGTATCCTCAATGCGGAGGAAGAAGACACCGCCGCTTTGATGCGCCAGACGCTCGCCCACCAGTGCATTATAAAGATTGCCCAAATGCACAAAACCAGTGGGACTGGGGCCAATACGCGTCACTTTAGCTTCGGGCGGCAAATCCCGCGCCGGATACTTTTTCTCCCAATCATCAGGCGTGCTGCTAATTTCCGGAAACAGCAATTGAGACAGCTTGGTATAGTCCATAATTAATTCATCCTCAATTAATAAATGTATTTGATAATTTAGCCAAATATGTGCATAAAAAACTATCTAGTATTATATCAAGTTAGCGCAATATTGACAATCCTTCCTAAATAGGCTATAGATACAACATAAACTTTCAGATATTAGGGGTTTTAATTTTTCTGACAATAAGGTATAATTATCTGTAAGTATGTTCATGAAAGGAGCGCCATAATGGGTAAAGAAATCCGCAACGAGTACGGATTGATCGATATCAGTAAAGATGTTATAGCTAATTTGGCCGGCATTGCCACTACCGCGTGTTTTGGCATCGTTGGCATGGTCAGTTCCCGTTTGAGCGACGGCATCAGCGAATTGCTGGGCCGCGAAGCTTTGAGCAAGGGTGTTGATGTTGCCATTCGGGATGATAAACTGAATATCCGCGTCAGTATCGTGGTTGGTTATGGTACGCGTGTTTCCGTAATCGCAACCAATGTTATAGAGAATGTGAAATATATCGTCGAAAAGCATACCGGCCTCACCGTAGATAATGTTGAGGTCTATGTTCAGGGTGTGCGTATTCTAGATTAACACGGAGGTTTATGATGGGATCATCTAATACCCAGATTGGTGCTGCCCGCCTGGCGCAGTTTTTGCGCGCTGGCAGCGACTATCTCGGAGCGCATAAAGAAGAAGTAGATGCCTTAAATGTCTTCCCTGTTCCAGATGGTGATACCGGCATCAATATGTATTTAACCGTCAGCTCTGCCGCGGGCAAAATTACGGTTCAGAGCATTGCCGCCGGCGTTAGCAAGGTTGCCGATGATTTTGCCCTGGGTGCGCTGATGGGCGCCCGTGGGAATAGCGGCGTCATCTTATCACAAATGTTCCGCGGTTTTTCTGTGGGCATGAAAGGCAAAGAGAGCTTTGATGCCGCAGAGGTTGCGGCTGCCATGCAAAAAGGCGTTGATCTGGCTTATAAATCAGTGATGAAGCCTGTTGAAGGCACTATTTTGACGGTATTCAAGGAACTGACCGCCGCTGCGCAAAAGGCAGCTGCCCAAGGAAAAGATATTATTGAAACGCTGGAAATTGCTCTTGCTGCCGGGGAAAAAGCCCTGGAGAACACCCCCAACCAGCTGCCTGTGCTCAAAGAAGCAGGCGTAGTTGATGCTGGCGGCGCCGGCTTATTATGCTTTTTCAAAGGAGCGATGATGGCTATTGGCAGCGGGGTGGAGTTTGAGATTCCGGAGGCAATTCACTTAGAGCAAATAGCTGTTAAACCGGCAGCATTCGATGATATTTCTACTGCGAATATTGAATTCAAATTCTGCACGCAGCTCTTGATCAAAGGCACTGGTATGCCGATTGATACTGTGCGTGACCATCTCAGCCAGGATCCTCCCGGCGACAGTTTATTAGTCGTTGGCGACGGCGAGATCATCAAAATACATTTTCATAATAATCAACCGTGGAAGGTGCTTGAATATTGTTCGCAATTTGGCAGCATCCATGATATCAGTATTGACAACATGGAGGATCAGCACAGCGAAAACAGAGCCGTATTAGCAACAGGAGAGCAACCCCCTGCTGCCAAAGAAGCAGCTCCGGCTGTAGAGATAGCGACTGATGCGCCCAACTGCGGCGTTATTGCTGTTTGCGCCGGAGAAGGCATGTCTAATTTGTTTGCAGAGCTGGGCGCAACCGTGCTTTGCGGCGGCCAGACCATGAACCCTGCCGCGGAAGAGATACTCAATCTGGTGGAGAGCAGCCCGGCCAAGGAAATTGTCATCTTACCCAATAATAGTAATATTATTTTAACCGCTGACCAGGTGAAAAGCCTAACCAGCAAAAAAGTTGTGGTGATACACAGCAAATTTGTTACTGAAGGCCTGGCGGCAATGCTCAGCTTTGATCCGGAAAATGATGCTGAGCACAATGCCGAAGCTATGTCCGCCGCCTTAACCAACATGGTCAATGGGGAATTAACTTATGCTATCCGCCCGGCAAAATTCAATGGCTTTAATATCAAAGAGGGTGATGTTTTGGGCCTGATGGATGGAAAAATTGTCGGCTGTGGTAAAAAACTGGAAAAAATACTGCTTGATCTCATCCAAAAAATGGTTGATGAATACCCGGAAAGCGAAATTATCTCCCTTTACTGGGGGCATGATTTGGAAGAAACAGCCGCTGAAAAGATTGCCGCGGATATCACCAAAAAATTCCCCAAGCATGAGGTTGAGCTCTATTTCGGCGGACAACCGCTCTATTATTTCCTTATCTCTGTAGAATAAACAAAGGCGGCAAAGGCCGCCTTTGTTTTTATCTGTGATGGCACATACATGACTATTAATGATCTGATCGAAAAAGAAATAGCAGCAGGCTTTCATGATAGCTCTGTGTTTGGCGGTTTTGCCGCCTTTGTTTTGGCATGGGCTAATGCCAATAATTTGCCGCAAATTGCTGAGCTGGCTAATACATACAGGGGCTCTTCGCTGGTCCAAAGGCCGCAATTGCTGCAACAACTGGCAACCGTCATCGCAAAAGATAAAATTAATACTGCGGTAGCTGATAACATCAACCAGCAAGCGCCCCTTTCCCCATCCATTAATATCCCCTTGAGCGAGCTCAAAAATATTGGCGCCAAAAAGGCCGCGCTTTTCCGCAAGCTGGGTCTGGAAAACACTCAGGATTTACTCAGCTTTTATCCCCGCGAATATTTGGACAGAAGAATTATTACCCCCATCGGGCAAATAGCCATTGGCGCAGATGTCAATATCCGCGCTACCATTGTCAGCACAGAGCTTCAGCGCACCAAAGGGAAAATGACGATACTCCGCTGCTATCTGAGTGATGATAGCGGTATTATCCCGGCGATATGGTTCAACCAGCCCTTTTTGCAAAAAAAATTCTTCCCCGGCCGGGAGTTGATCGTATACGGCAAAGCAGAAAAGCGTTTCCGCACCATTGAGCTTGCCGTGCAGGATTATCAGATAGCTGATGAAAACCCGGGCAGCGTGATGGGCATTACCCCTGTTTACAGCGCTACCGAGGGCCTGGGGCAAAAAGCTATCCGCAGTGCCATTAATACTGCCTGGCAGCTCTGCAAAAATAATCTGCCCGAAATCATCCCGCCCTGCCTAAAAACCGCGCATGGCCTGCTCAGCAAAAAAGAGGCGCTGCAAAATATCCACTTCCCTGAGGAAATGGAAATAATTGAGCAAGCCCGCCGCAGCCTGGCCTATGAAGAGCTGCTAGTGATACAGCTGGCAATTATGCGCAATAATCCCGCCGGTCAAGCAAAAATCTGCCGCCCTGAGCAAGAAATAGCTGATGAACAAATACTGCAAAAATTCTCCAGCATTTTGCCCTATACCCTGACTCAGGCGCAGCAAAGGGTAATCAGTGAAATATATCAGGATATGAACGCTGACCAGCCGATGTCCCGCTTAGTGCAGGGCGATGTCGGCAGCGGTAAAACAGCTGTGGCAGCGGCAGCCGTGGCCAAGTGCTGCCTCAACCACCAGCAAACCGCGATGATGGCGCCGACAGAGCTCCTGGCGCAGCAGCATTACCAAAACCTGGCTCCTTTGCTGGAGCAGCTGCATATCAGCACTGCTCTGCTCACTGCCAGTACTGCGGCTGCGGAGAAAAAGTCTATCCTCGCGGGGATGAAAGATGGCAGCATCGCTTTTGTCGTCGGTACTCATGCTCTGATTCAGGATGGAGTAGAGTTTGCTGATTTGGGTCTGGCGATTACCGATGAGCAGCATCGTTTTGGCGTGGCGCAAAGAGCGCGTTTACGCGGCGGGCATATGGCGGACACTTTAATTATGACCGCGACTCCCATCCCCCGAACCCTGGCGATGACGATTTATGCTGATATGCACCTTTCTGTTATTGATGAGCTGCCACCGGGCCGGCAAAGCGTCAAGACCTATGCCGTGGATTATAGCTATGAGGAGCGCATTCATAATTTCATCAGAAAAGAAATCGCCAAAGGCCGGCAGGCTTTTATTGTTTGCCCTTTGATTGAAAACAGCGAGCTGCTTGATCTGGCCTCTGCCACCAGCTATTATCTTCAGCTCAAAGATGAGGTTTTTCCTGATCTGCGCATCGGCCTGCTGCACGGCAAGATGAAAGCAACGGAAAAAGACCAGGTGATGGCGGCCTTTCGCGACGGCGAGATTGATATTCTCGTTGCCACCACGGTCATTGAGGTCGGCATTGATATTGCCAATGCCTCAATCATGCTGATCCGTGATGCGGAACGTTTTGGCCTGGCGCAATTGCATCAGCTGCGCGGCAGAATTGGCCGCGGCAGCGAAGATGGGCATTGCATACTGATGCATAATGCGGCCAGCAAAATCGCCAAAGAACGGCTGGATATTATCAGCAAATCATCCGATGGCTTTACTCTGGCGGAAGAAGATTTACGCCTGAGAGGGCCGGGTGAATTTTTTGGCAAACGCCAGCACGGGCTGCCGTCATTAAAAATTGCCGATATCTTTCGCGATCATGACCTATTGGAGCTGGCGCATCAGGACGCCTTGGCGATTATCGCCAAGACCATACCAACCTCCCCCGGACTAGAGCATGAGGTGCAAAAATATCTTTCTTTGCTATCATAGCAGATCTGTAAAAAAGAAAGCTAAAATTATGTCGTTTCCCTGAATTTTTGAATGGCTGCTCTTGATTTATAAGGCTTTTAGAGTTATTATTAAATTTATTGACAAAGGACTGGGTTTTTCTATGCGTAAGTTTATTTTTCCAATATTTACCATATTATTAATATGGCTGGTGGCTTTACCGGCCATGGCCGCTAATGGATATTCCTTAAATATTGCCTGTGACACTTGTGGCTTTTGCCCCGCCCCTTTTGGAATATGCCTGCTCTACTACATTATCGCCCTGCTGGCAATTTGTTTAGCGCTGACCATACTGCTGGGCAAAAATAAAAAATGCCCTGTTTGCAAAACAAAGGCGGAGAAAGACGCCGTATTATGTAAAAAATGCGGCTATAATTTTGACGCTGGGCTGCAATCCACTCTGGCTCTTAGTGCTGCGGATAATCCCGAGCTTATTGCTCTTCGCAAAAGGATTACTGTGGATAAGGATATTATCAGCGACCCCGCCCAAGAGCATCTTTGCCCGCGCTGCAACCATAAATATGATTCCCGTGCCATGTTCTGCGGAAAATGCGGATTAAGGCTGAAGTAATAAATTTTTGCTACATAATTTTATCATAAAGGAGTCTGATATGTTTAAATCCTTAAGCGAAACCCTTGCCTATTGCAAAGAACATGATATCCAGATGGTTGACTTCAAAATGGTTGATTTAAATGGCCGCTGGCGTCATCTTACTTTGCCGATTGACCGTTTTACAGAGAAAACTTTGGAGTGGGGGCTGGGTTTTGACGGTTCTAATTATGGCTATGCTCCGGTAGAAAAATCCGATATGGTGTTTATCCCTGATCTCACCTCTGCCACAGAAGACCCTTTTGCGGAAATGCCTACCCTCACCATGATTGGTGATGTCTGCTCTATAACTGACGAAGGCAATATCCCTTTTGACCAATATCCGCGCAATGTCGCCAAGGCCGCGGTAGATTATATGCAAAAGCTCGGCATTGCCGACACCATTCTCATGGGTCCCGAATACGAGGTATATTTGCTTGACTATATGGGCTTCCAGGCCACCCCCAATAATATCTCGATGGAAATTGATATTTCCTGCGCAGAGTGGAATTCCGCTCATGCCGGTAACGGCTATCAGGTCAACCGTCACGGCGCTTATCATATTACTCCGCCTCATGACGTCACCTTTGGCATCCGCAACCGTATTGCCGCGATGCTGGAGGATAAAGGCGTACCGGTTAAATATCATCATACCGAAGTCGGCGGCCCCGGACAGATCGAGTTTGAAGTCAGCTTTGGCGATTTGGTCACTATGGCCGACCGCACAATGATGGCCAAATATATCATCAAAAACCAGGCTGCCGCCGAAGGCATGACTGCTACCTTTATGCCCAAGCCAATTTATGATGAGGCTGGCAGCGGTATGCATGTGCATATGATGCTGCGCAAAAATGATCAGCCGCTCTTCTTTGACGCCAATGGCTATAGCGGGCTTTCCCAGACGGCTATCTATTTTATCGGCGGCATCCTAAAGCATGTCCGCTCTTTATGCGCTCTCACCAACCCCTCCACCAATTCTTATAAAAGACTGGTCCCGGGCTATGAAGCGCCAACTACTATCGGTTTTGCCACTGCCAACCGTTCCGCTGTTATCCGCGTCCCCGCCTATGCCAAGGCTCCGGAGGAAAAACGCTTTGAGCTGCGTAATGTTGACGCAACCTGCAACCCCTACTTTGCCTTTGCGGCGATCCTGATGGCTGGCTTGGATGGTATCCAAAACAAAATCGACGCCACCAAAAACGGTTGGGGACCATATGATTTTAATCTTTATGATCTAGCGGAAGATGAACAGAAAAAAATAGAGTTCTTGCCGCAGACTTTGCCGGAGGCTATCCGCGCTCTGGAAGCTGATCATGACTATTTGACCGCTGACAATGTCTTTTCTGAGCGCTTATTGCAAATTTGGATAGATAAAAAAATGTCTGAATTTAAAGCGATTAACGCTTATCCCCACCCGGCTGAATTTAAGTATTATTATGACCTGTAAACAATAGCACCTAGTAAACCGGCAGAGAGCTTGTACGTTCTCTGCCGGTTTTTTTTGATAATAAAGGTTATTATGATATATTAAACGCTCATTTGCAATCTGCCAAGCTAATGGCTATAATTAAAACAAAGTTTGTGTTTTTGCTTGGCACTGCGTCTACTGTTTTATTCTGGCATTGTCTCACTACGGGGAGGTATTTATGAAAATTATCATCCTGGAACCACTGGCTGTCAAAAAATCTCTGCTGATCAGCCGTTTGGCAGCTATTCTCGCAGGCAAGGGCGATCTTATCTGCTATGATGACAGCCCCGCTGATGAAGCAGAAGCAGCCAAACGCGGCGCTGACGCGGATATTATTATTAGCGCCGGCTATCCCCTTAGCCGCGATATCATCTCCGCCTGGGAAAAGGCCAAGCTGCTGGTCATCACCGGCATCAGTACTGAACATATTGATTTGGCCACCTGCGAGCAACAGCAGCTTGAGGTTCTGCATAATACGGCCTATGCGGTAATTTCCCGCGCAGAGCTAACCGTGTCTATGGCTCTTTCCCTGCTGCACCGGCTACCCGAACAATTACACAAAAATAATAAAAAACTGCTTTTGGCGGCGGAATTAGCCGGAAAACGCTGGGGTATGCTCGGCTATGATGATAGCTCCGGCTATACTACATCGCTTATCCAGGCTTTTGATTGTGATGTCTACCATGCCCGGCCAAACGACGCAGCTCCCGCACAAATAAACGAAGTGGAAATGAGCGAACTGCTGAAAAAATGCGATATCATTTCCCTGCATTTGCCTTATGAGCAGCAACAGCCGCCGTTTCTTGATTCTGACAAGCTCAGCATGCTCAAAAGCACTGCCATCCTCATCAATACCGCTCACCCCGGGCTGGTAGATAATATTGCTTTGGCTTATATGCTGAGCCACGGGCAATTGGCCGGCGCTGGTATTGACCTGGCCGGCGAAATCTGGGATAAGCATCACCCGCTGTATCTGACGCCGCGGGCTATTATTACCCCCAACTGCAGCGCAGCTACCAAAGAGGCGATGATACGCCGCACAGAGCAGGCCCTCACCAATCTTGTCCACTGGCTGAAAACACATAATATAGACTAACGTTGGCCTTTAAGCAAAAAGCAGCAGCAAGCGGTAAACAATAAAAGACATGATCCAGGCGATGCTCAGCTGAAACGCCACTATAAACAGAGCATATTTCCAGGAGCCGCTTTCCTGTTTGACTGCCGCAATAGAAGCAACGCAGGGCGTATAGAGCAAAATGAAGACCAACAAAGCTATTGCTGCTGCAGGACTAATCAGCGACCCCAGCGCCAAGGCCAATGAAGAAGTACCGGCATAAAGAACAGCCAGGGTGGCAATAACCGCCTCCTTGGCCATAAACCCGACCAAGAGGGCAACGACGATTTGCCACAAGCCAAAGCCCAAGGGACGAAACAGCGGCTCAGCAAACTGGCCTAAGCTGCTGAGCAAGCTTTCTGTGCTTTCGACCATTTGCAGCGAAGTATTAAAATTGCCCAGGAACCATACCACAATCGATGCCAGTAGAATAATTGTGCCGGCGCGGGAGATGAAATCCCACACCCTCACCCATACTGAGCTCCAAATGCAATGCCAGACCGGCTTGCGGTAGGGCGGCATCTCCATCAAAAAAACCGCCTTTTGCTTGCCGATGATTTTTGGGCGTAGAATCAGCGAAGAAATAAAGGCCATAAAAATGCCAAATAAATAGATGCCAAAAATAACCAGAAACTGTTTCCCCGGGAAAAATATTCCGGCAATCAGGCCATAGACCGGCATTTTGGCGGAGCAGCTCATAAAAGGGATCAGGAGCATGGTCAGCAGCCGCTCTTTTTTATTATCCAAAGCCCGGCAAGACATAATAGCAGGCACCGAGCAGCCAAAGCCGAGCACCATCGGGATAAAGGACATTCCTGATAAGCCCAAGCGGTTCAGCAATTTATCTGTCATAAAGGCCGCGCGCGCCATATAGCCGCTGAATTCCAATAAAGACAAACAAAGAAAAAGGAGAGCCAGCTGCGGAAAAAAGGCCATTACAGCGCCTACTCCGCCAATAATCCCGTCGACGATTAAGCCAATTATCACTGGGCTGGCATTAACCGCGTTAAGACCATTGCTGGCCCAGACGGCAAACAGATCACTGAAAAGATAATCAAAGGCATCATAAACTACCCTGCCAATGGGGCCGAAAGCGATATAAAAAACGAGAAACATTATCACCATAAAAATTGGCAAGGCCAACAGGCGGTGACAAAGAACAGCGTCAATTTTTTGCGTCAGCTCGCGGCGGCGTATCAGTGGCGAAACCTTAATCACCTGCGCGATAATATCATTGATGATTCTGTAGCGCTCCTCACTGATGCGCTCTTCCCAAATATCGCCATGCCCGCGCAATTCCTGCGGCAAATCCCCCTGCCAGTGCTCCTTCATCATCTGCAGGCCGATCCAGTGCCGATCCAGATGCTCCGGCACCGTCTCAGCGTCAATCATGGCTACAATATGTTCCAGCTCACCTCTTAGCTGCGGAGAAAACTGACGGATCAGCGTATCGCTGTCACAGAGATCAGGCTCTTTGATTACCGCAAAAACTGCTTCCATCAGCTTTTGTATGCCATAGCCCTTGGCAGCGGAAATCTTCACACAAGGAACGCCCAGCAGCGCGGATAGTTTTTTCTCATCCACATAGAGTCCCTCGGCCTTCAGCTCATCTGCCATATTCAAGGCCACCACCACCGGAATACCGCTTTCAATCAGCTGTGTAGAGAGATAAAGATTACGCTCTAAATTGGTAGCATCGACAATATTAATCAGCGCATCCGGATGATAATTAAGCAAATATTCGCAGCCAGTCAACTGCTCCGGGCTATGCGTAAACAAAGAATAAATGCCGGGAATATCAACCAAATCAATTGCCTGCTTATTATAGTGAAAATGACCGATATCCAAGGACACGGTAGTACCTGTCCAATTGCCAACAGAACGGTTGCCGCCGGTCAGTTCGTTGAAAAGAGTTGTTTTGCCGCAATTTGGGTTACCAAAAAGGGCTATTTCCATTTTCATCTGGCTGATACCCCCTGCTGCTTGATCACGGCTACTTCTTTGGCGATAGCCACACTAAAGGCCAGCTGATAGCCGCGCACTTCAATCCAGACCGGATCACCAAAGGGAGCCCTTTTTAAAAAGGTAATTCTCTCGCCATGCGTCATGCCCAGATCACGCAGTTTTTTGGCAATATTAGCCGGCAAATTGAGCAATGCCTCTATGTTGGCAGTCTCACCCGGCATTAAATCATTAATCGTCATGTGTCCTGGCTCCCTGCTTGTCCCCTTGATAAATTTCCCATTGATGCCACTGCTATCTATACGGCGCTTTGGTGATTTCGCCGCCAAAGCTTTGCAAATCCCGCCAAAAATGCGGCCATTTTTTGTCGATGTCCGGCAGATTAGCAAGCAAGCTTGTTCCCTCAGCAATATGGGCAGCGATGGCAAACATCATAGCCAGAGCATAATCATTATTGGCGTCAAGCTCCGCGCCCTGCAATATTGATTTGCCGACAATGGTTAACTGGCTGCTATCCTTAGTAATATTCGCATTCATCGCTGATAAACCTGCCAACATTTTCTCCAAATTACTTTTTTCTTTTGGGATCCCGGATAATTTGTAGCGCAAATGGCTTATGCCCTCGGCCTGCGTACATAACAAAGTAAGCAGTGGCAATAACTGCGGAGTATAGCTAAGGTCAACATCTATTGGCTGCAAAACATCGCTATCCACCCTGAGCAGATCATCTTCGCGGCTGATGCTCGCGCCCATTTTATCGAGCAGCGCAATCACGCGGCAATCACTTTGCAGCGTTTGCCGTGGCAAACCTTTTATCTCCATACCTGCCTGCATCGCTGCCAAGGCAAAAAAATGAGCCGCGTAACCATAGTCCCCTTCAAGACAAAGATCATTGGCATAATAGCAGTTCATCGGCTCTACCGCGATTTTGCCCTTCTCCACCAGATAAAACGCGCCAAATTCGCGCGCTACGGCCATGGCCATTTCCGCAGCGGGGCTCATTGCTGATTCGGAAAAGCTGATAGTTGCACTATCAGCCAGCAAAGGCAGCGCCAACAGCAGCCCTGCCGCATATTGCGGATGCCAGTTGCTGCCCAAACAATATTCTTTGGCGCGTAGTTTGCCCCGCAATTGTAGATGGTCTGCTGCCAAGTTATAGATCACCCCATGCTTTTGCAGCATTTGCAGATAGCCAATTTCTAGCTGCGCCAGCAAAGCGGGCGGCGCATAAAGCTCCGCGCCCTGACAGCGTAACAATAATGAGGGTATAAGCAGGCGCAGAGTAGACAGATTGGCATTGCAAATGATTGTCGGCTGCTTGTTGCCGGCTAATCCTCCACTGATCTGATAAACGCCATCCTTGGCGTCAGCGCGGCACATACCGCTGTCAACCAGCAGCTGCAAGGTGGCGGCATGATCATGGCTCAGGCTGCCACCTATGCCGCGGATAGAGCTCTCGCCTTCTGCCAAGGCTGCGGCCAGCAACACCAGATGCAACTGATCATTGCACGGCGGAGCGATAATGCAGCTGAATAATTTCTTTTGAGCAGTGATGATTACGCACATACGCTACCTGCCTTAGTCTCAATCGTTTATTATTTGCATCTCGGGCAAAAGTGCATTATAATGACATATATAGTAGCCATTAGGGATGCGAGGTGGATAATTATGAACCCAAGGACGCTGCTTGATTATATTGGCAATACCCCTTTGATTAAAACAGACCATTTTCTGCGTTACCTGGGCATTGATGCTGAGATATACGCAAAATATGAAGGGATGAACCCGGGCGGCAGCATCAAAGACCGCGCTGCCCTATCTATGCTTTTATTTGCTGAAGCAAACGGCCAGATTAATCCTGATACCACCATTATTGAAGCAACCAGCGGCAATACCGGCATTGGCCTGGCGCTTATTTGTGCGCAAAGAGGCTATCCTCTCATCTTAACTATGCCGGAGAGCATGAGTATTGAGCGCCGCAACCTGCTGCGTGCAATGGGCGCGCAACTGGTGCTCACCCCCAAGGCAGCGGGCATGCAAGGCTCGGTTGATGAAGCTCTCCGCCTTGCCGCCTCCCGGCCGTCAGCCTATATTGTCTCTCAGTTTAGCAATCCGGCCAATAGCATGGCGCATTATCAAACCACTGCGCCGGAAATCTGGCAGGAGCTGGAAGGACAAATTGATATTTTGGTAGCATCCATTGGTTCCGGCGGTACTATCAGCGGCTGCGGTCATTTCTTTAAAGAACATAATCCGGCTGTACGGATAATTGGTGTGGAGCCGGCGGAAAGCCCGCTGATTAGCCAGGGTAAAGCAGGATCGCATATTATTCAGGGCATCGGCGCTAATTTTATCCCCAAAATTTTAGACCAAAGCGTGATCGATGAAATTATTACCACCAGCGGCGATGATGCGCTGGCAATGGCGCAACTTTTTGGTAAGACAGAAGGCTACCCGGTTGGCATTAGCTCCGGCGCAACGCTTGCCGCTGCTATAGATCTTGCCCAACGTGAGGAAAACAGGCATAAACGTATTGTCGCCATTTTACCGGATCGCGGCGAACGCTATATGTCAACACCACTGTTTAATTTTGAGTAATATTTTGCCCAAAAAAGATTAGCCTGTATTATAATACTAATCAAAAATACTTTTAATACCTTAGCCATAACCAAATTAATAAAATTTATATTAATGGTTGTACATTTGGCTGATTATGGCCTATAATGTAAATATAAATTTTTTTTTATTGTTTGTTTACATTATCTGTTTTCTACAGTATAATTGTATTATTATGTAATTATTTTTTTGCACATGTGTAAAGATGTAGCAAGCAGATAAAAGCAATACCAAACTGCATACACGATATTATTATCTACCCCATTATCAGCGCTGTGTTTACAGCGTGCATTGTTTTGCCTGCCACCAGATTTATGCTTTTAATTTTTATTGCTGTTTTTAGGAGTTTGTTTATATTGATCAGCAGTATTTATCAAAAGAAAGGCTGGAGTCAATTGAACCAAGAAAAAAACAAACTGCTTGTTGTTGATGATATTGCCATCAACCGCATGCTTTTACGGGATCTTTTTGACGAGAGCTATGAAGTTCTCGAGGCTGACAATGGCGAAGAAGCATTGGCTTTAATCTCCGAATATGGTGAGCAAATTGCGATTGTCTTGCTTGATCTTGTAATGCCGAAGATGGATGGCTTTGCCGTCTTAAAAGCAATGAGAGACAGCGGACTGATAAATCAGCTTCCGGTAATTTTGATTACCAGTGAATCTGATGACGATAAGGTTCTTTCCAGCTATGAGCTTGGCATTTCTGATCTGATTGCCAAACCCTTTAATCCGGATATTGTCCAGCGCAGGGTAAACAACGTTATTGACCTCTATTCCCATAAAAACTTCCTTGAAGAAAAACTGGAAGAGCAAAAAGAAATTCTGGCTAACCAGGATAAACGCCTCAAGCAAATCAATCTATTTCTGGTAGATGCGCTTGCCACCACAGTAGAATTCAGGGATAGCGAATCCGGCGGACATATCAAAAGGATCAGTCTCCTCACCAAAATATTTATGGAGATGGTCAATGACGAATATAAGCTTTCCGATGAAAAAATTGAAGCAATAGCTAACACAGCTGTTTTGCACGATATTGGTAAGATTGGCATTCCTGATGCCATTCTCCTGAAGCCGGGGCGTCTGACTGAAGAAGAATTTGCAGTGATGAAAACGCATAGTATTCGCGGCAGTGAAATCTTAAAAAGTCTTGATTATATCCCTGATGAAGAATTTTTCCGATATGCCTATGATATTTGCCGCCATCACCATGAACGTTGGGACGGCCGAGGCTACCCGGATGGTCTGGTTGGTGATGAAACCCCTATCTGGGCGCAGGCTACCGCTCTGGCAGATGTCTATGATGCGCTGACCAATGAGCGCGTTTATAAGAAGGCCTATGAGCATGAAGTAGCCGTGGAAATGATTTTGAATGGCGAATGCGGTATGTTTAACCCCAAGCTAATGAAAAAATTTAAAGAGATTAGCCCGCAGCTTCCCGCACGCATTAAACAATTACATAATAAATAAAGAATAAGCGCCGGGGATTCCCGGCGCTTATTCTTTATTTATTTTTAGCTATACTTTTTAGCAATATTTATTGATTAAATATAGCCTTGACCGTATCACATGTCGCCTCGAAGATGCGCCAAAACGACTCCGCGGTCTCGCTATTATATGTTCCCTGTTTCAGCTCCTGATTGAAGTCAGTCGCAACCTCGTATAATGCCAGTAAAGATAAATTGCCGGCCACCCCTTTAATAGCATGAGAAAGATTAGCTGCCTCAGCATAATCATTGGCCGCTAAAGCCAGGGATAGTTTTTGCGGTTCTTCGCTATCCAAAAACATTTTTAACATCATCAAAAGCAACTTTTCATTATTTCTAATGCGCTGCAAAGCGCTTTCTTTATCAAAATACTTTTCTGAATAGCTCATGCTTTTCCTCCGCAGTTTGATATTTAATATTGTACTACGATACAAATAAAAAATCCAGTAGCAAATAAATCTCCTTGCGTATAACATAATCTTTTACCATAATCGTTCAGCAAACATGTCGCTACTATATTATTAGTGCGCTTTGTCTGCTGTTTGCTATTAAACAGCCATAATATCATCCTTTGGCTATTTTAAATTTATTTACTTTTTGGAGATATTGCCTAAAAGAAAGAGCCATTATGTCTGAATAAACTTGAAAAATTGGTCATCTTCGATTATAATAATTGGAGGTAAATATCGTTACTGGCAAGCGATTTTGTAAGTTGCCAGAGCAGCATAAGCTACAATTTTTTTTGTCCGGATCTTGAGGCTGATCCGCTGCCATATTGCTATTAGATTAATATGAAATAATTGGGGATTAATCTATGAGATTCAAGAGCATTACCTCACGCATAATTTTAGCTGTTATGCCCATAATCGTGCTGGTAACAATACTAACAATCGGCATAAGCCATAATATTATGAGCAAACAAGTAGATGCCCAGTTTAATGAGCGCATGGTCGAAAGCATTGCCGCTGCGGAACTGAGTATTGACGCAGAGCTGATGATGAATGCAAATATTGCGCGCAGCCTTGCCATCTATGCGGAAAGCTGTAGCCTTGAATCTATTGACAATGGTGAGCTTGTTAATTTTTTAATCTATAGCATCCTCTCGAACCTCAATACAGTTGGCGGGGGGATTTGGTTTGAGCCCTACTCCTTGTATCAAGACCAGCAGTATTTCGGGCCTTATGTATATATCAATAACGATGAGGCTTTTTATACTGAAGATTATGCCGGCACAGTGGATTATCATAGCCAGGAATGGTATACCAAGGGCAAAGCCTCCGGGCCGGAAATTGTTTGGTCCGGGGTTTATTATGACCTGGTAGCTGATGTGTTGATGATTACAGCCACACAGCCTTTTTATGCCGATGGCGGGTCCTTTCTCGGAGTAGCAACAGCAGATATGGCTATGACCGATATTAAAAAAATAGCTGCGGATATCTCCGTGGGAGAAACAGGCCGCGCCTTTATCTTGGGTGATAAAGGTGAATATATTACTTTTTTTGATGACAGCAAAAATATTGATTTACTGATCAGCGAAGATGAAGATCCGGAGCTGGTGCAGCTGGGAGAATATATTTTAAGTCATGAAAGCGGCTCTACTTCTGTCAATTGGAACGGCGCTGACTGCCGCGTTTTTTTTACCACAATCGCAGAAACCGGATGGCATCTGGTGATGATTATAGATACGGCCGAGGTCGGTCATTCTACCAACAGCATAGTGCTATCTCTGGCGCATATTCCGCTGGTCGGCCTGATTGTAATTACCTTCTTTATCAGCTTGACCGCACGTTACCTGCGGCGGGTTACCAGCAAGGTAAATCATTTTGCCGACAAAGCCGCATCAGGAGATCTGCGTGAACGGATTACCATTACCGAGCATGATGAGTTCGGCGTCATGGAGGACCGCCTCAACAAAATGATGGACAATATGGCGGAAATGACCGCGCAATCTAACCAGGCTGCGCTGTTGGCGCAGGCTGCCAATCAAGCCAAAACAAATTTCCTCTCGAAGATGAGCCATGAGATGCGCACGCCCATGAATGCCATCATCGGCATGGTGCAGGTGGCGCAGCAATCAGATGATGAAGAAAGACGGTCTGATTGCCTGAAGAAGATCAATGTCGCCTCCAAAAATCTGCTGGCGCTGATTAATGACGTTTTGGATATGGCCAAAATTGAAGCGAATAAGATGAACCTGGAGTCGGTCGGGTTTTCTGTTCGGGGAGTGTTTGACGATATCATTGATATCTTCTGCATGCGCATCAATGAAAAAAACCTCACCTTCTCCGCTGATGTTGAGGACTCTGTTCCTGATATTATCTGGTCTGACCAGTTCCGCTATCAGCAAGTGGTGACGAATCTGCTCAGCAATGCCGTCAAATTTACCCCCGACGGCAAGAAAATTACCATTAACGCCAAAGTGGTGGCGGAGACAGAAACGACCATAACGCTGGAAACCACGGTAACAGACACGGGCATCGGTATTGCTCCGGACGCGATGAGAACACTTTTCACCTCTTTTGAGCAGGCAGATAGCAGCATTTCACGCAGATATGGCGGCACCGGCCTGGGGCTGACCATTAGCAAGAACCTGGTGGAGCTGATGGGCGGAGAAATCAGCTGCTCTTCTGAAGAGCACTTTGGCAGCGCCTTCACCTTCACTATTGTCGCCGAAAAGAGCGGAGAGGGTGAAGAGAAAAAGAGGACAAAAACGCCGCAAGACCGCATTTATGACTTTACAGGCATACATTTATTACTGGTTGAGGATATTGAGATCAACCGCGAAATCGTAGCGGCTTTATTGGAAAACACAGGCATTGCCATAGACTATGCGGTAAACGGCATCCAGGCTTGCAAGCTGTTTGCTATTGACCCGGAAAAATACGATCTCATCTTTATGGATATCCAAATGCCCTTAATGGACGGCTTAACCGCGACCCAAAAAATCCGCAAAACAACAGAAGGCAAAACCGTGCCGATTATTGCAATGAGCGCAAATGCTTTCCAGGAGGATGTCGAAACCAGCTTGCAGGCTGGTATGAACGGGCATATGGCCAAGCCGATTGATGTCAACATTATGCTGGAGACAATTTATACCTATGCGGTAAACAAACCAGAGCCGGATACGGGCAAAGATATTGCTGATCTTCCGGCTGCTGCGGATGATGAGGAACAAAAATAGCTATAGCTCAAACAGCAACGGTCTGCCTTCCTAATGGCCATGTCTTCGTTGACAAGAAACCCCGGCTATGATATCATAATTCTCGTGGGAAATGGGTGTATAGCTCAGGGGGAGAGCGCTTGACTCACATTCAAGAGGCCGCTGGTTCGAAACCAGCTACGCCCACCAAAAAAGAACCAGCTAGATAGCATTATCTACTGGTTCTTTCCTCTTTCCTCCGTCTGCCCTGCTCTTTTCTCTTTTCTCTTTCTTCCGTCTTCCGACTTCTGCCTTCCGGCCTCCGTCCTCTTTCCTCCGACTTCCGTCCTCCGACTTCCGTCCTCCGTCCCCCGCCCTCTTACTTACATTTCTTGCAGCGGCCATAGAGCATGGAGCGCGAGGTGTCGATGCTAAAGCCGTGCTCCTCGTCCATATGCGAGGCCACCCGCTCCAGCAGATGGCAGGCGGCGGGCATTACTTCGCCGCAGCATTCACATTTGAGAAAAAAATCTCCCTCTCCGTCGGATGGGTCCAGATATTGAAAACGAACGCCGCTATTATCAGCGGCAATAATTTTTCTGGCTGTGCCTTCTTCTACCAGCCGTTCCAGCTGGCGGTATATTGTCGCCAAGCCAACAGGAGTAGCGGCCCTTTGACAAAAAAGAAACACTTCTTTGGCCAAAAAGCTCTGTGTGGGCTGCTCGGATAAACATTGGCGTATAATCTCTTTTTGCTTAGTTTGATAGCCGCTGGGCATCTAATCCTCCTCCTGTTGCCGCTGCTTGTTAGATAGGTTATCTCAAGCGTACCGCTAAAAAGCTCAATTGTCAAGATGCCAAGCCCAGGGATAGCATTTACCCTCTTGCATATTAATATATTTATATGATAAAATGAAGTATCTTTATTGCATGGCTGCTCCCGATCAAAAGCTTCTCTAGCTTGAAAAAAAGGAGTATGGACATGAAAAAACTTTCCATGCTGATTGTCTTTATCCTGGCAGTCGTCTTTTGCATTGTGCTGTTCTCGGTGCTGTCACAATCACTATAGCTAACATTGTTTTGCTTTGGACAGAAATGCCTGTCTATCCAGATCAGTCTTTGCTGCGCTGATATTAGCATGATCACGGGCACAAATTTTTTGCCCTTTTATTTTGCTGCTGACACAAGTTAGCCCCGCCTTTCAAGGCGGGGCTAACTTATTGTTCCATAGAAAAACCACCGTTCAGGGCAGCGGTTTTTCTCGCAGTTAAAAGATGCCGCTGACTCAAGGCGTCATCTTTTCCCCCCTTTCTGTGTTAATAGGAACTTTTATAAAATCACAATCTTTTTATCGCTATTCTTATTGCTTCCGCTCGGTTTAATAATACTTTTCATTGCTGGCGAGAGAAGCAGTTTCGCCGTTAACATTGACGGTTACATAACTGCGGTAATAAAAGCCGGAATCAAGATTGCTATATGTACCTGTAACCGTCAATTTGTTGACATTGTCTTTAACATCGCTCCAGTTAGTAACATTGCTCCAGGTGGAAGAATTGGCGGGTCTTTTTTGCAGCCGCACTGTCATGCTGATACGGGTCAGATCATAGGACGTAACAGTTCCCTTGCAGGTGGCAGTTCCGCCGCTGATAGTTATCGATGCAATTACATCACTAATGTTTGCCCACATAATGCCGATGCCAGAGTCAGCAGACTGCACCACTGCTGATTGATCAATGTCAATATCCGGCTCCGGCGCCAAATCAAAAGCCATGGCTGTGGCCGCAAAGACACAGATCAAAACCAACGCTGTAACAAAAACTAGCAAACCTCTTTTCATATCTTTCTCCTCCATCATATATTTTGGCATTATTATGCCTAAACATTAATACTATTAAAAGAGGATTTTGTTACAGATTTTGTTAAATTTTTTTAAGGATATCTCTCCTGCCATGTAACGCTCCTGGCAATCGCCAGGGCCTCTGACATGGGTAAATTGGTTTGTAGCGTAAAGTCGGTTACATAATCATTCCAATAAATTTTAATCAGCCCGTCTTTTTGGCTGATAATAGCCGGCCAGTCATTGATCTTTTCGCTAAAAGAATAATCAGCATCAGTTGTATCAATAAGCCGCTGTAAATCTAGGGGCTGTGTGAAAAAATAAATATATTGCTCTCCTTGTTGATAATCAAGCGAAAATTCATTTTTATCATCAATAATACTTGTCAATTCAAAGCCCGCGGGAATATAGGCGGGCAGATAATATTTGGTAAAGCCCTGATCAACATCATAGCCTAAAATATCCGACGCATCAGGATTATTCTGGCTTTGGTCAACGCTGACCGCGACATAGTCCTCGTTCCACTCCAGAATATAGTTGTAGACAATCTGGCGAAAACTGGCCGAGGCCGCAAACAATACTGTGGGCGTCGCCAGAGACAAGACAATGGCAATCATCGCTACTGCCGCTGCCTTGCGCCAGTGTTTGGTTATTTTTCTGCGCAGCGCCATGCGCCGCCCCTTGCGGATCAGCTTGGCAATGGTCGCATCTAGCTGCGGTGTCGGCGCCATCTCAACATCCTCTGCCATCAGCTCTTGATATTCCTTGTTCAGCTCCTCTTTGCGTAAAAAAGCGATATAGCGAAACAGCAGTTCAAATTCATTGCCCTTTGGCCAGGATTCCTGCCAATTATGGTCTTTGTTGTTAGTGTTTGGCATTAATCTCCCTCCCCATCACGAGATAATTCTTTGTACAGAGCGCTTAAAGCACGGTGCATCCGTACGCGTGCATTGCCCGGGGAGATCTGTAAATAGTTACTGATTTCGGTATCGCTTAAGCCATTGCAATATCTCAGCATGATTACGTCCCGATAGACATCTGGCAGCTGATTGGCTTTTTCTACGGCTTTGTCAAAATTTTCTTTGGTGCTGAGCATTTCCGCAAGATCGCTGATATAAACCGCCTCAACTGTTTCCGCAGGCTGTATCTTCTTTCTGCGGGTAATATACGTCAGACAATGATTTTTCACCATAGCAAAAACATATGCGGTATTCTGTTGAGCAATCTCATACTCCAAAATTGCCGGATTCTCGATCAGTTTTGCAAAAACCTCCTGCACTATGTCCTCGGCCATATGCTCGTCTTTGAGCAGCTTGTAGGCATAGCGCATGAAAGACTCTTTATACTCCGTATATAAGTGGAGCAATAAATCTCTCTTCTCTGCATCCTCAATCGCCAGTATTAAATTAAGAATAATAATCTCCCCTATCTGTTGTACAATTATCAATGAAAATTGTTACAGTTTTTTTCTACCAATTTTTTCCAATTTTTGCCTATTTATATTATAATGGCTTTTAGTACTAATTCAACAGATATTGTAACAATTTGCCTTCTTGTTTGTATTAAAGAGTGCATATGCCTACTTATCTGGCCAATAATCCCGCTTGCATAGTCTGCCGCCCTGCTAAAAACACTAATCTTTGTCTGTAAAATTTTTGGTAGTCTTCAAAAGCAATTGGTAGTAGGACTCCTCCATCGTCTTTTTGGCGCTATGCAAGCGCCAAGTGGCGCATACGCCAACACACCACCGTTATTGGTGGTGTGTTTTTTTGTCGAAATATTTTTTTGAATATCGTCTGCATTCCCCGCAAAAAACAGCCGCTGCATATCTATAAAAATTTTAACAACTAAGCTTGCCTTTTTGTTGATTATTGCGCCCACTTTTGTTATCATAAAACAAAGGAGGGTTTCCCTAATGAAAAAACTACTTATTTGTTTATCTGTCTTTATATTTGCGCTATCTCTTTGTGGCTGCAGCGTACTTTTTAATCTTGGCTACAACCTTACTGCTACTCCCGAGCCGGCGCTGCCCGATGAGCCGGAAATTGAAGACCCGATAGTTCCTGATCCGTCTCCAACACAAACTCTTTATATTAAGGATATCGCCATCAGCTTTGATGACCAATTAACTTTTTCAATGCAAGAACAATTAGAGACTAATGGCGTTGGCTCTCTGCTGCTGGCTTCACCAACAGCAGATAATATAAAAATACCTGTCGTCTACCTTGGGCCGCAGCAATTGGCGCTGCAAAGCGGCGAGGATGCCGATAAAATTGCCGCTCAGTTTGAAGCCCTGCTAAACGGCATCACAACTGAGGTCGGCGTTGAGGTAACTGCTTCAGAAATCACCGCTATTGCCCTCAACGGCGCTGAGGCTTATCAATGCAACTATACCTATGCTGACGCTGATGCGAGCGATATCACCCATACCAGCCGCTATATCCTCTTCATTCATAATGGCAGCATCTATGGGCTGGGGCTGGAAACCACCTCCCAAACAGAGATGACATATTTTACCCTCTTTGAGGATATTCTCTCCTCGCTGCAGCTGCTGGAGGTTGCGGACACCACCGGATATCACAGCCGGCAGTTTATGGATTTGGCCTTTAGCTATAACTCCAAATACCTCTTGCATGAAACAGTGGACAGCCTCACTTTAACCTGCAACAGCCCGGGCTATGTGATCAACATCATCATGGCGGCAGAAGCCTCCGCAGAAGAGCTGGCGGATATTGATGCTCTCCTGAAAAATAAAATTGAACTGCTCAGCCAGGATATGCGGTTTGCCAACGCAACAGAGCTGTCAGATATCAACATCACCACTATTAACGATCTGCCTGCTGCCACACGCTCCATCCTCTATGCCAATGCTGATGAGGAAAGATATTATCAAATCACCGCCTTTGTCATTGGCGAAAAGCTATATTATGTTTCCGTCAATGCCCTGGCCGCTATCAAAGACACCTACCAGACTGAATATAATATGCTGGTTTCCTCTGTGATCACCGCCCCGGCAGACAGCGCCGCTACCCCTGACGCTGCCGACGCGGCAAATGGCAACCCTGACGGCGCATCAGGGGGAGATACCCCTGATGCCAATACCAACACCACTCCGTAATTAGCAACCGCCCGGGACGAGACCGTCCGGTAATGTGGCGGGGCCCTAAGGCAGTAATAATTAAAATTAAACAAAAGTGACGCCACTAAAGGAGGCGTCACTTTTGTTTGGCGTCTCCTCGGCAAACCTTCTTAATTAGCGGATAAAATATAGGGATACGCTTATTGACATCTCTTCCGCATTGAGATAAAATGATTCTGCTGCCCATTTTGATTATGGGGGTGTGGCTCAGTTGGGAGAGCGCCTGCTTCGCATGCAGGAGGCCAGGGGTTCGAATCCCCTCATCTCCACCAAAGTGAATCCCCCGCTACATGTTATTGTAGCTGGGGATTTGTTATGTCCGCGGCGCAGCAACTCGCCAGTGTGATAAGAAACCTATTTCTATCCATACTAATAAATGTGCGGCCAATCATCATAACTTGCTGATATATTTAATTTGCGCAAAAATATTGAGCAGAAAGACTTGTATCTTAGTACTATTTATGTATAATAGATATATTCCTCGGATTATTGGGAAAGGCAACTCCTCATATGGCTCATAAATTTCACAAACTGAAATTATCTCCGCCACAGGCTATTCTGCTGGGGTTTGCTGCGATGATACTTTTGGGCGCTTTTTTGCTCAGCTTGCCTGCCGCCAGTAAAAGCGGCCAAAGCATCGGCTTTGTTGACGCTATTTTTTCTGCTACCTCCGCTACCTGCGTAACCGGTCTCACTGTCGTCGATACGGTGGAGCACTGGACCACTTTTGGCAAGGTAGTAATCCTGGCGCTGATCCAGTTTGGCGCGCTGGGCTTTATGACCATTCTCACTTTGCTGATGATGCTGATGCGCAAAAACATATCCCTGCGCAACCGCCTGGTTATTCAGGCCTCGTTCAATCAAAACAATATTGGCGGCATGGTGCGCCTGGTCAAAAACGTCATCCTTATCACCTGCGCCTTTGAGGCCATCGGCGTGTTGATTCTTACCCTAAGCTTCCACTTTGGCGAGGGGATGCCGATGAGTGAGTCTTTATATCAGGGCATATTCCATGCCATCTCCGCCTTTTGTAATTCCGGGATAAGCACCTTTAGCGATGGGCTGACTGCTATCAGCAGCAATACTCTGGCCATTGCTACCATAACCGCTCTTTTTATTTGCGGCGGCCTTGGCTTTACTGTGTGGTCAGAATTAATTACGCTGACCAAAAATAAACAGCGTCTGCCTCTGCGCAATCGGCTGGTACACCTTTCCCTGCATACCAAGCTTGCTCTGATGATGACCGGGATACTCCTCGTATCCGGCTGGATACTCTTTGCCGTATTGGAGTGGCATAACCCGGCAACCTTCGGCAATATGCCAGTCAATGAAAAAATAGGCACTGCTTTTTTCCATTCAGCAAATTTGCGCACAGCCGGCTTTAATCTATTTAATACCGACGGGCTGACAGAAATATCCAAGTTCTTCTCCGGTATTTTTATGTTTATCGGCGGATCGCCGTCCGGTACAGCCGGGGGATTAAAAACTGTCACCATCGCCATTGTCATTTTTTCTATGATTTCCGTGCTCCGGGGACGCAATAATATCGAGGCCTTTGGCCGTACCCTACCCATAGATTTATTGCAAAAGGCCCTGACTGTCATCTGCACCGTGATGATTGTGGTTGTGACCTCGACGATCATCCTCTATTTTACCGAACAGACAACTCTTTATCCGCATACCTTTTGGGATATCCTGGTGGAAAGCTGCTCGGCAGCCACCTCCGCTGGCATCAGTACCGGCATCACCCCATATCTCTCCACCGCAGGTAAAATAGTTATCAGCTTATGTATGTTCTTGGGCCGTCTCGGCCCGATAACAGTTGTTGTTGCGCTCTCTATGCGCTTGAATAACAGCCACGACGGCACCTCTTTGCCGGAAGAACGGGTAATTATTGGCTAAAAACAGTGATTATTAACTAAAAGGAAAGGATTATTATGCCTAACAAAAATAAAAATAAAAATTTTGCCGTGCTTGGTCTGGGACGCTTTGGCATGAGTATTGTGCAGACTCTATCGGAATATGATGTCAATGTTCTGGCCTGTGATGTTGATGAGGCGAAAATTCATCAGGTGGCGGATTTGGCCACGCATGTGATGCGGGCAGACCTCTCAGATGAAGGAGTACTCGCCACGCTGGGCCTGGGCAACTTTGATGTTGTTATTCTAGCCATGGGCGAGGAATTTGAGGCCTCGGTTATTGCCACAATGTTTGCCAAGGAAGAAGGCGCCAAATGGGTTATTGCTAAAGCGCGGACTATTCGCCAGAAACGCATCCTCGAAAATATCGGCGCAGATGAAGTTGTGCTGCCCGAGCATCAGATGGGCGCAAAAATCGCCGCCAAGCTGGTGGGCAGCAATATTCTCGATATTCTCGATGAATCTGATTTCTATACTATTTCAGAAATGCGCCCCAAGCCGGAATGGATTGGCAAAACCGTCAAGCAGGCAGATATCCGCAGAAAGGATGATTTAACCGTGCTGGCTATCCGCCACAAGGATAAACTGAGCATCCCTGTTTCTCCGGATACGCTGATCTGCGCAGAGGATATTCTCATCACCCTCAGTGAGCATCGAAAATAGGCAAAAAATTACCCCCGCTTGAAAAGCGGGGGTTTTTATTTATCGATTTTAACCGCTTCAAAACATCTACGCTTATAATCTGCTACTACCCCTCTTCACCCTTGGCCGGCGCTTGTTTTTTATAGTTGGTTAACAGCACACCGCTGATGACCGCCACAGCGCCCACCGCAAAGCTCCATCCCGGCTGCTCATCAAGAATAATAATGGCCGCAATAGTGGCAAAGATAGGCGAGAGATTATAAAAAACGCCGGATCGGGAGGTGCCGATAATACCAATGCTGGCATAGTACCAGGTAAAAGCCAGGGCAGAGCATAAGCCGCCCAGCACAAACAGAGAAACCCAGACCGGCCAATCCAGCGCCATAATCAACTCACGCTCAAAACCGCTTTCCCAATAGGCGGGGATAATCAAAACAATTGCCGCAATCAGGCAAGCCCAGGTGACGGCGGCCAAAGGCTCCAGTGTTTGCTGCGCCAAGCGGTTGAGAAAAGTATAGATCACCCAGGCAGCCAGACCGAGAAGAATATAAATCTCTCCTGAAGACAAGCTATGGCGGAACAGATCAGCCAGATTTCCCTCACAAATAATAAACACCGCGCCAAAGGCTGAGACAATAATACCGAGGATTTGCACGGGCCGCAATTTGTCCTTAAAAATAATCGCAGAAATCAGAGCCACCAAAACCGGGTTCAGGGCCATGATCATTGAGGCGTAGCTGGCCTCCACTGTTTTTAGTCCGGAGATGAAAAAATAATTATATACAGCCATGCCGATCACAGCCATGCCGATGACAATCAGAGCTTCTTTGCGCTGCAAACGCGGCAGCCGTCCTCCTTTGGCATAAAGGGCAATCAGCAACACCACAGCGGCAATGATAAAACGAAAACAAGCTGCGGTCCAGGGCGGCATAGCTTGGGCGACAATATTGCCGGCGACAAACCCCGCTCCCCAGAGGAGATTAACTACAATCTGTTTGAGATAGTTTTGGCTGAGAAGAGACATAATCTTTCCCTTATTACAACAAAATTACCGTAACAAAACAACAGTGACAAAATAATACATTGTAACCTATTATACTCTACCCTGCCATTTTAGCAAGATATTTTTCCAAGAATTAGCCTTGCCTGCAAAGCCCGGCCTTTTCTTTCCACATAAAAAATCCGCTGCCTGATCAGACAGCGGATTTATCTGTATTATTTTCTCTTTATGCCTGTTTGAGCCACTCTCTGGCTTCAGCAATGGCAATTTTGGTTGCCTCCGGCGCAGGGCCGCCCAAGACATTGCGCGCAGCCAGACACTGCGTCAGAGCGATAGCGTCATAAATATCCTCTGCAAACAAAGCGGATTCTTTCTGCATTTCCTCCAAGCTCAAATCAGCCAAGCGGCGATTGCTCTTCTCCGCATACTGCACCAGTTTTCCTGATACTTCATGGGCAGAGCGGAAAGGCAAACCCTTAGCCACTAAATAGTCGGCCAGATCAGTGGCATTCAAAAACCCGCCTTCTAAATCCGCCGCCATTTTATCACGATTGACCACTATCGTCTGAAACATCGGTGTAAACACCATCAGGCAGCCTTTCAGGGTATCTAGCGCGTCAAAGGTCGCTTCCTTATCCTCTTGCATATCCTTATTATAGGCCAGTGGCAAGCTTTTCATTATCGT
Organism: Bacillota bacterium; assembly: GCA_031553915.1. Classification (GTDB taxonomy): domain Bacteria; phylum Bacillota; class Dehalobacteriia; order UBA4068; family UBA4068; genus HGM13862. The sequence goes on from JAVBKT010000002.1 coordinate 279,059, forward strand.
CAGGAGGGCCATCAAATCACCATATACCCGTCCGGTTTTGCCCCGAATCAGCTCTGCCATATCCGGATTCTTTTTCTGCGGCATAATAGAGCTGCCGGTGCTATAGGCATCATCCATGGTGATAAAACCAAATTCACCGCTATTCCAGATGATAATCTCTTCGCAAAAACGGGACAAGTGCATCATCGTAATTGCTGCCGCTGAGAGAAATTCTATGGCATAATCGCGGTCTGAGACACCGTCCAAGCTATTGCTCATCGGGGCATCAAAGCCCAGTTCAGCTGCTGTTTGCTCGCGGTCGATGGGGAAGCCTGTGCCAGCTAAAGCACAGCTGCCAAGCGGGCAGACATTCATGCGCGCCACGCAGTCATTCATCCTCTCCACATCGCGGCGGAACATCTGTACATAAGCCAGCAGATGATGGGCAAAGCTGATCGGCTGCGCTTTTTGCAGATGGGTAAAGCCCGGCATCAGGGTGTGTGTATGCTCCCCTGCTTTATCCAGCAATACGGCAAGCAAAGACCGCAGCAGCTCTGTTGTTTCGATAATTTCGCGCCGCAGCCACATCCGCAGATCCAAAGCCACCTGATCATTACGGCTGCGCGCAGTATGCAGCTTTTTACCGGTTTCACCAATGCGCTCAGTCAGCAGCATTTCCACATTCATATGTATGTCTTCCGCCGCTTCGTCAAACTCAACCTCGCCGGCATCAATAGCAGCGCGCACAGCCTGCAACCCGGCCTGGATGGTAGCTGACTCCTCCGCGGAGATAATCCCGCAGGCAGCGAGCATCTTTGCATGAGCAAGCGAGCCCTCAATATCTTCGCGGTACAGCCGTTTATCAAAACCAATTGAAGAATGAAAATGCTCCGCCAGCTTGTCTGTATCTGCAGAAAAACGTCCGCCCCATAATTTCATCAACCGTTCCTCCTTGAATATAGCTAGAACCGCATAAATGCGGTTCTAGGCGTTTTCTTAATATATGGCCACTGCCAGGCAAACAGTATTAATCTTCTTTTTCAGCCTCAGCAGCATCATCGCTTTCCGCGGTCTCTTCTGTTGCAGCTGTTTCTTCCACGGATTCTTCCGCAATTTCTTCAGCAGCAACTCCTTCCTCTGCCGGAGCTGCCTCTTCAACCGCTAGTTCTTCGGCAACTGCTTCCGGCTCTACTTCTTTGGTCGGCGGCTCGGTTGGCGCATCCTCCGGCAAAGTAGCTTTAATGGACAGGCTCATCCGTTTGGCTTCCGGGTCAACAGAAAGCACTTCCACTTCCACCATATCGCCTGGTTTGACAATATCCTCGGTTTTGTCCACGCGGTAATTGGCCAGCTGAGAAATATGCACCAAGCCCTCAACACCGGGCTCAACTTCCAGAAATGCACCAAAGGTTGTGGTACGCATAACCTTTGCTGTGATGATCGTGCCCTCCGGATATTTTTCCACAACGAGGCTCCAGGGGTTGGGGATCAGCTGCTTTAAGCCCAGAGAAATCTTTTCATTTTCTCTGTCTACGCCCAAGACAAAAACCTCAATTTGATCGCCTTCTTTAAGCAAATCAGCAGGATGATTAACCCTGTACCAGGCCATTTCAGAAACATGCAGCAGCCCGTCTACACCGCCGACATCAACAAAGACGCCAAAGCTAGCTATCCGGCGCACCACGCCTTGGCGGGTCTGGCCTTCGGCAATTTCTTCCCAGGTTTTTTCTTTGTTTTCCGAGGCTGCTTTGCGCAAGACAGCCTTGGCGGAGAGCACCAGCTTATTGCTGTGCTTATCGCATTCGATAATCTTCATATCCAAGGTTTGGCCAACATAGCTGCTCAGATCCTCAACATAGCCCATCGAAAGCAAGGATGCCGGGATAAAGCCGCGCAAGCCAACATCGACCAAAACGCCGCCTTTAACAACATCAGTGACAGTGCCGCTGACCACAGCTCTTTCTTGTTTGAGCTTTGCCAGGCGGTCCCAGGCAACATCCTGGTCAACTCTGCGTTTGGAAAGCACCGGATAACCTTCCTGGTTTTCTTTACGCAGAATCAACACTTCAATCTCATCACCGACATTAAAGCGTTCTTTGATATTAGCGGCATCATCAGTAGAAAGCTCGCTGGCGCTCAAGACGCCCTCGCTTTTACCGCCGATATCCACCAACAGCTCATCATCCTTAACCTGAACAACAACGCCTTTTACTCTGGCGCCGCGGCGAATTTCTTTCATATCACCATATTCAGCAGCAAAATCGTCTATAGTAGGCTCAGAGGGTTCTTCGTTTGCCGCACTCTCTTCGGCAAGTGGCTGGCTATCCTCTGCTACTTGCTCAGCAGGGGCGGTCACCTCTGGCTCGCTTGTTGTTTCAGACTCACAGCCGCAGCTGCAAGATTCACTAGCTTCTTCAGCGCTTTCTTGGGTATTTTCTTCACTGTTTTCCAATTCATTTTCCATTTTTTCCAGTTCTGTCATGCTGCTTACTACCTCCTCAATAATATGTTCCGGGGTCGAGGCTCCGGCGGTGATACCAATCCTGCCATAGCCCCGCACAATATTTAAATCCAAATCAGCAATAGACTCAATATGATAAACATCTATACCCGCTTCTTTGGATATTTGTGCCAATTTTTTGGTGTTGGCGCTGTTCTTGCCGCCAATGACAATCATCGCTTCCACTTGAGCCGCCAGCGCTGCTGTGGCTGCCTGGCTTTGTGCCGTATGATTACAGATGGTGTTTTCAGCTACAAATTGACCTGCTTTAGCCTGCAAAATCGCTGCCAGGCTGACAAAATCTTCCACTTTTTGTGTTGTCTGGGCAATCAGGGCCATTTTTGGCTCCGGCGCAATATCCATCGCGTCATCAGGCTTTGCGATGATAATGGCCTTGCCTTCGGCATAGCCCTGCAGACCGACAACCTCGGGATGCGCTTCATCTCCGAGAATATATAAGGTGTAGCCTTGCTCAATCAATGCAGCGGCGCTATGCTGCGCTCTTTTGACAAAGGGGCAGGTAGCATCAATGAAATCAAACCCTTGTTCCTGCACCTGCCGCATAACTGCCGGGCTCACCCCGTGCGAGCGTATAATCACTGTGGCGGGGCACTTCTTAATCTGATCCAGATCATCAACCGCAATAATCTGCCCGGATAGACGGCTCATCTCCTGCGGGTTGTGAATCAACTCGCCAATCGAATAGATATGCCCGTGTATTTTGGCTGCTGCCAGGGCCTGATCAATTGCGAGTTTCACGCCCATACAAAATCCTGATCCACTCGCTACAAGTATTTCCATAATTTCTCCTAAAAGATTAAAGAAATGCTCAGCTTATTAACTTCGCGAACTGATAAATAAAATCCTGCATAAGCGTACGGTTTTTATCAAAAGTTTATTCGACAGCTTTTGGCCAAGAACGCATTTTTTTGCCTTCTTGCTTGATAATCTCCTTGTTTTGCATCACTAAAGCGCTGACCGTTTCCGCAAACAAATTATTATATTCGGCCAAAGTTTCTTTGTCCAGCCGCCCTTCACTCTCGACAATAATTGGCTGGCCGATATTGACAATAATATTACGCCGCCAAAAACGCCAGTAATCACCGCAATTAATCAGGCCCACCGGCAAGATCGCTACCTGGGCGCGATGAGCAATAAAAGCCGCTCCCGGCAAAAATTCGCTCATTTCCTGATCAAGGTTGCGCTTGCCCTCGGGGAAAATTGCCACCACATTACCTTGCTTAAGCTGTTTGATCACGGCGCGCATGGCAGTCAGATCAGATTCCCCTTCATTAAGAAACACCGCCTCGCAGGCGCTGAAGATAACTCTCGTCAAGGGATTTTTGGCAAAGGTTTCCTTGCCGATATAAATAATTTTCTGCGGAACCGCCTGTGCCAGCGCCGGAGGATCGCCAAAGCTGGTATGATTGGCGACAATCACATACGCTTGATCCTGGGGAATATTCTCTTTACCCAGCACACGCATCCCAGCCAGCCTCAGCGGTATGCCAGTCAAAAACTTAGCTAATGGATAGAGCGACATTACGCATCCTCCGCCAGTTCCAATATTTTTGCCGCCACTTCAGCTGCTGTCATCTGGCTGCTGTCAATCAAATATGCGTCATCTGCCTGCTTGAGCGGGGAATTGCTTCTATGCGAATCGCGATAATCGCGGGCAATAATATCTTGTTCTATCTGGTCGATATCCGCATCTATACCTTTTGCCTTCAACTCTTCGCAGCGTCGATAGGCCCGTTCCCTGGCATCAGCAGTCAGAAAAATTTTGCAGTCCGCATCAGGTAGGACAACTGTACCAATATCACGGCCGTCCATGACTACAGATGTAGTCTTTGCCATTTGCTGCTGCATCTTGACCAAAAGCTCACGCACTCCCTGTACGGCGGAAACCGGGGAGGCCGCATTGCCCACCTCCGGCAGGCGAATCTCCTCACTGACATCCTCGTCATTGACAGATACCTTATAGCCGGCGCTGGTGTTTTCCAGACGAATATCGAGCCTGGCCGTTAAATCTGTGAGCGCCTTGGCATCATCAAAAGCAATGTTTTGCCGGATTGCCATCAGAGCCACTGCCCGGTACATGGCTCCGGTGTCTATATAAAGATAGCCTAATTGCTGGGCGATTGTTTTGGCAGCAGTGCTTTTTCCTGCCGCTGACGGTCCATCAATTGCTATTTTTTTTACGCTCATGACTCTATCTCCTTCACCGCTCTATGGGCAACAGCGATAGCCACATCATCAAGGTGAATCATACCAATAGCAAAAAAAGCAGCCACACAAAGATGCTGTCCCTTGCGCGCCACGCCAATTTTGCCGCCAAAATTAAGGCCGATAGCCCGGCCCATCACCTGGGACAGAACCTCGTGCGCAGCTCCGGCAACAGCGCCCTCTTCAGCATGGTTATCAAAAATAACCTCTTCGCGTTTGCTGCCCACTACCGCCCGCTCAATAATTTTCTGCACTGAGGTGATCGCTTCACCGCCAAAATCCATGGCAGCCAGACGCATCCCCTGCATTTCCTGCCTTTGCTTGAGCTCTTTTTCTTCTTCTCTGCTGCCGCTGATTGCCATTTGAATCGCGGCCGAGGCTACCGTTCTGCTGGTGACGTCAGAAAATGTATGTTGCCGTTCTTCCATAATTCCATCCACCTTATAAAAAATATTTGAGAATATTTTGATAAATATCCTCAAATATATTATACTACAACTTAGCGGGCATCTCAACTATTTAAATACGATGATGCCCACCTCAACTATATTGCCTTTGCTGTAAACAGTCGTCTGCAAAAATTCGCTGTCAATATTGGAAGAAATAGCTGTGACCTGAAACTGCAATTCCTTCTGGTAAGCGCTGCCGTCAATACTGATAATATCTCCGGGGTAAACGCGCAGCAACAACTCAGCCTCACCCAGATCGCCATAATCCGCACCGTCAACCAAAACATGAGCATAGGCCAGGCTTAAACTGTCTTCTGTCTTGATCCTGATATTGCCGAAAAGGCTATTATCCTCTCCTCTGACTGCAGCTGTGGGGTCGAGAATGCTGACATTTGTTTCACTAGGATTGCTTTTGGGCAAAAAAGTAACAGCAATAAAGATTATTAAAATTATTAATAGCGCAAAGAGTAAAATCCGCTGCACTCCGGCAAAACGGTTTATTTCCTTTTGATCATTTGGGGGAGATGTCATGCTTGCTCCTTATGCTTAAAGCCAATTTTTAGAAGGCACGGCTTTTTCTTATCATGCATCTCACAAGTTATTTTTATGCAAAAAGCTTTTTAAAAAGAAATTTTTCGCAAAAGAACTTGACAGCAAAAAGAGTTTTAGCTATAATAAACAGGCTGCCGGGATTAAGCAGTAGATGTTTGGGCATGATTACTACCCTGCCCTGCGGGTGATTAGCTCAGTTGGGAGAGCGCCTGCCTTACAAGCAGGATGTCGGCAGTTCGAGCCTGTCATCGCCCACCATATGGCGCAGTAGCTCAGTTGGTTAGAGTGCCAGCCTGTCACGCTGGATGTCGAGGGTTCGAGCCCCTTCTGCGTCGCCACTTGCCTCGGTAGCTCAGTTGGTAGAGCAGGGGACTGAAAATCCCCGTGTCGGTGGTTCGACTCCGCCCCGGGGCACCAACTTGCGGGTATAACTCAGTGGTAGAGTGTCACCTTGCCAAGGTGAAAGTCGAGGGTTCGAATCCCTTTGCCCGCTCCACTAGAAAAACCCGTTCATCTGAACGGGTTTTTCTTCATAAAAAAATTTTAGGGGGAACCACAAATGAAAAAAACACATATTCTTTTAATCGTTATGCTTATGCTTGCCCTGGTTGTCCTGACTGCCTGCGCCACTGATAATGGCGGCGATGTCAATACTGACCCGGATGTTGTTAACAATGATGATGTTGATAACAACACTGATACCGACTCTGCGACTATCAGCCGCGGCGAGTGGAACGGCAATGTCTATACCAATGACTATGCTGGCGTTACCTTCACCAAACCTGATGATTGGGTAATATTCACTGATGAAGAACTGGCTACATTGATGGGCACTGGCGCAGATATTTTGGCTGAGGCTGGCATGGATTTTAACGCAGCGATGATGGACCTGCAATCTCTTTATGATATGTGTTCCTTCTCCGCTGATCAAACCAGCAATGTAAGCGCCTTCTTCGAAAAAATCCCTGCCACTGGTGATACTGCAGCACTCACAGTAAATGATTATTATGACTCTTTGTCAAGCATTTTCGACCAAGTCTATAGCACTATTGACTACACCACCAGCACCGGCACAAAACAAATTGGCGATGCTACTTATGACTATTTGTTGTTCAGCATCAATGCTGACGGCCAGACAATGGATCAGTATTATTTCACCCGTTCCATTGATGAATATATGTTCTCCGTTATCGTCACTTTAAGCGGCGCCACCACCCTTGATGATGTGCTGGCTATGTTTTCTTAATCACCGGCTAAACTAAATTTACCTAAAAAACAACTGCTCTTATTGAGCAGTTGTTTTTTTATTGCTCTTATCCTCTTCCCCACCGGGTAAATACATCTGAATACATTTGCCGATATAATAACTTTTTGTACAAAACAGCAATATTGTCCTTGGATTCGCCTATTTTAGGCAGGTAAAGGCTTTTTCAACAAGAATCCTTATTATATATATGTGTGTGCCTGCTGATACGTATTGTGGCTCGCGCTATTGCACAATAATAATCTTCCGTCTTTATCCTGATGCACTTGTTTACTAAAAGGAGGAGCTGTTATGCGTAAAAACATTCTTATTATTTTATGCCTCGTTTTTTGTCTCTGCCTTGCCGGCTGCGCTGTTGATGATGGGAACTCATCGCAAAATGATAACCCGGCATCGCCTACTGATGTCGTTATTGAGCCGTCAGCGTATTTTGAGAGCGGATTCACCGAGGAAAATATCCGCACCTTCTATGCAGACCAACAAATTGAGCTGGCATATATCAACATCAATCAAGATGACCGCCTTGAGATAGACTTGGCCCTTGTTGCCTACCAAGAGGGCGCTGGCTTGGAATGGTATGAGTTTGAAACCATTGATATTGGCGCCAACCGGGCTCAAGCCTTCTCCAATTTCTGGCTGCCGCAAGAAGTTACCTTTGCTGGTTATACTGGTTTGGATATCGTGGCTAATACCTTTTGGGATGACGCGGGTCCCTATAATGAGGACGAGTTTCCCACCCATATCTCACTGGATGCTTCAGATATGGCTTATCACAGGCTTGAGCGGCCATATTTTGCGTCTCTAGCTGAAAGCTACACTGTGGGCAGAGCTAACCATGTTAAACTCAATGCCATCCGCTTCACCACTAATGGACTTGATATTGAATTCGGCTGTCCGACTGAAGATAATGTCGGCTATTATGCCGGTGGCGTCAAGCGTGCCCAGGCTCACTTCAGCTTTGACCAAGGGGCAAGCACCGGCACCATCGTGCTCAAAAACACGGAGCTTGGCACAGCTTATAGCAGCCTCAACAATGAAGAGAATATTGATATTGTCCCTGTTAAGTCCTTTAGCATCACCGAGGACGGTGAAGATTTGATTATCACCCTTAATCTTAACGAAGAGGTTGAATATTATAATGTAGTCTATGACTCGAGTCTGATGCATGACGGCTTCTATTCAGTAACTTTCAGCAGCAATGGCCGGTAAGCACTGCTTGTACAATAAAAAAAGCGACCCTTACGGGTCGTTTTTTTATGCCTCCTCAACTAAACCGAGAATCACAATACCTGCCAGCACCAAAGAAATGACAATATAATGCTGGCGGGACAGTTTTTCTTTGAGGAAAATACGGCTCCAAAGCACACTGAAAACACAATAAGAGCTAATCAGCGGCGCGGCCAAGATAGCATTGGCGCCGAGAGCAAAAATATAGGCGAATTGCCCGGCGGTTTCAAAAATGGCCGCCACCCCTTTGGGCCATTCATCGCGTGCGACTATTTTTTGCCGCCTGATCAGCACGACATAGATGAAGCCCACAATGGCCATGGCAAAAAAGGTCAGCTCATAGGCGATATTTGCCTGAGTCTCGGCAATAAAGTTGTCCAGCCAATAGGCATCGGCAAAAGTACCCAAGGCATCCAAAATGCAATAAATAATCGGAAAAATGATCGCCAAAATGCTGGAGGTATATTTGACATTTTGTTTTTCTCTGCGCAGCATTTTCGCGGCATTGCTTTGGCGTTTTTCAACAATAGCCAGGCCGATTACACCGCTGCAGATCAAAACAACCGCCAGCAGCTGCGCCCAACCCATCGTCTCTTTAAGGATAAAAAAGCACAGGATGACCACAATGGCGCCGGAAGAATTGCATACCGGAGAGCTGATCGAAAGCTCAATATAGCGCAACCCCACATAGCCAAAAATCATCGAGACTATATATAACGCTGATATAGGCAGATAAGTAATAATATCCCTAAAAGCAAACTCAGTTCCGGTGCATATCTGAATAATGGCATGGATACCCATTACCGTGCCCACTGCCATCACCAGTTTCCAATGGCTGAACCTGTCTTTTGGGCGGGAACCCAGCTTGCTAAAAAGGTCTGATCCGCTCCAGGCAAGCACAGCGCAGAGGGATAAAACAAACCACACTTATCAGCCACCTACTCTCAATCAAAAATTACAACTCGGTTATTATAGCATATTATCTTTCTTTAGCAAAGTGTGTTTTTCTCATACCTAGCTTGACCAGCTCATACCACAGCACAGAGACTGCTCCCAGACCAATGGCGAGAGTCAGCTGCGGCAGGCTAAGCGGAGCCAGGCCCAAAAAACTATTTACAGGGCTATAAAGAATTATTGCCAGCAGCAAACAGGCCAAAATATTAACCGCCCACATCACCTTGTCTTGGCGCAGCTTGCTAATTGTTTGCCACCAGGGCTGAGCATAAGAGCTGTTGACCTGCACCAAAAACAAATTCGCTATCATCAGCACTGTCAAACCTACCGAGCGGGCAATTTCCGACGCAGCAAAATTATTTTGTAGCAGCAGATAATAGGCGGCAAATGACGCGGCGAAAATGACTAACCCCTGCACCATACCCTTAGCCACTATCGCCCGTGTCAAAATATTCTCGTTGGGATCACGCGGCGGAAGGGACATGATATTGTTTTCCGCCGGCTGACGCTCCAAAACCACGGAGCAGGTCGGGTCAATCACCAGCTCCAGGAGCATGATATGAAAGGGCAGCAGCATCAGCGCTTCCATCGGTATCGAGAGCATCGGCCCCAGCAAAGAAACGAGAGCAATGGGAATATGAATAGCAAAAATATAGCCGATCGCTTTGCGGATATTATCATAGATGCGTCTGCCATCGCGAATGGTATCGACAATGGTAGAAAAATTATCATCCAACAAAACTAAATCCGCTGCTTCGCGGGCAATTTCTGATCCGCGCTTGCCCATAGCAATACCAATATCAGCATATTTGAGCGCAGCAGCGTCATTGACGCCATCTCCGGTCATCGCCACAATTTGCCCATTAGCCTGGAAAGCAGTGACAATACGCATTTTATGTTCCGGGATCACTCTGGCAAAAACGCGCGCGCTTTGCACTGCCGCGCTTAACTCCTCGTCGCTCATCTGTTCCAGCATAGCTCCTGTTATCACCTGCTCTTGCTCAATCCCCACCTGCTCGGCAATAGCTTTGGCCGTCAGCGCATTGTCGCCGGTAATCATCACCACCGCTATGCCTGCCTGGTGACAAAGAGCAATATCTTCTTTGATACCCCCTCTGGGCGGGTCAGCCAGCGCGATCAGCCCTAACAGCCGCAAGCGGCAATTCTCTATGTTTTCGGGCAAAACTTCTGCACTCTTGACCGATGCTGTTGCCACTGCCAAAACGCGTAGTCCTTGAGAACACAGCTGCTGTAAGGCCTCATTTGCCTGCCTCGACTCTTCCGCTGACAAATCACATAAAGAAAAGACACTCTCCGCTGACCCTTTGGCGGCAATAATCACATCGCCCTCAATTTGCCAGACATGCGCCATCATCTTCGTCTGATTGGTGAAGGGATATTCCTTGATAATTTCCCCGGCACAATCACTAGCTGCCACACCCTGATCCATGGTATAGCGGATGATAGCCTTCTCCATCGGGTCATATGCTTCTTGCTCGCAGGCCATCATTGCTATTTTATTGAATTCCGCCGCAGCCGCTCCTGCCAGCCAGGTCTGGTCAACTACCATCTCGTTTTTGGTAAGCGTGCCTGTTTTATCAACACAAAGCACAGAGATCGCTCCCAATGTTTCTGTGGCTGGCAAATGGCGGATTAAAGAATTTTTTCTTGCCAAACGCCAGGCACCCATTGAGAGAAAAACAGTCAGGACCACCGGAAATTCTTCCGGAATCATCGCCATTGCTAAAGTAATGCCTGCCAGAATGCTGTTGACTGCTCTTTCCTTGAGCAGCAAATCACTGAGATCAAAAAAGGTTATTGCGGCAACCAAAAGGCAAAGCGCCAGGGCCAGCCAGGCGCAAAATTTCACCAAACGGCGCATTTGTTTTTGCAGCGGAGTAGGCCTTACCGGCGCCTGGGCCAAAGCCGCGCTGATCTTGCCGTATTCGCTGTTGACGCCGGTTTTTTCCACCTGTACTAAGGCAAATCCCTGCAACACAAAGGTACCCGCATAGCAATAGTCCCTGCGCCAATAATCAGCGCTGCTATCAGCGCTAAGATCAGCGCTTTTCCACACACCCTCAGCTTCCCCGGTGAGCGAGCTTTCATCCACACACAGATCATTGCAGGCGACAATCAGGCCATCGACAGAAATTTTGTCTCCCTCGGTAATTTCCAGCAAATCTCCGGGAACCAGCTCCGTGGTTGCAATCTGCTTTTGAACTCCATCGCGGATAACCGTGCTATTAGGCTGGGAAAGCTCGCGCAGGGCGCGCAGGGTTTTATCTGTCTTCCATTCCTGAAAGATATCAATAGCAATAATCAGCACCACAAAAACCAGCATAACCGCACCGTCAGCCGGCTCGCCCAAAAAGAAATAGATCAGTGCCGCGCCAAGCAACAGCAGAAACATCGGCTCGCGGATAATGGCCGCTGCCTGACGCAAAAAACCGGCCTTTTTTTCTGGCTCCAGCTCGTTTTTGCCAAAGCGGAGCAGCCGTTCTTTGGCTTCTTCACTGGTCAGTCCCTGCAATTTGTGGCTATTCATAATTAGCCTCCTTATCTCTTTATAATAAAAAAACATACCTGTAGGATAGTCTTACTGTCCCACAGATATGTTGCTTCTTATCTGCTGCCGTAAATCACGGCCCGGCTCTTGCTTGCGCAGCGCCTGTTCAGATTGTACTGTATGGCTCTAAAAAGAGGATGTCAGTGCAAAGATTTTCGTTTAATATATACTATGCAGCCTGGTTTGTCAAGTGCTAATTATATTTTTTCTAGATGCTTTTTTCCACATGCTCGCACAGGTCGGCAACGGTCTTAAGCCTAAAAACATCTTCCAGCGTAATGTCAAATTCTTCTTCAATCGAAAGCATAATTTCCACCATATAGAGCGAATCTACTTCCATATCATCAAAGCTGCTTTCCGGTTTAATCACATCTTTATCAATATCCAGCTTCTCTGAAATAATTTCTACAATCTTATCATATACCATCTTGTTTCCCCTTTACGTATATTGTTATGCCCAAGCCTGAAAAACTATTAAACCAACTATTTAATCATAGCATTTGCGCCCGCTAAAAGCAATACGCAGATTAAGACCTGCTGCCGGGTTTGATAGCGGGGGTTTTGCCTTCTTTGCACAAAGGGCACTCTGCTTCGTCAAAGCTTTCTATCTCCAAAGAGACCAATGAGCGCAAAGGCACGCCCAAATCAATCTTCCCGGCGCTTCTATCCACCAAAACCGCGGCGCCGGCAATATCCGCGCCGATCTCTCTCATCAGGGCGATCACTTCCTTCACCGAACCCCCGGTAGTGACCACATCTTCAACCACTAAAACCTTGTCATCAGGGCTGACGCTAAAGCCGCGGCGCAAGGTCATCACGCCATTTTCTCTCTCGGCAAAAACAGATTTCACCCCTAAAGCCCGGGCTATTTCGTAGGATAAAGAAATAGCGCCGATAGCCGGGCCAACAACAACGGTTATCCCCTGTCCGGCAAAATAGCTTGCCAGCTGCTCGCATAAAGGCCCGGCAATTTCCGGATATTGCAGCAAGCGGGCGCACTGCATATAATAGGCAGCATGGCGGCCGGAGGTTAATTTGAAATGTCCGGATAAAAGGACCTCCTTCTCTTCAAGGATATGCAAAATCTCTTCTCTAGTATACATGTTGTGGTCTCCTAATTATTAATGGCTATACATTATTTTATTCGCGTTTTTTATAGCCAAACCTTTTACTTTATATTTTGCCGTGATCAAGTGATAGTTTTAAGCCTGCCGGTTGATTGTCTCTATCACTGCCCGCAGCTCGGGAAAGCTATCTATGCGATAATCCCAGCATTCCGGCTTGAGACTCCCCTGGCCAAAGCCATAGGCCGCATAGACATAGGGGATGGCCGCATATTCGGCGGCAATGCTGTCTTTGATCATATCGCCCACATAAATAGCCCTTTTGCTGCCTAGACGCGCCATCACCAGGAGAATATTTTCTCCCTTGGCTCGGCCGGTGCGGCCCAGGCTTTCAAAATCAGCTATATATGGCGCGAGCTGATGTTTCTGCAAAAAGCATTCAATATACCCCTCTTCGCAATTGCTGACAATGGCAAAAGTATAATCTTGCGCCAGTTCCGCCAGCGTTTCCCGGACGCCAGGGTAAAGCTGCCCGCCATAGCGACGCAGATAAGCGTACTCTGCCGCCAAACACTCTCTTAATATTTTCTGCCGCAATGTGGGCTCCACCCGGGGGAAAATCCGCTCGCCGATTTCCACAAGGCTAAACCCCATGCAGTTGGCAATTTCCGCATCTGTTATTGCCGGACGCAAGCCCGGATATTTATCAAGCACACTTTGCCAGGCCAAAGAAACCTTGGCCACAGAATCCCAAAGCGTACCGTCCAAATCAAGTAAAATGCTATCTATCTTCATCACATACGGCCTTTTCTGGTACTTGTCTGCGATAATTATGAAGGCTGATAACAGCAACTATCATGCCCCCGGCCAGTATCGCAAAGATCAGCGCCATAAACCAGGGCGGCAGATCCGCACCCGCTATTATCCAGAAAAGAACCGCAAAAAAGACTAATACCATGATCAGCTTTAGCAGTATCAGCAGCGTAAGCGTGCGGGAAGCATACCCTGCACTCTCTTTGCCTTCATCAGCCTGGGGAATCTGCCAAAATTTTGGCATCATCTCGATTGCGGTCATTGCCAAAAAAACAGCCAAAGCTAAAACAGGTATGGTCAGGACTACCTCTTTATTTGCCCAGGCATCAATGGTGCCGTTAAAACCAAAATGAGTAGGCGTGGTATCGCCAATGCTTTGCCAGTTGAGCATAAAAAAGACCAGCATAGCTATAAAGCTCAGCAATGCCATGGCCTCTAAAAGCCAGTGTTTTCTCTCAAAGGATGCAAACATATCTTCTCCCTGCCAGTCTCTAAAAGAGCTGCGGCTGGCTCATTTTTTCCAGCAAATCCCTGGCCTGCTGCAAGGTGATTTCCCCGGCCTTGTCTCCGGCAATCATGCGCGCAATCTCATGTATCCGTTCCTGCTGATCCAGAGTATGCGCCGCGACTACGGTGCGCCCGCCTTCCTCGTGTTTTTCCAGCATCACCTGATGCGCTGCCGCTGCCGCGGTCACCGCATTATGCGTGACTACCAGCGCCTGCGCGCTTTCGCCCACCATAGCAATACGCTGGGCCACAGCTACCAGGGCTTTGCCGGAAAGTCCGGTATCCACTTCATCAAAGACTAAGGTTGGCACAAAATCGAGCCGCGATAAAATAACCTTCAACCCTAAAACAATACGCGAAAGTTCGCCACCGCTGGCAATTTTGGCCACCGGCTGAAAAGGCTCGCCCACATTAGGGCAAATCATAAACAAAGCATGTTCATTGCCTGTTTTGGCAGCAGGGTTGGTTAGCAAATCAACACGAAAATGCGCATTGGGCATCGAGAGCATTTGCAGCTCTCTCGTCACCACCGAGGACAAAGACTTCGCTGCCTGCTGCCGGGCAGCGGTTAATTTTGCCGCGGCCTGGTCATACTTACTCTGTGCTTGTTGCTGGCGCAGATATAAGCTATCCGCGCTAAGAGAAAGCTCCTCCAGCTGGTTTAGCTCTTGCCTGGAAGAGTCCAATTTAGCAATCAGCTCATCAATACTGCTATGGTATTTTTTGCTCAGCCTGCTGATCAGCGCGCGCCTGGCTTCAACGATCTCCAGCCGCTGCGAGTCAAGATTGACCCGCTCCTGATAAGCAGTCATTTCCCGGGACAAATCTTCCGCCTCATAAAAAAGGCTGCGCGTCCGCTCGGCCAATGACTCTGCCTGCGTGTCCAAATCAGCAATAGCTTTAATATTGTTCAGGGCATCACCCAGGCTGTCTATGGCTGCGCCGCTGTTATTAAGCGCGGAAAAAGCGGCGCCGGCCAGCTGATAAAGCTTCTCGCCATGCACCAATAAATTAGCTTCCGCCGCCAACTCCTCATCTTCGCCCGGAACGAGCTCAGCCTTTTGCAGTTCGTCAATTATGTAATGCAACTCTTCGCTGCGGGAAAGCAGCTGGTCGCGGTTTTGCTCATATTTTTTGATCTCTTGCTTTGCTGCCAGCAATTGCTGATAGGCGGTTGCGGTTGCCGTGAGTTGCTCCTTGATCGCCGGGTCAAAGCTGTCCAAAAGCAGCAATTGCTGCTCTTCTTCCAGTAATAACATATGCTCGCTTTGGCCATGAATATTAATCAGCAAACGTCCCAGCTCGCGCAGCTGCGATAAATTAGTGACAGCGCCGTTAATGCGGGCGATGCTTCTGCCGCCGCGAACCAGTTCCCGCCGCAAAATCAGCGTATCTTCAATATCAAACCCAGCCCCACGCAGCAAATTGCCGGCAGGTTCCGGAAAGGGCGGCAAAAATACCCCCTCCACCACCGCTTTATCCTCGCCACTGCGAATAAAACTATCACTGCCGCGGCTGCCAATCAACAAAGAAACTGCGTCAATCAGCAGGGATTTGCCCGCGCCGGTCTCACCGGTCAGGGCATTCATCCCCTCACCAAGATTAAGGCGCAAAGTAGAAATCAGCGCAAAATTTTCCGCATACAGTTCGTAGAGCATATATCCCTCTCGCTTATTTGCAGCTTAGGCCATCAGGGTTCTGATGCGCTCTGCCAAGGCATTGACGTCGTCTTCATCGCGGATAGCGACAAAAATAGTATCATCACCGGCAATACTGCCGACAATTTCTTTCCATCCCAAACCGTCCAGACAAAAAGCTACGCCTTGGGCAGTCCCCGGCAAAGCCTTCAGGATAACCAGGTTACGCGCCACATCAACCTTAATCAGATTGTCACGCAGCATCCTTTTCACCCGGTCAAAGGTGTTGACGGTAGTCATACCCGGGGGGAAGCCATAGCAAAAGGTATTGTCGCCGGTAGCGATTTTCACCAGGCCTAAATCCTTGATATCGCGTGAAATAGTAGCCTGGGTGACATTTAAGCCATAGCGGGCCAAGGCCTCTGTCAGCTGATATTGGGTTTCAATATTCTGCTGTTCAATAATTTCACGAATAATTTTATGCCGCCGTGTCTTCATCGTTTTTCCTCCTTAAGTTTGATAGTTTAGTCGCTAATCGTTTTTTTATAAATTTTTTCTTTGATACGGTGGAAATAATCATTTTTGCCAAACTGAATGAATTTGGCCTTGCTGTCCGCTGAACAAATGCGGATCTGGTCATTTCTCTCCAGGGGGATATGGGATTGGCCGTCAGCGGTCAAAAAAGCCACGCCCGAGGAGCTTCTGTAATAAATATCAATCACGCTGGATGAGGGCGCCACGATCGGCCGGGAAAAGAAACCATGCGGGCAAACAGGGGTAATCATATTGATTTCCATATCTTCCATAATCAAAGGCCCGCCGGCAGAAAGCGAATAGCCGGTGCTGCCTGTCGGTGTTGCCACAATAATGCCATCCGCGCGGTAGTCATTGACATGCTGCTCGTCAATATACAGCTGCAAAGAAATGGCGCGCGAATACTTGCCATAGCTAACCACAAAATCATTAAGCACCGAAAATGTTGCGATAATCTGCCCGTTTCTGATCAGCTCAGCCTTGATCATGGAGCGTTCTTTAAGCGTATAATCACCGCTGAGGATTTTGTCCATAGCGGCAAAGGCATCCGCCCCCTCGGCCGAACAAAGAAAACCGATACGCCCCATATTAATGCCACAAATGGGGATGCCGTACTTGGCCAGCTGACGAAAGGAGGCCAGCAGCGTACCATCGCCGCCCAGCACGATAGCCAGATCAACCGCAGAAAAATCAAGAGAAACAATATCGTCGATATTAATGGAGTTAGCCCCGTTAAAGGACATAATTTCCATGCCCCGCTCATATAAATACTTTGCGAGAAGGGCGGAGCTTTCAATGCTCTCTTGCCGTTTTGGGTTATATATAAACGCTGTTTTCATCGATGCTCCTTGTCAACATCATTTATGCATATTGTGTATATTGATATACTACCCAATTTATGCGGATATTTCAAGTCTTTTCCTAATATTTATACACATTATATCTTTTATGTCGCTATTTGTTGAAACATTCTTGCATAAAAGGGAAGGTAAACGCCCCAATTATTGAGAAAGTTATCTAATACAAACAGTAAAAAGGGGGAAATTCGAACGTCTAAGTCAGAGAAAAAAAGTAATATCATTCTGGTGGGCTTTATGGGCAGCGGCAAAACCGTAATCGGCCGCAATATCGCCCGCCTGCTTGATTATAATTTTGCTGATACTGATGATGCCATCAGAGATGTGACTGGCATGGATTTGGTGACGCTGTTCCGCAAACACGGGGAGATCCGCTTTCGTTCCGAAGAACAGCTGGTGATTAAAAAGCTGGCGGATAAACAGCAGTTGGTTATCGCTTGCGGCGGCAGCCTGATTCCGGCTGCGGAAAACCTCAATCTGCTGCGCGATAATGGCTATTTTGTGCTGCTTTCTGCCTCCCCAGAGGTGATTTATAACCGCCTCAGCCGCAAAAACAACCGTCTTTTGCCTGCCGGCAAGCCTTCTCTTGCTGATATTGAAAAAATGCTGGCGCATAGACAAGAGTATTTTGCCGATCTCAGCCATATCAGTGTTGATACCGGCGCCATGAACGTAGAACAGGCGGCAAATTATATTGCCGGGCAATATCAGGGTTATTTGCGAAAAGAGGATTAGCGGCCGCAAAATTTATACTATAATTTGTACTATTATGCTATCCATGTTATAATAAAACCACGCTTAGGCGTGGTTTTATTATATTTTCTAAGAGGTTATGATGATTCAGTGGTACCCCGGCCATATGGCCAAAACCAAACGGAATATTGAGGCTGATCTGGCCCTGGTCGATATGATTATCGAGGTTGTGGACGCGCGCATCCCCGGCTCTTCCCGTAATCCGGATCTGCAACCATATATAGACAAAAAGGCCCATTTGCTTTTGCTCAACAAAAGTGATCTGGCCAATGAAAACCTGACTAAAAGATGGAAAAAATATTACCGTGAGCTGGGCTATATTCCCGCCAGCATTAATGCAGCCCGCAAGCAGGGCCTAAAAGAAATGCTCGCTGCCATTGCAATAGCCTCCCGGCCCATTATGGAGCGGCTGAAAAGCAAAAACCGCTTGCCTCGGCCAATACGAGCCATGGTGCTGGGGATTCCCAATTGCGGCAAATCAACGGTGATCAATGCTATTGCGCCCTCTGCCGCAGCCAAAACCGGCAACAAGCCCGGTGTGACCCGCGGCCGCCAGTGGGTAAAAACCAATGCCGGCATTGAGCTGCTGGATACCCCGGGTATGCTCTGGCCCAAATTCGCCGACTATGATACCGCCTTCAAGCTTGCTGTTTGCGGGTCAATCAGCGACAATGTCTACCCCACCTATCAGGTTGGCTGCGAATTGGCAGTTTTACTGACGCGCATAGCGCCTGAGGCGCTCGCGGAACGTTACAAAATGGCAGCTATCCCGGAGACAGGCGAGGAAATAATGATCGAAATTGCCAAAGCGCGCGGTATGCTCGGACAAGGGGGCAAGCCGCGCGAGGAAGACGCGGCCATGCTGCTGATTCAGGAGTTCCGCGCCGGAAAAATCGGCCGAATCACCTTGGAAAAACCACAGAGCTCGCAAACGGAGGAAAGATAATTGCCGGGAAAGCTAGATCAAGCTGAAATAGAACGCCTGAGCCAAATGAGCAGCTATGAGCAAGAGCTATGGCAAAACGGGCTGCAATATGTGGCTGGCATTGATGAAGTGGGGCGCGGCCCTCTGGCCGGGCCGGTGACAGCTGCGGCAGTAATACTGCCGCCCAACTGCCTGATTGCCGGCATTAATGACAGCAAAAAAATAGCGGAAAAAAAGCGCCTGGCCCTGGAAGAAGAAATCAAAGACGCGGCTATTGCCTGGGCCTGTGTTTCCATAAACCACCGCGTAATTGACCGCACCAATATCAAGGAAGCCGCCCGTCTGGCTATGGCCAAAGCAGTAGCTGCCCTGGACATCTTTCCCGAACATTTGCTGATTGACGCCGAAAAGATTGATCTTGATATACCGCAAACAGCGATTATCAAGGGCGACGCCAAAAGCATTTCTATTGCGGCAGCCAGCATTATTGCCAAAAACACCCGCGATAAATTAATGGTGATCTGCGACAGCAAATGGCCCGAATATGGTTTTGCCCAGCATAAGGGTTATCCGACTGCTGCCCATAAAGCAGCTTTACGCGAACATGGCCCCTCCCCTATTCACCGCCTCACTTTCAAGTATTAGGAGCGCTTTATGGCAAAAAATTCCAGCAAAGCTGATGGAAACCGCGGTGAGGATATTGCCGCGCGCTTTTTGAGCCGCTCAGGCTACAGCATACTTGAGCGCAATTTTCGCCAAGGCCCGGGAGAAATAGATATTATCGCCCAGAAAAAGGGTATTATCTATTTTGTCGAAGTAAAGGCCCGGCATAGCAGCAAATTTGCCACCCCTGCCGATAGTGTTACGCCCAACAAAAGAGGTCATATTGCCAAGGCTGCGTCATTGTGGTTTGCCAAGCACGGTGAGAGCGACAGCGGCTTTATCGTTGCGGAGGTTGATCTTAACAATGAGGCTGTCTATTTAATAGAAGATTTTTTGCTCTAGCAGTGTTAATAATCACTCTTTTGTCATTTGACAAACAGATGGATAATATGATAGTTTATAGCCGTTAAGCTTAAACTAAGCATCATTTAAGCATCATTACTGGAGGAATATTTTTTGAGCCGATTGATTGATACAATTAATAGTCCGGCTGACTTAAAAGGCTTGTCCATAGATGAACTGGCCCAGCTAGCAGCGGAAATCCGGGAAATGATCATTGCCACTACTGCCAAAAACGGCGGGCATCTTGCGCCTAATCTTGGCATAGTTGAGCTAACCTTGGCTTTGCACTATGTTTTTGATACCCCAAAAGACAAGTTAATCTTTGACGTGGGGCATCAAAGCTATACTCATAAAATTATTACCGGACGCAGGGAGCGTTTCAGCTCTATCCGCACACCGGAGGGCTTAAGCGGCTTTTGCCTCAAAGAAGAAAGCGAGTATGACTGCTTTTCTACCGGGCACAGCAGCAATTCCATTTCTGTAGCTTTGGGCATGGCAACAGCGCGTGACCTCTCCGGCTCCACGCATAAAATTGTCGCTATCTTGGGTGACGGCGCCTTAACCGGAGGCGTGGCCTGGGAAGCGATGGATCATGCCGGCGATATGAAAACGCCGTTGATGGTTGTCTTAAATGACAACAGCATGAGCATTGACCGCAATGTGGGCGCCTTGAACAGCTATCTCTCTCATTTGCGCTCCAACCCCGGCTACCGCAACGCCAAAAAGAAAGTGCGTAATTTTCTTTTGCACATTCCTTTGATTGGCAAGGGCTTGGTTCGCTTTATCAGCGGCTTTAAGCATTGGTTGAAATCGCTGTTTGTCAGCGGCATGATTTTTGAAGATATGGGCTTTACCTATCTCGGTCCCACTGACGGGCATAATCTGGAAGAGATTATTGAGATTCTGCGGCGCGCGGCGGAGATACAAAAACCGGTCTTTTTGCATATGGTGACGCAAAAAGGCAAGGGCTATGCCCCAGCGGAAGAACACCCTTGCGGCTGGCATGGGGTAGAACCTTTTGATGCTGCCACCGGCACTCCGCTTAATAGCAGCCTCAACCTCACCTACACCGGCGCCTTTGGCGAAACCATGCTGGGCTTGGCTGAGGAGGATGAGCGCATTATCGCTATCACCGCAGCGATGGCAGACGGCACCGGCTTGACTGCTTTCAAAAAGCGCTTTCCCGGGCGTTTCTATGATGTCGGCATTGCCGAGCAACATGCCATTTCCTTTGCCGCAGGCTTAGCCTCTGCCGGAAAAAGGCCTGTGGTGGCTATTTATTCCTCTTTCATCCAAAGAGCATATGACCAGATCCTGGAAGATGTTTGCCTGCAAAAGCTGCCCATCACCATTGCGCTGGACCGCGCCGGTATTATCGGCAGCGATGGCTATACGCATCAGGGGATTTATGATATATCCTTCCTGCGCAGCATTCCCACCTTGACCATTATGGCTCCGTCCGATGCCCGCGAATTGCGCTCGATGCTGCGCTTTTCCTTGAAAATGGCTCAGCCCGCGGCTATCCGCTATCCCAAAGGCATCTCAACCGATCTGCCTCTGGCCATCCCGGAAATTGAGCTTGGCAAAGCGATTGTGATTAAGGAAGGCTCAGACATGGCCTTTTTTGCCCTGGGCTCAATGGTATCCGTTGCTTTGGAGGCGGCGTCATTATTGTATCATCAGGGAATTTCCGCCCAGGTGGTCAATGCCCGTTTTGCCGCGCCTCTTGACCAGGATATGCTAACGCAATGCGTCCGGGACTGTCAGGGGAGAATTATTACCGTTGAAGAGAATGTGCAGGCCGGCGGTTTTGGCGAAGGATGTCAGGCTGCCATCAATGGACATGGCGCTGATATTATTATTGCTGCCCTACCCAATAAATTTATCCCCCATGGTAACCGAGCCCAACAGCTGGACCAAATGGGCCTGAGCGCGGAAAAACTGGCTGAGACTGCCAGGCAAAAATGGTTTAGGTAACTATAGATGAAAGAAGAAAAAAAGCGGCTGGATATCCTGCTGACTGAACGCGGACTCTTCCCTTCCCGCGAGCAGGCAAGGTCAGCGATTATGGCAGGAAATGTGCTGGTCGATGAGCAAAAAATTGATAAAGCCGGGGCTGCGGTCAAGGAAAGCTGCCAGATTCGCCTGCTTGGCGAGCGGCTGCCTTATGTCTCCCGCGGGGGCCTCAAACTAGCCAAGGCCATTACCAGCTTTGGGCTCGATTTGGCGGGAAAAACTATTATTGATATTGGCGCCTCCACCGGCGGTTTTGTCGATTGCGCTCTGCAAAATGGCGCTGCCAAGATCTATGCTGTGGATGTGGGCTATAATCAGCTGGCCTGGAAGCTGCGCAATGACAGCCGCGTGGTAGTGATGGAAAAAACCAACGCCCGCTATCTGGACCAAAGCCTGATCACATGTAGCGTGGACATGCTTACCGCTGACGTTTCTTTTATCTCGCTTAGCTTGGTGATCCCGCCTGCTGCGCAAACCCTCTTGAAAGACAAGGGAGAGGTTGTGGCATTAATCAAGCCGCAATTTGAGGCAGGAAAAGCAGCTATCGGCAAGGGCGGTATTGTCCGCGACAAAGCTACGCATAAACAAGTAGTGGAAAAGATTATCGCTAACTTTGAACAAAACAATCTCGGTATCCGCGCTCTGGACTATTCGCCGATTACCGGAGCTGACGGTAATATTGAATATCTGATCTATGCGCAGAAAAACAGCCCTTCT
Source organism: Bacillota bacterium (assembly GCA_031553915.1). Taxonomy (GTDB): domain Bacteria; phylum Bacillota; class Dehalobacteriia; order UBA4068; family UBA4068; genus HGM13862. The sequence goes on from JAVBKT010000002.1 coordinate 301,607, forward strand.
CTACCGTTTGATCTCGATAAAATTATCGATGCCGCACATCACGAGCATCATAAAAATTAGCCCCCTGCTCGCGCGGGGGCTCTTTTATAAATAAAACTTTGCCTGGTCATTAGGCAAACAAATAGGAGGTATAGTCATGGATCTGGCCGTAAAATATGCGACAATAATAGTGAAAGACATGGATGAATCAATCAAATTTTACACGGAAACAATGGGCTTTGCCATTGACAGCCAATATCATCCCCAGCCGGGAACAACTATCACCCTGATGAAAGGCAAGGGAGAGGCCATGATAGAGCTGATCCAATCAGCCGCCTATGATGTCGGCTTCTATTCAGTGGGTATGGAGGTTGAAAATTTGCTCACTGCTATAGCAGAGCTCAAAAGCAAAGGGGCCAAGATGATCAGCGAGCCTCTGCCCACATTAGTTGGCAGCCTGGCCTTTTTGCAGGACCCCAATGGCGTCACCATAGCGCTGATTCAGCATGACTAATTAGTACTGCTTTTAATTTGTAAGCTAAAACCAAATTATCCTAAACTTAATCCTTAAGATATTTGGCCAAAAAAGCATCGACTGTCTGCCAATAGAGCTCCGGCGCTACTGAGGAAGATTTGCCATGGTCAGCGCCATGAATAATCACCTTTTCTTTGGGGCAGGTTGCTGCTGCATAGAGCTTCTCTGTCATCCAATAAGGGATCATATGGTCATCATCGCCATGGAAAAAGAGCATGGGCGTGCGGCATTTTTGCACCTGTTTTAAGGCGTCGCCGTCGCGGCGTAAATTATAGTGGTTATAAACGCGGTTCCAAAAAGCAAAGGCATACATAACTGGAGTTATCGGCAGCTTATAATATTCCCGGCACATAAAACCAAATTCTTCCCACACCGAGCTATAGCCGCAATCTTCAATAGCGCAAACTACATTTCCGGGCAGTTTATCGGTTTCGCCCAAGGTCATGGCCACAATGGTGCCGCCCATCGAAACGCCATGCAGGACAATCTCCTCCGGGGCATATTCTGTGTTTAGCTTGTCCAGCCAGCCCAGCAGATCATAATGCTCAGGCCAGCCCATGCCAATAATATTATCCTGGCTGCGGCCATGAGCGCGGGAATTGGGCATCAAAATGCTATAGCCCCTCTTGTCATATTCAGCAGCCAGCGTTGACATGCACTTGGCATTGCCGGTATAGGTGTGGCAAATCACTACCCACCTGGGGCTGCCGCGGTCAATCACATAGGCGTGCAGACGCAAGCCATCATAGGACTGCTGGTATATTTCTTGATAGCCGGAATGCTCCAGCCAGGAAAAATCAAGCTCAAAAGGAGATTGGTTTTGCTTTTTCAGTCTTTGACTCATCTTAGCGCTGCCGCCGCGCCGGAGCATCATCATAAAGGCAAAATGACCTACGGCGAGCAAGGCAATAACTGCCAGTATCAGCACTATGATCAGAATAATTATCGCTATTTTCATGGTATTTCCTTCAGAGTTAATCCAAATTTGACAGTTTTGTTATATTATCATTTTTTGCCGCTTTTGTCTATAGCCACCAGTCATCAACTGATTATCTGTCTTAACACTTTGGCTTGCAGGAAAAAAGTTGTAATTCATAGAAATAAATAGCAACCCTATACAAAGGAGAGACTTTATGAGCAATTATCAAATTATTACTGATGCTACTGCTGATCTGACCTCAGATCTCGCTACAAAATTTGCTGTCGACACTATCCCGATGGAGATTAATCTCGACGGCGCTGTTTTTACCTATGTACCCGGCGGCGGAAACATTTCCGTGCAAACGCTATATGAAAAAATGCGCGCCGGCGCCAATACCTCTACCAGCCAAATCAACCCGCTGGTCTACAGCGAATATTTCGAAAAATACCTGCAAAACGGCATTGATGTTTTATATATCTGCTTCAGCTCCGGCCTGAGCGCGACGATTCAAACCGCCACCATGATTGCAAACGAGTTGCAAGAAAAATATCCTGAGCGTAAAATTAATATTGTCGATACCCTCTGCGCTTCTGTTGGTGAAGGGCTGCTGGTATATGAGGCTGCCCGCCAAAAAGCCGCAGGATTGGATCTTGATCAACTGACCGCTTGGCTGGAAGAGAATAAGTTGAAACTATGCCATTGGTTCACTGTGGATGATTTGATGTTTTTGAAACGCGGCGGCCGCATCGGCGCCCTGAGCGCTGCCATTGGCACAACGCTCAAAATCAAACCAGTGCTGCACGTTGATAATGACGGCCATCTGATCAATGTTAAAAAGGCTCATGGCCGGATTAAATCTCTGCGCGGCATGGCAGAGGAAATGAAAAAGACGATTATTCCGGAAATGGGTAATGATATTTTCATCGGACACGGAGGCTGTATGGAAGATGCCCAGCAGCTTTCCGCAATGATTGCTGAGGATTACCCTGATATGGATATCAGCATCTGTGATATTGGCCCGGTTATTGGCGCCCATGCCGGCCCGGGTGTGCTCGCCCTCTTTTTCTGGGGTACAACTCGATAAATTGGACACAAGCCAAGGCCACTTGTACCCATACAAGTGGCCTTTCTCTATACCTTGACTGCTGGCTTATTTCGTCATACGCCAGCTATTTTTTAGTTTGCCACCGCTGTTTAATCAGCCGCTCTATCGGTCGGGAAAGCCTCCGGGTGCCCCAAAACTCATCCACGCTAATCATTTCCGTAAATATGGTATAAAACCCGGCCCGTTTGCCGCCATAAATATCGGTCAGCAATTGGTCGCCAATCATCGCCAGTTGCTCAGGCGGCAATCCCAAACCACGGCTGGCCTTGGCAAAAGCAGCTTTGCGCGGTTTGCCGCTGCTGCCATAGATCGGGATATCCAGCCAAGCTTTGAGCAAATCCACCTTTTCTCTATGGCTGTTGGAGAGGATGCAGACAGCAAAACCCCTCTGTTTCAGTTCGTCAAACCAGGCGATTAAATTGCTGTCCGGATCATAGCTATGCCAGGGCACAACAGTGTTGTCCAAATCAAAAACCAGGCCGCGTATGCCCTGCTGCCATAGTTTGTCAAAATCTATATCCTGAATCTGCTGCACATGCATATCCGGTGCAAATCGGCTCATAATCAACCCCTGACCAGCTGAAAAACTGCTCTCGTCTCTCCTACTTTATCGTTTTGACAATTAATATTGTCAAAATAACTAAACTTGTTTAATTGTTGCTGCTCCACCTTGCTCAGCAAATCCATTTGCATAAGTACGCTGATCACTGTCGGCGCCAGCATTGCGCCGTTGCCATCCTCAATTTTTACAGCAATAGCAATATCTTCATTGTGCACAGCGGCGCAATAAACGCCGTCTGCGCCCAGCTTGCCAATAATCCTGCCTTTGGTTGCTGTAATCAGATCTGTACAAAAACAGCCAAAAGCAGCTATCATCTGAGGGTATGCAGCTATCGCGCTGATTATACGCCGGGCAGCTTGCTCTCTTACTCCGTCCAGGGCTGTGGGATTTGCCAGCTGATGATAAGCAAAGGCCATCCGCGAGAGCGGCAAGGCAAACACCGGCACCCCGCAGCCATCAACGCCGATGATAATATCCTCCGGAGCAATGCCCGCGTAGCCGGCCACTGTTTGGCGAATCAAAACCTGCACCGGATGCGTAGGGCGCTGATAATCAGTTATATCCCAACCCATATATTGACATATCGCCAGCATGCAGGCGTGTTTCCCTGAGCAGTTATTATAGATTTTGCGCGGCTGAACCCCTTCAGCGATCCTTTTCAGCCGCAATGCTTCGGAAAAAGATAAATCCGCACCCAGGGTCAGCGCTGTTTCATCCAGGCTCAGCTTGTCCAAAATAGCCTGCAAGGTTTCCACATGATAATCATCGCCCATATGCGAGCCGCACATCACCGCCAGCTCAGCCTCTGAGATGCCAAAATGGTCGATAGCGCCGCATTCCAGCGCTGCCGAAGTTTGCAAAGGTTTGGCAGCGCTGCGCATATAGGTCAGATAATCAGGATCGCCCAGATAAGCAATGGGCTTGCCATCTCTGCCGACAACCGCAATATTACCGCGGATGATATTCTCTACCAAGGGGCCGCGCGTTGTTTCGATAATAATTTCGCTCATCTGATCACCTTTTTTACGCAACAATCCGCAACAAAGACGATGCGGATTGATTCATTAATATTATTATATATTTTCTCCGCTGGGGCAATTTTATCCTGCTAATCTGCATGCTTATGAATAGCGCGGGCCAGCTTTTGCACTGCTTTTTTCTCGATACGGCTGACATAGCTGCGGGATATGCCCAGCTGCTTGGCTATTTCTCTTTGCGTAATCTTTTTGGTATCGCCAAGACCATAGCGCAACCGCAGTACAAAGCCTTCTTTTTCATCCAACACATGAAAATGTTCTTGCAACAGCTGCAATTCCTCATCCTGCTCCACCTTTTCCTGAGCAGTGGCTTCCTTGCTGCCGAGAATATCAATCAAAGACACTTCATTGCCTTCTTTATCCGTACCCACCGGATCATAGAGGGATACTTCTGTTTTCTGGTTTTTGATCGAGCGCAAATACATCAACACTTCGTTCTCAATACAGCGGGCAGCATATGTAGCCAGGCGGGTTTTACGCTCCAAAGAAAAGGTATTGATACCCTTAATCAGGCCGATGATGCCAATCGAAATCAAATCATCGCGGTCAACGCCGCTGCTTTCAAATTTCTTGCAGACATGGGCCACCAGGCGCAAATTATGAGTGATGAGAATACGCCTGGCCTCTTCTGAGCCTGCTGCCAAGGCCTGCAAATTCGTTAATTCTTCTTCCTCTGTCAGCAGAGGCGGGAAAACACTATTGTGTAAATACCCCAGAAAAAAACGCATATAGTATACCACTCTTTGCCAGAAATGTTGATATATCATATGCGTTCTTACGCTTAAGGTGCTTGTTTATATTCCTTCTAAAAGAGCCAAATCATCAATTATTTTTTTAAAAATGCTCGCCGCCTCTGTTCCGCCGCTGCTGCCGTCCGCTACATAGATAGCAATAACATAGAGCGGCTGTTCCGCTGGCGCAAAGCCGCTGAACCAGACGCCAAAATCTTGGGTGGTGCCTGTTTTGCCGCCCGCATCCACATATGCTCCCTGAGCTTTGGCAGCCGTACCGCTGTTTACCGTCTCAATTAGCATCTGCTTGAGCGTATCTGCCAGCGCTGCTGAAATAATGCTCTTTTTTTCTGCCAAAGGAAAGGTCTCTATTGCCTGATTATCCTGATCATAAATGTCTTGTACCAGCCGTGGAACAACCAGATAGCCGCCATTGACGCAGGCTGACATCATCACTGCTGATTGCAAAGGGCTGATGCGGATGCCCTTTTCACCAATAGAGGCATTGGCAATATCGCCATCAATATATGAAGAAAAATCAAGATGCCTAGCTAAAGGCAGCTCGTAGCCAATTATGACATCGCTCTCCATACCAAAACGCTCCGCATATTCTTTAATCACCTCACCGCCTAAAGCCAAGCCCAAAGCGACAAAATAGCAGTTGCAGGAATTAGCGACAGCTTCGGTCAGTGTTTGCTCGCCGTGGCCTTCTTTGTTCCAGCAGGCGACATCATAGCCCTCTGCCAGAGTATAGGCGCCGTCACAATAAAATGTGGCTGATGAAGCGGCATAGCTCTCTGCTGCCGCATCCGTATCACTGCTGCCATCATCGGTGGTATCGGTGTTTGCCGCGGCTGCCAGCTGATTGGCAGTTTTTGCTCCTTCCGGGAGTGGTTCCGCCCCTGTTTCCAGGGCTGCCGCAGCGAGGATAATTTTGAAGGTTGATGCCGGCGGATACAGCGAAAATGCCTTGTTGACATAAACATCATCCGCAGCCAGCTCCTCCCAGCCATAGGGGTCATAGCCGGGCAGGGAAACAGCAGCCAGAATATCGCCGCTTTCCGGATCCAGAATTACGCAGGCACCGCTATGGCTGCCAAAAGCGCGGGCGGCAATTTGCTGATAGTCAAGATTAATTGTCAGCTGCACATTATTATAGACAGGGTCTTCCTCCTCCAGCAAATACAGGTCGTCTACGCTCAACTCTCCGCCGGCGTCAACATAAGCGACAACCTGTTTATCAACCCGGCCGCTTAAATAGGCATCATACTCTTTTTCCAACCCGCTGGCGCCGATATATGCGCCGTTCTCCCCTTGCGGCAGCAGCATGCCCAAAAGATGATTGAGCGGATATTCTGAGCTATAGCGAGCGATCAAAGGCAAAGCAACAATGCCTTTAATATCTGCGACAGTTACGGCTTTAGTTTGCACTGAGCTTAGCCCTGTTTTTAAGATATAAGGAGAATTGGTGCGGCTATTATTGTCATAGATGCGGGAAATAATAGCATCCTGCTCCAGATCAAGCAAAGGCTGCAAAATTGCTGCCGCTGCTTCCACATCATCCAGCATAGCCGGAAAAACAACTAAACAATTCTCTTCTATCCCGGTTAAGGGACGGCCCAAGCTATCATAAAAATCACCGCGCGCATATTGGTAATAGTCAAGATGGCGCGTTTGTTGTTTTTCGCTCATCGCTTGCAATTGCTGGCCCTTGACCAGGCTGAGATAAGCCACCCGGCCAACTATCACCACGAATAAAAACAAAAAAAGCATACCCAGAGCAAAAAGTTTGCGCGACATAAAAAGCCCTCCTCTTTCACCTTATTATTGGCAAAAGAGAAGGGCTATTATACTTGTCGCTTAGATATTAAAATATTTTTTAAGCACAGCTACTTTATCGGTTTGCTCCCAAGGCATATTAAGGGTATTGCAGCCAAAATGTCCATAGGTTGCTGTAGCCCGGTAAATGGGCCGGCGCAAATCAAAATTATCGATAATAGCCGACGGCCTGGCATCAAAAAGATCGGCAACAGCTGCACACAGCCGCTCATCCGCTACCCTGCCGGTGCCAAAGGTATCTATCATGACCGAAACCGGCTCAGCAACACCAATCGCATAGGCCAGCTGAATCTCTACTCTATCGGCCAGACCTGCCGCGACAATATTTTTGGCCACATAACGGGCAAAATAGGAGGCACTGCGGTCAACCTTGGTCGGGTCTTTGCCGGAAAAAGCGCCGCCGCCATGCCGCGCCATGCCGCCATAAGTATCGACAATAATTTTACGCCCGGTCAAGCCGGTATCCCCTTGCGGCCCGCCAATCACAAAACGTCCGGTGGGATTAATCAAATATCTGGTATCAGCGTCGATCAGCTCTTCGGGGATAGTGGATTTAATCACTCTTTCAATGACCATCTCCCGCAGCTCGGGCAAGGCAATTTTTTCTTTATGCTGGGTCGAGATTACAACCGTATCTACTCTCACCGGTCGATTATTATCATCATACTCCACTGTCACCTGCGATTTGCCATCGGGGAGCAAGAACGAATCCTCGTCCTCCCGGCGGACTGCGGCCAGTTTTTTGGTCAATTTATGCGCCAGGCTAATCGGCAGCGGCATCAATTCTGCTGTCTCATTACAGGCATAGCCAAACATCATTCCCTGATCTCCGGCGCCCAGCTGAGAGTAAATATCAGCGTCCCCTGCTTTTTTCTCCAGGGCTTTGTCCACACCCAGAGCAATATCTCCTGATTGCTCGTCAATGGCGGACATTACCGCGCAGGTATCGCAGTCAAAGCCATACTTAGCCCTGGTATAGCCGATATCGCGCACTGTTTTGCGGGCAATTTTCGGTATATCCACATAACAGTCTGTGGTAATCTCCCCAGAGACAAAAATTAAACCGGTGGTGACAAAGGTCTCACAAGCCACCCGGCCATTGGCATCATCTTTGAGAATAGCGTCCAGAATCGCGTCAGAAATCTGATCAGCTATTTTGTCCGGGTGCCCCTCTGTGACTGATTCAGAAGTAAATAGTCTAGCCATACTCATCCTCCTATGCTAACGTACTTAAGCACGGTATTTGTTATATGAATTGGGAGATCAGCTCAATAATTTCTTTAGCTGCCTCTGTTTTGCTCATCAGCGCATATTTCTGTATTTTTTGCGCAGAAATCGCCGTGATAATATTGGTATCAACATCAAAACCCGCGCCTTCCTCGCTGATATCATTGGCGATGATCAGGTCCAGGTTTTTTTCTTGCAGTTTGCGCGTAGCATACTCATCTACATTCGTTGTTTCCGCGGCAAAACCAACTAATATCCGCGAGCCCTTATCTTTACCCAGTTGGGATAAAATATCCGGAGTACGCTTCAGGGTTAGGCTGAGCTGCTGCTCATTCTTCTTGATTTTCTCTGTTGCTGTTTGCTCAGGGCAGTAATCCGCCACTGCTGCTGTCATGATCACAATATCCGTATCAGCATAGTCTGCGGCAATTGCCGCGGCCATTTCCGCGGCGCTGACCACCCTTTTCACCTTTATGCCGGGAGGGTCACTCAATGCTGTTGGCCCGGAGACCAGCACTACCTCGGCTCCGGCAGCCTTGGCTGCGGCTGCGATAGCATAGCCCATTTTGCCGCTGCTGCGGTTACCGATGAAACGTATTGGGTCGATATATTCATAGGTTGGCCCGGCTGTGACAATAACCTTTTTACCGGCCAGCTTTTGTTTGCCAGCCAAAAACGCGCTTATCGCATCTTTGATGCTATCAAGATCCGCCAACCGGCCTTTGCCAACAGCGCCGCAGGCCAGATGGCCTGCATCAGGCTCAATCATCTGCCAGCCGCGCGCTTTCAGTATGGCCATATTCTCCTGGGTGGCAGGGTTCTCATACATATCTGTATGCATAGCCGGGGCGCATAAAATAGGCGCCTTGGTTGCCAGCAGGATGGCGGAGACTATTTCATCAGCTATCCCATGCGCTGCTTTGGCCATAATGTTTGCGGTGGCCGGGATCAGGAGCAATAAATCGCAGGCAGCCAAATCAATATGCGGCACATGCCAGGCAGCTCCGGCATCCATGATATCGGTTGCCACAGGATAGCGGGAGAGTGTTTTGATGGTGAGAGGCGTGATAATTTCGCAGGCGGATTTAGTCATTGCGACCCGTACTTCCGCCCCGTTTTGGCTGAGCCAGCTGACCAGATCAGCAGCCTTATAAGCAGCAATACCGCCGGTTATCCCAACGGTAATTTTAACACCTCTAAACATTTGTCTCCTCCGTCATACCGGGTTTATCTGTGTTAGCCTTCCGTGCTCCAGGTGATGTTGCCGTCAATAATGTCATTTAAGGCAATAGATACCGGGTTAAAGGTGGCAATATCCATCATTTCCGGATTATCATTAATCAAAGTACGCGCTCTTTTGGCAGCGACAATCACCAGGGTATATTTAGAATCAACATGATCCATCAATTCTTTTAATAAAGGTTTATTAAGCAAGTGTGTCCTCCTTAAAATCCTCTTAATGCTTTAATCGATCTTCCTTTGCCCGCGCAAGCCCCGGACAATAGTCATAATTTCCTCAGCAGCCTGCGTTATATCATTATTAATAACGATATACTGATACTGCTCGGCCAAGCCCATCTCATAGTGAGCCAAATCAAGACGTCTTTGCAAATCCGCGCCGGTTTCCGTACCGCGGCCGATAATACGTCTTTGCAGCTCCGCAAAATCCGGAGGAAGAATAAAGATTAAAACACCATGGGGGCAAGCAGACTTAACCTGCATTGCCCCTTGAGTGTCAATTTCTAATATTACGTTTTTTCCGGCAGCAAGCTGCGTAGCAACTGTGGCCTTTGGGGTGCCATAATAGTTGCCGAATACCTCAGCCCATTCCAGAAAGTCACCATTATCGCGTCTGCGAATAAATTCATCTTGATCGAGGAAAAAATAATTTTTTCCATCGCTTTCCCCCTTGCGCGGAGGACGGGTAGTAGCTGAAACAGAATAAACAAAATCCTCGTCTCGAGCCAGCAATTCAGCACAAACTGTGCCCTTACCTACCCCGGATGGACCAGAAATAATCAATAATACACCGGTATTCTCTTTGTGCATTACTTTTGTTCCCCCGGAATTTACTTGTAAGCGTTAAAGCGACTACTGATAGTCTCAGGCAAAAGCGCAGACAAAATAATGTGGTTGCTATCGGTGATAATAATAGCTCTGGTTCTTCTGCCACAGGTAGCATCAATCAGCATACCAGTTTCTTTGGCAGCGGCAATCATCCTCCTGCTGGGCGCAGATTCCGGCGCCACCACAGCGATAACTCTCGAACCGGCAACGATATTACCATAACCGATATTTATTAGCGCATCAGGCATATTTAACCTTGTCCCAAAATAACTAAAAAGTTATTAGGAAAGCTTTTCTAAAAGCTGAGCTTTTTGTCTGCTGCCTAAGCCCTGAACACGACGGGCTTCATCAATGCCGATTTCTTCCATCAGTTTAAGAGCGGTAATTTTACCGATCTGAGGAAGGCTTTCCAGCAGATATTTGACTCTCATTTTAGCATAAACCTCATTGTCCTTTTCGTTGAGGACTTTTTCGAGTGAAAGTTTGCCAGCTTTAAGCTGTTTGCGAACTTCCATACGCTCAGAGCGGATTTTCTGAGCCTTTGCTAATGCTTTGCTTCTTTCTTCCGGGGACAGTTTTGGTATAGCCATAAGACACCTCCATAAAATTTATTCTACATTTTGTACTTGCTCTTTGATTCTTTCAAGCTCATTCTTTATATCAATAACTAAATTATTGATTTCGAGATTATTGGACTTCGACCCAATGGTATTGCTTTCCCGGAGCATTTCCTGAAGGATAAAATCAAGCTTCCTGCCTACAGGCTCCGGCTTGTCCAGATTAGACTTAAATTGCTCAATATGGCTTTGCAGGCGGGTCAGTTCTTCATTGATATCAACCTTGTCGGCAAAGAAGGCCAGCTCATTAGCCAAACGCGCCTGGTCAAGCTCCACATCTCCCAGCAAAACGCTGAGGCGCTGTTCCAGCCTTAGCTTTTGTTCTTCTACCACTATGGCAGAAAAATCAGCGATCTTGGTGAGGTTCTGGTTGATGATCGTCAAATGGCTGAGCATATCATTGGCCAAAGCCAGGCCTTCGGTGATACGCATTTCGACGATGCCATCTAATGCATCTTCGATTGCTCCGGCCAGCAAAGCTGCAATCTGCTCTTGATCCGCATCTTCGCTCTCCAAGGAAAATATTCCCGAAAAACCGGCGAGCGTATCCAAAGTAACATCTGCGGCAATATGGCAGGCTTCTGCAATCTCTTGTACTGCCTTATAATACGATATAGCAAGCGCTTTGTCAACCTTTAGCGCTATTTTTCTTTCCCCGATTTGCTCAAAAGTGATAAAAACATCAATTTTACCCCGCAAAAGGCGGCGCGCTATCTGCTTTTTTAGCGAATCTTCGAGCATATTCAGCTGCTTGGGCAGGCGCACATATATTTCACAAAAACGGTGATTAACCGCTTTTAGCTCGACCGTTAGCGAATATTCTTCATTTTCGGCGATAGCTCTGCCAAAGCCTGTCATGCTTTTGATCAATGAACTGCCCTCTTCTTGTGACGTAATATTATCATTTCTGCGTTATGCAGGCAAATCCTTTTTTTTTAATCATTTTCCTTGACTTTTTCACGGCCACAGGGTAATTTTAAAATGAGGTAATAAATATGCCATATGATTCTTTGGTCCTGCGTGCAGCTATTGATGAGCTGCAATCGCAGCTGATCAATGCCAAAATCAATAAAGTTCATCAACCGGACGAGCGTACCGTTATTCTGCGCTATTACAGCAAAGACGGCAACGGCCGTCTGATTATTTGCGCGCATCCGCAAAATGGTCGCCTGCATAAAACCAAGAGCAATCCGGAGAACCCGGCTAAAGCGCCCCTGTTTGTGATGGTGCTGCGCAAATGGCTGGAAGGCTCGCGCATTACTAAAATAGAAGCTGTGGAAGACGAACGGATAGCAAACATCTACTTTGCCGCGCATAATGATTTAGGCGATAGTGTTGAACTGCGCCTGGTAATAGAAATCATGGGCAAGCACAGCAATATTATTCTGGTTGACAGCGAGGGGATTATCCTTGACGGCATCCGCCGCTATGGTTCCGCCCTTTCCCGCTATCGCGAGGTGCTGCCCGGCAAAGCATATCTTTCGCCGCCGCCAATAGCTAAGATGGGCTTTGTGCCCGCGAGCGAGGCTGCTCTGGCTGAGGTGCTCTATAGCAGCGAAAGCGCTATAGACGCGGCGCTGCAGCAAAAGCTCAAAGGCATCTCCCCTATTCTGGCAAAAAATATTCCCCTGTGGGCCGGCATCTCGCCGGATATCAGCTGCGATAGTCTGGGCAGCTATGAGATCAGTTGCCTTTATCAACAGCTGCAAAGGCTCAACCAAGCCCGCCAAAATCAGGCCTATCAGCCAACCCTCTTGCTGGAAAAAGGACGGATCAAAGATTATTATGCCTGGGACCTGCCTGGCTGGGACGAGACGAAAAAGCAAGCCTGCGCATCAATAAATGAAGCTATCGACGCTTTTTTCATCGAGAAAGAACAAGAGCAGGCTTTTGCTAAACGGCAAAACATCATTGCCAAATCCCTACGTCAGCATAAAAACCGTTTGCAGAAAAAGATCCGCATTGAAGAGGCTGATTTGGCTAATTGCGAGGCAGCGGCAAAATATAAAGATGCCGGTGATTTGCTTTCCGCCAATCTCTACTATCTGCAAAAAGGCATGGCCAGTATTGAATTGCCCTCCTTTTTTGCCGAGAATGAACTAATAACGATTGCGCTGGACCCGGCCAAAAGCCCGCAGGAAAATATCAAGCACTATTATAAACGCTATAGCAAGGCCAAAAATGCGCGCCAGCTCATCGAAGAACAGCTGGAACGCAATGTGCAGGAGCTCGATTATTTGCTCTCTATTGAGCAGTCGCTGGAGGACAGCTTGGAGATGGCTGATTTGGATATTATTGAGAGCGAGGCGGCGCGGGCCGGCTTTTATCAGCATAAATCGCCAGCCAAGAAAAAGAATGCTCCCGACGCCACTCAATTGCCGCCCCGGAAATATCTGTCAGAAGACGGCTTCACCATTTTAATTGGCCGCAACAACAAACAAAATGACCGCCTCAGCCTGAAAACAGCCCATGGGGACGACATTTGGCTGCATACGCAGAAAATACCTGGAGCGCATACTTTAATCGTCGCAAATGGCCGCAAAATCCCGCCTGATACTATCGCAGAGGCTGCCGCCTATGCCGCCTGGTTTTCCAAGGCGCGGCAAAGCGGCAAAACAGCTGTTGATTATACTTTTGCCAAAAATATTCATAAACCCAATGGCTCTGTCCCCGGTTATGTTATCTATGGCGGACAGGAAACAATATATACTGAACCAAAAAACCCGGATGAAAAATAATTCATCCGGGTTTTCTTTGGCTCATCATCAGCTCCGTTTATTACAGCGCTTCCGCGTTATTTAGGTTTGCGTCTATGGCGTCGCTCTCATTAAGCTTAATCACTACTGTGCCGTCAGCATTCTCCTGGATATGATAATAATCATCGCGCCAGGAGCCAACAGAAATTTTCAGCAGCACATCTTCGCCATCCTGCTCAGCATAATAATCAGAGATCCGTGAGTCTTCCGAATAAGCATATGGCTCAATGCTCTCACCCAAAACAGTGTTTTTCAGGCGCAATTCGCCGGTGTTCCAGTTGGTGTCAAAGTGGGCTTCAATATAGGGAAAAAGCTTGTTGTTATCATCATTACCGCTGCCAGCAAAAGTCAATTGCAGCCCATTGGCATTAAAATCAATTGAGCTCAGCGTGGCGGCAATATCATAACCGGTGGTGGTATCAACAGACAGCGCCTGATAATCAGAAAGCACCACCTCAGCAAAGCTGCCTCCCGCATAGGTGTAGGCATATTTGCTAAGGAAGCCGCGGTAGCCGTTATCGCCAAGCTTAACGCCTGTGACCACAAAGTAATCATTAGAAACCGCCTCATATGCCGCCGCTTCATGCACCTTGGTAATCGGGCGTAAATCACCATTTTGCAGCAGATAATAATAGATCGCGCCATCATCAATCAAAGCAAAATTCATCTTCACATCAATGGTGGCTGCGCTAATGCCCAAATATGGCAAATAGGCTTTAATGCTTTCCTCTGTAAAATTGCCCTGCAATTGCTCAGCGGCGGCAATAAAGGCCTCATCTACCACCATAATCTGAAAAATGGCATATCTCGTCGGCTGCGCTTGTTCATTCCAGGCCAAGTCCACGCGTATATCATTTTTGCCGGCTTTTTCATAATCATAGTTAATAATGCTGCTCATCGGACGCAGCCCGCCCTCCCTTGGCTGCAAAGCAGCCAGAGAAATCTCATCGCCGTTAAGCATTTTATCGCGCAGCACAAAGCGCGCTTGCTGCCTGCTACCCAAAGACAGCATCAGGCTATCCTTGGATGATGGAGAGGCATTGACCCCGTCCGAGGCAGCATCCGCCTCTACCAAGGTAAACTCTCCCCTATTGCCGTCAGCAGTCAAGAGGCTATAGGTGTATTCAACCTGCATGCCGCCGACAGCTGAAGTGTCCAAGAGAGCTATTAACTCCGCCAGCTTATCCTGGTCTTTAATCATATAGACCAAGGCGGTATTAGCCTGCTGCAAATCATCGCTATAGCCGTACCGTTGCCGCGCCGGAACCTCGTTGCCATATTCATACCAGGCAGCTTGCTGATTAGTGTCAAGATAAATCGCTACGCCGCTGCCGGAGAAAAGCAGGCGGTGGGTGGCAGTGGTAGTAATATTCTCATCTGCGGCCAGCGGTTTTTGGGCGCAATTAGTCTGCCCCAGCAGCTTGATGACGGCATTAATCGTCTCCGGGTCATCTATTCTTGCGGCAAAATGCTCGCCGTAGAGCGCATCCTCATCATGATAAACAACAGACTGCGTACGCACCAGCAAGGTGTCCAAAGAATGCCCGCTTGGCGAGGACAGATCGGGCTGATTGCCAAAAATCAAAATACATGCCAGGGCAATCAGACATATCGCAATAATCAATAAAATTAGTTGGTTTCTCAGCCTCATTGAGCTTCTTCCTCTTATATCGTTTTTAGTTATCTTTTAGTGGGTGTTGTTTGCCAATCATTTGTGCCGGGGAAATCCCGGCTATCTGCACGATAGGGCAATTTTCATATACTAAATATAGTATCAAAGAAAAGCGCTTATTACAAGCACCTGTTAGTATTTGTCAATAAATCATCTGCCTCCGCCATCATATAGCTTGCGGTGAAAAGATCAAAAATATGTACCAACGCTTTTATTTCAGCGGATAATTTCTTGAATAAGCAAGCCCGCCTCCGCGGCTTGATCGCTGATCGTTATGGCCGGCTCAAGCAGAGCGGCAGTGGCCTGATACTGCTGATCAGTAGCGCAATGGATTGTAGCGATAGTCTCTCCCTGTTGCAGATAAGCGCCGACTTTTGCCTGAAAAACCAGTCCGGCAGAGGGGTCTATCGCATCCTCTTGTCTTATTCTACCCGCGCCTGTTTGCCGGGCAGCCAGGCCAATCTTCTCCGCGTCAATATGGCTGATAAAACCGCTTCGTTGCGCGGCAAAGGGCAAAACCAGCTCTGCCTTAGGCAAATGGGAGAAATCACTGTCCCCGTGCTGGGCTTCAATCATTTCTACAAATTTGGCATAGGCTGCGCCGCTGTCGAGGATTTTTGCGGCCAGAGCCAGCGCTGCTTCCTCATCTGTGGCCAAGTTTGCCAAAGATAACATTTCCGCGGCAACAGCAAGCGAGATTTCGCGCAAATCAGCAGGCCCATGCCCCTGCAACACCGCAACCGCTTCGGCGACTTCCAAGGCATTGCCAACAGCCCATCCCAAAGGCTGCTCCATTGATGTCAACAATGCGGAGCAGCGCATCTGATATTGCCCGGCAATTTCTATCATCAGCTGAGCCAGTTCTTTGGCTTGTTTTTGACTATGTATCACCGCGCCGCTGTCATACTTAACATCAAGCACCAAAACATCGGCCCGGGTAGCAACTTTTTTGCTCATAATGCTGGCGGCAAGCAAAGGAATGCTGTCCACGGTGGCGGTGACATCACGCAGGGCATAGAGCTTTTGGTCCGCCGGAACCAATTCCGCGCTTGGGCTGGCAATAGCTATGCCGTGACGCCTGACCAACAGCTTAAATTGTTCTATGGAGAGCTGGCTTTGAAACCTAGCTATGGCCTCGAGCTTATCAATGGTGCCGCCGGTATGCCCCAGGCCGCGGCCGCTCATTTTGACCACCTTTAAGCCTGCTGCCGCAACAATCGGCATAGCGATGAGCGTTGTTTTATCGCCAACGCCACCGGTAGAATGCTTATCAACGGTGATGCCGCCAATATCGCCAAAATCGATCTTGTCGCTAAATGCAAGCATCTGGCGCACTAAAGCAAAGGTTTCCTGCTTGCTCAAACCATTGAGACGTATTGCCATCAGCATGGCCGCGCTTTGATAATCGGGAATGCTGCCAACAACGCAGCCCTCAATCCACTGCGCCAGCTCCGCCTCGCTCAGCTCGCAGTTGTCCCGCTTTTTGGCGATAATATCATACATACCCATCAGCTATACCCTCATCATATCCTCATCATAATCTCTGCGATCAAAGCGGAAAAACGCTGCTCGACCATTTTTCCTGTTGCGGTAACCTCTTCATGGGTAAGCGGCTGCTTACTGAGGCCTGCGGCCAGATTAGTAATGCAGGAAATAGCTAACAAGCGCAGGTCCATCTGTCTGGCAGCTATCGCTTCCGGAACAGTTGACATGCCCACCGCGTCGGCGCCGAGCAGACGCAGCATCTTGATCTCCGCCGGGGTTTCAAAGGCCGGACCAGAGAGCCCGCAATAGACGCCTTTTTGCAGCGCAAATCCCAGCTTTATGGCTGCCTGCTCAGCGATCTCCGCATATTCTTGATCATATACCGCGCTCATATCCGGAAAACGCGGCCCCCATTCAGGCGCGTTCTCTCCCCTAAGAGGACTATAACCGGTAAAATTAATATGGTCGCTGATCAACATCAGGTCTCCCGGCGCAAAAGCGCTGTTGATACCGCCTGCCGCATTGGTCAAAAGCAGGCTGCGGCAGCCCAGCTTAGCCAAAACCCGTATTGGCAGTATCACCGTATGCGGAGTATGACCCTCATAATAATGAAAACGCCCGCTCAATACATATACCTGCTTGCTGCCAATTTTCCCTGAGAGCAATGTACCGCTGTGGCCGAGAACTGTCGGTAGCGGAAAATGCGGAATATCCGCATAATCAATTGTCACCGCGCCGCTCAGATTATCCGCTAAGGCGCCTAAGCCGGAGCCAAGGACAATGGCGATATCCGCCGGCGGTAAGACTGCGGATATCGCCTGCGCCGCTTCCTCAATTATACGCAATTCTTTTAATAAGGATTCGCTCATCTTCTCACTCCTCCATCAATAATTTCATCAAGAAAAGATTGTCCAACCGCCAGCGGAGCCGCACCCAGATAGGCGACAGCTGTTTGGCCTAAATCAGCAAAGCTGCTGCGAATGCCTAAAGCCACGGGCTTAACCTTTGGGCCATAAACAAGCAGCGGCGCATATTCGCGGTTATGGTCAGTGCCAAAAGTTGTCGGGTCATTGCCGTGATCTGCCGTGATCACAAAAATATCATCCTCGCGCAGCAGTTCTAGCAACATGCCCAGATAAAAATCAAAGGTTTCAATAGCCTGACGATAGCCATCAAGGTCATTACGGTGGCCGTAAAGGCTGTCAAAATCAACAAAATTGGCAAAGATCAAACCCCGATCATGCTCTTTCAGCGCATTATATAAGGAGTGGCCGCTTTGCTGATTGTCATGCCCTTCATAGGCTGCGCTGATATCTTTGCCAGCAAAAACATCATAAATTTTGCCGACGCTGATCACCGGTATACCAGCTTGCGCCAGGCATTGCAGCATATTGCCATCCGGCGGCAACAGCGAAAAATCCTTGCGGTTAGCGGTGCGGTAAAACTTGCCGGCTTTTTCGCCGACAAAGGGCCGGGCAATCACCCTCCCGACACTATGCTCGCCTTGGCAGATGGCGCGGGCCTGGGCGCAAATATCGTAGAGCTGCGGGAGAGGGATTATTTCTTCATGCGCGGCAATCTGCAAAACACTATCCGCGGAAGTATAAACTATCGGCCGTCCGCTTTGCATATGCTCTTCGCCCAAGGTCTGGATGATCTCTGTGCCTGAGGCCACAATATTACCCAGCACTTTTCGGCCAATAGATTCTTCAATAGCTGCTATCAGCTCCCGCGGGAAACCATGCGGATATGTCGGCATTCTTTGCGTGAGTACAATTCCGGCCATTTCCCAATGCCCGCTGGTAGTATCCATGCCTGCTGTTTGCGACGCCATCTTGCCATAAGCAGCGCGCGGTTGCTTAACCGGGGCTACGGTTTTGAGCGGAATAATATTGCTTATGCCCATATTTTGCAGCGTGGGGATATCAAAGGTGCTGCTATATTCGGCAATATGGCCAAGAGTGTTAGCGCCAGTGCTATTGTACGCCGCAGCATCCGGCAATTCCCCTGCGCCCAAACTATCCAGAACAATAATAATAAACCTCTTTTTCATCGCTTTAGCGCTCTCCTTTCATTTTTGCCCGGGGGTGATAGGTATTATAAATGCGTTTTAATTCCCCGGTGCTCAAATGAGTATATATTTGGGTAGTCATAATATCGCTATGGCCAAGAAATTCCTGAATGATGCGCAAATCCGCGCCATTTTCCATCATATGCGTTGCCGCTGAGTGGCGCAGCGTATGCGGGTGAATATCATAGCCCAATCTTTTGCCGTATCCCTCTAAAATACGCCAAAAACCACTGCGGCTCAAGCTGTTGCCCAGGCGGTTGACAAATAATTGCTGTGTTTGTTTTTGCTGCAGCAAAGAAGGACGGCTTTCTGCCAAATAGTCATTAACCGCCTTGAGCGCAAAAGAACCCATAGGGATGATACGCTCTTTATTGCCCTTGCCCTTGACCCGTATCAGCCCCAGCTCAAAATTAATATCATGGACGCTGATATTAACCAGCTCTGATACGCGCAAGCCGCAGCTGTACATGGTTTCTATCATCGCTTTGTCGCGGCAGCCAAGCACAGTCCGCTGATCCGGCAAAGCCAGCAGCTTGTCCATTTCCGACTGAGTCAAAACATAGGGCAGCGGTTTGCTCCTTTTGGGCGTTTGCAGATTTTGGCTGATATCTTTGCTCTGCCTTTTATCCAAAAGCAAAAAACGGCAGAAACCACGAATGGCGGAAAGGCGGCGGCTGATGGTTGAGGCTTGTTTTTGCGCCTTTTTTTCCGCGGCAAGATAGGCCATGATATGCTCGCTCACCAGCTCTTCCGGACTGTTGCAACCAGAGGCCACGGCAAAGCGGGCAAAGCTGTTCAGATCACGGCGATAGCTATCTATGGTCATATCTGACATAGCCTGCTCATGCAGATAGTCGATATAATCGAGGATTGCTATGGCAAAATTCTCCTGGGCTTCCTTTTTGCTGACCATTTCCGCCTCCGCGCCTTAAGCCAATATCTGATAAATTTCTGCGCGGAAGCTAAACTATCCTGCCTTTTTAATTGGAATCCGCCACACCGGCTACTTTATTCTGGAAATAGTCTTCCAGACTATTATACACCCGGATCGGCTCCCCCGGATAATGCACTTCATTGCCCTCCGCCGCCGGGGCGTCAGTAGAAATAATCGGCTCTGTTGTTGATGCCGGCAAGGCAGCGCTAAAGGCATATCCCACCAAAAACAACATTAGTAAAACGACAAAAATTTTGGCTAGCAAGCGTAATTTCTTTCTCGTACCGTTAATTGAAATAACAAACATGATTATTCACCTCCGCCTAAATAATATGCAACTGCCCATCCTGAAATACCAAAAAGACCCTCGCCAATACGGGAGGGTCTTTCTCACTAATTTCTTTTTTACTTGCTTGCTGCCAAAATTATTCTTTCTCTTCTTTGGCTGCTTTGGCGGCGGCCACCACCTTGTCGGCAATATTGGACGGAACTTCTTCATAGCTGGCAAATTTCATCGTAAACTTGCCGCGGCCCTGGGTAATAGATTTCAGGTCAATGGCATAGCGGTGCATTTCCGACAAAGGCGCCTGCGCATGAATCATCTGGCGTTTACCCTGCTGTTCCATACCCATAATCCGTCCGCGTTTGGTATTCATATCGCCCATGATATCACCCATGAACTGATCCGGAACCAGAATATCAACATCTACAACCGGCTCCAGCAAAATGGGCTTGGCTTGCTCGCAGGCTTTCTTAAAGGCAATATTGGCTGCCAGCTTAAAGGCCATCTCCGAGCTGTCAACATCATGATAAGAGCCATCCACCAGCGTAATGCGGATATTTGTAGCGGGGAATCCGGCTAAAACGCCTTCCTGCATCGCTTCGCGCATACCTTTTTCAACAGCGGGGATATATTGCTTAGGCACCGAACCGCCGAAGATTTTTTCTTCAAAAATGAATTCTTCATTGGGCTCATAGGCAATGTCAATTTTGACATGGCCGTATTGGCCGTGTCCGCCGGATTGTTTCTTATGCTTGCCTTCGACCAGCTGCGCTGTACCGCGGATTGATTCACGGTAAGGCACCTTAACCTCAACCGGATCAACCTCAACGCCAAATTTGCTGGAAAGCCGCGAGATAATAATATTCAAATGCGCCTCGCCCACACCGGTAAGCAGAGTTTGGTGGGTTTCGGCATTCTTTTCATAACGCAGGGTTGGGTCTTCTTCCAGCAGACGGGAAATAGCATTACCCAGCTTATCTTCATCGCCTTTGGTGCGGGGAACAATGGCTATGGTAAGGTTTGGCTCTGGGAAATCAATGCCGTCCAAAATGATATTGCTGCCCTTGGCGGTCAAGGTATCGCCGGTAACCGTTGCGGTCAGCTTGCTCACTGTGGCAATATCACCGAGATTGACTTCCTGGAGGGCAATAGCGTTTTTGCCCTGCATGGTAGAGATTTGCGCAACCTTTTCATCAACTTTTTTGTTGGCATTGTACATCGTCTGGTCGCCCTTCATTTTGCCGGACATAACCTTAAACATGCTAATACGGCCAACAAAGGCATCTGCCATTGTTTTGAAAATGAGCGCTGCCGGGGCTTCATTGGCTGCGGCAGCATCCAACCTGGCGAGTGGAGACGGAGCATAATCCACCAGGATATCCAGCAGCTTATCTGCGCCAATGCTCTTGGTGGCGCAGCCGCAAGCGACAGGAACAACCTTGCCGGCCTTGAGCCCTTCTTTGAGGCCGAGGATGATTTCAGCATCTGTTAGCTCTTCACCATCCAGATATTTCAT
The DNA here is from genome assembly GCA_031553915.1 of Bacillota bacterium. GTDB lineage: Bacteria > Bacillota > Dehalobacteriia > UBA4068 > UBA4068 > HGM13862. The sequence goes on from JAVBKT010000002.1 coordinate 322,945, forward strand.
GGTGATATCATCATCGCCTTCAGCGGCGGCTTCAATCATCATTTCGCGATAATGTTCGACATCCGCCTGCATATCAGCTGGAATAGCAATCTCGCTGGCCTTACCGTTATCATATTTATAGGCCTTCATGCTGATTAGATCAACCATGCCGTTGAAGCTGTCTTCCTTGCCGATCGGCAGCTGGATAGGTACGATTTGACGGGTAAGGGTGGATTTCATCGAATCAAGCGCCTGATAAAAATCAGCGTTTTCCTTATCCATTCTATTGATAAAGGCCATCATTGGGATATTATTATCATCAGCCATCTCCCAAATAATTTCTGTCGAAACCTCAACGCCGGCCACAGCATCAAGCACCATAACCAGGCAGTCAGCTACACGCAGGGTGCTGACAACTTCACCGAAAAAGTCAGAAAAGCCGGGAACGTCCAGGACGTTAATTTTATGGTCCTTCCACTCGCAAGCTACCAAAGAGGTATTGACTGTACTCTTTCTTTTCAACTCCTCAGGATGATAGTCGGCTACAGTATTGCCGTCGTCAATTTTACCTAGACGAGTGGTAGCGCCGGTAGCATAAATTAATGCTTCGGTTAAAGAGGTTTTTCCTGCCCCTTGATGGGCAACAATACCGACATTACGGATTTTTTCACTGGGATAGACCTTCATTTAATATCCTCCTTCAACAGCTGTGTTCAGCTTATATTTCAACCTATCTTATATTAGAGACGTTCTCGATAAAACCCTTTTTTATTGGCAAAATAAATTGACTTCGCGCATACAATTGTCTATGAACCCAAAACCGCAAAAAACAGGTTTATTTTGGGGAACAGTTTTACTGCTCTTCTCTAATATTATTGTCAAGGGGCTCGGTTTTTTTTACCGGGTGGTGTTAGTGCGCCTGCTCGGCGTAGAAGGCGTGGGCTTAATCGAAATGGTTTCGCCCATTTTTTCTTTTTTACTGGTGCTGGCCGGCTGCGGTATTCAAACCGCGCTGTCGCAAATTATCGCTGCCAGACATGGCGAGAATAGCCGCCGTTATTTTCATACTGCAGTCATTCTCTTAGTCATCGGCAGCTCCATCCTTACCGGCGCCGCCTATCTGGCTGCGCCCTGGCTGATCGAAAACTTTGCTCCTGACCAACGCATTTTGCTTTGCTTTAAGGCTGTTCTGCCGGCAATTATTATTATTTGCGCCGCATCTTCCCTGCGCGGTCTTTTCCAGGGCAATAAGCAAGTCGCGCCTCTGGGCATCAGCCAAAATGTCGAGCAGATCATCCGGGTGATCGCCGGCATTTGGCTGATCGGCAAGCTGGCAACAGCCGGACTGGAAATAGAAGTAAGCGCAGCCTCTATTGCCACGGTCTGTGGCGAGCTGGCCGGGGTCATCTATCTGATCTGGGTCTATTTGCGCAGAAAAAACCAGCTGTTTAGCAGTATGGATAACAAAGGCGGCTTTAGCTTTGGCGCAGCCAAAGAGCTGCTGCGTATGGGCCTGCCCTTAACCGGCAGCCGCCTGGTCAGCACTGGTATCCTCATGCTGCAGGCGTTGCTGATCCCCTTATGCCTGAAAATGGCGGGCTGGGATATTCGCGCTGCGACAGAAATATACGGCCGTTTTTCCGGAGTAGCCCTGGCTCTGCTGCATTTGCCGGGAGTATTTACTTCCGCGTTAACGGTATCGGTTCTGCCCGCGGTGGCGGAAAGCATGACCTATGATATCAGCGGCCAGCGCATCCTCGGCCAGAGGATTAACGCCTCCATGCAGGCGGCGTCATCTTTTACTCTGCTGGGGATGGTTTTACTTTTCCTCTTTGCTGATCCGCTGTGCACTTATCTTTTCGACAATCCCCCTGCTGCGGCCATATTAAAAATACTGACCTGCGGCGGCATTTTCTTCTACCTGTCATTGACTCTGGCCAGCATACTCCAGGGTCTGGGCGAGGTACGCCAGCTTTTAGTCAATAATATTATCAGCGGCATTATCCTCTTACTGGGTATTGTGCTGTTGACGCCACATGCCAGCCTCGGCATTCAAGGCACAGCTCTGGCCGCGGATATCTCCTGGCTATGCGCTTTTTTGCTTAATCTGCTCAGTGTTTATCGCAAGGGCAAGGTGCGCCTGGACTGGAAAAATATTGCCTTTAAGCCGGCAATGGCCGCTCTTGTTGCAATTCTCTGCTACTACTTTGCCCGGCCCCTTTTCCCCGGTTTATTGAGCAATCAAAACATAACCACCATGCTGATATGCGGCATAGTGGTTGCAGTGGTCTATCTATTAACCTTGTTTGTTTGCGGCGGTTTGATTAAGCTTCGCCGCCAAAAGTAATTTCCTCTTTTTGGAGCATTTCCAGCAAACGGTAATCAGTGAAATCTGAATGCAGCGGCGTAATCGTCGCATAGCCATTATTACATACTTCGACATCGCTGCCCACGCCGCAAGCGCTGTCGTCAAATTTGCCTTGCAGCCAATAATAAGTGCCGCCTCTGGGGTCAGTCCGCTCGCCAAAAGGCTCCGTATACCAACGCCAGCCCATATAAGTGTATTTGACGCCCAGCACATCTTCCGGAGCTGCGCCGGGAACATTAATATTCAAAAACATCCGCGGAGAATACTCCTTCTCCGCCATTTGCAAGCATACTTGCGCGACCATTTGCGCGGCATAGTGATAATTGCCCCTACCCCGGCCATGGCGAATGCCTGCCGCAGAGACGGCAATAGCGGGATAGCCATTCAAATAGCCTTCCATGGCAGCGGCGACAGTGCCGGAATAAATAATATCTGTACCCAGGTTTGGCCCCTGATTAATGCCGGAGATAACAATATCCGGACGCTCTGTCATCAGGGCATCCAGGGCCAGTTTCACACAATCAGCAGGCGTGCCGTCAACTGCCCAGGCCTGCTTAATCCCTGGGATGTCCCTTTGATAGGCGCGAATGGGCATAGTCGTGGTTAAGCCATGGCTGGTGCCGCTCTTCTCGGACAGGGGCGCGGCAACATATATCTCTGCAATTTTGCTTAGCTCTGCTGCTAGAATTTGGATACCCGGGGCGTCAATGCCGTCATCATTACAAATGAGAATCTTCAATCGTACAGTCCTCCTATGCGTGATAGCGGCCAATAGGTGAAAACAGCCTTGCCTTTGATAGCATCTTCGCTGAGGAAAGGATTAATCCATTCATGGCTGTCAGCGCTGTTGTTGCGATTGTCGCCCATCACAAAATAGCTCTCTTCGGGGACAGTCACCGGGCCATAAGTATAGTTGGGCTGTGCATTAAGATAGTTTTCTTCTAGGGGTTCGCCATCAATATAAACATAGCCGTCTTTGATTTCCACTGTTTCTCCGGGCAGGCCAATCACCCTCTTGATCAGGTCGTATTTCAGGTTTAGCTCAGCCGGAGGCGTAAAGACGATAATATCGCCGCGCTCGGGCGCGCCATTAAAAGCATAGGCCAACCGCCACAGCACGATGCGGTCGCCCTCCTCAATCGTCGGCACCATTGATGGTGTGGGAATAGAGCGGCTGTCTACCAGAAAAGTTTTAATTACCGCAGCCAACGCTACAGCGCAAAGCAGAATTATGACAAATTCCTTTATCCAGGATTTCACTTTACTCTGAGTATTTGTTTGAAGAGTTTTTTTGGACATACTTTTATTTACCTCTAATCTATTTTATCAGTCTATTCTATCTTACAGATTTAATCAGGCTGAAAGCCTCGGAACGGGTGGCGTTTCTATGAAAAACACCGCGCACAGCAGAAGTGACCGTTAGTGAGCCCGGCTTTTTGACGCCGCGAATGCTCATACACATATGCTCAGCTTCCATCACCACCAGCACCCCTTGCGGCTTTAAGGCCTGCATAATCGCCTCGGCGATTTGGCTGGTCAAACGCTCTTGCACCTGCAAGCGGTGGGAAAATCCCTCGACAACACGGGCAATTTTCGAAAGCCCGGTGATGCGGCCGCCCTCAGGGATATAGGCCACATGCGCTTTGCCAATAAAAGGCATCATATGGTGCTCGCAGATCGAGGCAAAGGGAATATCGCGGACAATAATCATTTCTCCATGCTCGTCCTCGCGAAACTGGGTGATCAGATGTTCTTTGGGGTCTTGTTCAATACCGTCAAAAATTTCCTCATACATCCTTGCCACCCGCGCGGGGGTTTGCTGCAATCCTTCCCTATCTGGGTTTTCGCCAATGGCTGCCAATATTTCCTGCACCGCAGCCATTATTCTTTCCCGGTCCATTTTTCATCCTCCATACATTTGCTTATCGCAGACAATAGTATTATTGTATGCCAATTATCTTTTACCGTCAAGCATTCGGCATAAAGATTAAAAACGCGCATATCTTGAAACAAAAACATTTTATCATCATACTTGGGAGGTTATTATGGAAAAAGGAATCTTAAGCGGATTTTCTCTGCATACGCTTAAATCAATGCTGATTGGCCTGGGCGCAGCATTGTTGGCCATGCTTGTCCTCTCCGGCCTCATCTCTTTAATCGTCTATTTGACCCCGATGATGGACAGCAATCTGGTTGCCTTTGCTATTATCACCCCGGCTATTGCCATTTTTGGCGGCAGTTTTCTGGCCGCGCGCATTCATGGCAGCCGCGGCCTGCTGCTGGGCTTGGCCACCGGCATTCTGCTCTTTCTCTTAATGCTCATCTTGGGCAGCAATGTGGCCATTTCGCCACTGCTGAAGCTGGGATATTGCGCTCTGTGCGGTATGGCCGGCGGCTTTTGGGGCATCAAATAGCTTTTGTGCCTGATGCCAAGACAAAAGGCGGTAATTATCTACCGCCCCTGCCACAAAAAAAGCGTCTCAAAAATTTTGGCAGCGCAAAATAATAAATTTTCATCTTCATCCCTCCAACCTCTCTCTTGTATCGACATATTATTCAGCAAGAGCGGGATTGGTGACTATCACAGCCATTTTTTTATTTGCTCGGCGATACTATCAGTGTCGCCGTGTATTCTTTTTAAGTCAGGCAATACCTTGATAAAGCTGCTGCCATAACGCTTTTCAATAATGCGCTTATCCAGCACGCAAAAGACGCCGCTATCCTTATCAGAACGAATCAGCCTGCCAAAGCCTTGCTTAAAGCGGATCAGCGCCATCGGCATACTATAATCCCAAAAGGCGGATTTGCCATCAGCTTCAATACGCTCCATCCTCGTGGTGGCCAATGGAGTATTGGGCGGCCAAAAAGGCAGGCGTACCACGATGACAGCCGAGAGAGCCTCGCCAATCACATCGACACCCTCCCAGAAGCTTGCCGCACCCAGGATGCAGCAGTTATCTTCTTTTTTCAACCGCTCCAGCAGCATCGAGGGCGCGCCGCTCACCCCATGCGCCAGCACAGTAATGCCTTCCTGCTTCAAGGGTCCGCTAATTTCCCGGTAGATATTTTTCAGCTGCAAATGCGAAGTAAATAGCACAATCGCCCGGCCCCGGGTCACAGATAAAAGCTTGATCAGGGCCGCAGAAATGGCTGCGGTAGCTTCAATTTCGCTGCATTTGCTCCAATCCGGCAAATCATCAACAATGGTAAACAGGGCCTGATCGCGATAAAAAAACGGTGAAGATAAAGTGAGCTCTCGCGGCGGATCAGGCAGCAGGGAAAGACCGGTTCTGTCCTTGAAATAAGAAAAATCTTTGCCCAGCGAAAGCGTTGCCGAGGTCATGACAATGGCCTCAGTCTTTTCATAAAGCAGTTGTTGGAGAATTTCATCAATTTCTATCGGCGCAATGCTGACTGATGGTTTAGCCTCTTTGTCGCCGTATTCCACCCAGGCAACATAATTGCTGTTTTCCTCGCTGATACAGGCGCGGATGGTATCGGCCAGCTCGCGGGCCATAGTGCCCAGGCTGTACAGCTCATCAAAGCCGCGCGGCAGAGTATTATCTTCTTCTTCCATTTTACTCGCCTTGATGGTGTCCAGGATTTGCAGGCTATTGCCGGCCAGCATTTTCAGCGCAGCTGAGAGCTCGTCAGTCATTTGCTCCAACAGCTGCCAGGCATAATCATTGCGGTGCGCCGGCATCACCCTGACTTTGGTCGGGAAAAAGATCGCCTGCATTTTTTCCGCGGCAAAAATACTGTCCAGCACCTGATAGAATTTTTCCGCGCAAACCAGCGTATCTTCAACATTAGCCGCCAGCTTTTCTACTAAAACCTGCACCTGCTCATAATCAAAATTATCATATAAACCTTCCCTCAGCTTGGCCATAGTGGCGATCACACCGGTTTCCCTGCCCTTTTCTTTTCTGCTATAACGGCCAAGCATGTTCAAAATATCAAAAAAGGATACGGCCGTAGTCAGCTGGTCTTCGGTGGCATTTTCCAGATGCTGCGCCTCGTCAATAATCAAATAGGGCAGCTCCGGCAGAAACCCGGCATTATTGGCAGCATTGGCAATCAGCAAAGAGTGATTGAGTATCAGCACATCCGCCTCTGCCGCTTTAAAGCGCGCTTTTTGCACATAGCAGCTGTTCTTTTGCCGAAAAGGGCAAAAGGGCGCGCAATTTTCTTTTGCGCCGCACAGTCGCTGCCATTTGCGCCGGGTATAAGAATTAAGCGGCAGCTCTCCCTGCTCGGCATTATTGTCTAAGCCCTTCCACACGGCAATCTGCATCAAAAAATAGCGTATATCATCCGATGGCTCTTGGCAAAAATATTTATATAGCCGCTTGCATAAATAATTACTGCGTCCTTTGAGCACGGCCGCCTTCACCGGCATATCCAGCAGACGCGAGAGCATAACCACATCTTTATTCAGCAGCTGCTCCTGCAAATTGCGGGTATAGGTGGCAATAGCTACCTGCCTGCCGCTGCCCTTGGCAAACAGCACAGCCGGCAAAAGATAGGCCAGCGACTTTCCAGTGCCAGTGCCAGCCTCAGCCAGCAAAAAGCTATTATTATTGAAGGCTTTGGCTACCTCTTGCGAGAAGAGCAGCTGCTGCGGCCGCTCCTCAAAATCAGCATAGCGCTCCTTATAGATCGCTTTTTCACCTAAGTATTTCCCCAGCTCCGCAATGTCCAGCACATAATTTTCATCAATTGTCCGCTTGGCTGCGGGAGGAGCCTTTGGCAAGGAAGGTGTGCTTATCTCTCCGCCTTTACGCTTGTTGCAGCGGCTGCGGATAAAATCCGCCAAAGGACTATGATCGCTCTCTGCCAAATGCAGCAAATCCTCCTGCAAATAGTCAGGGAAAGCAGCTATATCCTTGCTGATACGCAAAAACAGCTCTGCCGTTGCCAAAGCGTCGGCCAAAGCGCGGTGAGCATTGGTATTTTCTATCCCCAGGGCATTGGTCAGCCAGGCCAAAGAATGGGACGGCTGCAAAGGGTAAGCAATCTGCGACAAGGTGACAGTGTCAATCCATGCTCTGCTATCCGGCCAATAGCGCTGCAAAAAAGTACGGTCAAAATCCGCATTGTGGGCGATCAAGGTGGCGTCGCCGATAAACTCACTGAGGCTGGGAATAATATCCTCTATGCGCGGCTGCCCCACCAGCATATCATCACTGATGCCGGTCAAGGCGGAGATCTCCGGGGTTAGCGGGCAATCAATCTCAATCAAGCTGGCAAATTCATCGACAATCAAATTGCGCTTGATTTTCACTGCCGCTACTTCGATAATCTTATCCTTATCCGTATCTAAACCTGTTGTTTCCAGGTCAATTACTACAAAAGTTTCCGCCATTTTTCATCCTTCAAATTAATTGTTTTGGGAGATTATTTTATTGTATCTTGATTTAGGTTGCTTGTAAAGCAATAAAAAACGGAGCCGAAGCCCCGTTTTTTATTATAGTTTGTTTATCCGAATAGTGTCATGAGGATGCCTGCTGCCACCGCCGTACCAATAACACCGGCGACATTTGGCCCCATGGCATGCATCAGCAGCCAATTGTCCGGATCCTCTTTCTGGCCCATCTTATGCACCACCCTGGCTGCCATCGGCACTGCGGAAACACCGGCCGCACCGATAAGCGGGTTGATTTTGTTCTTCAGAAACAGGTTCATGATCTTGGCCACCATCACGCCGCCTGCCGCGCAGAAAGCAAAGGCTAAAACGCCCAAGACCAGGATTGCCAAGGTTTGGCTGGTGAGGAAGACCTCGCCATTGGCAGTAGCGCCGACGGAGATGCCCAGTAGAATAGTGACAATATTAATCATCGCGTTTTGCGCAGTTTCGGACAAGCGGTCAACAACGCCGCATTCGCGGAAGAGGTTGCCCAACATCAGCATCCCAATAAGCGGAGTAGCTACCGGCACAAACAGGGCAACAACCACTGTGGTTATGATCGGGAAAATAATTTTGGTCCGTTTGCTAACCGGCTTCAGCTGCACCATGCGGATCTGCCGCTCTTTTTTGGTGGTGAGCAGCTTGGCCACTGGCGGAATAATCACCGGCACTAAAGCCATATACGAGTATGCGGCAACCGCAATCGGCCCCAATAAATGCGGCGCCAGCTTAGTGGCAAGATAAATAGCTGTCGGCCCGTCCGCACCGCCGATAATGCCAATAGAGGCTGCCTCCTGAAAGGTGAAATAGATACCGGGAACCAGATCCCTGAGCAACAATGCGCCCCAGAAGGTAAGATATACACCCAGCTGGGCAGCTGCGCCAAGCAGCAGGGTCTTTGGGTTGGCAATCAGCGGGCCAAAATCTGTCATTGCGCCGATGCCCAGGAAAATCAAAGGCGGGAAAATACCCAGATGGTCGCCTTGATAAATATATTGCAGCAAGCCGCCTACTGCTTCCAATACTGGTTTGCCGGAAGCAGACAGCGCATAAATAGGGTCTTCCATCACACCGCCCAAAGGAATATTGGCCAGCAGCATCCCAAAAGCGATTGGCAGCAAAACCAATGGCTCAAAGCCTTTTTTGATTGCCAGATAGAAAAGGAGAAATGATACCCCCATCATCACCAGTTGTTTCCAGGTGAAGGCGGCAAAGCCCGTGTCAGAGAAAAACTCTATTAATGAGTTTACTATTTCCATAATATACAAAACTCCCTACTTTTTTCTTTTGCGCTTCTTACATAGAAATTAGTAGATCACCAGTGTTGACAGCATCATTGAGATTAACGTGAATGCCTTTAATCGTGCCGTCTTGAGGCGCGGAAATATCATTTTCCATTTTCATCGCTTCCAGAATCATCAGCACATCGCCCTTTTTGACTGCCTGACCCACGCTGATATTAATCTTCCAAACATTGCCCGGCAAGGGGCTGTCAATTCTGACGTCACCGGCAGCTACTGCTGCGGCAGCGGCAATCGGTGCTGCTGGCGTAGCTGCTGCAACCGCAGCGGGCGCAGCTGCGACAACAGCTGGTGCAGGTGCAGCAACAGCGGCAGCGCCGCCAATTTCTTCCACCTCTACACTATAGCTTATACCATTAACTGCTACGTTAAATTTTCTCATTTGTTCTATCCTCCCACATCTTTACAAGTTTTGTTGTCTACTATGAATGATGTCAGCAGTACCACTGCTCTGCCAAGCATTATTGTTGCGGCGAATAGCAGTAAACCGCAATTGTTGGGCTGGTTTGCCGCAATACACCTCCACCGCTGCCACAATAGCAGCCACAGTTTGCGTATCCAAATCTGCTGTGGCGTCCACAGCGGCTGCTTTGGACTTCTTGGTTTTTTTCTCTTTTGGCTCTTTTTTGCTCTGAGCAGTGTCCAGAGCGGAAATACCCTTAAAAAGAACATACAAGGCAATCAGGACGAGAAAAACAACGCCCATACCAATCACTGTGGTGCTAATGCCTGTTTCCAGGGTTAGATCGGTGATATACCCGGGGGTCTCATCAATGGTTGCCAATACGACATATAAATTGTTCACCATTTTACCTCCTTTTTCTTAGCAAGGGAAATTGCCATGCTTTTTGCCGGGGCGTGTTTCTTTCTTGCTGAGCAAGGCGTCAATGGCTTTGATCACATAGAAACGGCTGACTTCCGGTTCGATCACCGTATCAACCAGGCCGCGGCTGGCAGCATGATAGGGATCAGCATAGCTGTCCTCATACTCAGCTGTTTTGATGCCCCGCATGGCATGTGGATCAGCAGCTTGATCAATCTCTTCGCGGAAAAGGATATTGGCTGCGCCCAGGGGGTCCATGACGGCAATCTGCGCTGTGGGCCAGGCTATCACCATATCCGCGCCCAGAGCCTTGCTGCACATGGCCAAATAAGCGCCCCCGTAAGCCTTGCGGGTGATCACCACCACCTTGGGCACAGATGCTTCCGCATAGGCATAAACGAGCTTGGAGGCATGGCGGATAATACCGTTATCGTTTTCAGCAATAGTGGGAACATATCCGGGAGTATCGACAAAGGTTAACAGCGGAATGCCCATCGAATCACAAAAACGCACAAAGGAACTGGCTTTGTCGCTGCTGTTAATATCCAGGCAGCCGGAGGCGGAATTGGGCTGATTGGCAACAACGCCAATACTGACGCCATTCATCCTGATCAACCCTGTTATGATATTGGTAGCAAAATAAGCTTGTACCTCGAAAAAGTCTTGATTATCAGCAATATTGCGGATAATATCATGCATATCATAAGGCTGGTTAGCATCTTCCGGCAATAAATCTGCCAGGGCCGCAGTACGTTCAGCAGGATCGCTGCATTTATACATGGGAGAACCCTCGAGATTATTAGCCGGCAAAAAGGAGAGCAAGCGTTTGATCTGCGACAGGCAATCAGCCTCGTCCACCGCATAAAAGTGAGCGGAGCCGCTTTTGGCATTATGCGTCATCGCGCCTGCCAAGTCCTCAGCGCTAATATTAGTGTTGGCCACAGCGCTCACTACTCCGGGCGCAAGCAGGCCCATCTCCGCACCGTTCACCATAAAGGTAAAATCGCTGAGGGCCGTAGTGATGGCTGCCCCGCCATAGCAGGGGCCCATAATAGCGGTAATCTGCGGTATCACCCCGGAAGCTAAAACACTGCGGCGGTAAATTTCCGCATAGCCGTTTAAGGCGTCAATGCCCTCTTGGATACGCGCTCCGGCGCTATCGCTGATGCCGATAAGGGGAACTCCGGCTGATAGGGCCATATCCATCACCTTACAAATTTTCGCGGCATGCATCTCTCCCACAGAGCCGCCAAAAACAGTAAAATCCTGAGAATAAACATAGACCAGTCTGCCATCCACATTACCATAGCCTGTTACGACACCTTCTCCGGGTATTGCAATATCCCGCATGTCAAAAGCTACACTTCTGTGAGTAACGAACTGATCCAGTTCCATAAAGCTGCCAGCATCGAGCAAAGCGTCAATTCTTTCTCTGGCAGTCATTTTCCCAGCGCTATGCTGTTTAGTAATTTTCTCTTCACCGCCGGCTGCGAGAACTTGTTCCCTTTTAGCAGCAAGTTTTTCCAGCTTGGCTTCTTTTGACATCTCTTTACCTCCTAAAATATCTAAAAGAATACGAACAAATCGCAAAACACAGCACACCAATAATTAAGACAAGATGCTTTTAGACAAAAAAAATAATCGTAAAAAATCTATTACTATATTACTGCATTAATATAATATTTAGGATAACATAAATAGTAGTGTATCGCAATGATAATTTTTTTAAAAATGAAATTTTATTAAAAATTTTTGATACTATAAACAAAGCATAGTGAGCTGAGGAACAAGCAAATCAAGACGGCTGACATCAAAACGATGCAGACCGATAAGAGCTGCGCCAAAAGGCCAACTGTGACAACAACAAAGTAAGCAAATTTTATCAACACTCTTAGCCATTTGGGATGCGAACCCCATGCGGTTTTGGCGGAAAAACGCTGGCATCTCCCGATAAAAACATTGTTTCCCGTAGATATACTACGAAAAGCAATGTTTTCACCAGGATTTGTTTAGTTAAAACCAAGATGTTTCATCTTGGTTTTAACTAAATGCATAGCTGAGATTTTGCCATAGGCAAAAGCCAGCTAGGTCTCACTGTTTTCCAGTCAAAACTGCTAACACCCCGACGGAGGGAGGGTCGGGCTGGGCCAGGCAGAGTGACGAAGGCAGGCTGGACGCCTGCCTAGGAGCGATAACAAAGCGCCAGCTCGACCAAACGCCGTCCGGGGCGCATGAGTTTGCATCCCTAATGGCTAGCCGCTGAGGGCAAAATTATCAAGCTGCCTGCTTACCGCAGAAAACCAGGTAAAATGCAGCTATCACAAACTGTTAATCTTGGTTACACATATTTATCAGGGTTGCGCTTGGCAGGAATTAATTTGCCAATATGGAAATAATATATTAGGTAAGCACACTACTATGAAGCGAGGTGGAAATCATGGAGTTTACGTATAAAGCACGAAACCTTGAAATCACAGACGCCATGAAGGAATATTGTGAAAAAAGGCTGCAAAAGCTGGACAAACTAATTGGCGTGGAGCGCGCCAGCATATCCATGAGCGCAATCAAAGACCGGCATCGCATTGAAGTAACAATTCCTTATCACGGCGTCACCATCCGCGGCGAAGTGGAAGGCTATGATATGTATACCTGCATCGACTATGTCAGTGAAAAACTAGAATCCCAGATTCATAAATATCGGCAGCGCCTGATCAAACGGGGGCGTAACACCGGCAAGGAGCTGGGCGGCTATCGCGAGGAGATGGCAGCAGCCTGGTTTGAGGACGACGAGCCGGTAAAAACCAAAACCTTTACCACCAAGCCAATGAATGTTGAAGAAGCTATTATGCAGATGAATTTGCTGGGGCACAGTTTTTTTGCCTTTGTTAATGATAGCTCTGCCCAGGTGAATGTACTTTACCGCCGTTTTGACGGAGAATACGGGCTGCTGATACCCGAGGCCTAAGCCATAGCCTTACTAATTACATTGCTGGAAACGCCCCCTTTGTGAGAGGGCGTTTCCATTTGCTGCTACTGAAGTTATTATTAATTAAGGAAAAACAATATGAAAAAACTCTTACCCATTCTCTTATTACTGCTAGTACTTTTGCTCAGCTCTTGCTCAAGCGCAGAGGCCAGCACCACTCCTGCTGAGTGGAATATAACCGCACTGCTGGAGACAGCTAATACTGCTGTCAACGCTCAGCTCGAAAGTTTATATGACGATTATGCCGCCTACTATACTCCCAGCGAATATGACATGCTTTATACCACGATCACAGGCACCTTTGGCGGTATCGGCGTTTCAATGGTAGAGGATCCTGAAACCGGCGCAGTTACTGTTTACAGTATTATCAAAAACACCCCGGCCTCGCAGACAGAAATTGCCATCGGCGATGTTCTTCTTGAGGCGGACGGTATTTCTTTGGCTGACAAGGACCCGGCTGAAGCAGCTGCTATTATTCGCGGCGATATTGGCTCAAAGGTGACTGTTAAACTACGGCGCGCTGTGGACAATACGGAATATGAGGTAACTATCACCCGTGCCATGATTACCAATGAGACAGTAAGCGCAGTTCGTCTGGAAGACTATCCTGATACTGTGTATATTTCCATTATCAGCTTTAATGAGCAGACAGCTGCTGATTTTACCACTCTTTTTAATCAGCTGAACCAGGAGAGCCCCATTGGCAGCATGATTCTGGATTTGCGCAGCAATGGCGGTGGCTTGCTGCTGCCCAGTATTGAAATTGCCGAATATTTTGTGCCGCTTGGCAGCGTTGTTGTCAGCGAAAAAACCGCTGTCGAGAGCACAGATTATCGTTCTTCCAGCGGGCAACTGAATAGCCTGCCCGTAGTGATTCTGCAAAACGCCTATACTGCCTCTGCCTCCGAAGTGCTAATTGGCGCGATCAAAGAGCAGGGTAACGCCACCTTAATCGGCACTACCACCTATGGCAAGGGCATCACCCAAAACGTTACCCAGCTGGAATCCAAATACGGCCGCCGCTACACCCGCAGCATTTATTATACGCCATCCGGCTTTAGCCTGCATGGCATTGGCATTGAGCCTAATATCCTCATAGAAGACCCAAAGGATATTGATTCTGCCAGCTATTTTTCGCAGGATCCGGCCTTAAACCCCCATTTGAAAGCAGCTCTCGATTATCTCTATCCCGACGGGCCGCCTCCGGCTGCCAAAGACCAAGCGGCTGACGCTGACGCTGATAAGGCATCAGACAAGGCGGATCAATAAAAAATAGCAACACTAAAAAGCAGGTTAGCAGCTAATTAATCAGACATAAAAAAGCCAGCCTTGTACTGTGAGACTGGTTTTTTTGTGTCAAGAGGATAACACTTTTTTGAAGGTTTGATGAAAGTCTTTATCACAAGAAGGATACTTATATACTGATCAAGAAAAAACCTATAGACTTTTTGTCTTAATTTTCACAATGAACGGAGTACACCATGCTAAAAATTGTAAATTTTTCTAAATCTTACAGCCGCGGCGGGGAAAAGGCTGTAGATGGCCTTAATCTTTGCGTTGATTGCGGTGATCTCTTTGCCTTCATCGGCCATAATGGCGCCGGCAAAACCACTACACTGAAAGCAGTGGCCGGCATCCTGCCTTTTGAGGAAGGGACAATTGAAATTGATGGAACCAATATCCTCACCGAGCCGCTCCAGGTCAAACAGAAAACAGCCTATATCCCTGATGAACCCTACCTTTATGACACCCAAACAGGCGCGCAATACCTGAACTTTGTGGCGGATGTTTTCGGCATCTCAACAGCTGAGCGGGAACAAGCTATTGAGTATTATGCCGGACTGCTCGAACTGCGCAAAAGCCTTAACAACCCGATTAACTCCTATTCTCATGGCATGAAGCAAAAGCTGCAGCTCATCTCCGCTTTTATTCACAAACCAAAACTGATGATGATGGACGAACCCTTTGTTGGTTTAGACCCCAAGGCCTCTTTCACCTTAAAGCAGCTAATGCGCGACTTTTGTGATAAGGGCGGGGCCATTTTTTTCTCCACCCATGTTTTAGAAGTAGCGGAAAAGCTTTGCGACAAAGTGGCTATCATCAAAAACGGTAAACTGGCCGCCTCCGGAACTATGGACGAGATCCGCGGCGATAATTCCCTGGAAGAAGTATTCCTGGAGCTGACTGATAATGAAAAGTAAATTAAAAATTTTGGTACTAAACTATCTCCTGGTCTTTTGGGGTAGTTTTAAATACAATAAAAAAACCAGCAAAATCATTGGCTCGTCCATAGCCATTGTGATTGGCGGTTTGGTTTTTATGGTTCTGATGGGCATTACTGCCTTTGGACAAATGACTATCTATGCTCAAATTGGCATGCCTGAGGCCGGGTTTTATTATTTTCTCGTCTTAGCCTTTTTACTCGCTATCCTCATGGCTGTCATGCGCAGCAGCACCAATAATAACGCGACTGACGCTGATATGCTGCTCTCGATGCCGCTGCCCAGACAAACTATCATGCTAGCCAAGAGCCTGTCCAAATATTTATTCGAGCTGCTGCCGATTACTGTTTTCTTCCTGCCCAGCGTAATTGTTTATATTTTTGTTGCCGGGCCGGGGTTGCTGACAATTTTACGCTGTCTGCTGGTGTGGCTGATGATACCCTTGCTTTCGGTGGGTATTTCTTATCTACTGGGCTGGTTGTTCTTTAAAATCAGCGACAAACTGAAAAACCCGTCAGCTATTACTACTGTGCTAAGCATGCTGGTCATCTTTGGTTTTGTCACTTTTAATCTGTCCAGCGGCAGCAGTGAGAATACCGCAGATATGCTTGCTCATTATGCCTCGCTTAAGCCGCTAAATTGGGCGCTGGATTTCATGATCAAAGGCTCGCTGCTTGATTTCTTCTATTTTGCCTTGATCACTGTTGGCCCGTTTATCTTAGGACTATTGGTCAACGCACGTATTTTTGGCGTTCAACACAAAACCTGGACCTCCAAGAAACAGGATATTGATTATCGCAGCAGGAGTCCCCGCCAGACCTTGATCAAAAAGGAGCTGATCCGTTTCTTTGGCTCTTCCGGCTATATGATGAATGCCGGTATTGGTATGGTGATGAGCCTGCTGATGACGATTGTGGTGGTGATCGGCAACAACAGCTTTTTGGCTAATTTTCTGCACGGCGAGAGCATGGAGGCCATTTTGCCTGCGCTGCTGATCATTGCTTATTGTTGCTGCGCGGGAATGAGCTATATGTCCGCCTGTATGATTTCTCTTGAAGGCAAACAATTGTGGATATTAAAAACCCTGCCTGTTAACATCAATGATGTTTTTCAGGCGAAAATCAATGCTAATTTGTTTGTCACCTTGCCGCTTACTCTGCTTGGCGTTATTGTTTCCTCTTTGGTGCTGGGTATTTCGCTGTTGGAGATGGCGCTGATGGCAATTACCTGCGGCGTCTTTTGCGTGATGGCAGCCAATATTGGCCTGGTTTTGAATCTCACCTTCCCCAAGCTGGACTGGAAAGAGGAAATACAGGTGGTAAAACAAGGCACCTCTGTGATCCTGGCCCTTTTTGTCGGCACGCTGCCGATTATTGCCGTCTTTGTTGTCTATCTGGTTTTCCTAAGCAGCATTATTTCCTTTGCTATCTATAGCCTGCTCGCCATTGCGCTGTTTGTGTTCATCACCGGCTTTTGCCAAAAATGGCTGGCCAAACGCGGCAGGATGATCTTTAGCCGTTTATAATAAGACTACGCCCAAACATACAAAAAACCACTCTTATCGAGTGGTTTTTTATTTGCCGTGCAGCCGCCTTCGAATATACTCCCCCAGACGCTTTCCGCACAGTTGGCTCCAATCAGGCGCTCCTACGGCACCCAGGCTCTTCTGCTTATCGCTGCTTCCTTCCGGACCTGACGAGGTTCACAGCTGCCTGCCGCGCAGGACCCAATCTTCATCACTACTTATGCGGGGCTGCTCCACAAGAGATACCCTCAAGACGGTTTATCAGCCCTCCTATAGCGGATTGAAGGTTACAAGGCGCCGCTACTGCCCCGCACGCACGACAAACTTGAGAACTGTCTTATCCCGGCAGTTTCGCCAGGAATGTTATTGTACCACAAATTTTAAAATTTAACAATAGAAAATCTTTCAGGAAAAGGCCCTGCTTATCACTACAAACTTCTGGCTCCTTGATCAAGGCCGGCGGGAACGCCTCTTTGGCAAGGCACATTGCCCTGGCAAAGTCCGCAGCCAAAAGGTCCTTTAGCATTAATTGGTTTGCTATCCGTATAGCTGCTGCGCAAATCCCAAATATATTCTTCGCATTTGTTTTTATCATGCCCCTGCTCGCTGATAGCGTTAACCGGGCAGGCCTTAATGCAAGACGGGCAAGCGCCCTTGGCATAATAAAGGCACCAGTCATGATAGTCATCATAGGGCCGCTTGTCAGCCGCTAGCTTGATATCTAGAATTAAAGAGCTAAAGCGTACTGCTTTACCCTGGCGGGTAATCATGCCGTCGCAAAGGCCAAATGTTCCCAGCCCGGCCGCATAGGCCACATGGCGCAAGGACCAGTTGGAGGCCAGACCATATTTTTCTGATTTTTGCCAGGCCCAATCCGGGTGCTGGTCAGGAGCAATAGCGCGCAACCCTTGCTCTGCCAAGCGGGCAATCATCTGATCGCAAAGCTCTTTGACTATCGGCTCATAGCTGTTTCTGGCATAAAGCCAGCGATAAGCGGGCGTAAACTTTTGCTTTTTTTGAATATCCCTGGTTTTATCATCAATTGACAAGCACAGCGACACCACGGTCAAATCCTCATCCGCAAGCTTGTCATCGGGATAATATTTGCGCCAGGCTTCAGCGGGAGACCAGAAAAACTCGCCGATATCCTGCTTATAGAATTTGAACAGCGGGTCATCGCCTGCGGCAAAGCCAGCCTCAATATTTGTCCAGATAGCATCCTCCGGGGCGCCGATTGCCGCATAATTATTGAGCTTGTTGTTTATCAGAGCCGCTTTGGCTATTTTGATAATTTCTTGTTTATCCATAACAACCCCTCCTCATGGCAGTTGTTTTGCCCTCGTCAACAGCCTTAGCCATTAGAGATGCGAACTCATGCGCCCCTGACGGCGGATAATCGATCTGGAGCTTTGTTATCGCTCCTAGACAGGCGTCCAGCCTGCCTTCGTCGCTCTGCCTAGCCCAGCCCGACCATCCATCCGTCGGGGGTGCTAGCAGTTTTGACTGAAAAATAGTGAGCAGATCCTGGTGAAAAAATTGTTTTTCGTAGTATCTCTACGCGAAGCAATTTTTTCAACTAGAGATGCCAGCGTTTTTTCGCCAAAACCGCATGAGTTCACATTCCTAATGGCTACATAAAAAGGTTTTTGCGCAAGCACACAGAATAAATAAAATAAGAATAATGTCAACATATCTATTACTCCGCCGGAGGTATTAACTTTGACTTCTTGGCAAACGCATCTTGACACACATCTGCAAAAAGTGCTTTTGGACAGCGAAACTATTGCGCAAAAAGTTGCCGAACTGGGCAAAATTATCAGCGCTGATTATCAGCATATTATGCAGCCGCTCTTAGTTGTGGGTATTCTCCGTGGCTCCAGTGTCTTTATGAGCGATCTGATCCGCCAGTTGCAGCTGCCGGTCGAAATGGACTTTATGGCTGTTAGCAGTTATGGTTGCTCCAGCAAAACCAGCGGCAATGTGCGCATCATCAAAGATATTAGTGAAGATATTCACGCACGGCATATACTGATAGTAGAAGATATTGTTGATACTGGTTTGACGCTGCAATGCTTAAGCGAGCTGCTTGGCAAAAGAAAACCCGCTTCGATCAAAATTTGTACTTTGCTTGACAAGCCTTCGCGCAGAAAAGTAGATTTTCACGCTGATTATGTTGGTTTTTCGATCCCGGATAGTTTTGTCGTAGGCTATGGTCTTGATTTCAATGGACAGTACCGGCATTTGCCTTATATTGGCGTACTCAGGCCGGAAGCATATGAATAAAATATAAGCAACAACGGAAAGGGGAGATTGACTTGAGAGAGGCAGGAGATCCCATCACCTGGGAGCAAAGCCGGGCAATCAGCGATGAATTGATTGCCAAGGCGAAAACATTTGATGAAGTAGCGTTTTTGGAATTTATGCAGAAAAAAGGCTTATACTTCCTCTGTTACAGCGGAAGCGAGCTCTCGATCAACCTTTTTGGCGAAATAGAATCCCCCATTATCTATATTGGCAGAATTGGCAATGATAGTATCCGCCATTGGCGCAATGACACCGGTATTTCCACTGTGCGCCGCTCACTAGCAGCATTACTTGCTCCCTCTTTGGCGCTGATTGCAGTTCCGCGCAGCGGCGAGCCCAGAGACGAGGACCGCTATACCAACTATGCTCTGAATGAGCAAAGCGAAGAAGAGCTGACAAAATGGATCAAAGAGAATATCCAGATTGTTACCTGGGAGCTGAGTGAAGAAGAGATTCCCAAGTACTATCAAGCTTTGATGAATTTTAATACCCCCAAATTTAATTTCCAGGATAATCCCAATAACACTTTTGGCCAACAGATCAAAAGCTACCGTAAAAAATTAACAGAAATGGCTATGGCATATGATATGCAAAACCAGATTTCTGCTGCACAATAATTAATTATTTGCCTAATAAACAGCGTTAAAGCCAAACATTAGCCTATTAATGTTTGGCTTTGTTTTTACTAAAACAATTAGCTTTAGGCGGCAATTAAATCTTGACAAGTTTACTTGGGTATGATACCTTGTTCATAAGCTTTAAGTGGGCAATTGTAAGATTTTTGGCAATATTCTGATATAAAAGAATGCAACAAAAGACGTGAATAGGGCTTTTGGCAGAGCGCAGACAAAAGCCCGACCGAGCGCAAAAGGAGGGATATTATGCTGGAATTAATAGATATTTCCTATTCTGTTATTGATGAAGATAAAACAGAAAAAAATATTCTCAGCAATATTAGCTTATCTGTTGATGATAATAGTTTTTTTGTTATCACCGGCCCCAATGGTGGCGGCAAATCAACCCTGGCCAAAATTTTGATGGGCATTGCCACCCCCACCACCGGTAAAATATATTTCAAAGGCAAGGATATTACTGCCCTGGATATTACGGAAAGGGCCAACCTAGGCATGGGCCTGGCTTTTCAGCAGCCGATGCGCTTTAAGGGCCTGACCATTCAGGATCTGCTTTCTCTGGCTGCTAAAGAGGAGCTAGATGTGGAACAGGCTTGTGTCTATTTGGCGGAGGTTGGTCTCTGCGCCAAGGATTATGTGACCCGCGAGCTCAATGCCAGTCTTTCCGGCGGCGAATTAAAACGTATTGAAATTGCCATGCTTTTAGCCCGCCAGCCTGATCTGTCTATTTTTGATGAACCGGAAGCAGGCATCGACCTATGGAGCTTTAATAACCTGATCAATGTTTTCCAAAAGATGCGTTCAGCCAATAATGGCTCGGTGATTATCATTTCCCATCAGGAGCGTATTTTAGATATCGCCGATAAAATTGTCGTCATTGCCAATGGTCGGGTGGCCAGCCTTGGCGATAAAGCGACAATACTGCCGACATTGCTTGAGGGCTCTAATACCTGTAAGTTTTTACGAAGGGAGGGACAATAATGGATAGTGTACAAGAAAATATTTTGCAGACAATAGCAGGCATCAAAACAGCGCCTCAAGGCGCCTATAATATTCGTGTTGACGGCAAAAGCATTGGCCGCTCCAACTCCGCAAACATCAAAGTTGAACCTAAAGCAGATGGGACAGGCCTGGATATCCATATTCTCCCAGGGACCAAGGCGGAAAAGGTTTATATTCCTGTGGTAGTCAGCTGCAGCGGTCTGGTAGAAATGGTCTATAATGATTTTTACATCGGCGCCGGCGCTGATGTCGAGGTTATTGCCGGTTGCGGTATTCATAACTGCGGTAGCAGCCTTTCTGAGCATGACGGTATCCACCGCTTCTTCTTTGAGGAGAATGCGCATTTAAGTTATATTGAAAAGCATTTTGGCAGCGGTGACGGTAATGGGGAGCGGATTTTGAACCCGGTCACTGAGGTGGTGCTAGCTAAGGGCAGCAGCATGAATATGCTTACCATCCAAATTGAAGGGGTTGACTCAACCAACCGTGTCACAAGGGCCAAAATGGGTGATAACAGCAGCCTGATTATCAAAGAAAGCCTGCTGACACATGGTAAACAATATGCCCGCACCGAGTTTGCCGTAGATATGGACGGCGTCAATACCAGTACCGGGCTGACCTCGCGCTCTGTAGCCAAGGGTAATTCTGAGCAGATATTTGCCTCCAAGGTTTATGGCAATAACAGCTGCAAGGGTCATAGCGAATGTGATGCCATTATCATGGATAATGCCTCGGTGCAGGCTATTCCGGAAATTATCGCTAACCACCCCGACGCGTCCTTAATTCATGAGGCAGCTATTGGCAAAATTGCCGGCGAGCAGATCATCAAACTGATGACATTGGGTTTGACCGAAGATGAGGCCATCGAAAAAATTGTCGCCGGTTTCCTGAAATAACTTTTCAGCAGCGGCAAATATATTTAACGCACGCAAAAGCGCGGAACAAACTGTTCCGCGCTTTTTATTATCCGTCAATCCAGCCGGCTCAAAGGCAAGCCTACTCGTTTTTGCCGACATCAAAGAGGCTGGCCACATTTTCAGAAATGCGTCTGGCCACCTGCGCATTATTCATCGTATAAAGATGAATGCCATCCACGCCATGCGCCACCAAATCCACAATCTGGTCAACCGCAAAGGCGATACCAGCATCAAAAAGAGCCTCTGGATGGTCTTCGTAGCGCTGCATAATCTTAGCCATCTTAGCGGGAATACTCGCGCCGCAAAGCGTCACTATTTTGTTGATTTGGTTTTTGTTGGTAATTGGCATAATACCGGCGGCAATCGGCACATTAATGCCTTCACTGCGCGCCATATCCAAAAAACGATAAAACATGCTATTATCAAAAAACAGCTGTGAGGCCAAATGATTACACCCGGCCTTAACCTTGATTTTCAAGTTACGAATATCAGTAATCAGATCCGGACTATCGCTATGTCCTTCCGGATAGCAGGCGCCGGAAATATTGAAGCCGCCGCGCGCGGAAAGATACTCCGCCAGATCGGACGCATGCTTAAAATCCTCTTTGGGCTTAACCCCTGCTACATAATCCCCTCGCAAAGCCATCAGGTTCTCGATGCCCTGCGCCTGCGCCTTGTCCAGCACTGCGGCAATATCCTCTTTGGTGCTGTTGACGCAGGTTATATGCATCAGCGGCTCAATGCCATAACGCTGCTTGATCGTTGCGGCAATCTCCAGGCTGCTATGCTTGTCCTGCGCACCGGCAGCGCCATAGGTCACAGAAATAAAGCTGGGATGAAGACCATCCAGCTGATCAAGAGTTGTATACAGCGTTTCAATCGGCGCGGTGCGCTTGGGAGGGAAAATTTCAAAAGAAAATATAGGTTTGCCTTCCGCAAACATGGCTGCTATTTTCATAATATTTGACCTGTCCTTATTTTATTGATTGGCTAATGCAGTCAGCTCCAAATAAGCTTTAGCGGGATCATCCTTGCCAAAAACAGCAGAACCGGCTACCAAAATATCCGCCCCTGCTGCGGCGATTTGAGCAATATTAGCGCTATCTACGCCGCCGTCCACTTCGATCAAAAAATTAAGCCCCTGCTCGCTGCGCATTCGCTGCAAGCGGGCCAGCTTGTCCAGGGTGGAGGGGATAAATTTCTGCCCGCCAAACCCGGGGTTGACACTCATCAATAATACCAGATCACAAAGAGGCAAAATTTCTTCCAGCATAATCAGCGGCGTGCCCGGATTAAGCACCACCCCTGCTTTCACCTGCAAATCATGAATATGATGCAGGTTGCGGTCCAGATGATGGCAGGCTTCCGCGTGAATTGCAATAATGTCCGCTCCGGCATTGACGAAATCCTCATAATAAAGATGCGGATCCTCAACCATCAGATGCGTATCAAAGACCATCTTGCTGTGGTCACGCAGCATCTTGACTATTCCCGGGCCATAGCTGATATTGGGCACAAAATGCCCGTCCATAATATCCAGATGCAAATACTCGCACCCGGCTTGCTCTAGGGCGCTCACCTGCTGCCCGCAGCGCCAGATATCAGCAGCCAAAAAGGAAGGAGCAATTTTTTTCATCGGTATTGTACCTCTTTTTCCTGAATTTCCTGGAGCAGACGTAAATAGCGGCTATATCTGCCGGAATCAATTTCTCCTGCTTCCACTGCGGCTTTCACTGCACAATCAGGCTCCTTATCATGCAAACATGTTTCAAAGCGGCATAATTCTTCCTGGGCAAAATCCGGATAATAGGAGGCCAGCTCTTTTGCGCAAAAATCATCAGGCAGTTCGAGGATAAAAAAGCCCGGGGTATCAGCGATAAAGCCTTCCTCGACATCATCCAGCGGAAGTATACGGGTATAGCGCGTAGTGTGTTTGCCCCTTTTGAGCCGCTCGCTTACTACGCCGGTTTCGGCATGCTCCTCTGGCAGTAAGCAATTGAGCAGGCTGGTTTTGCCCACGCCGCTTTGCCCTGCCATAACGCTCGTCCCATGACCAAGATATTGTCTGAGCTCCGTGAGCCCTTTTTTGGTATAGGTTGAAATAGCCAGCAGCGGGAAACCGGTTTTTTGATATACTGCTGCGATAGCGGCAAATTTCTCTTCTTCTTCCGGCAGTAGTAAATCCATTTTATTAAAACAGATGATTGGCTCAATGCCACATTTTTGTGCAATGACCAGCATTCGGTCTAAAAGCAATAAGTCATATTCAGGCATTTTCCAGGCGGCGACAATCAGCAGGCGAGTGGCATTAACAATATTCGGCCGCGGCAAAAAGCATCTACGCGGGTATATTGTCTCTATCATACCGGTATTATCTGGCAAATGGGAAATCTCCACCTGGTCGCCGACATAAATGCGCTCAAAGCTTTTTTTCAGCTTGCCGCGCGGTTTGCAGTTGACGATGGCGCCGTCTGCTAGCCTGACCTGATAAAACCCACCATATCCGGAAAAGATCCGACCCTCGCTGTTCTCCATTAATACAATGGCTCCGTGCTTACCACAATGCCATTATCAAAAACCTGCACCGTCCCTGTCCCATAATAGGTGAAGGAATATTCCACATGGTCGCCCGGATCATGATTCTCATTATAAATCTCCCGGGCCTGATAGATATCTGTCAGCCTCATGATAATCCGGTGCGCCTGGCCGTCATTTGGCACTGTATAGAAAATATCATGAGTATCATTATCCGGATTGCTCTCCTGCGGGCCAGGACCCGTGCTAACAGTTAGCTTAATATCAATTCCTGTTTGAGTTCTCGTATTAGGAGCAACGCTTTGGCCGCAGATTTTTCCCTCGGCATAAACGGTGCTTTGCTCATAAGTAGTTTCAGTGAGATTAAAATTATATTCTGTAAGCAGCGGTTCAACCTCAGTCATGGTTTTGCCCCGCAAATCCGGCATATCAATATCCACCGGTTCCGGCCCCAAAGAGACGGTCAAAATCACCACAGTATTTCTCGATACTTCCTCGTTAGCCTCCGGATCTTGAGAAATAATATAATCGCGAGCAACATCCTCATCATATTTTTCTTCAATCTGGTAGCGCATATCGCGGTTATCAAGCGACAGTTTGGCTATTTCGAGCCGAAGGCCGACTAAAACAGGAACAATGATCTTGCCGGCGCCCTCGCTGACACGTAAGGTGATCACCCTATCAGCGGAAACTTCCTGCCCGTCAGCCACGCTTTGCGAAACAACAATATTCTCATCCTCATTGCTGCTGACATAAACAACTTCCGGATCCGCCAGCCCGGCATCAGCAAAATCAGCCAGAGCCTGGGTTAAATCACTGCCGACCACATTGGGGACCATAATTTTGTCGCCGCCACCGCCGGCAATACGGACAATCATAAAGACAATCAGAATCAGCGCAACCAGACCCACGCCCATAAATGCCAGCCGTTTGGCATCTAACTTGATATGCTGGGATTTCACTCTTTTAGGCTGCTCTTTTTTGTTCACCAGCGGCCGCCGTTGCTTTATTATCTCTTCATCAGTAATACCCGCTTGATCGGAATACGGAGCTTGCTCACTCTCGCCCTGATAGGCAGCAACAACAGCTTCTGCCATTTCTCTGGCGCTGGCATAGCGCGTTTCCGGATTTTTGCGCATCGCCCGCATCACCACATAGGAAATACCCATAGAAACAGCCGGGTTAATTTGATGCGGCAGGATCAGCTCGCCCTGCACATGCTGCATGGCAATAGAGATCGGCGTTTCTCCCAGAAAAGGCAGACGCCCGGTCAGCATCTCATAAAAGACGACCCCAGCGGAATAGATATCAGATTTTTCGGTCACAGGCTGGCCTTGCACCTGCTCTGGAGATATGTAATGTACAGAGCCCATAATGCGGCTGGAAGTGTTATAGGTAAGCGTAACATCGCTCATCCCTACGGCAATACCAAAATCAGTGACCTTGGCCTGCCCGTCGCGGGAAAGAAGAATATTGTGCGATTTGATATCCCGGTGGATAATCCCATGCTCATGCGCATGTTGAATGCCGGCCAGCACTTGATTGATGATATTGCAGGCCTCGGCTACCGGAACAACGCCTTTTCTGCGGATATAATCCTTGAGGCTCTCGCCTTCCACAAATTCCATGACAATATACTGCATATTGTCCTCGCTGCCAACATCATAGATACCGACAATATTGCCATGCGAAAGGCTGGCGACAGCCTGGGCCTCATGACGGAAGCGGCGGACAAAATCAGAATTATTGCCGTATTCCTCGCGCAAAATTTTGATCGTCACCATCCGGTTCAAGAGGATATCCTGTCCGCGATAAACAATAGCCGTGCCGCCACTGCCAAGCTTCTCGATAATCTTATACCTGTTATTAAAGGTTTTTCCTATCATATCTACACCTCAAATTTTAATCGTGGGCAATGAGAATCAAAGAAATATTATCATACCCACCTCTATTAAAAGCGGATTCTGCCAGAAATTCTACTGCTGTACGCAGCTCTGCTACCCGCAGGGTGATCTCTTTCATTTCATCTTCCTCAACCAGATTATATAAGCCATCTGTACACAAAAGCAAATAATCGCCTTCTGTCCAGTTTGCTACCACCATATCCACTTCCACCAGAGCTTCCTGGCCCAGCGCTTTCAGCAAAATGTTTTTATGCGGATGATGCTTGGCTTCTTCTGCCGACAGCTGGCCATCGCGTACCAATTGTGCCACCAAGGAATGGTCGTCGGTCAATTGGCGCATTTCATTTTTATTGAAAAGATATGCGCGGCTATCGCCAACATGCACAATGGTAATTTCATCGCCCTTGATGGCCATGGCAGTCATGGTTGTGCCCATGCCATCCATTTCCGGCTGTTTGCCGCCATTATAAATGAGATTATTCGCTTCGTAAAAAGCTTCACGGAGCATTTCCGCTGGTTCAGCCTCAGGGTCTTCCCAAGATTTTTCCGCCACCATGCGCACTGCGGTAGCAGAGGCAACTTCCCCCGCCTCTTTGCCGCCTACCCCGTCTGCGACTACAAAAATGCCGCTTTTGATATCACAATAAATGGCATCTTCATTATTGGCTCTTACTGCTCCCACATGGGAGAGATATTCTGCTCGCATTATGCCTCCTGATCAAGCAACGTACTGCTTTATCAAATACTACTATTATTACCATTTTTACTATATCGTTAATTTACTATTGTTAATTTATCGCTTAATTATGCCATCATTTCTTCTTCGCAGCTGACCACAGGCAGCTTGAATATCCGTTCCTCTTTTGCGGCGTTTTTGTACATTAACGCCCAAATTTTGTACATTTTGGCAAAAGTTGTCAACAACTGTGGCGCTGGGAGGAAAAATTCCTGCTTCAGGCAAAGGATTTGCAGGTATAATATTAACAAGAATATCGGTTTCTGTCAATAAAGCAGCCAAAGACTCTGCGTCTGCCAGGCTGTCATTAATATCTTTAAAAAGAGCATATTCTACGGTAATCCGTCTGCCGCTTTGCTCACGGTAATATTTGCAGGCCTCGATTAATTGCGGCAGGCTATAGCGGGCCGCACCCGGCATCAACTGCCGTCTCAGCTCCGCGTCTGCCGCGTGCAGGGATATTGCAATGCCCAGCTGATAGCCCCAGGCAGCCATTTCCTTGATCTTGGGAACAATACCGCAGGTAGAAATGGTTATCCTGCGCATACCGATATTCATGCCGTCTTCATCATTGATCAGCTCCAGAGATTTTTTCACCGCTGCCAGATTGAGCAAAGGCTCGCCCATACCCATATAAACAACATTGGTGATACCGTTAAAGCCCATTTCATAGGCTAATTTATCGGCAATCTGCACTTGTGCGACGATTTCTCCGGCGCTTAAGTTCCGGAACTGGTCATGCAGGGCAGTAGCGCAAAAACGGCAATTCATGGCGCAGCCGCTTTGGCTGCTGACGCAGCAGGTGACGCGGTTATGCGCCTGCCAGCGTTCATAGAGCATCAGTACCATCTCAATGCGTTCGCCGTCAGCAAACTCCAATAACAGCTTAACCGTATCCCCGGCTTTTGATACCTGTTTATCTATCACTTTGGGCAAAGCGATGCTTGTTTGTTGGTCAAGCTCCTCTCGCAGCTGTTCCGGCAAATCACTCATCTGCGCAAAGCTATCCGCGCCCTGTTTTTGGATATGACGAAACAATTGGCTGGCGCGGTACGCCGGAAGACCAATACTGATAATATATTCCGTTAATTCCGCTTTGTTCATACTGCGCAAATCAAGCTTGCTCATTTTGCCTTCTCCAATAATGCCAAATAAAATCCTTCTGCCCTACCCCCGGTAGTAAATGGCAAGAGCTGGATAGCGCCGCAACTCAGCTCTTTTTTCATCTCTGGCATATATTCCATCAGTCCGGAAATACTCTGCAAAGAAAACTCGGGATGCCAGGCGAGAAAGCGCTTAATATTGGCGCTGTTTTCTTCCTCAGTTATCGTACAGGTGGCATAGCAAATGCGCCCACCCGGTTTGAGATAATCAGCCGCCGCGCTAAGCAGCTCATAGCTGAGCTTTGCCAGTTCAGTAATGGCAGCTGTTTCCTTGCGGAAACGGCTGTCCGGCCGCATGCCCAAAACACCAAGACCGGAGCAGGGCGCATCCAGCAGAATATAGTCGGCCCATTGCAAATAGGACTGTGGCAGAGCGCGGCTGTCTGCTGTATCCGCCTTAATAATGCCGATGCCCAAGCGCCGGGCATTGTCCTTGATCAGTTCCACCTTATGCGGATGTATATCAAAGGCATGAATCTCTCCCTGATTGTTCATCAGCGCAGCTAAATGGGCAGTCTTGCCGCCCGGGGCAGCGCATAAATCAAGCACCTTGCTGCCGGGCTTGGGGCTGAGCACATGCGCCGCAAGCTGCGAGGACAAGCCCTGCGCCACAAAATGACCTTTTTTGAACAGCGGATGCGCTGCCATATTGCCCAGCTTACCGCTCAGCTGCAATGTCTCCGGAGCAAAGCCTGCCGCCTCAGCAATAATGTCTTCCGCTGCCAAATCGGCAATCAGCTGTTCCCGGGTGGTTTTCAGAGTATTGGTGCGGATAGCTATGCCCTGATGCGCATTGGCATGGAGGCAAAACTGCTCAGCCTCGTCATTGGTATAATGCTGCAACAGATAGCTCGTCAGCCAGCGCGGAAAAGAAAGCGTGGTCGAAAGATAGTCCTCTATGCCATCTTCTTTTTTGGGCAAAAGCTGTTCCCGGTCGGACCTTAAGTACTGGCGCAAGACGCCATTGACCAGCCCGGATAAGCGCGGCGAGGCATATTTTTTGGCCAGCCGAACCCCCTCGTCAACCGCAGCATATTCCGGTATCTGCAAATAATGCAGCTGATAAAGACTCAGCCGGAGAATAATTTTAATCTCCGGCATTAATTGCGCTAATGGGTTCTTTAAAAATTGACTGAGCATATGGTCGAGGCTAAGGCGCATTCTCGTGGCGCCATAGGTTATTTGCGCGGCCAGCTTGGCTTCTTCCACCGGCAAATGATATTTATTCAACAGCTGCTTCAGCGCAATATTGGCATAGGCGTCTTCGCGCTCAATCCTACGCAAGGCCAGAAAAGCCACCGCGCGGGAGCTGATGGTATGCGTCTCGTTCATCTTAGTTTCTCCTGGCAATCATGATCAAACGCAAGAGCTGCAAAATGGCGGTCAAAGCAGCGGCAATATAGGTTAAGGCTGCGGCACGCAAAACCTTACTGGTTTGCTCTACCTCATCCGCCTGCAAATATCCGCCGCCCTCCAGGGCAGCCAGCGCCCTGCTGGAAGCATTGAATTCTACCGGCAACGTCACCAGCTGAAACAAAACCACCGCGGCAAAAAAGACAATGCCAATGGGGAGCAATATGGGAATACTGAAAAAAAGCCCGATCAAAATCAATATCCACGCGGCGGAAGAACCAAAATTAGCCACCGGAACCAAGGCGCTGCGTATGCGCAGCGGCCGGTACTGTTCCGCATCCTGCAGCGCATGCCCTGTCTCATGGGCAGCAACACCAAGCGCAGCCACAGAGCTGCTGCTATAGGTGGATTGTGATAGCCGCAAAACCTTGTGCCGCGAATCATAATGATCAGAAAGATTGCCTGCTACCTGCTCAATACGCACCTCAGTAAGCCCGTTATAATCCAGCATCTGGCGCACCATATCCGCGGCTTTAATGCCGGAGCGCGAAGATACCTTCGCATATTTATGAAAAACAGAAGATACTTTAGCCTGGGCATAAATAGAGAGTATTAATGCCGGGATCAAAAGTAACATCGTCCAGTCATAATAAAACCAACCAAACATCATCTTACAACATCCCTCCAATAATAATTTTGTAGCCGCGGGCATAATCCGCGGCGTGAATTTTCTTTTTTCCTTCTGGTTGCACTTGCTTAATTTTCACCGCGCCTGTTTTACAGGCAACAGTGATACCTTGCTCATCAACTGCCAAAACCGTACCTGCCGCGCCTGTCCCTGCTGCCAAGCTGCTGCCAAACAGCTTCAAACGCTTGCCTTCGCTCAGCGTATAGGCTCCGGGAAAGGGATCCAGAGCCCTGATCTGATTATGCACAGTTGTAGCAGCCTCATCCCAGACAACCAGCTCTTCCTCACGCCTGATTTTTGCGGCATAGGTGGCTTGTTGATGCTCCTGCGCTATGCGCGGAGCGCATCCCTGTTCAATTAAAGCCAATGCTTCCAGCAGCAAATCCGCTCCCAGGAGCATCAGTTTATCATGCAAGCTGCCAAAGGTTTCATCTGCCGAGAGCTCAATTTCCTGCTTGATAATCATATCGCCGCTATCCATGCCCGCATCAAGATAGATAATGGTCACGCCGCTGCTGCCGTCTCCGTTCATCAAAGCGCGTTGCATCGGCGCCGCGCCCCGGTAGCGCGGCAGCAGTGAGCCATGAATATTAATTGCGCCCAAACTGGGGATGGCCAATAATTCTTCGCTGAGCAATTGCCCATAGGCCACTACCACTAATAAATCCGGCAGCAGCTGCCGCAGCTGCTGCAAGGACTCAGCAGTATTGATATTTGGCGGCGTAAAAACAGTAAGCCCCAAATCAAGCGCAGCCTGCTTGACCGCAGTCGGGAGCATTTCTTTGCCGCGTTTGCCGCGGGCACGGTCAGGCTGGCTGAATACGGCGTCGACAGTAAAGCCATTTGCCTGCATTTTTCTTAAAGGCCAGGCAGCAAAATCAGGGCTGCCCATAAAAACAATTTTCATCAAGACTACCTTTCTCAGGCTTTTTCTTCATCCTCATAGCGGCTCACCCGCTCGCTCATAATATCCGTGAACAAAATACCATGCAGATGGTCGATTTCATGCTGAAAAATAATTGCCCGCTGTCCGCTGGCCTTGAGCGTAAAGGCATTGCCATAGCGGTCCTGCGCGGTCACAGTTATCTTATTGGCGCGCTTGACCCGTCCGCCGCAACTAGGCACCGAGAGACAAAATTCCGTTGATTCAATCACGCCGCTGCGTTCAATAATCTGCGGATTAACCAATTCAATGAACTCCTCCTCACGGTCATCAATCACTACAGCTTGCTTCAAAATCCCTACTTGCGGTGCTGCCAAACCAACACCGTCAGCATCATACATGGTCTCTTTCATATCATCGAGCAATTTATGCAAAGTTGCGCCAAAGCGGCGTACCTGTTCTGATTTTTGATGCAGCAAGGGATCTTTATCAGTAATAATTGTTCTGACTTGTGCCATGCTCTCCTCCTTGAAGATAATAAATAAAAATAACGCTATTTTATTATTATACCCTTTTTTGATCAACTAGTCCAATTAGAACATGCTCATCGGGTCAATATCCATGCTGAACAAGATATCTTTGGGCAGCCGCTCCGCTGCTGTCAGCTTTTGCCAGGCGCTTTCACCAGCAGTGGCAACCCTCTCGATATCGCTAGTCTTAATCATCAGCTGATGACGGTAGCGGTCTTTAATCTTGGCATAGGGCGCTTCTGCCGGACCGCACAGCTCATCTGTCGACAAGAGCATTTCCTGCAAATAGTAGGCGTACGCTGTGGCTGTCTCAACCAAGCGTTCCTGATCTGAAGAGGTTAAAAGGATGCGCAGCAAATGATTGCAGGGCGGGTAGCCGTGCATTTGTCTTTGCAGCATCTCCTGCTGATAGAAGCCCTGGTAATCATGATTAGCTGCGGCGATAATCGGCTGCGCATCCGGCGTATAGGTTTGAATAATCGCGCGGCCTTGGGTGTTGCGGCGGCCTGCTCTGCCAATCAACTGGCTGATCAACTGAAATGTGCGCTCTCCTGCGCGCCAGTCCGGCAAATTGAGCATCGTATCCGCCGCTATCACTGCTGCCAGCTGCAGATGAGGAAAATCCAGCCCTTTGGCTACCATTTGCGTGCCAACGAGAATATCAATCTCCTGCCTCATCATTGCCTGATATATTCTTTGATGGCCGTCTCTTTCCGCCATGACATCACTGTCCAGACGGGCGACGCGCGCCTCCGGGAATAATTTGCTCACCTCATCCACCACTCTTTGCGTGCCAATGCCAAAATGGCGGATTTTCTCGCTGCCGCAGCCAGGACAAATCTGCGGCGGGCGGGTCATATATCCGCAATAATGGCATTTCAGCATACCGCCACGGCGATCATCGTGAAAAGAAAGAGCCACCGCGCAATGCGGGCAGCGGATAGGGCTGCCGCAATCGCGGCAGGAAAAAAAATTATAATAGCCGCGCCGGTTGAGAAAAAGCAAAGACTGCTCCTTGGCTGCTAGCTGCTCCTGCAAAGCTTGGATCAGCTCGCGGGAAAAAATCAATTTATGCCCTTGACGCAGTTCTTCCCGCATATCAACAATGCTGACCTCTGTTTGCGGCGCCGGGTAATATTGCTTTTGCACTTCTCCCAAGGCATAGTGGCCTGTTTGCGCCTGATAATAGCTTTCCACCGCCGGAGTGGCTGAGCCCAAAACAAGCTGCGCCTGGGATAGCTCGCAGCGTTTTTTAGCCACCTCTATGGCATGAAAGCGGGGGTGATTTTCCTGTTTATAGCTGTTTTCATGCTCTTCGTCAATAATAATCAGACCCAAATCCGGCGTCGGCGCAAAAACTGCTGAACGCGCGCCGATCGCCAGCCAAATCCTTTTTTCCGCGATATCCTGCCAAATCCGCCGCCGCTCACTGGCCAAAAGGCCGCTATGCAACAAGGCCATCGGCAGCTCCAATCGTCTGGTCATCATCTCAATCATCTGTGTCGAAAGAGCAATTTCCGGCACCAGCAAAATGCTTTGTTGGCCCCTTTTAGCCGCGTCTTCGATCAAGCGCAAATAGATTTCCGTTTTGCCGCTGCCAGTCACCCCATGCAGCAAAAAAGGACGGTTGGCGCCCTCTCTTTCCGCGCAAATTTCTGCATATACCGCAGTTTGCTCAGCATTAAGGCCGGTGGGCTCAGTGGGATAAATATCCGCTAAAACCCGGCGTTGTTCTTTAACCACCAAACCGCTTTTGGCAGCGTCGCGCAAAAAGGACTGTTCAAAGCCATGCTGATGTAAAAAGGAGTTCTCCGCCTCCCCCTGCTCCGCGAGCAGGACTATCAGCTGTTTTCTTTTGTCAGAGCTGCGCACCAGCTGATAATTATCGCTCAGGCGGTAAACATCATAATAGGCAGTCTTGGGCGGTTTGGCGGCGAGATTCATACCCGAGGGCAGCATTGCCTGCAGCGCCTGCGCCCGGGAGCAATGATAATACTCCGCCACCCAATTGGCAACTTCCAGCAATTCCGCGCTGAAAAGCGGCTGCTTGCCAATAATTTCGGCAATATCCTTCACCTCAAAGCTCTGCGCCTGCTGATGCAAGGCAATAACCACTCCCTCGAGCATAGTCTGCTTAAAGGGCACTTTGACCAGCATCCCTGTTTGGATATCGCCAGCCAATAGCTCCGGCACGCTATAGGTAAAAATCCTGTCCAAAGCAGGACTTTTATGATTAATAATAATATCGGCAAACAAAGCCATAAGTAAACCCCTTCATCGCTAATTGGCTATCAGCTAAATTATAGCAAATTGAGGGGTGAAATACCAGATATATCAGATAATTGTCAAGCGGTAACCAGCCATTAGGGATGCGAACTCATGCGCCCCGGACGGCGTCTTGTCGAGCTGGGGCTTTGACCTACCTGGCCTTTGCTCCGCAAAGTCGCAGGTAATGCACTAGCTTCGCGTCGTTATCGCTCCTAGCCAGGCAGGCAGCCT
>JAVBKT010000013.1:0-43297 GCA_031553915.1 Bacillota bacterium
TCATCTTGAATGTCCTCCTTTTGCTTTTTTGTGCAGTTGTCAGGCCGCACCTTTCAGTATAGCAAAAGGAGTTTTTTTCCTCATTATCGGCAGAAGCCTTCTTTTGAACCACTGGCCTAGCCAGTGGTTTTCTTTTAACAATAAGGCAGGACGTAAACGCCCTGCCTCTGATAACATAATTCCGCTTTGATTACTTGTAGCTATACCACACTTTTCAGCGGGTATGCCATGACTGAACAAATTGCTCGAAATCTTCCTTGGGCATCGGCTTGGCAAACACATAGCCCTGTATGGCATCGCAGCCCATGGCACGAAGCTGTTCGACCTGGTCCTCTTCCTCAATGCCCTCAGCCACTGTTTTCATATTGAGCGCCTTGGCCATGGCGATAATATTTTTTACCAGCTCCTGCCCACGCTCAGCGTCATCGCCGTAGAGGAAAAACTGTCTGTCCAGCTTCAAAACATCAACAGGAATGGCTTTCAGCATATTGAGCGAGGAATAGCCTGAGCCGAAATCATCCATAGAGCACAAAAAACCGTTATCTTGACACTCAGCCACAATAGTCTTAAAGAGCGTATTGTCGCCAAAAGCAAGGCTCTCGGTAAACTCCATTTCAATACAGCCTGCCGGTATGCCATAAAAATCGCGAATCTCAGTGTATGAGCGGATAAAATCCGGTCGCATCAGCCCCAGCCTGGAGACATTGACTGAAAAAACATACGGCGGCAGCCCTTTGTCCAGAACAATTTCCTTATAATATTGGCAAGACCGCTCAAAGACGAACCGGTCGAGATCTACAATAAAGCCGTTTTTCTCAAAAATTTCAATAAAGCGCCCTGGCGGAATCAATCTCTTATCTGGGGTAACCCAACGCACCAGCGCTTCCGCGCCCAAGATGCAATCATCATGCTGAATATCAATTTTGGGTTGTAAATACACCTGGAACTCGTCATTTTCGAGAGCGGCGTCCATCCTTGATTCCACTTCCGCCTCCCATAATTTTTGCTCGCGCATTTTTTTGGAGTATATTCCGAGCCGCTTTGTCCCTCCCGCAAGCTGTGTTGCTTCCTGAGCGACGACTGCCCTATCCAGCATATCATTAAGAGTGAGCTCGCCATCCGCCGCATCGATCAGATAGGCCCCTCCGTATAGCTCCACCTTATACCCGCGCGAAAAGGTTTCAGGGAAAATGGCCAGCTGCTGGGCGGTACTATCAAAGCGCAGCTCAATCTCGCGTTTGCTCTGATATTTACGCAGCGCAACAAAAGAGCTCTCCCCAATCCGTGCTGTAGACTCGTCCTTCTGCGAAATATTGTTTTGGAAATCCGCCAGATAGCGCAGCATGCGGTCTCCCACCGCGCGCCCGAACACGTCGTTTATGTACTTAAAGTCCTTAATATCGCAGTAACAAACAGCATAATGCACGCCATTGGTATTTTTTAAAATTTTGTCTGCGGCAAGCAAAAACTGATTAAAATTGCGATGCCCGGTGACAGGATCAACAAAAGCAAGACGTTCCAAAGCCTTACGGTTTTTGGTATTTACTTTGCTAATCAGCAAAAGAAAGAGGATAAATATTGCCGTCGCTATACAGGCTGTAGCGATCGTGCCGGCTGTAACCACCTTCATCCCCGCACGAACCATATCCTCTGGCACGCCATAAAATATATGCCAATCGTTGATATTGAGCGGCGCATAGGCTGTCAACCTGTTCTCACCGTAAAAGCTCTTTACCAAGTAGCCCGGTTTGTTTGCCCCCAGATTGTCCAGTATGTCTTTTTTTATCTCTTCGTTTATCGGGGTGGGCAAATCAAAGATGTTGTCCCCAATACTTAGCACCAGAGAGCTGTCAGATTTGACAATATAGTCTCCCTGGCTATTAATGATATGCGCTAGCCCCTTGCCGGCATAAAGAGAATTATTGATAATATTTTTCAGTTTATCCTGTTGTTCGGCGGCGAACAGAACGCCTTCAACAGTAGCGGTTTTGCCATCGTAAATAGGTACAGAATAGTAGTGGATATTCGTTTCGCCTGTTTCATCGTACCGCTCCCGGCTCACCGAGTTCTCGCCCAACAGAGCCCGCTGAATAAACCCTTCTCCAGAAAGGTTGGCGCGGTGTTCCCTATCGATAGCATCGATCCAGACAGCTTGTCCGTTTATGTCGGCAAAGCCAATCCGGACATAGTCATTATGAGCGCTAAGACCGTTTATCAAGGCAGTCAGCACTCCATCATCCATAAGCAAATCACGATCCTGCGCGACAACTGCGGCGGCCATCAGCGTATCAAATTCCTCCTGGATATGCTGATCAACGGCAAATGTGGTTTGCTTGATAGCCTCTTGGATAAATCCGACCGTTTCCTCTCTGCTCATATTCTCTGTACGGATGATAAAACCAAGCTCAAAAGCAAGAAAGGCAAGGCTGACGGCCAAGGCCAGCGCGTAGAATCGATTAATATTAACAGGTTTTTTATAAGTCATCTCGTCACGCTCCTTTATTAAACATGCTGCATATTTCCGCGTATTATCAATCACATTGTGGCGACGATGGCAATTTGGCAGAGTTTGAGTACCGCTGCTATAGCTTTTTAACCGGGTACCTAATCACAGTTTTCAACTTATCCGCAGATGCTTTACGCGGGTCGCTTAAATAGATCTCATGATGATGCCGTTCTTCACTAATATCTATTTGATACCCCTGCTCCTTGGCAGCTTGCTCCATCAGCTTAATGGTAGCGGGTTCATCATCATAGCAGCCAATATGCATGCACTGTACGCATACGTCTTCGGTATATGGGAAAATTTCTACTGGCGAAAAATCTTTTTTCTTTTTTTTGCTGGCCGTATCCTTGGCCCACTCCACATCAGCTCTGGTGATAAAATCCGGCAAACGGATTATCGAGATCCACTGAAAACGCTCCTTATGCGTATAATCAACACCATAAATACCGTCCTGCCACCACAGCCCCTCTAAAGGCGGCATACTGTAGTCAAAATAGCCCTCAATTTTATGATCACCCTTATTGCTCATCTTGAGCGTATAACCGATGCCATATAATAAGCCCAGGGCCGCGCTATATTCTCCCTCTTCTTCATTGGGGTCACCCTTGCCTCTTACCGCAATATAGTTGAGGGGAGGGATTTTTATAATAGTTGGCGTTTTTGCCGGCAGATAAAATTCTTTATAAGCTTTTTTAAAATCAAAACTCATAGAGTCTCCCTCCTAATTGATTACTAAAAATATAACAACAAATGCTCACAATAATAGTAACACTTTTTATTAAAGGTTAATTATAGCATAAACAAGGGCAAAAATAAAACAACTTTTCAGCAAAATAATTGCTGTAACAAAAAAAAATAATGCTAATATCCGCCAAAACGCCAGATGCTTAAGCCCTGATCAGGAGCTAAAACTTGAAATAGCTTGCATATCAGAGTATAATCGAAAAAAATTATCAAACGATATTTTCTGAAAGGAGTATACGGGATATGACTGACAAAATACTTGTGGTTGATGATGAGAAGGAAATTGCCGATTTGATTGAGTTATATCTGCAAAATGAAAATTATCAGGTGTTCAAGTTCTATTCCGGTAAGGAGGCTCTCCTTGCCATTGAAACTACTGAGCTTGACCTTGCCATCTTAGATATTATGCTGCCGGATATTGATGGGCTATATCTGTGCCAAACGATACGTCAGCAAAAACACTACCCGATAATCATGTTAACAGCTAAGGATGACGAAACCGATAAAATCACCGGGCTAACCCTCGGCGCTGACGACTATATTACCAAACCCTTTCGGCCGCTGGAATTAATGGCCAGAGTCAAGGCGCAGCTGCGCAGATATAAAAAATACAATGCCAGCCAAAAGGAGGCTGAGGCAGAAGCGGAAACATTGATCAGCTATTCCGGCCTGGTAATGAATATCAAAAATCATCAGTGCCTGCTCGATGAAAAAGAGTTGTCCCTGACCCCAACAGAATTCACCCTGCTGCGCATCTTACTGGAAAGGCGCGGCAGCGTAGTAAGCGCTGAAGAGCTGTTTCACGGCATTTGGCAGGATGATTACTATACCAAAAACAATAATACCATCACCGTACATATTCGTCATTTGCGGGAAAAAATGAACGATACTGTAGACAACCCAAAATATATCAAAACAGTTTGGGGGGTGGGCTATAAAATTGAAAGCTAATACTTCTTTGCGAGGAAAAGTATACAGCAAATTGATTCGCAAGCTCTTTTTGCAGACCTTTGCTGTATTGGGCGCTGCGGCTGTATTGGTATTGCTGCTGCGCGCTATTGTCCGCGGCAAGCTGGCAGATAGCATAACGCAGATTATTAGCCTACTGTGGCGAATGGATATCGACAGCGCTGCCTCTGTCTATCAATACTATATCAGAAATAACCTCGACTACATTATTATCGTTCTTATGGTCATCTTCTTTTTTATTTTCTTCCGTTTGCTGCTCACTTGGTTTACCAGATATTTTGACCAGATTGTGCATGGCGTGGACGAGCTGGCCCAGGAAAAAGACAGCCAAATTGTCATGTGCCCTGAGCTAGAATTCATGGAGACAAAGCTGAACGAAGTCAAAGGCACGCTAAAGCAGCGACGAGAGGAGGTACAACAAGCGGAGCAACGAAAAAATGATCTTGTCGTTTATCTGGCGCATGATGTCAAGACGCCGCTTACCTCGGTAATCGGCTATTTGAGCCTGCTCAATGAAAACGAAAATATGCCTGCTCACGAAAAAAGTAAATATCTGAATATTGCGCTGGAAAAGGCCAACCAGCTCAAAACTTTGATCAATCAATTTTTTGAGATCACGCGCTATAATCTACAAGCAGAGCGATTGGTCAAAGAGCATATTGATCTATACTACCTGATGATGCAGGTGTCTGATGAATTATACCCGCAGTTGATCAAGCAAGGCCAAACAGTGAGTATCAGTATTGCTGAAGATCTCAGCGTAGTTGGCGATGCGGAAAAGCTGGCCCGGGTGTTTAATAATTTGCTCAAAAATGCCATTGCCTATAGTCCGGCCAACAGCATTATTGAAATATCCGCCACAGCGCTGCCGCATAGCGTTAGCATAGTTTTTAAGAATGAAGGGACTATTCCGCAGGATAAACTGAACGCCATTTTTGATAAATTCTATCGTCTGGACGCCTCAAGATCCAGCTCAACCGGTGGAGCCGGGCTGGGGCTGGCTATTGCCAAAGACATTGTCAGCCTGCACGGCGGGCAAATCAAGGCTGATAGCGCCAACGGCTATAGCAGCTTTAGCGTGGAGCTGCCCTCACCTGCCGCAGAGCAATAGTGCAAACAGCTTTCTCCTTAGGAAAATCTTAACAATAGCTTAATCACTTTTTAGCTAAATACTTATTTGCTATTAAATTATTGCCTGTTCAAGGATGGTATGCTTGGCATATCACCAATGAACAGGCATTTTTCTACCAAGGAGGTTAAAATAGTGAACCAATACCATTATGCCCCGCCTAAACAACAAGCCCGCCGCAAAAGCAAAAAAGGCTTGATCTTCCTCATCTTTCTCTTGCTTTGCGTCAGCGTTATCTCAATAGCCTGGAAGCATCTCAACATTGCTGCCGCAGAGAATGAACCACCGCTGCCAATGCCGCAACAAGCTGGTAGTATCACTGATATTACCGCTGCTAATGCCTATGTGCTCAACATTGACACCAACACTGTTTTTTTCCAAAAGAACAGCGATGAGC
This sequence comes from Bacillota bacterium, assembly GCA_031553915.1. Lineage (GTDB taxonomy): Bacteria > Bacillota > Dehalobacteriia > UBA4068 > UBA4068 > HGM13862. The sequence continues at coordinate 5,746 of JAVBKT010000013.1, forward strand.
AGATTGCGCCGGCCAGCACAGCCAAGCTGGTTACCGCCTTAACGGTACTTGACTATTGCTCGCTCGATGAAGAGGTCACTGTTGGCAATGAGATTGACTTTGTCTCCCCTGATTCTTCGCGGGCCTGGCTGAACTATGGCAGCACCCTCACCGTAGAGCAGCTTTTAGTTGCCCTCCTGCTCCCTTCCGGTAATGATGCCGCTTATACGCTGGCAACCTATGCCGGAGCAAAAATAGCCGCGGAGGATAATCTTTCTTCCGAGCAGTATATTGACGACTTTATCCAGGCGATGAATGAGAAAGCGCGCGAGCTGGGAGCCGCTTCCTCCAACTTCACCTCTCCGGACGGCTATGATGAGAGCGGGCAATATACCACCGCTTATGATCTGGCCCAGATTGCCAAGGCCTGCCTTGATCATGATGTGCTGGCTGAGATCATGGGCAGCTATCAGATATCCTCTGTTTGGCCGGATGGTGAGGAAATCACCTATTATAACAGTAATGAGCTGCTCGAGCTTGGCAATTCTTTTTATTATGCCAATGCCATTGGCCTCAAAACAGGCAATAGCTCTGCGGCCGGCTCCTGCCTTGTTTCAGCTGCTGTCATCAATGGAGAAACTTATGTCTGTGTGGTCATGGGCGCCGTGGACGAAAATAGATACTGGGATACCCTCGCTATCTATGCAGCCATTGAGTAATTGCGGTTCATAAGCAGCGCATTATGTGATCTAGCGCTTGCCTATATGCCAGCCCAAATGGTATGAGTAGCTGGTAGCATACCTGTGGTTAAGCTGGCGGGTAATGAGGTAAAGGGACCGGTAAAAGATGCGAACCTGGGATCAGCAGCTGTCAGATGTAAAAAAGAGTCTGCATTTGGCATAGGGGCGGCATATAATGTCGGCAGTGTGGTGCCATTAAAGAGAAAGGCAAAATAGCTGGCACCAAGGGGCAAAACCGTAGGGAAGGACAGGTCGGCAAAGAATTCCCCCTTTGCGCCATTAAGCTGTGCTGTCAAATCCACAGTAGAGGCTGCCAATTGGTGTTCTCCGTTATAGATGCCTACAAAATTCTGTCCGGCGGTTAGATTGGCTCCGGCAACGCTAATCACAAAGCGCACAGAGAAAACAAACTGAGGGCAAGTGAGGAATATTTTGGAGAGGTAAATTGTACCCGCTGTGGTGGGAAAAGATACTGAGGCCATCAGCGGATCATAACACCACAGGGCAAAGCCATTATGTTCCGCATAGAAGCCGTTGCTTTCACTCAAAACCGGCTTAAACACATATTCGCCGGCAGCATTGGCGCTAAGATAAGAACATTGGTCGGCAGGTGTTGGAGTGGGAACAATTGTTGGCCCGGTTACACCCGTTGGCCCTGTGGCGCCTGTTGCGCCGGTGGGTCCGATTCCTCCTAGACCAGTGGCGCCTGTTGCCCCTGTAGCGCCTGTTGCGCCCGTAACTCCTGCCGGGCCGGTAGCTCCTGTCGCCCCGGTAGCTCCTGTCGCCCCGGTTGGGCACAAGCACTGCGTCATATGCGGGCAACATTTATGCCGACAGCATAAATCATTTGTGGGATGACTTTTCATTTTTCCTCCTTAAGAATACAATTTTGCTTAATATATAATATGGCCGTAAACGTAAAAGGTTAGCAGCAAGTGGAATACGAGCTGCTAACCTTTTACTCTTTTTCTGGCCGGGCAAAAATTTTTCTACTTCTTTTTTTTATGAGACAGAGAGCATCATCATTATGTAACTAACGGCTTTTTCTATACTCTCTGGGGGTCATACCGGTGGCGGTTTTAAAAGCGGTACTAAAAGTGTTGGCCTTTTTGAAACCGCAAAGAGCAGCAATCTGCCCCAGTGTATTTCCTGTATTCTCCAGCAATAATTTTGCTTGGGAAATACGCAGCTTATTCAGATATGCTTGCGGCGTATGGCCAAAAAACTTTTTAAAACTGGATGAAAAATAGTTGAGCGAAAAACCGCTCATTTGCACCAGCTCAGCCATTGCGATATCATTCTGATAGTTAGTATGTAAAAACTCCGCCGTAAGTCGCAAACCTTTTTGATAACCTGTCTGTTCCCTGCGCTCATCTGTGTTGGGGCGTAGACCGGCTTCAATCAGTTCCAGACAAATCAAGGCGCTTAAATGACCGAGCTTGCCCATATCCCGCTCTTCGCCCTGAGCATATTCATGGCAAAAAGCGTCGATATACGCTCTCAGATATTTACTCAGCAAAAAAGGCTTGTTAAATTCCAGCCCCTGCATACCTTGAGCGGCAATCATATCATCAAGATATTCTTTGGCTATGACAATATCCTGATGCGCAATATCGCTGAGGCCATACTTAATGCCATGCAGCTTGCCGCTGGGCGCCGGGTAGATAAAGCCAACCTCACCCAGATATATGGCCCCCTCTCTGGTCAAAAAGGGGATCGGCGTAAGCGGCAGCATAAATTCATATTCATCATGGCTGTGTTCAAATGCAGGCATAGCAATATCCGGCGCTTTATGCAGCGCGATAATTGAGATATGCTCAGTAGAAAAACGTGCAGGCTGCGTCTGCTTGCTGCCTGTCCGCGGGCTATGCGCCGCCAAGAGTTTGCCTGAATGTTGCCTATCCGGCATATTAAACGCCCTCCTTTATACTTTATCTGTGCCAAGAGAAATAATTCGGTATTTAACGGATAATTCGATATTTAACAAAAAAATTTCCGATAATAAAAATCACCCCAAGTATGCCTGACATAAAGTGATATAATTTTATTATATACTTTATTTTGATCAAAAAGTCAATCTGTCAAGCAATGTATTAGTCTTTTGAGCAGAAATATTGTTTTTTGCTTGCAAATTTATAAATATCAAAGGGGGAATCAAAATGGCAAATGATTTATTTGGAGGACTGGGCGGCGCTCTGGGTGGGTTGATGGGAGGCCTGGCAAAATCCGGGCTGGTGCCCAAAGATACGCCTGAAGGGAAACTGTTGGCAGCGCAAAGTGAGCTTTCTGAGCTGCAACAACAGCAGTCGGAAATTTTTATGGAAATAGGCCGCCAGGCTTATCAGCAAAACCCCTCTGCCTGGCCGCAGGACGCAAAACTGCAACTGCTACAGCAGAATATTGCCGCAGCTGAAGCTACCCTGAATGAAACAAAACGCGTGCAGGATGAAGCAGAGGCTGCCAAAAACGCGATAGAATCCGCCAGCCGCTGCCCCAGCTGCGGCTATCAAAATACGGAAGGCATTAAATTCTGCCAGGAATGCGGCAGTAAACTGGGCGCTTCCTTCTGCACGGAATGCGGCGCAGAGCTTGCTGCCGGTACCCGTTTCTGCGGTGAGTGCGGAGCTCGTCAGGCGGAGGACTAAGCTATGGCTACATACAAGCAGCCCTGTATTCATTGCGGCGCATTTGTGGAGCGCGATTCCCGCCTCTGCCCTCAATGCGGCAGCCGCAGTCCTTTTGGCTATCATTGCCCGCTGTGCCTGCACGAAATCATTAAAGGGCAGTCTGTTTGCGCTGGCTGCGGCAGGCCGCTTACTATCATCTGCCCGATGTGCGGACAGCCGACTTTTGTCGCAGAACGCTGCGAGAAATGCGGCGGCGGTTTGATGATTCCATGCAGCAACCCCCGGTGTAATGAACCGCAGTTTTTTCAAAACACTAAATGTACTGCCTGCGGTAAAAAAATCACTAAAAAATAGGAGGGCTCATTCATGCTACAGGCCTTTACCAGAAACTATCAGGACAATTCCACTGAGGCTGGTTTTCAGTTTACTTTTTATTGCGATGTCTGCAATGATGGCTACAAATCCAGCTTTATTGAATCCACTACATATAAAAAGAAAAAAGGCTCAAGACTGCTGGGGCAAGGCCTGGGGTTGGCCGGAAGCCTGCTGGGCGGCGCTGCCCGCAATATAGGATACACTGCTGAACGCGGCAGCGATATCCTTTCGGAAAGATTTGACGACCGCTCACCGGAATGGCAAAAGGAGCATGAAAGAGCCTTTGAATTGGCGCAAAACGAAGCCAGACAGCATTTCCACCGCTGCCCTGGCTGCAATGCTTATGTCTGCGACCACTGCCATAATGAAGACGAGGGGTTATGTGTCCGCTGCGCACCCCGGCAGGAAATTTATGTAGCGCAAGCCAAAGCCCAGGCGATGAAACGCAATATAGATGAGGCCGGACAAGGCGCCACCGTCTGGCAAGGTCAAATCGAGAGCAAGACCACCATTTGCCCTGCCTGCGGCAAACCTGCCGGAGCAGGCAAATTTTGCAATAACTGCGGCGCCAATATGGAGCTTAAGGAATGCCCGAAATGCGGCGCCAAGAATGCCCTGACCGTGCGTTTCTGTAATAATTGCGGCGAGAACCTGGCTGCGGCGGCTGCTGGCGGCAAATGCTCCGGCTGTGGCGCGGACAATCCGCCCGGCACCAAATTCTGCGGCAACTGCGGCAATAAAATCGGCTGATTGAGCTAAACAAAGCTGCTATTAGCTGACAATATATTCACCAGCGGAAGGAGGCGTTTCCATACTGATGGACTCTTCATCCTTGCAAGATAAAAACCAGCCGCCAGCCTTTGAATATAGCGGGCAAGTAAGCTCTCCGCTGATAAATGGCGAGGCCAAGCTGAGCATAAGTGAAAAGGGGCTCAGCATTACCGCCTTGTTTGAGGCGGCGCTACTGCCCTATGCCACCATAAACGCCCTAAGCCTGGCCGATTATCTGATAACAGTGGAAACAGATAGCGGCGTCTATCAGTTTTCCCGCCTGGGCAACTGGGCGCAGCCGTTTTATGATGACTTGCTTGCTGCCTACAATCAAGCGGTGTTGCAGGCGCTCTTTATCGAGGGCGACGCGCTTTTCTCCACCCGGGGCGCTTATCAATACCGTGAAAACGGGGAAACGTTTCAGGGCGCGGCTCCTGTGCTGATCTACGAAAACTGCGTCTGCGTTCTGCCACCCACTTTGCAGGCCAGGCGCATCCCCTTATGCTTTGCCGGCGGAATCGAAAAAGGGGATTACCAGCTGAGCCTTTCGCTAACGCCGGAACTGCATTATCTTTTTTCCCGGCTGGGGCATGATAGTGATAGCTTTGCCATTGCCATGGAAAAACAGCTGCGCGCCCTGCATAGCAGAACATTGGCAGCAGTCACAGAGCTGGATCCTTCCCTCTCCATCACAGCGGCAACGTCAATCGCCAGGCTGATGCCGGAGGGCGCTGCGGCTCCCTTGGGCAAGCTGGGCGAAATCGCGCCCTCTTTTATCAGCGCGCTGGAAAACAAAATTGCCGCCAGCCGCGCTGCTGAAAGCTATAGCACGCTGCAACTGCTTTGTGATCCAACGCAAATTTACATCGGCTTCAAAAAGCAAAACAGCGCTGCGGGCAAAGATGCTGATGATGGAAATATAGTGGTTATGCTGGGCAGTATTAGCGAAGATCCTGCCATAACGGATGAGACAGCTGTGCCAGACGACCCCTATCTGCTCTGGCTGATTGCGCCCTCGCCGGATGGTACTTCCTGTGTTGTGGAGTTCGCCGGAGCGGCTGATGATGCCGCAGCCACCTTTGTCTATCAGTGTCCGCATGGCTTTGCCGCTTTTGGGCGGCAGCTTAACTATGCCCTGGAAGCGATCAATTTCAAAAGAGAAGTTATCCGCCTGACAGATGAAGAGCTGCAAAAAAAAGAGTATAGCCATTACCAGATGGCGATCAAACGTAATCAGGCGCTGCAGTTTGTGCGCTCCTGCTTTGCCGGACGTCTGATTCACTCCAGCCAGCAAGCATGGCGACGTAAGCTGGAGGAAATATGGAACAACAACGAGGCCAGTCCTGTTTTGGCCGAAGAAATATCTAATAACAGCATTTGCCCTGCTTGTGGTGTATCCAGTCCGCAAAGCACAAAATTTTGCGACAACTGCGGAGCCAAACTATAGGCAAAAGCTGCACAATGCAGTATCAAAGTAAATTTTTTAATTAAGCAAAAAGGGTTAGTACACTGCGCGCGTACTAACCCTTTTGACATCTTGGCATAATATGAAGTGATGAAACTTTTTCATCCAATATATCTGCATAGGAGAAAATGGTTATGTCCTTCTCTTACTCTTCTCATTGTCACTATCCCTGCAACTGCTGTGCAAATTTCTGTGCGACGGGTGCGACAGGGCCAACTGGAGCTACGGGCGCAACGGGCGCAACGGGCGCCAGTATGACACTGCCCGGACTATATGTTACCCCTGATTCCAGCGCGCTTTTTGCCGCTGGTTCGCCGTTCCCTTTCACTATTAGTGTATTGCCCAGCGATGGATTTCTCCACCCCGATAGCACCAGTTTTATCGCTCAGGAAAGCAGCACCTATTTAATCAGCTTTTTTGTAGACGCGGCAAATGTCAGCGCCGCATCAGTAATCGCACCGGCGATAAATGGTGTGCCCATACCTGTCTCGGCGATACCGGTAGCTGCACCAGGCGGTTATACGGGTGTCACCATCATAATTTTGCAGGCTGGCGATTCTCTATCTCTGCAAAACGTCGGCCCTGGAAGTATCACCACAACTAACTCAGCCAATGCTACTACGCGGATAACGATGGTGAAAGTCGGCTGATAAGCAAAAAACTATGCTCTTTTTACTATCACTAGGGTATAGCTGATAAAAATATAATTGTTTATTTTTCCGCCAAAGCAAAACTTTTATCAATACGGCAAAAAATTTCTTCTATCGATATGCTGTCGTCAAGACAAATAGTTAGCCAATGCTTTTTGTTCATGTGATACCCGGGCAAATATTTCTGTCCGTCGATCAAAGCGTCAAGCTGCTCCGGCTTAGCCTTCAGGTCAATTATCTCTATCTGACCAATGCCGCTTAGACCCAATTTTTGTCTTTGCACGGTTAATAGTGCGGCGTACCATTTTTGATTGTCCTGTCTGCGGAAAACAGCATTATTTGAAAACCGCTCCCAGAGAAATTCCGGCTCATTATGATACTTGTCTTTGATATAGGCAATGATCTGCCGCGCCTGTTCGCTGTGGAAGACGTCGTTCTCGAAGCAAGCATCGCTGATCCCGGCCAGTATTTCTTCATATTCCGCGCGAACTTTTCCGACAAATTTACCCTGCGCCTGGGCAATCTGATGCAGCACATAATTCTCTTTTGATACGCTATCTATTACTTCTGTTGAAATTTCGCCGCTGGCTGTTATCTTCACAATCATGGCAAATTGCCCCTTTACCAGGCTAGCAGTAAAGATATAAGTACCCTCATGCCCGCTAAACCCGAAAGGAAGAAGACGGTCAAATATGACTTTTTTATTTTTGAAGAACAGGCTGATATCTTCCACTTCACATCTCCTTCCTCATTCCCGCCAACTGATTGCCGGGGACAACCTATTTTGCGCTAAATATAAATCAATAATAGCATAAGAGCTGAATTTAGGGTAGTCATTATATGTAAAAAGACCTTCTTGCCTTTGCTTATTCAAAATATATATTCCCCTTTAGTTTAGGAGATCGGTTATATCCCGAATAAAGTGTTCCTTGGTTTTCACCTCACCCTTCCAGCTGGCGATAACCATCTCCAGCCGTAGATATTTGAATATGCTGTCCATAAACACGGCGTTTCTACGCACGGTCAGCATCACAAAAATGATTTCATAGAACTGCTCTTTTGCCAGACGGATGATCAGCATTTTCATCATCTCAAGGTTCATGTGCTCTTCATCCGGCGTGCAAATCAGCTGCCACCACCCGGGATAGCACCTGATCCATGTTAAGAGTTGAACCGTTTGTTTATCCCTTTTTGTTAGATATGTGGTTTTTTCGTCTCTGATCCCTTTGTTTTTGCTCTTGTTCATAAAAATTTTTCCCCTTATCTTTTTAGTAGTACTTCATATATGATAACAAAGTGTTTGTATTAATGCAGGCCTTTTGTTGGTAAAATGTTATCATCTTATTATTGAGGTGTTATTATGGCTACTGGAAAAATTCAAACTGGTATTCGTTTTACAGAAGATATGCTTTTAAAAATTACCTATATTGCAAAGAAAAATCATCGCTCTTTAAATGCGCAATTGGAGTATCTCACCCAGAATTGCATTGATGAATTTGAAATAGTAAAAGGAAAAATTTTATTGTCTGAAAAAGATAAAATGAAATACAGAAAATAGTTCGGATAAGATAAATTTGCTGCATTATTTATTAAAAAGAGACCGCTCGTAAGCGGTCTCTTTTTAATAAATAGAATAATGAGTACTCTTGTATGCCAGCTCAGCTCGGCATGTCGAATAAATCCGCTTTCTCGGGGCGCCGTTTATACTCGATATACTGCATAGCAGAATAATAGAGCATGATAAATGCCGAACCAAGCAGCAACCCTCCTACAATATCGGTAAACCAATGCACTCCGGAAAGCAAGCGTCCGATGATTGTTACTGCCATAATCAGCAGGCAAACTGCGTCAGCTGCCCTTCTTGCCGCCTTGTTTTTTAGTAAAGAGTGGAACCGCATCATCGCCGTCGCCATAATAGAGAGCACTATCATCGTATGGGAAGAAGGAAACGATGCTGCCAGGCCTCCATCAAGGATAATCGGCCGATAGTTGACAATGCAGATTTCAAAAAAGAAATAGGCGGCAATTAGCAGCAAATAAAGCACGCCCAAAGCAATCAGGCCTGTGTCAACACGCCTGATATTTTTTCTTTTGAGCAGCTGAGTGAGGCCCAATACCGCAAAACCGACAGCAGTTAGGATTGCCGCAACGCCAAGCCAGTCAGTAATATCGTACCAGAGCAGACTCTCGCCGATGCTCTTGCTCATAAACGCGTTGAGCGTAGCCAGGCCAACCTGAGATTCCCGCGGGCCAATCGGCTGGACGTCAACCGTCAATACCGCCACTGTCAGCAGCACAAACAACAGAAACAATATGCCGCTTAGCATAAAATTTAATTTGATCTTTTTCCTCACTCTCTTTCTCCTCCATCTCAGGCTATTGGCTTTCATCTTTGTCACCAGCCTATAATGGAGTGCGGAAAAATAAAAGAATCGCGTTGTCACAGCGACGATACGATTAGTCTCATTTCCTCTTTATCAGCAAAACGCCCTTTATCACAAGCAAGCAGAAGACGAACACATCCGCATATTGCTGCGGACTTGCGGTGAAAAGTACAACTCCAAATATGGAAAGGCTTAATGAAATAACTGTTTTGCTGCTTAGCCAGCGCCGATGACAATAATTTTGCAAGGCAAGCTCGGCAATGCCGAAAAAAGTTATCAGTGCCGTAAACGAAATAAAAACAATACGAATATAAGGCGCAGTGTCCAGTGAGAGCAAGGAAACAGCGCGCACCATATCACCTTCCTGCTGGCCGAAAAAGGGAAGAAAAAAGAACAATACCGGCATACAATCGAGTATTCCAAACACTAAATCACGTAGGCCTCTTGCTTTTTCGCGGTTATCAGCCTCAGCGATTGTGATCAGCTCCTCGCCTGACAATAAATCGTCAATGGATATTGCAAACAGCCGGGAGATGGCCCGGAGCGAATCAATGCTCGGATAGCCCCGCCCGGATTCCCATTTGGAAATGGCTGTGCGGGAAACATAGAGTTCTTCCGCAAGCTGCTCCTGCGTCAGGCCCTTTTCTTTTCTCAGTTGTTGCAGTTTCTCATTAAATTCCACGCTAGCCCTCCGCTGGCAAATTGTCTTAATTTATTAGCCCAAGCAGCTCTATTACTCCAAGCAAATTTTAGCACTTGTATTATACCACAGGAACCTGATCCCGTATATTGCTCTCGGACTGTCGTTCAGCCAAAATTTCTGCCGCGCTTAGCGTGGCAGAAATTGTTTGACAAGCTAAAAGCCGTTCACCATTAGGTGAACGGCTTTTTATATTCACGGATAAATCAGATAAACAGTTCGCCGCAAGCAGTTAGCGCTTGTCTTCCTGATTTGGCAAGGGCTGTTGATTTTGCACTACCAAAAGCCCTCTGATCTGCTTTAGGGCATACTCCTGCAGGGGCGGAGACAGGTTTGAAAAAAGCTCAATCGCTTCCCGCAGCTCTTTGCTTTCCGATAATTCTGGAACAAACATATCACCGTTGCCGGCGGTTAGCCAGTCTTTATTTATGCCCAAAACCGTACACATATGGTCGATGAATATCTCTTTAGGCTTAACCCGGCCATATTCGATATTCCCGATGACATCACGACTAACACCGAGTCTTTTGCCAAACTCAGCCTGCGACATCTTTAGCGCCTTGCGTACTTGAACAAATCTCAAAATCATTTTCACACCTCGTCATTTAGTATATAACACAACATATATTATGTCAATATTTATCTTTGAATTTATGCTTTTGTCAAATTGTGTTGACAACTCAAAAATGCAGTGATATAATGCGCTTGTAACATATAATTACAAAAAAGGGGGAAATATGAATAATAATCAAACGGAAATAACTGACACGATGATAGCTACGTTTATACAGCTCAACCCCCTTAACCGCAAATATGCGTTAACAATCCTGCGTAAACTTTTCCGTATGCAGTCAACGCAGAAACAAGCAAAAAAACCCTCCCTCCTGCACAAAATCATTTCCAAAAAGGATAGTTGAGCTACCTTTACTATTTTCTTTGGTTGCGGCGGTAGGTAAAACATAGAGCTAGCTGCAAAAAAAACAAATTGCGAGCAAGCATCTCATATTTTGGTGCAAACCACTTGACCTGTAGTGGTATTGGGCCAATTTTATTTATCTCTATTGCGGCTCAGCATTTTGTTCTAACACTATACCTCGAAAGAAGCAATAGCAGATTGAGTTTTCCCCATTGTCGGGTAAAACACCAGCTGTACCATGATTAGAGGTAAATAAGTATGCAGAATATCTCTCCAACATTAAAAGCAACTTCCTTTAATGATTTTTCCCTTTCAGTGCTTGACGCTACCAGCAATAAAGCCCTCATCACCCTAACTGATGAGGAGGTTTATTCGCAAAAAGCGCAGTTACTGGTGGAATATCTGCTGTTCTCCGGCAAGGAGGCAGCAACATTTGAAGAGTTGATAGAAATTCTTTGGCCTGGCGAAGGCCCGGCGGACCCCCTGGCATCCCTGCGCATTTTAATCCATCGGGCCCGTGTTAAGCTGCGTCAGTTAGAGGACTTTACCGGTGCGGAGCTGATACTGCGGCAGGAAAAAACTTATCTGTGGAACAAACAGCTGCCCTTAAAACGCGATAACGAAACGTTTGACAAACTATATCATAAATCCCGCTGTAAAAGCGGGGAAGAACGCCTTGACATTCTGCTGGAAGCAGAGCAACTCTACAAGGGGCATTTTTTGCCCAAACGCAGTCAAAATCAATGGGTGATGGTTCTTGACGCCTATTACCATTCTAAATATCTTGCCATCTGCGAGGAGGCAATTACCCTACTAGAAAAATTGGAGCGCAACTGGGATATCGTCGATCTGTGCAAAAAAGCAGTAACGATCGACCCTTATGCGGAGCGGATACATGTTGCGTTTATCAAAGCGCTGACTGCAGTTGGTTCTCACGGCGCAGCGCTGGAGCATTACAAATATGTGACGGAAATGTTTCTCAATGAGTTTGGCATCACCCCCTCTAAAGAATTAAAAGAAGTATATCTCAATTTACAAAACCAGCACGAGCTGGAAACAAACATCAGTGTAATCTGTCAATCTCTGGCCGAAGAAGAGGAAAGTCAAGGCGCTTATTTCATGGAATACGAAGCATTCCGGCTAGCGTGCCAGCTAAAGGCACGCGAAAGTGTCCGCACCGGACAAAACGGACAGCTGATCCTGATCACTGTTTTGCCGGCAGCCGGCAAGCACCCCGGCCAACGCTCCCAACGTACCTGCATGGAACGCTTGGGCAAGGTGATTAAAAACTCGCTGCGAATGGGCGACTTTTACACCCGCTACAGCGTTTTACAATATCTGGTTCTGGCGCAGAATACAAGCAGCGAAAACTCTCAGAAGGTGATCAACCGCTTGCAGCACAATTTTAATCTGGCTTACCCTGGCTCCGGATATCTTCTGCAATGTTCCCCCTTGCCTATATTGCCAAAAAACCAACCGTTTGCCAATTAGATATACTTCATTCCCAATCAGGCTAGCGCCAAAAGCTCCCTGCTTTTGGCGCTATTTTTATTTATTGATAACTTTTACTAATTTCAGAGGATCATTCTCTTGTTTTGAAATTTTTTTACAATTTTCGGGGAGTAAGCTTAAATTAATTAATATTTTTCTTTAATATTTCTCTTTGCTGCTTTTCTCGACCAAAGCTCAGTTAGCTTAAAAGTGCAGCCCTCGAAATCTAAAATGAAAGGGAATGAATATTGTGAGCAAAAGCAATATCTTAACAAAAACTTTAACCGTAATCCTGGCACTGATGATTGTCATTATCCTTGGCTTGCTGTATTCCTCAGCCTACAGCAGCACTGATCTGCAGACTGACATCAATGGTCAGCTGCTAGACGAAGATGACAACACCGCTTCGGATGAAGATCTGTTGTTATTAGATGCCAACAACGCTGATGTGAACATCATTGATATTAACAGCACTGATGTTGACAGCGCTGATGAAGACAATCTCGATACCATCGATACGGATGAAAATACCGGTGATAGTGAGCAAACAGATGAGCTTGAAAACGCCGATATTACTGCCGATACCGAGGATATTATCGACATCGAAGAGCCTGAGGTGCCTGCGGCGGACATGCCCGCTCTGGAGCTGATCCCGGGCACACTGGAAGCCATTATATACCTTGACCAGCTCTATAACGAATATGCCGAGGATGATACGCTTATTACAGTGAGCGGCAATTTTCCCGAGGGCGCCTATGTTAACGCTTACCCGGTAGAGTTAGAACTTGAAGGCCAGCTTGTAGTAGCGGCCTACGATATAACCATCTTCCGCGCTGATGGCAGCGTTTTTGAACCGGAAGAGACAGTATCGGTTAACATTAGCCTGCCTGAACCGCTCGTTTTAGAACAAGAGCAGGAGCTAGCCATCCTCTATGTGCCGGAGCAAGGCACACCGGAACCGATTGAAACCGCCATTTCCCTATCTGAAAACAGCGTCGAATTCACGGTAGAGCACTTTTCTACTTATGTAATTGCGCTGAACGGCAGTTCTATATCCCTGTACGTTAACGGCAGCTTTGTCAAAGCTACGATCGCCGGTGGCAATGGCACACAAACCTCTCCTTATACCACAAATATCATCCCCTGGACCTTTTCAAACGGCGAAAGGATCGATATAAGCATCAGCAGCACTCAGGGAACCGCGATTATCACAGGATATAGATCGTATAATAGCTCTTCCTGGACTAGCTATAATTATCCAACATATACCATCACTTCCTTATCCAGGACAAGCCCGATTGATTTTCGAATTCGTGTTGACAAAACCAGCGGCGGATCGACTTACTACGAAATTTACAATAATTTTACCGCCACTTTGCACGCGGTAGAAACTGTTGACAGCACTGCTCTCGGGGTAACAATGAGCATATTCGATGGCCCTGAATCAGATATCTATTATTATATGACTCCTAATGTTTTTGGCCCTAACAGTGATTATATGTCGGGAGGAATAATCGGCAAAACCAAAACAGGGCTTGTAAAAAATGTGCTAGGCTCAAACGGTTATCCTGTATCGACCTTTAACAACACAAACCTGAGCCCATGGTTCGGCAGCGGTAGCCAGGCCAACCATCTGTTTCTCAAAAACAGCTACGATAATAACTCCGGCTACTTCTCCTATGATTCAGGCGAAAATTTCGCCAACTACAATTACTCAACCGGGAATTTTACCGTATACCGGGAACTTGGTAGTCCTAATAGCGGCGAAAACTTCTTCTACAAACGCGGTAATTTTCTCCCCTTTAATACACTGAATCCCAGCAATATTATAAACCGCAATCGCTACGATGCCTTTGGCAGGGCGTTATCAACTAGCGCGCCGCGTTATAACGAACCCATATATGGATTTAATGAAGTTGCCAATTATTACTTTGGTATGCAAATTAATGCTAACTTTGTTCAGCCGGAGAGTGGAAAGATCAGCAACCAAGCTATGGTGTTTGAATTTACCGGCGATGACGATATGTGGGTGTTTATCGACGGGGTACTGGTTCTTGATATCGGCGGCATTCATGACGCGCAGAGCGGAGCAATAAATTTTGCGACCGGCCAAGTTTGGTGGACAGAAAATGAGTCCAATGGCACAAATATAACCAGAGAATATACTCACTACACAACACTAAGACAACAGTTCCAATTAGCAGGCTACAGTTACGCACAGCTAAACTCTATATTTGGCAGCGGAAACACCTTCAGGGACTTTAGCATGCATAAGTTATCCATGTTCTATTTGGAACGGGGCGGCGGCGCCTCCAACCTGAAAGTCAAATTTAATTTGGCCACTGTTCCTGAAGGTGCTATTGCAATCAGAAAAGAAGTACAAGGCCCCACGCCTGCTAATCAGGAATTTGACATGATGCTTTATGTCAAAAATTCCACCGGTAACTTTACCCCTGTCGTAGGCAGCTACCTGCTCAATGGCTCCACCTATACAACAAATAGCAATGGCCTATTCAAGCTTAAGGATGGACAAACTGCGATCTTTACCAGCTTTGTTGATCCTACAACTGGAAAATCCCGCGGTTTTGTGGCCGGTGACCAGTTCTATGTCCAAGAACTAAATCTCACCTCGGAAGTACACGGCGTGGAATTTGATATGCAGACAACAGGTTCACAACCTGTTATCCCCGGCCCCACCGGTACCGCGAAAAGCCCGACCTATACCTACAATTTCTCTGATGGCACAACAGTGTTCATCCTAGTAAAAAATATAGTGGTTCAGCGCGATATGTGCAATATCACTGTATCCAAAAATTTCTCCGGCATCAACTTCGTTCCTCCGAATTTCAAGGCTATTTTCCGCCTCTTTAATAGTAATGGCAGTGGCGGCACAGCCGGCCAGGAGCTTGCGTCGGTAACAGTAAATGCCAGCGATTTCGACATAAACGGCAAATACCAATATACCTTCGGACGGCTGGAGCCGGGATCATATGTTGTGGTGGAGGAAATCGTTAATAACGGCGATACCGAAGCTTACAGCTATAAATATACAAAAGTCAACCCGGTTTCAAAACCACCCTGCATGTCAGCTAGCAACGGCCTGTCCGCTACGGTCACCGTTGATGCCAGCAGTAAAACCGCAACAGTAGCTTTCACCAACCACTACGGCCTGATGGCACTGCCGGAAACGGGTGGAGCTGGTACCATAATTTTCACTGACTTTGGTATTACGCTTATTTTTACCGCTGGAGCCGCATTCTGCATGCTTTACCTGATGATATGCGGCAAACGACGGAAGAATATAGATGTTATTAAAATCACAGCAAAGAGTGGTGATAGGTAGAAAAAACTTGGGCACCCGGAACAGGAACAAAACAGACAAAGTTTTAGTGTTTAGTTTGTAATTTAAATCAAAAATTTATTTCAAGAAAGGATCTAGAACAATGAAAAAAATTAAATCTGCAAAACTATTAGTTTTCCTTATGGTATTGGTCTTAATGCTTAGCCTGACCGTGACTGCCTTGGCAGCAAACACCAACGGATCAATTACCGTAAACAATGTTACTCCGAGCACCGTATTAAAAGTTTATCCTATTCTCTACAGTGAAACAAATACCGGGGGGACTTATACTTACACCTTTGCTGACCCGTCCTACAAAACTGTGTTCATCACTGTGCTGAACGCGCATGATGCGAGCTTTGGCTTTACCGCCAGCACATCTGACGCAACCATTATGGCAGCTGTCAGCAGCTTGTCCACTAACTCCACTTTTACAGAAAATCTGAAAACAGCGCTGGAAACAGCGGTTGGCAGTACTACTCCGCTATATACTCTCGGCAGCACAGATTATACTGCCAGTGTGGGTAACCCAAATCTTGGTACTATCACCAAAACAGGCATCAACACCGGATATTACCTGATCATGGATGGCACTACTTACCCACCGGGCAGCGATGCCACACTCAAATCTATCCTTGGCACCGCTAACCCTAATCTCGTTGCCAATATGAAATCATCCACTCATACCAAACCAGTCAAAGAAGTAAGTGAACCGGCAAAAACTGATGGCGTGAACATCGGCGATGTAGTTTCCTACACCGTAACCGTACCGCTGCCAAACTTCGCCAACTACTCTGCTTACACACTGAAAGTGATTGATACTCTTGGCAAAGGCCTCACCTACAAAGAGATTACCTCTGTGCAAATCATGAATGGCGCCACTGTAGTCGCCACCCTCACCTCGCCAACCGGCTACACCTTTACTTCTGTGCCGGATGCGCTGACCGGGAAAACTGCACTGACCTTTAACTTTGGCGATGTCAAAGATAGCTGGAAAGACTATATCGGCTACAGCCTGGTCATCAAATACAGCGCTACCGTAAACGCAGACGCAGACTTGGTCAGCGGTACTCTGGAAAACGGTGTCTACGCAGTAGAAAATGACCAGAACATTGATGGTAACGGCACAAAAGTCTATACCTATGGCTTTAACATTAAGAAAACCAATGAAGCTGGCGATCTGCTTGCCGGAGTTAAATTTGAAGTCTATGCCGGAACCACTGCTACCGGTTCTCCCCTCACCTTTACTAAAGTAGGCGATAACTACATCTATAACCCCCTTGGCACCATCACTGAACTGGTGACTGACGCCAATGGCGCGATCAAAGTCTTCGGTCTGAAGAGCGGCTCCTACACACTGAAAGAGACCTATACGCTGCCAGGCTATAACCCTATGGCAGATAAGACCTTTACTCTGGGCGGAGGTTCCACTGGCACCATCTACACCGACCTTGATATCATCAACTATACCGGCAAGGAACTGCCGAGCACCGGCGGCGCAGGCACTATCCTCTTCACTATCCTGGGCTGTGCGGTAATCGCAGGCGGAGTTATCTTCCTCATCGTCAACCGCAGACGCGCCGTAAGTAAATAGAATATAAATAGAATACTTGAATAATCAATTAGGCAAATTTGGGGAGGCGGCAGCATGTACGCCGCCTCCCCACCTCTCTTTTACCACAACCAATATAAGAAACATCACAGGCACTAAATACCTAAGGAGGTGCTCCACATAAAAGAGCTATTGATAAGTGATGATCTGGAGCATCCGGAACCCGGCGATGCGCCGAAAAATGAAGCGGAAGCCGAGCCAACCGCCAAGCCCAGCAGGCTAAAGAAAATCATCAAACAGCTACTGATTATAGTCATTTTTCTGTTCGTGGTTTTTGTCGGGCTGCTGGTACTGCTCTACCCTAGTGTGAGCAACTATGTTAACACCAAAAACGCCTCAATCGCGATTGAGAACTATAATAATACGCTACACGAACTCTCCGAGGTTGATTATAGCGATTATTTGGCCGCTGCCATTGATTATAATGCCTGGCTGTCCGGCATGGATATCAATCTGGATGCTGAGCCAGGAGCAAACTGGAGCGGTGTTGACCGGACCAAGGAATATTGGGACTTGCTTGACGTGTCAGACACCGGGATGATGGGCTATGTCGAGATCAAGCAGCTTAACATTCAGCTTCCCATTTATCATGGTGTAGATGAGATTGTTCTCACCATTGGCGCAGGGCACATGCCCGGCACTTCCCTGCCGGTCGGGGGCGAAAGCACCCATGCCGTGATTTCTGCCCATACCGGCCTGCCTTCGGCAAAATTGTTTACCGGTATTGATACTATGGCGCTTGGTGATACCTTTGCGCTGCATGTCTTGAACGAAACGCTAACATATCAGGTCGATCAAATACTGACCGTATTACCTGAAGAAGTTGAAGCTTTGGATATTATTCGCGGAGAAGACCATGTGACATTGATTACCTGCACTCCTTATGGGATCAACACCCACCGTCTGCTTGTTCGCGGTACGAGGATTGAGACCCCGCCGGAAGAAACTCCGCAGGTAACGGAAGAGGCGGAAGCAGAAGAGCTAAGCCTCCTGCAAGCATTGTGGCAAAAATTCATCGCATTTCTTGTTGATAAAACAGCTGAAGTAGTATTTAACATAACCGAGTGGGGTATGAATCTGCTCGGGATAGATTACTGATAGAATCCGTTCATAATAGGAGGAAAGCTATGAGCATCTCTTCCAATAAAAAAATACGCGCGCTGCTGATCTTGATACTTTGCGCCATCCTGGTAGCAGGGATATGTCAAGCGGCCTTGGCAGCGCCCTCAAATACGCTTGACCGTAATGCCCTGGGGTCGATAACGCTCTACCCTACCTATGACGGGAAGGCTATCAGCGGCGGCACCTTTGATATCTACAAGGTCGCCACGTTGAATAGCTCGGGGCAGTATCTCTTCGACCTCTATGGCACATTTATTAATGCTGCCGGCGAAGTGGATATTAACAAAGCAAATACTGCGCGGGAATTGGAAACCGCAGCCAAGACGCTGGCCAAGTATATTAACAATGTCCCGGCAGCAGAAATTATCCATCTTGACCGGGATATTGACGGCAATACGGTGAATAATCTTTCTACCGGCGCTTATCTGATTATCCAGACCAGTATCGGCTCACCGTATACCGTAGCGGCTCCGTTCCTCGTTTTTATACCTTCGTATGATAATGAGGACGGTTGGCAATATAATATTACTGCCAAACCAAAGCTTGACCGCACAGACGAAGAGTTTACCCGTGTTTCCGTGACCAAAATCTGGAATGATGCCGGCCTTGAAGCCACCCGTCCCAGCAGTGTAAAAGTCAGCCTGTTCCGTAATGGGACGCAATACGGAGGCGTAGTCACGCTGAGCAAGGATAACAACTGGAAGTATAGCTGGCGAAACCTTGATGCAAGATATACCTGGACCGTGCGCGAGGTGGAACAAGACGGCAACTACATCATAACCATTGACCGCTCCGGGACTTCGTTTACGATCACCAACACACCCAAGGCGCCCCCTCCCCTGGCCTCTACCATCAATGTTACCAAGCTCTGGTCTGGTGATGATTCGTCCACGCGCCCTAAAAGCGTTGATGTCACCCTGTACCGTGATGGCTCCGCCTATGCAACAGTCACCCTTAATGCGGCCAATAACTGGTCATATGCTTGGGCAGGCTTAGGTGACGGCTATACCTGGACAGTCAGGGAGACCTCTGTTCCCGCGGGATATACCGCCGCTGTAACGCAATCCGGGTATACTTTTACCGTCACCAATACCTATCACGGTGATAAAACACCGCAAACCGGCCTGATTCAATGGCCAATACCAGTGCTGTGCCTGGTTGCCCTGTGCTGCTTTATTGCTGCGGCAGCGGTAAACAATAGAAGGAAGCGCCACGGAGGCTAACTTGAGCAAAAAACGATCTCTTTCCAAAGTGATATTAATGAGTCTGGGTTGCTGCTGTCTGCTTGCCGCAGCAACCCTGGCTCTCCTCAACAGTTGGACAGAAAGCCAGGCCAAGGCAGAAGCTGATCAGCTGACCGCTTCGCTTGCCTCCATGCTGGCCGAATCTGCCACCAATTCAATAGATGGCGTAGACAGCGGACTGGAAAATAACACAACCGGGGAGATATCCTCCCTTGACATTGGTGGTTATGATGTTTGCGGAGCTCTCTCTATCCCAGCTATTGATATTGAGCTGGCTGTCATCTCCACCTGGAGCTATCCCAAGCTGAATATTTCCGCCTGCCGCTACAGCGGTTCACCCGAGGGGCAGCTGATTATTATGGCGCACAATTATGCGCAGCATTTTGGCAAGCTCAATGAACTGTCTGCTGGAGACGATGTGGTCTTTACCGATATCGAGGGAATAGCGCATAACTATCGCGTCTCGGCCACAGAAACCTGGGCTACAAACCAGCTGCAGGAAATCCTCTCCGGCGAGGACTGGGCTTTGACTCTATTCACCTGCACCTACGGCGGCGCAAACCGTGTTGTAGTACGCTGCACCAGGGTCTGAACCTATTTTACAGTGAATAAGGGACGCCTGTATAAGTCAGTTTTTTGCGATAAATAAATTTTGCGGGCGGTGGAACCCCCCAGAACGGTGATCGTGGCCCAAGTGGTCCCTGCTGGCCATCGTCCGCGCCTCCTTTTCTTTTGTCCTTTCCCGATGACATAGTTTTACGAGGGTTGAAATAAAAACCAAAGAGCGTCAGTATCATGTGATACTGACGCTCTTTGGTTTTTAGCTAGTCTTTCACTTTTTCAGTATTCTCTTTAAATAGGCAACATCTAATAAATTCACTGTCTCAAAATTCCCGTGATAGAAGACAGCCCAGTTATTGAAAACACAGGGCAATTCCTTTGCCTTTTGTAGCGTATCCACCTGAAGAAAGGCTACCGGAACATCATTTATTGAGCAATACTGCTTTATCCTCTCAATATTATTGTAGATATAAGGGCATTGCATATCATAATAAATAGTTAACTCTTTATTTGCAATCTTTTGTTGCTTAGCATTTGCTGCGAAGCTTGGCCTTGTCCCATCAAAAGAAAGAGCGAGCAACTGATAGCCGCTATCAGTAGTATCAACAGCCCCAAAACCGAACTTCTTGGCAAAGGACTGGTCAGACAGCCAGGATTTTTGTTTTTTTGCTCCGAGCATGCAGATGCCGGATTTACCCTTTGCTTTCGCATCAGCCAAACAGTACTCCATCAGCGCCTTTCCATACCCTTGTCCTTTGTGGCTAGCGGCAACCCATAAGCAATACAGATAATAATAGTTGTCCCCTGTTATGGGAACCCACGCTGTTTCCAGGGGAGCATATTCAATAAAAACCGTAGCCCTTTCATCTAGTTTTCTCAAGACATGGCCCTCTTTCAGGCGCTCGCAAAGCCATTGCCGCTTTGCCTCAACACCCGGATGCGGCTTTTTACTGCGGATGATACAGCATAAATGCTCGCTGCCAAGGTTTTCTGCTGTCAAGTTTACAAAATTCGTATTCATCTGCGCCCTCGCTTTCACGATTATAACTAACGTGCATGTATCGCCAGCACCGCCTCCTCTTGTGCAAAAAGGGTACAGCCGCCGGTATGCACGTCCACCTTTTGCGCAAGATTTCTCAGCTCGGCAAAGTAATCGCTTTGCAGCACCTCCAGTATTGAACTGGTATGCAGATTATGCTTTGCGTGGGGCGCAAAGGGGCATGGCTCTGCGCCACCGGAGGCGTTGATGTGGAAAAAGCCGCGTCCGGACGCCAGACAACCGCCCATAGCGGCTTCATCTCCCGGAAACGAAAGAATGACCATATCATCTATTTGTGCCCTCAGCGATGAAACCGCATTTTCCAACTGACGCAGTTCCTTGGGGCTGAGCGCGAGATATGTTGTATTTGCATCAACCGGCACATATTCAACAAAAAAAACGAGACCACAGCCGCCATTACTCAGCTCAGAGATGAATGATGTGCTAACAACGGTATGCAGATTTTCAGCAGTAACCGTTATGGATGCGCCAAATAAAGCCCCTTGTTCCCGCAGACGGCACATGGCAGCGCTTACAGCCGCGTGTACACCTGCGCCCCGGCGTTCGTCAGTCGCTGCCGCATCACCCTCAATGCTGAAAACCGGGATTACATTTCGGTGCGCATCAAGAAGAGACAAATAGCTCTCGTCGAGCATTGTTCCGTTCGTAAAGACAGGAAAAACGATATCTTTATTCTGCGCGGCAGTTTCGATCACGTCACGCCGTACAAACGGTTCTCCCCCGGCAAGCAGAATGAAGGGGATGCCTAGTTGCGCAGCCTCGGAAAAGATGGACTGCCACTTCTCGGCGCTGAGATCGGTCTTTGCCAAACCGCTGCCGCAGACACCACCCGCCCTAGCATAACAGCCGCTGCAATGCAAATTACACTGCGAGGTGACGCTGGCAATAAGAAAAGGGGGAATATGCGTACCGAGTTCCACGTAGCGGTTTCTGATAGCAGCGCTTTTTTGGATCCGGGGCAGAATATGCGCGATAAAGGAACACCCCTTGCGATCTTTTATATAGTAGCGCGTCAGCGTTTTTACAATGGCGCCGATGCCCTGGTTAAGCATTGCGTTGAAATTCATAGTCTTTCCTCGTTTCTTGTTTGGTATATGGCGGCAAACTGTTCTACATGCCGCATCAGCAGATCTATAGCCTCGTCCTCTCTCCCGGGCATGGTATCGTACTGACACAAAAGCAAGTAGAACGGCGCATAGAATTGCAGCGCAATGATCTCGGCTGGCCCACCCTTAAAGTAGCCCTGGGCAATCATTTCAGTAAAAAGCTGCGTCTGGAATTCGATGGCTGAATCAGTGAACCAGCTGCGAAAGGTTCCCTTCGCATTAGGATTCCTGTACTGTTCAATCATCAGCAGCCTGCGGAAGCGGGATGCCTTAGCGTCCTTGATAAAAAAGAGAAAAATGGACTTACAGGCCTCCTTGAGCCAGACCAGGTCGTTGCGTCCATATTCGGCAGCAATTTTTTGTATCTCGCCCTGCGGCAGATGATAAACAGCCATCGTCTCGTCAAAGCGCGCGTTCATCTCCGCAAGCAAAGAGTCATAGATGTCCTGCTTGCTCTTAAAATGCTTGTACAGCGAGCTGTCCTTGATTCCTACAGCACCGGCGATATCCTTCACACTCACGCCGTCGAAGCCATTTATAGAGAACAGATTTAGCGCTTCATCCAGAATAAGCTGTTTAGTATCTCTTTTTCCCATAGTTCCTCCCAATAGTCGGCTAGTAAATGCTAGCTTTATTATAGCTAGCATTTACTAGCTTGTCAAGAAAAATATCTGTATTCTTTCCAAATTCGGTTCACCTTGACCGAAACTTTCTTATATTCGGGCCTGTTTGCGCATAGAAATAAGGACTTTCCGAGATCACTCTCAAAAAGTCCTTCAGGCTGCCTGCGCACTGGCCTTGAGGCGCTAGTGTACAGATTAACCATTATTTTTGGTGCGGGTGACAGGGGTTGAACCTGCACGCCTTGCGGCACTAGATCCTAAGTCTAGCACGTCTGCCAATTCCGCCACACCCGCATATCACCGCTTTTGTTTGGCAAAAGCAGCTTTATTATTATACCGAAAACACAAAAAAAAGTAAAGGGTGAAAAGGCAAATATTAATAATATCGCTGTTTAGCTCTTTTCATAAAAATGCCTTTGTGCTATAGTTATGCTATAGCAAACAACTGGAGCTTATGGAGAGATATTATGGCCTTAAAAGAACAATTACTGCTGGAACTAGAAACTAACAGGGGCGCAGCTATCTCCGGCCAAAGCCTGGCTGACAAATTTGGCGTTTCCCGCAACGCCGTCTGGAAGGCTGTCACTGCCCTGCGCAAAGAGGGCTATCAGATCCTCTCCCGCACCAACAGCGGCTATCAGCTGGCTGATGACTGTGATGTGGTCTCTGCCGCTGCCATTAAGGCTTATTTGCCCCAGCAGCTGGCTGATCTCACTATTCTCACCTACAAAGAGATTGACTCCACTAATAACGAGGCTAAACGCCTGATCAGCGCTGGGTTAAGCGATGTTGCTCTAATTATTGCGCAAAGGCAAAGCGAAGGCCGCGGCCGGCAGGGGCGCAGTTTTTATTCGCCTGAGCATGGCGGTATATATCTCAGCCTGATAATCCACCCCAACACCGCGATAACCAAGGCCATGTCAATCACAACTATGGCTGCTGTGGCTGTGGCCGAAGCCATAGAAAAAATGACCGGTGAGCCAACTGAGATTAAGTGGGTTAATGATCTTTTTTATCAGGGGAAAAAGATTTGCGGCATCCTCACTGAGGCTGTCACCGACCTGGAAGGGGCGCTTGTGCAAAGCGTTATTATCGGCATTGGCATTAATATTGGCACTGTTTTTCCCGAGCAATTGCAGGAGATCGCCAGCTGCCTGCCATCGCAAAGCATCAACCGCAATCAGCTGATTGCGGAGATCGCCTCTAGCTTATACCGAATGATCAGCAATGCTGATGATAAAGAATACTTACAAAGCTACCGGCAGCATTCTTTAGTCCTCGGCAAAGAGATTAATTATCTGCAAAACGGCGAAACTTATCACGGCACTGCGCTGGATATCGATGATAATGGCGGCTTAATCGTCCGCCTGCCAGACGGCAGTCAAACCATCCTCAGCAGCGGTGAAATATCCCTACGTCTCGCAAAATAAAATACTACTTGTAACTGAGCAAAAAGAGCAGCTTTGCTGCTCTTTTTTATATTTCAGCCAAGATTAGCTCTGCCATTTGCCTGGCGCCGATTGCCCTCTCCCCTGGCGCGGCAATATCGGCGGTGCGGTAGCCTTGGCTAAGCACCTTGGCTACTGCCTGCTCAATAGCTTTCGCTGCCTGCTCCAAGCCATAGCTATAACGGATCAGCATCGAGCAGGACAAGATCGTCGCGCAGGGGTTGGCCATATTTTTACCGGCCAAATCAGGCGCAGAGCCATGAATCGGCTCATAAACGCCGGGCTGGCCCTCCTCTCCCAGGCTGGCGGAAGGCAGCATACCAATTGACCCAGTCAGCATGCTGGCCAGATCAGAGAGAATATCGCCAAACATATTGCTGGTAAGGATGACGTCAAACTGATGCGGATCCCGCACCAGCTGCATCGCCGCATTATCAACATAGATATGCTCCACGCTGACGCCGCCGGCTTTAGCTACCTCGTCAGTAACTATTCTCCGCCACAAGCGGGACGAGGCCAGAACATTGGCTTTATCCACAGAGATAATCTTGCCCGACCTGTTCTTCGCCGCTTTGATGGCCACCTGGGCAATGCGGCGTATTTCTTCTTCATTGTAAATCTCCGTATCATAGGCTTCCACAATACCCGCCGCGTTAATTCTTTCTTGGCGCGGGCCAAAATAAATGCCCCCGGTCAGCTCACGTACCAACAAAATATCCAGAGAATCACCTAGAATATCCGCGCGCAGGGGTGAGGCGTCCCGCAAAGGCTGATAAATAATGGCCGGACGCAGATTAGCATACAAATTAAGGCTGGCGCGCATTTTGAGCAGCCCTGTCTCTGGCCTGCTCTCTGTCGGTAAATCATCCCATTTATGGCCGCCCACCGCGCCCAGCAAAACCGCGTCAGCGGCTTTGAGCATAGCGTCTGTTTGCTGCGGATAAGGGTTGCCAACGGCATCAATGGCTGCACCGCCGATCAGGGCCTCTTGATACTCAACTTCCCTGCCTGCCTGCGCCAAAGCCTTGGTCAGCACCGGCAAGGCAGCTGCGATAATTTCCGGGCCAATACCATCTCCCGCTAAAACAGCAATTTGACATTTTCTCATCATTTAACCTCTTCCAGCTTAGCTTTGGTATAGTGTATCAAACCGCCCGCGTCAATCAGCTTTTGCATAAATGGCGCAAAAGGAGCGGTTTGCCAGGTCTTGCCAGTGGTTTCATCGGTAATGATGCCCTGATCCAGATCAACAGTGACGCTATCGCCGTTCTTGATTTGTCCGCTGATGCCGTCTATTTCCAAGACAGGCAGGCCGATATTAATGGCGTTTCTGAAGAAAATTTTGGCAAAGCTCTCGGCGATCACACAAGAGACGCCGCTGGCTTTGATGGCGATTGGCGCATGCTCGCGCGAGGAGCCGCAGCCAAAATTGCGCCCGCCAATCACAATATCCCCTTTTTGCACCTTTTGGACAAAATCTGTGTCCAGATCTTCAAAGCAATGCTGCGCCAAAAAATCAGCATCACTGTCATTCAAATAGCGCGCGGGAATGATTACATCGGTATTAATATGATCACCATAACAATGCGCTTTTCCTTGTAAAATCATCCTTTTCCTCCTCTTTTGCCAAATTGGCTTCTCTTTACAGATGCTGCGGTCCGCAAATAATACCGGCAACTGCTGACGCTGCCGCCACAGCAGGCGAGGACAAATAGACCTCGCTCTTGGGATCGCCCATGCGGCCGACAAAATTGCGATTAGTGGTGGCAATAGCGCGCTCCCCTGCCGCCAAAATACCCATGTAGCCGCCGAGGCACGGGCCGCAAGTGGGGGTAGAAACAGCCGCGCCCGCCTCGATAAAGATATCCATCAGCCCCTCCTTGACGCATTGCTGCCATACTTCTTGCGTAGCTGGGATAATAATCAGGCGCATATCCTTATCCACAGTACGGCCTTTCAGCACTGCCGCGGCCTGGCGCATATCAGAAATGCGGCCATTGGTGCAGCTGCCGATCACTGCCTGATCCACTTTGATTTTTTGGCTATAAGCATCCTCAATATCATGCACGTTTTCCGGCAAATGCGGGAAAGCGACGCTCATGGGGATTTGGTTCAGATCAAAATAGTATTCCGCCAGATAATGAGCGTCGTCATCCGCGGTATAAGTCGCGCCGCATGAGCCGGCGTGCTGCTTCACATATTCCAACACCAGCTCATCCACGGGGAAAATGCCGTTTTTAGCCCCTGCCTCAGTGGCCATATTGGCAATGGTCAGCCGCTCATCAAGACTGATATTGGCCACGCCGCTGCCCGTAAATTCCATGGACAGATAGCGCGCTCCCTCTACGCCGATTTTGCCGATCAGATAGAGAATAAAATCTTTGCCGGTGACGCCCTCGCTAAATGTGCCGCTGACATTGATTTTTATCGCATCCGGCACCTTAAACCAGCAGGTGCCCAGCGCCAGAGCAGAGGCAAAATCCGTACTGCCAACACCGGTGGAAAACGCTCCCAAAGCTCCATAAGTGCAGGTATGTGAATCCGCGCCGATAATACAGTCGCCCGGCTTGACCAGGCCCTTTTCCGGCAGCAAGGCATGCTCAATGCCCATGCGGCCAATTTCAAAATAATTGGCAATGCCCATTTCCCGGGCAAATTCTCTGGTCTCCTTGGCTTGCACCGCAGAGGCAATGTCTTTATTCGGCGTAAAGTGATCCGGCACCAAGGCGATTTTGTTGGGATCAAAAACCTTGGTGGCGCCTGTTTTACGGAACTCTTTAATCGCGAGAGGCGCGGTGATATCATTAGCCAGGGCCATATCAACGCTACACTCAACCAATTCCCCTGCCGCTACCCTCTCCCGGCCACAATGCGCAGCCAATATTTTTTGTGTCATTGTCATCCCTGTCATTAATCCATCTCCAATCTCATCAAAACTATTTGCTTTTTTGCTATTTGCTTTCTAGTTGCGGCTTTTGCATACCCGCTTCCAGCAAGGTGCGGTTGATAGCATCTACATAAGCGCGCATACTTGCTTCTATGACATCTGTCGATAATCCCTTGCCGGAATAGATATTGTCCTCATATTTCACCTTAACGCGCACCTCACCCAAAGCGTCTTTGCCCTCGGTCACAGCGGCCAGATTATACGATTCCAAGGTGATCGGCATCTGTACTATCTTATCAATAGCCTTAAAGGAGGCGTCAACAGGACCGTCGCCAATAGCAACCTCCGACAAAGTCTCACCCTCTTTGGATAAAGAAATACAGGCCGTGGACTGAATCTTGTTGCCGCTTTGCAGCTGGAAAGATTCCAACTGATAGACCTGCGGAATATCCGCTATTCTCGTGCCGACAATAGCGTCTATATCCATCTCGGTCACATCTTTCTTGCGGTCAGCCAACACCTTAAACCTTTCAAAAGCGCGGTTGATCTCATTATCGCAAAGATGATAGCCCATTTCTTCCAATCTTTGTACAAAGGCATGGCGTCCGGAATGCTTGCCGAGCACAATATTATTGACTGCCAGGCCAATAGATTCCGGCGTCATGATTTCATAGGTGGCGCGGTTAGCCATCACCCCATGCTGATGAATGCCTGATTCGTGACGAAAAGCATTAGCGCCGACAATTGGCTTATTCCCGGGGATAGCCTCACCGGTCAAGCTGGATACCAGCTTGCTGAGGCGGTATATTTTGGTGGTATCAATATCCACCTGATATTGATAAATATCCTGGCGCGTCTGCAAAATCATCACCAATTCTTCCAGGGCAGCATTACCGGCGCGCTCGCCAATACCGTTAATCGTGCATTCGATCTGTCTGGCGCCGCCGCCTAAAGCAGCCAGGGAATTGGGCACTGCCAAACCCAAATCATTATGGCAATGCGTGGACATGATCGCCTGATCAATATTTGCGACATTATTCCTCACCCCGTCAAACAATTCAAAAATCTCCTGCGGCGTGCAATAGCCGACAGTATCTGGAATATTGACAGTGGTGGCGCCGGCAGCAATGGCAGCCTGCAATACCTGATACAAAAAAGCTCTGTCGCTGCGGCCGGCGTCTTCGGCGGAAAACTCCACATCTGCAGTAAAGGTTTTGGCATATTTGACTGCTTCTATCGTCCGCTCCAGCACCTGTTCCCTGCTCATTTGCAATTTATACTGCATATGCAGATCAGAGGTGGCGATAAAAACATGAATGCGCGGCGCCGCCGCCTTTTTCAGTGCTTCGGCAGCCTTATCAATATCACCTTTAACCGAGCGGCACAATCCGGCCACGCTACAGTTTTTCACCTTTTCGGCAATGGCAGCTACCGCCTCAAAATCCCCCGGGCTGGCAGCCGGGAAACCGGCCTCAATACAATCCACGCCCAAGCCTTCCAGCTGGCGGGCAATTTCCACCTTTTCTTTGATATTAAGGTTAATCCCCGGCGCCTGCTCGCCGTCTCTTAATGTAGTATCGAAAAAATAAATTTTCTCAGCCATTTTTTTCTCTCCTCAAAGTTTAATTATAGTCATAAAAAAATCCTGCCTCGCAACCGCAAGGCAGGATATAGATTACAAAACGTAAACGTTCTTGTTTTAACCCATAGCCGGATAAGCCCTTGTGGATGCGGAAATCGCAGGGATTAGGTTTAGGCATAGGCTTAGCAAGTTAAAATTGTACATGAAAGACTCCTTAATATGATTCGCTTACAGTATACTATCACTGCGTAAAAAATGCAACTGTTTTTTTGCTGAGCATTTCCCCTGCTCCAAGTGGTTAATGTCCAACAACAGCAAGTAAAGCGTTTTTTGATTATTGCTGGAGGTAGTCGATCAACAGATCAATCGCTGACAAATATCCGCCAAAACCCTGGCCTTTGATGGTGGCAATGCAGGCGGAGCGCAGATAAGCGGTTCTGCGAAAATCTTCTCTGCTATCCGGGTCGCTGATATGCACCTCCACGGTAGGGATAGCCACTGCTTTCAGCGTATCGAGCAGGGCTATGCTGGTATGCGCATAGGCTGCGGGATTAATCACGATGCCGTCAAATTTGCCCCGCGCTTCTTGAATGAGGTCTATCAGCACACCCTCATGATTGCTCTGAAAGATTTCGCCGCCGATATTTTTCGTCTGGCAATGGGCTTTAATCATCACAGTTAAATCGTCATAGCTGTCTGTGCCGTAGATTTCCGGCTCGCGAATGCCCAGCATATTAAGGTTTGGCCCATTAAGCACCAGTATATTCATAGAATTCCTCCACAATCGTTTCTGCTATCTGCGCGATATCGCCTGAGGCGTCAATGCTGATATCCGCGGCTGCGGCATAAAGCGGTTCACGCACTGCGTACAGCGCTGCCAAATCAGTCGAGAGAGGCCTGCCTTTGACTTTCAGCCGTTCAAGCGGTTTCTTCAGCCAGTACACCCTGCTGTTTTGGCGCAAAGCCAGAGCGTTCTCTTCCATCAGGATGGCTCCGCCGCCGCTGGCAATCACCGCAGCGTTGTCTTTGGCGCAATCGTTAATAATTTGCGCCTCGACCCGGCGGAAAAAGGGCTCGCCGTCTTGCACGATAATCTCAGCAGGCCAGCGGCCTGTTCGCGCGAAAATCAGCTTATCGGTATCAATAAGCTTACGGCCCATCTTCCCCGCCACTGCTTTCGCGATAACGCTTTTGCCGCTGCCCGGCATACCGATAAGAACAATGTTTTCCCGCCTTTGCAGCAAGCGTCGATATACGCGTTTGCTTTCTATTTGCTCAATTTGGCGCTTTTGAAAGATTGAGCTGGCCAAACGCGCCTGCTCCACCAGCATCATCAACCCGCCGCTAGCGGCAATGCCCCTCTCTTCGGCAGCCAGAATCAGCCACGTACGCAAGGGATTATAGACCAAATCCACTACCCCTGTGAGGGCAGGAAAAACATCCAGATTCGCTGCGAGCTCGTTATTATGCGGGTACATACCCAGCGGCGTGGCGTTAATCAGTATTTGCGCGTCTGCGTGCTGCGCAAGGTTATTCACGTTATCCCTGCTTAGCTGTACCACAGAGCTGGCATTCTGATCCGCCGCAGCCAGGGCTGCGGTCTGCGCTGCGCCGCCGGCACCCAGAATAAGCACCTTCTTGCCTTGCAAATCAATCCCCGCTTGCTTGAGCAGATAGCAAAATCCCTGATAATCGGTATTATCGCCATAAATCCCCCCATCCGCGTTAAAGGTGATGGTATTCACATTGCCCAAACGGCGGGCAATGGGGGAAAGCTCGTTGCAATAGGGCACAACAGCGCGCTTATAGGGGGTGGTGACATTGAGCCCCGCGAAAGCATTGCTGTGCAGGAAAGACTCTAGCTGCGCCGGAGCAACAGAAAAAAGCTGATAATCAGGCAGACCAAACAACCGATGAATCAGCGGCGAATAGCTATGCCCGAGCTTTTCTCCCAGCAAACCAAAACATGCAGATGACATTATACAACCTCACTATAGCTGCCCAGGAAAACGAACAACTGATCAGCAGCTGAACACTCTCCCAGCAAACGCATCACATCCTCGGTGAGTACCTGGGCCTCGATGTCAAAATAGAATAAAAACTCAAAATCGCGCCCGGGAATGGGGCGGCTTTCCAGCTTGGTCAAATTGAGCCCCAGGGCGGCAAATTTCATCATCATATTATACAGCGACCCGGCAGTATGTGGCAAGCTCAGCATCAGGCTGATTCTATCCGCGCCGGGATAAATCGCCATCTCCTTGGCAATGCAAATGAAGCGGGTATAGTTGTTATCGGTGTTTTGCACCCGGATATCATGCGCCTTTAAGCCATAAAGACGCGCGCAGCTGTGCGAGCAAAGAGCGGCAATATCCTGCCGCGGGGATTCCGCCACCATTTTCGCTGCGGCAGCAGTGTTTTCGCAAATAGTAATAGTGATATCCGCATGATCCGCCAAAAAATGGCTGCATTGGGCGATGGCCTGCTCATGGGAAACGATTTCTTTGATATCTGTAAAATTA
Source organism: Bacillota bacterium (assembly GCA_031553915.1). Lineage (GTDB taxonomy): Bacteria > Bacillota > Dehalobacteriia > UBA4068 > UBA4068 > HGM13862. Next base: position 36,948 of record JAVBKT010000013.1, read on the forward strand.
ACGCCTGGTTTTGACATCAGCTGATGGTCAATATGCAAGCGGACGCTGCGCACAATATAGCAATTATGACGGTGCAGCAAATCATAAACAGCATTAACCGAGCCGCCGGAGCTGTTTTCTATTGGCAGCACGCCAAAATCACACAGCCCTTTTTCCACTGCCTGAAAAACCGCCTCAAAGTTGCGGAAATAGATAATATCCGCTGACGAGAACAGCTTATCAGCGGCAATCTGCGCATAGGCTCCCTCCATACCTTGGCAGGCAACAGTGCCGTGGCTGGGGAATGGCTGGTCGCTACGCCGGGCAGCCTCGCGGATCTGCCTGGTCAGCTCGGTTTCGCTCGCCAAAACATTGCCTTGATAGGAGCGGCTGAGGTCAAAGATCAGCGCATAGAGAATACGCGCATATCTATCCATATCTTCCCCGGCAGCCTGGCTGATGCGGGATAATATTTCCCTCTCGCGGCTTTTGTCCAGGGTGGCCATTCCTTGTTCTTGCTTGGCTAGAGCAATTTGTTTGCAAATATCCATCCGCTCGCCAAAGAGGCGGATCATCTCATTATCAATATCATCAATCTGGGAACGTAATTGTACTAAATCCATGCTGGCCTCCTCTTTTTATAACAGATTATCCAAAAGCACCAGCGCAGTCACTGCCTCTACGCAAGGCACAGCCCGTAGCACAATGCAGGGGTCATGCCTGCCGCTGATGGTCAATTTGGCCTCGCTCATCGTCGAAAGATTAACGCTTTGCTGCTCTATTGCAATGGATGGCGTAGGCTTGATCGCCACGCGGAAGATGATCGGCATACCGGTGGTGAGACCGCCGATAATGCCGCCATGATGATTGGTAACAGTGGAAATTTTGCCATCCGCAAGGCAGTAAGCGTCATTATGCTCGCTGCCGCGCATGGCTGCTGCCGCAAAGCCGCTGCCAAACTCAATGCCGCGCACAGCCGGTATGCCAAATATCGCCCGAGACAAGGCATTCTCCATGCCGTCAAAGATGGGGCTGCCGATGCCGGGCGGCATATTGATAGCGGCGCATTCGATAATCCCGCCCACGCTATCTCCTCGGCTGACGGCGGCCTGGATTTCCTCTTTCATCGCCAGGCCAACGCTTTCATCCAGAACAGGTATCGCGCGGCTCTTCGGCAAATGCAGCTCTTGCTCACGCAAATTGACCGTACTAAACCGTTGCTCAGAGATTTTGCCGACAGCTTCCACATGCGCGCCGATAAAAATGTCTCTTTGCGCTAAGATTTGCAGCGCAATGCCGCCGGCAACGCATAAAGGCGTCGTCAGGCGGCCGGAAAAATGCCCGCCTCCGCGTATATCCTGATTGCCGCCATAGCGTATGCTTGCCGGATAATCAGCATGAGAGGGACGCGGCAGATTTTGCAGCTGCTGATAATCAGCTGATCTGACATCCTTATTGGCAATAACCGCGCAGAGCGGCGCGCCGCAAGTTTTGCTGCTGATCAGACCGGATAAAAAACGCGGGACATCCGCCTCCTCGCGACTGCTGGAAATATCATCCCGGCCTGGCGCGCGGCGGTTTAAGAATGTTTGCAGCTGCTCTAAGTCAATTTCCACTCCTGCGGGCAAACCATCAATGACTACGCCAACAGCCTCGCCATGCGACTGGCCGAAAAGAGAAATTTTTACTTTTTCACCGATCATTGAGGACATAACATTTTCCTCCTACTTGTTGATAATCCGCAAAGAAGGCCGGGTAAGATTTATTGACCGCCTCCGCTCCTTCTATCAGCACGCTGCCCCGGCAAACTGTTGCCGCAATGGCCGCAGCCATGGCTATTCTGTGGTCTCCCTCGCTAGAGACAATGCCGCCTTGGAGCATTTGGCGGCCATATATGCGCAGAAAATCAGCGCCTTCTTCAACTTCACCGCCCAAAGAGCGCAGCATTTTTGTCACACTCGCCAAACGGTCGCTTTCTTTGAGCCGCAGGCGCGCCGCTCCATAAAAATGGCTTTCCCCTGCTGCCTGAGAGGCAATCACTGCCAGGATTGGCAGCAGGTCCGGGATAGAACGCATATCAATTTTCTGCGCATTGAGCAATTCGCCGCCAGCAACGCTAATGCAATCATTACCCTGCTTCACCTGTGCGCCAAAGCTGGTCAGTAAAGCGGCTATGGCAGCATCCCCTTGCCAGGAGTGCCGCGCTAAACCTAAGCAGCTTATTTCTCCGCCTAAAACGCCGCCAGCGAGGAAAAAGGCCATATTTGACCAATCCCCTTCCACCGCCACTCTCCCCGGCGTTTGATATTTTTGCCCTGCCGGTAGCGTAAAACCGTTATCTCTTTGCACCTCTATGCCAAAGCTGGCCAAAGCCGCGCAGGTCATCTCCACATAAGCGGCGGATTCTAAAGCGCCATCAAGATCAATCTGCCCTCCCTGTGCTAGTAAAGACAGTGCCAATAGCAATCCACTGATAAATTGCGAGCTGATATTCCCGGGCAGGCAGTAGTGCCCGCCGCTTAATTTGCCCGTGATAAACAGGGGCAGTGTATCACTGTCAATACTGATACCGCCCTGCCGCAGAGCTGCCACAAGCGGCGCAATCGGCCTTTTTGGCAAGCGGCCGCAGCCGGTAAAACTGGCTCCGCAGCCCAGAGCCGCCACTATTGGCAAAAGAAAACGCAGCGTAGAGCCGCTCTCATGGCAATCCAAATGAGGGTTAAGGCTAAATTGCTGCGGAGCGGCTACAGTTAAGGCATCTCCGCTGCGCTCAATCACCACTCCCATGGCGCGCAGGCAAGCAATGGTCGCTGCGATATCTTCGCCATAGCCCTCAGCCATCACAATTTGGCTGGGCTGGTCTGCCAAGACAGCGCAAAGCAAAAGGCGGTGCGCGGCGGATTTGGAGGGAATGGCAGTTAGCGTTCCATTAAGTTTGGCGGGATAGCATAAAACTTGCATTATTCCTCCTCCAGCCCCAGCGCAATAAAGGCAGCGAGTTGATCAGTTGGCAGCTGGTACAAAAAGCAATCCCCGACAGCTCGCGGCAAGACCAGGGTGATGCTATCGCCATGCCGTTTTTTATCAGCCAGAGCAGCCTGCGCCAAATCTGCTGCCGCGTAGGGGCAAGCCACAGGCAGCTGCAAAGATTGTAAAGCCGCGGCAATACGCGTGGCTACACCACGTTCACAAATACCCTTTCTTTCCGCGGCACGGGTCATCACTATCATGCCCATAGCCACAGCTTCTCCGTGACGAATGCTATAATTGCTCAGGCGTTCAACAGCATGCCCGATGGTATGTCCAAAATTCAAAATCTGGCGCAAGCCTTGTTCTTTTTCATCCTGGCTGACGATCTCCGCCTTTTGATAAATGCAAGCGGGAATAATATCCTGCCAGCTGGCGGCTAAACCCTGTTCTGTCAGCTGCGTCAGCAATTCCGGATCAGAAAGGATAGCGTATTTAACACATTCCGCCGCTCCGGCAGCTAATTCTTCCTTAGGCAAAGTCGCCAGCAGATCGCAATCGCAAATCACCAATTGCGGCTGCCAGAAAACTCCGGCTAAATTTTTGCCCGCTGACAGATTAACCGCTGTTTTGCCGCCGACAGAGGAATCCACCGCAGCCAGCAAAGTGGTTGGCATCTGCACATAGGCCATGCCCCGCTGATAAAGCGCTGCTGCCAAGCCTGCCAAATCACCGGTAACACCGCCGCCCAGGGCGATCAGCAAATCTCCCCGGCTGAGCCGGGATTCCGCCAAAAACTCCAATAGCTGGGACAGCTGCTGTATATTCTTGGATTTTTCTCCGGCGGGGAAAAAATATTTCACTACCGCAAACCCGGCTTTGAGCAAGGGTTTAGCTACTTTCGCGCCATAAAGAGCAGCTACGTTTTGATCCGCAACCAGAGCAATTTTATCCGGGCTGCCGATCTCTTTGATCAGCTCTGCCACCTTTGGCAGCAGCCCATGCCCAATATGAACCGGGTAAGGATGCGACACTGTTATTTCAATTGTTTTCATTATTATCCTCCCGATTATCCTCTTGCTCCGCTGCTGACTACTCTTTCCGCCTCGTTATTTATCCGCTTTAAGCGCGGCAAAAATTTGCTGTATTTTAGCTGCAAGCTCTGCAAAAGCCTCTGGCGTCAACGACTGCGGCCCGTCACAAAGCGCATGCTTGGGATCATTATGCACCTCAATAATCAGGCCGTCCGCGCCTGCGGCCACCGCAGCCAGCGCCATTGACGGCACCAGGGCTGCCATGCCGGTAGCGTGGCTTGGATCGACAATCACCGGCAAATGGCTGAGCCTTTTCAGGGTAGGAATAGCGGAAATATCCAGCGTATTGCGGGTATAGGTTTCAAAGGTGCGAATACCTCGCTCGCAAAGAATAACATTTTCATTGCCGCCAGCCATGATATATTCCGCGCTCATCAGCAGCTCTTCCAGGGTGCTGGAGAGGCCTCTTTTAAGCAAAATGGGCTTTTTCAGCTTGCCTAATTCACGCAGCATATTAAAATTCTGCATATTACGCGCGCCCACCTGGATAATATCAACATCATCAAACAAAGGCAGCTGGCTCAAATCCATCAGCTCTGTCACAATGGGCAGCCCTGTTTCTTCTTTAGCCAGCAAGAGCAGACGCAGGCCCTCCGCGCCCAAGCCCTGAAAGGAATAGGGAGAGGTGCGCGGTTTGAAGGCGCCGCCGCGCAGCATAGTCGCTCCCGCAGCCTTGACCGCAGCAGCTATCGCGCAAATTTGCTCCTCGGATTCAACCGAACACGGCCCGGCCATCAGCGTCAAATTGCCCGCCCCCACCTGAGCCCCCTTCACTGTAACCACCGTATCGTCAGGGTGAAATTTGCGGTTGGCATTTTTGTACGGCTCTTGAATACGTTTCACATCTTCCACAATATCCATCGAGCGTATCAGATCAATATCAATATGCGAAGTATCCCCGACCAAACCAAGAACCGTTTGCATTATTCCTTTGGTCACACTCACCTGCATCTTAGAATTTTCTAACCAATTGATTAAATGCTTCACCTGGTCTTGGCTGGCATCATTTTTAACGATAACAATCATTTATCTTTTCCTCCCTCAACTACTTTCAAAAAAAAACGCCCCTCAGCGCTGGCCGAGGAGCGAATGTGTCTGCAATAATTAAAAACTAGACAGCATTTCTCTTTCAGTTAAACGCCAAAAAACCTTACCCGAAAAAGCGGTAAAGCTAAAGTGAAAAAATTCTTTTGTTAAAGGGAATTGCCGCATACTGGCACCTGCATCTTCTGATCCACAGACAAACTTGCAGATCTAATTAAGTCGTATGTTAGCATAAGAATTTTATTTTGTCAAGAATATCGCCGCAATTTTTGCCGGTAGATAAATTCTGCCGCCGCCCTCTGGCAGTTGAAGAAAATATTTGCTATTTGTCAAGCGCTAAAGATTGACAATAGCAGCTAAAATATTTATAATGATTGAGGCCGCAGTTGCCTTTGCTGGAATAGCTCAGTTGGTAGAGCAGCTGATTCGTAATCAGCAGGTCGCGTGTTCAACTCACGTTTCCAGCTCCACGAAAACCCCTGTAATCTCAACAGATACAGGGGTTTTTCATTGCTGTGGAAGCATCCCTTTTGCGGCCAAGTGTCACTCAGGTGTCACACAGGGAGAATTTAGCCCTTTTGGGGACAGAGAAAGAGCCACCCCGGGTTAAGGCTCTTTTGTATCTCACCGTGAAGTGACAGTATGGTTCTCATAATAGATAATACTATTCTTCGTTATCGTCTACATCTTTCTTAATAGCATCGTCAACAGTATCCAAAACCCCGAAGAATTGCCGGTATTCCTGGTCATCCAAATTCTCAAAGGCTAGTCCAGCTTCGGGGTAATGTTGCTGGGCGTATTGATTAAGTCCTTGAACGAACAACCCGTCTCTACTATTGCGCTGATGCAACCGCTGTAACTGGTCAGTAGTCAGTGTGAGCGGCAAAGATAGTATCGCTCAATCCTTACTATAAGCGTAAGGCTACCCTCAACAAGGCAGTCCTTTTCAGGTAAAAGGAACCCTTTGACATCCGAGCAACACTGCACCAGCTCTTTACTACTGGGGTGTGACTCTCTCCATGCTTTGCGCTTTTCGGTTAGCCTTGGGCCGCGATAATTCTTCTCCAAATCTGCGCCGGTCTGCTCCTAATCAGTCAGCATCTGTCTAAGCAAGGCATTCACACCTTGAGCGAAGTATTATCCCTAGCATAAGTAATAGTAGTTCCATACCAAGCATGAAAATGGAGATGTGTCCCATATGAGGCACCTGTATTGCCTTGCTTACCAATAGTCTTTCCCTGCTTTACAGACACCCCAGCCTCAATA
>JAVBKT010000017.1:0-76457 GCA_031553915.1 Bacillota bacterium
AAACAGCCTCAAATGCAAGAAATGTATCGCTTTTGCCACAGTTTCGCTTAGCTCTATTCAGGATGGATATATTTTTATGAGTATCGCTAACAAAGCCAATGTACGCACTGCTAATGCTGCCCATACCAGCGGCTTGAACAAAGCGCTCAATTGCGCTTTCTCCGGCGGTGCTGTTATGGGTATGAGCGTTGTCGGCCTGGGCCTTTTGGGTCTGGGTATTATTGTGCTCATTTTCGGCAAAGATCCGTCTGTTGTTAACGGGTTCAGCTTCGGCGCTTCTTCTGTTGCTCTCTTTGGCCGTGTCGGCGGTGGTATTTACACCAAAGCGGCTGATGTCGGCGCAGATCTTGTCGGTAAAGTTGAGGCTGGCATCCCGGAGGATGATCCGCGTAATCCTGCCACAATTGCCGATAATGTCGGCGACAATGTCGGCGATGTCGCCGGTATGGGTTCTGATCTGTTCGAATCCTATGTCGGCTCCATTATCGCAGCCCTGGCGCTGGGCGCATCTCTTGGGATTGCTAATGGTACTTTGGCGCCGCTGATGATTGCCGCCATTGGTATTATCGCCTCTATTCTTGGTACTTTCTTTGTCAAGGCTAGAGAAGGCGGCGATCCGCAAAAATCCCTCAACAGAGGGAATACCATCGCTACGGCCTTGGCTGTTGTCGGTATTTTCTTTGTTTGCATGTTTGTTCTGAAAGATGGCTTTTCTGCGACAACTATCAGTGGTGTCATGAAGGACTATTCCTGGTGGGGCGTGTTTATCGCAGCTGTAGCCGGTCTTTTTGTCGGTTTCCTGATCGGCAATGTCACTGAATATTACACCTCTGCCAAATATCGCCCGGTCCAAAAAATAGCTAAATCCTGCGAAACCGGTACCGCTACTAATATCATCTCCGGTGTGGCCACAGGCATGATGTCTACCGCTATCCCGATTATCCTCGTGGCTGTCGGTATTTTGGTTGCCTATCAGTTTTCCGGCCTTTATGGTATAGCAATGGCTGCTGTGGGTATGCTCTCTACAACCGGTATGGTTGTTTCTGTTGATGCCTATGGCCCCATTTCGGATAATGCCGGCGGTATTGCGGAAATGGCTAAATTGCCGCATGAGGTTCGTGAAATTACGGACAAGCTCGATTCTGTTGGTAACACCACTGCTGCTATTGGTAAAGGCTTTGCGATTGGTTCCGCAGCCTTGACGGCCTTGGCTTTATTCACTGCCTATACTCAGGCTGTTGGCCTTACAACTATCAATATTATGGATCCGATGGTTGTTGTCGGGCTCTTTATCGGTGGTATGCTGCCGTTCCTCTTCTGTGCGATGACCATGAATTCTGTGGGACGTGCGGCGCAGGCTATGATTGAAGAGGTCCGCCGTCAGTTTAAAGAGATTCCCGGCCTATTGGAAGGCAGAGAAGATGCTAAAGCTGATTATGCCAGCTGCGTTGATATCAGCTGCCAGTCAGCCTTAAGAGAAATGGTTCTGCCTTCAGTGATGGCAGTTGTTGTGCCTTTGTTTGTTGGCTTGGTGCTTGGTCCCGAATGCTTGGGCGGTGTGCTTTCCGGCACCCTCGTTACCGGCTTCCTGCTGGCAATCTTCCTGGCTAATTCCGGCGGCGCCTGGGATAATGCCAAAAAGTATATTGAAGAAGGACATTATGGCGGCAAAGGTTCCCGCGCTCATAAAGCAGCTGTTAACGGTGATACCGTTGGCGATCCTTTCAAAGATACCTCTGGTCCGTCCCTCAATATTTTAATCAAATTGATGACCATTATTGCTTTAGTTTTTGCTCCGCTGTTTGTTTAATTATGCTGTAATTAATGAGCCGGATAGGTCAACCTGTCCGGCTCATTTTAGTAATTAACGCGAATTGGCAGCAGGTAATAAAATAGATAATCAGGTAATAAAGATGAATGATATTTATTTTGACAATAGCGCAACTACACAAGTATCTGAGCTGGCTGCTTCAGCTGCGCTTCAGGCGATGCGTCTTGACTATGGAAACCCTAGTTCTGCCTACAGCAAGGGTGTTGCGGCTTTTCATGCTTTAAACGAAGCTAGGGCCACTTTTGCCAAGCTGCTCAATGTGGACAGTGATGAGCTGTATTTTACTTCTTGCGGCACGGAAAGCAATAATACCGTTATTCAGGGAATAGCCAAAACAGCCGGCAAAAAGGCGAAAATTATTATCTCAGCTATTGAGCACCCCTCAGTATACGAACCAGTAAAACAGTTGGCTGCTCTTGGCTATACGACTGAATTAATTCCGGTTAGCGGTGACGGCATTATTGATTTAGCTGCCTTGGGCTCCATGCTGGATGAGCAGACAGCTTTAGTCAGTATTATGCATGTCAATAATGAAACAGGCGCCATCCAGCCGCTATCGGCTGCAGGCGAGCTGATTCGGGCCTTAGCGCCGCAGGCATTATTTCATATTGATGCAGTGCAAAGCTTTGGCCGTTTGCCGCTTAATCTAGCTGCCTGGCAAGCGGACACGCTTTCGCTCAGCGGGCATAAAATCCACGCGCCTAAAGGCATCGGTTTATTATGGCTGAAGAAAAAGTGGAATTTGCCGCCCTTGCTTTTAGGCGGCGGACAAGAGCGCGGCTTTCGCTCCGGTACGGAGAATATGAGCAGTATTATTGCCTTTGCCACAGCAGCGGCCGAATGCTATCAACAATTGGATAAGCATTACGCTGCTATCGCTGCCGTAAAAAGAGCGTTAACAGACGGGCTGAAAGAGAAGAACATTGACTATGCGCTCAATAGCCCGGATGACACAAATTGCGCTGCGCATATACTGAACATCTCTTTCCCTCATATTCGCAGCGAAGTGATGCTGCATAGTCTGGAAGCGAAGGGGCTGTTTGTTTCTGCCGGCAGCGCTTGCACTTCCCAGAGCAGCAAAGGCAGCCGTATTCTGACAGCGATGAATCTTGATCCAAAACATATTGATTCTGCATTAAGATTCTCTTTTTCGAGGTATAATACTGTTGATGAAGTAAAAGCTGCTGTTGATATCATTGCGCAAACCATTGAGGAATTGGCCTTGGTGGTCAAACTATACAAAGCTAAAAAAAGAAAATAGTCAAAAGAAAATAACAGAAAGAAGGAAGACTCCCAAAGGAGGAGATTTATGAGTATATTTTTAATAGATTTTGAAAATGTCCATTATGATGGGTTGAGCGGCATTCTTAACCTCTCGCAAGAGGACGAGGTGTATGTTTTTTATAGCGAAAACGGTAAACGTCTGACCTTTGAATTGCATGAACAGATCAACCGTTCCGAAGCCAAGTTTTATTATTATAAAGCAGATGTGGGCGGCAAAAATGCCCTTGATCACCAGTTGTCTACTTATTTAGGCTTTTTGGTAGGGAAGACTGACCATAAAGACTATTATATTGTCAGCAAAGATCGCGGCTTTCGCTATTTGGTGGCTTTTTGGCAAGCGGCAAACCTTGATTTGAATGTTTTTTTGGTAGATAGCATCAAAATATCCCGCAGCAGCGCCATAGCTGAGCCTGCTACTGCCATTAGCGAACAAGTTGTCGCTAAGCCCCAGCGCAAAAGCAGAACAGTCAAAGCTAAAGCGCAAAGCGGCAATGATGACAAAAAAGACGCGCTGCAAATTGAGGCTGCGCCTACTCAGCAGAGGACAACTCAACCCAAGCCAAAAGCTGAGCCAAAAAAGACAACAGCAAAAGCGACTAAACCAGCTAAACCTGCTGAGGCGAAGTCTCCGGCCAGCAAACCGGAAGTAATTGAGTTTGTCCTGCCGGATGAAGTGCTGGCGCCTACAGCAAAACCGCAGCAGAGTAGTAGCAAACCCGCTAAAAAGCCAGCTGTGGCAGAGCAAAAAGCTGCGCCGGTTGGAGCTAAACCCCCGGCAACAACGAAGAGTATCGCTAATTTGCGGCCCAAAGAGCTAAACCTGGCGGATATCGCTAAGATCTTCCCTGAGGATCAAAATGCCGATTGGTTAGATGATGTGCTCAAATATATCGATACTGCCAAAAATAAAACTGATTTATACAATAAAATTCGTCGGCGTTTGGGCCAGGATCATGGCAGAGATATTTATAATACGCTGAAAAAGTATATTTATTAGGAGCAAAAATGACAAGGCAACTATTTTTAATCCGCTATGGTGAGTTGGGTCTCAAGGGCAAAAACCGTCATCTTTTTGTCGGGCGGCTGGCCCGGAATATGCGTACGGCGCTAAAAGGTCTCAGCGATTGGCAGGTTAAAGTTACCTGGGGGCGCTTATGGCTGGAAATTGAGCAAGAGCAGCAAGCAGCTGCTGTTTTGTGCTTACAAATGGTTTTTGGCATTTATTCGCTTTCTCCGGTGATTGAGGCGGATAAAGATATTAATGATTTTGCCAGCAAGGCCTATCAGATCTTGCTGCGGGTTTTGCCCCGGGGCGGCAGCTTCAAAATTGAAACCAGGCGTGCTGATAAAACTTTTCCCCTGACTTCTCCGGAAGTAAGCCGCGCTACTGCCAACTTAGTCTTTGACCAGCTGGCAGAGGAGGGGCAAACCGACTACACTGCGGAAATGCATCATCCTGATGCGATGATCAATATTGAGATCCGTGCGGAGGGCGCTTTTGTCTATGGCGAAACTATAGCCTGCGCCGGCGGCCTGCCGGTTGGCTGCAGCGGCAAAGCCCTGGTGATGCTGTCCGGTGGTATCGATAGCCCGGTAGCTGCCTGGCTGGCAATGAAGAGGGGAGTGGCGATTGAGGCCATTCATTTTCATAGCTTTCCTTTTACCGGCGAAAAGGCCAAAGAAAAAGTATACGAGCTGGCCAAGATTTTAGCCAAATGGAATGGCGCGCCGATTAAGCTGCATATGGTGCATTTTACTGAGATTCAAAAAGCTATTTATGCTAATTGCGATGAGACATACGGCATTACGCTGCTCAGGCGTTTTATGTATCGCATTGCTGAGCGCATTGCCAGTGAGAGGCGTTGCCTGGCTCTTTATACCGGCGAAAGCGTGGGGCAGGTGGCGTCGCAGACATTGCAAAGCTTGATGACGATTAATGCGGTGGTTGATATTCCGGTGCTCAGGCCTTTGGTTGCCATGGATAAAGAAGAAATTATGGCCAAAGCCCAGCAATTGGGCACCTTCCAGACCTCGATTTTGCCCTATGAAGATTGCTGCACCGTCTTTTTGCCTGATTATCCAAAAATCCGACCGCTCATCAAAGAAGCTGAGCAAGAGGAAGCAAAACTGGATATTGAAGCTTTGATTGAGGAAGCCTTGGACAAAACAGAAAGGCTGACTATTGGCTAAAAAAAGGGTGTGTTTAATACACTCTTATCTACCCATTGTTTCAAAAGAAAAACGGTGGCTTTGATTTATTTCAAAGCCGCCGTTTGAGCGTCAAATGATGACTTTATTCTGCCATCAATTTTTATCAATCACCTTATGTTTGCCTAATGCGTAAGCAGTATCGTACTCGAATAAAAGATGATAACACCGCTGCTATCACAATTATTATAAGCAAACTTGTTTGCACCTTTGAATATAAACCATTGAGCAGCAAAGCTATAATGGGCAAACAATAAAATGACAGAGCCAGAATCCGCCCAAAGGGGTCAAAAAGCAGTACATCTTGCCTTTTTGTCGAGTTTTTACTCCAATGTGATGTAAGTAAAAACTCGACAAACTTCAAAGCTATGATAATTGGCAGCAGTATATTCATTTTGCCGATCAAGCAAAGTGATAAGCAGGAAATTAAGATAAAGAAAAAGTCACACCAAACGTCAAGCTGTGCGCCAACATTTGTAGTAATGGCATATTTGCGGGCCAGTTTGCCGTCTAACAAATCCGAAATGACCGCCAACAAAAATATCACTGAACAATACAGGGTGGCTTGTTCTGATTGCACACAAAACAAGCCAAAGCAAAGAGCAAGAGGTATTCTTGATAGCGTAAGCGCGGTTACTATCACTATCTGACCTTTTTTTGTTAGCTTCATCTGTTTATTGGCCTTTTAGAAATTGATAGTTTCAATGACACCCTCCGTCATAGTAGAGAAGGTGGCAGTGGCGTTTTCAATCGCAAAAATTTCAAAAATTCCATCATCAATGGCATAGATATCTTTGAGCGCCGGCATAACGGCTAAAGCCTTTTCCTTGGCTTCTTGGCCGGGAATAACTTTGGCAGTACCTTGGACGCGAAGTGTTTTGGCGCCGTCAAACACGCACAGCTCTATTTTGGGATTAGCTTGCATTTGCTTGAACATGGGCTTGGGATTGCCGGTGCAGCCGCAGAGCTTGCCGTCATATTCCATGATAAAGCCCATCGGCCGCACATGCGGTTGGTCACCATCAACAGTTGCCAGATAATACACTTTCCCGCTAAGAAATTCAAGTACAGAATTCATTTAATAGCCTCCTTAATTTATATATTGTTTAATGCTTAATTATTTCTGGGCATTTTTCCCGCTATCTATTTGTTGCTTATCTGCGCTAGATGGCTTTTTCTTAATTGCCTTGGCGGTTATTTTCTTTTTGTCCGCCTCATCACCCTCTGCTATTGCTGTGATTGACGTTCCTTGGCGAAATTTAATGCTATCATTATCCAGATAGGCATAAATGGTATCGCCTTCCTGATAATCTCCTTTGAGTATCGCCTCAGAGATCGGGTCTTCCAGTAAATTCAGAACAGCCCGGCGCAGAGGTCTGGCGCCATATACAGGGTCAAAGCCCTTATCCGCAAGGTATTTATAAACATTATCATCCATTTCCAGGCGCAGCTCTTGTGTATTAAGACGGGTTTGCAGTTCTTTCACCATCAGTTTGGCAATGGCACAGATTTCTTCTTCATTCAGCGAGCGGAAGACAACAGTCTCATCCACGCGGTTCAAAAATTCCGGGCGGAAAACTTTCCTCAAAGAATCGAGTACCCGCTCTTTCATGGCCGCATAGTCTTCCTCTGCCTGATCATTGTTTGCGCCAAAACCAAGAGCCTTGGCTCTGGTATTGGTAGCGCCGACATTAGATGTCATAATGATAATGGTGTTGCGGAAATCCACAGTATGCCCGGTGCTATCAGTGAGACGCCCATCTTCCAATACCTGTAACAGCAGGTTGAAAATATCCGGGTGCGCTTTTTCAATTTCATCAAGCAAAACCACAGAATAGGGTCTTCTGCGTACAGCCTCAGTCAGCTGGCCGCCCTCATCATAGCCGATATATCCGGGAGGAGCGCCGATCAGGCGTGATACAGCAAATTTTTCCATATATTCGCTCATATCTATTCTGATTAGGGCATCATCGCTGCCAAAGATGATATTAGCCAAGGCCTTGGCCAGCTCTGTTTTACCCACGCCGGTGGGGCCAAGAAAGATAAAACTGCCAACCGGACGTTTGGCATCCTTGAGCCCGGCACGAGAGCGGCGTACAGCCTTGGTAACGCTGACAACAGCCTCGTCCTGACCAATGACGCGTTCATGCAGCAATGTTTCCAAATTGAGCAAACGGTCGCTTTCTTCCTGATTAAGTCTGGTAACAGGAATGCCGGTCCAGTTGGCAAGAATCATCGCAATATGTTCAGCATCAACAACCTGTGTCTGGCTGGTGGTTTCTTTTTGCCAACCTTTGCGTCCGGCTTCTATTTTCTCGGTTAAATTTTTTTCTTGGTCGCGCAGTTCCGCTGCTTTTTCAAATTCCTGCGCATTAATAGCTGCTTCTTTTTCTTTCTGCACAGTAGCAAATCTATTTTCCAGCTCCTTTAGATCCTGCGGGGTGGTATAAGCTTGCAGGCGAATTTTGCTGGCAGCCTCATCAATTAAATCAATTGCTTTATCCGGCAAATAGCGGTCCGGCAAATAGCGGCTAGACAGGCGGACGGCCGCTGCGAGTGCGGCATCTGTAATTTGCACCCGATGATGCGCCTCATATTTGTCGCGCAAGCCGTGGAGGATCAGCAGGGCGTCTTCTTCGGAAGGTTCTTCCACCTTTACCGGCTGAAAGCGGCGTTCCAGAGCAGCGTCTTTTTCAATATATTTGCGGTATTCGTTGATGGTGGTTGCGCCAACGCATTGCAGCTCACCGCGGGAGAGTGCCGGTTTAAGAATATTAGCGCCGTCAATGCTGCCTTCAGCAGCGCCGGAGCCCACCAAGGTATGCAATTCATCAATGAAGAGGATGATGTTTTTGTTTTCTCTGATCTCATCTATCATCTTTTTCATTCTTTCTTCAAATTCACCGCGGAATTTGCTGCCAGCGACCATAGTGCCCATATCCATCGTGACAACACGTTTATCGGAAAGTGTTTCCGGAACGCGGCCGTCAATAATCATCTGCGCTAAGCCTTCAACAATAGCTGTTTTGCCGACACCGGGTTCGCCGATAAGCACCGGGTTGTTTTTGGTGCGGCGGGAAAGGATTTGGATTACCCGTTCGATTTCCTTTTCTCTGCCGATAACAGGGTCCAGTTTTTCCTGGCGGGCCATTTCTGTCAAATCGCGGCCAAATTTATCCAAAGTAGGGGTTTGGCTTTTCTTGCCAGCAGCGGTTTCATTATCACCATAGGGAACCCCCGGTTCAGCCTGGGCGCTATATTCGTTGCCGCTATCCTTGTTGCCGGCCTTCAGCAAAGAATTGATGATTTGGCGCAGTCTGCGCACATCAGCCTCAGCCATATCCAGCAGCCAATGAGAGGCTACGCCCTCGTCTTCAGCGGCGAGACCGATTAGTAAGTGTTCGGTATCGACAAAATTGACTCCGGAACGCACTGCTTCTTCCACGGCCAGTTGCAGAGCGCGCTTGGCACGCGGGGAGAAGCCGCGGTAATTATTATCATAATTACCCTCATCATCAATGGATTCAGCAAGCACCTCTTCGTTGAGGTGCAGCTCTTCCAAAGTTTTTGCAGCTAAGCCATCGGTAACCTTGAACAGGCCCAGCAGAATATGCTCAGTATTGATATAGCCGCTATGGCGCGCCTTAGCCTCTTGCTCGGCATAAGCTAGAGCCATCCTGGCCCGCTCAGTAAGACGTCTGCTGACGCGGCTGAGATTATCATGGGGAACCAGGTCTGGGCCAAAACTGCCAAAAAGACTGCGGGGATTGATGGCGCCTATTTCATTGGCGCAGGGCTCACACAAATACTGTGTGCTACGCTCGCCATTTTCTACACGGGTAACTTTTACGGTTGCATTTTTATTTTGACATCTTTCACACAGCATATTAACACCACCTTTATACTATTCTTTCATTTTGGAATATTTTTGTTATACTTAAATATTTTGTTTTTAGACAAAGTCATCACGCAGTAAAAGCAAAAGCACTGCGTTTAAGAGATTGCCGCGCAGTAAATCCGCATCATCATCACTACCGATAATCTTTTCATCGATCATTGCTTTCATAATCATGCTTTCGCGCTTGCTGAGTATATCTTCCTCACATAGGCGGTCAATCAGCTTTTCGCCCATAGCGCGGCTCACTTTTCGCTGGCCGGCTGTTTCCAGCATGGCCGTCAAATTTGGCTCATTATCCATAGAAAGACGGATAATACGCACAAAACCGCCGCCGCCGCGTCTGCTTTCTACCACATAGCCTTGATTGGATGAAAAACGGGTAGAGAGGACATAATTAATTTGCGAAGGTACGCACATGAAGATCTCAGCCAGGTCGTTGCGTTTAAGCTCTATGATGCCCGTATTAGAAGCAGAAAGCAATTTTTTGAGATAGTTTTCAATTTGATTTGCCAGAGTACTCATAAGCTCAACCTCTTTTATCAAATATTTCACAACAGAAGGGCTGGAAATTTTTTTGACCTTCTCTGATCTTATTGTACAGTAAAGGTCAGGGAAAGTCAAGACACTCTATAAAATTTTTGTAATTATAATTGCAATATACTTTAAATAATATATAATGATAATGTTTTATAGTATAAATAGTAAATTGTGGTTTGGGCAGGGAGGAGTAAAAACATGGCAAAAAATTGTGATAATAAGTGCGGCAGTTGTGCTATAGCGTCTTGCGCAGAGAGAAAAGATACCCCGGGCGGCAATAGCCAAATTAAGCATGTAATTGGCATTGTCAGCGGCAAAGGCGGGGTTGGCAAAAGCTCAGTAACCTCTTTGCTGGCAGCAGCTATCAATAGACGCGGCTTTAAGACCGCAATTCTTGATGCGGATATTACCGGCCCTTCCATTCCTCAGGCTTTCGGCCTGAAAGGCAAGGCTAAAAGCAATGAGACAGGCATTATCCCTGAGCTGACCAGCGGTGGGATTAAGGTGATATCAATCAATTTGCTGCTGGAAAACACTTCTGACGCGGTTATTTGGCGCGGTCCGATGATTGCTGGGACAGTGCGCCAGTTTTGGACCGACGTCAACTGGGGTGATGTTGATTATATGTTTGTCGATATGCCGCCGGGTACTGGTGATGTGCCATTAACTGTCTATCAGTCATTACCATTGGACGGGGTAATTTTGGTAACATCACCACAGCAATTGGTCACCATGATTGTGGAAAAGGCTGCCAATATGGCGGAAACGATGCTTATCCCTATATTAGCTTTAGTGGAGAATATGAGCTATGCGGAATGCCCTGATTGCGGTCACAAAATAGATATTTTTGGTGAGAGCCATGCCAAGGAAATAGCTGATAAATATGCTATTTCCCATAGTGCGAGAATGCCGCTCTCTGCCGAGATTTCCGCTGCTTTTGATCAGGGTAAAATAGAGGATATTCAGGTGGAATGGCTGGATAATATTATTGATAGTTTGTTGTCAGACCAATAAGGATTTATTTTCAATCAACTAAATTAATAATTATGATAATAGAACAACCCTGTTTTTAACAAAACAGGGTTGTTCTATTATCTGAAAATTGCGAATATTAACTAGAATTATGAATATATATTGACAATTTATGAATATTTATGATAAGCTGCAATAAGTTGAAACAATATTTGTAAATAATGGCGGACCATATGTCTGCGTTGAAAATTTTAAAATAAAAAACATTAACGGAGGGCTGTGTTATGGCAGGAAAGGGAAGTAGCGAATGGGCAAATCCGGCGCCGGCAGGACTGGTTGCTTTGGCTGTTGCCTGTTTCACGTTTTGCGCCTTGAATTTGGGGCTGGTTGATGCAGGAGCAATCCCGTTACTTGGTATTTGGCTTTTGGGCGGTTTTATTGTCCAGTTGGTCGTGGCAATCATTGAGCTGCGTGAGAGCAACATCTTGGGCGGTAATGTCTTCACCTTTTTTTGCGCCTTTTTTATGTTTGTCACCGGCGCAAGTTTGCTGTTTAAGTTTTGGATGTCGCAAATCGGCATTGTCCTTGACACGCGTATCGATGGCTGGGCTTGGATTGTGCTGGCAGTGACTTTGGTCACCTGGATGCCTGCTTATGTCAAGAATTCCAGTGCGCCGATGGCTTTGGTGGTAATAGTCTTGTCTTTAGTCTCTGTGCCTCTCACCACAATTAAAGATTTGGGGCTGCTTACTAACCCCGAAACTTACGCTACTATCAGTACTATCATTGCCATCGGTTTTCTGGTTGCTGGTTGTTTGGCTATGTATGTGGCAACCGGCACCATCTTGAACAGCACGATGGGCAAGGAAATTGTGCCAATGCCCGGACCGCTTTTTGCTAAGAAAAAGCAAGCAGTTCTTGACACCGGCGCAACAGCAATTGAAGAAACAGAATAATTATACATATCGGACTTGATAATTTTTAATAAATATGTATAAACAACGGACTACCATGTGGTAGTCCGTTGTTTGTCATCTAAGCCTAATAGCATTTATAGTGGTGGTTTGAGGTCTGTATCTGCTTTATGCCTGGTGCGCCTGATATGGGCGGCAATTGTTTCGATTAGCATATCCTTTGGCACAGGATTGCGGCCTCCTTCTGGGATAATGATATCAGCATATTGCTTTGACGGCTCGACAAACTGTTTATGCATCGGCTTGACTGTTGTCAGGTATTGATTGATCACAGAATCAAGGCTGCGTTCTCTTTGATCGACATCCCGCAAAATGCGACGCAGGATACGCGTATCCGCATCGGTTTCGACAAATATTTTTATATCCAGCAGATTACGCAGCTTAGAGTGGGCAAAAATAAGAATGCCTTCGATGATAATTACTGGCTTTGCTTTGATTTTGGTTATGTGTTTACTGCGCGTGTGCAGGCTATAATCATAAATTGGGCAGCTGATAGTTTGTCCTGATTGCAGCTTCTTTAGGTCATCAATCAGCAGTTCCGTTTCAAAGGCGTCAGGATGATCAAAATTCAACCGGTCTCTTTGCGCCATAGTAAGATTATCATGCGCCCGGTAGTAATTATCATGATAGATGACGCTAATATCATTGGGGAAAAAATCTACTAATTGGTTGACAAGCGTTGTTTTCCCGCTTCCGGTACCCCCGGCGATACCAATGGTCAGTGGCCGCATCATAACCCACCTCCTTGCTGAAATTATAACATAAAATAGTAATATCTTCCAAATATAGCATTTAACCCTTTGATTTGCTATTCCAGCGGGAGTTTTCAACAATGCCAAATCAGTTACAAATATGAAATTTAGCAAAAGTTTTTATAAATAGCAGTGATTTTACCATGTTATTATGTTATAATGGCTGCTAAGAACAAAATCCAAATTAGATTCTAGCCTCTATTTTAGCCAATCGTTTTTTCGTAATAGTTTTATTTTTCCAGAAGAATTAATGACAACATGCGTATCGAAATTCAAGCAAACAACTCTCAAAAATAATCGGGGTGTGAAAATGAAAAAATTTATATTAGTCTTTATGTGCCTGGCAGTTATTGTTTGTGTTGCCGCGTGTAGCGCCGAAGACCCTAATATAGCTGCTGATCTTGCCACAGACCAGCCACTGCAAGCTACTAATAATAGCCAAACCTATGAATTAGCCTTGGTGACAGACTCGGGGACTATTGACGATCATGCTTTTAATGAAGGCGCTTGGCTGGGACTAAAAAAATATGCGGATGAAAACCAGATTACCTGCACCTATTACCAACCGGTTGAGGTTTCTGATGACTCCTATGTGCAGACAATTACCACTGCGATTGAGAATGGCGCTAAGCTGGTGGTTTGTCCGGGCTCATATTTTGAAGTTGCTGTTTATACGGTGCAATATCAGTTTCCTGATGTCAAATTTGTGATTATTGATGGCGAGCCGCGGGCCAAGGATTTTAATACCAGCGCTGTGGAGGCCAATGTTCAGTCCATCTATTTTGCTGAACAGGAAGCAGGTTTTCTTGCCGGCTATGCCGCAGTCAAAAATGGCTTTACCAAGCTTGGCTTTATGGGGGGCTGGGCGATTCCTTCGGTAGTACGTTTTGGCTATGGCTATATTGCCGGCGCTGACTATGCTGCTAAAGAGGACAAAGTTACCGGTGTGGAGATTAAATATCAATATACTAATACCTATTTGCCGTCAGAGCTGATCCAAACTACGGCTTCTTCCTGGTATAATGCAGGTACGGAGATTATCTTTGGTTGCGGCGGCGCCCTTGGCCAAAGCGTTATGGCCGCGGCAGAACCAATCGGCGCTTATGTAATTGGCGTTGATATTGATCAAAGTCTGCTTTCCAGCACTGTGGTAGTATCAGCTGTCAAAAATATTCAGCAGGCAGTATACAGCAGTGTTGAGGATTTTTATAATGCCGAGTTTAAGGGTGGCGAGATAACCCGCTTAAATGTTGCTAATAACGGTGTGGGACTCTCGATGGAAAATTGCAAGCTGGAATTTTTTACCCAAGAAGATTATGATGCTATTTATGCCAAGCTGGCAGCCGGTGAAATCACTGTTCCCAATGATCAAAGCGGTTATAATGCTGCCAATGAATTGAACACTGATAATGTGACAGTAACGGTGATCGAATAACTTGTGTTAAAACTACAGTTAGGGTTAACCGTTATCAGATAGGGTGAATAAATAAAAGCAAGCGAGGGAGTACTCCCTCGCTTGCTTTTTATCTTTAGCTAAATATAACTGTCACACTAAAGCAAATAAGCGTTTGCCATATGCAAATTCTGTTTGAATATTTGTTTAAGCGATGCTATAATTGGGTTAGATTAAACTAACTTAATTATTAGTGAGGTGATACTATTGCAAACGAAACCTGCTTTGAATATGCAGTCCGTGCAGGCCACCATGTTGCTGCCCTTGTGGGGGCGGGCGGAATACAGCTTGCAGAACCCTGAGGTACTAAAGGACGATGAGGCTATCAATGATTGCGATTATGATTTTTCTGCGTTGGCAAAGTCCTTTGGCGAATATGCCGGTATCTGCTATATTGTCCGCGCCCGAAAGATTGATGATACTGTTCAGGCCTTCATCTCCAGGCATCCAAACGCCACCATCGTTAATATCGGCGCTGGTTTGGATACCACCTTTTCCCGCGTGGATAACGGAAAAATCAAATGGTACAACCTCGACCTGCCTGATGCCATCGCTTTCCGTCAGACGCTGATTCCGGATTCCGAGCGCAATATATGTATAGCCAAATCATTTTTTGACATGACTTGGTTTGACGATATTGATTTCAACAAAGATGATGGCATCTTTTTTGTTGCCGGGGGCGTGTTCCATTATTTTCGTGAGGATGAGCTGAAAGCTGTTGTTGCCGCAATGGCAACTCGCTTTCCCGCTGGAGAATTATATTTTGATACCGAATCCAAGCGGGCTCTTTCGGTTTCCAACCGTATGGTCAAAAGGACAGGAAACAAAAACGCCATGATGTATTTTTATGTAAACGATGTAAACCTTCTGCAACAGTGGTCGCCGCAGATAGCAGAAGCTAGCTGCGAGCCATATTTCAAGGGCAGCGAAAAGAAGAAGAGCTGGTCATTTGGCTCTCGGATGAGCATGACACTAGGAAATCTCTTTGGCATGGTGAAGTTTATCCAGATAAAATTTGCCTGCTAATTGATTAGTCAGGGAGGGTGCAATGCGCATTTTAGTTTATGGAGCGGGTGTCCTGGGCTGCTATCTGGCGCATGTTTTGCATCGCGGCAATAATGATGTCACCTTGCTGGCGAGCGGTAGCTGGAAAGCTGTTCTCGACAGCCAGGGGCTGATCATCCTGCACTATGCCCAAATGAAGACCACCTATGATCAGATCAGAACCATTGACACCCTGGCGGTGGATGATATCTATGACATCATCTTTGTTGTCATGCAATGCACGCATTTGCAGCCGGTTTTGCCCGTGTTGAGAGAAAACAGCAGCAAGCTCATTGTTTTTGTCGGCAACAATATCCATCCTCAGGCGATCACCGAAACGGTTTCACCTGATGGCAGCAAGCAAATCCTTTTTGGCTTCCAGACTTCCGGCGGTAGGAGGGAAGACGGCAAACTTGTCTGCATTCGCCTGGGCGGACAGATGAGCGTCGGCGGGCTGAAAGCAGAGGATTGCGTAGCCTTCCCGATAATTCGGCAGGCTTTTGTGGGCTGCAAATATAAGCTGAGCTTTTACGGGAATATGGACGCTTGGCTAAGCAGTCATCTGGCGGATATTCTGCCGATCGCCTACGCTGTTTATGCCTGTGAAGGCCATCTTACCCGGATAAAAAGAGGCATGTTAGCTGAGGTAATATCCGCCATCAGCGAGGGATATGCGGCGCTGGAGGCACTTGATATCCCTATTCTGCCGGAGGGTTCGGTGAAATTGATCCGCAATAGGCGGCTCTTGTGCTCTTTAGCGCTGTGGATTGTATGCAAAACCCCTATCGGGCGGCTGGCTGCAAGCGATCATGCTATGGCCGCTATGGCGGAGATGGCAGCGCTGCATCAGGCGTTCACTGAACTGAAGGATCGCGCCGGTATTAAGACGCCCTGTTGGGATAATTTGGCCATCTATATGCCAAAGGTGTGACAGAGTTGCAAGAGGAAATGCGTATGAGTAGTAATAAATAAAACCCCGCATAAGCGGGATTTTATTTATTACTACTCAGGAAACTCAAAGGGTATGCCAAAGTATTGTGTAATTGATAAGACCAGGTTTTGCGCGATCTGCTCGATATTTTCCATAATCCATTGCGCATCCTCAACATTGTCGTGATAGGCTAACTCTATTAATACAGCAGGGGCGCGGGTATTGTTTAGCTCATACAGCTGGGTAGATGGCACTATGCCTACCAGTTCCGGGTGGGGATAGATGATTTCCAGATTTGTGGCAAAGATCTCAGCAGCCTGGCGGCCGCGGGGACTATTCGGGTGATAATAGACATCAGACCCCTGCACCTGGCCGGAAACTGCCGGGGGAGAGGCATTGGTGTGAATAGCGACATGCAGGTCAGGATTATACTCATTGGAGAGCATAACTGAACCGCCTACCCTGAGCGCCGGGTCATTGCGGGCAAAATCAATGCCTGCTGCGCGCAGATAGGGCTCCATGGCATCAGCAATAAGATTTGTGTAATACTCTTCATTACCGCCGGTTACATATTCATTATATTCTTGAGTTGACGGGCTTAAAAAAACTTTTGGCATAGTAGGGACTCCTTTGTTTTTTTTACATAATATGCGCCTCACGCGTAAAGTATCAATATAAGGCACAGGGAAAAGCATCAAAAATGGCGAATATTATCCAAGTTAGTTAACTATTGATGAGGGATACGAAGATATTGGATAAATTAAACCAAGAACAAAGCAGAGCAGTTAATTCTCCTGGACAACATGTTTTGGTTGTAGCAGGAGCGGGCAGCGGTAAAACCAGAGTTTTGGTTCACCGCTTAGCTTGGTTGATTGAAGAAAGACAGATCAACCCCAATCATATCATGGCAGTTACCTTCACCAATAAAGCTGCAAATGAGATGAAAGAGCGGGTAGAGGATATGACCGGTATTAATACCCGGTGGATGTGGATTGGTACTTTTCATTCGCTGTGCAGCCGGCTGCTGCGTATGGAAGCTGAAAATTTTGGCATTGCGCGTGATTTTGTCATCTATGATGATGCGGACAGCAAGGCCTTGATTAAACGCGGCATTGCTGATTTGGGCCTTGTCACCGAAGAAAAAGATTATCATCCCGCTGCTGTTTTGGCGCAAATATCCGACGCCAAAAACAGGCTGCAAACGCCCGGCGAATATGAGCAGGTGGCCTCAGATATCTGGACGCAAAATGTGGCGAGGATTTACCGCCGCTATCAAAACATGCTCAAGGCAGCCAATGCCTTCGATTTTGATGATTTGCTCACCCAAACAGTATGGCTTTTAGAAAAGCACCAGGAGGTGCTCGACCGCTACCGTGAACGTTTCTCACATATTCTGGTGGATGAATATCAGGATACCAATCATTGCCAATACCGTTTTATTCGCCTTTTAGCTGGGGATCAAGGCAGCATTTTTGCCGTTGGCGATCCTGACCAGTCTATTTATAAGTGGCGTGGTGCGGATATTTCCAATATTCTTGATTTTACCAAGCATTACCCAGATTGTGTCGAGCTGCAGCTTAACCAAAATTACCGCTCTACGCAGAATATTCTTGATGCGGCTAATGCGGTTATTGCCAATAATCTGGCCCGTAAAGAAAAAAACCTTTATACTGATGCTGGCGCAGGCGAAAAGCTGACTTATTATCATGCTAATACTGACCGTGAGGAAGCCTATTATGTCTTGCAAACCATAGCTCATTTGGTAGCGGAAGGATATTCGCTTTCTGATTGCGCGATATTGTTCCGCACTCACGGCCAAAGCCGTCTCTTTGAACATGAATGCGTTAGGTTTAATATTGATTACCGCATCTATGGCGGCCTCAAATTTTATGAACGCAAAGAAGTTAAGGACACCCTGGCCTATTTGCGTCTGGCAGCTAATCCATATGATACCGAGGCTTTACGCAGAATTTATAATGAGCCTAAAAGAGGCATCGGCAAAAGCAGCTGGGATAACTTGGTGGCAATTGCAGAAGCTAACGATAAACCGCTATGGGACGTTTTGGCTAATATCAAAAACGAAGACGGCTTTAACAAAGCAGCAAACAAGAAACTGTATGATCTGTATCAGCTGCTGTGCCGGCTGCATGACTTTTCGGAAACAGGCGGCACAATTGCGGAGCTAGTTAGTGAAGTTTGGCGCAGTACTAATTATCAGGAAATGCTGGCCAATGACCCCAAAAAAGAGGAAAAACAGGAGATTCTCGAGCAGTTTTTTGATGCAGCCAGTGATTTTGACCGCTATTATCAGGAAAACTATGAAACTATCCCCGAGGAAGAGCCAGACAGCCCCTTGCTCTCCTTTTTGAACCAGGTGGCCTTGGCTACAGACATGGATTCATCGTCCGAAAATCAGGACTATTTAACCTTGATGACTCTTCATGCTGCCAAAGGTTTGGAGTTTCCCGTCATTTTTCTGGTAGGGATGGAGGAAGGGCTTTTCCCGCATAAGAGGATAATTTTCAGCCCGAGTGATGAGGAAATGGAAGAAGAGCGCAGGCTGTGCTATGTGGGCATGACCCGCGCCAAAGAGCGGCTGTATTTGACAGCAGCTATGAGCCGCCAGCAATGGGGGCGTTATGAGAATAATAAAACCTCCCGCTTTATCGGCGAGATTCCGGAAGCCTTAATGGATAAATCCGGATCGTATCAGCAGGCGGAAAATAATAGCTATAAAAAAGCGCAGCCCAAGCCGAAAAGGGAATCATTGTTTGTGCAAAACAAGCCCCTGCTTGCGCCAGCCAAACAGGTTGAGCTGATCTCAGTGGGCGATAAGCTGCGGCATGCCAAGTTTGGCGATGGGGTAGTGGTAAAAATTACTGGCGGCGGCGAGGATATGCTGTTGGAAGTAGCCTTCCCTAATCTTGGCATCAAGAAACTGATTTGGAAATATGCTCCGGTGAAAAAAATTTAGTGAGGCAATATGCAGCCAGAAACAGCAAAACAAATGATCGAAAAATTAAGAGAAGAGCTGAACGAGCATAATCATGCCTATTATGCCCTGGACGCTCCCTTGGTTAGCGACAGCGAATATGACACTCTGATGCAGGAGCTAAAAGCCCTTGAAGAGGAGTTTCCGCAATTAATCAGTCCAGATTCTCCTACACAGAGGGTGGGCGGAGAAATATTGCCGACCTTTGCGGCGGTGGCTCATCCCCAGTCTTTGCTGTCCTTGGAAAACGCCTTTGGTGCGGAAGATATCGAAAGTTTTGTGAGGAAAATAGCCAAGGCAGGCATAGAGAACCCTTCTTTTGTCGTCGAGCCAAAGATGGATGGACTCACCCTGCGCGTGACTTATCGCAATGGCCGCTATTTTTCCGCCGCTACCAGAGGAGACGGGCTAAGCGGCGAAAATGTTACCGCTAATGCACGGATGATTGCTAATCTGCCTGCTCAACTGCGTCAGGATTTGCCCTTGCTTTCGCTGCGCGGGGAAGCTTATATGCCGAAGAAAAATTTTGCTGAGCTGAATGCCGCCAGAGAAGAAAACGGAGAGACGCTTTTTGCCAACCCGAGAAATGCGGCCGCAGGCAGCTTGCGTCAGCTTGACGCAAATGTTACGGCCAGGCGCAAGCTGGAGATTTTTTTCTATGATATTTTGGAGCTTTCCGGTAGGAAAATTGCCAGTCAAGAGCAGCTATTGGCCTATTTGGCTGATTTGGGATTGCCGGTTAACCCGGAAAAACGGCTTTGCCATAATAGTGCGGAAATAATTGCTTATCTGGAAGAGATGACAGAAAAAAGGCATCAGTTGCCCTATGATATTGACGGCATGGTAATTAAGCTGAGTGATATGGCCGCGCGGCCAAAATTAGGCGCCACCGGCAAGTTTCCGCGCTGGGCGATTGCTTATAAATTCCCCCCGGAAGAAGCGGAGACAGTGGTGCGGGATATTATTGTCGGCATTGGCCGCACCGGAGCCATGACCCCGGCCGCAGTATTAGAGCCAGTTTTCTTGGCCGGCAGCACCATTAGCCATGCCACGCTGCATAATGAGGATAATGTTCGCGATAAAGATATCCGCATTGGCGATCAGGTGCTGATTCATAAGGCCGGAGATGTGATTCCGGAAATTATTTGTGTTCTCACGGAAAAACGTACTGGCGCAGAAAGAGAATTTGTGATGCCGCAAAACTGTCCTATCTGCGGACAGCCAAGCGTGCGGCCGGAAGGAGAGGCTGTACGCCGTTGCGTTAATATCAATTGCCCGGCGAGAATCTTTGAAGCTATTGTCCACTTCGCTTCTAAAAAGGCGATGGATATTGAAGGCCTGGGGCCGGGAGTGGTGCAGCGCTTGCTGGATCAAAAACTGATTGATAATATTGTCGGCCTTTATTATCTGCGCCACGAGCAGCTTACTGTTTTAGATGGCTTTGCTGATCTTTCTGCTGATAATTTGCTTGCGGCAATCAGCAAAAGCAAAGAAAAGCCACTATCGAGGCTGCTCTTTGCCTTGGGTATCCGTCATGTCGGCGAAAAAGCGGCAAAAGTGCTGGCGGCAAATTTTACTGATATTGACGACTTGATTAATAGCAATGCCGAGACCTTAACATCTATTGCGGAGATCGGCCCGATTATGGCGCAAAGTATTGTTGATTTCTTTGCTGAGGCGCGTAATTTAGAGCTGATTGACCAGCTTAAACTAGCGGGATTGAACATGTGCGGTGAGGATGATGTATCTAAAGGCGATTTGCCATTGGCTGGCTTAAGTTTTGTCATTACCGGCACACTGCCCGGGATGGGCAGGGAAAAGGCCCAGGAGATGATCGAAAAAAATGGCGGTAAAACCAGCGCCTCTGTCAGCAAAAAGACGAGCTATTTATTGCTAGGCGAAAACCCCGGCAGCAAGGCGGATAAAGCGCGGCAATTAGCAGTAACGATTATTTCTTTGCCGGAACTTTTGGCTATGATTGAGGGAGAAGCGATTAATGCATGAAATGTCTTTGATGAGCGGGATTTTGGCCAAAGCTGAGCAAGCGCTTGAGCCGTATCAGGTGAGGCAAATCAACAGCATTACTGTGCAAGCAGGTGTTCTGGCCAATCTTTTGCCGGATGCCTTTGCTTTTGCTTTTGAATGTCTAAGCGGAGGAACAGTCTTTGCGGGCGCAAAGCTGATTACCGAACAAAGGCCAATCACAGCGCGCTGCCAGCAGTGCAATATCCAGTTTGAAGAGGAAAGCTTACCACTAATCTGCCCGCAGTGTCATGATAATCAAATAGTGATTATCAGCGGCGATGAAGTGTTTTTGACAAGTATTGATTTTGAGGAAGAAGGCGCAAATAATGCAGATTGAGCTTAATGCCAATATTATGGATACCAATAATGCCTATGCCGCCCAAAACAGGTCACTGTTAGCGGCCAAGAAAATTGTAACCCTAAATATAATGGGCTCTCCCGGCGCCGGTAAAACGACGTTTTTGGAGCGGCTGATTGCCGTGCTAGCGGCCAAAACTAGAGTAGCGGTGATTGAAGGAGATTTAGCGACCGCTAAGGATGCCCAGCGTATAGCAATAACCGGCGCGGAGGTTATTCAGATTAATACTGACGGCGGCTGTCATCTGGACGCAAAAATGATTAGCCAGGTATTGCCCGGCTTTAAACTTGACCAGACAGAGCTGCTGATTATCGAAAATGTCGGCAATCTTGTTTGCCCGGCTGGCTTTGACCTTGGCGAAGATATCCGTGTGGTGATGCTGAGTGTTACCGAAGGAACGGACAAGCCCAGCAAGTATCCTGCCACTTTTTTTGAGGCGGACTGGGTGATTATTAATAAAATTGATTTACTGCCTTTCACTGATTTTGATTTAGCAGCTGCCAAGGCTGATATCCTCGCGATTAAGCCGGAGGCGCAAATATATGACTGCTGCTTTCGCATTGGCTTTGAGCAGGGATTAGATGCTATAGCTGATGACATCTTCAACAAAATAGCGGCTAAACAAAGCAGCGGACAAGCGGAGGGTTGAGTTGCAATCACGTTACCGCATCACAGTTAATGGTATAGTGCAAGGGGTAGGTTTCCGGCCCTTTATGTATAAACTGGCAAAGCGATACCAATTAGCCGGTTGGGTTGCTAATGCCACAAATGGTGTTATTGTGGAAATTGAGGGCAGTGATGAAGCTTGCCAACAATTGATTGATAATATTGAGAAACAAGCTCCGGAATTAGCACGTATCGATAAAGTAACTGCACAAAAAATTATCCCACAAAACGAGAAAAATTTTACGATCAAAGAGAGTCTCCCCGGAGAAAGAAAAACCTTGATTTCTCCAGACATGGGGATTTGTGAGCAGTGCTATGCTGATATCTGCGATCCGAACAACCGTCGTTATGGCTATGCTTTTACTAATTGCACTAGCTGCGGGCCGCGTTTTTCGATCATTAAAGATTTGCCCTATGACCGCGCTTTGACCACGATGGCCGCCTTCCGGCAGTGCCGGAAGTGTCAGGCGGAGTTTGATAATCCGCTTGACCGCCGTTTTCATGCCCAGCCCAATGCCTGTGCGGATTGCGGGCCACAGCTCAGCTATTGGGATGCCGCCGGGAATGCTTTGCCCGGCGATGCATTGGCCCAGGCCAAAGCAGATATTGCGGCGGGGAAAATTATTGCCGTTAAGGGCATTGGCGGCTATCACCTGGTCTGCGATGCGCTTAATCAATTTGCTGTCGCTACTCTGCGCCAGCGTAAACACCGCTATGATAAGCCTTTTGCGGTGATGATGGCTGATCTCGATACTGTGCGGGAATATTGCCATTGCAGCCCGGAAGAAGAACAATTGCTGACGAGCCAGCGGCGGCCGATAGTCTTACTCACGAAAAAAGATTCCGCGGCAAAAATAGCTGATCAGGTTGCGCCGGAAAACAGCAGACTGGGAGTAATGCTGCCCTATACGCCGCTGCATTATCTGATATGCTCTGGTTTCGATGTTTTGGTGATGACCAGCGCGAATCTCTCTGATGAACCGATTGTCTATGATGATCAGGAGATGTCGGCCAGATTATCAACAATTACCGATGCTGTTTTGACGCATAACCGGCCAATCTTCCGCCGCTGTGATGACAGTGTAATGGTTAGTAGTCGATATGGACCATTATTCTTGCGCCGTTCGCGCGGTTTTGCGCCGGAACCAATCACAATCGCTGATTGCGGTCAAAACGTTCTAGCTGTTGGCGCAGAGCAGAAGAATACCTTTTGCCTGACCCGCCAAGACGAAGCGATTATCAGCCAGCATATCGGCGAGCTTGATAATCATGGCACTTATCAAAGCTATCAGCAGGAAATAGCCTATTTTATTAAAATGTTTGACGCTAAGCCGCAAGTGATTGCCTATGATATGCACCCCAATTATTTATCCAGCCACTATGCCTTGGCGCAGGATAGCAGTTTATTGAAAATCCCGGTGCAGCATCATCATGCGCATTTTGCCTCTGTGCTGGCCGAGCATAAGATAGAAGAGCCAGCTCTGGCCCTGATTTATGACGGCACTGGTTTTGGTCTGGATAACAGCTTGTGGGGTGGGGAAGTACTGCTTGGCGATATGTGTAGTTTTGAACGCAAGGCGCATTTATTGCCTTTGGCCCTACCAGGAGGCGAGCAGGCGATACATCAGCCGTGGCGGCAGGCGATGAGCGTCTTGGTGGCCGCCTTTGGGCCGGACAAATTGTCCGAGCATGCCCCGCCTGGGCTGCTGAAACAAGGATGGCAAACTCTGCTGCAAGCGATGCTGGCCGGGATTAACGCCCCGCTGAGCTCAGGGATGGGCCGCTTGTTTGACGCGGTCACGGCATTGCTTGGTATTGGCGAATATGTAAATTATGAAGGGCAGGCAGCAGTAGCCCTAGAGCAAGCGATTGTCGCTGATGCGGAAGGTAAAGCCTATAGCTTTGCTATCAACAAAGAGCAAAGCGCCTATCTGATTGATTGGCGCCATCTGATTAAGCAAGTGGTTGACGATATGGCCTCGGGGGTTGACAAGGGTATTATTGCCGGGCGCTTTCACCGGGCTGTTGTTGTGATGTCGCTGCAAATAGCTCTTCTTTTGCGCGAGGAGACGGGCATAAATATCGTCGCTTTTTCCGGCGGCTGCTGGCAAAATATCTATTTGCTGAACAACACTTATCAAAGCTTGCAGGCTGCCGGGTTCAAAGTCTATTTTAATCAAAAAGTACCCATCAATGACGGGGGTATCGCTTATGGGCAGGCTGCGGTGGCAGCGGCAAAGATTAGCAAAGGAGAAATATAATTATGTGTTTAGCTATTCCGGGTATAGTCAAAGCTATTGATATAGCAGAGCAAAAGGCCAGTATTGACTATAATGGGGTGAGCAGGACCGCCTCGATTATGCTGATGCCAGAGGTTAAGCTTGAAGATTATGTGCTGGTGCATGCCGGGTTCATTATCCAGATTTTTGAGCAGAAGGATGGCGAAGAATTAAGCAAATTGACGGAGGAAATAGGCCTTGTCTAATGTGAACCAATTCCGCGATAAAGCGGAAATTAACAAGCTATCCACCTATATCAAAAGCTTAACCACCAGACCGATCTCGATTATGGAGGTTTGCGGCACGCATACTATGAGCATTGCCCGCTGGGGTATAAGGGATTTTTTGCCGCCAAATATCCGTCTTGTTTCCGGCCCGGGCTGCCCGGTCTGTGTAACTGATACCTCTACCATGGCTGCGGCTATTGCTTTGGCCCAGAGACCGGGGCTTATTTTTACTTGTTTTGGCGATATGCTGCGGGTGCCGGCAGGGGAGAACAGCCTGCTGCAATTGCAGGGAGAGGGATATGATATCCGGGTGGTGCTGTCGCCTTTGGAAGCGCTGGAGCTTGCGGAACAAAACCCCAAGCAAGAGGTCGTATTTTTTGCGGTGGGCTTTGAGACCACTGCGCCCCTGAGCGCGGCAGTTATTGAGCTGGCTAAGCAACGCCATATCACTAATTTTTCTATGCTGTGCGCTCATAAAACAATGCCTGCTGCCATTACTGCGCTGCTTAGCAACAGCAACATTGACGCGCTGCTGTGCCCAGGGCATGTAGCTGCGATTACCGGCGCAGAGCAGTTCGGCTTTATCCCCAGGGTATTAAATCGTCCTGCGGCTATTGCCGGGTTCGAGCCTCTGGATATTATGCTGGCTATCGCTTATTTGGTGAGAGATCTGGCTGGCAATAATTATTCTTTGTATAATTGTTATTCGCGTATTGTCAGTGAAAAAGGGAATATTATCGCTCAGCAAAAGATGGAGCATGTCTTTGAAGCGGCAGATGTTACCTGGCGCGGCATTGGTAGTATCTGTGCCAGCGGGCTTAAGATCAGGGAACAATTTTCCGCTTTTGATGCAGAGGGAAAATTTACTATTCATGCAGAGATTTTGCATGATAATCCAGCTTGCTCCTGCGCGGAAATATTGCAAGGAGAAATGGAACCGCAAAATTGTCCGCTTTTTGGGACAGAATGTTTGCCCAATCATCCGCTAGGTGCATGTATGGTTTCTTCAGAGGGTAGTTGCGCCGCTGCGTATAGATATTTAAGGAGAAAATAATGATCAAAGACAAAATTATATCACTCGAATATGGCAGTGGAGGAGAAAGCTATCACCGCTTGGTGCAAGAGGTCTTTGTGCCATATTTTGCCAATCCAGAGCTGATTGAATTGGGCGATGCGGCGATTTGCGCCTTTGATGATCAGCGCTATCTGGCCATGACCACCGATGCTTTTGTGGTTAAGCCCTTATTTTTTCCGGGCGGCGATATTGGTTCTCTTTCTGTTTGCGGCACCATCAATGATCTGGCCATGAGCGGCGCCAAGCCGCTCTATTTGACCTGTTCGATGATCATTGAGGCTGGTTTTGCCATGGAAGATCTTCAAAAAATTTGCAGCTCAATGGCGCAAACAGCCAAAAATGCCGGGGTTAAGATAGTTGCCGGAGACACTAAGGTGGTAGAAAAAAACGCTTGTGACGGCATTTTTATTACCACAACAGGGGTAGGGATATTTCCCTATGGCTATCGCAGACAAAAGCAGGTGCTCGCAACCGGGGATAAGATAATTATCTCAGGCGATATTGCCTGTCATGGCATGGCAGTGATGGCAGCCCGGCATAATCTGCATTTTGAGCCGCAAATATGCAGTGATGTTGCGCCTTTGGATACTCTTAGCGCAGCAGCAAGATCTGTAGCCGGGGGAGTGAAGCTGATGCGTGACCCCACCCGGGGCGGTATTTCCGGAACATTAAACGAGTGGGCGGATGAGCATAATTGCGCTATTATTATTAAGGAAGAAGCTGTGCCAATGAGCGCGGAGATTGCGGCAGCTTGCAATCTGCTGGGTATTGATCCCTTTCATGTGGCCAATGAGGGCAAAATGGTAGTTGTTGCCAGTCAGGATCAAGCGGACGCTGTCTTAGCGGCAATGCAAAAGCATCCATTGGGGACAACAAGCGCCATTGTCGGTGAGATTGATATGGCTGATGATCAGGGCGTCTATGCGCTCACAGAAATAGGCAGCAAAAGAATAGTGAGAACAATTGACGGCGAGCAATTGCCCCGGATATGTTGAAAACGTTCCGCGAATAGTCAGAATTTTGTGCATATTATTTTTATGCATAAACTTCTTGACCAACAGACCAAATCAGTATAAAATAGATTCGATAGTGATCAGCTATGCTTTTTTTGTGTTAAGAGCTATTTGTATACCTGTTTTTTTGTTTGATATCTAAAGATTTTGAAGGAGAACACGAATGGGTAGTCCAGGAATTATACTTGCTTGTATTTTTGTTCCTTTGCTAGGCTCTTTTATTTTGCCTATCCTGGGGAGGATTAATACAGGACTCCGTAATATTGCGTCTTTACTTTTTGTCCTGATTGCCTTTGTTTGTGCGGCAATAGCCCTGCCCCAAGTATTAAACGGAACCCCACTACAAATTTCGGTGGCATTGCCTCTGGGACTCAGCTTTGGCTTTTTGGCTGATGGACTAGCTGTCTTTATGGCAATGACATCCTCATTAGTGGCGGCAATCATCGTCTTTTATTCATTTGGTTATATCGAGCATTATGATAACCAAAACGAGTATTATATGATGGTGCTATTGTTTATTGGCGCAATGATGGGCTTGGTCTTTTCTACCAATCTTATCCTTATTTATTTGTTCTGGGAAATCTCCGCTGTATGTTGTTGGAGATTGATTGGTTTTTATCGCCAAAAGGATGTTGTGCTTAAGGCTGATAAGGCATTTCTTATCACTGTCGGAGGCGCTCTTTTTATGCTGGCGGGATTTATTGCCATTTATATCCAGGGCGGGTCTTTCGACCTAATGGAATTACAGGGCAAAGGCTTGGATAACTGGATAGTTATTCTGGTTCTCTTTGGCATACTCTCCAAATCAGCCACCTTGCCATTTCATTCCTGGCTGCCGGATGCCGGTGTGGCGCCATCTCCTGTTACTTCACTGCTCCATGCAGCAGTGCTGGTGAAAATCGGCGTCTATGTTTATGCGCGGCTGTTCCTGGTCAATTTCCATCTGGATGTGGCGTGGGAGACCATCATACCCATTATCGCCGCAGTATCAGGCATTGTTGCGGCCGGAGCGGCTATCCTCGAAAACAATATCAAGCGCATTATCGCTTATTCAACAATCAGCCAGCTGGCCTTTATTTTCCTTGGCCTTTCTATTGGCAATATGATTGGCGCTGCCGGCGGCTTGCTCTATATTTTGATGCATTCTCTGGCCAAGGGCGGTTTGTTCCTTTGCGCCGGTATTGTCGAACATAGCACACATACCAAAGATATCAGAGAAATGGGCGGCTTATCCAAGAAATTGCCTGTAACTGCTGTTTCCTTTGCTTTATGCGCCTTTTCTGTTATGGGCATACCGCCCTTTGGTGGTTTTTTCTCCAAATATTTAGTGATTAATGGCGCTGTTGTGGCCAGCCAGCCGTGGATTGCTACGGTGTTTATCATTGGTGCGGTCATGACAGTTATCTATTTGCTCAGAGTGTTTGTGAAAGTGTTCTTTGGCAAGCAGACGCATCCTGATATTAAAGAGGGGTCTTGGGAAATGGTTGCCTCGGTGGGCATTTTAGGAGCTCTCTCTTTGCTTGCCGGAATATTCATCAATATTCCATCGCAGTTAACTACATTTATTGTTGAATCATTGGGGAGGTGGTAAGAAATGTTTAGTGCGCTTAATTCGCTTATCACTTCTGGAAGTGGTCTTAATATTCTCATGCTGATGATTGTTGTGCCGGCGGTTTTTGCTCTGGGTACTCTCTTTATTAGCAAAAAGGCGTATTGGGGACAGGCTATTACTTTTCTTGTCGCCACAGTTTTGAATTTGTTGTTTGCCATTGGCTTGTTTGTTGGGGAAGAGGCGACTTTACTCTTGCCCTGGGCTGGCTTTGGCATTAACCTTGCGCTTAGAGTATATGATTTTTCGCAGCTGATGATTTTGGCTGCTGCGGTATTTATCTTCCTGGTGGGCCTATATTCTGTCTCTTTCCTGAAAGACAAGGCCTATAGCGGACGTTTCTTCTTTTACTATTTAGTTACTCTGGCATTGGTTAACGGCGCCTTTTTGGCCAACAACCTCGTGGTTATGCTTTTCTTCTGGGAAGGTTTGCTGGCAACTTTGTTTGGCATGTTGGTGCTTGTCAATAAAGAAAAACCAAAAGCTGCCTTAAAAGCGCTGACTCTTAATGGTGTTGCAGACCTGTTGCTGATGCTGGGTATTGCTTGTACCTGCATGAGCAGCGGCACGATGATGATGGATGTGATGAAAGATATCCCCATCGAAGGATTGGGCATCGTCGGCTTTGTCTGTATGATGCTAGGCGCGGCCGGTAAGGCGGGGTCTATGCCTTTCCATAGCTGGATACCGGATGCGGCTGATGCGGCTCCTTTGCCTTTCATGGCAATTTTGCCGGCAGCTTTGGAAAAAATGCTTGGCATCTATTTGCTGGCCAGAATTGCTATGAATTTTTATGACTTTCAACCAGGCAGCACAGTCAGCATTGTGATGATGTCTATCGGCGCGGTGACTATTGTCGGCGCTGTGGCCATGGCCTTGATTCAAAAGGATATGAAACGGTTACTTTCCTTCCATGCGATCAGCCAGGTTGGCTATATGACGCTGGGCATTGGTACGGCTTTGCCGGTTGGTATTATCGGCGGCCTCTTCCATATGATCAACCATGTTATCTATAAGTGCTGCTTGTTCCTGACTGCCGGCTCCGTAGAAAAACGGGTAGGTACAACTGATTTACAGCAGTTTGGCGGCTTGGGACGTTTTATGCCGGTGACAGCAATTTGTTTCCTGGTTGCAGCGTTTTCCATCTCCGGCGTTCCGCCCTTTAATGGGTTCTTTTCCAAAGAGTTGGTTTTTGACGCTGCTCTGGAAAGCGGGATGATTTTCTATATAGCAGCAGTATTAGGAGCATTTTTGACAGCAGCCTCCTTCCTCAAATTAGGGCATTCGGCCTTCTTTGGCAAAGCTAAGCTGCCGGAAGGAATTAATGGAAATAAAGTGATGGAAGCTCCGGGGGCCATGCTCCTGCCGATGATTGCATTGGCAGCCTTGTGTGTCTTCTTTGGTGTTTGCAACAGTGTACCGTTGTCCTTTATCCAACCTTTGTTGGGCGATGCCCTGGCTGGGAATAATTTTGCCGGCTGGCCGCATTCTACCACCTTGGTGATGATTTCCGTAGCAGTCTTACTCTTGGCAGTGCTGAACCATTATATTGGCGTGAGAAGCACCGGATCAGCCCTGAAGGCGGTGGATCATATCCACTATATGCCGGTTTTGCGGCAGATTTATAATGGCGCGGAAAAACACTATTTTGACCCATATAGCATTTTGATGATGCTGATGAAATTTGTTGCTTATGTATGCTATTGTGTTGACCAAGCCATCAACTGGATTTATGATGTCTTGTTGGTGCGCATTACCAATGGTACATCTGCGGCAATGAAGAACTTTAGCAATGGCAGCCCGTCGCGCTATATCTCCTGGATGTTCGCAGGGATGGCGTTCTTGCTGCTAGTGTTCATAATCTTGGTTTAGAGGAGGGGTGATATAGATGCCTGCTGAATTTGCTTCAATTATGTATGCTTTTATGGGTTTACCCCTTCTGGCAATATTAGTCTTTACTTTAGCAAAAGATAAGCTGGGAGATAGATTTGTCCTTACTGCCGGATATGTTGTTGGTCTGGTTCAGGTGCTCTCATCAGTTGTTGTCATGGCATTATTGCTGCAATATAATAAAGGATTTATTAATTTCTCTCAGTTTTGGAATATGACAGAAAACGCCAATGCCGCTTATTTTTCTGCGGATATCTTTTCTGTTGTTGCTCTCTTTTCTGTTGGTGTTGTTACCTTTGCCTCCTTCTTTACCGCACGCACCATGATCAAAGACAAAGCGTTCAATTTTGCTAATGTTATGATGCTGCTGGTGCTGGGCATGAACGGCATTGCCCTGGTTACAGATTTGTTCTCTTTATATGTTTTCTTGGAGATAACCGGTATTGCCTCATATGTTCTGATTGCCATCTATCGTGATAATAATGGTCTTGAAGGCGGCTTCAAGTATCTGATGATGAGCGCTATTGCCTCTGCCTTTATTTTGGGCGGCTTGGCACTGCTGATGTCTAATCTCGGCAGTCTTAAATTTGAGGCTGTTGCGCAAATGTTTGTTGCCTGGGATGAGGTAGCGAACCCCATTATGGTTTTGATTTCTCTGGTGATGATGGTTATCGGCTTTGCGATCAAATCAGGCTTGGTTCCCTTCCATGCCTGGCTGCCTGATGCTTATCAGGGCGCTCCGGCGCCGGTTTCGATTATGCTGGGTGGTATCGTGACCAAAATGGCAGGGGTTTTTGCCATCATCCGTTTGCTGGGCGATATTTCTATCAACCAGCCTATCATTAATACCTGCCTTATGGTTTTTGCGCTGATTTCGATCTTTTATGGCGCTATAGCTGCTGTAGGGCAAAACGATTTCAAACGTATTCTGGCTTATTCCAGCATCAGCCAAATTGGCTATATTATTCTTGCCATAACCACCGGCAGCGTGATTGGCTATATTGGCGCTGTGTTCCATTTTCTTAATCATGCTACCTTTAAAACAACTTTGTTCGTTGATGCCGCTGCTGTTGAGCAGACGACAGGCACAACTGATATTAATGAATTGGGCGGTTTGCAAAAACAAATGCCTTTCACTGGTGTCAGCAGTATTATTGCCTTCCTCTCTGCGGCAGGCATTCCGCCTTTGGCAGGCTTCTGGAGCAAACTATTAATTATCATTGCCGTCTGGCAGAGTTTTGGCGCAGCGATTGCTATCTTGGCTTTGGTTGCCAGCATTTTTACTGCCGCTTATTTTCTCCGCTTACAGCACAGCGTCTTTTTTGGCCCTGTCAATGAAAAGTGGGCGGAGATTAAAGAGGCTGTTAAAGGGTTCAAAGTTACAGAAATTGCTTTAACTGCACTGACTATTGGTTTTGGCATACTCTTCCCGGTAATTTTGTTGGTCTTGCAGTCTTATGGCATTATCTAGAGAGGTGGAATAAATGCAACCAATTATTCTCATTATTTGTTTTGCAGCGATGCTCATTGCAGGAGCAGCATCAGCAATGTTTCGCAGCCAGCTGAAATCAGCAATATGTTTGGCCCTGGTTAGTATTTTTCTGGCCATCGTGCTTTTTGTTATGAATTTACCCTGGGCTGCTTTTTTCGAGCTTTCCGTTTGCGCCGGCTTGGTCACAGTTATCTTTGCCAGTACCATTAGCATGACTACCAAAGATAGAAAATCCGATGCCAACGAAGCGGAATATCACCGCCGCTTTGCAACTTTGCCTTTCATCTTGATTTTTGCCGGTGTGGCTTTACTCGCGGTAGTGCTGATGACTAATTTTGATATTCAGGCGCTTACGGCAGATCCTGCTTTGGCAGCCACTAATTTTAAAGATATTCTCTGGAATACCCGCCAGGCTGATATTTTAGGCCAGATCATCATTATTCTGGCTGGCGCGTTTGCGGTTGTAATCTTATTTAAGGAGAGTGTAAAACAATGAACATAATCACCTTAGGACTGATTACCACAGCGCTGCTGTTGATAATTACCGGCTTATATATGCTGCTGCGTACGAATAATATGATTCGTATTATTATTGCCATCGAGGTATTGATGAAAGCAGTTACCTTGCTATTGGCCTTTTCCGGATATATGAGCGGCAATTATAATTTGGTGCAAACATTTATTATTACCATGATTGTTATTGAGGTTATTGTTGCTGTTGTTGCTGCCGGTATAGCGGTTAGTGTTTACCGCAATAAAGGCAATATGGATGTGCGTAACCTGAATAATCTCAAAGGATAAGGAGGAGACTACATGGGCAGCTTTGTATTATCACCACCAATTGTTTTAATTGTCTTATTGATTGTAGGTGCATTTTTCTCCTACATGGTATCTTCTTTATCAGCCAAAGGGGAAATAAGCGCCAGAAAAGAGGAAGCTTATGCCTGTGGGCAAAGAAATGTTACCCATAGCGTTAGCCCTGAATATAGCCAGTTTTTCCCGATAGCGTTCTTTTTTACCATCATGCATGTTTTGGTGCTGGTTGTAGCTACCGCACCCAAGGGCGTTATCACTTTACCGCTTATTTATATCGCTGCCGGTGTTCTGGCTCTGATAATTATCATTCGGAGGTAGCAGATGGCTAAGAATATTATTGAAAGAGCTGTTGATTGGGGAAGGCGCAAGTCTCCGTGGATTATCCATTTTAATGCCGGGGCCTGTAATGGTTGTGATATTGAGGTTGTTGATGCCCTGACTCCCCGTTATGATCTTGAACGCTTTGGCATCCTGCAGCAGGGGACTCCGCGTCATTCTGATGTTTTGGTGTGTACCGGTGCGGTAACACTGCAAACCAAAGATAGACTAAAACAAATATATGAACAGATGCCTGAGCCGAAATTTGTAATTGCTGTTGGCACTTGTGCCTGCACCGGCGGAATTTTTGACGGCTGCTATTGTATTAATGGCGGTATTGATTCCGTAATTCCTGTCAACGCTTATTTACCAGGATGCGCTGCACGGCCAGAGGCTATCATTGATGCAGTCGATAAACTGTTGACTGCTTTGGAAACATCGCAAAAGGCGGAAGATTAAAGAGGTGATATCTATGGAAGCCGAAGAAAGAATTATCGCTGCAATATTAGAAAGATTTCCTTTTTTGGATGAACACATAAAAGTTCAAAGAAAAAGACGGATTGTTGCTGATCCATTAAGCAGGAAAAATTTTGAGCAGGTTCTTGATTATCTGATCAACGAAAAACTGTTTACGAAGATGCATCTGGTGATCGGCGTTGATGACGGCGAGGATCTCGGGTTCATCTATATCCTTTCCAATGCTGACAAAGTAACCATATTGCTCAAGCAGTCTGCGCCCAAGGATGCGCCGCTGATTAAATCTGTCTGCGCGACTTTCCCCAGCATGCTTTGGTATGAGAGAGAGCTGGTTGATTTGTTTGGCGCTATTGTTGAAGAACTGCCGCCTGGTCCGACCTATCCTTTGCCGGATGGCTGGCCGGCAGGCAATTATCCAATGCGCAAAGAGTGGCAAGTGGAGTATTTTGACAAAGAGACTATGACTTATAATCCACCAACGGAAAAGCCGGCGGAAGCTAAAATAGCAGAAGATGGAGGGCAGTTATCATGAGTAAAAAAATAACTATACCAATTGGCCCCCAGCATCCTTCGCTTAAAGAGCCAGGTTGTTTTACTATTACCCTTGAGGGTGAAAAGGTTGTTAACGCAGTTGTTGGTGTTGGCTATAATCACCGCGGCTTAGAAAAAGCTTGCGAGGCCAGAACCTATTTGCAGGATATTTATATCATCGAACGCGTCTGCGGTATTTGCTCACATACTCACAGCACTGCCTATTGCCAGGCCGTTGAAGAGTTAGCGGATATTGTTATCCCTACGCGCGCTTCTTATCTGCGCGTGCTTATGGCGGAGCTTGAACGCTTGCACAGTCATCTTTTGTGGTTGGGCATAGCCGGGCATGAAATAGGTTTTGATACGCTGTTTATGTATGCCTGGCGTGACCGGGAGCGGGTACTTGATATCCTTGCCCAGTTGGGCGGCAACAGGGTTAATTATGGAATTAACACCATTGGCGGTGTGCGGCGCGATCTGGAACAGCGCACTGTTGATGAACTGCGCGTTGTGCTTGATTATTTAGAAGAGCAGGATAAATATTATATTGAGCTGGCAATGAGTGAAACCACTTTAGCCGCACGTTTGAGTGGGGTAGGGCAGCTTTCTTACGAGGACGCAATAAAATATGGCGCGGTTGGCCCGGTGGCGCGTGCTTCCGGTGTGGAAACCGATGTCAGGACTGATGACCCATATGCCTCTTATGAGGATATGCCAATGCAGGTTATCACCGATAATCATTGCGATGTCTTTGGCCGGACAGTAGTGCGTACTCTGGAAATGCTGGAAAGCATTAAAATGAGTCGTTTCATTCTCGATAATATCCCGGATGGTGAAATTTCGGTTAAGGTGCCCAGACGCGTTCCCGCGGGTGAGGTTTTGAGCAAAACTGAAGCTCCCCGTGGCGAGGATGTCCATTATGTGCGCTCAAATGGCACAGATAAGCCTGACCGGGTAAGGGTCCGTGCTGCAACTGAGGCTAACTGGCATGGTATGGCGCATATGCTTGAAGGCGATTATCTGGCTGATGTGCCGATCATTGTTGCGGCAATTGACCCATGCTATTCCTGCACAGACCGTGCGATAGTTATAAATAATCCGGATTCGGGACAGGAAAAAACATGGGATTGGCAAGCTTTGCGTAATTATAGCATTGATTACTATAAAAAACGTGGCTTTGATGCCTCGAAAATCAAACTTGCTGAACGGAAGATATTTATCTAAGCAGGCGGAAGGATGGGACACTATGTTAATGGCCTTTTTTAATATTTTAATATTCCCCGGTTTCCTCTTTCTTGGGGTATATGCTTTGATTTTGGCTTTTATTGACCGAAAAATTTATGCCAGGCTGCAAAATAGACAGG
The DNA here is from genome assembly GCA_031553915.1 of Bacillota bacterium. GTDB lineage: Bacteria > Bacillota > Dehalobacteriia > UBA4068 > UBA4068 > HGM13862. The sequence continues at coordinate 35,017 of JAVBKT010000017.1, forward strand.
GCCCGCCATGGTTTCAGCCTTTAGCAGATTTTTTCAAGCTGATCGGCAAGGAAACTATTATCCCGGATCATGCTGATAAGAAAATCTTTGCGTTTATTCCGGTTTTGGCCTTGGCGGCTGTTACTGCGGCATATTTATATATACCGATTTGGAAAAATGCTTCCTTATTGCCCTTTGAGGGCGATCTGATTGTGATTATGTATTTGTTGACCATTCCAACCCTGAGCTTCTTCCTGGGCGGTTGGTATTCGACAAGCGTATATGCAACACTGGGCGCGGTTCGCGTTTTGACGCAGCTATTTGCCTATGAAGTCCCTTTGTTTATGGCTTTACTGGCCCCGGCTTTGCTGGCAGACACCTGGTCTTTGTCGGGGATAACCCAATACTATGCGGCGCACCCATTATACATTTTAATTAACATACCAGCGTTTGTTGTGGCTGTCATTGCCTGTCAGGGCAAGCTGGAACGTGTGCCCTTTGACATTCCGGAAGCTGAGACAGAAATTGTCAGCGGTACTTTTGTTGAGTATACTGGACGCTTGTTCGCCATCTTCAGAATGGCTATTGACTGTGAATTGGTTGTCGTGGCATCTCTGGTTGCCGCAGTGTTCTTGCCTTTCTTTACCGGTAACCCATGGGCGGATTTTGGCCTTTATGTTGCCAAAACTTTGGCTATCTTAGTCATCTTTGCCGTTTTCCGGGCCATTATGGCGCGTGTGAGAATTGAGCAAATGGTATCATTTTGTTGGCGGATATTAGTGCCATTGGCTTTGGTTCAGCTGATTATTAATTTGTTGTTGAAGGGAGTGCTCGCTTAATGAAAAATCGACCAGGCGCTGTGATTGGATATGCGGTTAAGCAGCTCTTTAAGAAGCCGGCCACAATTAAATATCCCAATGAGGATTTAGTTATTGACCGTAATTATCGCGGCAAATTAAAGTATGATCCTGATGATTGCATTGGCTGTAATTTGTGCGTCAGAGATTGTCCTACCGGTGCCATCAAAATTACCAATGTGGGTACCAAAGAAGACAAGGTTTTTGATTGTGATCTTGATCTAGGACATTGTATTTTTTGCGCGCAGTGTGTTGATAGCTGCCGCAAAGGCTGTTTAGGTTTTACGCCAAACATTGAACTGGCAACGCTTGATAAAAAGGAATTGACCATTAAATTATGATATCGTGGCAAAAAGAAATTATTGAAGAAATGCAAAAGGCGCCTAAGATTGCAGTCTTAGGCGCCGGTTCTGTTCTTTGTGGTGATGATGCGGCAGGGATGATTGTTGTAGAAAAACTAGAGCAATTAGCCGCAAACAAGCCAAATTTAATAACATTGGGCGGTAGTACCGCACCGGAGAATTTTATTGGCGTATTGCGTTCCTTTGCTCCGGATTTACTTATTTTTGTCGATGCCGCTTATATTGACGGTGAAGTCGGAGATATTGCTCTTATTGACGAGAATGATATTACCGGGCTTAATTTTTCTACCCATATGTTACCCTTTGGCGTGCTGCTGAGTTTTATCCGCGCAGAAATACAGTGCAAAATTAAAATTATAGGCATTAAACCGGGTAATATGGATTTTGGCACAGAGGCGTCATTAATCATTGTACGCGCTGCTGAACAAATCGTAGAGACCATCAACGCCAATAGTTGATGGTAAAATATAATTATAAGAAATAATAACAGCTAATTAAAGAAATTTAATTAGCTGTTATTATTTAAGCTTGCGGAAAAGACCAATAGGCTTACCAAGTATTTCCATATGATCAGTATAAATAGGCTGCAGGAGATGATTTTCCGGCTGCAGACGGAAACGGTTTGTTTCGCGATAAAAAGTTTTAACCGTAGCCTCATCATCAATACAGGCTACTACAACATCGCCGTTTCTGGCGCTATTAGTTTCCTCTACAATCAGCAAATCGCCATCTTCAATGCCAACTTCAATCATGCTCTCGCCATTAACCCGCAGCATAAAAAGCTGTTTGTTAGAATTGACAAAATTAAGCGGTACCGGAAAATAATCTTCAATATTTTCTTCCGCATAGGCCGGCTGCCCGGCACTCACTTTACCAATGAGCGGGATATCGACTATTTCCTGCTTGGCAAGAGTTGAAGAGGAGGGGAGAGTGTCTTCAACAGGCCATTTGAGAACTTCCATGGCCCGTCTTTTCAAGGGGTCTTTGCGGATATAACCCTTTCTTTCCAATGCGTCAATATGAAACTGCACGCTCGAAGTGGAACTCAGGCCGACTGCCTGGCCAATTTCACGTACTGAGGGAGGATATCCCTTGGTTTTTATCTGAGATTTAATGTAGTCAAATATTTCAGCTTGTTTAGGGTTTAGATCAAAATAATCCATATTTCCACCTCCATAGAACAATCTATACTCATTATAGCACATCTTTTGCAAAAAGCAAACATTTGTTCATAAATTTTTCTTGACAAGGAACAAATGTTTGGGTATAATGCAAATATGGAACAAACGTTCACGTATTAGTGGAGGAGTATGATATGAAAAAATCAATTAAAAGGCCAAGAAAATTGCGTTGTTTAATGGCGATAATTGCCTTTAGTTTGGTTGTCGTTTTAATGGTGTCCGGTTTTTCGGCACAAGCAGATGCCAATAATTTTACTAGTGAAAGAAAATTTACACCGGTATATGTGGTTTCCGGTGATACGCTTTGGAGCCTTGTGGAAGAGTATTATGATTATCAAGGGGATATCCGTAAGGCTATTAATGAAGTGAAGAAAATAAACAATCTTGATAACGCCTCGATTCAGCAAGGGCAAATTATTTATATACCGGAAGCATAAGCTGCGCAGACAGAGCATGTTTGTCAATACTTATTTCTTCTTTGTTCCTAATCGCTTAGTATGGGAACATTGGCAGCAGTTTATGGGTGAAAACACTGATTCTGCTTGGATTCCTCAGGTTGAATATGAGATTCCTCAAATTGTTTCTCCAGCTGGTGGCTGGACTGTTGGTACTATTGCTGATTATTTTGGTATTCCTACTGGTGTTGCTGGTCTCTCTGTGTCGGCTCTTCCTTTTAGAGCCTATGCTTTAATTATGAATGATTGGTTTCGTGATGAAAATCTATCTAATCCTTTGAATATACCTGTTAATGATACTACTGTTACAGGTGTTAATAGTGGTGTTTTTGTTACTGATGTAGTTAAAGGCGGTAAGCCTTATATAGCTGCTAAATATCATGATTACTTTACATCTTGTCTTCCTGGTCCCCAAAAAGGCCCTAATGTGTCTATCGGTCTTGCTGGTGATGTACCTGTCTTTGGTAATGGACAGCAGCTTGGTTTAGTATCTAAAACTTTACCCGTTGGTGGATCTACACAGTATCTTGGTCTCGCTGGTACTACTGATAGTAAAATTGGTTTATCTGGTAGTGTGAATAATGAAATTGGATCTTCTATAAATTCTGGTGCTATGTATGCAAATCGTGCATCTGGTGTACCATCAAAAGAAATGTTAGATTTCGCTGATTATCCTTATGAACAAACTGGTCTTGTCGCTGATCTTGGTCTTGCTTCTTCTATCTCTGTTAATTCTCTTCGTCTTGCTTTCCAAATTCAAAAGTTATATGAGAAAGATGCTAGAGGAGGCACTCGCTATATTGAATTACTTAAGGCTCATTTTGGTGTTACTTCTCCTGATGCTCGTCTCCAGCGTCCTGAATATCTTGGCGGAAATCGTTTGCCTATTAATATTAATCAGGTAGTGCAAAATTCTGAAACTGCTGAAACTCCTCAAGGTAATGTTGCTGGTTATTCTGTTACTACTGATACTCATAGTGATTTTACTAAATCTTTTGTTGAACATGGCTATATCATTGGTGTTGCTGTTGCTCGCTATACTCATACGTATCAGCAAGGTTTACAACGCTTCTGGTCGCGGAAAGATCGTTTTGATTATTATTGGCCTGTCCTTGCTAATATTGGTGAACAGCCTGTCCTTAATAAAGAGATATATGCTCAAGGTAATGCTACTGATGATGAGGTTTTTGGTTACCAAGAGGCTTGGGCTGATTATCGTTATAAACCGTCTATTGTTACTGGTGAAATGCGTTCTCAATATGATATGTCGTTGGATTCTTGGCATCTCGCGGATGATTATGCTGCGCTTCCTATGCTTTCTAGTACTTGGATAATAGAGGATAAATCGAATGTTGATAGAACTTTAGCTATACAGAGTTCTATATCTAATCAATTTTTTGGTGATTTTTTCTTCCAGTGCAAAACTACTCGGCCTATGCCTATGTATAGTATTCCTGGGCTAATTGATCACCACTAAGGAGTGATTTTAATGGATACTATTAAAAAAGTTTTTAAGGTGTTTATTTGGTTTATGCTTATTATGTGTGTTTTTTATCTTCTAGGTTTGCTTTTATAAGGAGGTTAAATTATGGCTGTTTATCAAGCCGGTTCTGATGGTAATGCGCCTTCTGGTTTAAATCCCGGTGATTATGTTAATACTAATGGCGGTATGTATATGGTAGCCTCTCCTGGTGCTTATGGTTCTATTTATAATCCGTCTTCTGGTTATTGGTCTGTTAAGGCTGATGGTTCTAGTCAGGTTTCTAATCAATCTTATTTGCAGTCCGCTCTTAATGCTGCTTCTACTGTTGCTGAGTCTAATACTGATAGGTCTCAAGATATGGCTCGTGAGCAAATGGGCTTTCAAAAAGAGCAAAATGCTAGAGCTATGGCTTTTAATTCTGAGGAGGCACAAAAAAATCGTTCTTGGCAGGAAATGATGTCTAATACTGCTCATCAAAGAGAGGTAAAAGACTTAATTGCTGCTGGTATTAATCCTATTCTTACTGCTACTGGAGGCAGTGGTGCTGCTGTAACATCTGGCGCCACTGCTTCTGGTGTTACTTCTTCTGGTGCTCAAGGTCAAGTGGATACGTCTTATAATAATCTTGTTGGTGGTCTTATTTCTACGATGCTGAATAATCAGACATCTTTGGATATAGCAAAGCTGCAGGCTGGTATTCAGCAATATGTTGCTGATTCTAATCGTCAAGCGACGCTCGGTGCTGCTGGTACTTCTGCTGCGGCATTGCTTGGAGCTGCTAATATTAATTCTGATACTTCCAAGTATATTAACCAACAAACTTTGGATCGTCCTAATTCTGTTGGTGGTATCGCTCGCCGTGGTTTAGAGTCTCTTAGTGAACTTATTGATAGTGGAATTAATTCTGCAAAAGGTTTGTTTTCTGGTTTTAATTGGAATGCTATTGCCGGCGGTCGTGATCTTACTGCCGGTAAAAAAAAGTGAAAAAAATTTGACCGGCTTTGCCGGTTATGTCATGGGGCCCCATTCTTCTCTTGATGTAATGGGGCTAAGTGACACCAAATTACCTAAAACAGAGTAGAGGAGGTGAGAACCTTGTGTCTTGTTATCATCCTCTGAAAGGTTTTCAGATTGGTCTTACCCCTTCGGGTAAGCCTGATTATAAAATAGTTTCTTATGATACTGATCATGTTGAAATTAAATTTAATGGTAGTGCAGATGCTTGTCCGTCGGCCACGCGCTCCGCTTATGCCAGACGTATTGTGACTGACTTTATCGAGATTCCTTGTGGTAGGTGTATTGGTTGTCGTCTTGATTATTCTAGACAATGGGCAGATAGGTGTATTCTTGAAATGAAAGAACACGATTCCAGTTATTTTGTTACTATCACTTATGATGATGAACATTTGCCCTTGCGTTCTTGGGTTGATACTGAGACTGGTGAATGTGGTAATGTTTCTACTTTGTTAAAGCGAGATTTCCAATTGTTTATGAAGCGTCTCCGTAAAGCTTATTCTCTTAAATATTCTAATCCTTTGCGCTATTTTGCAGCAGGTGAATACGGTAATACTACTTTGCGTCCTCATTATCATGCTATAATATTTGGTTTAATTCTTGATGATCTTCAATTCTATAAAACATATAATGGATTTAATTACTATAATTCTGCGTTCTTAGATTCCTGTTGGCAAAATCGAGGTTTTATTGTCGTAGCAAAGGCATGTTGGGAGACGTGTGCTTATACTGCTCGTTATATCATGAAAAAACAAAAAGGAAATTCTGCTAGTGTTTACGAATATTATAATTTAGAACCCGAGTTTTCATTGATGTCTAGAAAACCCGGAATAGGCCGTAGTTATTTCGACAAAAACGCCGATAATATATATTATGTTGAGTTGATATGTCTAAAAGATATCGCCAGTTAAAAGCATATTCTTTGACCCTTCCCTTTTTTAGTATATTATTTTATTGGTAACTACTAGAATAATATATTTATATTAGACCTTATTCATACTGTAGTGGCGTATATATATTAAGGGTAATAGCTTACCCTATGTTGTGGGGGCAGTTTTCCCCCGCCAGGTTCAGGCCTACTTACTGCACAATTATTATAATTGATAATGGGATTATGTCTATATTTACCTCTATCTTTATTGTTCAATTAACTGGCCGTAGAGGTTCCAAGTTTTTGCCTCAGTAATTTTGATTTGCACTAAGCTGCCGGAAGACAGCTCTCCTGCACCGGCAAAGGCCACAATTTTATTGCCGCTGGTGCGCCCGCACAACATATTATTGTTGTTTTTACTGATACCATCAACCATTACTTCTTGTATGCTGCCCACGAGAGCCTGGTTTATTTGCAAGCTGATCGGGTTTTGTATATCCATTAACTCTTGCAGCCTTTGTTTTTTCACTAGTGAACTTAAATGCCCATCCATGTTAGCGGCTGTGGTACCGCTGCGTTTTGAATATAAAAAAGTATATGCCGCATCAAACCCGGCAGCTTTGATAAAGGCAATTGTCTCAGCAAAATCAGCGTCGCTTTCACCGGGAAAACCAACAATCAGGTCAGAGGTAATTGTTGCCTTAGGCGCTGTAGAGCGAATAATGCTCAGTTTAGAGAAATACTCCGCTGTGGTGTAGCCCCTATTCATTAGTTTTAAGATACGGTCTGAGCCTGATTGTACGGGCAAATGATAATGGTCGCATACTTTGTCCAGGCTGGCAATAGTCTCGGCCAAATAACGGTCAAAATCACGCGGGTGTGATGTCATATAGCGGATGCGATGCAGACCGCTGATATCGTTAATAGCAGTGAGCAAGCGGGCAAAATTCCAGCCGAGCTCAGGTATGTCTTTTCCGTAGGAATTGACATTTTGGCCTAAAAGCTGTATCTCCTTAATGCCGCCATCTGCCAGGCGTTTAATTTCGTCAATAATTTCTTGTGGTTGACGGCTGCGTTCTTTTCCCCTCACATAAGGCACAATGCAATAGCTGCAATAATTATTACAGCCAAAATTAATATTGATTTGTGCTTTATAATTATGCTCAAAATTATCATAGACTGCTGATAATTCCGGCCTGTCATAGCGCTCCTCAGTATCAACAATCCTTTGGCCATCCAAGTCATATTGTTCGATATATTGCGGCAGCAAAGCACTGGCAAAGGTGCCGATAATAATGCCGATATGGCGATATTTATCCATAAAAAGCTTGGCGACGCCATCTTTTTGCACCATGCAGCCGCACACAGCTATAATCAACTGAGGATTTACTTGTTTGAGATGTTTGATGCTGCCAATGAAGCCTAGCGCCCTGTTTTCGGCACTCTCGCGAATGCAGCAGGTATTAATGATAATAATATCTGCTTTTTCTACTGAATCACAAGCAATATGCCCTGCTGAATTAAGCATTGAGGACATAATATGGGAATCATTTTCATTCATTTGACAACCAAAGGTTTGAATAAAATATCGCATATTGCCTTCTTAATTATTTTGTAGCGCGGAAATCCACAACCTGTAAGCGTGGGGTTTCCTTGCCATTATAGATATTCACATGCAGTGAATAGATTATGTCTATTTTTACGGTATCTCTTCTCTGCCCTGCCAGCAATTCCTGCCAATATCTGGCGGGATAATTGTCTTCGATATATGCCTTGAGCTTGTCTTTTGCGGAGAAATCCACAAATTCAGCCAGGTGCCCGGCAGTATCTTTCATTAATAACCGCATCACCTGCTCTTCTTTACCAAAGAGAACTATTTTCTCAATGGAAAGGTTTTTGGCAGCCAAAAGCGGCGCAGGATTACTTTTGCCATATGGAGCCAGCAGGTTTAGCTCTCTGGCCAATTGCAAAGAGGCAAAGGTTGGCTGCAGCGGACAATCAATACGGAATACCTGCTGTATATCATCATCGCTCAGCTCACATAAAGCATTGATTTTTTGCCGGAAAACATCTACTTTGGCACGTTCAATAGTCAAGCCGGCAGCCATAGGATGCCCGCCAAAAACAACTAAAAGATCCCGGCACGAGCTTAGCCCTTCAAAAATATTATAGCAATCAATGGAGCGGCAGGATCCGTGTACAATATCAGTTTTGCCTGCCAACACTATTACGGGCTTATGATATTTTTCTTTAATCCGTCCGGCGATGATGCCGGATACGCTTTCAAAGAAATCCGGAGAATAGATAACCACTATTTTATCCTGATCCAGATGGTCCTCGGCAATGATTTCAGAAGCCAGATTAGCGCCGTCCTCTGTCAGTTGGCGGCGCTGTTTGTTCATCCCCACTAATTCTTGTGCGATATTAGCTGCTGTGTCATCATCCTCTGTTAAAAGCAGCTCAACGGATATATCAGCTGTTTCCAGGCGCCCGGACGCATTGATGCAGGGACCAAGCACAAAGCCTATGTGAAAGACATCCAGTTCTTTGTCTTGCAAATCAGTGGCCTGTAATAAAGCCTGCAGGCCACTGATGGGGCTGTTTTTAATCAGCGGCAGACCTTTTTGTACCAATAAGCGGTTCTCCCCTGTCAAATCTACTAAATCGCAAATGGTAGCAATAGTCACCAGGGGTAAAAAGTATTCATTGAGGCTATTCCAAGGCTGATTAAGGCGTTGATACAGTGCCTCGGAAAAGCGGTAACAAAGCGCTGCTGCGCAATATTGTTTGTATGGATATGGGCAATCGCTTCTTTTGGCATCGACCACAGCCAAAGCCGCAGGCAATCGCTCGCCCGCTTGGCTGCCTTCATCTTCTTTGATTAGGCCGTGGTGGTCAAGGATAATAATATCCATACCAATAGACATAGCATAATTCACTTCATCAAAAGCAGAAATACCGTTATCACAGGCAATAATTAAATCAAAACCATCATCTCTCAGCATGGCGATCGCCTCTTTATTGAGGCCGTAGCCTTCTTCCCTGCTGGGAATATAGTATTCAATCTCGCCGCCCAAATTTTGGATTGATTTATAAAGAATAACTGTGCTGGTGATCCCATCCGCATCATAATCACCATAGATCACAATGCGCTGACCATTTTTTAGAGCGTTAATTGTGACTGATACGGCTTTGTCCATATCGGCAAAAGCAAATGGATCGGCTAAGGGAGTATCCTCCCTAGTAGTAAAAGCGGCAATTTCGGCCGGGGTTTGATAACCACGCACCGCAAGAATACGCGCCAAAACAGGAGAAACTCCTGATTGGCGCGCTAATTCTTCAACATTAGTGGTCGTTTGCCGCAGCATCCATTTTGCCATTATGCTTTATCCTTTGCCGGTGAACCAGTCTTGCCTTTTTGATTTTGTTTTCTTTTATTCAAAAACCGGGTCAGATCATTAAGCAAATTACCAACAACAAATACTGAAGTGAAAAATCCTGATGTTAAGCCAATAATTATCGCCAGGATAAATGTCTTGGTTGTTTCGCCGCCGAAGATCATCAGGGCCAATAACAAGAACAATACAGCTAAAACAGTATTAATTGTCCTGGTCAGGGTTTGGTTAATACTATCGTTGATCAGGACAGAGAACTCTTTTTTTGCATAATAATTGCTGTTTTCTCTGATGCGGTCAAAAATGATAATAGTATTATTGATCGAATAACCAATTGTGGTCAGAATTGCCGCAATAAAGGCGCTGTCAACCTCCAGGCGGAAAATAGCAAAAACGCTGACAATAACCAGTACATCCTGCAATAGAGCAAAAACTGCCGTAAAAGCATAGTTGAATTTAAAGCGGAATGTAATATAAACCAACATTAAGGCGCTGGCAATCAGCAAAGCCCACAAGGCGTTTCGCAATAATTCCTGGCCAATTGTCGGGCCGATTAAGGTGATATTGGTTTGTGTTTCATCAAGCTCACCCAGCTCGCCCAAGGCAGCAATAACTTCCTTTTGCATATCCTCACTGAGTGTCTCGGCCCTGATGGTAAAGGTGCCCTCAGTGCTTTCGTTGACAGAAGGCGTTTGTGAGAGTATCTCGGAGGCTGTCGCACGCACATCAGCAATATCAACATCATTGGTATAGGTCAAAGCAATTCTTGTGCCGCCGGTGAACTCAATACCAGCGTTCAAACCGGATATTGCTGTTACAATTAAGCCCGGGACAATAAGAAGTATTGCAATAATATAGAATATTTTCTTTTTACCAATAAAATCAAAATGGTATTCTCTATAGCTAAATAAGTTCTTTAACATTATTTCTGCCCTCCCCTATATACCATAAAGTCTTTTGTTAGAGAGGAAGTCAGTATCAGACATCCATCTAAGCATTTGATGAGTGACAACAATAGCTGTAAACATAGAGGCAATAATACCTATGGAGAGCGTAAGAGCAAAGCCTTTGATGGTGCCTGAGCCAAAGAAATAGAGCACAACAGCGGCAATCAGGGTTGTCAGGTTACTATCAAAGATGGTCCAAAAGGCTCTCTTAAAGCCGGATTCGATACCCGCCTTCAAAGATTTGCCATGGAAAAGCTCTTCCCTGATCCTCTCATAGATAATAATATTAGCATCAACCGCCACACCTATTGATAGGATGAAACCGGCAATCGAGGTCAGGGTTAATACCGCATGGATTAAATCTAATATCCATAAAAGAATAAGCGCATAAAGCAGCAAAGAAATGCAAGCCCAGATGCCGGGGACACGATAATAAATTATCATAAAGGCAAAGAGAATAATGAAACCAATCAGCGCTCCATTTAAGCTCTTGGCTAATGAGTCAGCTCCCAGGGTGGGGCCAACTGTTTGTTTGGAGAGAATTTCCAGGTTAACAGGCAAAGCGCCGCCGCGCAACAAGGATGCCAACTGCGATGCTTCTTCAAAAGTGGCAAACCCGCCGGAAATTACTGCTTCACCGCCTGAGATAGGCCCATTGACCCTTGGCGTGCTAATTGCTTGTCCATCCAAATGAATTTCAATAATTTGCCCGACGAATTGCGAGGTAGCCTGGAAAAAAGCTTCGCTTCCCTCTGCGTTAAACTTCAGGGCAACCTGATTTTGCTCATTTTTGGGCACGCTGTTATTTATCTGCGCAGAAGCATCAGAAAGCTGATCACCGGAAAGAATAACATTTCCATACGGGTCAACAAATTCCAGTTTAGCGGTTTTGCCGATAACCTCTATGGCCTCTTCCGGGTCATCAACACCAGCCAGCTGCACGATAATCCGGTCATTGCCTTCGATTTGGATGATAGGCTCACTGACACCAAGCTCATTAACGCGTTTGCTGAGAACTGATACCAGCTTGTCCATATCAGCCTTTGTTACTGTACCGCCTTCTTCATCGGGGACAGCCTGGAGAACAACTTCCGCGCCGCCCTGTAGGTCTAAGCCGAGGTTAATGTTTTCTGTTAAAGGCTTAATAGAAAACACTACTGCTAATGCGATCAAGGCAATCACGACAAACAGCTTGATCCCACTGTTGTTTTTCATTCAAATTCCCTCCTAGTTACCAAAAAAATATCAATAATTCCAACCCATATATTATAAACCTAGCTATGTCCCGTGTCAAATAGATTGTCGCTATATTTATTTTTTTACAAAAAGAATAGGCTATTATAGCCTATTCTTCTGTTGCATTTTTAGCGTTGATACCGCCGATTGAACTTTTTAGTAATTCAATCTCGGTTTTTTCTGAGATACGCAGCCAAATAGTGCGTTCTTTGATTCTGGTTACAGTACCGAGTATACCACCGACAGTGTAGATTTCATCACCCACCGAGAGGGCAGTCATCATAGTATCTCTTTCTTTGCGCTGTTTTCTTTGTGGTCTGATCAGCAAAAAGTAAAAAATAGCAACCAAGGCAACTATATAAATAATTGTCATGGTGCTGGTGCTCATTCCGCCCGGCGTTTCTGCCATTATGGTAAAAATGCTTCCGCCTCCGATCAAAACTTTCACCACCTTAAAATTATTATCAAAACAACTATACACCTGATAAGTCAGGTTTGAGTTTGGCAGGGGCAGAAGGAATCGAACCCTCAACCAACGGATTTGGAGTCCGCTACTCTACCAATTGAGCTATACCCCTACAACACGAGCCATTATATCAAAAGTAAAAGGTAAATGTCAAGAGAGTATTGTGGAGAAAAGATCAAACCCTCTCTTGTAAATTAGCAACAAATGTCTCTGACATAATCAATAAAATGTGGGAAAACAATACCCGGTTCAGTAAGGTTTTTATTCCAGCGTTTCACCCATTCCAAAGACACATAACCAGTAAAATTATCGCTGATTAATTGTTTGAGTATCTGGTCATTGGGTATATCGCCGAACCCCATCATTTTATAGACAATCTGCCCATTTTCTTTGGCAGAGTCTTTCATATGCAAATGACGCAGGTATGGCTTAAGGTTATTATACGACTCCTCTACTGATTCAGCAAAGAAATGATAAGGGTGGTTGACATCCCAGAGCGCTCCGGCCTGGGGTTCATTTACTTCTGCCAATAATGCGGCAAGCTTTGCTGTATCACCAAAAATACCATTGCTCTCTAAGAGAACATAAACTTCCTTCCCTGCCGCATACTTGGCCAGGGTTTTGAGGTTTTCAGCCACAAAGGCTATATCAATATTATCAGACGGTTTAGCGTCAAGATCACCCAGAACACGAATAGATGGCACTGCCAGTTTTTGTGCCAGGTCGATATAATCCTTGCCCATTTGCAGCATAACTGATTGATTGCTTTGATCAAAGAGATAGCAAGCAGTGGTTAGGCAGGCAATTTCTACATTTAGTTCGTGGAGATGTTTTTTTGTTTCCTCGATATTATCATCCTGGAAATACTTAATATTGGGCGCATATAACTCGCCGCGCACACCGCGTACTTCCACGCCGTCATATTTGAGATCAGCCGCGGCCGCGATAATTTCACCCCAATTCCAGGTTGGGCAGCCAAGAGTGGAAAATGAAAATTTCATAAATATCCTCCTTAATACGCTGTTGAAATATGGTCTTTATGCCGTTGGAATATTGTCTTCATCCTGTAAATTCAGTTCTTCAACAGCCATCTCTCTTAATTTGAACTTTTGAATTTTCCCGGATGCTGTCATCGGAAAAGCATCGATCGTCCTGATATGTTTGGGGCATTTGTGCCGAGCCAGGCTGGCCATGCAAAAATCTTTGAGTTCATCCTCTGAGGCTTGCTCGCCTTCTTTCAAGATGACATAGGCCATCACCTCTTCGCCGTATTTGCGGCTGGGTATGGCAATCACCTGCACATCAGAAATTTTGGGATTGGTATAAAGGAATTCTTCAATTTCTTTGGGATAGATGTTTTCACCGCCGCGAATAATCATATCCTTGAGCCGGCCGGTGATGTGATAGTAGCCGTCTTCGTCGAGGGTGGCAATATCGCCGGAATGCAGCCATCCGTCCTCGGTGATAGCCTGTGCGGTGGCTTCCGGCATTTTATAGTAGCCCTTCATGATATTATAGCCGCGCGCCATAAATTCGCCGGGCACGTTTTCTGGCAGGGTCTCCCCTGTTTCCGGATCAACAATTCTGCACTCCACAAAAGGCAAAGGTTTGCCAACAGAGCTTACGCGTTTTTCCAGAGAATCATTTACTCTGGTCTGGGTACATCCGGGAGAGGACTCTGTCAGCCCGTATACGCTGGTGATCTCTGACATGTGCATATCATCAACCACCTGCTGCATGACTTTAATCGGGCAGGGAGAGCCGGCCATAATACCGGTGCGCATCGTAGAAAAATCAAACTCGCTAAACTGCGGATGCTCCAGCATGGCAATAAACATAGTGGGAACGCCATGTACGGCAGTGCATTTTTCTTTTTGGATAGCTTCCATAACTTTTAAGGCATTAAAGTATTCGATCGGAATCATGGCAGCGCCATGTGATACGCAGGCCGTGATCGCCAGGACCATACCAAAACAATGGAAAAACGGCACCGGAATACACAAGCGGTCCTTTTCGCTAAACTTCATGCAATCAGCAATACTTGAGCCATTGTTGGAGATATTATAATGCGTGAGCATCACACCCTTGGGGTAGCCGGTAGTGCCGGAGGTGTATTGCATATTGATGACGTCATGCGGATCAAGCGTGGCTTTGCGGGCAGCAAGCTCGTCCTCGCCAACCTCCTTGGCAAACTCATAGAGCTGATCCCAATTAAACATGCCAGCTGGCGTTTTGTTCTCGCCAAAATAAATAACATTTTTGAGATGAGGCAGTTTTTTGAAAACACTTTTACCCGGCTCACTGTTCTTCAAATCAGGGTTGAGCTGATTAATAATATCGACATAATTTATATCACGATAGCTCTCCATCATTACCAGCGTAGAGCTATCACTTTGCTTAAGCAAATATTCTACTTCAAAAATTTTATAGCTGGTGTTCACGGTGACCATGATCGCACCGATTTTGGCAGTGGCAAACATATTGATCAGCCATTGCTGATGATTGGTTGCCCAAATAGCAACCTTATCCCCTTTGTTAATGCCCAGCGCCATCAAACCACGGGCAACCAAGTCGGTTTCAGCGGCAAACTCAGCATAAGTACGGCGATAAGGCCTGTCCGTATAAACCACTGCGTCATGATCCGGATAAAAAGATGCTGTTTTATCAAGCATATCGCCCATTGTAACATTCATTAATGAATCCACGGTTGCAATTCCTCCGGCCGTTTTTTAGATAAATACTAAATAATCATATAATAATTCTCTATTTATGTCAACAAAATGCTTAAGCTTTTTTAATAATTATATTATAAACAACTGGTATTTTAACAGCTATTTTGTAAATGTTTCCGCCAATTATACCATATGCAAATGTTCCCATAAAATGTTGCTGCCCAGCAAAATGAGAATAATGCCGCCCAGGATTTCAGCTACCGCCCGGTATCTGCTGCCAAAGATGTTGCCAAGCTTGACGCCGAGCATAGAAAGCGCCAGGGTGATAATGCCAATCATTAAAGCCGCCGGGGCTATCTGCACTTGCAAAAAGGCAAAGGATACGCCCACTGCCAAGGCATCAATACTGGTAGCGACAGCTAAAGGCAACATCGTGTGAAATCGGGTGTCGGCATATTGCTCAAAGCTATCCTTTTGGCGGCTTTTGACACCTGATACTATCATTTTGCCGCCAATAAAGGCCAAAAGGAGAAAAGCTATCCAATGATCAAACATAGTAATTTTGTCAGCAAACTGTACGCCGATAAAGTAGCCAATTACCGGCATGATAGCCTGAAAGAGGCCAAAATATAAGCCAATGATCAGCATTTTTTTTAAGTTTGCCCGTGGCAGAGACAGCCCTTTGCCAATGGCTACGGCAAAAGCATCCATTGCTAAGCCGACAGATATTAAAAATAGATCGAAAAATGCCATCCCTGCCCTCCTCATTCACTGTTTGATATTCTTGCCCTAAATATTCATATAAGTTTATGTATAAAAAAGAACCGCAATTTTAGCGGTTCTTTTTTGTCACTATTTTATTTTGAAAATTTTGTACGCAGCAGCTTGACGATTTCCACAATCGGAATAATCAGCAGGGCTAAAACAAGGCTGATTGCCGCATCAGCAAAAGGCAGGGCTGTCAGGCGGAAAACAGTATTCAGTCCCGGAGTATAAATAACTACCAGAGTCAGGACAAAAGACAGCACCATCGCGCCAAATAAATATTTGTTATGCCCGTGCATCTTGAACAATGATTTTGTGCGTGATCGCATATTAATGGCATGGAATATTTCGCACATCGAAAGCGTGAAAAAGGCCATTGTCATCCCTGTCTCCTGGCTTTGGCTATGACCGATAAAGAAAGAGGTCAGAGTTAATGCCGCAATTAATACCCCCTGCCAAATGACATCAACGCCCAAGCGGCCGGCAAAAATGCTTTCCCTGGGGTTGCGCGGCGGTTTGCTCATGGTATCCGGTTCTGCTTTTTCCATACCCAAAGCCATGGCCGGGAAGGTATCTGTAATCAAATTAATCCACAAAATATGAATCGGTGCAAACAGGGTCTTCCCTGCTATAGTAGCAATAAAAATAGCGACCACTTCCGAGAGGTTGGAAGCAAGGAGGAATTGGATGGCTTTGCGGATATTTTCGTATATGCGCCGCCCCTCTTCAACCGCGTAGACGATTGTCGCAAAGTTATCATCAGCCAGAACCATATCAGCTACATTTTTGGTAACGTCAGTGCCGGTGATACCCATGCCCACGCCAATATCAGCGGATTTTAGGGCTGGAGCATCATTGACGCCATCGCCGGTCATAGCAGTGATTTTACCCAGCTTGCGCCACATATTGACAATGCGCACCTTGTGTTCCGGCTGTACGCGAGCATATACTACAATATCGTTGATTCTGCGCTCAAATTCCGCGTCATCCATTTCTGACAATTCACTGCCGCTCACAGCCTGGCTGACATCGCTAAGCAGCCCCAAATCACGTGCAATAGCAATAGCCGTGTCCTTGTGGTCACCGGTAATCATAATCGCTCTGATCCCCGCTGTTTTGCATTGAGCCACAGCGTCTTTGACCTCAGGCCGGATTGGGTCTATCATCCCTGCCAGGCCGATAAAGATTAAATCATGCTCAATAGCCTCTGGTGATACATCGTCGGGTATCGCATCTAATTCCCGATAGGCGCCAGCCAAAACACGCAGCGCTTGGTCTGCCATCTGATGATTTTCCACGATGATTTGCTCTCTTATTTCATCGGTTAATGGCTGAACCGCGCCTTGTAAATATATATAGGAAGAATGTTTAAGAATTTCATCCGGAGCGCCTTTGGTATACTGACAATATTTCCCCTCTGCCACGCGGTTAATGGTCGACATCATTTTGCGCTCGGAATCAAACGGCGCCTCTGCCACGCGGGCATAAATATTATTGGCCACGCCCAATTTGGCCGCATATTCAACCAGAGCTGTTTCTGTCGGATCGCCCAGCCAGCCGCCTTCACCATCGCTTTGGCTATCATTGCACAAAGCCATGGCAAGTGCCAGCTGAGCTTCATCGCCATAGGTTTTGACTACAGTCATCTTGTTTTGTGTCAAAGTGCCTGTTTTATCAGAACAAATAACCTCAGCGCAGCCCAGCGTTTCCACAGCAGTCAGGCGGCGGATAATTGCATTCTTGGAGGACATTTTGGTGACGCCAATACTGAGCATAACCGTAACAACCACTACCAATCCTTCTGGAATAGCGGCTACGGCTAAGCTGATGGCAATAAGAAAAGCGTCAAATATTTCTCCGCTGGCAAAACTGCCATCGCGCAATATAGTAAAGGCAAAAATGAAAATACAAATGCCCAGCACCGCAATGCTAAGTATTTTGCTCAGCGAAGCAAGTTTTTGTTGCAAAGGTGTTTTATCGTCTTCAGTAGCAGCCAAAATATGGGCTATTTTGCCCATTTCCGTGTTCATGCCAATGCCGGTCACCACACCTTCGCCACGGCCATAGGTGACAGATGTCCCCATATAAGCCATGTTAACGCGGTCCCCCAACGGCATTTCCTTGCCGTCGCCAATAAGGGCGGCGCTGTCTTTGCCAACAGGGACAGATTCACCGGTCAGGGCAGCTTCCTCTATCTTAAGGCTCGCTGTTTCGATCAGCCGCATATCTGCCGGCACAGAATCCCCTGATTCCAGGAGGACAATATCGCCGACCACAATATCCGCGGATTTGATATTGATAACTATACCATTTCTGCGTACCCGTGTTTGCGGAGCAGCCATTTTTTGCAGCGCTTCGATGGCTTGCTCAGCCTTGTTCTCCTGTACAATCCCTAAAATAGTGTTTAATACCACTACAACAAGGATAATCACCATATCCGCTATTTCATTAAACGCACCGGAAATAAGAGCGGCGGCAATTAAAACAATAATCATCGGGTCTTTGATTTGCTCCCAAATACGCCGGCCAATGCTGGCTTTTTTGGCTTCATCTAATTGGTTTTTTCCATATTCAAGCTGTCTTTGTTCAATTTCGCTGCTAGTGAGGCCGTCTCTTCTGGTCTGTTTTAGAGCAATAACTTCTTCACTGCTTTGCCAATATGACTCCATCTTATCTTTTTTCTCCTTCGTGTTTACGTTTATGAGTCTGGCTGATTAAGGGTTGCCAGGCAGATAATATTTATCTTACCGTATTGTTGACAACCCACGACGCAAAAGCTTTCTTCGTCTGCTACTCCCTCACCTTGCTTAGTATAGCATTCTTTTTCGCTAAAGAAAAGATTATACTACTTTTTCTTGTTTTGAACAATTAGCCTGACAATTATGCATATTAACGCAGGCCCACAGCTTTTCAGATGCTGGCTGCCATTGATCAGCAACCTCCCGGCATTTAGCAGTCAAATTATCAATATCTTCCGGCTGGCTCAAATCCGTAGAGGCTGCCCTGGATTTATGAACCATCTCCGCCAGCTTGCCCTGATTATCCAACAATGGGCAAGGCCTCAGCATATTATCATTGAACGGCTGGTTGTGGTGATACTGCATAAACAGCGGGCGCTGCAATGCCTCTAAAAGCGTATGCTGATAGATATTGGAATCAGAGTAATGAATAAAAGCGCAGGGTTCAATGTCACCATTAGCATTAATATGCAGATATCTGCGTCCCCCGGCAATACAGCCTTGTGTATATTCGCCGTCATTCCAGAAATCAATTGTAAACAGCGGCTTGCTGTGGCGAAACTCACGTATTTGATGATACATATATTCACGTTGTTCTGCTGATACCAATAAATCTGTGGGCGCCCCCACCCCGATTGGCATATAGGTGAAAAACCAGGCAAATTTGGCGCCTCTATTAATCAGGTCGTCAAAATATGCTGAGCTGCCGAGCACATCAGTGTTTTTGCTGGTATAGCAGCAAGAAGCGCCAAAAAGCAATTTCTTTTGCTTTAATATTTCCATGGCGCGGATAACCTTTTGATATGTCCCGGCTCCCCTGCGGCTGTCTGTTTCCTGTTCAAATCCTTCGATGCTGATAGCCGGCACAAAATTTTTCACCCGCAGCATTTCATTAGCAAATTCCTCATCAATCAGCGTACCATTAGTAAAGGAGAGGAACATACAGTCATGATGCTTTTCGCAGAGGCGAATAATATCTTTTTTGCGCATCATCGGCTCGCCGCCGGAATAGATATACATAAACATACCCAGCGCTTTTCCCTGCTCGATGATATTATCCAGAGTTTCATAAGTCATGCTGAGCTGGTTGCCGTATTCCGCAGCCCAACATCCCAGACACCCCAAATTGCAGGCAGAGGTGGGGTCCATGAGAATGGCCCAGGGAACATTACAGGAAAATTGTTGAGCATATTTCCGCTGTCTGCTCACGCCGATAACAGCTTGACTGGCAATGAAATTCTCAAAAACAGTTGCCCGTACGCCGTCATCAATATCAGTCCACAGGCTAGTGATGAAGCGATACCAATTATTATCCGGGTTATGCAAAATTTCCGCAATCACTGCTCTTTGGCTGGCAGTAACATCATCCTTATCCAGCCTTTCTACCCATTTAAACAGCTTGGGCAGACTAGTGTCAGGATTATCCTTAATTAATCGCAAAGCCTTTGAAATGCCAAAAGCCTTTAACTGTTCACTAAGCGTCCGGTTAGCCATAAATCATCCCTCCTTCTCTGCTAGCACTATAGAAAAAACTGCTTTGCCTAATTGTTCTTTATATCATTATATATTTGACAAATTATATTTTCATTAGACAGAAACATTCTTTGCCTAAAAATATAGCAAATAATCGCTTTTGTCTGATTTTCATGCAAAAACGCTGCTTTGTCTATTCAAATCAGCGCCAGCAAATAATATTATATTTAAGGATAGGATGGGAGATAATTATGATGATCAATAAAACAGCTTATGTGATGATTAGAGCTGCCGTAAATAAAGGTATCGTAGATATTAAAGAAAACCCGGAGCGTGGTATACGCAATCTTGTTGATTTAGGCGTGCAGTTCGCCAAGGGCCGCTTTCAGCAGGATTTTTTTGATATGGCGCAAAATGAGTTGCTGAATACGGACAGCGCGTACTATCGCCTGATAGCAGATGTGATTGGTAATACGGATACGGCCTTATTAACGAATATTGGCATGAATGTTGGCTATATCAGCTGGAATGCCGGAGCCAATATGATACGCAAAATTGAAAAGAGTGAAAAATTTAATATCCCCTGGACGATTGTCTTTGATCTGGCAAAATGGCAGCAGTTTGATATTAATATTCCCGGCAAAATTATTAGCGAAAGCAAAGAGCTGGGGATTTTCTGTCATATCTTTTTTATTAATAGATATTTCTCCCCCGTAGATATGGATCAATTATTAAACCTGATCGCCAAAGAAAAATGTGTGACCTTCTTCTTGATGCTTGATCCCGCGCAGGTGAACGAAAAACTGATCAGAACTATTCACAAAAGCAAGAATATTTTTACCGCAGTGGATTGCGATCAGGATGTAGCTAGCTTCAATCAGGCGATTGCTCTGCTCAAAAAAAATAACTGCTTTTTTGGCAGCCTCAGCCATCAGCTGGATCCGGAGGATGAAGACGCTATTTTGGCTGCCAGCTGCCAGGCCGAAGCAAGCGGCATCCCCTTTTTGTTTATGGCCCAAAATACTAACCCTGTCTTTGACAGCGCACATGGTAATGAGGCTGTTTATCATATTCGCAAAAATATGCGTCATGCGGTTTTGCCCATTGATTTGTATGATGATATTATTCGTCTGGATCGCATTATTTCCAGCGAGCCCTGCATTGTTCATGCCAATGAGGACGGTACTAT
The DNA here is from genome assembly GCA_031553915.1 of Bacillota bacterium. GTDB lineage: Bacteria > Bacillota > Dehalobacteriia > UBA4068 > UBA4068 > HGM13862. Next base: position 56,100 of record JAVBKT010000017.1, read on the forward strand.
TACCGCGTTGCGGCATGATAATAGCCATCAAAAAAGCGAACAAAGCATTCTTTCAAGTCCACTGAAAGAAATGTTTCGTTCGCTTCTGGCCAAACAAAAGGGCTAAGCTGCTATTCAACCTCTTCTAATATTTGCTTTGCTATTCCCGCTGCCGCTTGTTTGATTTTTTCGATAAACTCGTCGGGCGGGATTTTTGCGCCATCTTTCAACCAAATCAAAGTGGTGTTTACTAAAGCCTCCAGGAAAAAGCTTAAATATTCATCTTCATAGTCATGCTCTGGCTCATCATCAACAGTATTATTAAAAATGGTTTTCAGCAGGCTAAGATAATATTCAGCAAAAGAATTCTGACCGCTGAAGCTTAAAGCATTGACATAAAAAACTTTATTATCATATAAATAGGCGCAGATTCTCTCTATAAATAGCCATTTAGAGCTATTTATTAGCTTATCTTCACTGATTTTTTTAGCCAGTTCGGAATAGAAAATCCAGTTAACTAAATCAAATTTGTCTTTAAAGTGGTAGTAAAAAGTATTGCGGTTAAGTTCGCATTCCTCCACAATATCGCTGACGCTGATTTTTGCCAGGGGGTATTTAGTCATCAGTGTTTTCAATCCGTCTGCCAAAATACGTTTGGTGATTTCCGGCTTAGTCATACCAACACCTCAGTAGTATTATAAGCAATTTTTGCCAAAAAGTAAATAAAGCCAGAGTTGTGCAGGTGGGTTATGAGTAAGAATCAGCCGTAATCTTCATCTTCAGTTAATAATAGCTATATATAATTAAACTAAATATATGTTATACTCTATTTGGGGGGGATAATTATGCCTAATATATTATTGGTTGAGGATAATGAACCGCTACGGCAGCTGATGAAAATCAATTTAACACGCCGCGGTTATGTGGTGTTTGAGGCTGTAGATGGCAAGCAGGCATTGGACATGCTGGAGCAGCAGCCGATACATTTGCTGATATCCGATATTATGATGCCGAATATTGACGGCTTTGAATTGACCACAGAATTACGCAATGCTAATTATAGCCTCCCGGTGCTGCTGGTTACGGCCAAAGATGCCATGGAAGATAAACGCATTGGTTTTAAAGCAGGCGCAGATGATTATATGGTGAAGCCCATTGATATGGAAGAAATGGTTTTACGCATTGAAGCCCTGCTGCGACGCTCCCGTATAGCCAGCGAGCATATTCTCAATATTGGCGAGGTCTCTCTTGACCAGGATTCATTGAGCGTACAAGAGGGCAATAAGATGACAGTTTTGCCACCAAAAGAGTTTTTTTTGCTCTACAAGCTCCTCTCCTACCCCAATAAGATATTTACCAGACAGGCTTTGATGGACGAGATCTGGGGATATGACAGCGAAACAGATCCCCGTACTGTTGACGTGCATATTAAACGCCTCAGAGAAAAATTTGCAGAAGAACAGGCCTTTGCCATTCAAACTGTACGCGGGCTTGGTTATCGGGCGGTGATTAAAATATGAACCATCATCACCGCCACCATATGAAAAAAATCCATAAAAGGCTGCTCATAGCCTTTTTCATCTTCATATTTTTTGCCTCCTGTTGTTCAACTATTTTTACAGCGCTAATTCTGGAGCATGCCATCGATGTACAAACTGCGGATGCACAGCTCCTTACTTTCCTGCCATTGGCTGTGGGGCAGATTGTTTTTCCGATCCTTTTTATCCTCATCTCAATGCTTATCTTTATCACTGTAGCCAAAAAAGTGGTTCGGCCTATCGTCAAATTAAGCGAAGCGACCAAGCAGGTTGCCTCAGGCAATTTTGATGTCCAGATTGAGGAATCTATGCGGCGAGACGAAATTGGCCAGCTGGAGAAAAACTTTAACCGCATGGTTAAAGAGCTACAGGGTAATGAATATTTACGCAAAGATTTTATTGCCAATGCCACCCATGAGTTTCGTACGCCTTTAGCAGTAATCAATGGCTATGCCAGGCTTCTGGAAGATGATAGCCTGAGCAAAGAGGAACAAAGGCAATATATTAAGACGATCGAACAAGAAAGCGAGCGTCTTAATACGCTTACTGAGAATATTTTACGTATCACAAAGCTGGATAACCAGCAAACACAACATTCCCCTGCTCTCTTTTCTTTGGACGAGCAAATCAGGCAGAGCGTGCTGTTGCTGGAGAAAAAATGGCTGGCCAAAGATATTGCTTTTAATATCGATCTGGCTAGCGTTGAGTATTTGGGAGAGGAAGAGCTCCTCTTTCATGTGTGGAATAATCTGCTGGATAATGCCATCAAATATTCAAACCCCGGCGGCACTATCAGCGTGATTATGCCGCCGGTGAAGGATGACATGGTTTGCGTCCAAATCAGCGATCAAGGCATTGGCATGGCGCCGGAGACAATATCGCGTATTTTTGAGCAGTTTTATCAGGAAGAGCAATCCCATGAAAGAGAAGGCAGCGGTATCGGGCTGGCGCTGGTGAAAAGGATTGTCGAACTGCATCAAGGGACGATTACCGTAGAAAGTATCATAAATGAAGGCAGCGCCTTCTGCATATACTTGCCCGTCACCGAGGGTGATAGTTCTAATAAAAAAGCAGCCCAATAAAGGGCTGCTTTTTTATTAGAGTTGCTGTATTTGTTAAGAGTTGCTGTTTTATGCTGGTTTATCTTGTTTTGCTTAAAACCCGATAAGCATCACCTCCTATACTTGCCTTCAAAGATTTTTCTTTCAATGATTAACATCCATTTATCTCAACACCAGTCCCGCGAGAGAACGTGGTATTGTTGTCATTTATACTATCTCTTTCTTGTCTTATTATAAATAGTCAATTGGGAGTTTGTTTGTTGATCCTGTGACAAATTACTGATATCAGTAATTTGCTCATCGATAATAGCCAACTCATTGGCACATTTGGCTAGCATAGAGCGCATCAGCGTATCCGGCTTGCCGTCAGTTTTATAGCATAATTTATGCTCAATGCTGGCCCACATATCCATGGCGACCGTTCTAAACTGTATTTCCAGCGGAAATTTTGTTTCACAGCCGGGTATAGAGAGCAAGATCACTAAATGCAGGCTACGATAACCATTTCTTTTAGGAAATTCAATATAGTCCCGAATTTTGACCAGCTTAACATCCTTCATCTTTAATATCTGCTCAAGCAAAGGATATATATCCTGCTGATAATGGGTGACGATACGGAAGCCAATAATATCTAAGACGTTATAGCGAATATTTTCTGCGTTAATAGCTGCGTTTTTTGTTGACAATTTGTTGATAATGCTTTCCACGCTTTTTAAGCGGTATTGAAGAGAATAAATAGGCTGGTAATTTTGCTGTTCAGCAAAATTATAGGCTAATACTGCCAAACGCAATTGCATCGTCTGCATTGCTTGCTCATATTGCTTACGCACAGCAAGAATTATACTGTTATCGTTTTTATCTAAATATCTGCTAGTCTGTTTTTCTTGTTGATGATCAAGAAATATTGCTAAATTATCCATCGATACTCCTTTCTTTGTTGATGACTATAGTATAATAGCTACATATGAATTACGTTTGTACTGCATATGAATTAGCGTGATTAAAAAATGAAAAATTAAAGCACCAGCGATATGCTGGTGCTTTAATTATAATATTAACAAATATAGCGGGTGTTAATTTTTTAAGCTTTGCAAAGGTGCAGGGATTTGCCCTCCTCTGTGAATGAATTGTGCTGGGGATGCGTTGTTTACTTTCATCACCGGGCCATGCCCCAGCAGGCCGCCAAATTCCAAGCGCTCCCCTACTTTTTTACCGATAGCAGGAATAATCCGCACAGCAGTGGTTTTGGAATTGATCATACCGATGGCAGCTTCATCCGCAATAATACCGGAGATGATCTCTGCGGGGGTATCTCCGGGAATGATAATCATATCCAAACCAACCGAGCAGACCGCTGTCATCGCCTCCAGCTTTTCGATAGATAAGGCTCCTGAGGTAGCCGCGGCTATCATACCGGCGTCTTCGCTAACCGGAATAAACGCTCCGGAAAGACCGCCGATTTGCGAAGAGGCCATTACGCCGCCTTTTTTAACCGCATCATTTAATAAGGCCAGTGTAGCTGTGGTACCATGCGCACCGCAGCTTTCCAAGCCAATCTCTTCTAATATATAGGCGACAGAATCACCGACAGCCGGTGTCGGCGCCAGAGAAAGATCAACTATACCAAAGGGGACATTGAGCAGTTTGGCTGCTTCTGAGCCCACCAATTGACCCATGCGGGTAATTTTAAAAGCAGTACGCTTAATTAAATCGGAAATTTCCGTAATATTTAAGCCATTAGCCTTGGCAAGAGCAGCGCGTACCACACCCGGACCGGAAACCCCGACATTAATCACACAATCCGGCTCTCCCGGACCATGAAAGGCTCCGGCCATAAAAGGGTTGTCCTCAGGCGCGTTGCAGAAAACAACCAGTTTAGCAGCTCCCAGGCAATTGTTATCAGCAGTCAGTTGCGCTGTTTGGAGAATAACCTCGCCCATAGTTTTCACCGCGTCAAGATTAATGCCGGATTTGGTGGAACCGATATTCACCGAAGAACAAACTAGCTCAGTAGTGCTAAGCGCTTCCGGGATGGATTCTATCAGCTGCTTATCCCCGGGTGAGAAGCCTTTATGCACTAAAGCGGAATAGCCGCCGATAAAATTAACGCCAACAGTTTTGGCGGTTTTATCCAGCATACGGGCATATTGCACCGGGTCGCCGCCGGAGGCTCCGGCCAAAATAGCAATTGGCGTGACGGAAACGCGTTTGTTGATGATCGGAATACCATATTTCCTTTCAATAGCTTCTCCGCTTGCTACTAGGTTTTCCGCCATGCGGCAAATCTTTTCATATACCTTATCACAGGAACGGTTGATATCGGAATCTGCGCAATCGAGCAAAGAAATGCCCATGGTAATGGTGCGGATATCCAGGTTTTCATTTTCAATCATCCTGATAGTTTCTAATATATCACTGGCATTAAACATAAAACGGGTATGCTCCTTTCAAAAATTAAATCCGGTGCATTGAATTAAAAATATCTTCATGCATGGTGTGTATGGTCATACCCATTTGTTCGCCAATATTGCTCAATCCCAAAGAGAACTCGGAAAACTCCACGGAAAGATTGCTGATATCAACAAGCATAATCATCGCAAACAAGTCTTGCAAAACAGACTGTGTGACCTCCAGGATATTAGCATTATCATCAGCACATTTGCTGGAAACCTTGGCCAAAATACCAACCATATCTTTGCCAAGTACAGTTATTACAGCGCGCATAGGTTTACTCCTTTATCATTCTTTGCTATACAAAATAATATTATAACACGGAGCTAACAGAAAATAAAATATCCAGTTACTCCCCTGCTAGCGCTTCCCCGCTATCAAGCTTGGAGGTGCAAGCCGGGCAGCGGGTAGCTTCAGCATCTATTTCACTCTTGCAATAGGGGCAGGTTTGCATTGGCTTGGCTTCTTCTTCCGGTTCAGTTTTTTTACGGCGAAAAGCGTTCATACCCTTCACCAGCAAAAAGATAACTATGGCCATCAAGAAGAAGTTTAAGACGCTGGTGATAAAGGCGCCGTACCTAATAGAAACACCAAAAATATCAAGAACAAGATCACTAAAGTCTTTGTTCGCGATCAGACCGATCAGAGGAGATATAATATCATCGGTCAATGATTTGATGACAGATTGGAAGGCAGCGCCAATGATGACGCCAACAGCCAAATCCATGACATTGCCTTTACTAATAAATTCCTTAAATTCGCCAATTATTTTTTTCATCACATATCTCCTTTTTTATTATTTTACTTATATATTATAGCTCAGTAATTAGCCTAAAACAAGTTTCATCCGTTCTTTTACTAACATTGACATGACAGAATATTTAGACTATTATATTAAACATAGCTAGGCATATGAATTAACTAGCTAAAATAAAAGAAGAAAGGAGGAAAAAGAATGAATGCTGCACTGTTAGTTATTGATATTCAAAATGACTATTTTGCCGGAGGAAAATACGAGCTGTATAAGCCCGCCACCGCAGCCAATAATGCGAAAATAGCTATCGACTTCTTTAGGGCCAAAGGCTACCCTGTCTATTATGCCCAACATATTTTTGCTAGTGATGACGCTCCGTTTTTCCAGCCCAGCGATCCTGTCGGTACCAAAATCCATGATAGTGTTGCCCCTTTGGCCAGCGAAAAGGTTTTTGTCAAGCATGCTCCTGACAGCTTCCATCTGACCGGTCTCAATGCTGAGCTGCAGGCAGCCAAAATTGACACCTTGGTCATCTGCGGCATGATGAGCCATATCTGCGTGGATACAACTGTGCGCTCTGCAACCAATTATGGCTATAATGTCATTCTGCTGCATGATGCTTGCGCCACCCTGGCTCAGGAATGGCAAGGCAAAAATTTGCCGGCGGAAACAGTTCACGATGTTTTTATGGCGGCTTTGGGCGGATTTTTTGCCCAGGCTATCCCTACCGGCCAATTGCCGGATGTCGTCAAATAACCCTAGGATAAGTGAGATTTTGCCATGACCCCATTAAAATAGCAGCGCACCGATGCTTAAGTGGTGCGTTGCTATTATTTATATAATTAGTATTGTTCTTTTAATCATTTGCTGATTGTGATAAACTATAATAAATTATTTGTAGAAAAGAGGATTGCCATGAAAAAAATATCCTTAATGATTTTGATTGCTCTGCTTACCTTTGGCCTTTGCGCTTGCACTAACGGTGCTGATCCAATAGATACAGACAATGCGGGCACTCCGGATATTCCCAATAACGGTACTGCTGCCGAGCTGCCGGAACCATTTGCTAACCATGATGGCGACCAGGCCTATTTTTACCCCACCAGCGAGGATTACCTCGTGGTGATGTACGATGGCGCGGATACTGATATCTCCTCTGCCAATGGCGTAATTACCTATGAATTAATCTCTTTTAGCGATGGCGAGGTTTCAGACACCATGCATAAATGGGTTTTTGCAGATGATGCGACAGCCAAGGCCTATGTTGAAGGCAAAGGCGGCTTTGTCGCCTATAATAATATCGTCTATGAGATAGCAGGAAACGCCGCCTTTATGGACCCCAGTAAGGAAAGCGTGGTCAACTGGGCCAAGGGCAAGGGCGGTGAGATATATCTTTCTGAGCCCAGCGGTCTTGAAGATGAATAGTCCCCAGGATATTCAGTTGCGGGAAGACGCCTTAAATGAGCTAATTACTGCTCTCCCCTTTTGGCCATATTTATCCGCCAAAGAGCAAGAACTGGTGCGTAACCGTCTCAGCCTGGTTCATTATCAAAGCGGACAGATAGTGCATAGCAATGAAGCGGAGTGCTTAGGCTTGGTTTTGGTGGCCAGCGGTTGTCTGCGCGCTTATCTTCTCTCCCCAGACGGCAGAGAAACAGTGCTATACCACATAAAAAGCAATGATTTTTGTGTGCTTTCTGCTGATTGCGTGCTGGATGCAGTGTCTTTTGATACCCAGGTAATTGCGGAAGAAGACAGTGTTGTCCTGGTGATCCCGGTAGACGTCTTTGCAAAATTGCTGGAAAATAATATTTACGTGGAGCGCGACACCTATGCAAAAGCTACTGAACGTTTTTCCGAAGTAGTTTCCGGCTTGGAAAGGCTGGTTTTTCTTAGCTTTGAGCAAAGGCTGGTCTCCTTTTTACTGACGCAAATAGCGGAAAAAGAAGATAATACGCTTAATATGACCCATGAACAGATTGCCATAAATATTGGCAGCGCACGCGAAACAGTCAGCAGAGCCTTAAAAATTATGTCTGCTAAAGGTTGGATTCTTTTATCGCGCGGCCAAATCACTATCAAGGATAGAGCAGCTCTTGATCAGTTAAAATAATAAAAGCTGGGGCTTGGCCCCAGCTTTTATTATTTGCAGGCTAGTCCAGCGCCAGGCTGGGTGCGCTATAGCTCCTCGCTTTTAGCTCCTGATCCAGCGCATAAAGCCCTTTGGCATCTGTGCCAAATAGCTGATACTTTTTGATTAAATCATTGGCATTCTTTTCTTCTTCACCCTGCTCTTTAACAAACCAATTGAGAAATTCCAAAGAGCGGTAATCATTTGCGTCATGAGCAGCGGCATAAATATTATGGATTGATGCGGTTACGGTCTTTTCATGTTCCAGAGTTCTGAGCAACGGCGCGCCAAAATCAGTATAGTCATCTTCCGGAGCGTCTATTGTCAGTAGCTTAATTTTCTGATCATTATTAAGCATAAAAGTACGCATCAGCATAGCATGGTCGCGTTCTTCCTGGGCCTGAATATAAAACCAGTTGGCAAAGCCTTCCAGCCCCTCATCGTCATAATAATTTGACATATGTAAATATAAATAGGCGGAATAAAGTTCTTTCATGATTTGTTCGTTTAAGAGTTCGGCTACTTTTTTGTCAAGCATTTGTATCCATCCCTTCTATGATAAAATATTTTTATATTGCCAGCATACTTAGTAGTTGATCCTTGCGTTGAAAGCCGGAGAGGCGATTAATAATTTCGCCGTCCTTAATGACAATTAGCGTCGGTATACTCATAACCCGAAATTTATTTGCCAGCTCTCTTTGCTCTTCAACATCTACTTTACATACCTTTATCTCATCCATTTCTTCTGCCAGCTCGTCAATCACCGGCCCTTGCATTTGACATGGGCCGCACCAATCAGCAAAAAAATCAATCAAAACCAGCTTATCAGAGCCAATAACCTCTTGCTCAAAATTATCACTTGTCAACTGTATAGTCATATTAACACCTCCCTTTTTATCCTTGTTCCATTGACTAAATTATATTCATATCAGTAATTGTTTTCTGTGACAAAATCACAAAAGCTAAGTAGTTTTGCTATAATTTTATCAAAATTGTAAATAGAAAGGAAGAGTTAATGTATTATATTTATATTGTTTGCTGTAGCGATGATACTTTATATACGGGAAGCACCACTGATATTAATAAGCGTATTGCCGCACACAACAGCGGTAAAGGCGCAAAATATACACGCGGCCGCTTGCCGGTACAGCTGGTATATCAGGAGCAGTTAGCAGATAAAGGCGCCGCCTTGAGCCGCGAGCGTGAAATTAAAAAAATGTCCCGCCAACAAAAGCTGCAAATGATTGCCAACCTAAACAATAATACATGATAAAGATATGATATTGTCATTCCCTAATTGATGATATATAATAAAAGGTACTATTAGCACTCTTTATTAATACGATAACGGCGGAATAACAAATGACTTTTTTTATTATTTCTTTAATAGCGTCTTTGTTTCTTTTATATATTGTTGGCAAAATCTGGTTTGCCAGCACCCAAAACAGATATTTGATTGTTTTCTTTTTGATGGGAACAATGGCTTCGTTATGGACTTTGCTTAACGGCGTCACTGGTATCGCTTCTGCGCAAATCATTAGAGTTCTTGAACCGATCTGGATGGTGTTTGTTTGTTGTCTGCCCTTTTTGATGCTGATGTACATCCTGCATTTTATTAATTCACGGTTAGCCAATAGCCGCATTTTGTCCGGAGTTCTGCTGGGCCTCATGCTTGCAGATGTAACCTTGCTGCTGACAAACCCCCTGCATATGCAATATTATACTTCGTTTACCGATAAAGGCCTGGGTGTTTATGGCCCGTTTTTTTGGGCGCACTCCTATGTATCATATCTGGTTTTGGCGGCAGCGTTTATTCTGCTGATCGTTTATGTCATAAAAAATGTCAAGAAATACCCGCATTTGATTTTGGTATTACTTGGCTCTGCCTGTCCATTTATTATCAATATCCTGCACGTTTTTGGTATATATCATGCCAGCTATGATTTTACGCCTTTGGGATTTGTGGTTATGTTTGCCGTATACGGCATATTCTCGATACACTTTCGTCTTTTTGATCTCAAAAGCGCAGCATCGGCCAATATTTTTGATACGCTTTCCGAGGGGTTTTTGGTTGTCAACAATATCAGCCAGGTCGAAGTCGCTAATCCGGCTTTTTTGAAGGCCTTCCCTGCCCTGCATATCAAAATGAAAGTAACATCGATTGATGATGTGATGAATTACATTAAATCTGTAGCAGTAAGTTATGCGCCGGAAGATATGTTTGCCAAAATTTCTTCACAGAAACAAGGGCTTGAGGATGGCGAATGCTCTGTCAATGATGAAAACGGCAACATCCATGATTTTGCTATATCAAAGGATTTTATTATCCGGCGCGGCCAAAGCGCCGGTTTTGTGCTTACTTTGACAAATATCAGTAATTATCGCAGAATGATTGCTGAAATTAACCAGCAAAATATTGAATTAATTGAACTCAAGGATGCGGCCGAGGCTGCATCAAGATCAAAAAGCGAGTTTCTGGCTAATATGAGCCATGAAATCAGAACACCAATGAATGCGATCATTGGCATGACTGCTATTACCAAAAAAAGCAGAGATTTAGTGCAAATTGATAGCTATTTGGACAAGCTGGATAATGCCTCGCGCCAGCTACTCAGTATTATTAACGATATTCTTGATATGTCGAAGATTGAAGCCAATAAGCTTGAATTGCATGATGAAGATTATAATTTTGCTGATATGCTCGCTGAATGCAAAGATATTGTTATTGATAGTATTAAAGAAAAGCAACAGCAAATTAGCTTTGATATTGCTAAAGACTTGCCCCTATGGCTGCGCGGCGATAAGCTGCGTTTATCACAGGTAATTATTAATCTTTTATCAAATGCGGTGAAATTTACTCCGGAAAAAGGAGAGATAAAGCTTAGTGCCAAACTTGTTTCGCAGACAGATATCTCCGCCAAAATTAATATTGCTATCGCAGACAGCGGCATTGGTATGTCTGAAGATCAGCTTGAGCGTTTGTTTAATGTTTTCGAACAAGCGGACAGCAGTATCTCACGCCGCTTTGGCGGCTCCGGGCTGGGGTTGGCCATATCCAAGAGCATCATTGAGATGATGGGCGGCCAGATATGGGTAAAAAGCACACCGGGACAAGGCAGTACCTTCTATTTTGATTTTATTGTGCAGGTTAATGATGCTGCCGCCATGGTCAAAGATACAATTGCAGCTGATATTGAGGAGAATGATTATGATTTCTCCGGGCATACTGTGCTTTTGGTTGAAGATGTGGAAATTAACAGAGAAATAATTTTAGCCTTAATGAAAGACAGCGGCATTAATATTGAATGCGCTGTTAATGGGCAAGAGGCATATAATATCTTTATCAAGGAACCTGAAAAGTATGATATTATTTATATGGATTTGCAAATGCCGCTGGTAGATGGCTATACTGCCACGCAAATGATACGGGCCTATGATCATCCGTACGCTAAAGCTGTGCCTATTATTGCCATGACAGCCCATGCTTTTGAAGAAGACATTAAAAAATGTATCGAAGTGGGCATGAATGACCATATTGCCAAGCCGATTGATATCAAAATATTATTTCACAAAACTGCTGAGTATCTAAATAATAAACTGATCTAATTTACAAATCCTTTAACATCTGCAGATAGCGAAATTCTTCATAGCCCAAACGCTTATATAAACGAATAGCAGATGAATTACTGCTCGTAACTTCCAGGCGTATTCTTTTAGCAATATTTTTATATTCATCCTCAACGAATTTAAATAATAAGCTGCCTAATCCTTGGCCTTGATACCGTGGAGTAATATACGCCTCATCAATAAGCAAAGAAATGCCACCTGCTTCGTTGGACCAGGTAAATGATAACAGCGCATATCCGGCAACATTTCCTTCCTGAATTAATGCCAGTCCGCGTAAATACAAATTTTTTTTCAGGCATTCATCAAATGTTTGTTGAAAATTCTCTGCTGAAATTGAATGCAAGACAGCGTCGGTTTGATAAAAATCCTCAGACATGGCAATATACTTAGTTCGGTCACTCTCGATAAAATCACGTATTAGTTGAGTCATGCTAGCAGGCCTCCATAATCTTATTTTATAGCATTTGTCAAGTATTTTAAAATAAATTCTTGAAAATCAAGACAATTTTTCTTGAAAATTAAGCTAATTTTTTGTGATTTATAATAAGTTGATGCCGTAGATAAAAAGAAAGAGCATGCAATGCATGCTCTTTCTTTTTGAAGATAATAATTACTTATTTCCCGATCCACCAAGTGGCGGCCATTTTACCATCCTTTGCGCCATCACTCCAGATCAGTTCTTCTTCCATGGACACATTCAGCGGGGCGCCTTCGGCAGCAAAATCAGTGATTTCGCGATCAACAATAACAGCGCCATAGGTAAACAATAATTTCCCCTCGGCTTTTTCGGCAAGATTTATGCCGAATGAAGCGCGGTCAGTGATGTCCTGCGCCTCGCCATTATACATAGTGTAGATATGAATACCGATATCCTTCAATGCGGAAGCATCTGGCAATACCCAGCCCTCGCCAACGTCTTCCAATGTTTCACAGAGAGCCAGCAATTCAGCATAAACATTGGCGCCTAAATTGTCTTCATCAGCCGTAAAATAGAAAACAGCGCTAAAGCCAATTGCGGGGCGAATTTCATCGCTGTCTGCTGCGGTTGTGTTGAGGATAAACTCAAAACCACTGCCTTCTGCTGCGAGCTGATTGGGCATTTGTACTGCATATTTGGTATAGCTCTCTTCAATAGCAAAGAGCGATTCCGCCCAACAGAAACCATTATCCTCAGCAATTTGCAACTGCTCGGCAAATATGTCGTTTTCAGGCATAGCCAAAAAGATCATTCCTGCCTCATTTGCGTCTGGGGCGATAACCTTAGCGGTAAAATCAGCATCTTCCTCACTAAATTCAGGTTCTTCCGGGGTGACTATGTCTTGCGGTACAACAGGATCTTGATCAATCGGATCTGTCGCGTCGTTGCATCCAGCGAGCAAAGCGCATAGCAACGCCATCGCGATTATAACTGAAAATATTTTTTTCATTTTTTCCTCCTCGAAATATTTTTATATGCGATACCTTGCGGTTAGTAAATACTAACTGCATATTATTTTATCATGATTAAATTTATTGTCAAGAGTTTTTAGCATAGCTTTTGCCATGAAAAGATTTTTGCACAAAACAACGGCCAAACCTGAACGCTGATGCGCAGATTCGACCGTTCTTGGACTGAACTCACTCCTCTCTCCATAAAAAGGTTAAAGCAGTGATTTAATTTTATTGATTGTTTTGAGATTGCGGGCAGTTGAAGGTTGCTGAAGTTTTGCCAGTTTTGCTGCTAGCTTTGAATCGCGAATGCTCTGATGGCAAAGCAAATAAATATCATACTCTTTAATATATAGCTTATCCTCACCCTTATAATCAGCACATAATTGGTTGATTTCCTGACTATCTATCACTGTATCAGACAAATAAACGTATAGATGCTCTGCATCGGGGTTTTGCTGTTTTGTCTGTTCAATTTCTTCTGTTTTATAAGGCACAGAGTCAGCGATATTTGCTATCTCTGCGCTGGAGCGTATAACGACTGCACTTTGGAATCCAAAATGCTCAGCAAAAGCATTTGCAATCAGAGGCGACAATGTTTGCCTATTGTTTTCAGATGAAAAAATCACATTTCCACTTTGAAGATAAGTTATTACTTCCCAAAAACCGAGATCAGAAAACAGCTTTTTCAAATCAGCCATTTTAACAATATTTTTTCCGCCAACATTTATGCCTCTAAAAAAAGCAACATATCTCATTATCAATGATACTCCTTGGCTTTTTGAACGCAAATATAATGACTAAATGTAAATTTATTATAACAAAAAACCTGCCCTAAAAGCAATTTCAGGGCAGGTTTCGCTAAATAAATGGTGGAGCTGGGGGGAGTTGAACCCCCGTCCGAAAGACAACCCACAAGAGCATCTCCGAGCGCAGTATGTGATTTAGTCTCGCTCCGGCAGCGGCCACATACAGCCTCTGCCTTCGCATGCCCTTAAGAATTCCCTCACTAGGCCAGGGCGCTCATAGTAAGGTGAGCCCATATTAATGACCCATCACAAGCCCTATGGGCGAGGTTTGGTCAGGGTTAGACTGCAATTAAGCAGCTAAAGCGTAATTTGGTTTGGCAAATAAATTTGCTTTTCGCGTTTACGGGCGCAGACACCCCGGCTCGCTTCTCTTGCCAATCAATCCCCCGTCGAAACCGGTACAGCCCCATGTATCAACAAAAAAGGAATCATAGCATAATATTTGCAGCTAATATATTGGATGAAACCAAAACATATAGCCGCACTCAGAACAATAATAATTAACAGCATTCGCATTCGCCCAATCCAAGCCCAAAAAGGTCATCCCTTGCGTATTGAGCTGGGTTTCGCGAATATAGAAATGGTCGTTGCCGCAGATAGGGCAAACAAGCGTCTTGCCTGCCTTTTCTATAGTCATAGGTCCAGTGGACATTATCCCCTACTCCTCTCTTTCACATCGCGTTCTGTTTCCCGTTTTACCGTACGGGCTACAATATCCTCGCGCTTATCAAAAAGTTTTTTGCCTTGCGCCAGAGCCACTTCTACTTTAATTAAGGAACCGTTAAAATATATTTTAGTCGGGATTAAGGTTAAACCCTTTTCTTTGACCTTGCTATATAGCCTGCGGATCTCGTCTTTATGCAATAGCAGCCGTCGTGGGCGCAGAGGATCATGATTAAAACGATTCCCCATTTCATATGGGCTGATATGCATATTGTGCAGAATCACTTCACCTTGCTCAATTTTAGCAAAAGCCTCTTTGATATTGCCTTTGCCGGCGCGCAGTGATTTCACTTCCGTACCGCGCAGCTCAATGCCAGCCTCTAAGGTCTCCAGAAAATTATATTCATGGCGGGCTTTGCGGTTATCGCTGATTATTCTTTTTTTTGCTTCTTTGTCAGACATTTAATTTACCTCAGCCATAATTACATATTAATTATAGCATATCTTGCAAAAATTGTCTTCTGACAAATTCTGAGCAAAGATACTTACACAATCATTATGAAACTAATGTGTATATTAGTAGCAATAATTGCTTTTTACGACAAAATAGTATATTCTAAAATAGATTAAGCTGGTGAAATATTTTTGGAGGAAAATTATGGCATTAAAAAAAGATAATAAGAATAGTCTGATGATATCAATTTTTATTAATATAATTTTGGCTGTAGCCTTGATCATTGCTTTTGTTTTTGGTTTGTTTGATTTTGAGAAAAAAGACACCAGCGAGCCTGAACCAATTATTGTGGACGGTTACAGTGTCATGGAACATGCGGCTGATTTTGGCGTGAGTATTGAATTTTTGCAAAAAATTATGCCGGAGTATTTAGTCTATTCTGTAGCCGGAGCATATGAATTTCAGAAAATTAACCCTGATATCGGCCTACATAACTATAATTTTGACAATCTTTATTATCCGGAAAACGGACGCATCTACTATGATGACGCCAACTATGCCAATGTTTATCAGGGGATAGATGTTTCTTATTATCAGGGAGAAATTGATTGGCAGGCAGTAGCGGCGGATGGCATAGATTTTGCTTTAATCAGAGTTGGTTTCCGCGGCTATGGCGAAGAAGGTAAACTGGTTGCGGATGAAACCTGCCAAAACAATATTGAAGGAGCGCTGGCTGCCGGGCTGGAGGTTGGCGCATATTTCTTCTCGCAAGCAATAAGCGTTGAAGAGGCTGAAGAAGAGGCGCAAATGCTGATTGATGCGGTAAAGAATTATCAGATAGATTACCCGCTCATCTTTGATATGGAAGAAATAGCCGCCAGTGATGCCAGAACCGCTAATTTGGATAAAGAAACGCTTACTGCTATAGCTAAAGCTTTTTGCCAAAAAATTGAGCAAGCCGGCTACACGGCAATGATTTACGGTAATACCAAATGGCTGGCAGGTAAGGTTGATTTATTGCAGATGGATGACTACCCACTGTGGTTCGCCCAATACTATAACAAACCCCTCTTCCCCTATGATTTTGATATTTGGCAATATACCAATGAAGGCACGGTTGCCGGTATTAATGGCGCTGTTGATCTTAATATTTGTTTCCAAAAATCCTGGGTAAAAAATTAAACTCTCCCCCGCTCCTCCTTAACAATAAAAACCTTATTGTTAAGAAAAAATCTTGCAATTTGGGCCATTTATACATACAATAGATATATAATTTTTAAATAGCCAATTTAAAAATTGACTATTTAGAGCCAAATATTTGCAGGGGGACGAGCATGGACTTTAATAGTCATGAATATTGGATGCGCTTACTTGATAAGCTTAATAATACTCAAGACATAAGAGTCATCCTAAAAGAAACACTGGAGGAGCTTTGCCTCTTTTTTGAGTTTGGCATGGGCTTTATCTATGAGGCGGATTACAAACAATGCTTACATCTCACCGGCTGCTATGGTATTTATGCCAACGAAATTACACCCCTGATCGAAGCGGATACTTTTAACGCGGAAGATTTACAGCTGATGATGCGGGAGAAGGCTATTGTTTTCCAGGCTAATGCCACGCAGAGCGAATTATCAGAAAAACTGGCTGCAATTTTTGCGGCAAAATCAATGGTATTTGTCCCTATCTTTGATAAAGAAATGTCTCTGCTGGGCGGTGTGGGAATCATCGACCGCCGCAGCTGGGACCGTCATTCTGCCCTCGATATCGATTTTACCAGGGCAGTCCTTACCACCCTGGGTGTGTATATTAAAATGATGGTTTATCAGGAGAAGGTTGAAAACACCTACAAGGCCTTGGATAGTATCTTGAACCATATGGGTATAGACGTTTATGTCAACGACTTTTCTACGCATGAAATTTTATATCTAAACCGCTCCATGGCAGCTCCATATGGAAAAGCAGAAGACCTTATCGGTACAATTTGCTGGCAAACATTATATGATGATAAAAGCGGAGAATGTGATTTTTGCCCCAAACAAAAACTTTTAGATTCTGATGGCAACCCCACAAAGGTATATGGCTGGGATTATAAACGCCCCTTTGACGGCTCCTGGTTCAGAGTTTTAAGCGCTGCTTTTAAGTGGACAGACGGGCGTATTGCTCAGGTTATCAGTAGTGTTGATATTACCGAGAACAAAAGAAACGAAGAGCTGATCCGCCACATGGCTGAATATGATCCGCTGACAGCTCTGCCTAACCGCTACCGCCTGACCAATGACTGCGATAATGTTGCCCTCCACTATACTGATAGCAACAAAAAAGGCTATTTTATTTTCTTTGATTTGGATGGGTTCAAAAATGTCAATGACTCCTTTGGCCATGATGTTGGCGATGAGCTTTTGGCAAAGGTGGGTCAATATTTGCAGGAAAATGAGATGACTGAGGAAAACAGTTACCGCTATGGCGGGGATGAATTTGTTGTTCTGGTGCGGCCGGAAAATCCTTATAGCATAGACCAAGTATTGCAATATCTTTTGCAGGGGTTTTCCCAGCCCTGGCAATTGACGAACATATCTGTACAATGTAGCGCTTCGGTGGGTGTCAGCTGCTTCCCTGATGATTCCTCGCTTACCTCTGACCTTTTGCGTATGGCGGACATGGCGATGTTTAAATCCAAAAACCTTGGCCCGGGGCAAGTGCATTTGTTTAACCGCGGAGATATTATCCCCTGGCAGGCAATTGATAATTAGGCGCCCGGATTCATGATAACTAATATTAAAACCAGGACAATATTGTCCTGGTTTTTGCTATACTATATGTCGAAAAACCACTTACTCTGGTTCGTTGCTTGATTGACCGAGGCATATTTGTTTGGCGAACATGGATGCCTTCTGTTCAATAGCAAATTTTTTAACAAGAGAGCCCTTCTCATGTGCGGTCTCCATCATACAAAAGCGGGGCGGCAAAAAGAAAGATTTGTTCATGCATAACCCGGCAATCAATTGTCCGGCGATGATATCACCGCCGGAATAGCCGGAGACAATCAAAGCATAAAGGCGTTTATCATAAAAGCGCCGGTGCAGATAAATAGAAGTCAAGCGATTAATAAAAGCGGTCAAATATGCGGAAAGCGCATCATTATAATTAGGGCATACCAGCAGCAAATCCGTGCATTTATTGAGAGCCGGATAAACATTTTTGCTGATTGTCCCTCCATAATAGCAGCTACCCTTGCTGCCAAAATAGAGACATGTTTCATATGAGCAGCCGGCGCAATCATTAACCTCTTTTTCGCGCAGGCTGATCTCTTGGATAGTTATGCTGCCGGACAAATTATCTTTGACCATTTGCCATAGCGCATAGGTATTGGAAAAGGTTTTGCTGGAAGCGTGCAAGACCAAAAGATGCCGCGGCTCCTGGCAATCAATATTTGAACTCGAGAGCAGCCGCTCCAGTAAATCCCCTGCCGCCCAAAGATAGGCACCGTGAGCGTCAAGGTTGCGCGTCTGGGCCAGCAGATGAAAATTCGAGAGCAAAGCCGTACCCTCTACTAAGGGGCGGCCGATAAAAGCGCAGCCGGCAATATTGGCGGCCAGAGCCAGTTCCCGCGCAATATATTTGGTATATAAATCGCTCATGCCATCAACCAGCAAGGCGCCTAAACAATCGTCAAACATATGCTGGTTAAGACGAATCTTTTTGAGCATACGGTAATATTCAAGATTAATACCGGAGCTGCCCAAAACAACCGCAAAGAGAATTTTTTTCCCCTGTAATGGATGCAGCTGCTCGGCGGTTTCAATAATCTCTTCTGGTGTGGTGGTAGCCAGCGTATGCCCGATAATTTTTCTTAAGCGTCCGCTTTTGGCCCGCTCAGCACAGCGTGGCATAATCAAGACAAAATTTTCTTTCATAAATATATCCCCCTAAAAACACTCCGGCTCAAAAGCGGCTAGGTTTTTGGCTGTCTGTTCCAGACGCGCTGCCAATTGGGCTGGCAGGGGCATAGCTTCCAGCTCTATGCCGGTTTCAAGCCGTCTGCTGCGGCAGCCCATAAAAACCCCGCCCAGAAAGGTTGAGCTATAATGCCACTCGCCGCGCAATGTTGCCAATAAGGGAAAGACGGCTGAGGATAAGGCCGGCGCCACAAAGGGCTTGAACCCCCACTCTCTCGCCTGCAGATTAGCCTTAACCGCCAATTCAGTTAGTTCCCTGGATAACGCATCATCATAGGCGGCAATGGAGTTGGCAATGACTAAATCCCCTCCATGCGGGCCATAGGCCCGGCCCTCGCTTAAAAAACTGGCAAAACGCGCCTCTTTTTGCGCATAATAGGCGGCCCGCGCATACATCACGCCAAGTCCGTAGCCTTCAATTTGTTCCGACAATAGCCCCTGGCCGTCAAATTGCCCGTCAGAACCTTTGTTGCTGGCGCAAAAAGCAGCATGGCATAAATGATCAACAGGGTCGCTGACTACGGCAAAAAGACCGCTAAAATGGCTCTGCCGCGCTAACCTTGCGTATTCGGCAATGATTGCGGCATTTTTTTGATACTGCAAAAGGCGAACATCACCGGGAGCATTTAAAGCAGGGACTCCTGCTGTAGCGCAAAAAACAAAAACATCGCAATCAAACAGCTGCCCTTTGGTAATAATTTCTATCCGCGGTTGCTGATTTATTATCGCGGGGTCAGTTATCTGATTGAGCTCAAACTCCCAGCGTTGAGAATTCTCCGGCTTCAGGTCATAAATGCCGATAGAGCTGATAGTCTCCCCTGCCAGCAAACGCAGGCCGATTAATGCCGTGGAGCCGACATCACCACAAGCGACAAGGTTTAAGCGCAGCCCCCCTTTGAGGAAAGGTGGCGCGGTAATCTCTGGCCAGCGGGGATGAGCCTTATTGATTGCCATAATTTTATGCCCGGCAATTAGCTCTTGCCGATCATTAGCAAGAGCATGATTATCCAACCAGGAGCGGTTAAGCCATTGCCAGCTTTCAGCGCTGTTCATCTGCCCGCTATGGCTCAAGGAAAAGCAAGCCCGGCTGTGCTGCGGATCATTTTCAAAATAGAAATATTCCATAAATAGCCTCGATATTCTCAGATAATCATATTACGGGTACGCAGCAGCATTTCAATTTCATTCTCAATATAAACAGAGGCAGTCAGCGCCGGATCATAACTGATACAAGCGCCTTTATCAGGATATTGCGGCAAATTAATAACCTCAGACAAGCGGTTTAGAGTAAGGTTTTTGCCAAATTGCAGTAAATATTCACTTTCCAGGGTGCGCAGAATGTCTCTGGCATTACGCAGGCAGGTTAATGAAAAATCAAACACAGCTTCCTTAGGACAGGATGACTGTAAATCCGGCGTGGCATAAGGCAATATCATATTAATCGCCGGCAACAGCTGGGCATTTTGCCTGTTGTCTCTGCGCACAGTATCGCCGCCGATAAAGG
>JAVBKT010000008.1:0-47522 GCA_031553915.1 Bacillota bacterium
TCATCTTGAATGTCCTCCTTTTGCTTTTTTGTGCAGTTGTCAGGCCGCACCTTTCAGTATAGCAAAAGGAGTTTTTTTCCTCATTATCGGCAGAAGCCTTCTTTTGAACCACTGGCCTAGCCAGTGGTTTTCTTTTAACAAAAAGAGCAGCTACCTCTATGGTAGCTGCTGCGTTAGCTATATTTATTTGTTCTATTTCATTTTTCATCTAGCCTACTCTTTTTCTTTATCGCCCAACCCTTTTTATCTGGCTAGGCTTTACTGATCATCTCCAAGGCCTCTGGCAAATCCGCGGCAAAAAATATCGCATTGCCCTGATTACTTTCATAAATAAAATCATGCAATGGCTGGCTGGTATAGTGAGAAAAATCACCCCAAATAGCCAGCTTGGTCTGATAATTGATAAATTTCTGCAATATATCTCCTGCCAAACCGCTGCTGAGTATGAAAAACTCTTCGGCCAGGACAGATTTTGACAGGACTATGCGGTCGCAATCTGTTTCATATTTGACATTTACCAGCATATCCAAGGCAGAGCTGATATCGGTGATAATAACATCCGTACTATCAACAATAGCAATATCTTTGCCATTATGCCTTTTTTTTGATATTTTCATCTTTTACTCTTTTCCTTCCTCCCGGCCAAAGTCGCTGTTTTTAGCAGTTCCAGTTAATCTTAGCCGGGTTTGGCTCATTGGCGATAGACACCGAGCGCAGAGACTCCGCCATCAAGGCGCATTCCCGGGCGGCGACTTGCTCATACTCCGCTGCTGTGGCTTCTAGCCCCAGAGAAGAATAAGCAATGGCAGCTGCGCCATAAAAGGCTATAGCCAAAGAATGGGTGGGCGTGTGTATGGTGGCTGCTGCCTGCCCAATGGCTCTGGCAGCGGCCTGCGCTGCCGGGTTGGCCTCAGCTTCTCTGGCTGCGGCCTGCGCGGCTAAAATATAGCTTTTGGCTTCAGGCAATTTGATCTCTCCTTGCAACCATTTTTCAGTGGCGTCAAGCGCAGCCTCCGGCCGCTGGTCATGGGGATAGGAGGCGGCATAGATAGATAAAAAATGCTCTTTTGTATAAGTAATACACCAGTTGGCAATGGTCGTTTTGCTTTGGGTTTCGATCAAACGCATCAGAGTAACTATATATGGGGAATCTGCTTTCCCCAGCATTTTACGCAATTGTGCCATGGCTGCTCCTTTCCCCCTGTTCTACTTGTCAGTGTTTTCTTTAATCCTGAACATTACCATTTGCCGCACCAAATCAAAAGGTATTGGTTGATCATGCCGAAACTGCACAGCGCCTTTTGTTTGCGAATAGTCACGCAGCTGGTCGGCAAAAGCTGCCAGCGCGCTCGGCAAAGGATAAAAACCAATATGATGCTTATGCGCGGCAAAATAGACCAAATGGCCGTTTAGGACAAAAGTGGGCATAGCCCAGGCAATCTTTTCGCTGATATCCGGGGAACAGCCAAGAATCACTTCCCGCATTTTTTCCAGTCGTTGCCGCAGCTCGCCGTCATAGCTGCTGATATATTCCGCTACGCTTATAGGAGCTGCATTTTGTGGCGTTCTTTCGCTGATGGTCACATCAATGCTGTCTCCGGGCTGTTTGCCAATTTTGGCGCGGATATCCTTCCTGATGCCGATAATATGGCAAGGCGTACCCATTTTCACCAGCTGCCCGTCATACGGCTCGCCATCAAAAGCAGCATGAACAGGCACTCTGCTCTTGCCAAAGGCCTCTTTAACATCAAACGGAATCTCGATATAGGCGCCATTGATATCCGGAACTTTCATAATCTCCGCTTTAAACTTAAACTCTTTGGCCATCTGCGTATCTCCTTTATTAAAAAAGCTTGCTCCTCTGACTGTTAAGCACATTATACTTAAATCAGCCAAGAGGAGCAAGCTTTTTAGTTTTGCTAAACAGTGTCCCTTTATCTTTTCTTAGGACGCGCTACGCAGAGTATATGTATTGTTACCGCAATGCCAATCGAGCTAAGCAGCAAGGTTAACCACAGCTTGGCTATTAGCGCCATCGATAAGCACAGCATCACCCAGAGAAAAGTCAGGCTGATGACAACAGTACTTTTTTTCAATCCCTGACGCTGACGATAGTTTCTGAGATGATCGCCGAAAAACTTACTTTTGATCAAGCGGGAATGTACTGCCGGATTGCTGGTGAAGCAGGCTGCGGAAACCAGAATAAAAGGCGTAGTGGGCAGAACCGGAATCAGCAGACCGATGCCGCCAATGCCGAGAAGGATAAACCCCAGAATCGTTAGCAGCAGGTTCTTAATTTTCATGACACAATCGTTGCCTGAATCAGCTCGCTGTTACTAAGCTGCGATAGCTCTTTCACCTTAGCAAAATCAAGCATCAGCGCCGCTGCCATGCGTTTGCCATAATCCGCGTCAGCCAGATAGCAGTGAACCGCGTGGCGGTACTTAATGTTTTGGCTAACCGGAGCGATGTCTTCTGCGGTATTATCGATCAGAAGCTGCTTTTTGTCCTCTGTCAGCACACGCCAAAGATCGCCGCCGGCGCGGAAATTATCATCAGTGGGGTCGTCTTTGGGGTCATATTGGTACATGGCGCCGGAGAGATCCAGCGGCGGCTCCATCACTTCCGGCTGAGCTGCCCAGATGCCTTCACTGTTTGGCGTATAGGCCACAGTAGCGCCATGATTGCCATCCGTACGCATTGCGCCGTCACGGTGATATTCATTGACCTCGTTTTTGGCTTTATTAACCGGGATAAGATGATGATTAATGCCCAGGCGATAGCGCTGCGCATCGCCGTAAGAGAACAAGCGCCCCTGCAAGAAGCGGTCCGGCGAAAAGCCGATACCCGGCACAACATGAGCGGGAGTAAAGGCGGACTGCTCTACCTCGGCAAAATAGTTTTCCGGGTTGCGGTTCAGCTCCAGCACGCCAACCTCGATTAACGGGAATTCGCTATGCCGCCAGATTTTGGTAATGTCAAAGGGGTTTTCATAATGCTGATTAGCCTGCTCTTCTGTCATAATCTGTACATACATGGTCCAGCGGGGATAAGCCCCTTTTTCGATAGACTCGAATAAATCGCGGCCATGGCTTTCCCGGTCTTTGCCGCATATTTCCGCAGCCTCTTGATTGCTGAGGTTTTTAATCCCCTGCTGCGTGTGGAAATGGAATTTGCACCAGAAACGCTTATTCTCAGCATTATAAAAAGAGAAGGTATGTTCGCCGAAAAAATGCATATGCCTGAAAGTCGCGGGGATGCCGCGGTCAGACATGACAATCGTGCGTTGATGAAAGGTCTCGGGCAACAGCGTCCAAAAATCCCAATTGTTTTGCGCCGAACGCATACCAGAACGCGGATCCCGCTTGACTGCGCGGTTTAGATCAGAAAAATTATGCACATCGCGGATGAAAAAGGTAGGGGTATTATTGCCGACTAAATCCCAGTTGCCTTCCTCAGTATAAAACTTGCAGGCCACACCGCGGATATCCCGCTCCGCGTCAGCTGCGCCGCGCTCGCCGGCCACAGTAGAAAAACGCACGAAACATTCAGTTTCTTTGCCCTTTTGCAACACCTTGGCCCGGGTATACTCAGAAATATCATGCGTCACAGTCAGCTTGCCGTAGGCGCCCCAGCCTTTGGCATGCATGCGGCGTTCAGGAATAACCTCACGGTTAAAGTGCGCCATTTTTTCCAGCAGCCACACATCCTGCAATACCACCGGACCGCGCGGTCCGGCTGTGAGTGCGTTTTCATTGTCAGCAACAGGAGCCCCTACTTCATTGGTAAGTTTTTTCTTATCATCTGTCATTTTATCTCTCCTTTCCTCATTCATTTAGGGTACGGTGTTCTTATCTTTTGCACATTCTGAGCATATAAAGTAAGAATCAGATTAAAAGTCTTATCATGAGTTTATTATAAATTTTCACTTTTAGTAATGATTCCTAATAACATTATAAACTAAATTATATTTTTTTGTCAAGATTATTGGCAGCAGCTGCTTATTCTGCAAATTCACACAGCTCTTAGTCAGGAAGGGAAAAGAAGCTAATCCTAAATCCAATCACCCCACCGCAGCAGAAAAGCCAGCTGTTGACAACTATTTTGTATAATCATATGTTGTAAAATGTAAAAATTTATGCTATGTTATTATCATTAATGATGTAATAATAAAAGACTCAAACAGCAGGCTCAAGCGGATTTTACAAAAATGAGCTGAAATAAGCCTGTTTATTTTGTTTGGCTGCCCAAAAATTTGTCAATACCTCTCTAATGACTAACAGGGCAAATTCTTGGCGCGGGATTGCTGAGACAGTGCAGGAGGACTATTTTTATATGTTCAAGCGAAATAAACGCATCAGCTTCCGGATAATGAGCGTTGTCTTAATCGCAATTTTTCTGGTGGCCTTTATTTTGACATATACCTGCTCCCGCAGTCTGATATCCGCCTATGAAAACAAGTATAATGATATAACTTTGCTGTGCAACCGTATTGTCGCGAGCAATATCAGCGGTGACAGCATTTTGCCGTATATCGAATTTTTAAAAAACGATGAAGAGCTGAAAATTAAACAAGAAGAATATCACTCCATACGTGAGCAAGTATATGCGCTGGAAGCCAAAGGGATCAGCACTGATTCTGCAGAAATGAAAGCTTTACAGGAGGAGCTGCTCGTTTTCAGACGGGAAATGCAGCAATATAAAGACGATGCCTATTACTATATACAAGAGGGCTTAAATGAGCTAAAATTAAGCTCAGGCGCCAAATATCTCTATATTTTAGCGGATACCGGCGTGCCTGACGCTTACACCTATATTTTTGACGCCCATACCGAGGAAGAAGCAAATGATCTGGATATCGATGACCTTGGCACAGTAGATAGCAAAGAGGGCCTGGAAGAGGCCGGCATGGTGCTTGAAACAGGCGAGCAGATGGAAGAAGCGGTCTTTTACCAGAACGGTCTGTTTGGCCGGCTCAACTACGCCTATGCGCCGATCTTTGATTCCGCCGGGGTTGCCGTTGCCGTAGTGGGCACGGATATGGATCTTGCTGAAATGAGCAGAGAGATTATCAATGTAATTATTCTCAATGCCATAATTTTATTTATCATCGCAACGGCCGGGCTGGGCTTGATTTATTGGCTGCTGCGCAGGACTGTCATCTCGCCGATCAACAGCCTGGTGACAATCGGCACTGAGATCACCGATGGGAAACTAAATACTGAAGTTCCCCTCCCGCTAAGAGAGAGGAAGGATGAAGTCGGCACTCTGGCCAATACCTATCAGTCGGTGATTACCAGCTTTCATGATATGGTCTCAAGCACAGCCGAGCTTTTGGGCGCGGCGATGAGCGGGCGGCTGACTGTGCGTAGTGATACTTCCCTGCTCAATGGTGATTTTGCCCAGCTGCTCTCACAGTTTAACGTCATGCTTGATGTTATTGAGCAGTATTCTGACAATATTCCCGAAGCGCTGATGATTATGGATCTCAACTTGAATCCGCTCTATCAAAACCAGTGTTATAAAGAAATGTTCGCTGCGGAAACCTCTGCCAAAACACTGGTTGCGGAAATGATTATCGCCGAAGGCGGTTTGGCCGGAGAAAATGCTCTCCATACCACGCTTAGCGAGCTTGTCAAAGATGAACACTTTACCGCTACCGTCTGGTTGCCCGGCGTCAATGGGCAGCAATGCATGTCCTGCATCTGCTGCAAATGGGAAATAGGCGCTGACCCCACCGGATTTTTGCTGGTTGCCTCTGATATAACTGAACTGATGACGGAAAAAGAAAAAGCCTTGGCAGCAAGCAAGGCTAAAAGCGAATTTTTATCCCGCGTCAGCCATGAGCTGCGCACTCCGCTTAATACCATTGTCGGCATGGCTGCGCTTGGGCTGCGGGATAAGGATGTGACGAACCAATCGGCAAAACGGCTAGGCAGTATTGCCGACGCATCAAACCATCTGCTAAACATCATCAACGATGTGCTGGATACAGCACAGATCGAGGCGGGTAAGGCTGTGTTGCATCTTACTGATTTTGAGCCAGGGGCCTTAATGGACGAAATTGATGCCCTTCTTTCGCTTCAGGCGCAGGAAAAAAATCTTACCTTTTCTGTTAATGTGGACAATGATGTTCCGCCCTGCCTCACCGGCGATGCCGGTCGATTAAAGCAAATACTGGTTAATCTCGCGGGGAACGCGATAAAATTCACAAATGCCGGCGGTTCTATCAGCCTAAGTGTTGCGACAACCACGCGAACAGAAGACGAGGCGGTTTTATTGTTCCGCGTTACTGATAGTGGCGTGGGCATGTCGCCGGAGTTTTTGGCAAAAATTTTTACGCCATTTGAACAGGAAGACAGCTATATCAAGCGGCGTTACAACGGCACCGGACTGGGGCTTTCCATTTCCTTTGGTCTGGTTACGCTGATGGGCGGCACTATTGACGTAAAAAGTACGCTTGGTGAGGGCAGCGAGTTCCTGGTCAGCCTGCCTTTTGCCATTGCCGCTGAAAGCAACCGCCTGCCCGCAGAGAACCAGCAGATTGATCTTAGCGAGATTACATACAAGACAAATGGCTCTGGGCGGATTCTGCTGGTTGACGACATTGACATCAACCGCCAGATATTAGCCGAGATCCTGCAATCCTCTTTCGAGTTCGTTATTGATGAGGCGTCAGACGGAGTGGAAGCCTTGGAGAAATTCAAAAACTCTGCTCCCGGCGATTATGAAATGATCTTTATGGACATTCAGATGCCGCGCATGGATGGTTATCACTGCACCAACGAAATACGCAAATTAAACCGTGCGGATGCCGCTACGGTACCCATCGTGGCGATGACAGCAAACGCTTTTAAAGAGGATCAGGAAGCCGCGTTTGCAGCAGGCATGAACGATCACCTGGCTAAACCGATTGACTTTGAACGCTGCAAACAAATTATTTATCGTTATTGTGTAAAATAGGGAGGAGCAGGCATGCAGTTTTTAGATTCTTATTATGATAATTTAGGGCTTCCCCTATATGTTTCAGACTTGAACAGCTTTGAAATTATCTATATCAACGAAAAGGGCCGGGAGCTTTTTGGCAATGTTGTCGGCACCAAATGCTACAAAGTATTAAACGGTACGGACACTATCTGCGCCGGATGCATTCCCGCAGACCAACTGATGGAATATGGGTCATGCTGCGCTAAAGCACGCTATTTGGCTGGCGTAGATAAATATGTGGACACCTTTGAAAGCATTATCACCCTGCCGGATAACACTCCTGCCCGGGTTTGCCTGCTTGTTGATGTGACAACACAGGAGCGTCTGCGCCAGGAAAAAGAAGCGCAAGAACGAACCGGTAAAGAAATGCAGCATCTGATCGACATCCAAAGTGGATTCATCGGCTCTGCCAAAAGCATGATGAGCGCAGCTACCCTAGATGGCGACCTAATATTTATCAACGAAGCAATGTCAGAGATGTTGGGCTATAGCAAAGAGGAAAACACAAAGCTGCGTATAGAGGATTTACACCCTACTGATGCTGGAAAAATAATTATCGAACAATATTATCCGCAGGCGCTGGCAGAAGGGTCCTGGCAGGGAGAAACTATTGTCTGCCGCAAAGACGGAACAATTTTTCCGGTACGGCAAATACTTTTCCCCATAAAAAATGAAAACGGTGATAATATTGCCATCGCCACCATTATGGATGACATCACCAAAGAGCGCGAAAGGGAACTCATCAGCAGTTACCAGCTCGCGGTCATGAACTGTTCCCGCAATTATATCAGCGTAGCGGATATGCATAAAAAAGTCATTTATAATAATCCCGGCGCCTTTCGGATGCTTGGCTATGAACCAAGTGAAATTGAAAACCTGCCTATCGAAAACGTGCATCCGGATGATTACAGCAAACTAGTGCTCGAAGAGGGCATTCCTACCGCCATTAGTGAGGGACAGTGGGTTAGCCGCGGGGTATTGATTAACCGCTATGGCAAGCATATCCCGATTGAGCAGACGGTGTTTCCTGTTTTCGATGAGAGCAATATCATTATGGGCGTGGCAACAATCATCCAGAATATCTCGGAAAAGGTTGAGCAGGAAAAAGAGCTGGAAGCCAACCGGCGGATGCTGCGCACGATCATTGATACGACACCCAGCGCGATTTTCTGGAAGGACAAAAACTCACGCTTTTTGGGAGTAAACAAACGTTTCGCAAGTGACGCGGGCATTGATGATCCGGAAAAGCTTATCGGACTCTGCGATTATGATTTCTACCCCAAGGAAATCGCGGAAATGTATATCGCTGACGACCGCAAAACCTTTGAAACCGGCAAAGAGCTGTTCCACTTTGAAGAGCCGTTCCAAGGCGCTGACGAAACTACGCATTGGGTATCCACCAGCAAAGTGCTTATTCGGGATGAAAACAATGAGCCCTATGCTTTGCTCGGGGTCTATGATGATATTACCAAGCTGAAGCAAAACGAAGAAAAGCTCGAAAAAGCAATCGAGGAAGCCAAAGAGGCCAGTCACGCCAAAAGCGATTTTCTCTCGCGGATGAGCCACGAGATCAGAACCCCGATGAATGCGATTATTGGCATGACCAGAATTGGCCAAAACGCCAATGATATTGAGAAATTAAAGTATTGCCTGGAAAAAATTGACAATGCATCCAAACATCTTCTGGAGTTGATCAATGATATTTTAGATATGTCCAAGATCGAAGCAAATAAATTTGATCTGGTCGAAGAAGCCTTCAATTTTGAAAAAATGTTGGAAAGTATCTGTGATGTCATCGGCATAAAAGCAGAAGAAAAACAGCAAAACCTGCTGGTTAATATTGACGAAAATGTCCCCTCAAGGATAGTGGCTGATGAAATGCGCCTCTCACAGGTAATTACAAATCTTCTCTCCAACGCGGTCAAATTCACGCAGGAGAAAGGCACTATCCATTTAAGCGTAAGCAGCGGAGCGGAAAGCGAAGACGGAAGACTGCCGCTGTCGATTCGCGTTGTTGACAACGGTATTGGCATGAAAGAGGGGCAAACAGCCAAGCTCTTTCAATCCTTTGAGCAGGCAGAGGCAGGAACCTCGCGCAAGTACGGAGGCACAGGGCTTGGGCTGGCTATCAGCAAAAAAATTGTGGAAATGATGGACGGAGAAATCGGCGTTACCAGTACATTTAACGAAGGAAGCACCTTCTTCTTTACTGTTCTGGTCAAGAAGGATCCGGGCGCTCACAAAGAAAGCTATGATTTGTCAGCCTATCAAGATCTGCGTATCCTCGTGGTTGATGATGCAAGAGAGGTGCTCGACTATTTCAACCGCGTTTTGGGAAATTTGCGCATTGACTCTGACACCGTCGACAATGGCCGCGATGCTGTTGAAATGTTTAGAGAGGCCTTGGCACAAAACAACCCTTACCAAATCCTCTTTGTCGATTATCTAATGGAAGAAATGGACGGCATTGAAACCACGCGCCAGATCAAAGCATTGGCCGGGAACAGCGTGAGTGTCATTATGGTATCACAGACTGAATGGATATTGATCGAAGAGGAAGCGCGGCGTGCCGGTGTTGATAAATTTATCCCCAAACCACTCTTCCAATCTCCGATTATGGATTCGATCAATCAATTTGTTTTCCATTCCGACACCTTGATGCCGCAACGGCTATCTTCCTATGGCGGCACTCTAAAAGGAATTAAACTGCTGCTCGCTGAAGATATTGAAATCAATAGAGAAATTGTGATTTCCCTGCTGGAGGAAACCGGGGTGGAGATTGACTGTGCTGAAAACGGCGAAGAGGCTGTGCGGCTGTTCAGCAAAAACCAGGACAAATATGGCATCATTATAATGGATATTCAAATGCCGGTCATGGATGGACTCACGGCTACCAGAAAAATTAAAGCCCTTGGCACTGAGGCAGCGGAAAATATTCCTATTATCGCTATGACTGCTAACGCCTTTGCTGAAGATGTTGACGCCTGCCGCCTGGCTGGGATGGCGGATCATGTCAGCAAACCGATTGACTTTGATGATTTGGTGGCAAAACTATTGAAGTACCTGAATCCGGGCGCTAAATAAATATATAACATAGCAGTAATTCATCCCAACAAAGCACCTGCGGATGAGCTATTATGCCAGATAAGGACAGGGAGTCTATCCCCTGTCCTTATTTTAATAGTCAAATTCATCGAAGATACAGATACTTTTACCTCACTGCTGAAACAGGATTCGGCAGAGTGGTAAACGACTTGACCTCCCCAAAAAACAGACCCTCAGAAGCGGTTATCACCGCACGGAAATAATAGGTTGTATTCGGAAGTAAGCTGCTTAGATTTACGAAATAGGGAGTGCCGACAGAGCCTGCATTTGTGGTTATCGCACCTATCATGAGCGGGTTCGTTGCATACTGAACCCCCACAGTGAAAATGCTGCCAGGGATGTTGCTGAAGGTATTCGATATAATAGTAGCTGTATTTCTGGTGATACTGTCAGCGTCTCCGGTGTTCACACTTGGATTGGCCGGAGTAACAAAGCTTTTAATTTCACCGACAAACGTCCCGCTTTCCGCGCTTATTGTTGCGCGGTAATAGTAGGTGGTTGCAGGCGCCAAGCCGTTAAGCTGCACATTATATGGTGTTTCGATTGTGCCTCCCGGTACGGTGATAGATCCAATCAAGGAAGGATTGACCGCATATTCAACCCCAACGGAAAAAATAGGAGCCGGAATGCCGCTGAACTGATTGGCTTCAATAAGCGCTGAGGATACAGTGATATTGACGGCGTCTCCGGTTATCACTATCGGTGTTGGCGGTATTATTGGTGTGGTAAAGGTTCCGGCCATCCCCCGGCAAACGCCAAGCGCCGTCTGCGCAAAAGCCCGATAGTAATAGGTTGTAGCGGGAATCAGCCCGCTGAGCTCCACAGAAAAAGGATTCCCGGCAGAGCCGTAAAAAATCAGCGCTGTAGTAAAGCCCGGGTCAGTAGAAATCTCCGCCCCCACGTTTAGCACTGGCAGCGAGACAATAAATTGGTTGCCCTCAATAAGGGCGGTAAAGGGCGTTATATCCGTGGCAATGCCCGTTGTAACCTGGCAGATTGGCTCCGGAGACGGCGGTGGAGGTGGAGGCGGTGATGGCGGAAAATACCGGGGACAACGCTTGGGGCAACAGGCTTGCCGGCATAAAGAGCAACAGTTGTTCTGCATATTATATCGTTTCATAATCATTCTCCTAAGAAGGATTGTACTATACTGATATAATATGCTCCGCCCCGCGGGCAAGTGACAAGGCTTGCTTGACGCTGCGGTGGCGAACATTCTGCTCTTGCCAGTGATATCGTATCGGGCTTAGCGGCAACTGGTGTAAATCAAGGGTATAAACAGCTGAAAGACAGCGAAGAGGAAAGGGCCAGCCCAAAAGCAAGAAAAACCACCTCATTTCAGCCCTTCTGCGGGGTTAAAATCAGGTGGGTAGGGGTTTGGGATGGGCGGATTGGGCAAATAATGTAAGTCTGTTTACATTATTTGTGGATTGCTCACTTTTAATAAAAGAAAAAGGCCTTTTGCTTACATTAGAGCAAAGATTTAGATAGCAATAACAACACTTTTTACCTAAAAGGGGAATATTCTTAGATTAAGTCAATAATTTCATGCATTATGCATAAAATTATTGACTTAATCATATAAATAATATATAATAATCCTCGAGGTGAAAAAAATGTTTGCTCGTATAACATTAGAAAATTTCAAATCATTTAAGCATATTGTTTTTGATTTAAAAAAAACAAATAACTTAGTAAAAAAGATTGCCTATGTCTATGGTGAAAATGGTGCAGGCAAAACCAATCTATTAAGCTCATTCTTTTTTCTTGAAGACACCATGGCAACTTTAAGTATGAGCAAAAAAGCGCAAGAACTATTTGATAGTTTAAACACAACTGAAAACCCGAAAGCTGAAGCTATTGAAGATAGGCTCCTAACAAGTATAATAAGTCGTTATCCTTCTGACTTAAAGAAAATTGTTAACGAAGCTAAAATGATTGGTGCAGAGGACGGAGTGAAGGCAAAGTATGATTTTTATTTGTCTAACAAAAAGGGCAGCTATGAGTTCCACTTTAATAAAAATAATGAATTAGTATATGAAAAATTTTGCTATGTAATACATGATAGACCAGGAGTATTATATGAAATAAAGAAAAAAAACGATAATATAATTGATATTAAAACAAGTCCCTCATTAATATCAAATAAAAATTATCAACAGGAAATAGAGCATAAGATTAACCAATATTGGGGCAAGCATACCTTTCTGTCAATGGTTGGTGATGAAATGGATCGCCAAAATGAACAGTTTTCCGAAAAAGTTTTTAATAGTCACTTTTTGCATGCATTCCATTATTTAAATTCCATTTCTGTTTATTGTAAAGAGGGTTTAAAAAGACAGCAGGCCACACTAAGTGTTTCTAATCCCATATTACATCAATTAGCAGCAGGGATTATCCCCAAAGAAGAAATAAAAAGTCTTTTTACGTTTGAAAAAGCATTAAAACAATTTTTTACACGTTTGTATTCAGATATAAAAAACGTTTTTTATAAAACAGAAAAAGGCAAGTCTATGATTCGTTACGAATTATATTTAGTAAAATATATTTCTGGAGAACTGCGAGAGATTCCATTTACCCTAGAATCGCAAGGAACACATCAATTATTGGAGCTTTTTCCGTTTTTTTACGAATGCATTGAGGGAAGAACAGTCATTGTTGATGAAATTGATACGGGCATTCACGATTTATTGATTGCAACGTTACTAACTGAATTGGAAGAGGAATTCACTGGCCAGTTTATTGCGTCTACACACAATACTCTTTTACTGGAACGCATTGATCCAGCAAATGCCTATATTTTGCAGGTGGATAATAAGGGGAATAAAAATATTGAATGCATAAAAGACATCAATAAAAACAATGAAAAAACTACTCAAAAAAATCATAATAATAGAGATAGATATTTAGCGGGGTGGTATGAGGGAATTCCTTATCTCCAAGGTGTTTACTTTGATGATATAGTGCATCAAACAAAACTTGAGCTGGAGAACTGATTGTATGAGTAATCCGAGCTATATTAATACTATCGTTATCGCTCATGGAAAGTCGGAATATATTTTTTGTGAAAGTATACGAGCAAATTTAAGATTACCTATGAAAATATTCGCTCGTAATAAAGGTCATTCCAGCATACAAGTAGATGGATTAAATAGATATTTATCCACAGGGTATTTCTCATCACATAGAACACTGTGCAAGGCAATACCAAGAATGCCACATGAGAAAGATATAATTAATGATTCCGTGGTTATTTTCCCAATTATGGACCTTGATGATACACCGCAAGCAAAACAATATCTTGATAAAACGCTTTTTTGTAACAATTGTTTTAAAAATTTAATTTGGCCAATATTTAATATCTCTAATCTAGACGATATTTTGATTCAAATGGGCTATGAAATTGATAAAAATAATAAAGTAAGGTCATATGAAAAAGTTTTCCCTGCGAATAACGGGGATGAGGAAAGGGCGCGGGAATTACTTGATCAGTTTAAGCAAAACAATAATACAAATATTGACGAATTTATTGAACATTGCTTAAACTTATAAATAGCCACGCATATCGTTTTCAATGCAGCTCTAAAGCTGCATCATTAGCAGCCTCCGGGCTGCTTTTTGATTGGAGGAAATAAAATGTCCGACAGAGCAAACATACTCCGCTTAGCCACCGCCGAAGTCGGCTACAAAGAAGGAGCTAATAACAGCAACAAATACGGCGCAGCTTTTGGCGGGAACTATCAGCCATGGTGCGCTTATTTTATATCCTGGCTGGCTCAGCAAGCAGGCATACTCTTAGATATCATCCCCCAGACAGGCTATGTTCCAGACTATCACACCAAATACCGCGCTAACTTCAAGAAAAAAGCAGGCTATACCCCCGAACCGGGTGACTTGATTATCTTCGACTTTAACAACAATGGTACTGGTGATCATGTGGGCATCGTGGAAAAAGTCAATGGTAACACTTTAACCACCATCGAGGGCAATACCAGTTCCGGCAACTCCGGCAGCCAGACTAACGGAGGCGGGGTATACAGGAGAACACGCTACCTATCCAGCTCAACAACTATGGGCTTTTGGCAACCAAACTACCAGGAGGACAATATGCAAATTAGAGACTTAGCAGTAAAAGACTTAGACACGGGCAATAACATTATTGTTAAAGCAGGCTTGCAGGACAATGAAAACTTCATGCGTTTTCGTGATGTAGAGAAACTTGCCCCTGTCAAAATTGGCTATGACGCAGAAAAGAAAATGCCAACGGTGGAGCTGATAGTAGCTGCTGCGGACAGTGAATATGTTATCGCTCAGCTGCAAGCTTTGATTGATAAGCTGAAACAAGGATAAGTTGACAAAAAATATCCCCCTTGGGGCACATCGTTGAGAGGTGTAGGGGGTCTTGTTAATTATATTATAACAAAAACAGATAATTAACGCAATATTGATTGATATAAAAAAGCATTATTCATCTTTCTTTTTAACACGTTTATCTACTCTCGTGTATATTCCATCAACATGTTCATCTAAATTTGGCCTAATTTGCTGCCACATAGGGTCTAAGATAAAATCGATTCCTTCTGTTCGAGCAAGTTTTGCCGCTGGAACAAAGTCACTATCGCCAGAAATTAATACTATTTGATCAACAAGTCTTTTATAAGCTAACGACGCAATATCTATTCCTATTTTCATGTCAACACCCTTTTGTGTGCTTACTAGATAGAAACTATCTAAATTAACGGTATCAAGATTTTTGTTCCTAAATAAATCCTTCGCAGCCTGTTCTGTTAATGTAAAATATGCCTGTTTAGACAATTCTCCGAGACGCAATGCGACTTTCCTCTGTGTTTTTAATGAGGTGAGAAACCTGTCCATCCATCTATAAGTTGGCTCTTGTGAAAAATCTATATTCTTTTGTAAAAAAGGATGGTAGACATTTTTCTTCATCGGTGCGCAATCATAGTAAAAAATCCTATATAACTCATTATATGTTCTATCTTTTTTGTCGCTATGATTGTATTTTTTTTGCTGTAAATGTCGGCAACAATAAGAATGTAAAATTTTTGCGAACTCTTCTGGTGTCTTATAATCAAATAAATTTTTGCCAACTTTTCTAAAAAATCCACCATCAACTAATATCGCTGTTTTTGCCATTCCATTATCCCCCTTCTACTAAAAAACCCTTGGCTTTGCCTTACCCCGTATCGTGGGGAGGCTACCGCCAAGGGCTATTAAGCGTAACAAATTGTTACATTAATAGTTTATGCTATTTGTAAAAAAAAATCAACACTTTTTTAGAAAAAACTATTAAAAAAATTACTTTTATATATATTTTTAGTAAAATTTCACAAATTGATATTTAATATTATATCCTGAAAGAGCATAAAAAACAACTATTTTTTAACATGACTGCCCAATATGAAAATTGCCAAGCCTCATACCCTTGGCAATCCTCCTTTGATACCCCTCTTGGCTTAAAAACCAAGGGGGGATTTTTTGTGCAATAATTGAAAGTGTGGCAATATGTGTACCAGAGTGTGTACTTTCCAACAAAAAACACCAACTATCAATATAGATAGCAGGTGTTTTATTTGGTGCGGTAGATGGGACTTGAACCCATACGCCATAAGACATACGCCCCTCAAACGTACCTGTCTGCCAATTCCAGCACTACCGCAAAGTCCAGCAAAATTGATTTTATCATATTTATGCGGCAGGCGCAAGTCTTTTTAATAAGTAAAAAACCCTTGTCCGGACTTCCTCCCCAGATTGCCTTTATCTACCATCTGCATCAGCAAGGGATGCGGCAAATATTTATCATCCTCTGTTTGCTCATAAATGGTTTGCATAATCGAAAGGCAAATATCCAGCCCGATTAAATCTGCCAAAGCCAAAGGGCCAAGAGGATGATTTGCCCCCAGTTTCATTGCGGTATCAATATCTAAAGCAGAAGCAGTGCCTGCCGCTAAAATGCCAATAGCTTCATTGATCATCGGAATTAAAATGCGGTTTACCACAAACCCCGGGGAATCTTTAACTTCAATAGGCGTTTTGCCAATAGCAAGGGCAATGTTTTTTATTGTTGTAATCGCATCTTTTGGGGTATCCGGAGTAATGATTATTTCCACTAGCTTCATCACCGGCGCTGGGTTAAAAAAATGCATGCCAATTATGGGTCTTGGCAAATTTTTGTTGAGATCTATGAGCGAAAGCGAAGAAGTATTCGTAGCAAAAATAGTCTCTTTGTGGCAAATTTGTGCCATTGTACAAAAAATCGCCCGCTTTAAATCTTTTTGCTCAGCAATGGCTTCAATGATTAATTCGCAATCAGCAAAATTTTCTTTATCGCAGACGATAATTCTATCTAAGACTGTACTTACCTTATTTTCACTAAAAGACTCTTTTGCCGCTAGCTTAAAAAGCGCTTTTTCTATTTTTTCTTTGCTAGCCTTAGCATAGTCTATCTCCAAATCACATAAAAACACATCATGCTCATGCATAGCAAAAACCTGAGCAATCCCACTACCCATAGTCCCTGCACCAATAATGCCAACTTTCACTGCTATCACCCCTTCTATATATTGTCTACCACCAAAGCCATACCCATACCTCCCCCAATGCAAAGGCTAGCAAGGCCATATCTAATCTTTCGTTTTTTCATCTCATGAATGAGGGTTACCACTATCCTTGCTCCGGAGGCGCCAATGGGATGCCCCAAAGCAATCGCGCCGCCATTGACATTGACAATATCAGGGGGAAGAGCAAGCTCCCGCATTACCGCAAGTGATTGAACGGCAAAAGCTTCGTTTAATTCCACTAAACCTATTTGTTGCCGGGTAAGCCCCGCATGCAAAAGCGCTTTATTAATTGCTTCTACCGGACCCATGCCCATGAAGGTTGGGTCAACTCCTGCATGTCCCCAGCCGATTATTTTCGCCATAGGAATAATATTATTCTCGCGCACGGCTGTCTCTGAAACTAGGATGAGGGCAGCTGCGCCATCATTAATACCCGAAGAATTACCTGCGGTCACCGAGCCGTCTTGTTTAAAGGCAGTCTTTAATTTTGCCAAGGCTGATAAATTGGTATCTCTTACATATTCATCTACACAAAATGACTTTTTTTCTTTTTTAATAGTGATTTCTATCGGAATAATTTCGTCAGCAAATTTGTTTTCGGCAAGAGCAATTTTCGCTTTTTCTTGAGAATTAAGAGCAAAAATATCCTGCTCTTCCCTGCTGATTTGCCATTTTTCGCTAATATTTTCTGCGGTCATGCCCATATGACAATCATTAAATGCATCCCATAAGCCGTCTTTAATCAGGCTATCTATCATAGTGATATGATTTATTTTCGCTCCAAAACGAGCTTCTGGCACAAGATATGGCGCTTGTGACATATTTTCTGCACCGCCCACAGCAAAAATATTGCCATCCCCTGCGAGAATCGCGCGCGCCCCCTCCACTATAGCTTTCATGCCTGAGCCGCATACCATATTGATGGTGGTGGCAGGAATCGTGGTTGGCAGCCCTGCTTTAAGCGCTATTTGCCGGCTGATATTTTGTCCTAAGCCTGCGCCCAGGACGTTCCCAAAGATGACCTCATCTATTTTGCCGGGGGTGATACCAGCGCGCTTGCTCGCATAAGCCAAACAGGCCGCTCCCAAATCAACGGCGCAAATATCTTTAAGACTACCCCCAAAAGAACCTATGGCAGTACGATAGCCTGCCGCAATATAAATATTATCCATGTTCGTCTCCTTCTACAGGCGCATGCCGCCATCAACCTGCAAGACATGCCCGGTAATATACGATGCATCATCGCTGGCCAAAAAAAGCGCGGCTTTGGCAATTTCTTCCGGCCCTCCTAACCTGCCGAGCATAGTCATTGCGGCAAATTTATCCAGCAGCTCTTGGGGTACGGTGCTCAAAATATCGGTCATGATATACCCCGGGGCAATTGCATTCACTCTGACCTTGGCGCCTTTCATCGCAAACTCTTTAGCCCAGGTTTTGCTTAAGCCAATGACTGCTGCTTTGGTTGCGGCATAATTCGCCTGACCAATATTACCAAAAAGACCAACTACCGAGGAAATATTGATGATAGACCCACTACCCATCTCCTGCATATGCGGACCAATATGCCTTGTTAAATTAAAGATGCCGTTTAAATTAACATCTATCACCTGCTGCCACATTTTGTCAGTCATTTTACGGGTTAGGGCATCCTTGGTAATCCCCGCATTATTAACAAGAATATCTATTTTTTGATATTTGTCTATGGCATAGGCAGCAAATGTTGCGCATGCTTCTTTGTCTCTCACATCCAAATGATAGCCTTCTATTGCTTTGTTTACATAGCTTAATTCGTTGAAATCCGCAGCAATAACCTTTGCTCCCTGCGCAGCGAATAATAAGGCCATATGCTTGCCAATACCTTTAGCGCCTCCGGTAATAATTGCGGTTTTATCCTTTAGCCTCATTATTCTTACCTCCCTAAAATACTCCCATTTTTCCTTCGCTAAACAGCCGTTTATCCATAAGCTGATAATCTTCAATAATCGGCATAAAATCCATTTGCCCTAAGATATCCTTTTCCAAATCTATACCTGGGGCTATTTCTATCAATCGCAAGCCTTTTTTCGTCAAGGCAAATACTGCGCGCTCTGTAACATACAGGACTTTTTGGGTAGTATCTTTGGCATAAGTGCCACTAAAAGTAATTTGCTCCACCTCTTGGAGAAATTTTTTAATTTTACCTTCCTCAATAATTTTGAGCTTTCCCTGCTCTACTTTAATTTTCAACCCGCCCGCAGTAAAAGTACCGCAAAAGACAACCTTTTTTGCATTTTGCGAAATATTGATAAACCCGCCGCAACCGGCAATCTTCGTGCCAAATTTACTGACATTAATATTGCCAAAGCTGTCTGTTTGCGCTAAACCTAAATAAGCGATATCCAAACCGCCCCCATCATAAAAATCAAACTGACTGGCTTGATCAAGAATACAGTCAGGATTAGTGGTCACACCAAAATCCGCGCCGCCGGCGGGGATTCCGCCATTGGTGCCAGCTTCAGTGGTAAGTACCATCCCTTCTAATCCTTCTTCCGCCGCAATGGCTGCCACACCTTCCGGCATACCAATACCCAAATTAGTGACCATATCCGGTGCCAGCTCCATGGCTGCCCTGCGCACGACGATTTTTCTTTCATCCAAGGGCAAAGGAGGAATAGTGCTTAAAGGAACCCTTATTTCTCCGCTGTAGGCAGGGTTATAGGCTGTGCCAAATGTCTGCATATGATGTTTTGGGTCAGAAATAACTAAAGCGTCAACATAAATCCCGGGGATATATACCTCTCTTGCCTTGATAGTTTGATACTCCACTACCCTCTCCACCTGGACAATAACCTTACCACCGCTATTTTTGGCTGCTTGTGCCATTGCTAATGCATCCGCGGTTATCCCTTCCTTGCAAAAAGTACAATTGCCTTTGGTGTCAGCATAAGTAGCTCTGATTATCGCCACATCAA
The DNA here is from genome assembly GCA_031553915.1 of Bacillota bacterium. Classification (GTDB taxonomy): domain Bacteria; phylum Bacillota; class Dehalobacteriia; order UBA4068; family UBA4068; genus HGM13862. The sequence continues at coordinate 19,622 of JAVBKT010000008.1, forward strand.
TCGGTAAACTGGGGTAGAATAATTTTTCTTCGTCATTAATAGTAAGGAGCTGCACGATATCTCCTGCTGCTCTTGCTTTGTCATTTAGCTTGCCGCCTTCCAGGCGCGGATCCACAAATGTTTTCAAGCCAACATGAGTAATAACACCGGGTTTACCTGCGGCGATATCCCGAAAAAGATGGGAAATCACCCCTTGCGGCAAATTATAGGCTGCAACCTTATTTTGCAAAGCCAACTCTTGGAGACGTGGAACCAAACCCCAATGCCCGCCGATGATTCGTGACACTAATCCCGGCTCTCCTAGATGATTCAAGCCACGCTCTTTACCATCTCCTTGACCTGCGGCAAAAATAATGCTTAAATTAGCCGGGGAACCCGTACGCAAAAAAACATCTTGAATGGTAAGGGTAATTTCTTCCGGATGCGCAGCGCCCACAAAACCACCGAAAGCAAGGGTATCCCCATCATGAATATATGTCCTAACAGCTTCTTCTCCCGAGATGATTGTTGGCATATAAGACCCTCCTCACAAGGAATAGTTATTGGTTTTTATGTAATAAGTGTACGACGCCAAAACGCCTAAAGTAAAATACTTAATTGCTATGCACCTATTACTCAAAGTAATAGAACTTGCATTTTTGATGGTTTTCATCTACACTTATGCTAATTATAACAAGGGGGGCTATTCCTATGGATTTGCAGCATTTACGCTATTATGTGGAAATTGTCAAAAGCAAAAGCTTTACCAAGGCTGCAGAAAACCTTGTGGTAACGCAACCAATGTTAACTCGCGTGATTAAGCAGCTTGAAGACGAACTAGGCGTAAAACTTATTGAGCGCACCAGTAAATACTTTTGTACCACTGATGTGGGAGAAGTCCTTTATCAACAAGCGTCAGAGCTTTTACATCGCTTTATGGATATTTATCATAATATCGATGATATCAAATCCGCCAGCAGTGGTGAAGTACGCTTGAGCACTCCCGGAGTTTTATTGGATATGTATTTTCCCAAGCTATTAAAAAACTTTTATCAAATCAATCCCCAGATCAATATCAGTATTGTCGAAGAAGGATCTAAACTGACTGTGGAATCGGTGATGAATGAATCTGCTGATTTAGGCTTTGTGATGGTTCCAGTATCACATATGTCAAACCTCATCTGTGATATTATTATCCAAAGCGAATGTAAGCTGGTTGTTTCAAAATACCATCCCTTATCCCAAAGAGAATCCGTACAAATCAAGGAATTAGAATATGAGCGCTTTATTACTTTTAGTGATACTTCAACTTTGCATGATTCTTTTATTAATCTTTGCCAAACAGAAGGGTTTACCCCCCGTATCGCATATAAAAGCCTCATGCCCAATTTTGTTTTTGAAATGGTTTCTCATCAGCTATGTGTGGCAATACAGCCGATACCCATCATCAACCGCTATCTTTCTCCTGATTTGGTTGCCATTCCTTTTAACCCCAAGATCAGTTGGGACATTGCCGTGATACGCAAAAAGGAACGCTACCAGTCCTATGCTTCCTCGCAACTGTTGGCATTTGTGGTTGAATATTTTCACACCTTGGAATTATAAAACAATAAAATAAAAACCAATAAAAAAACATCCAAAAACTGCTAATTATAGCAGTTTTTGGATTATTCAGATTAGTCTATAACTTTTGGTAATGGATACTAAGGATATAAAGTATTTTACATTACAGAATTGTCTTTATATACTTAAACCATCAAAATGATGCTGTACATATCTACACTTCTGGCGATGGTTTAAGAAAGGGGGTTGACAGCAATATACTGCTATGAACATCTGAACCCTTTTGGAGGTTTTAAACACTAAAAAATAGGAGGAGCATTTTATGAAAGCATTTATTAATGGAAAATTTGTTTCTTGTGAAGAAAACAATCGTTTCTTTAGCGTCCTCGTGGAAGAAGATGGTAAAATCGTCTTTACCGGAGATTCCTTGCCTGACAAATATAAAGACGCGGAAAAAACAGATCTCAAAAACCGCCGCGTGACCCCTTGCTTTAATGACACTCATCTACATTATTTTTTATCTTGCGTATATAAATGTGATGTGCGTGGACTTACCACCTTTGATCAAATCATCAGTTATATCCAGGAATGGGAAAAACAGGATACCCGTGAAATTATTTTTGGCATCGGGCTTTCTTCAGTGCCGATGAAAGAAGGCGCATTGCCGACAAAAGAAGTGCTTGACCGGGCGACAAAAAGACCCCTCTTCCTCATGAAATGGGATTTCCACGCTTGCGTAGTTAATAGTGCAATGTTAGATCGTCTCCCTGATTATGTTAAAGCCAAACCCGGCATTAACTATGATACCGGCTACATAGATACTGAGGCTTTCCAACAATTAATGGCTTTTGCCACTGAATTTGCCTTAAAAGATACCCCATATATTGAACAACAATCCCTAAACCTTGCGGATACTCTTTGCCGGATGGGTATCAACACTATTCACTGCGGGGAAGGTCTGGATTTAGAAAACCTCACTGATATTAATCTGGTGGAAAGCTTAACCCAAAATATGCCTTTTAAAGTGATTATGTGGAACGAAATCCTTGATGAAGTGCGTGTCAAAAAACGCGGTATGCCGCGAATTGGCGCTTGCGGCTTAGCAATGTTGGATGGCGCCTATCCTACCGAAGACGCATATTTAAGACGTCCGTATAATAATAACCCTGATAACTATGGGTGGAAGCGTTATGATCAGGAATTCATCAATGATTGGGCTATCCGTTCCAACCGCGCCGGGCTGCAAATATCTTCCCATGCCATTGGCGACGGAGCTATTGATCAATTGATCACTGCGCTTGAAGCAGCGCTTGCAGATACGCCAAGAGAAGATCACCGACATATGGTGCTTCATGCTTGCATGTTGGAGCCGGATCTTTTGGAACGCTGCGCCAAAAACAATATTTATTGCTGCATTCAATCCTCTTTCCTCACCGTACCGGAAGATTCCATTGAGTTCGAAGAAGGATTGCTGGGCGAACGTTTTTATGATTTCTACCCTTTAAGAGAAATGCTAGATGCAGGGATTACCTTCGGCAACGGCTCAGACCGTCCTTGCACCATTTCTTCACCAATTGATAGCATTCATGCCTGCTGCAACCATATTAATCCTAAGCATAATATTACTGTTTTGGAGGCTTTAATGGCAAGCACCTTAAATGCAGCTAAGTTTTCTTTTGATGAAGATAACAGAGGCTCACTCAGCGTAGGCAAAGTTGCCGACTTCGTGGTTTTGGATCAGGATATTTTTGAAATTCCAGTGGAAAATATCGATAAAACCAAAGTGGAACAAGTATATTATGGGGGTGAGCTCTATGAAGGAATAGATGCTTATTTCGCCAAAAAACTCCATTATATTAAATAGCTTTACAACAAAGAATGCGGGGGATATCTGATTATCTCCCGCATTACAATAACAAATAACGAGGGGGCCACATAATGGAAGACTCAATAAAAGAAGTAGATGTTAATGAAATAAAAAAAGAAACACAAAAAATCTCCAGAACAAAAATTCTACCGGCATTTATAATTGTTGTTGTTATCGCCGTTGGGCTGATGTTCCTTATGAATGCTTTGCAGCCCTCAATTATTGAATGGTCCACTAATAATAATGTCTTTTTCAGCTTTGGCGATATGATGGCCGGCGCCCAGGAAGGCAGTTTTTTCTACCGTGTTATGTGGTATATTGGTGACATGACTGAAGGCGCTTTAGTCAAAACTGTTCCTGCCAGTATCGGCATGGTAATCATGGCATTAATCGCCTGTGCCCTGGAACGCAAAAAATCCCGTCATGCAGGAACCGGGGTCGGCGGCAACGGCAGAATCTTCCCTGCTATTTTAATCGGCTCTTTGATCAGCGCGGCGCTCTGCCAATTGATCTATGGCTCTTTTTTTAGCGCCGGGTGGATTCCTACTTTTACCCCATTTTTACTAGTACCTGCTTATCTGATGTCTTTTGGCGCTAATGTGCAAAAAACGATTACAGCAATCATCCTTGGCGCCCTAATCCCCTTCCCCATCAGCTATGTGCTCATCTACTATGTTGTCTTGCCTTTGCAGTTACCTTTATTCATTGGCAATGCTTTCGGGATGATGCTCGCTATTATCATTGGTACAGAAATCAGCCGCTTACTTCCATGGATGATGAAAAAAGATGTAGTGCCTGCGCCTGCAGCTGAAACCATCGCTGCTCCAACGCCGGTTTACGGCAATAAATTTTTCGTGCGCCGTGTTTTTGCTGATACCAATGAGTTGGTCTTTTGGGGCAGCAATCTGGCTGGCATCGGTATGTATGTCGGAGCTACCGTTGCCTGGGTATTGAACCCAATGCACCCCATCTATGGCCTTGGCAATTTTCCTATTATGCTTTGCGCGCAAGTCTGCTCCACTGCACTGGCAATTTTGATCTGGTATCCTAAATACGCTAAGACTGGTATTGCTTTTACCTTCCCCGGCATTGTCTTGACCTCTGCCATTGCCACCACTTATGCAAATGCATGGCAAATCATGATCCCCACTATCATCGTGGGAGCCCTCGTTTTTGCTCCTTTGCTTGAATGGATGCTCAAAGCGGTTAAATATAACGGCAGATGGCATGTGGCAACTTATGTGCTCTTTTCAATCGGTGCGGTGTGCACCATTTGGGCAGTAATCGTCGCTAATCTGATCGCACCTTTTATCTAAAAAAACCATAAAAAATCTCTTAACAATAAACCGGTAAGAGATAGTATCCTGAAATAATGATGGTGGACGATTTTTTCGTCCACCATCATTATTTCAGGATATAAAAATAGGCTTTTTTATTATGTAGTCAGTCATAAATCGCTTGATATCTTTCATAACTATGTAAAACTTTTCTAATATGAGACTGCGTCTCTCCATAAGGAATATCCTCGATAGTGGCTGTTTTGCCATCCCAAACATCTTCGCGCAGCCATTGGTCAACTGTGCCGATGCCGGCATTATAGGCAGCTATCACTGTTGCCAAATCAATATTGCCAGCCTCGTCCTGATAATAGGCAATCAGCACTGACAGATAGTAGATTCCCAACTGGATATTTTTATCCGCATCGCCGAGCGCATCTTCCGCTTCCATATCAAAGCCGCCCCGGTTAATCAGCCACTCCGCTGTATCAGGCATCAGCTGCATCAGGCCGCGAGCTCCCGCATGTGATGTTGCCGCCGCGTCAAAACCGCTTTCACTGCGGATTAAGGCCATCACCAACCACTTGTCTATGCCATATTCATCGGCATATTCCTCAATAATATTCTCATAGTGCCGCGGATAGATCAGATCCTTAATCTCGTCCATTTGGGTTAGCGCTATAGCTGCCAGGATGATAATGACAATAATAACGATAATGGCTGAAAAGCAGCCACAACCTCTTTTTTTTCTCATGCACTCTCCTTGAGCAATTTTTTATATTCTTTGAGCACTTTATCGCGCAGGGACTGTTCGTCCGCGTCATTGATAATAACCACGTCCACCAAACCGGCTGCCTCGGAGCTGGCTAATTGTCGTTGAATGCGGGCTGTGATTTCCTCCTCAGAAAAACGGCCTGTTTGCGCCAAACGGCTATATATCTGCTCACGTTCCGCTGTAATCAGCCACAGTGCATCCAACTGCTCCTGCATGTTTGCTTCCAAAAGCAGCGCCGCCTCCACCACTGCCAGCTGATATCCCTGTGCATTATATTGCTCCAGCAAGCGGTCTATTTCCTGCCCTATCAGCAAATGGGTAATGCTGTTCAAAAGCTCGCTTCTTTGGCCGCTGGCATCGGCAAAAACATAGCTGCCTAAAGCGCGGCGGTCAAACTCGCCATTATCCAGCAAAAAGTCTTTACCAAAGGCATTAATAACTGCCTGGTAGCCTGCTCCGGTGCTGCTGATAATCTGATGGCCGATTTGGTCCGCGTCAATTATTGCCGCGCCCAGCTGTGCCAAAATAGCGGCGACTGTGCTCTTGCCGCTGCCGATATTTCCTGTTATCCCCAGCTTAATCATTAGCATCACCTAGCCTTTGACATTTAGGGCAATAGCTGGTTCCCCGCCCGCCAACCCGTGTCTTCAGCAGTATTTCCCCGCAATTAACACAAGGCAGCCCTGCTCTTTTATAGGCTTTCAAATTTGGCATATTCTTGCCCTTTTGCCCCGCGCCGTCTAAGTAATCAGAAAAAGTAGTGCCATTGTTGGCAATAGAGCTCAGCAGAATCGGCGGAATATTTGCGGCAATAGCCTGCCACTCCTGGTCACTGATAGTATCGGTTTTGCGCTCAGGATGAATCTTGGCGGCAAACAGCACTTCATCGGCATAAATATTGCCCAACCCCGCCAAGATACTTTGATCAAGTATGCCTTGCTTGATCGCTATATGACGTTTATGTAATTTCTCTTTAAGATATTTCCAGCCAAAGGCCTGATCAAACGGCTCGATGCCCAGACGGCTGATGCCGGTGAAATCATCTGTTTCATCCTTGGCCTTAAGCCAGAGGCAGCCAAAGCGGCGCGTATCAGCAAAGCGCAGCTCCCGGCCATTGTTCAAGCGGAAAATGACATGCGTATGTGGCAATAACGGATGCCCCTGATCCGTGCAAAGCATTCTGCCGGTCATGCGCAAATGGGCAATCAAATCATCGCCGCTGGCTAAGTGTATCAGCAGATATTTGCCCCGCCTTCCGGTCGCGACAATCGTTTGCCCTTTAATACGTTTGGCAAAGCTCTTGGCCTCCGGATGCTTGATAATCTGCTCGCGTTCAATGTGGCAATTGCTAATTTGCGCATTGATAATCAAGGGCGAAAGCGTTCTTTTAACTGTTTCTATTTCCGGTAATTCCGGCATTATTTTATCTTCTCCATATTATACCAATTCTTGCCGATCTTAATATCCACGGTAATCGGCACGCTAAGCGGCAAGGCATGCTCCATTTTGTCTTTGATCAGATAAAGCATTCCTTTTTGCTCGGAAGGCAGAACATTAAAAATCAATTCATCGTGCACCTGCAAAATCATCTTCGATTTGTTGCTGTTTTTGGCCAGCTCTTTGGCAATATCAATCATGGCAATTTTGATAATATCAGCAGCTGTACCTTGAATCGGCGCATTGATAGCCATTCTCTCGGCCAAAGAACGCAAATTGAAATTGCGGTTCAACAAATCTGGCAAATAGCGGCGGCGTCCGCAGAGCGTGGAAACATAGCCTGTTTCTTTGGCTTTCAATATCGTCCGGCGCTGATATTCAGCCACCCCGGGATATCTTTGAAAATATTTGGCGATATAATCAGCCGCCTCCGCGCGGCTAATGCCCAAATCCCGAGACAGGCCATAATCGGAAATGCCATAAACTATGCCGAAATTTACCGCCTTGGCCTGACGCCGCTGAAAGAGGGTCAAATCAGCAGCATCTACGCCCAAAACCTCTGAGGCTGTGCGGCTGTGTATATCCTCGCCATTGCGGAAAGCCTCTATCAGCTTGGGGTCGCCGGAAATATGCGCCAAAACGCGCAGCTCAATCTGATTATAATCAGCTGCCATCAAAATATCAGTCGGCTGCTCCGGCACAAAAACCTCACGAATCCTGCGCCCCAGCTCATGGCGGACAGGAATATTTTGCAGATTTGGCTCCACCGAAGAAAGGCGTCCGGTCGCTGTCACTGTTTGCATATAGCTGGTGTGGATTTTACCGGTTTGGCTATTAATCAAAGGCTGCAGTCCATCAGTATAAGTCGATTTGAGCTTGGCCACCAGGCGATAATCCAAAATCAGCGCGGCAATGGGAAAGTTTACTGCCAAAGATTCCAGCACCTCGGCATTGGTGGAATAGCCGGTCTTGGTTTTTTTGAAGGCAGGCAGTCCCAATTCATCAAAGAGGACCACTCCCAGCTGTTTGGGCGAATTGAGATTGAATTCATGCCCGGCCAGAGCATAAATCTCCGCTTGTGTTTTCTCGGCAGCTTCAGCCAGCATCTCTGACATGGCAGCCAGTTTTTCGCCTTCCACCCGCACCCCTTCTTTTTCCATATCCGCCAAAATAGCAGCGAGGGGAATCTCCATATTTTCATACAAATGCAGCATATCCGCTTCCATCAGTTCTGCGCGTAAATGCCGGGATAGTTCCGGGATCAGCGCAGCATAGCTGGCAGCAGTATCAGCGGGAACTGTTATGCCATGGGTAAAAGCGATTTCCGCCAGCTTATATTCACCGGCAGCGGGGTCGAGCAAATAGGCCGCCAAAATCACATCATCAATAATCCCTGCGATATCAATGCCATGCGCCAAGAGTAACAGGCGCAATTCTTTGGCATGGGCCACCTGCTTGCTGATCTGCGTGTCCTCAAACACGCCGCGCAAAGCCTGGAGATTCTCGATGCAGACACTAATAGCCTGCTCCCCGGGGACAGCTAAACCCAGCTCACTAATTTTGCCCTCTATCACAGCAGCCTGCCATTTGGGATAGATAGCGCAGGTTTTGGCAACAACAATCTTCTCCGCAAAGGCAATCACATCCACTAAGGCCAGCTCCGGCAGCTCCGGCTCAGCGCTATCTGCTGTTGGCGCTTGTGCTTGCGCGCCCCAAGGGCGCTCTTCCTCAGCAAAAGGGCTGCTCTCATCCGTTGCTTGCTCCGCTGCCATGCTCTTTTGCGTCAAGCCGCGTAAAAGCTGATTCAGCTGCAGCTTGCGGTAAAGCTCCGCCAGCTCGCTGATGTCGCTATCCGCCTGGTAGCGGTATTTCTGCCAATCGATTTCCACGGGGATGTCGCAGCAAATGGTGGCCAGCTCGCGCGAGCGCAGAGCAGAATCATGGTTTTCGGCCAGACGTTCTACCAGCTTGCCTTTTAGTTCATCCAGGTGCGCGTACAAATTATCAATGGTGCCATAGGTCGCAATCAGCTTAACTGCTGTTTTCTCCCCCACTCCGGGCACGCCGGGGATATTATCAGAGCTATCCCCCATCAGCCCCTTGATTTCGATCAGCTGCTTGGGGGCTACATCATAGCGCTCTTTGATGGCGGCTATATCATAATGGTCAATTTCGCTGATGCCCTTTTTGGTCATAAAAACAGTGGTGTGTTCATCTATCAGCTGAAAAACATCCCGGTCGCCGGAGAAAATCTCCACCGCAAAACCTGCTTTTTCGCCGGTCTCAGCAAAGGTTCCCAAAATATCATCAGCCTCATAGCCCTCTATTTCTTCCCAACAAACATGGGCGGCGGAAAGAATATCTTTGATCAGCCCAAATTGCCCCTTCAGCTCATGCGGCGTCTCCTGGCGGGTGCCTTTATAGGTGGGGTCGATCTCATTTCTGAAGGTGATTCTGCTTTTATCAAAGGCTACCAGCAGATAATCCGGCTTCTGCTGATCTACCAGGCGGTTAAACATCATCATAAAACCATGCAAAGCATTAGTAAAAAGCCCGTCCTTATTGCTAAGCAAGGGAAGCGCGTAAAAAGCGCGGTGAATCAGGCTGCTGCCATCTATTAATAAAAGTTTTTGCATAGATATCTCCTCCACTAATAATCTATTATAGCATTTATTTGCCCACAAAAAAACCGCCAAAAGGCGGGAATTTGATATTGTCAGCTTTTGATCATATTTGTTTGCTACAGCAAGCACTATCTTCAACTACTAAACACACTATAAGCGCCTCTTGCCAAAGGTAGTAGCGCCAAGATATTGCACGTACCTAAGTAAGCTCTTCCGCTTGGGGCTTGCTTTTCATTTCACGGGCCAGTTGTTTGACAAAATCATGTCCAAGCCTTGCTGGCAAATCCTTTTCTTCCGCTGCAAAAGCGGCAGATATGCGCTTTTGGATAATAATTATCATCCGGCACATTTGGCAAATTTCCACATGTGCCGCAATTAGGCTCATTTGCTCTTGCGAAATTTCTTTGTCTGTGTATGCGCTAAGCTGATATTTGGCCTCCTGGCAATCCATTAGCCAGCCTCCTTGCAACTGTTGTCTTTGTTTATGAGACAGCAGAGGCTCGGATATTGTTCCCTTTCTGCATAAATTTTTTCCGCCAGCGCCAGGCGGGCGCGGGAGAGGCGTGATTTCACTGTTCCGATAGAAATGCCGACACTATCGGCTATTTCCTGATAAGAGAGACCGGCCACTTCCCGCAGCACAATCACAATACGGTATTTGGGGTTAAGTGTTTGCACCAAATCAAGCAGCTGCGTATTTTCCTCTGTTTCCAGATAAATTTGTTCTGGTCCCGCAGCAGTATCTTTCACCTCAAAAACAGGGGCGGATTCATTATCATCGCCAAAATCGCTAAACATAATCTCCTTTTTGCGATAAGAGCAGCGCAGCAAATCACAACAGCTGTTGACGCTGATGCGGTATACCCAGGTTGAGAAGGCGGAATCACCCCGGAAATTGCCCAAGTAGCGGTAAATTTTGATTAATACCTCTTGAGTCATATCCGCGGCATCCTCATTTTTGCCCAGCATACGCAGGCCAATATTATAAATGCGCTTACTATATTTTTCAACCAAAAGGGTAAAAGCCTCTGTGTCTCCGGCTTTTGTCCGTTTAATCAATTCTTGTTCATTGAATGATTCATTAATCACAGATGTCATAGCTTTATCCTCGTCTTATGTTAATAAATCTTGGGTATACTTATAAACATGGTAGCATAGCTTAATTTGCGGAACAATCGACATTCTTCGTTAATTGTTCACCTGAATTCATTTGGCAAAAAGCAGTCTAAGTGCTATAATGTCAATAAAGCAATCAAGTATGGAGGGATGAATATGGCTTTGGGTTATGGCGAAATTATTTTGCGTTTACTTTTGGCAACAGCGATAGGTATTATCTTTGGTGTGGAGCGGAAAAGAAGCAAGAAACCGGTGGGGGCCAGAACACATGTGCTGATTGCGCTCGCTGCCTGCGTAATTGCTATCATCTCCGCTTACGGCTTTGTTGATGCCAGCCAATACTATGCCGCGGGGATAGTCGTCAACACTGACCCGGCGCGCCTGGTGGTGGGGATTTTAACCGGCATCGGTTTCATTGGCGCGGGCATTATCTTTCGAACTCCGACCGGCGTTCAGGGTATCACCACTGCCGCAGAGATTTTTTTCCTGGCAACGCTGGGCATTGCCTGCGGGCTGGGCTGTTATTTTATCGCCGGCATTGCTACAGTTATTGCCATTATCAATATGCTTGCCGTTGATATCTTGATTTTTTTCCGTAAGCGCCGCAAAGCTGATAAAGAGGAAAATACCGAGTCAGCGGCAGAGACCGAAGAGAAAATTGATGACTCCCCTGAAACTTCTCTATAGCTAATACTATTAACCCCTACTCTTTATTACAAAAGAAACCGTACTTTTTCTTAAAAAAGTACGGTTTCTTTGCGAAAATTATCTTTTGTTATCAATATTTTCTTATTTATTAGCTTTGGCGGCAAGCTCCATGGCCCGTTGCAGCTCGATATTCCCGGCATAAATTGCCTTGCCGATCACTGCTCCGGCAACGCCAATTTCTTTTAGTCGCAGCAAAGACGCATAATCAGAAACGCCTCCCGCCACCATTACATCCAGGCGGCTTTCTTCAACCAAGTCCTCTATGCCCTGGAAATTTGGGCCTTGCATACTGCCATAGCGCCGCAAATCAGTATAAAGAATTTTGCTGATATTAAGCGACCCAATTTCATCAAGCAGCATACTGACAGTCTTGCTCAAAGACAGCTCATAGCCTTCAATAGCCACCAGGCCATCCCTGGCATCAACACCGGGGATTATCCTCTCCCCATATTTGGCGTAGGCCTCTTTCAACAAATCTTTATTGCCCAAAAAACGAACGCCGACCACAATATATTCTACGCCTAAGCCGTCCAGGGTAGCGATATCGGCCAGGCTGCGCACACCGCCGGACAGCTGCAGAGAAATATTCGGCAGCTTGGCCATTTCCTGAATTACACGCAGATTGCATAAATGCCCGCTAAAGGCGGCGTCCAAATCGGTAATATGTATCTTGGTGGCGCCCATCTGAGCCAAGAGAACCGCTTGCTCCACGGGGTCGTCCGTATATATTTCTGCTGGAGTTGTGTTGCCAAAAACGCGCACACATGTACCCTCCCGCAAATCAATAGCAGGAATTATATCCACTGGTATCCGCTCCTTAAAAACCAATTACTCTATTTGCCCGCCAGTCTCTCCAAAACCAATTTGTAGCCATCCTCGCCATAAAACAGCGAATTTTTCACCCGGCTGATGGTGGCGGTAGACGCGCCGGTAATTTTTGATATTGAAGTATATGTCTCATTTTGCAGAAGCATCTTTGCTACCTGTAAACGCTGCGCCAAAGATTTAATTTCCGGCACAGTAGCCAAATCCTCAAAAAAACAATAGCATTCATCTACATTTTCCAGGGTTAATACGGCTTTAAATAATTCATCAATGCTAGCGCTTTTCAGCTTGCTATTATTAGTCATCGCTATACCTCCATTTATAGTCGCCCATTAACTCATTGGTATTTTATTACATTAAAGATTATATACCTTACAGAGATAAAGTCAAGCCCCAAAACCAGCCAAACGTCAACCAACAGCAGTTATTAATAGCTATTTAACAGGTCTATTGCTTATATCTTGCTTTTTTGCGCTGATAAGCGCATAGGCAAAAAACAGCACTATGGCCAAGCCGATAAGCCAATACACCGCCTGATGCGTAAAAAGAAAATATGCGCCGGTAGATAACAGCAAGACCACTGCGGTATAGATAATCAGGCTGCTAATTTTTTTCAAAGGCAATAACCGTTCACTGATACGCAGCAAAACAATAAATTCCAGCATGATGGCGATCAAAATGCCGCCGCTTAAAGCCATAATACCCAAAAACTCCAGGCGCGAGATCCCCACGCCAAAATCAACTGATTTCAAGGTGCGCAAAATAGGATAGCTATCCAGAGCAATCAAGTCCCCGGAGAGCAGTACATCTCTCAGCTGGGCAATCACCAGATAGAGCATAGGGAAAAGCATTGCCCGGCCCAAATCCCCCTTTTGCAGCAGCGGCTCGCCGCCCTTGCGGCAAAAATAGTACCAAAAAACATAAATCAGTCCGGACGCAGTAAGAGGGAGCATAATTTGCACTGCACCGCTCAAAATATCAGCTGTCGCCTTGATCCCGCTATGCAACAGCAGCTGAGGCTGGGCCTTGGGCACAATAAATATCGTATCAAAAACCACCGCCAGAATAATCAGCAGAACCACCAGCGGCCCGGCGCGTAAAATAGACTGCTCGCCCTTATAGCCGGAGAGCACCAGCAAGGATGCTGTGATCAATGAATAGATATAAAAAGGCGTAGCTGTGCCGGTAAGCGTTTGCCAGATTCTGATGACACCGCCATAATTGATAGCCACCACCAGCAATACCGCAAGCAAGGGCAATATTAATAAGCTGCCGCAGGCTGACTGTTGACGGCTCTTGCCGAGGTTGGCCCGGAAAAGAAACATCGTGAGCGCGGTCAGCGCCAGGCCCAGGAGCAAAGCAAAGATGCGCGAGATGCCAAGATGATTGGCAGTAGCCAGATAAATGCCCATGCCGGCCAGCAGGGATAAGCTGCAATTACAAATATTTTGCAGCGTTAAGCTATGCTTGCTACTCATGGTTCACCGCCAGCTGCTTAATGCGAATCTGCTCCTGATCAACGCTAAGCACAGCCATCTGCTCCAAGGGCTGCTGCTGATAAATATGCTGCATACATTGGCTTAGTGTCAGCGTAAAATCACGGTTATTTTTCAGCTCCAGCGCCAAGCGTTCCGCAACCCCTTTGGAGGCATATTCCGCCTCGCCAAATTTGCTCGCAAATAATTTTTGTGTGTCCGCTTCTGTCCACGCCACATAGATTGTCGGCGCCAGTCTTTGATCCTGATAAAACATCTGCAAATAATCCCTGGCAGTGGCAGGCGGCATATCCTGGTCAAGGACCAGCAACACCATATGGCCAAAATAAAGCTGCTTATTAATTTGAGCGGACAGTTTTTCTTCGGCAGCTGCCCAGCTATCTGCTGTCGCAACAAAGCTCATGCTCACATCTGCGGCATTATTGCCGTCCTGATGTGCAAGCTCAATACTGACCTGCAACAGGCCATCCTCTGCCACAGACAAGGCTGCACCCAGAACAACTGCCATATCGCCGATTTCCGCCTTGCTGCGGCAGCCAAAAAGGCAGCATACTGATAAAGCCAGCAAAGTAAGCAAAGCGACAAATTTTATGACAAAGCCTGACATCACTTAATCCCCCCTCTTATTGGCAGCCATACGCCTTCTATTCCTGCTCAAAACCTGTGGCCGCCATTTGAGCTGCCATAGCGGCATCCGTACTGCGCTGTCCTTTAACCCTTGCAGATCAAGCGGCGCAAACGGAGAGAAATAGGCAATGCCAAAGGTTTCCAGAGAGCAAAGATAGATGAGCAAAAAGACCATGCCGATCAAAATGCCAAACAAGCCGACAAACCAGCCCAAAAGCAGAAAAATGATGCGCAAAAGCGTGGCAGCCTCGACAAAGGGGGCAGTGACAAAAGAGGCGATAACCGTAATCGCCAGGACAATCAGCACTGCAGCGGAAATCAACCCGGCGGAGACAGCGGCATCTCCCATGACAATGGCGCCGACAATGCTTATCGCCTGGCCGGCAGGCTTGGGCAAGCGTACGCCCGCCTCACGCAATATCTCATATACCAGGCCAATCATCAGCACAGACAAGCCAACGGAAAAGGGCGTTTGCGCTTCTCCCGCTGCGATAGAAAGAAAAAGGCGAAAAGGAATAATCTGCTGATGATAAGAGACAGCAGCCACAAAAATGCCCGGCAGCAGGATACTGAAAAAGATAGCAATAAAGCGCAGTACACGCACCCAGGTGGCATAGAAAAACCGCGTATAATAATCCTCTCCGCTTTGCAAGCCTTCGACAAAAAGCATCGGCACGGTCAGCACGATCGGCGACCCGTCCACCAATACCGCAACCCGGCCTTCCAAAATCTTGGCGGCGGCAATATCCGGCTTTTCGGCAATACCGATAGTAGGGAAAAATGAGTATGGCGTATCCTGGATCAACTGCTCGATATAGCCGCTATCCAAAATAGCGTCAATGTCAATTTTCTTGATCCGCGCCTGAATTTTTTTCAGCACTTCGCGGTTAACAATACTGCTGATATAAACCAGCGCGATATTGGTTTGGGAATAGCGCCCCACCTTGATGACCTCTGTTTGAAAATCAGGATGATGAATCTTTTTGCGCAGCAAGGCCACATTACTGCGCATATTTTCGATAAAGCCCTCCCGGGGGCCGCGTATCACCACATCTGTTCCCGGCTCAGCGACTGAACGCTGCGGCCAATTGATAGCCTCAACCACAATAGCGGTCGCGGCGCCTTCAATCATCACCGCAATCAGGCCTTGCAACACATAATCAATCAGCTGCCGCATATCATCAACAATGACAATGCTGCTGACATGCAACACCTCACGCGATAGCTCTTCGATCGTAAAATTGCAGTCTTTGCTTGCGTTCATCAGCGGCAAATACAAATCGCGCCCCAGCAAATCGCGGTCGACAAAGCCATCCAGAAAAAAGGTGGCTGCCTCCTGCCCATTGCCCAGGCGAAATTCTCTGATCACTATATCCAGGCTTTTTTCCAAGCTTCGCTCAATAAAAGCGATATTGTCTTTGACCGCATGACTAATCGGCGCGTTATTCTCTGCCCTTGACCCTTGCATGATAGCCTCACAAAATTTTGTTTGCTGTTATTATCACCCTTTTGATCAAGGGATATACTAAAAGCGTGCCGCAAACGGCACGCTTTATATTAATGCTGAAACTATAAAAAGAGTGAGATAGGGCAGCTACTGTAGGCCTGCCCGGTCAAAAATAAAATCAATATTCTTGCGAAAATGCTCATAATCAAAAATGCTCATAATTTCCTGCCGGGAAAGCACAGTGTTAATCCGCTCATCCTCCAGCACCAAATACTGAAAATCTGTTTGTTGTTGCCAGGCGGTTTTGGCGTCATCAGAAATAATTTCATTTGCCTTCTCGCGCATGACCCCTTTTTCAATCATCGCCAGCAGCACTAGCTGAGAAAAGATAACGCCCATACTGCTGTCAACATTATCCCGCATCCGCTCCGGATAGACCTTTAATTTATTGATGACATCAGTAAAATGATAGAGCATATAATCAAGCACCAGACAGCTATCCGGAATAATGACCCGTTCTACCGGGGTATGCGTTGTGTCGCGCTCGTATAAAATATGCACATCTTCCAAAGCAGGAACCACATAGCCGCGCAGCAGGCGGGAAAGTCCGGAAATATTTTCGCATTTAAATGGCCGTAATTTGTAGGGAATGGCCGTAGAGCCTTGTTGCCCTTCTGACATAGCTTCTTCCACCTCACGAATATCAGTTTGCGAAAGATAGCGGATTTCATCAGCAAATTTACCAATAGAGCTGCCAATAATGGCCAGGGTGGTGACAAACTCCGCATAGCGGTCACGCTGCACGATCTGTGTGGAAACAGGTGCCGGATGCAACCCCAGCTTGCGGCAGACAAAGGTTTCCACATGCGGATCCAGGCTGGAGAAGGTGCCGACAACACCGGAAACTTTTCCCACAGCCATGCTGTGTCTGGCCTGGGCCAAGCGGGTAATTGACCGCTCTACCTCTTCCATCCATAGGGCCATTTTCAGGCCAAAGGTAATTGGTTCTTCGTAGGTGCCATGCGTGCGCCCCATCATCAAGGTATATTTATATTCCCGGGCCAGGTTAGACAAGGCATCTCGCAGCTGGCGCAATTTTCCCTGCAACAAATCCGCCCCCTGGCAAACCTGAAGCGCGGTAGTGGTATCATTGATATCAGCAGAGCTCATACCCAAATGCAAATAGTTCCCGACCGGGCCGGTGTATTCGCGCAAATTAGTGAGGAAGGCTACGGCATTATGCTTGGTTTCCAGCTCGATTTCTGCAATACGCTGCACATCATAATTGGCCTTTTCTTTAATTTCCAGATAAGCTTCTTTGGGTATTTGCCCAATATCAGCCATGGCCTCGCAAGCGGCAACAGCAACATCAAGCATCAGCTGATACCTATTTTCGTCACTGAAAATCTTGCTCATTTCCGGTAAAGAATATCTTTCCAGCATACCCCGGTCCTCCTTATTTGGCGCTAATAAGCTGTTCTGATATCGCCTAGCATCTGCCCCGGCGATGAATAAGCGTCCAGTTCCGCACCATAACAAACATATTGCTTAGAGATAATATCCACATAGTCCAGCTGCAGATTGGTATTGCGTAAATGGCTCAATGCCGCGTAGGCATCGCCGGCAAAAGCAGCCTCGTCCTGATAAAAACCATCCAGCTCAATATATCCGTAAAATCCGTCATCATAATAAATGACAAAGTTCTCCGCTGCGCTGTCACTTACCTCTAAAGCATACAGCTCACTTTCCCAGTCAAAAAAGGTATCGGTCGTGGCGCCCGGTAGATAGGCAGCGCTATATTCAGCCAAAGCAGTATGCGCCGCCTGCCTGTCCGCCGCTATCATGATCCCGCTCACGGCAATAGCTATCACCATTATCCCGGACAAAATCAAGATTCCCAGCTTAGAGCGCCGGTCAATTATGCCGCTTTTGTCCAAGCCGCCATATTTCTTTTTAAAGATCAGATAGGCGATCGGGCCGGAGATGACACCAATACAACCGCCGATAAAATAGATCAGGCCATTGCTAAAGAGAGCGACTGCGCAGAGAATAATCGGCGCCAGACAAAAGAGGATGAGACCTTTGGTGCCAAAGGGCACTTTGAACGGCCTTTTTAGCCCCGGCTCTTTAATACGCAGCGCAATGGCTGAAATATAAATCAAAATATAGGCGAACATCAACAAAAAGACATCCAGTACCACCAGTACTTCAAAGCCATATTGACAAAGAATCAGGTTAACTATGGCCATACTTATGATGGCTTTATGCGGAGTGCCGTGTTTTTTGCTCACTGACTTGAAAAACTTGGGGCATAAATTATCCTCGGCCATGGTATAGAAGCCACGCGAACCGGAGGCCAGATAGGTGCTGTACAGCGAAGTATTGGAAATAATGGCGGCAATGACAAAGAGCACGCCCAGGAAAGGAATACCCAAGGACCCGGCTACAGTAGCAAAGCTAATTCCTCCGGCTGTTGACCATTGCTCCCAGTTGCCCACAGAGGCCAATCCGGCCATGGTGGGCAGAATATAAATCAGCATAATCGCCGGCACCGAAAAAATGGTTGCCTTGGGAATAACCTGGGGGTTTTTCATCTCCCCGGCCATAGTGGACATTGATTCGTAGCCGGAATACATCCACATGCAAATGGCAATACCCAAACCGAGAGATCCAAAGAAGGTTTGCCCCTCAGGAATAAAGGGGACAAAAGGGTTAGTGTTCCAATGCACAAAACCCATAATGGTCATAATCAGAAAAGTTGCCATCACCAGGACAGAAAAATATGAGGACAAGCGGCCAACATCAGTGAGGCCGCGAATATTGATATAGGTAAAAACAATAATCAAACCGGCTTTGATGAGAAAAATTGCCGTATCGCTCAGCTGAACAACAGCAGAGAGATAGCCAACTGCCAGCACAATATACAGCGTTGAATCAATATAAATAGAAAGGGTGCGCCACCAGCCGCCCTGGAAACCCCAAAACTCTCCCAGCGCACGCTGAATCCACTTATAATAGCCGCCCTCCTGGGGAATAGCGCTGCCCAGCTCTGCTGCAATCAAGCCCTGCGGTATGCTCCAGAAAAAGGGCAAAACCACCAATAGGGCCAGTGTTAAGCCTGGCCCAGCGGCTGGTATCATATCTTCGATACCATAAGCGCCGGCGCTAACCATGCAGAAAATCATAAAAAAGACGGTGAGCGTGCTGATATTATGTTTCTTGAGACCAGCATTTGTTGCGCCCTCACCAGGCGCAAAGCGTATTTCCTCTTTTTCCAACTCCATTTCCTCCACCAAATCCTAAAATGATATTTCAAGAACCAGCTTTGCTTTTATCTCACCCGGATAGCAAACTCCGGACAATCCGCAGCGCAATAACCGCATAATATACAGTTTTCAGCAATCACATTGGCCTTATTGTCACGGATGACGAGGGCGTCATTATGACAACTATTGATGCAGTTGCCGCAGCCGACGCAAACAGCAGCCATCAATTGCCACTTTTTGTTATTTTTAACATTCCTCAGCTCGGCATCAGCGATCAGCTGGTCATTGAAAAAACGCAGGTTCAGATCCAGCTCCGCTTCTGCTACCATGCCAATAGCATGGCTGGCAAAACAATCCTCGACGCGGCCAAAAGCAATGGCCTCACGGATATCAGCCAGCAGATTGCCGCCGGCCAAAAGCTTCATCGAATAAACGCCTTTGTCCTTTGCTGCCGCTTGCCGGACAGCCCTGATCATATCCGGCGGGTTGCCATTTAGCATACCCATGCCCAGCTTATTATATAGCGCAAAGATGATATCCACGCTGGGCTCGTTAGCCAGGGCGCTTACTGCCTGCACATTATGGGTGGAGGCGCCAATGGCGCGGATATAGCCCTTGGCCTGATAGTCCTGAAGACATTGCCAGGCGGGTGCGCGCTGCTGCAAGATATCGCTGCCAGCTCTCGCCGCATGCAGCAAAAAGATATCAAAATAGTCTCGATTAAGAGCGGTCAGCCCTTCTTCAATAGCTTTAGCCATATCCGCATAGGTAGCGGCTACTGACTTGCCGCTGATCACGACCTCGCCGCTGTGGCGGTCAAGGGCATAACGCAAATGCGCATATGAGCCGTACATCTGGGCGGAATCAAAAAAGGTTATGCCGCTGGCCATTGCTTTCTTGATCAGCCGTCCGCCATCCTCCGGCGACATAGCCGCCTGCAACGGACCCATCGGCAAGATGCCCAAACAAAGCTCGCTGACTTTAATTCCGCTGCGGCCTAAAGTATTATACTTCATGATTAACTCCCCTCTTGAGCAAAAGAGCCTAACCGCACAGCGAAGAAACAAAGAAAGTATTTTAGATTATATCATTAATTATCACGAATGCCAATAACTTGACAAAGACAAAGTAAAAAATTATTATATATGATAGATATTTGCAAAGACGGCAAGAAAGGAAAGGCATAATGACAAACGTATTCGATATTTTGCAGGAGCGCGGTTTTGTTGAACAATCAACAAATATGGAGGAAGTTCGTGACCTTTTGGCCAGCGGCCCGGTTACTTTTTATATTGGCTTTGACCCCACGGCAGACAGCTTGCATGTCGGCCATTTTATTCAGGTGATGGTAATGATGCATATGCAAAGGGCCGGTCACCGGCCGATCGCCCTGATCGGCGGCGGCACCACTTTAGTGGGTGATCCCTCCGGCAGAACCGATATGCGCAAAATGCTCAGTAAAGAGGATATCATTGCCAACGGAGAAAAATTCAAAAAGACTTTTGCCAAATTCCTCCGCTTTGATGATGAGGATGGCGCGCGTATGGTCAATAATGCCGACTGGCTGCTGGATCTGAACTATCTGGAGTTCATCCGCGATTATGGCCAGTATTTTTCCGTCAACAGAATGCTAACCGCCGAATGCTTCAAGGTGCGGCTGGAAAAGGGCCTCACTTTCCTTGAATTTAATTATATGCTGATGCAGAGCTATGATTTTCTGGAGCTGTACCGCCGCTATGGCGCCATTCTGCAAATGGGCGGTAATGACCAGTGGTCTAATATCCTCTCCGGCGCGGATTTGATTCGCCGCGTGGAGGGAGCCGAGGCGCATGCGCTCACCTTCAAGCTGCTCACTACCTCTGCCGGCAAAAAGATGGGCAAAACCGAGAGCGGCGCCGTCTGGCTGGATCCAGCCAAAACCAGCCCCTATGAATTCTATCAGTATTGGCGTAATATTGATGACGCTGATGTGGCAAACTGCTTGGCTCTGCTGACCTTTTTGCCGATGGATGAGATCCGCGCTATGACTGATATGCAGAGTGGCGCTGATATCAACCAGGCCAAAGCAAGGCTGGCTTATGAAGTGACCAAGCTGGTGCACAGCGAAGAAGACGCCCGTAATGCACAAACCGCGGCCCAGGCGCTGTTCAGCGGCGCCGGCGATACGGCCAATATGCCTTCTACCGAAGTTAATCTCGCTGAAAATATGACCATTATCGACCTGCTTACTCTGTGCGGCCTGATTGCCAGCAATAGCGAAGGCCGCCGCCTGATCAAAGAGGGCGGGATTTATCTCAACAACGAACGTATTACCGCTCATGACTATTTGCTCGGCAGCAATGATTTTGTTGACGGACATGCGCTGCTGCGTAAAGGTAAAAAGGTTTATCACAAAGCTATCCTAAAATAATCGGCCTCTAATTTATTGCGCCTTTTTCTCCCCCGGGAGAGAGGCGCTTTTTTATTAAATGAACTATCAAGCTTTTTAGCCAATAATCGCTAAAAATAATTTTCTAAACTGTTGTTTTTATGAAAAATATGCTGAATTTTAGCCATTTTTGCAAAAAATCTTGACATTTTATGCAAATATATGCATAATAATAACATAATATTCGAGGAGGAGCTGTTGGCATGACAATTAAGGTCTTTATCGACGGCCAGGAAGGCACTACCGGTTTACAGTTACAACAAAGATTAGCCTTGCGGGATGATATCCAACTGCTCTTCATTGAGGCTGAACTGCGCAAGGACAATAAAGCTCGGGCCGAGCTGATCAATAGCGCGGATGTAGTTTTTCTTTGCCTGCCGGATGATGCGGCCAAAGAAGCTGTTTCGCTATGCCACAATGAGCATACGATCATCATTGACGCCAGCACTGCTCACCGCACCAATGATGACTGGGCCTATGGCCTACCGGAGCTTTCTAGCGCTCATCGGGCCGCAATTGCGGGGGCCAAGCGTATTGCCAACCCCGGCTGCTATGCCACTGGCGCCATTGTGCTGCTCTATCCTTTGATCAATGCCGGTATTCTGCCAGTGGACTATCCGCTGTCTCTTCATGCGACGAGCGGCTATAGCGGCGCCGGGAGAAAAGCTATCGAGCAATATGAAAACAGCAACAGGGATCCCCTGCTGACTTATCCGCGGCTGTATGGTTTAACGCTGCAGCATAAGCATTTACCGGAAATAGCCAAAATCAGCGGCCTGGCGCATCAACCGCTGTTCAATCCTCTGATCTGCGATTTTTATGCAGGAATGGAGGTTGCTCTCCCTCTTTACCTCTGCGGCCTGAACAAAGAGGTAAGCAAAGATGATATTTATGCGCTTTTGCAAGAGCATTATGCCAAGGAGCATTTTATCCGGGTTGCACCCTTGCCCTCGGACGGTTTTATTCCGGCCGGCATTAATACCGGAACCAATTATTTGAATATTTATGTGGCTGGCAATGACAGCCAAATTACCCTGGTCAGCGTGCTGGATAATCTCGGCAAGGGGGCATCAGGAGCGGCTGTGCAAAATATGAACATTGCCCTGGGCCTCCCTGAGCAAACCTCGTTTGGCCAATAAAACATTTACGGAGAAATAGTTATGAACATAAAAAAAATTACCGGCAGCGTTTGCGCTCCCGCCGGCTTTAAGGCCGCTGGCATCCACGCTGGCATTCGCGATAAAAAAGACAAAAAAGACCTGGCTTTAATTGTCAGCGACGTGCCCTGCACTGCTGCTGCAGTCTATACGCAAAACAAGGTTTACGGCGCGCCGATTACTGTGACAAAAAACAACATTACTGATGGCAAAGCACAGGCAGTCATTTGTAACAGCGGCAATGCCAACACCTGTAATGCTGACGGAGTGGAGATTGCCA
Organism: Bacillota bacterium; assembly: GCA_031553915.1. GTDB lineage: Bacteria > Bacillota > Dehalobacteriia > UBA4068 > UBA4068 > HGM13862. The sequence goes on from JAVBKT010000008.1 coordinate 42,494, forward strand.
GCAAAATGTGCGAGCTGACAGCTGCTGCGCTTAATCTGCGGGCCAGCGATATTATTATCGCCTCTACCGGAGTAATCGGTCTGCCCTTGCCGCTTGAGCCGATCAAGAGGGGCATAGCTCCCTTGATTGACGCTTTAAGCTATGCTGGCGATCATGCTGCTGCGGAAGCGATTATGACCACTGATACTATGGCTAAAGAAATGGCGGTAGAATTTGCGCTTGACGGCAAAACCTGCCGCATCGGAGCCATGGCCAAAGGCTCGGGTATGATTCACCCCAACATGGCGACCATGCTCAGCTTTATCACCACAGATGTGGCTATCAGCGCAGATCTGCTCAGCCAAAGCCTCAGGGATGTGGTTGCCGCTACTTATAACATGGTCAGTGTAGACGGCGATACTTCTACCAATGATATGGTCTCAATTATGGCCAATGGTTTGGCTGGCAACAAAGAAATTACTGCTAACGGGACGGAGCTGGCTATCTTTGGCGCAGCGCTGAAAGAAGTAGCCGCCGCCATGGCGAAAATGATTGCCGCTGACGGCGAAGGCGCCACTAAGCTGATCGAATGCCATGTCAGCAGCGCGCCAAATGAGCAGCTGGCCAAAGCGATAGCTAAATCGGTCATCACCTCTTCGCTGGTCAAAACAGCCATTTTTGGCGCGGACGCTAACTGGGGACGGATACTGTGCGCTATCGGCTATACCGAGGGTGATTTTGATGTCGCGAGCATTGATGTCAGCATCAGCTCGGCCAAGGGTAAAATAGCGGTATGTAAAAATGGCAGCGGAATCCCCTTTTCCGAGCAGGCTGCCAAAGAAATTCTGCTTGAAAAAGAAATTTATCTTGATATTATGATGAACCAGGGATCAAGCAGCGCCACAGCCTGGGGCTGCGACCTTACTTATGATTATGTCAAAATCAATGGTGATTACCGGACCTAAAAAACTGCAAGTAATTTAGCTCAAGTAATCGGGGAGGAATCTATGGAAAATAAATTTATCAGCGACCAGGAAACACTGCGGGCCAATATTCTCACCACTGCCCTGCCCTATATTCAGACTTATTCCGGCAAAGTGGTGGTGATTAAATACGGCGGCAATGCCATGACTAATGAAAACCTCAAGCAAGCAGTGATGAATGATATTGTGCTGCTGAAACAGGTAGGGGTTAAGGTCGTCCTCGTGCATGGCGGCGGGCCGGAAATCACCGAGACAATGGATCATTTGGGCATTAAAAGTGAATTCATCAATGGGCTGCGTTATACCACTGAGGAAGCTGTCAAGGTGGTGCAGATGGTACTCTGCGGCAAAACCAATAAAGACCTGGTGAAGATGATTGGCCGTTGCGGCGGTAAGGCTATCGGCCTGTGCGGGCTGGACGGAGAGATGATTCATGCCACCAAACTAAAGAGCGACACTGATCTCGGTTTTGTCGGCGCGATTACCAAAATTGACCCTTCTCCCATTTTGGATATTATGGAGGCAGGTTATATCCCGGTGGTGGCCGCGGTGGGCGTGGATGAGGACGGCCAAGTCTACAATATTAATGCTGATACCGCGGCAGCGGAAATCGCCACGGCCTTAAAAGCAGAAAGTATTATTCTCATGACTGATATTCGCGGGCTGTTGCGTGATGCCGATAATGTGGAAACGCTTATCCACAAAGCCCGGGTTGATGATTTGGAAAACCTGATTCAAAGCCAGATTGTTACTGGCGGGATGATACCCAAAGTACGCTGCTGTGAGGCAGCGGTGAGAGGCGGCGTGACCAAGGCGGTGATGATTGACGGCCGGATCCCCCACTCTATTTTGATTGAGATGTTTTCTGATGAGGGGATTGGTACCATGATTCATGACAACCCTGCCCTGGACAGCGAATAACACCGGCCAATAGCCGTAGCTTAGATAAAAAGAAAGACATCAAATTTGATGTCTTTCTTTTTATCTAAGCGTTTTTTTAGCTGGGTAAAATTTATCTACCCAGAATCATATTAGTGAGATCAACAGGGGCCACAATTTTGCCGTCTTTATAGGCGCGCATATTGCCGCTGGCAATCTCATCAATCAAAATAACCTTATCGCCATTATAGCCAAATTCAAATTTGATATCATAAAGGTCAAGCCCGAGTTTTTTCATATCATCAGCGACTATTCTGGTGATTTTCAGGGTTTGTTCTTTGATGCTTTCATACTGGGCTTCATCCATAACGCCAAGCAGAACCAGCGCATCTTTAGTCACCAGCGGATCACCCTTGGCATCATCCTTGAAGGTGGTTTCTACATAACCACCGGCAATAGGGGTGCCGTCGGCAATATAATCGCCATAGCGGCGGATAAAGCTGCCTGTTGCCACCAGACGGCAGATAACCTCCAGGCCTTTGCCGAAAACCTTGGCCGGCAGGACTTCCATGGTAGCGTCCGCGATGTTGGCGCCGAGATAATGGGTTTGGATGCCGGCTGCTTTCAGCAGTTCGAAGAAATGGATCGAGGTTTCTAAATTTGCCCGGCCGATACCCTCAATGCTGAGGCCGATATTATTGGAGCCGGGGTCAAAAACACCGTCTTCGCCAGTGCAATCATCTTTAAATTGTAATAGCACATTGCCATTTTCCAGCTGGAACACGTCTTTTGTTTTGCCTACATATATCTTTTTCATGATGGCCCTCTTTTCCCTATTAAATTTCTGCCCGCAAATAACTAGGTTTTGATTATAATCCTTTTTGCCGAAATATGCAATATTTTAGGAAAATGTTCGCAAATTTTTCACTGTTTTTTGTTTTTCTGCTCCACTTTGCGCTTATTTACCGTAACTGATCGCCCTTTGCCAAAATCTATACAAAAGGCCGGGACCACATTTTTTGGTGTGATCCCGGCTGGATACTGCACTGACACAGGATATGAAGATATCATCCCTTACTATATTATACTCCAGCAACTGATCGCTTTAGCGCAAAATTTATCCGTAACTAAATCTGTGCTGCCGGGGCGCTTTCAGTCTCCTTTTCTTCATCAAGCTCACCTGCCGCAACTTTATCAAACTCAGCCTCAATTTCCGCGGAAGGTTTGGCAGTTGCCAAGCTAAAGGCAATAATGCACACCAGGGAGATAATAAAGCCGGGTACCAGAGAATAGAGGCCGGTGAGTTCGCCAATCGTCATATAATTAGCAATATTAATATAATCCCAAAGGATAACGGTCAAGCCGCCGGAGATAATGCCGGCGATGGCGCCGGCACGGTTGACTCTGCGCCAATAAAGAGAGAGCAATACTAAAGCGCCAAAGGCAGAACCAAAGCCAGACCAGGCATTAGATACCAAACCCATCACACTGCTATCCGGATTAAGGGCAATGAAATAGGCAATTAGGGCCACTGCCAGAACCGCGAAACGGCTGAACCATACCAGGTGTTTGTCGCTGGCTTTTTTATTGATTGACCCTTTATAAATATCGCTCGAAATTGCGGAAGCTGTTACCAGCAATTGCGAATCCGCGGTGGACATAATCGCAGCGAGGATACCGCAAAGGAACAATCCGCCCAAGAGCGGGAAGTTGATAATAGCTCCCGGATCCATAAACACCTTTTGAATCATCGAGATAAACACCGTCTCAGAATTAGCCAGTTCAGGAGTAAAGGCAGCGCCGATCAGCCCTACTCCTACAGCAAAAGTAAGAGATAACAGCACCCAGACAATAGCAATAGCCGCTGATTTTTTCACTGTTTTTTCTGATCTGATCGCCATGAAGCGAACCAATATATGCGGCATTCCAAAATAGCCTAAACCCCAGGCCAGCTGGGAAACAATCGAGATAAAAGATATTGTCCCGCCAGAGCCGTCAGAAAGAGGATCAAGGAAGGCTGCGGGCAAAACACTGGCTATGGCATCGCTGCCGCCTAGCGCCACCAGGGCTGCAATCGGTACAAAAAGAATAGCCGCCAGCATTAACAAGCCCTGGATAAGATCTGTCCAGCAGACAGCCGCAAAGCCGCCCAAAAAGGTATAGATAAGGACAATCCCCACCCCTATCAGCAGGCAAAGCTGATAATTCCAGCCAAACACCTGAGAAAACAAGGTGCCGCAAGCGACAAAGGCTGAGGCTGTATAAACAGCAAAGAAAATAGTAATAAAAATGGCTGAAGCAATGCGCAAAATATTGGAATTGTCTTTGAAGCGGTTGCCAAAATATTGAGGAATGGTAATCGCATTTCCAGAAACAATGGTATACCTGCGTAATCTTTTGGCAACTACAAGCCAGTTTACAATAGTACCAATAGCCAGACCAACCGCAATCCACATCTGGCCGGTACCAAAAGCATAAATAGCGCCGGGCAAACCCATCAGCAGCCAGCCGGACATATCAGAGGCCTGTGCAGACATAGCCGCAACCCAGGAATTGAGTTTGCGTCCGCCCAAAAAATACTCAGAAAGATTATTGGATTTTTTAAAGAAAGCACCGCCTATCGCCAGCATTACACCAGCGTAAACAACAAAAGCAATGATAATCCAAGCAATATTTGACATGATTCCCTCCCCTTAACAAATCAACATATTAGTTTAATACAAATTATTGCCCTAATATTAAAACACATTTATCTCCTTTTGGCAAGTTGTTCCTAGCCATTAGGGATGCGAACCCCATACGGTTTTGACTGGAAAACGCTGGCAACTCGTTGAAAAAATTACTTCCCGTAGATATACTACGAAAAATAATTTTTTCGCCAGGATCTGTTTAGCTAAAACCAAGATGTTGCATCTTGCGTTTTAACTTAATGCATAGCTGAGATTTTGCCGTAGGCAAAAGCCAGCTAGGTTTCACTGTTTTCCAGTCAAAACTGCCGACACCCCCGACGGATGGATAGTCGGGCTGGGCCAGGCAGAGCGACGACGCGTAGCTAGTGCATTAGCTGTGACTTTGCCAGAGGCAAAGACCAGCTAGGTCGAAGGCAGGCTGCCTGCCTGGCTAGGAGCGATAACGACGCGAAGCTAGTGCATTACCTGCGGCTTTGCGGAGCAAAGGCCAGGTAGGTC
>JAVBKT010000018.1:0-29172 GCA_031553915.1 Bacillota bacterium
CTACATGATCTTCTTCACCACCGGTTGGAAGTATGTTATCCTCACTCTGGCCTGGTATGTTGTAGCATTTATCTTCGCTTTTGCCCGTGGCGCAGCTATGGACAAAAAAGACGCTGCTGCTAAACAATAATTATTATTTAATTAATATTTTTCCTTAAAAGTTCTAAACCGTAGAAGTGCAAGCAGACGTAGAGATTTCTCTACGTCTGCTTTTATTTATATAGAAATTAAAAGAGGTATTTTTTTACCAAAAAATGCCTCTTTTTTTAAATAAAAATAAAATTATTAATGCTATATAATAATGATATGTTTAATTATAAGGCAATAATTAGAAGGGCTATTTTCTGTTTATTTGATGATAGTGTAATAGATCATATCTATTATAGTCTTTCTATGAATAGGTGTATTATATTATTTATAATAATAAATAATATAATGGAAATATAAGCAAGGAAAGTTAGCGCTTTATTTGATATAAGTGCTGGTTGGCCAGAGGCACCTATATTAAAATAATTAAATTAGTTTTGGGAGGAGATGCAATGTCTAAAGAATTATTGTTCAAGGCTCTGCGCCATGAAGAGACAGAACGTGCACCATGGGTTCCCTTTGCTGGTGTGCACGCAGGAGTTCTTGTCGGCGCAGATGCGACAGAAGTGCTTACTGATGAAGATACGCTCTTCAAAGCACTAATGGAAGTACATCGTCTGTATAAGCCAGACGGTATGCCAATCTGCTTTGACCTCCAGTTGGAAGCTGAAATTTTAGGTTGTGATCTGGTATGGGTTCCTGATTGCCCGCCATCTGTTTCTAGTCATCCCCTGGCAGACACCATGACTGTTCCTTGCGAATGCACTATTCCCACTGCAAAAGACGGCCGTATGCCATTGGTCTTGAATGTTTGTCGGAGAATGAAAGAGGCTGTTGGTGATGATACTGCCCTATATGGCTTGTTCTGCGGCCCTTTCACCCTTGCTTCTCATCTGCGCGGCAATGATATCTTCATGGATATGTATGACGATGAAGAATATGTTGAAGAATTGCTTGCCTTTTGTACTAAAGTTGGCAAGAGCATGGTTGATATGTACGCTGATGCAGGCATGGATATTATCGCGATCGTTGATCCGCTGGTATCGCAGATTTCCGTCAATCATTTTGAAGAATTCTTTGCTAAGCCTTTCACTGAATTGTTTGACTATATCCGTAGCAAGGGCGTATTTTCTTCCTTCTTTGTCTGCGGTGACGCCACCAGAAATATTGAAGTAATGTGCAAAACCGGTCCGGATTCTATCCATGTTGATGAAAACGTTGACCTCGTTGGCGCATATAAGATGGCTGAACCTTATAACGTAGCTATGGGCGGCAATATCCCGCTTACTTCTGTTATGTTGCACGGCAGCCAGCAGGACAACATGAAAATTGCTGTTGACCTGATTGACGCTATGAATACCAAGAAGAACTTCATCCTTTCCCCTGGCTGAGACATGCCTTTCGAAATTCCGGTTGAGAATACAATCGGTGTAGCGCAGGCTGCGCTGCAAACTGATGAAGTACGTGAAATGGTCAAAAATTACACTGCTGGCGCTGGTTATGATCTTGATGCAGTTGTGCTGCCGGATTATGATAACCTCACCAAACCGTTTGTCGAAGTTTTCACCCTGGACTCTGCTACTTGTGCTGCATGCACATATATGATGGGTGCTGCCAATGAGGCCAAGGCAACTTTTGGTGATGCCATCGACATGATTGAATACAAGTTTACCCTCAAAGAAAATATTGCCCGCTGCATGAAGATGGGCGTAAAGAATCTACCGTGTTTGTACATTAATGGCCAGTTGAAGTTTAACTCCATTATCCCAAGCAAAGAAGAGCTGGAGAACGCTATTAAAGAAGTGATGTAGTAACAAACACCTTTACAGCAATTAGTGAAAGCCGTACATCTGTACGGCTTTCACTAAAAACGGAGATGTATGTATTATGGAATTATATATGATTACCGGATTTCTGGGCGCCGGCAAAACAACGCTTATCAAAAAAATTGTTCAGGCATTTAGCGATAAAAAGATTTATTTAGTGATTAATGAATTTGGCAAAGAAGGCGTTGACGGCAATCTGCTTAAAGAAGTCGGGGCGGTGTTGGCGGAGATAAATAACGGTTCAATTTTTTGCGTATGCCGCTTGGACCGTTTTGAGGATGAACTGGCCAAAGCGGAAGAGCTGCGCCCGGATGTTATATTGGTTGAGGCATCCGGCCTGGCTGACCCCACCAATATCAAAAGGATGATGAGCCAGCCGGAATATGCAGATATTGATTACCGCGGCAGTATTTGTTTGATTGACGCGCCCCGCTTTGAAAAGGTTGTTGATACTGCCCGTGTGGTAAGACGGCAGCTTTCGGTGAGCAGTCTCTTTATTATCAATAAAACCGACCTGGCTAGCGAGGAGCAAATTGATAATGCCCGGCGGGTTATCATGGAGATTAATCCGGAAGCGGATATTGTGGAAACAACCTATGCTGAAATTGACCCGGAGCGGATCCGCAATATGCAGGATAAGGAATACGATTTTGAGGCAAGCATAGCCAGAGATATTACCCTGCAAAAATATTTGGTAACAATTAGCCCGAAGATGCAAATCCGGCAGCTGGAGAGTTTTCTGAACATGGTGGCAGAAGACACTTACCGTATGAAGGGTTTTGTTTATCTGGAAGGTAAGTTATTGTTGGCTGATTGCGTTGGTACCTATGTTGCTGTTGATGAATATGACGGCACTAAGCCGGAGGAAGTCAATAAAATTGTCATACTTGCCGGAGCGGGTATGCCAACGCGCAAGAGTATCAAAAAAGCCAGAGAATGGTATGATGACATGATACTGGCTGTAGAACAATAGCGCGTATTATCAATTAACACCAGCCGATAAGCTGGCGTTAATATATTTTGTGGAGGAAATTTTGTCGTTATTGGGCAATGCGTGGTTGTTTTAAGATTTTTTTATAGCGTATTGACAAGGGATATAAATATTGATATAATTTCTTTTGTAGCCCTGCGACACAGCCGGAACAGCTTGGCGGGTTTATGATAACAAAGTTAGCATTTGCCGACGTAGCTCAACTGGCAGAGCAGCTGATTTGTAATCAGCAGGTTGCGGGTTCAAGTCCCATCGTCGGCTCCAACTAATAATTAGCCGATAATTGGTAATAATACATGGAGGGGTTCCCGAGTGGCCAAAGGGAGCAGACTGTAAATCTGTTGGCACCGCCTTCGATGGTTCGAATCCATCCCTCTCCACCAATGCCGCCAGTCTTCTGGCGGCGCAAATATCGCGGAGTAGAGCAGCTGGCAGCTCGTCGGGCTCATAACCCGAAGGTCGGAGGTTCAAATCCTCCCTCCGCAACCAAAAACAAATCTTCTCTTTTGAGGGGATTTGTTTTTTGATTGTGCGTGGTAGCTTGATTTGGAACCCACGTTTGGGGTCCCCGTAAAAACATTAGTTTTTGTGGGGTAAACCTCAAATGGGGTCGTTCCCTTAACTGTTTAAGGTGATATTTGCACGCGTATTATTTATTGGCTGGGCGCCCACACTTCAACGCGAACTAGCCAGTATATTGAGCGGTTGCCGAATTCATCATCACGAACAACAATGCGCAGAGGACCTTTATCACCATCTTTTCGTCCAAGCAGCGGCTCCCCGTTATATAGAGCAACTACCATGATATTATCACTGCCGATCACTTCGTCCGCATTAAAATTAACGCAAAAATCATCTTCTGCGGTTACGGTAACATAACGTGTTCCATCCTGCCAGTTTGGATCAGCTGCATCAAGCAGGGTATGCAGTGCGGTTCCGGTATAAGTGCCATATTGGTTCTCCTGGCTGCCGGAGACAATTTCTTTTTCAATTTCAACCCTCTCCAGAGCCAATATTTGTTCCGCAGTAAAGGTGGCTAGTAATTCACTATTGATAATAACGTCTAAACTGCCGGCATTCTTCTCCTCAGAAGAAAAGCTGGAATAGAGAAGAGCGGCAATAAAAATAACTATAATTACTCCGACAATAATATAAGGTATATTCTTTTTGTTTTTCATAAGCACTCCATGATTAGATTATTAATTACAATTTTTATCAAAAAACTAGTATTTTTTTAATACTAGTTTTTTGTATTTTTTAGCAAATTTTTTAAATGGCAGTAAATTGGTAATTAACAACTATTCTTATATTAGTATAATAATAGTGATATTATTCTTTGTCAAGAATATTTTAATTTAAGAATATATTTAAAGTGCATCTTTTATATTTTTTCGTTAAGTTGTGACCTGTTTGCTGATTAAAACAACAATACACTACATAAGAAACAAGGTAGGTCAATATGAAAAAACCAGTTGCTGTATGCGTTATTCTTTTGCTAAATCTATTGGTGTTTGCCGGTTGCCAAAGCGAGCTTGATGCAAAAAATATCTCCGCCTATGCTGAGGAACAGATTACCATTTCCGGCCTTTTGGATGAGGATTTCACGATTACAGTCAATGATCTGGCTGCCCTGGAAACCGTCAGCCGCAAGACCTCCGCCAAAAGGGCCAATGGTGAGACAGTATCAATCAATGCCGTGGGGCCCTTGCTGGACACCCTACTCGCTCAATATGGCTATAGCCAAACTGATTTCAGCAGAATCCGTTTTACTGCCAGTGATAAGTATTCTATAGTTTTTTCAGAAAATATCCTCCAAAACCGAGAAATTGTCCTTGCTGTTGCTGACGGCAGCTCAGCTCTTAGCGCAGATGATTTACCTGTACGCGTTGTTGTGCCAGGCGAGCGCGCTATGTATTGGGTGCGCAAGCTGTCCAGCATTAGCTTTGAATCAGACAATAGCGGCGCAGCAGTGGTTGGCTGTGAAAAAATCGTTATGCTTGAGACCGCGGCGGCTAATTTGCCTGCTCAGCAATATGATTATTATGGTTCTCTTGACCAGACCGTGGCTGTATCAGACCTTTTTAATACTTATGCCAGCAGCAATGAAGCTGCCAGCGTCTATTTGCTGGCCAGTGATGGCTTACTCAATTAGTGCTCTCCTTATTTTTCTTCTCTATTGCCACAAAAGGACAAAGCTCAAAGCATCTTCTTAAAAATATATTATATAAAATAAACGCTATTTTAGCAATGCTTATTTACGCTGCTTATACTGTGGTGTGGCAATTCTTGCCGTTGCAACAAGCGCAGCAGATATTTTTGCTGAGCAAGATTTGTGCTATAATAAATCATCCAGGAGGTATTTGCTATGGGACAAATATTTGAGGTTATTATGCTGCTTTGCTTTGGCTGTTCTTGGCCGCTATCTATTGTCAAATCATATAAAGCGCGCACTACCAAAGGGAAAAGCCTGCCCTTTTTAATTCTCATCACTATCGGCTATATTTTTGGTATTTTTGCCAAAATCATTTCCGGCAATATTACTTATGTGGTTGTTTTTTATTGCATCAACCTTTGCATGATGTTTGTTGAGCTTTTCCTGTTTCTTCGCAATCATCGTCTTGATATGGCGGCTGCAACTGAGCAATAAGCCCGCCGGTAAATAATAAAAACAGGAGAGACCAAAGGCCTCTCCTGCTGGCGCCGTGGAGTTGAAAGGAGGGGAAATCGCTTCCAGAATCACCACGACAAACTTAAAATCATTATCAAGTATACCCAAAATAGCGGTATTATATTTTAGATATGGTCTAGGCTTGTCCACTACTAGGATGCTCCTTATTGCAGCAGATCAAGAGGCCTCAGGCTGGCCTTCATATCGGGCCGCATGGCGCGGAAGGTAGTGACGCCATTGACCAGATAGGAATTAACCCTGATTTGAATCAAATTGCGCAGGGTCATAGTTTTGATCAGATAGATCGGCATGCCTTGGTAGTCTACGCAGTCATATTGGCTTAAATCGACTGTATCGGCATCAACTGTCCCTGCCCAGAGACGAAAAGAACGGATTTTTCAAAAATCAGTTAACACCTCTTTAATAATGAAAGGCTTATTTTCCGCCCGCATTGCTTGAAAAGTTTTTGGGTCAATATCAAATTGCATGGAGTTCTCCCCTAACAATTATTAATAAAAATTATATATTGTTCTTCAGCAAAAGGCAATATGAATATTGGTACAATTTTTGTAAAAAACGCACTATTAGAGTTAGTCTAATGTTGTTTTTTCCCCTTTAATAAGAATATAATTATTGAAATAACAGGCATAATTTTTTGGAGGGTCAAGATGAGCGATTATTGTGCGCGGGACAGTTTTGATGCCAGCCATATTAAAGAAACGTCAGCGCAGCTTAGCTTTGCTGATTATCTGGGGGCCATAAAGGTTAGATGCAATATCGGACGCATGAATTACTCAGTTGCCCCGGGTTTGTATAGGATCAATAATCCGGATGCCTCTTCGCCGGTGCTGGTCACGGCTAATTATAAATTAACCTTTGACTTGCTGCGGCAGCAGTTAACTGATATTGCGGCCTGGATTTTAGTGCTGGATAGCCAGGGCATCAATGTCTGGTGTGCATCAGGCAAAGGCACTTTTGGCACCAAAGAGCTGATTATGCGCATTAAAGAAGCAAAATTAGCAGAGCTGCTTGACCATCAGGAGGTGATTTTGCCCCAACTCAGCGCGGTGGGTGTTGCCGCGCCCATGGTAGAAAAGGCAACGGGCTTTAAGGTAATATACGGACCAATTGCGGCTAAGCATATTCCGGCTTTTCTTAGCAGTGGCAAAAAGGCGGATAAAAAGATGCGGGAGATCAAATTTACTTTTATCGACCGCCTGATTCTCACTCCGGTGGAGATCGTGCAAGCTGCCAAGCCAACCTTGATGATACTGGGCCTGGTTTTTTTGCTCAATCTGCTCAATCTCACCGCTATCAGCAGCAGCATGGTTGCCGCTTTCATTGCTGCTGTTTTGGCTGGGTGTTTTTTGACGCCGCTCTTGCTGCCAATCATTCCGGTCAGGTCTTTTGCGCTCAAGGGCTGGATTATGGGCTTGCTGGTGGTGGGCATTATCAGCATTGTCTGTGGTTGGTGGAAAAGCCCGCTGGGAATGGTCAGCGCTATTGGCGCATTGTTAGCTTTGCCAACGGCATCCACCTATTATGCGCTGTTGTTTACCGGCTCCAGCACCTATGCCTCGCCGTCAGGAGTAGCCAAAGAAACGCCTGTTGCGATCAAATGGATAAAAATTTTTGCTGTCACTGGTTTGATTATTTTGCTGTTTGCTAATTTGTTTGGGAGAGGGTGGGTTAATGCTGAGATATTTTAGTGATATCGTCACCTTAAAACTGAACCGGGATAAATGCACCGATTGCGGCCTTTGCTGGACAGTATGTCCGCATGGGGTGTTTGCTGAGGCAGCTGATCAAAAGGCGCAAATTGTCGATAAAGACGCCTGCATGGAGTGCGGCGCCTGCGCCAGAAACTGTGCCTATGGCGCCATATATGTTAAGGCCAATGTTGGTTGCGCTGTCGCGCATATGAATATGCTTAAATTACGCAAGGGTAAGCCGATCAGCGAAGCCTGTGACTGAGTGGAAAATGAATAATGTCTTGCGTGCCAAGACAAAATAGAGCCATATCTTAAATAAGGATGTGGCCAAATGGACAAAAACAAGTTAAGCGATACCGAGGCGTTCTTCGTAGATAATAGTGAGGAGGTAGCCTCGGCTCATGAGTGCACCGGCCTAGCGCAAGCGCCTGTGGGCAATGAAGCCGCGGCAGAAAGCCTGATGGAGATTTATGATGTGCCTTTAGCAATCACTGATACCAAAGAGGCGCAGGCAAAAGCCGGGTCAAATAAGGAAAAGAACAAACCGCGCAGATAAAGGGGTTTCAGCAGATCGCTAAACTTCGCCTTACGACGTTGTTGTTAATAGCAGCCGCCTGGTCGCGTTCGTTTCTGCTCTCATAAGACTATTTGGGCATAAACTAAAATGTTGCGGCAGATTTTTCGCGCGATAAAGGGCATAATTTAGACAAAAATGGCCTCTTATGCATAAGCGATGGTTGACATAGCTGAAATAGAGGGGTATAATAACCATACAAAATAAAATATTGGCTGTCTTCGGGGCGGGGTGAAATTCCCCACCGGCGGTGATGCAGCGCAAGCTGTAAAGCCCGCGAGCCTGCTGCTACGGCAGCAATGGTTGATCAGGCGTAATTCCTGAGCCGACGGTATAGTCCGGATGGAAGAAGATATAGTGAGAAATGGTTTCTTTACTATGGTGTCCCGTGTTAGTTGGGGCGTTTTTTGTTGTCCACTTTTGAGTTAATCTTTCCGAACAGCCGGCAAAGGAGAAACTGATGACAAAAGATGAAAAAGAAAATGTTTTAGAGGATAACCAGGTTTTAAATTCTGGCGGAAAAGGGACCCGCAGCCAAACACTGCGCCTGGCACAGCTGGCGGTTTTGGTAGCAATATCCTCTCTGCTCGTATTCATTAGCTTTCCGATAATACCGGGAGCGCCGATGGAATATGATATGGCAAATGTGCCTATTTTGTTTGCGGCATTCGTTTTTGGCACTCCGGCGGGCTTGCTTGTTTTGGTTATCGCAGCTTTTATTCAGGCTTTTTTACTTGGACATAATGGTTGGATTGGTTTTTTGATGCATGTAATCAGCTCCGCTACCATGATTTTTGTAGCCAGGGGTATCAGCGCCAAGTTTAAGATGAGTAAAACCGGCATGATTATTGGCCTGGTTGCCGGCAGCGTGGCGGTGATGCTGATTATGATTCCGCTCAATTTTATCTTTATGCCAAAGGTTATGATGAACGTACCTATTGCCGAGGCTTTTTCTATTTTCATCAGCGGCTTAGGCGGTAATATTGATCCCACTCTTTATAGTGAACTTGCCGTTACCGCATATAATACTGTTAAAGGTATGCTTTTAGTAGCTATTATGCCGTTTAACCTGTTGAAATGTCTACTTAACTCTTTGCTGTTTTATCTGTTGTATCGGGCAGTACCAATGTTGACCAAAAGCAGACAGCAATAAATATATTTGCCGGGAGCAGGCTATAGCCCGGTTTTGCCGTATAAGAAGAGTATAATAAAAAGCGCCCCAAGCCTTAAGGCTTGGGGCGCTTTGCTATAGTAAAATTATTTTTGGCAGCAGACCAAAGCTACCGTGTTGACGATATCATCGACTGAGCAGCCGCGGGAAAGGTCATTGATCGGTTTTCTGATACCCTGCAAAATGGGGCCGATGGAAACAACATCGCCAAAGTATTGCGAAGCTTTGTAGCAGATATTGCCAGATTGCAAATCTGGGAACACCAAAATATTGGCATGTCCGGCCACCGGGCTGCCGGGAGACTTGAATTCGCCGACACTGGGAATAATCGCAGCGTCCATTTGCAGCTCGCCGTCAACCTTCAGATCCGGAAATTTTTCATGGGCAATCGCCGTCGCCTCCTGCACCTTGCTCACCAGATCATGCTTAGCGCTGCCCTTGGTGGAAAAACTGAGCATGGCAATTTTGGGGTCTTTGATCTCCGCAATATCACGGGCAGTTTGTTCACAACAATAAGCGACTTCTGCCATTTGTTCCGCAGTGAGTTCAGGGTTAACGGCACAATCGGCAAAAATAAACACGCCGTCTTCACCCAGCTCTTTTTTGGGAGAAATCATCACAAAGGCGCCGGAAACAAGGCTGACTCCGGGCTTGGTTTTGACGATTTGCAAAGCAGGACGCAGAACATCGCCGGTAGCATTTTCCGCACCGGCTACCATGCCATAGCAGATATCTTTATAAACCATCATTACGCCAAAATAAAGAGGGTTTTTCATGGTTTCGATAGCTTTTTCCATGGTCATGCCCTTCTTCTCACGTAGCTGGCAGAATTCTGCGGCAAAATCATCAAAAAGGCTGGAATTGACCGGATCAATAATATCAATGCCGTTCAAATCCACCTTGTTTTCAGCGGCGATGGCATGGATAGCATCAACATCGCCCAGCAGGGTGATCTGCGCAATTTTTTCTTTGGTAAGAATCCCGGCAGCAATGACAGTGCGTTTTTCTGTTCCTTCCGGCAAAACGATATGCTGTCCCAAGGCGCTGGCACGTGCTCTGATTTGTTCAATCAATCCCATGATGAATTACCTCCAAAATAAAATAATAAATTAAGAACAATTTTAGCATGTGAGAGGTAAAAATGCAAATAGTGGTTGCGGGATAAGCTAATCATCCTGTAGCCAAACACACCAAAAAAAGGTTTAGGATTAACTTTCGCACCCCTAATGGCTAGCCGCCATATCATGTAATAATCTAAAAACCGCGGCAAAGAAAGAAGGCGGAAAAAATGCTGATGACAATATTATGGGTGCTGGTGAGCATGGTGCTTTTTATCGGCATTGTCGCTTTGATCAGCAGGGGTGGCAGGCACTAGATGTGCGTTTTAGCAGGCAGGCAAACCAAGCAAAAGACCGCTCAATTGAGCGGTCTTTTGGGTGTGATCAATTATTATATATTGATGCACCTTTAGCGATGGCAGAATCCTTTAGGCAGGGCGAACATTGATTGCGCGCATTCTGCTGCTGTTTTGTGGGTCAGATTCGACATCAAAAGTTACTTTTTGTCCTTCGTTCAAGGTGCGGAAACCGTCTACTTGAATTGCGGAGAAGTGAACGAAAACATCGTCACTACCATCATCATTAGTGATGAAACCAAAACCTTTGTCTGCGTTGAACCATTTTACTGTACCATTGTTCATTGTGGTACCTCCTGAAAAATTTTTGATTCCAGTACATAAAAAAATCCCAAGCCTGGTGCCAATCGAATAATTACTGACTGACAAAAGCTTGCGAGACAAATAATTACATAGTTGGAATGCACTTTCAGTATAACTTCTTTATCTGCAAATGTCAATGCATTTTTATTAAAATTTTTTGTTAAAAATATTCCTTTTATTGCTAGCCTAAAACAATAAGAAATAGTATCCCAAAAACAGCTTTACCGCAAATAATTTTTGCCCGTTTATATTTGGCATATCATCGAAAAAACAGGAGTATTATGACAAAACGAAGCGGTTTTTACTAACATAATAAGACAATAAAAACCTTCTGCCTGCTCTTTTCTAAAGGTCAAAAATTTTCAATAAAGGTCAAAAAAATCTTGACATTCTTTGACTTTGGGTGTATATTAGTATTAGCACTCGATGAGTGAGAGTGCTATTAAAAAGGAGGCGACGACGATGGAGGAAAGGAAGAAGCAGGTTTTAAACGCTATTATTACGGATTATATTGTGAATGCCGAACCTGTTGGTTCCCGCGCGGTCGCCAAAAAATATGATTTGGGGGTATCGCCTGCGACCATTCGTAATGAAATGAGCGATCTGGAAGAGGAAGGCTACATAGAACAGCCGCATACTTCCGCCGGCCGTGTTCCTTCTGCCAAGGGTTACCGTTACTATGTGGATAACCTGATGGAAAGAGAGGTTCTTAACCCGGCTCAGCTGATGCAGGTGAAGGAGGTTCTTGCTGCTGAAACCAGTGAAATAGATGAGTTTATGCGCTCTTGCTGCAATATGATTTCTGCGTTGACCAACTACACTGCTTTGGCGGCGATCCCGGAACAGAGCCGCAGCACCTTATCCAACATTCAATTGGTGCAGGTCAATGCTTATCAGGTGTTAGTGATTATGCTGGCCTCAACAGGGATTATCCGTCATAAGATGATTGAGGTTGACGCTCCGATTACCGAGGATGAGCTCAGCCATATTGAGCAGATGCTGCGCCAAAATTTGATTGGCAAAGAGATTAAGCATATCAGCTATGAACTGCTGCGCGATCTTTTGGCTGACTATCATCTGCGCGAGAGAATGGCTAAGCAGGCTTTGAATATGCTGGAGCATTTAACCAATGATGAAGAGCATAAAATATTTACCGGAGGGGTAATGAATATGCTATCTCAGCCGGAGTTCCATGATATTGAGAAACTGAAAAATATGTTTTCTCTGATTGAGGAAGAGGCCAAAATTGAAGAGCTGTTGAATTCTGCCGGATCTGACCGCCTGACTGTCACTATTGGCGGAGAGATGCCGGTGGAGGGAGCTAAGGACTGCTCAATGGTGGTTGCCAACTATTTTGTTAATGGGCAAAAGGCCGGCAGTATTGGCGTACTCGGCCCCACCAGGCTGAACTATGGGCGTACGGTTTCCTTGATGGAATTTATTGCTGAGGAATTATCCTCTGCCCTGCCGGATAATAATAAGAATAAGAAATAAATGAGTATGAGGTGAAAAGATGACGGACAATATTAATGAAAAGAAAATGAATCAAACGCAGGAAAATTTGCCGAGTGACGCGGAACAAAAGTGTGCCGGGGAAGAGGCGGTTGTAGATGAGTTTGAGAGTGAGGCCGAGGCTTTGAAAGCAGCCATTGAGACAGGGGATTTTGATATTAAAGAGTTCCTCCACCAATATAAAGAAGCAATAGCTGCGCAAGAAGAGCTTAACGAACGGCTGCTGCGTTTGCAGGCTGATTTTGAGAATTATCGCCGCAGGAGCCGTAGGGATGCGGAAGAAGCCGGAAAAAATGCCCAGGGCGAGCTTATCTCTACCATATTACCGATACTGGATAATTTTGACCGCGCTTTAGCCTTGATGAATGATTCGGCGGACAAAGAGGGCGTGGTAATGATCAGCAACCAACTTAAGGATGTTTTACAAAACGTCGGGCTGGCGGAGATTAAGGCCCTGGGAGAAAGCTTTGACCCCAATATTCATCATTCTGTGGCCCAGCAAGATGTGAGTGAGGAGCAAAAAGGCAAAATCCTTTCGGTGCTGCAAAAGGGCTATATGTTTAATGATAAGCTGCTGCGCGCTCCCTTGGTGCAAGTAGGGGTATAGATGCAGTGGCAACTGTAATTGATGTATAGATAGTGTTAAGAAGCGAATCCTACAAGGGTTCACTAAAATATAAAAAATAACCACTGATATATTTTAAGGAGGAAAAAACTATGAGTAAAGTTATTGGTATTGATTTGGGAACTACTAATTCCTGCGTCGCGGTGATTGAGGGCGGCGAGGCTGTTGTTATCCCTAACCCGGAAGGCTCACGCACTACCCCTTCGGTAGTGGCTTTTGCCAACGGCGAAAGATTGGTTGGGCAGGTGGCAAAACGCCAGGCTGTGACCAATCCGGACAACACAGTCCTATCTATCAAAAGAAAAATGGGGCAAAAGGTGGAAGTTAAAATGGGAGGCAAAGGCTATCAGCCGCCGGAAATCTCCGCTTTTATTCTCCAGAAGCTGAAAGCAGATGCAGAGGCCTATCTGGGCGAAACTGTCAGCCAGGCAGTTATTACCGTTCCTGCTTATTTCTCTGATTCTCAGCGCCAGGCAACCAAGGACGCCGGTAAAATTGCCGGGTTAGAGGTCCTGCGTATCATCAATGAGCCAACTGCGGCAGCGCTGGCCTATGGTCTGGATAAAACTGATGAGCATACTGTTCTTGTTTTTGACCTGGGCGGCGGTACTTTCGACGTATCAATTCTTGAGCTGGATGAAGGCGTTTTCCAGGTGAAAGCAACCTCCGGCAACAACTTTTTGGGCGGCGATGATTTTGATGCCCGCATCGTTGATTTTATGGTCAACAAATTCCGCCAAGAGGATGGCATTGATCTCTCTGCTGACAAAATGGCTATGCAACGCTTGCGCGAAGCAGCGGAAAAAGCTAAGACTGAGCTTTCCGGCATGATGACGACAAACATTAATTTACCCTTCATCACCGCTACGGCTGATGGACCAAAGCATCTGGATGTTACGCTTACCCGGGCAAAATTTGATGAACTAACAGCTGATTTGGTAGAGAAAACCATTGCTCCTACCAAGCAGGCCTTGAAAGATGCCGGTCTCAGCCCATCTGATATTGACCGTGTGCTGTTGGTCGGCGGCTCTACCCGCATTCCCGCAGTGCAGGATGCAATCAAGAACCTGATCGGCAAAGACCCGCATAAGGGGATTAACCCTGATGAATGCGTGGCCTTGGGCGCGGCTATTCAGGGCGGTATCTTGAATAAAGAAGTTAAGGATGTATTGCTTTTGGATGTGACGCCGCTCTCTTTGGGCATTGAGACCCTGGGCGGTGTGTTCACCCGGCTGATTGACCGCAATACCACTATCCCGACCAAAAAGAGCCAGATTTTTTCCACCGCGTCTGATAATCAGCCCTCGGTTGAGATTCATGTTTTGCAGGGCGAACGCCAGATGTCGGCAGATAATAAAACCCTGGGCCGCTTTAACCTGACCGGCATTGCTCCGGCTCCGCGCGGCGTCCCTCAGATTGAGGTACAGTTTGATATTGACGCTAACGGTATCGTTCATGTCAGCGCCAAGGATATGGGTACTGGCAAACAGCAAAGCGTGACTATTACCGCCAGCTCCGGTTTATCCGATAGCGAGATTGAGCGGATGATGGCTGATGCCGAACAGTTCAAAGAAGAAGATGAAAAGAAAAAGAAATCTGTGGAAATCCGCAATCAGGGCGACAGCTTGCTCTATAGCTCTGAAAAAGCGATCAACGACTTAGGCGATAAGGTTAGCGCTGACGAAAAAACAGCCTACGAGGCAGCCAAAAAGGACCTCTCGGATGCTTTGGCGGGCGATGATGTTGATCTGATTGAAGAAAAAACCAAAGCGCTTTCTGAAGCCCTTTATAAGGTGACTGAGCGTATTTATGGTGAAGCAGCCGCAGCTGCCCAGCAACAAGAGGCGGCAAATGGCGATACCGGAGCAACGGGCGCCGGAGATTTTAACCAGCAACAAGGTGAAGAATTCTATGATGCGGAATTCCATAATGTTGATGACAATAAGCAAGATGAAGAAAATAAGCAATAATTAAGCAACAGCAAAGAACTGCATAGGTGTTTTCCGGAAAATTTTTCCGGAAAACATCTATCTATGAATAATCACAGGCTAGAATTTAATATTATTTGGAAATAGAAGTACTTAAAGCCTGATGAAAGAGGAATACATGGCAGATAAACGTGATTATTATGACGTTTTGGGCGTCAGCCGTGATGCTGACGACGATACGATAAAAAAAGCATATAAAAAGCTGGCCAAACAATATCACCCGGATCTCAACCAGGACAGCAAGACTGCTGAAGAGAAATTTAAGGAGATTAACGAGGCCTATAGCACGCTCTCTGATGCCAATGCCCGCGCCCGTTATGATCAGTTTGGGCATAATGACCCGGCTAATGGCGGCGGTTATGGCGGTGGCAATCCTTTTGGCGGTTTCGGCGGCGCTGGCGGCAGCGGTGGTTTTGGTGGCTTTGGCGATATATTTGAGACCTTTTTTGGCGGCGGCTTCACGCAGCAGCCTGACCCCAGCGCGCCGCAACAAGGCAATGATTTGCGCGTGGATTTGCAGGTTAGCTTTGAGGAAGCGGCCAAGGGTACGGAAAAGGAGATTACTGTTACCCGCTATGAGTCCTGCGCCTCTTGCCATGGCAGCGGCGCAGCCAAAGGCACAGAGCGGGAAAAATGCGCCCAGTGCGGTGGCGCCGGCCGGGTCAGGATGAATCAAAATACCGCCTTTGGACAGTTTCAAACAGTCAAAACCTGTCCCAACTGCAATGGTTCGGGCTCGGTTATCAAAGAGCCTTGTCCTGATTGTCATGGCAGCGGTAGGGCGCGCAAAACCCGCAAGCTGACGGTCAATGTGCCGCCTGGCGTGGATAATGGTTCCCGTCTGCGTATGGCAGGAGAAGGCGAAGGCGGCAAAAACGGCGGCAGCCCGGGTAATTTGTTTATTTATATTTCGGTGCGCCCGCATAAGATTTTCAAGCGCGAGGGCGACAATGTTTTCCTGGAGCAAAAAATCAGCTTTATTGATGCTACTCTAGGCGCGGATATTGAAGTGCCTACCCTGGATGGTAATGTTAAGCTGGAAATCCCCGAAGGCACGCAGACCGGCTCCACCTTTCGCATGCGCGGGCGCGGTTTCCCCAAACTGCGCGGTTATGGGCGGGGCGATCAGCATGTCAAGGTGAAAATTATCACCCCCACTCATCTTAGCTCTGAGCAAAAAGAGCTGTTGCAACGCTTTGGCGAGCTGACAGAAGAGGTCAGCGAGAAAAAGGGTTTTTTCGGCAAAATATTCAAGGATAAAGACAAATAAGTATAGGGGCCCGTTGCGGCCCCTATAATAGCTCTAGGATAATTGAGGCAAAAGATATGGGTCAATATTTACAGATGAAAATATGCGCTCCTGGCGAAAAGGAAGAATTGCTGACGATGTATCTTCTGGAAGCAGGGACGTTGGGCATTGCTGTTGATGATCCTTCGGTGATTAAGCAATATTTGCTGAGCGGCAGCTGGGACACATCTGTTTTTGCTGGGCAAAAGATTGAAACCGGCCGCTTAACGCTCAGGGCGACCTTTAAAGCAGAGCAAGAGGCAGAGGCAAGGCGCCTTTTGCTGCGCTTTAATAATTATGAGGGAGTGAAGGCAGAGCTGACAGAGCTACCGGACGAAGACTGGCAGCAAACATGGAAGCAAGCCTTTCAAACGCAAGAGGTGGGCGAAAACCTGATCATCTGCCCCTATTGGCTGACAGATACTCTTGACGACCAACGCATTCCGATTATTATTGAGCCGGGTATGGCCTTTGGCACCGGAGACCATGCTACCACAGCCATGGTTTTAGAGATGATCGAGAAATATCTCCTCCCTGATATGAATGTGCTGGATTTGGGCTGTGGCTCGGGAATTTTGGCCATTGCCGCTTTGCGTCTTAACGCCGCAGCTGCAATGTGCATAGATATTGATCCGCTTTGCGGGCCGTCAGTGGAAACTCATTGCCAGCTCAACAATATTGCCCCAGAAAAGATCTCTTTTGTCTGCGGTGATCTTGGCAATGACCGGCAGTTATATGAGGCAATGATTGCCAAAAAATATCAGCTGATAACCGCCAATATTACCGCGTCTGTGATCAGCGCACTCGCCCCGGCGATCAAAGAACTGCTGGCGGAGAATGGCATTTTATTGGTCTCAGGCATTTTGGACAGGTTTACGCCAGAAATAGAAGCGGTTTTTGCTGCCTGCCGCCTGCGGATTGTTGAGCAAAGGGAGCAGGGCGAGTGGCTGGCGTATGCCTTGGAGCACGCGCATGAATAAGACTTTTGCTATTTATAATTTTGGCTGCAAGGTGAATCAGGAAGAAGGCGGGGCTATTGCCGCACTGTTCAGCGAACAGGGCTGGCAGCAGCAACAGACAGCGCCCAAGCTGATAATTATCAACACCTGCACTGTGACAGCAATGGCGGACAAAAAAGCGCGTAATCTGATCCGGCGTATGCGTAAAGAACACCCGGAGGCAGTGCTTGCTGTGTGCGGTTGTTATGCGCAACGGGCAACGAACGAGATTGCGGCCCTCAGCGGCATTGATATTATCGCTGGCACAGAAGAGCGCAAAGAACTGCCGCAATTGGTGGAATGCTATCTGCAAGAGCAAAACAAACAGTTGATCAAAGTGGCGCCAATTGGCGAAAACAGCCACTTTAGCCTCATCGCCCCCCACAGTAAACAAAAGCGGGCGCGCGCTTATTTGAAAATTGAAGATGGCTGTGACCAATTTTGCAGCTACTGCATTATCCCTTATGTGCGCGGGCCAATACGCTCTTTGCCGGTAGCGCAGGCCATTGCCCAGGCGCAAAGCCTGTTGGCGGACGGGCATCAGGAAATTGTCCTCTCCGGCATTCATATCGGCGCCTATGGCAGCGATTTGCCGGCAGCGGAAAATCTGCCTGCTTTGATTAAAGCCCTGCTGGCTTTGCCCGGACTGGCGCGGCTGCGCCTGGGTTCGATTGAGCCGCAGCAGTTTGATGATGAGCTGATCGCACTGATTGGCGAGAGAGAACATATTTGCGCGCATTTGCATATACCATTGCAGGCTGGCTGCGACCGCACGCTGCACAGCATGGGCCGGCGCTACCGCAGAGACGATTATGCCGCATTGTTGGCTGCGCTGCGTAGCAAGCGGCCGAATTTGGCCATCACCACTGATGTTATTGTTGGCTTCCCCGGCGAAAGCGATGCTGATTTTGCCCAAAGCGTAGATTTTATCGCTAGTCTTAATCTGGCGGCGATGCATGTATTCCCCTATTCCCGGCGCAGCGGTACTCCTGCTGCAACCATGCAAAACCAGATTGCGGCGGCGCAAAAAGCTGAGCGCGCTGCGATACTCAGCGATCTGGCTAAGACTAAGGCTGAACAATACGCCAGGCAGTTTGTAGGCAAAAGGCTTGACCTTTTGCCGGAAGAAATAGTGACAATGGCAGGGCGACGTTATCTCAGCGGACATAGCAGCAATTATTTGACCCTGCTCTTGCCGTGGGAAGAAGAAGTTGTTCCCCGCAAAATCATCAGTGTTTATGCTGAGAATTGGCTTGAAGGCGGGCTTTTGGTCAGCCAATTAAGCGGATAAATCATTGACAAGCATCATCTATAATAATATAATAAAAAATACATGAATTTTATAGATAAGGAAGGAACTCGCATGAATTTTCAGGAATTGATCCTTGTGCTCAATGATTTTTGGGGCAAGCAGGGCTGCATTATTGTTCAGCCCTATGATACGGAAAAAGGCGCAGGCACAATGAACCCTGCCACTTTTTTGCGTGCGCTGGGCCCGGAGCCGTGGAATGCCGCTTATGTTGAACCAAGCCGCCGCCCTGCTGACGGCCGCTATGGCGACAACCCCAACCGCCTGCAACATTATTTTCAGTATCAGGTAATTATGAAGCCGTCTCCTGATAATATCCAGGAATTATATCTGCAATCTCTGGAGGCTATTGGCATCAAGGGAGAAGAGCATGATATTCGCTTTGTCGAGGACAACTGGGAAAGCCCGACCCTGGGCGCCTGGGGGCTGGGCTGGGAAGTGTGGCTGGATGGTATGGAAATCACCCAGTTTACCTATTTTCAACAATGCGGCGGTATAGATTGTCACCCTGTGGCCGGTGAGATTACCTATGGTGTAGAACGCCTGGCCATGTATATCCAGAATGTCGATAGCGTTTATGACGTGGAATGGGTGGATGGTATCACTTATGGCGATGTTTATCATCAAAACGAGGTCGATTATTCTCACTATAATTTTGAAGCCGCCGATACGGAGATGCTCTTTACCATCTTTGATATGTTTGAAAAAGAATGCTATCAGGTGGTCAAAAAAGGCTATCCGCAGCCAGCCTATGATTATTGCCTGAAATGCTCGCATACCTTCAACCTGCTCGATGCCCGCTCAGCAATTTCCGTGACAGAGCGGCAGAGCTATATTGGCCGCGTGCGTAATATGGCGCGCGAATGCGCTAACGCCTATCTGGAACAAAGAAAAGCCCTCGGCTATCCTCTGCTCAAAGATATGGCTTTGCGTACACAACTGGGATTGGAGGGCGCAGACAATGACTAAAGATTTGCTTTGGGAAATCGGCGTTGAGGAGATCCCCGCCCGTTTTTTGCCGTCCACAGTTAAACAAATGAAAGAGCTGGCGGAGCAAGGCTTTGCTGCTGCCGGGCTTGTTTATCAGCGCTTGGACACCTATGCTACACCGCGCCGCCTGGCCCTGATGGTCGAAGGTCTGGCGGAAAAAGCGGCTGATCAGGAAGTGGAAGCCAAAGGACCGGCCAAAAAGGCTGCCTATGATGAACAGGGTCAGCCCACCCGCGCTTTGGAAGGCTTTTGCAAGGGGCAAGGGGTTCAAGTTTCCGACCTTTTTGAAAAAGAGATTAAAGATAATATCTATATGTTTGCGCTGAAAAAAAGCACAGGGCAAGACACAGCCTTGCTACTGCCGGAGATTTTGGTCAATGTGGTGGAGAAGATTTATTTTCCTAAGCCCATGCGCTGGGGGTATCATACCCTGCGTTTTGCCCGCCCGATTCATTGGCTGGTAGCGCTTTTTGGCAGTGAAGTAATTGATATTGATTTTGCCGGCCTGGTTTCCGGCCGGGTGACCCGCGGCCATCGTCTGCTGGGCAGCGATCATATTGAGATCAGCGAGCCTGCCGCCTATAAGCAGCTGCTGCGGGACAATTATGTTATCGTTGACCAGGCAGAGCGTTGCGAGTTGATTATCAAAAGCATTAATGAGGTTGCCGCCAGCTTTGGCGGAAAAGTGGAAGAAGACGATCAACTATTAGAAGAAGTCACCTATATCCTCGAATATCCGACTGCGCTCGTGGGTAATTTTGACCATAAATATCTGGCCATCCCGGAAGAACTGATCACAACGCCCATGGTAGATCAACAGCGCTATTTCCCTGTTTATGGTAAGGATGGCAAGCTGCTGCCTAAATTTATCACTGTGCGCAATGGTGACGGGCGCTTTTTGGACATTGTAGCTCAGGGTAATGAAAAGGTGCTGCATGCTCGTTTGGCAGACGCGGAGTTTTTCTACAAAGAAGACCTTGCTGATAAAATGGACGACAAGGTGGAAGAGCTGAGCCAGGTGGTCTTTCATGAAAAGCTGGGTACGCTGCGCCAGAAGGTGGAGCGGATTATCCGTCTCTCACAATTTATTGCCGGACAACTCGGTTTCAGCGCCGCGGAAATAGCTGAGACCAACCGCGCCGCTTATTTGGCAAAAGCAGATCTTGGCAGCCGCGTCGTCTATGAATTCCCGGAATTGCAGGGTGTTATTGGCGAGTATTATGCTTTGGCCGCAGGAGAAGATGCAACAGTGGCCAAGGCTATCCGTGAGCATTATCTACCCCGTTTTGCAGGGGATGAGCTGCCGGAAAGCAAGCCGGGCATTGCCGTAGCTTTGGCAGATAAGCTGGATAGTATTGCTGGATTTTTTGCCATGGGGATTATTCCCTCCGGCTCGCAGGACCCCTATGCCCTGCGTCGTGCCGCTGCTGGCTGCACGCAAATTATTATCCGCAATGGCTTGAATATCAGGATGAGGGATATTTTGCCCTATGCCTTTGAGCTAGTGAAAGCAGACGCTACCTCTCTGGGGGCGGCAGATACGGCTGAAACTGCCGTTAAGGTGATCAACTTTCTTAATCAGCGTGTTGAAAATACTCTCTCTGATCAAGGTATCAGCTATGATGTTATCAATGCTGTCCGCGAAGGACTGACTGCCGGTGAAGGGGATATTATTGGGCTGTTTAGCCGCGCTCATGCTCTGCAAATATATAAACAGAGCGATAAATTCCCGGCTGTTTTGTCCGCCATGACCAGAATCGGCAATATCATGCGTGCCGTGGCCGGCGACGCAGAAGCAACAGTTGACCCCGGCTTGTTTGTTGATGAAAGCGAAGGACGTTTGTTTGCGGCTGTCGAGCGGCTGGGTGAACAGGTGAAGGCGGCAATAGCTGCCTGTGAATATGAAAAGATATTGCCATATTTATCTGAGCTTACGCCATATGTACATGATTTCTTTGAGGCCGTTATGGTTATGGATAAGGATGATGCAGTACGCGCCAACCGCCAAGCCCTCTTAAAGCGCATTTTGATGATTACGGATGAGATTGGCGATTTTGCGAAGATAGTGGAATAATTAGTTAAAAAAGCAGTGCAACGCATACGCAATAGCTTGTCGAATAATAGCCTAAAGCAGGAAAAAGTCTGTTATGCGAGAATAGTTATCAGGCTTATATAAAAATCACAAAATATAAAATTGCTATATAGCAACTAGGAGGAAAAAAGTAATGAAATTTCAAGTAAGCGACGGTGAAAAGTTCCAAAAAATCATGGAAGTTACTATTCCGGTTGAAGAGCTGGAACAACCGATACGTTATGCCTGTAAGAGAATAGCCAATAGTGTCAATATCCCCGGGTTTCGCAAAGGCAAAGCTCCCCGCTCGATTTTGGAAAGCTTTGTCGGCATTGACAGCATCTTAAACGAGATGATGGACGATATGATGCCCAAAGCCTATAGCCAGGGGCTGGATGAGACCGGCCTACAGCCGGTAGCTCAGCCGGATATTGAAATTGTCAGCTTAAAG
The DNA here is from genome assembly GCA_031553915.1 of Bacillota bacterium. Lineage (GTDB taxonomy): Bacteria > Bacillota > Dehalobacteriia > UBA4068 > UBA4068 > HGM13862. The sequence continues at coordinate 21,979 of JAVBKT010000018.1, forward strand.
GATAAAGAGCCATTTGTCTTCAAGGCCATTATCACCGTTAAGCCGGAAATCACCTTGGGCGAGTATAAAGGCCTGGAAGTGACCCGCCGCATTATTGACGTGGAAGACAGCGATGTTGATGCAGAGCTGGAAAACCGCCGCCAGCGGATGATGAAAATGGTGGAAGCTCCCGAAGGCGCCAAGGCCGGAGACGGTGATACGATTACCATTGATTTTAAGGGTTTGAAAGATGGTGTCGCTTTTGAAGGCGGCACTGCTGAGAATTATCCGCTTACTTTGGGTTCAAAAACTTTTATCCCCGGCTTTGAAGAGCAGTTGATTGGGCTTAAAGTGGGTGATGAAAAAAATGTTGAAGTGACCTTCCCTGCTGAGTATCCAGCGGAAGAACTAGCCGGCCAACCGGTGCTTTTCGAAGTGAAGGTTAAGGAAATCAAGAATAAGGTTTTGCCTGAGCTGAACCAGGAATTTGTGGAAGAAGTCAGCGAAACAGCAGAAACCCTGGATGACCTGAAAGCGGAAATCAAAAAGAATTTGCTGGAGAGCAGCATGGAAGCTGCTGACGATAATGCCAGAAGTGCCGCGACCAACAGCGCGGTGGATAATTGCGAGGTGGAGCTGCCCCCGGTTATGGTGGAGCAACAAATTAACACCCTGACCGAAGACAGCAAACGCCAGATGCAAAGCCGTGGTTTGGCCTTTGAACAATATCTGCAATATCTGAATGTAACCGAGGATGAGTATAAAGAAAACTATCGTGAGCAGGCTGAGTTTTTGATCAAACGCGACCTGATGGTTGATAAAGTTGTAGAGCTGGAAAAGATTGAAGTAACAGATGAAGATATTGATGCTGAGCTGGACAAAATGGCTGCCAAGCATTGGATGGACAAAGAAAAGCTTAAAGAGATGCTTTATGAAGGCGGCCGCCTGGAAGATTTCAAATATGATCTGGCTGCGCAAAAGGCAGTTGATTTTATTTATGGGCAGTCAAAAGTGACTGATGAGCATATCTCAAAAGAAGAGCTGGCTAAACAACAGGCAGACCAGATGGCTAAAGAAATGAATGAAGAAAAGAACAAGGCAGATAAACATGAGCATGATTGCGATTGCGGTTGTCATGACCACGATCATGATCATAGCGACGAGGATGATCAAACCAAATAGCTTCCGCTTTTGCCGTACGCAGTCCTTCGCCAGTTTTTGATGCAGGAAGAAGGCTAGGTCGAATATTGCTTGATCGGAGATAAAAATAGCAGGTATAATTATCTGCCGGATGAGGTATAAATGAAAAGGAGGTAATCCTATGAGTATATTAGTACCAATGGTTGTGGAACAAACTAATCAAGGCGAACGGTCTTATGATATATATTCCCGTTTATTAAAAGACCGGATTATATTTTTGGGATCTGAGATCAATGATCAGGTTGCTAATCTGGTTATTGCCCAGCTGCTTTTTTTGGAAGCAGAGGATCCGGATAAGGACATTCGTCTTTATATCAACAGCCCCGGCGGATCTGTTTCCGCAGGCTTGGCCATTTATGATACCATGCAATATCTTAAAGCGGATGTGGCGACGATTTGTGTCGGCTTGGCTGCCAGTATGGGTGCGGTCCTGCTTGCTGCCGGTACAAAAGGCAAACGATCTGCCCTGCCCAATAGTGAAATTATGATTCACCAGCCTATGGGCGGTACGCAAGGCCAGGCTGCTGATATTGAGATTCATGCCAAGCATATTTTAAAGGTGCGTGAGGATTTGAATAAAATTTTAGCAGAGCGCACCGGACAGCCGCTGGCAAAGATTGCCCAGGACACAGACAGGGATAATTTTATGACTGCTGCTGAGGCTAAGAAATACGGGCTGGTAGATGAAGTAATCTCTTCCACTAAAAAGAAATAGACCAGGCAGGAATTACGGGTCGAAGTACAGTGATTTAAGCCTTTTGCATCAAAGGGTTCTAAAAGCAGTACCAACAAGTAGTAAAAAAACAAGGAGAAATTTATGGTGAAACCTACCGACAATGAAAACACGGCACGCTGCTCTTTTTGTGGTAAAAAGCAAAGTGAGGTAGTGAAGCTGATTGCCGGGCCCGGCGCGTATATTTGTAATGAATGCATAGAACTGTGCATGGATATTTTGAGTGAAGACGATATTCTTGACCTTACTGAAGAGGATGAGCTCTTAACTGATATCCCGAATCCCGTCGAGATTAAGGCGGTTCTTGATCAGTATGTTATTGGCCAGGAGCGGGCAAAAAAGAATCTTTCCGTAGCAGTGTATAATCACTACAAAAGAGTTAACCATGCGCTGGAGCATGATGATAGTGATGAAGTTGAGCTGCAAAAAAGCAATATTGTCATGCTTGGTCCTACCGGCTGCGGCAAAACTTTGTTGGCCGAGACCTTAGCGAGAATTTTGCAGGTGCCTTTTGCTGTTGCTGACGCGACCTCTTTGACTGAGGCCGGCTATGTTGGCGAGGATGTAGAAAATATCTTATTAAAGCTTATCCAGGCAGCAGATTTTGATATCGAAAAGGCGCAAAAGGGCATAGTATATATTGATGAAATTGACAAAATCGCCCGCAAATCGGAAAACCCCAGCATTACCAGGGATGTTTCCGGTGAAGGCGTACAGCAAACCCTGCTAAAAATTCTGGAAGGTACAGTTGCGTCTGTCCCTCCGCAAGGGGGCAGAAAGCATCCGCATCAGGAATTTATTCAAATCGATACCACTAATATTCTCTTTATCTGCGGCGGCGCTTTTAATGGCATTGAGAGTATTATTAGTAATCGCCTCGGCCGCAATGTGATGGGCTTTGGCTCGGAGATTAAGAGCAAAGCTGATAAGCAAGACCAGAACATTTTGCAAAAGGTATTGCCGGAGGATCTGCTCAAATTTGGTCTGATTCCGGAATTTGTAGGCAGACTGCCGATTATCGTAACCCTGGAAGCGCTTGATGAGGATGCGCTGGTGCGTGTTTTGACCGAGCCGCGCAATGCTCTGATCAAGCAATATCAAAAGCTTTTTGAAATGGACGATACTGATCTTGAGTTTAAAGATGACGCTGTGCGGGCTATTGCCGCAGAGGCCATTACGCGTAAAACCGGCGCCAGAGGTCTGAGAGCTATTTTGGAGTATTTGCTTTTGGATGTGATGTTTGAGACACCGGCCCGCGAAGATATTTATAAATGTGTTATCACCAAGGCGGCAGTAGAACACAAAGAACAGCCGCTACTGCTCACCAAGGGAAGCACCAGCAATGAAAAAACTGAAGCCGCTCCCTCTGAAAGCGCCTAAGTAATTACTGACCAAGAAATAATGATTTTTAGTAATTGCTCCATGGCTGTATTGTCATGGAGCAATATTGACTATTCGAGGTAAAAATATGAGCAATGAAAACATTTTGAAAGACTATGCACTGCGAAAAGGGTATCAACCCCTGAAAAACACGGAAATATTGCCTATGATGCCGCTGCGGGGGATGATTGTGTTCCCCAATGTGGTCACTCATCTTGATGTCGGACGCGACCGCTCCATCAATGCTATCAATGAAGCCATGGAAAACGATGAAAGTTACATCTTTTTAGCGATGCAGAAGGATGCAGAAATAGATGAGCCAAGCCTGAGTGAAATACATCAGGTAGGCACAGTGGTACAAATCCGTCAGCTGTTGAAGCTGCCGGGCGGTACGGTGCGTCTGCTGGTAGAGGGTGTTTACCGCGCGCGCATTAAAGACTGCTTGCAGGTAGAGCCATATATGCTCGCAGAAATACAACATATTCCTACTATTCATGGCAAGGATCCATTGGAAGAAGAGGCTATGCGCCGTATTTTGCTCAACCGCTTTGAGGACTATGCCAAGAGCAGTAAGCGGATCAGCTCCGATACCCTGGTTTCGGTGAATAATATCAGCGACGCGGAGGTTTTGGCTGATATTGTCAGCGGGCAAATTAGTATCAGCGAGCAGGAACGTCAGCTACTGCTGGAAAAAGCTGATCTTAATGAGCGTGTTACTTATATCATCGAGATGCTGGCGAAAGAAAACCAGATTCTTGATATTGAAAAGAAAATTGCCAACCGTGTGCGGCAGCAAATGGATAAAAGCCAGCGTGAATATTATTTGCGCGAACAGATCAAAGCTATTCAGCAAGAGCTGGGCGAAAAAGACGAGCGTGCCGCAGAGGTTGAAGAATACCGCAAGAAAGCGAAAGAAGCTGAGCTGCCGGAGCCTGTGATGGCAACCTTTGAAAATGAATTGAAACGCCTGGAAAAAACACCGCCGATGATGGCGGAAGCAATGGTGATTGCCAATTATTTGGATTTGATTTTATCCTTGCCCTGGGAGCAATCCAGTGAGGAAAATAATGATATTATCAAGGCGGAGAAAATTCTTGACCAGGATCATTATGGTCTTAAAAAGGCCAAGGAAAGAATTGTTGAATATTTGGCCAGCATTCAGTTGAAAAACAGCCTCAAGGGGCCGATTATCTGTCTGGTGGGCCCACCAGGGGTGGGTAAAACATCTTTGGCGCGCTCCATTGCCAGAGCCACCGGACGCAACTTTGTGCGCATGAGTCTGGGCGGCGTGCATGATGAGGCGGAAATTAGGGGTCATCGCCGTACCTATATTGGCGCCATGCCAGGCCGTATTGTGGCCGGGATCAAAAGCGCTGGTGTGAATAACCCGCTGTTCCTGCTGGATGAAGTTGATAAACTGGGCAAAGACTGGCGGGGAGACCCGACCTCCGCTCTTTTGGAAGTGCTGGATCCTGAGCAAAACAGCACCTTTTCCGACCATTATTTAGAGATTCCTTTTGACCTTTCAAAGGTGATGTTTGTCACTACGGCCAATATGCGCTCAGATATTCCCCGCCCGCTGCAAGACCGGATGGAGATTATTGAGATTGCCAGCTATACAGAAGAAGAAAAGCTCAATATTGCTACTCGTCACCTGGTGAAAAAGCAGCTCGCAGAACATGGCTTGGATAAAACGCAGCTGCAATTTAGCACAACAGCGATTAAGTCGATTATCCGCCTGCATACTAGGGAAGCAGGCGTGCGTGAGCTGGAGCGTCGTATTGCCAAGGTTTGCCGTAAGGCCAGCCGCGATATTGTCGCGGGCATAGAGCCGCCCTTTAAAGTGACTGCCGCTAACCTCGACTATTATCTGGGACAGCCGCGCTATATTGAAAGCAAAATCCGCCGCAAGCCGCAAAGGGGCATTGCTATTGGTTTGGCCTGGACGCAAATCGGCGGTGAGCTGCTGGAAATAGAAGTACAGACCTTGCCCGGCAAAGGCAAATTTACGATTACCGGCAAGCTGGGCGATGTGATGAAAGAAAGTGTCCAGGCCGGATATACCTATCTGCGCACTATTGGCAAGCAGTATGGTATACCTGATAACCTGGAGGAAACTACCGATATTCATATCCATGTGCCGGAAGGCGCTATTCCCAAAGACGGCCCTTCGGCAGGTATCACTATTGCTACAGCGATTCTTTCGCAGCTTTCTGGCATCAAAGTCCGCGGCGATATCGCCATGACCGGCGAGATAACCCTGCATGGTAAGGTTCTACCGGTGGGAGGCATCAAGGAGAAGATGATTGCCGCCTATCGGCAAGGGATTAAAAAGGTTCTGTTGCCGTATGAATGCGAAAAGGATTTGGAAGAGATTCCAGCCTCTATTCGGGATAAGATGACCTTCCATCTGGTGAAAAACATGGATGAGGTTTTGGCATTGGCGCTTATTAAAGATAATAAATAGCAAATATTTTGCAAGACATCATCATTAAATTATCATTATAGGAAAAAATAAATATAAGAATGAAACTGCGCAAATCACAAATAGCGACATCAGCCGTTAAAAAAAGTCAATATCCGGAATTAATCTTGCCGCAGATAGCCTTTTTCGGCCGTTCTAATGCCGGGAAAAGCTCGCTGATCAATACTCTGATCGAGCGCAAAAACTTGGCGCGCACTTCTTCTGCGCCAGGCAAGACCAGGCTGCTCAATTTTTATCTGATTGATGCCCTTGGCAGCGACAATATGCCATTGCTGTGGTATTATGTTGATTTACCCGGCTACGGCTATGCCAAGGTTTCTAAAAGCGAACGGGAGAACTGGCTGAAATTCATTGAGGAATATTTGCTCTATGATGCGCCGAAGCTTTGCTGGCAGCTGGTAGATATTCGCCATAGGCCCAGTGAGGAGGATATAGCAATGCACCGCATCCTGGTTGATAATGGCTTTGATGTGACGGTTATTGCTAATAAGGCGGACAAGATAAGCAAGAACCAGCGCGCCAAAGCAGTGAAAGAGATCGCCGATACCCTGCAATTTCCGGCAAAAGATATTGTTGTATTTTCGGCAATAACGCGTGAAGGTAAGGAAATTTTGCAGCAAAAAACTGAGGATTATCTAAAAAACAATAGTATTGAAGCATAAAGCAGCAACGATCAATAAGCATAAAAAAGCAGCGGCTATAACCGCTGCTTTTATTGTACCCAGAAAACCACTGGCTAGGCCAGTGGTTCAAAAGAAGGCTTCTGCCGATAATGAGGAAAAAAACTCCTTTTGCTATACTGAAAGGTGCGGCCTGACAACTGCACAAAAAAGCAAAAGGAGGACATTCAAGATGAATGACACAAAAAGTTTATCACACACCAAGTGGAACTGCAAATATCATATAGTATTTGCACCAAAATATAGACGCAAAGTATTTTTTGGAGAAAAAAGAGTGGAAGTAGGAAAGATATTAAGAAAATTATGTGAGTGGAAAGGAGTAAATATTATAGAGGCAGAAATTTGTCCGGATCATGTACATATGTTGCTGGAGATACCGCCCAAAGTGGCGGTATCAAGCTTCATGGGTTACTTGAAAGGCAAAAGCAGCTTAATGATATACGAGCAGTTTGCAGAGTTGAAGTATAAGTACCGGAACAGAGAATTCTGGTGCAGGGGTATTATGTAGACACAGTGGGGAAAAATGCAAAGAAGATAGAAGAATATATTAAGGGACAGTTAGATGAGGACAAAATGGGTGAGCAACTAACGATGCCAAATTTCTAGCCCGTTTACGGGCTGCAGGTATTAATCTCACGCAAATGTCAGGCCATCAATACGCCACGTGAGGCGTTGCTGGTATCTTAGGGTTACACCCGTATATGAAATACCCCCGGCTTCGCCGGGGGATATTTATT
>JAVBKT010000011.1:0-45389 GCA_031553915.1 Bacillota bacterium
GTCTCCCAACCCCCTCAAAGTTTTCAAGGACTTTTTAAGCCATCAGCTTCCGCCGATGACTTCGCTTTTTTGGCTTGTTCTTACTGTTCAGTTCTCAAAGACCTATTGCGCCTTCCAGCGCGCTCCGCTAGTATATCATCTAGCGCAGTGCGAGTCAACACTTTTGATAAAAAATTTAAGAAGAATTTTTCAGTATTGACCTAAGGGAAAGCTTTTTAAATATACCATATTTGCAAAAGGCTTGTCAATGAAAAATTCAAAAAAAAGTAAATAATCGACTGCCTTTTTACTACTAGAGTATGCCAAATTTTGCCTAATGTTATACATAAAAATTTTTTTCGTAAAAAACACTTGAAATACCTTTATGCTCTCACAAAAAATGGCCTTGTTTATATTAATATAGTAATAACGTGCTTTACTCCTACTTTTTTCTTTACTTTTTTCCGCCAATGCAGTATAATGTACTGCGGAGTTAAAACAATTGCCGCTCTTGCCGGAGTGGCGGAATTGGCAGACGCACGGGACTTAAAATCCCGCGATGGCAACATCGTACCGGTTCGACCCCGGTCTCCGGCACCACGAAGGAGCAAAGTTCGCTTTGCTCCGTTTTTCTTTAGCAAGAAAAATTTCCGCCTGCTTCCGTGTTTCATCATCTTTTTTGAAAGACAAGACATACAACACAAAGACAATTTTCAGGTATGAAGATTGTCTTTGTGTTGTATGTGAGCTACGGCTTATATTACTATAAAAGAAGAGCTCTCAAAAGAGAGCTCTTCTTTTTATGAAAGTTGTTTAGATTCTTCGTTTGCGTCAATATTCTTTGTTTTTACTTTTGAAGAACTAATCCGCATCGAGAAGAAAGACCGCCAGACAAACACCAAGGCAACCAGGAAAAGCACGCCGCCAATATAGGGCGCTATGGATGCAAATTTATCAGTAATTGCAATCTCCATGGCCAAGGTGCCAAACAAGGTGGTAAATTTGATAATCGGATTCAAGGACACTGATGAGGTATCTTTGAAAGGATCGCCCACCGTATCGCCGACTATTGTAGCGTCATGCAGCGGAGTGCCTTTCATCTGCAAATCCACTTCAACAACCTTTTTAGCATTATCCCAACACCCGCCGGCATTAGCCATAAACACAGCCTGGAACAAGCCAAACACAGCAATAGAAATCAAATAGGAGATGAAGAAGGAAACAGGCAGCACCGAATCAGCGCTAGGCGCGGAGAAGAAGGCATAAGCCAGAGTAAAACAAAATACGGCAATAAAGATATTTAGCATCCCTTTTTGGGCATATTGCGTACAAATTTTCACAACAGCCTTAGAATTTTCCTGCGACGCTTTAAGATCCGCCTGCTCGTCCAAACGGATATGGCGTTTGATGAATTCAACCGCTTTATAGGCGCCAGTGACAACAGCCTGTGTGGACGCGCCGGTAAACCAGTAAATGGTCGCGCCGCCACAGAGAAATCCTAAAATGGTGAAGGGGTTCAGCAGGTTCAATACTTCTGATGGTGAGACACCTGTCACATTGCCGATTACCAAAATCAAGGAGAAAATCATCGTGGTAGCGCCAACCACAGCGGTGCCGATCAAAACTGGCTTAGCAGTGGCCTTAAAGGTATTACCGGCTCCGTCATTGGCTTCGAGATAATATTTGGCCATGGCAAAATCCGGCTTAACGCCATATTCTTTTTCTAAATCTTCCTCAATATTGTCAACAGACTCAATTAAGGAAAGCTCGTAAATAGATTGCGCATTATCAGTGACCGGGCCATAGCTGTCCACCGCAATCGTGACCGGGCCCATACCCAAGAATCCGAACGCAACTAGGCCGAAGGCAAAAATCGACTGATATTGCATGATTGACGACAGTCCGTTATTGCTGGCTACATAGGCAACAAACATTAGGCTGACGAAAACCAGGCCTGTCCAAAAGGCGCTGAAATTACCTGCGGTCAAACCGGAAAGGATGTTTAAGGAAGCGCCGCCTTCTTTGGATGTAGCTACCACCTCATTAACATGCTTGGACTTGGGGCTGGTGAACACTTTGGTAATTTCCGGCAACACAGCGCCGCCCAGAGTCCCACAGCTGATGATAATAGACAAAACAACCCAGAGACCAGGATCATAGGCGCCGACAACAGAGGCGGGGCCGATCAGAAAATAGCTGGAAACAAAAGTGACGACAATCGAGAGCACAGAAGTCAACCACACTAAAGACGTAAGCGGTTTTTCAAAATCCAGCTTATCACATGACTTGTAACGCGCCCGTGATACTGCTTTGTTAATATAGTAGGAGATTACCGAGGTAATAATCATCAAAATGCGCATGACGAAAATCCATACCAGCATAGCTGTTTGCAGCGCCGGCTCAACCGCCAGCACGATGAAAGAAATAAGAGCGACGCAGGTGACGCCATAGGTTTCAAAGCCATCTGCCGTGGGGCCAACGCTGTCGCCGGCATTGTCGCCGGTGCAATCGGCAATAACTCCGGGGTTACGCGGATCATCCTCGCCGATCTTGAAGACGATTTTCATCAGATCTGCGCCAATATCGGCAATCTTGGTAAAAATACCGCCGGCGATACGCAAGGCAGAAGCGCCCAAGGATTCGCCAATAGCAAAGCCGATAAAGCATGCCCCGGCAACTTCTCCGGGCACAAACAGCAAGATGCCTAACATCATCATCAGTTCCATACAAATCAAGGTTACACCAATGCTGATGCCGGCATTAAGAGGAATGTTCAAAAGCTTCAGGGGTTTGTGCTGCAAAGAGGCAAAAGCCATACGGCTGTTAGCCATGGTATTCATTTTAATGCCATACCAGGCCACAATATATGAGCCAAGAATACCCAACACTGACCACAGAAGAATAACTAAAACCTTGCTGATGCCCATGCCACTCAAAACGCCAAAATAAAAGGCAATACAAATACCAATAAACGCCAGCAACAAACATAAAAACTTGCCCTGCTGAATCATATAGGTTTTGCATGTGGCATAAATGGTAGCGGCGACATCCAGCATGGATTTATGCGCCGGCAATTTACGCACCCGGACATATTGATAAAGACCGAAGACAAAGCCCAAAAGGCAAACAGCTATCCCTGTAAACAACAAACTACGTTGCAATGACGAAAACTCAGGAATAACTAAATTTGCTTCGCCCGCAAAAGCATAGGTGGGGCAAAGCAAGACTAGCAATAAAGCTAACGGTATAATAATCTTTCCTCTCAACGACATGACGCTCCTCTCATAAAACTCTTCCTATTTAATTGTGTATCATTCATACACAGCCACACTATTATAATCATATTAAATAGGAAAAACAAGCTTTTTTTTGACATTTTTAATAATTATTTTTGCCCAAATATTCTGAAAATATTTCAGTAAAAACATCAGCTATCAAATGTTATTATTTACAGAACAAATCTTAAGACAGTATCCATTTTTTGACAGCTACATAACTAAATAAAAATAGCCGGTTGACAACCATCTAAATAGTTATCGACCGGCTATTTTTATTTAACTAATATATTGCTAACTTTTTAGGCATAAAGAGGATATTGATTGGTCAGTTCCTGGACAATTTGCTCAGCTTCTCCGGTCTTGGCAGCGTCATTCGCGAGGCAAAGAGCAATAGCCTCCCCAACTTTGATAAAGGCAGTTTGATCAAAACCGCGCGTAGTGCAGGCAGCAGTGCCCAGGCGAATGCCGCTGGTCACAAAAGGTTTTTGCGGGTCAAAAGGAATACCATTTTTATTGCAGGTGATCCCGGCCTCATCAAGCATATGCTCTGCTTCTTTGCCGGTTAAGCCCAGCGAACGTACGTCAACCAGCATCAAATGGTTGTCTGTGCCTCCGGAGACAATGCGTAAACCCTTATCAGACAGGGTCTCGGCCAAAGCTTTGGCATTCTTCTTGACATTAACAATATAGTCTTTGAACGCAGGCTGGAGAGCCTCGCCAAAAGCAACGGCTTTAGCGGCGATAACATGCATCAACGGCCCGCCCTGAATACCGGGGAAAACAGCTTTGTCAATCAGCTTGGCATAGTCTTCATTATTGGTAAGAATCAGACCGCCGCGGGGCCCGCGCAAAGTCTTATGCGTGGTAGAGGTGACAACATCACAATAAGGCACTGGCGACATATGCTCGCCGACAGCAACCAGGCCGGCAATATGCGCCATATCGGTCAAGAGCAAGGCGCCGCAAGCATCAGCAATCTGGCGAAACTTTTGAAAATCAAGTTCCCTCGGATAGGCGGAGGCCCCTGCTACGATCATTTTGGGCTTGGTCTCGCAGGCTTGTTCCATCAGTTTGTCATAATCTATGGTCTCAGTCTGCGGATCAACGCCATAGGCAATGAACTCGTATTGCTTGCCGGAAAAATTAACCGGCGAACCATGCGTCAAATGACCGCCATGAGCCAAATTCATGCCTAAAATGCGGTCGCCGACATTGAGCAGCGCAAAATAAGCAGCCATATTAGCCTGCGCACCGCTATGCGTCTGCACATTGGCAAAGGCAGCGCCAAAGAGTTTTTTGGCACGGTCACGAGCCAAATCTTCAGCAATATCCACACATTCGCAGCCGCCATAATAGCGGTGGGCCGGATAGCCCTCCGCATATTTATTGGTGAGCACTGAGCCCTGAGCTGCCATTACTGCCCGGGAGGTAAAATTTTCCGAGGCGATCAATTCAATTTTGTTTCTTTGTCTTGCCAGTTCTGCACTGATTGCAGCGGCAATGTCCGGGTCTGCTGCTGCCAAAAAACTAAAGTCAAACATACCTATTTCCTCCGTCATCAACATTTATTCAAACTATTTGGTCAACCAAGGCCGTATAGCCCTATTGCTCTGGTTTGATCACGCTTGTTCATAGCTTATCTTGAATATTTTAGAACTTTTTTAGTATATCAAAAAGCCCCTACTTAATCAAGCAATTGCTGCAAAATTGCTTTGGCCTTTGAGCTATAATCAAGATGATAATCAAGAAAATAACTAAGCGCGGTCTCCAGCTCTGCCGTCAACTCATCGCTGATTTTGATCGCCGCAATTTTCACCAAAGGCGCTTCCAGCAGCCGCCGTAGCGTCAGCACTGAGCCTGCGCTTAGCGTTGGCGAGGGATCTGTTTTGCCGCAACCCGCGCACAGCAAAGCCCCGGCCTTGGGCGAAAGGTGAAAGGTTCCGCCGCTAAGGCTGCGGCGGCAATCATTGCAATAAGCCAATTGCGGCAGCAATCCCAGCTCCAGCAAAAGCCTGCTTTCAAAAAAAAGAGCGGTGCGGCGGTGATGATCATCCATTTTTAACATCGAAAAAGCAGCCAGCAGCAAGGAGAAAAAATCCTGCGACGGGCGGTATTCCGGCATGGCAATATCCGCCAGCTCCGCCACGTAGGAGCAATAGGCTATAGTGGATAAGCTTGCATTCAGTGATACAAAGCTGGTCTCAGCCTCTGCTGCCTTGAGATAGGATACCCCGCCTTTGCTCGGGCTGAGCGTCAGCTTGGCGCGGCAAAAGGGCTGAGCGGCAGCGCGCAGACTGCCGCCGGGCTTGGCTGCTCCTTTGGCAATAGCAACGCCCTTGCCCAGCTCCAGGCTAAAATATATTAGCAGCTTATCGCATTCTTTATAGTCTCTTACCTTGAGCACCACAGCATCAACTGTGGTATCGCGGATATCCATACGCAAAGTCCTATTCTTCAGCCAGCCACTGATCAAGCAAACCACGGTTATTGCGCCAATCCTTCTTGGCCCGCACCCGCAAATCCAAATAAACCCGGCAGGCAAAAATCCGCTCAATTTCCCGCCGCGCATTCTCGCCGATCTTTTTCAGCATGGCGCCATGCTTGCCAATTAAGATACCCTTTTGGCTATCGCGCTCCACATAAATATTGGCCTCAATATAGAGCAGGCCATTGTCCCGCTCCTCCATAGCAGAAACCGTAACCGCCAGAGAATGGGGGACCTCATCGGTAGTCAGGCGCAAGGCCTGCTCGCGCACCAGCTCGGCAATCAAAATATTCTCCGGCAAATCAGAGACAAGCTCAGCAGGATAATAGCAAGGGCCCTCCGGTAAATATCGGTAAATGGTCTGCAGCAAATTGTCTTTGTTCTCGCCCTTGCGCGCGGAAACAGGGACAATCTCAGCAAAATTATATTTATGCTGATAAAAAGCAATCAGCGGTAAGATTTCTTCTTTTTTGAGTAAGTCAATCTTATTGATAATTAAAAAAACAGGCGTTTTGCTGGCAGCTTGTCCCAGCATCTTGATAATATATTCCTCGCCGGCGCCAAACACTTCTGTGGCGTCAATCACATAGAGAATGATGTCACAGCCGGACAAGGCCTCATTGACTGAGCTCATCATGCGCTCACCCAGCTTAAACTTTGGCTTATGCACTCCAGGGGTATCCAGCAAAACCGCCTGCATCGTCTGATCGGTATAAATGCCGCGAATGGTGTTGCGAGTGGTTTGCGGTTTATCAGAGATGATCGCCACCTTTTCGCCCACCAGCTGATTGGTCAGCGTGCTTTTACCGGCATTTGGCCTACCGATCACCGCCGTAAAGCCGGAATGAAATTTTTTATCCGCGCTATTCATTTTCACCCCCTGCTTCATCCACCACCACATGGCTTTCGTCATAGCTAAAATCAACATTGCCATCAATAATCTGAATGCAGGTACGGCCGGGGTTGAGCTTAAACTCCTCACCGTTTTCATCAACAAAGATAGTGGGGCTGTCCAGATTCTCCCTGCTCCAGCTGCCTTTGATCATCACCCCGCCGGTAAAAAGCCAGGCCTCACCGCCGGCGCACATATCAATGGCAAGATGAATGCCATCAGCCATGACTCCGGAGCGAACCTTTTGCACAATAATATTGGCCGCGCGGATCGACTCATTATTAGCCGCGTCAATATAGGGCTCATCATTGACGATGCGGGCATAAGAGGATATGGACGGGTCATAGCTATAATAGGTGTCCACCTCGGTGTATTCAGTCAGAATCCAATCTACCTGCAGGCCCTCAGGCTGTTCGCCCTCTGCCAAAAACTTTAACTCACGCACATTTTCATTAACAGTTCGTTTTTCCCTGTCCGCCAAAAAGCGATACATCTCCTCGCTGGAGGTCATCAGATCATGCGGCATACTGCGGCCTTTAATACGCCAAAAATATTGGCCCCGGGCAATTTCATCCAAATCATCAAGAGCAATGCTATTCAGATAGCCGAGCGCCTCAGTACTGCCGCCGCAATGCACCATCACCGCATCCCATTCCCGGGCCACGTCTACGATATATCTGCGTGCAGAACGAACGCCGCCAATTTGCTCCGGCACATGGCCATAAAACAGGCAGAGCAGACGGGGAATATTGCCTTCCGCCGGGATTTCATAAATAATCTCCGCCTGGGACACGCCATAGTGAGGGCGGGCGCCGGGACCGTTACCAATACTAACCAAAAAAAGACGGGCGGAAATTTCTTCCTCCACCTGCAAATGAGTCAAAGGATTATAAATAGGGTCAGGCTGAACGTCCGGCTGGGTATCACCCTGATCAGCATCTTCATTATTCTGGCAGGCGGCCAGACCGACTACCAGCAGCAGGGTTAATAATATCACTAATGCTTTTTTCATATGTATATCTTTTCTCCTATAATACAAATAGCCTGACTAATGGCTAGCCAAGTTCAAATTTGATTTCAGCAAGTATCTGTTCCTGCAAGGCAAACATCTCTTTTTCTTCGGCCTCACTTTTTTCATGATCATAACCGAGTAGATGCAATAATCCATGAATAAAGAGAAATACTTCTTCCCTGGTCTGCGAATGGCCATAGGCCTCCGCCTGCTCTGCCGCGCGCTCACGGGAAATAATAATATCCCCCAGCAACAGTGGTTCCTTGTCCACAGCAAAAACATCTTCTCCCTCGGCCAAAGCAAAGCTCAAGACATCAGTGGGCCGGTCTATGCCGCGGTAATCGCGGTTCAATTGCCAGATATGCTGGTCATCGGTCAGCAGCAGGCTGATTTCCACATCGCTATCTTCTTCCAGCACAGCCAAGGTTGCCTCTGCCGCCTGACGGAACAAACGGCGCAGAGCAGGCGTAGTGGCCGCGGTTTTGCCTTGTCTAGAGAGGATTACTTTCGTCATTATCGCTCCCCCATTCCGGCAAAGCAGCTTTCGCATCCGGCAAAACTGCGGCCTGATCCTGGTACTTGATTCTCTGATGATTCATACCAGAGAGAACCATGAGGAAGCTTTGATTAATCGTATCCAAATCCTTAAAGGTGAGGGGGCTTTCGGACAGCTGCCCTGTTTGCAAGCGGGCATTGATAACCTCTTTAACTTTAGCCTCCACCTGCTCATTGGCAGCCAAATCCAAAGCCTGCACCGCAGCCTGGACGCTATCCGCCAACATCACTACCGCCGCTTCCTTGGTTTGCGGTTTTTTGCCTTTGTAGCGGTAATCAGATTTTTTGACTTCATCGCTGTCTACAGCCAATTCTTTAGCTTTGTTATAGAAAAGGCTCAGCAAACCATTGCCATGATGCTGCTCGACAATATCGATAATTTCCTGCGGGAAACGCTCTTCCCTCAGCATCTTTGCTCCGTCTGTGGTATGAGAAGTAATAATCATCGCCGACAGCCCCGGCTGCAGTTTATCATGGGGGTTTTCCCCTGGGCGCTGGTTTTCAATATAAAAATGCGGCCGTTTCAGTTTGCCGATATCATGATAATACGATGATACCCTGACCAGCAGAGCGTCAGCGCCAATGGCGTCCGCTGCTGCCTCAGCCAAATTACCCACCAGTATACTATGATTATAGGTTCCGGGAGCCTCCATCATCAAGCGCTTGAGCAGCGGGTGGTTGGAGTTGGACAATTCCAGTAAACGCAGCACGGTAGTGATACCAAAGCCGCTTTCCAGATAGGGCAGGATCCCCATCGCCAAAATTGCCGAAAGCAAACCATTGATCAAGCCGAAAAGCATGCCAATGCCAATAGCCTGATACGGCTGTTGCCAGATGAACCCCCAGGCCCCGATAACAATTATATTCACCAGGGTGAGATAAATGCTGGCGCCGACAAACTGGCTGCGCTGATTTAACCGGGAAGAGGTAATGATACCCATCAGCCCACCGGCCAGGGATACTAATACCACAGCCATATTGCCGTCCATAGCAATACCCATAAAAAGCGAGAGCAGAATGGTGCAAACAATGGAGATAGACCTGTTGAGCAGGACAGCCAGCACCATAGAGGCTGCTGCCACCGGCAACAAATAGCCGATCTGCATCGTAATTTCCGCATCCATATTAAAGCTGACCAGCGAAATTAATTTACAAATCAGCAAAATTACTACCATTACCACGCCCAGCAGCAAAAGCGTTGATTTTTTGGCAAAGATTTCTTTATGATAAAGCTTGATGTATAAATAAAGCAAGATAAAAGATATTGCAACCAGGATCAGCAGGCCAATATGCGGCGTTAACACCCTGCCCTCGCTTTGCAGCCGCAGATTTTGCAGCATTTCCACTTGTTCGGCAGAGACAACCTGCCCTTTACTGACCAGTTTCTCACCCTGCTGCACTTGCACTTTAATTGGTGAGATATTGTTTCTCGCTTCCTCAATCAAAGCCGCTGTTGATGCTGCGTCATAAATTTTATTATAAGAGTAGGTTATCCCTTCGTTAATGTCTTTAATAAAGGTTTCCTGATCGCCGGAAATAGTCGAGGCGCCAATAGCGAGAGCAATGTCCTCTCTGGCATTTTCCACATCGCCGCGCAGCACCCCTTCTTCAAAGATGCTCTCCACAATACGGATAAAAGCGTTTTCCAGCTGCTCCAGCTCTTCTGCTGGCAAAGCAATGATCTCATAAAGAAGGCTGCTGCTGTATTCACCGGGCAATGATTCCTGCAGCTTGGTCACTGTGATCTGCCCGGCGGCAGCTTGCGCCAGCAAATCAAAGTAGCTTCTTATCTCACTGGTGATATTACTTGCCACCGTGTCATCAATCAAATATTGCCGCTCTACCGTAAGCTCCGCTTCTGTACGCGCTTCTTCGGTTTTAATCTCGCTTAGGTATGACATGGTCGTGCCTTCATAAAAATAATCTTCTGTGGCTATTTCGCCCTCGGTAAGCGAAATCTGATCAGGCAATAAATTAATCATCAAAATCAACCATACCGCAATGGTCATCGCGGCAAAAAATAGTATTTGCCAGGACTTTTTCAAGGTGCTGACATAGTCTGTCTTTATTGATTTTGCTGATTTTTTATTGTTGGAAATGCGTTCAATTTTAGCCATAAAAAACTCCTACTATACCCACTTTTTCTCGTAGGCTTCAATAATCTTCTGCACCAAAGGGTGACGCACAACATCAATCTTAGTTAAATAGCAAAAGGCCAGCCCGGGGATATCGCGCAACCGCCGCTCCGCCTCAATCAGGCCGGAGGTATGCCCGCTGGGCAAATCTATTTGCGTAATATCGCCGGTGATAACAGCGCGGCTGCCCTGTCCGATACGGGTCAAAAACATCTTCATTTGCTGCGGCGTAGTATTCTGCGCTTCATCAAGAATAATATAAGCGTCATCCAACGTCCGTCCGCGCATATAAGCCAGAGGCACTACTTCAATAATATTGCGTTCCAGCAGTTTTTGTGCCTGGTCCATGCCCAGAGCCTCGTCTAAGGCATCGTAGACCGGGCGCAAATAGGGGTTAACCTTATCCTGCATATCACCGGGCAAGAACCCCAGCTTCTCCCCTGCTTCCACTGCGGGGCGGGCGAGAACCAGACGGTTGACCCGCCGTTTTTTCAGCTCGGTAACTGCTTTTAGCACAGCCAAAAAAGTTTTGCCTGTGCCAGCCGGGCCAATGCCAAAAACAATATCATGCTCTTCTATAGCCTGCAGATATTGCCATTGCCCAAAGCTTTTGGGCTTGATCGCTTTGCCGCGCGGCGTGGTAAAAATAGTATGCGTCAGCAAAGCGGCGATATCGGTATTTTCTTCCTTGATGGCTGATAAGGCGTAGTTAACTGTTAAGGGGGAGATGACGATGTCCGCCTCGCTCAAGGTCTGCAAATGGGCAAAAACCTTTTCCGCATTAGCGATAGCAGTGTCATCACCTTCAAGGATAAGCTCATTACCACGGGAGATGATCTGAATTTTTAAGCCCTTTTCCAAAACAGACAAATAGCGGTCCTGATAACCTAACACAGCTGCGGCTTGTCCATTCTCTCCTAAAACAATTTTCTTTTGCGCCAAAGCCATACCTCCAACTTAAATATTATAGCATAAACAGCAAATGCTTAGTCTGCCTGCTCTATCGGCAACGGCAAGGTAATCTCCGGATCAGGCAGATAAATGCCGATTTCCGCCCGGCCTTCAATAACAGCATGAGCGCGGCAGAGGCTGTCGCCCAAATCAATATCTTCAATTCTGCTATCAACGACCGGCAGCAATTCTCCGCTGGCCTGCTCAAAAATCGCCATCAGAGCAATTGTGGCATTGTTTTCCGCGCGTTCTCTGGCAAGGGCTCTGGCCTCATCAGCAGTATAGCTGGTAGAAAAGGGCACAAGCTCGCCAATTTCTCTTATTATTATTTCGACAGCGAGGTCGGCATTCCTCCAAAACCAACTGCTCTCTACCCATTCCGCTAGCTGATATTTCGCATAGGGGCTTTCCATTTTTCCGGCCAGATAGAGCAAGGCGCCGCCATTAATTTTCAGGCCAATGCCCAGCACGCTTTGGCCGGAGGGCTGCAAACCTTGCTCTAGCAACGCGCACTCGCCATAGCCCTCTGCCCAGACACGGGCCGTGACAATGCCGTCCGCCGCCATTGCTTCCTGCCCTTGCCAGCCATAGATAAGAATATCTCCCGCGCAAACAGCATCCCCCTCTTGGACTGCTGCTGTGCCGCGGCGTACCAAAACATCTTCGATAATACCGTCGCAGGCTGCGATAACATGCCCCGGTTCTTTGAGCGCATCCTCCGGTGGCACATCCACTCTTTTGACTATTTCGATATTAAGATGCACTCCTCTTTCTTCTATCTGGGCAAAGACCAGCTCATTAAAGCCAAGCAAAATATATTTTTCTACTGCGGAAATATCTTTACCCCAACGGCTTTTCCCCGGCTCAATGCCCATCTTGGCTGCCAGATCCAAAACAGTTTGCTGATCCTCGGCGGTGATTGGGTAGGGGCTGCTGACAGTGAGCGTAAAAATAAAAGAGCTGATAAAGAAAAAGAGCGCTATCGCGACAACTATCATCAGCGGCAAAATGGGCCTCTTCTTCAAGCTGGCCAAGATAAAAGGCAGCCCCAGCCGGCGGCGGATGCGAAAAGAGCAGCGGGAACGCCGGGCAATATCGCGCAGCGCGCTGATATCCGCCAGTTTTACCCTGGCTTTAATATTATCCCCGTTATGCTCAATATTAGACAAATCAATCCCGGCTTGGAAGGCCAGGTTGAGAAAACGCTCGGTAAAACGTCCTTTGATCTCTATATCCACAGCCCCTTTGGTGAGCGCTGATAAATCAGTCTTCATCTGATTCCTCCTCAAATATCAGCTGTTTAATGCGGCCGTCAATGCTGATTTGTTCATCATTCAGCTCTGAGAGATTAAAGTTGCTGCCGATCAGTTTCAGACGGCAGTTATGCAGCCGCAGAATAATTTGTTCTTGCCCATAGTTGATGATACCGCGATGATTAACCACTTGTATCTTTTCTTGCCCCAGCAAGGATATGCGCGCTCCGCCGCTGATAATATCAGGAGGCAGCTCCAAGCCTGCGGCTGCCATATCAAGTATTTTGCTCATAAAAAATCCCTCCTCCATAAATCTTATGAAGGGGGGAGCTTTTTATGAGCAAAGAATAACTATCAGCTTAACCATTAGGAATGGCTAAACTATTGCCACCGCCTCAATCTCAATGCCAATATCTTTTGGCAGGCGGGCAGCCTCAATACAGCTGCGCGCGGGATACGGCTCACTGAAGAAACCGGCATAAACCTCATTGATGGCGGCAAATTGATTCATATCCTTGATATAGCAGGTAACCTTCACCACCTGGTCAAGGGATGCCCCGGCTGCCTCCAGCACTCCGGCCAAATTATTTAGGGCTTGTTTGGCCTGCTCTTTGATATCCGCGCTAAAATTGCCCTCTTTGTCCAGAGGAATAACACCGCTGGTAAAGATCATATTGCCTGTTTTAATCGCCTGCGAATAAGGGCCTATCGCTGCGGGAGCTAAATCCGTACTAATTTTTTCTTTCATCTAAAGCCTCCTTGATGCCTGCTCTTGGCTTTGCAAGGGCCAAGAATCTCCGCCATGACAATTCCGCGCCGCACATCTGCGCGGGACAAGCCTTTGTTCAAAGAGAGCAGTTCCATATCCTGATCTCCTCCGCCGATGACACTTGGCCCCGCCATGACAGCGCTCTGCTCTTCTATCGGCTGCTCAGACTGGTGCATTTTGTCCGGCTTAACCAGCAAAACCTTTTCCGTGCTGGCAGAGAGAGGACGGGATAGCGTTTGTTCCTGCCCTGGTTGCCCTGGCGCAGGATCGACGGGCGCAGAGCTGTTTGGCCAGCTTTTGGCTGGCTGCACAGATTTTTGTTTTTGCTTCTGCTCTGCCCGATAAGGGTCAGCCGCTTGTTTGCTATAATAATCCCCGGCGGAATTCTGCCGGTTGGGATGGTATTGCCGCTCCTGCTGTCTCGCCTCATATTCAGCCTTACGTCGGCGCTGCTCTTCCACTGCCTTTTGTTGGGCAGATGAACTATTGCCGCCAGGCTTGGCCCGGCTGGCAATGCTAAAAACAATGCCTACGGCAATAACAATAATCCAAATAATCGCTTCCAGAAAATCACCCCGCTTTCATCACAATTAGTCACTGCCTATTTCTGGCCCGGCTTTTTATCCTGGGGCTTGATACTATTTTCCGTACCGGAAATGCTTTCCCGCATTTTGGTATCAGAGATAACATTCATCATATTGTAATAATCCATCACGCCTAATTTGCCGCTCCTCAGGGCCTCTGCCATCGCTCTGGGGACTTCCGCCTCCGCCTCGACCACATGGGCGCGCATCTCTTGAACAGCAGCGACCATCTCCTGCTCTTTAGCCACAGCCATCGCTCGGCGTTCCTCTGCTTTTGCCTGGGCAATACGTTTATCCGCTTCCGCCTGGTCTGTTTGCAGCTGCGCGCCAATATTCCGGCCGACATCAACATCAGCAATATCAATAGAGAGAATCTCAAAGGCTGTGCCTGCGTCCAAGCCCTTGCCCAAAACTGTTTTAGAGATCAAATCCGGGTTTTCCAGCACCACCTTATGCGTTTCACTGCTGCCGACAGTGGTAACAATACCCTCTCCAACACGAGCAATAATAGTAGCTTCTCCCGCGCCGCCGACCAGACGGTCGATATTGGTGCGGACAGTAACCTTGGCCTTGGCTTTCAGCTCAATACCATTGATAGCCATAGCCGAGATAACCGGCGTTTCGATAACCTTGGGGTTAACGCTCATCTGCACAGCCTCAAGCACATTACGCCCGGCCAAGTCAATGGCCGCCGCCCGCTCAAAGGTCAGCGGGATATTAGCGCGCTCAGCAGCAATCAGCGCGTCAACCACCCGGTCCACATTGCCGCCGGCCAAATAATGCCCCTCAAGATTGGCCACCGGTACAGCCAGGCCTGCTTTTTCCGCTTTGATCAGCGGGTTGACAATTTTGGCCGGGACAACGCGGCGCAGCCGCATACCGATCAGGTCAAAAATACCCACTTTGGCTCCTGCGGCCAAAGCGGAAATCCACAGCCCCACCGGCACAAAGCTGATAATGATAATAAACACAACCACAATAATAACGATGAGAATCACCGTAGATAGCCACGGGATGCCAAACATTGCTGCCAAATTCAAAAGTGGTAACATAACTTATCCTCCAAGATGATTTTTTTTATTTTTCTTTACTAATTTATTCTTGCTTAATTATTCTTCCGTCTCTGAGGCTTCTATCTCTTTTACCACAACCCTCATACCTTCAATGAGGATAACCTCAACCGGGCGTCCTGGTTCAATGAAATCCCCCTGGGTCACGACGTCCAAGCGTACGCCATCAAAAATAGCCGTGCCAGCCGGCCGCAGAATAGTAGCGGCTACGCCTTTGGCATTAGCATATTTTTTCAAAGTCGGGTCTGCGGAAACATAGCCTTCGTCCTCAGACATTTTCTGTGACAGAATGAGTTTGCTCCACATTTTACGCGTTTTTTTATTTTTGAGTGTAAACCAGATGATAGCGACGGCCACCACCAGAGCGATCAATACCGACCATACTGCCGTGGCTGGATTAGGTGAGGCAAAAATAAGGCTGAGCAGCAAAGCAATAATGCCGGCAGCCCCGGCAACGCCAAACCCGGGGATGACAAAAGCCTCAAGAATAATCAAAACAATGCCTGCCAGCAAAAGGATAATGGCGCTGGCGCCCATACTCCCGGCCCAAATATTACCGATGAAATAGAGGATGAAGGCAATTACGCCAAAGATACCAAAAACGCCAAAGCTGCCCACGGTGGCAATTTCAATCACCACACCGGCAATACCAACAATCAGCAGCACTGTTCTGACGATATCATTGGTTAAAAAAAGGAAGAGGCTGTCCCAGGCAGTCGGCTCTCCTGCAATGGTGATGTTCGCGCCCAGCGTTGTCTCAGCGCAGAAAAGCAGCGTTAAAATAAAAAATGGCAACATCATAAATATTTTTTTCTTCATAAAATACCATCCTTCACTCATTATGCCAATATATAAAAATTTTATCATAAAAAGGCCAAAAATACAATTCGACAAAACTGCCGCCGGCAAATAAAAAGCACTGGAGCAGCGCTGATAAAATTTTAAATATTTGTTTGGCTACGCAAAAAACCAGGAGCTGAATGCTCCTGGTTTAATAGTCAATCTGGTTTAATCACAATAATGCGATTATTTGCGCTTTCTGGCTGCTTCCGCTTTTTTCTTTCTTTTAACGCTGGGTTTTTCATAATGCTCATGCTTACGGATTTCCGCCATCACGCCTGATTTTTGGCAGGTGCGTTTAAAACGGCGCAAAGCGCTGTCTAAAGTCTCATTTTTTCCTACACGAACTTCACTCACTACTATCACCCCCTCCATGGAGTAGGTCAACTGCAATACTTTGCAGGCACCGGTCTATTATAACTTATTTTTTTTTTATCGTCAATGAGAAATTTCACAAACTATTTTCAACCTACTTGCCATCCACAAAAAGCCCCAAAGGCCGTCCGGCTAAAAGGTGATAGTGGATATGAAAGACTTCCTGCCCTGAATCACGGCCGCAGTTGCAGACCAGACGATAGCCCGCTTCGTCAAAACCAAGCTCCCGTGCCAGCTGACTGGCTACATAGCTGATTTTACCCATTACCCGTATATCCTCTTCGCTGATATCATTCAAAGAGCTAAGATGCTTCCGCGGGATAATCAAAATGTGCTGCGGCGCGCGGGGACTAAGATCATTAAACGCCACCACATCGTCATCCTCCCACAGCAATGGCGACGGGATATCCCGGTCGGCAATACGGCAAAAAATACATTGCTGACGAATATTGTCACTCATGATTTCTTCTCTCCTGATTTCTTTTCTCCTGTTTTCACCTTAAGCATCAGTAAGAGCAGCAATACCAGATAAACCGCTAGAATAGCCAGCACCAACAGTGGCTGTGTCGGCGCCATGCCAACCAAGATCAAAATCGGGGCGCCGAGCAGAATGCCAAAACTTGTGCCCAACAGCAAATTATTGGCAGCAGGAGTAGAATAATCCTTATCAATTTCTCTCAGCAATAAAATACCTGAACTGATTGTTCCTGTCAACATCCCGAACATGGACAAAAACCCTTCATAATAATAGCCGGGATAAAGTTTTTTACAAAGCCAAAGCAGATAGTAGAAGGTAACAACGCCGCCAACTACGCAAAGCAGAATAAACGGCAAGAGCAAGCCCTGTAAATCACGGATCTCAATCGAGACAATACCTGCCACCACCATAAAGTCAAAGGCTGCGCCGGAAAGGCGGGAAAGCAGATAATTGTTCTGATACTGGTGGGTCATAATCTTGGCCTTGCGTAAGCCGCCAAACAAGCTGCGGCAGGCAATAGCCAGCACTGCGCCGATGATAAAATTGAATCCCCAAATGAGGCTGATAATGGTCTCGGCAAAGCCGCCGATTTGTTGCAGCAGCAGCGAAAGTCCTAGCGAAACCAAATATGTAAGTCCGTAAATTACCAGCACAATAGCGACATTGATCGAGAGCCGGTCTACAGATTCGGAAATAGGCAGCTCATCCTCATCCTGGAACTGCTCAATTGTCACTGAGCCGGAGATCAAGGTTTTGCCATCATCGCTGATCAAAATTTTGCCTTTATGTTTCAGATAGTTGAGATAGATTACCCCGACGACACAGGCCACCAAAAAGCCCACAGCTGCGATAGCCAAGCCGAAGCTCTGGCCGCCGACAAAACCAAGCTGTTCATAGCTGCTGCCGATATTATTGGCTTGTCCGGGGCCTTGTCCATAGCCCATGGGCAGAAGAATACCAGCTGCCTGGAACATATCCGGCATAAAAGTATAAGCCAGGCCGATAGTGATAATCAGCCCCACGATACCCTGAACCACATAGGTGCTGACAATCAAAGCGCCGGACTTCAACCCAACCATCTTGACCTGTTCTATTTCCTGTTTTTGCGGAACCTTTAATGACAAGGCAATAAAACCGAGCCCGATGGCATGATAAGTGATCGTCTCCATAAAGCTCTGCGTAATCGGCAACACTCCGCAATAATTGAGTACCAAAGCGATGAACCCTGCTAAAACAGCTGTCGGCATCAAGGTCTTTTTGATGGCAGGAACCTTGCGGCGCAGAATATTAGCCAGCAGAATTACCGCGCAAATCACGCCGATTTGCAGCATGCCTCCCCACAGAGTACCATTTAGATATGAAAAATCCATGATTTGCCTCCGCGAATGTATTTTTACTTCGTAGTTTTCTTGAGAAAATCAAAACAAAGCTGATACTTGATTGCCGCACGTGGGTAGGGCGAAGAAATCTCATAAAAACGACCGTCCGCAAGGGTCAGCGTAATCAGCATTTGCTGCAAACAAGCAAATGACTTAACCTGCTCCAACGGAATCGTCTCTATTTGCTTCCCTTCAAAACCAAGCTCCAGCCGATCAATATATAAAGCCAGAGAACCACGGGCATGCGAGCTTTCCTCTGAGACGCCGTATAAATAAAATTCCTGCTCCACATCACTAAGCAGCGGAAAATCAACCGCATTATTATTCTGCGCTTGCGCGGATAATTCCTCTATTTTTTCTTTCTGCCAGGCAAACCAATCGCGTACTGTAGTAAAAGGCATCGCTGTTTGCCCGATATTTTCAAAATACCCATAAGTATTGAAGCGTAAGTCCAGGCCGCAGCTGCAGTAAAAACGGTCGTCTTCACTATGCAAAGCGGCAATTTGCCCACAGACCGGGCAAAAAAATAAAGTCGTTTCTAAATGCTCCGCTAAATTTTTTCCTTTATATGCTGAGTGTTTTTGTTCCTGGATAGCATAGGCGTCAACATGCAAATCATCTTCTATAAGCCGCTGCAATTGCTCTTTATCGATAGCCTTTAATTCTGCTGCGCTGTATTCGCCGACAATTTCTCCGGTCAAATAGCCTTTGCGGGTGGAGGAAGCCCAGCGCGGCTGGGTTAGATATCCGCCGGTTAATCGATATGTGACCAAAGGCACGCCGCTGATTTTTGCCAGATGGGCAGCTGTCGGGGCAATATATCCGGTGAGCCCGTCATAGCTGCGCTCGCCTTCAATAAAAATGCAGACATTGTCCCCTGCGCGCAAGCGGCGCAAAATATCCATAGTGGCCTCTGCGTCTGTGCGTCCTTTGATGCGTAAAATAGGGTCAACAAGACGCATAATCAGCGGGCCCCAGCCCTTATGCACGATATGCGACGAGGAGACAAAATACATATGCGCCTTGATACCAAGCCCGACAAAGACCGCATCAGCATCACAGGGATGGTTAGCATAGATCAAGCTTGGCTGCGAGGTCAAACGCGCCATACGCGGACGGAAACCCATTTTAATCAACATAATCGGCCGCACGATTTTTTTCAAAAAGGCAAAAATAAAATGATGAAATTTACGCGGCCGCTTTTTTCTTGTTGCCATAATCCCTCCAGGAGAATAATTTATTGCCCGGCTTAGACAAACTTAACTGTTTCGCTCAAAGGCTTCCGTGAATAATGGCGGTCAGATGGCTCAGCGTCTTCCGCAGCATAGCCCAGAGGAATAAATGCTGATACGACATGATTGGACGGGATATCCAGCTCTTCTTTGATAATTGCTTCATCAAAAACCCCGACCCAGCAACTACCCAGACCCAGCTCTGCGGCTTGCAGCAGCATATGCGTAATCACCGAGGCTGTATCGACAAAACCAAAATTAACCTGATTGGTGTCGATGGTGGTGGATTGGTTTTTGTCATAACAAACAACCAGCGCCACCGGCGCATTATAAGTGCAGGGGCTGGCCTTGACTGCTTTGGCAATATTATCGCCTTGCAAAACATATATATATTGTGGTTGGAAATTTCTCCCGGTGGGCGCCAGACGGCCTGCAGCTAAAACCTGCTGTAATTTATCTTCTTCCAGCGGGCGGGAAGAAAAAGATCTTACCGAGTATCTCGCTTGGGCCAAAGACATAAAATCCATCATATCATCTCCTTGATAATCTTCTTTTCGGCAAAATTCTTATCCGGCTTCATCATAATAATTCTCTGCTGTAAATAGCAGTATAGACCAATTTTCCATTAATCCGTTCGGATTTCATCAGGCTGATACGTTCAGCTTGCTGCCGCACTTGCGGCATCTGCACGCTGTAGTGGCGAAAATCAAAAATTTCCGGCACCACGGCCTGACGCAGCAGCGTCAGATGCGGGAAAAACTGCCTTTTTTCTAGCGCAAAGCCGGCTTGCCGCAATGCGTCCGACAAATTTTGTTGCAAATCAAAAAGCTGCGGCACAGGCTTAATCGCCAAAAAGAGTAAATCACCATCTCTACGGCGAAAACGATCAAGCCGGGAGGCAATCAGAGGGAACGCAGATGAAACGGATTTATCAATGCATTTTTTCAGCAAATCCACCTGATCGCTCTCGCCAATAAACGCCAAAGTCAGATGATAATTATCGCTACTTACCAGTTTACCCCTTATCATTTGCAAATGCAAATCAATAGCGATATTAGTTAAAACTTTTTTATTATTTTCATTGATTTCCAAAGCGATAAATAAACGCATAAGTCCCTCTAGCCCGTCTATAGATACAAAATATTCCAGTTAATGATAAGCTATGATACATTATATATGATTAATTTCATACTCACAAGCCTTGAAATATACTATTGATTAGCGTATAATAACGATAGTTTGTTAACGCTCATTTCATAATTGGCAATCACCTTATGCTTACTACCTTTTATTTATAATTCGATGAAAAAGAAGAGACTAATATGAAGACAAAGCGCCGCTTTGGCGACCGCAAGGATGGAGTCTGGATCCGTGATCTGGATTCAATGCATGGTTTCATGCCATATATCTACACTAAGCGTGCAGACGCGGAGGCCTTCATCCAAGAAGAGATCGATTTAACCTCGGCAAAGGCTTTTCTCAAACAAAAGAATGCTGATAATCCGGATTTCCGTTATACTTTGTTTCAACTGATTTCTGCTGCTATTTTGAAAACTGTGATGCTGCGTCCACAGCTTAACCGTTTTGTTGCCGGACGCCGCATTTATCAACGAACCCATTATTCAATTGGTTTTGTGGCCAAGAAAAAATTTTCTGATACCGGTGCCGAGTCCTTGATCATGCTTTATTTTGAAAAGGATTTTACCCTGGAAAACCTGCGCAGCGCCATGAACGAAAAGATTAATGGTATCCGCCGCAGAGGGCAAACTGATAATACTACTGATGTAATGGATATTTTGGTCAAATTTCCCCGCTGTATTTTACGAGTTATCGCTGGCTTGATTCGCTTCCTCGATTATTTTGGCCGCGTGCCTTGGGGCATGATTAAAGAAGAGCCCAATTACGCTACCATCTTTCTTACCAATCTTGGCAGCATTAGGCTCAATGCCGGGTATCATCATCTGAATAATTTTGGTACAAACTCTATATTTGTAGTTGTTGGCGAGAAGAAACTCAAGCCTTGGTTTGATAAAGAAGGCAACATGACCATGCGTGACACCTTGAGCCTGGGGATTACCCTGGATGAAAGAATTGCGGATGGGTATTACTATGCAAAAAGCATTATGCTGTTTAAGCACTTTCTGGAGCATCCGGAACTATTGGAGCTTTCGGAAAATGAGGAGATCATCTATGACTAATGAATTAAAAACACCCTGGCTGCCGGCCTATGGTGATTTAAGCTTTCATTTGCAATATTTTGAGGGCACTATGTTTGAAATGGTGGAAGAAGCCGCAAGCAAGCACCCTGATTATTTTGCCTACGAATTCATGGGCAAAAGAACCACCTTTGCTAAATTTATCAGCGAAATACGCTGCACAGCCAAAGGACTGGCCGCTCTTGGCATCAAAGAAAATGACCGCGTCACCATTTGTATGCCCAACACCCCCCAGGGGGTAATCATGTTTTATGCGCTGAACGTAGTAGGGGCTGTTTCCAATATGATTCACCCCTTAAGCTCCGAAGGCGAAATTGAGTTCTTTATTGATGAGAGTGATTCTGTGGCAGTTTTGACTCTAGATCAGTTCTATCCCAAGTTTGCCGCCATAGCTAAACGCCGCGCCATCCCTAAATTAATCATTGCCAATATTGGCGACGCGCTTTCTCCTCTCAAACGTTTTGGCTATAAGCTTACCCAAGGCCGCAAAATAGCGAAAGTGCCGCAAAGCGACACCAACGTTATCCTCTGGAATGATTTGCTGGCTTTGGCAGACAGCTATACCGAGCCATATCAAGTTAAAAGATCAGCGCATGCCGCTGCCTCTATCCTTTATAGCGGCGGCACTACCGGCACGACCAAAGGCATTCTACTTTCCAATTATAATTTTAACGCGCTGGCCAAACAAACAATCTCTGTCAACCCCATGGTTACCCCGGGAGACAAAGTTTTGGCTGTTATGCCCATTTTTCATGGTTTTGGTTTGGGTATCAGCATTCATACCTTCCTCGCCGTGGGCGGCGAATGCATTTTGGTTCCCCGCTTTAATGTGCAAACCTATGCGGAGCTGCTGCGCAAAGAGCAACCCAATTTTATTGCCGGTGTGCCTACTCTGTACGAGGCGCTGCTCAGACATCCAGATATTGCTGATATTGACCTCAGCTGCCTGAAGGGCGTATTCTCCGGCGGCGATACTCTATCTATTGAGCTCAAGAAAAAATTTGACAAATTCCTCGCTGAACACAATGCCACAATTCAAATCCGTGAAGGGTACGGCATGACTGAATGCGTCACTGCCTCCTGCCTGACCCCTATTACTCTCGCCAAAGAAGGCAGTATTGGCGTTCCTTTCCCTGATACCTACTATAAAATAGTTGGCATCAACAGCACCCGCGAATTGCCCTATGGTGAGGAAGGCGAGATCTGCCTTACCGGCCCGTCAGTGATGCTAGGATATGTCAAGCATCCGGAAGAAACCGCCAATACGCTTCAACCACATGCTGATGGGAGAACCTGGCTGCATACCGGAGATATCGGTATTATGGATGAGGACGGTTATCTCTATTTCCGCCAAAGAATCAAGCGAATGATTATTAGCTCCGGCTATTCTATTTATCCCAGCGCTCTGGAAAATGTTTTTGACGCCCATGAAAAAGTACAGATGAGTTGTATCATCGGTGTGCCGGATGATTTGAAGGTGCAGAAGATTAAAGCCTTTATCCAGCTGAAACCAGGCATTGAACCAAGCGACGCTGTCAAAGAAGAAATCCTCGCTTATGCCAGCAAAAATATTGCTAAATATTCGCTGCCATATGATATTGAATTTCGTGAAGAATTGCCCAAAACCTTGGTTGGCAAGGTTGCCTACCGTATCTTGGAAGAAGAGGAAGAACAACGCCACCTGGCAGCCAGCTCTAGAGCTGTTGTTGATGATACGCCTCTTGCGCAGGATAGTGAAGACGCCGCTATAATTGCTAAATAGCTAAATTAATATAGAAATCAAAAAAACCCGACCAATTTGGTTGGTTTTTTTGATTTCTATAAATTTTATGTCTACTTATACTAAACAGCTTGTATTTTCTCGCAGATCTTGCTATGATTATACTTAATCTACTTAGACTAAGTCTAAGTAGATTGCAACTAATAATATCCAAATTTCAGGAGGACTTCATATGAAAAAGTTTCTTTTGCTGCTGCTAGTTATTGTTTGTTTTGCTGCTTTGATGCTCACCGCATGTGAAGCGCAGCCTGATCCGCAAATAGACGATGAAAACACTCCCATCGATGCCACTGCCAACACCCTGACGCTCGGCATGATTGGCACAGATATTAAAACAGCCTGCATCATTGTTGCTGATGCTCTTGGCTACTACGAAGAAGAAGACGTTGATGTGAAGTTTGAAAAAATTTCTAATCTGAGTGATGGCGCAACAGCGCTGGATATGGGCAAACTGGATGTATTGCCTTTTGGCGTCATCCCCTCTGCTACATTTATTGCCGGCGGCACTGATTTGGTGGTTTTCGGCGGCACAATTTCCGAAGGCAGCGAGATCATCGTGACCCCGGAAAACGCCGGAACAATTAACACCCTGGAAGATTTTCGCGGCAAAACTATTGGCTGCTACCGCATGGAAACCGGCCATATGGTGATGAAAGGCCTCCTGAGAGAAGCCGGTATGGTCATTGATGAAGATGTGACCTTTGTGCTGCTCGATTCACAGCAGACTATTATTGAAGCAGTGCGCAAGGGCGAGGTTGACCTGGGCTTTTTGAACAGCGGCCAGGGCTATATCGCACAGCAGGCAGGCTTGGTTGTTGAAAAGCAAGTTGGCGAGTTTGAGGCTGATTTCCCCTGCTGCCGCCAGACCACTTCCCGCGCTGCTTATGAAAACAAATATGATGCTTTGGTCAAATTTGAGATTGCTAATTTGCGCGCTTATGAAACAATTATGACTGATAAACAAGCAGCCATAGATGCCCTGGTTGCCTATTCCGGCCAAGACGCCACCTATGTAGAAGCAATTATTTATGGTATCGAGGGTGAGTATGACGCTGCTATGATTATCTCGCTCGACCCCAATAAGAACAAGGTTATTGATTTCTATGAAACGATGAAAGCCAATGGCGATATTGACCCAGACACTGAATTTGCGATGGAAGACCATATTGATATTACTATCTATAAAGCAGCCCTGGATGAGCTGATCACCAGAGATGCTGATAAGCAAATTTATAGCGATTTGCTGGCAGAATACGAGGTAAATAATCTTTAAGCTATGGAGTAATCAATGGCTAAACTAGAGCTTGTCGACATGACCTTTGCCTATGATACGGACAAAGGGCCGGAAATTATCCTTGACCATTTGAACCTCAAAATTGAGCAAGGTGAATTCGTCTGCGTAATTGGCCGCTCCGGTTGCGGAAAAACAACTCTGCTTACTCTCCTGGCTGGGCTGCTCTTGCCCAGCCAGGGCGCTATTTTGCTGGATGGTCTGCCGATAGAGGGGCCATCTACCAACCGCGCTATTGTTTTTCAGCACTATTCGCTTTTCCCCTGGATGACAGCCAAAAAAAATGTCAGCTTTGCCGTGCGGCAGGCCAACAAAAGCTTAAGCAAAGAGCAGGCGAGCGAGATTGCAGATCAGTTTTTGGCTAAGGTGGGCATGACGCATGCTGCGCATAAATACCCTTTTCAACTTTCCGGCGGCATGAGTCAAAGAATTGCTATCGCCAAAGCCCTGGCTATGGATGCGGAAATATTGCTGCTGGATGAGCCGTTTGGCGCGCTGGACGCGCTGAACCGTCAGGAGCTGCAAATCCTCCTATCTGACCTGTGGCTGGCAGATAAGCCGCAAAAAACAGTTGTTTTCGTCACTCATGATATTGATGAGGCGCTGTTGCTGGCCGACCGGATAGTTTTTATGCGGCCCGGTAAAATTGAGCGCGAGTTTTATATCCCCTTTGGCCAGCCCAGCTATAAAGAACAAATCATCTATTCTGCGGAATACCGCGACTTAAAGCAGCAATTATTGGACCTTTTTAATCCTCATCCGGAGCTAAGCGATAATGTTCAAAACTAAGTCATTTATAATTGCGCAAATTATCTTGATGGCCCTGATTGTTTCCCTTTTCCTTGCTGGGGAAAAAACAACGGCTGAGCCTTGGCCTTTTCTCGGGGCCATAATTATCATTGAAATTTATTTTATTCTAAGCAATATTTTACGCAAAAATAATTCCCGCAAGCATGCGGATTTGATGATTCTTGTTTGGAGCTTCTTTTTGCTGTGGGAAATATTGGTGACCAAGCTTAATCTCGCCCACCCGGTGTTGATTCCCGCGCCGGAAAACGTTTTTGCTGTTTTCACCACTCAATACAAGTTTTTGGGTAGAAGTGTTATTTCGTCTTTAGAGTTATTATTGATTGGCACTGTCGGCGGCATTGCTCTGGGCATCGTCTTTGGTTTGGCTGTCGGATGGGTCAATAGATTGCGCGAGCTTTTCTACCCCATTGCCCAAGTTTTAGCGCCGATACCGCCTATTGTTTATGCGCCGTATCTGATTGCCCTGATGCCTACTTTTCGCAGCGCCTCCGCTCTGGTAATCTTTCTGGGGATATTCTGGCCGACCTTTCTCAATATGATTATCCGCGTCAGCACCATTGAGCCAAAGATTATGGATTCAGCGCGCGCGCTTGATTTGAACAATACCACTATGATTAAAGATATTCTCATTCCCTATCTTTTGCCCGGCGTGGTTTCCGGGCTGAAGGTTACCCTCACCACCTCAGTGATGTTGTTGATTTTTGCGGAAATGATGGGGGCAACCAGCGGTATGGGCTATTATATTATCAACTATACCCATTATGCGAACTATACCAATGTTGTGGCCGGGATCATTTTAGTGGGTGTTGTGGTGATGATACTAAACTGGTTAGTAGGAAAGATTCAAAAGCACACGATCAAATGGTGTTAATTATTAAGGAGGCGTCTATGCCAAGTTTACCTGAAGGAAGATGCGCTTGCTGCGGGGCAAATTTAGACCGCTTTATTCAACCGGTGGTGCTGGCAGCTATTGCCAAAGAGCCTTTAACCGGCTATGCCATTATCAAGCGGGTCTCAGAATATATCACTTTTGAAGAAAACGGCGCAGACCCTACCGGCGTTTACCGCTATCTGAAAATCATGCTCAAAAAAGGTCTGATTAAACAGAATTTCCCCAACAATGAGGATACTGAAACGCCCTTTTACACTATTACGGAAACTGGTACAATCTGCCTCAAAAGCTGGCAGGATACCTTGTCCAACTATGCGGCAAAAATCAGCATCCTTGTTGATCAATTGGATATTGATAGATAATTTCTCCCTGATAAAAGAGAGCCTACTGTCGGCCGGCAGTAGGCTCTCTTTTATTGTTTTGTATGTGCCGGCCCCTTACTGCCAGGCTGCTTTCTGCTCCGGCGTTAGTTCAATAATCTCCATCCCCCTTTGACGCAGTTCTTCAATGCTCTCAAGATGTTGCTCAGCGGCGAGCTGCCTTTGATCAGCCAGAAAAAGCGCTATGCAGCTAGCCAAAAGCTCCCGGTCCTCATCGCTCAGCTCCCCATACCAGGCCCTGTTTACCAGCAAAGGCCGCAGCGCATAAGCATGCTCGCTCAGGGTCAGCGTTGATGAGTGGTCGTCAAGGTACATTGTCGCAATATTGGCCGGCGTCGCCTGATAAAGAGAAATTTCTTCCCGCATCAAGCTCGGATAAAGCTCAGATAATGGCAAGGCTTGCGTTCTGGCATTTAGCCCTTCATACAGCTCAATCCAGGCGTCAGAACCGCTGATAGCGATCCTGCGGCCTCTGATATCAGCGGGGCTGATAATGGCGCCGCTGGATGAGGCTATGCATAATTGTCCGTCATAGGCAAAGCCCAGACAGAGCAAAGGTAACTGCTCCAGATCAGCCAAAACCGCTGCCATATCCGCGCCCAGCTCACCATCTACAGCAGCCATTGCTGAGGCAAAATCAGCATATTGATAGAACCCGTCCATGCTGCCCCAGACTTGCCAGCTGCCAGGGATGGTAAGCAGATAATCATCCATTGACTCCGGCGGCAAAGCAGCCAGATCTGAGCTTAAGGGAAAGGACATCTGAATGACACCGCTGCTGGTTAGAGCGACCAGCTCCGGGGCATCGCCCAATTCAAAATAGGGATAAATTTCAACCGCAAAATGCCCCTCTGAAAGCTCCTCCACCCTGGCGGCAAAATCGAGCAGGGCCAGATGCAAGGCATGTGTTTCCGCCAATTCATGGCCGATTTTGATTAAAATTGGCTGAATTTCCGCATCAGGGGTATCTGTCTCTGGCACATCAGCCCCATTTTGGTCAAGGCAGGCACAAAAGGCAAGCATAATCGCTAGCAGAAAAATGATTAGTAATTGTTTTTTCATAGTGTTATTATAGCATATTTAAAGCTGTACAGCTATCAAAATTTGAAAACAGGAGTATTCATAAGTAAACTGGTAAAATACTTAGAAAAAATTAGATATCACTTGAAAATTTCCTAATTTTACCACTTGATATTTCTGACCTTTTTTGATTATTATATAAGCATCCGCTAGCACTCAAAGACGACGAGTGCTAATAATATCAATTATTACAGGAGGGCTCTACATGAAAATTCAACCGTTAGGAGAACGCGTATTGGTTAAACCAATGCCGTCTGAAGAAGTAACCAAAAGCGGCATTGTCATCCCGGACACTGCCAAAGAAAAACCACAACAAGGTGCAATTATTGCTGTCGGCCCCGGCCGTCTGCTTGATGATGGCAGCAGATCTGATATTGAAGTCAAAGTCGGTGATATTGTTCTTTATGCCAAATATTCCGGCACAGAATTCAAATATGACGGCGAAGAATTCATGGTCTTAAACGCTGACCGTGATATCTTGGCTATTCTTAGTTAACAATTATCTATAAATAAAAATTGGAGGTATTATTGATATGGCAAAACAAATCGTATTTGATGCCGAGGCCCGCTATGCCCTGGAGCGTGGTGTAAATGCCCTTGCAGACGCAGTAAAAATTACTCTCGGCCCCAAAGGCCGCAATGTTGTTTTAGAAAGAAAGTATGGCTCTCCGCTTATCACCAATGACGGCGTGACTATTGCCAAAGAAATTGATCTGGAAAACCCTTTGGAAAACATGGGCGCGCAGCTGGTGAAAGAAGTTGCGGTTAAAACAAATGACGTTGCCGGCGACGGCACCACTACCGCTACCCTGCTGGCTCAAAGTATTATCCGCGAAGGCTTAAAAAACGTAGCCGCAGGCGCCAACCCCATCATCCTCAAAAAAGGTATTGAGATGGCCACCGCAGTTGCGGTAGAAGAGCTGAAGAAAAACTCTCAGCCGGTCAACGGCAAAAAAGAAATCGGCCAGGTTGCCGCCATCTCCGCCAATGATGCGGAAATCGGCGAAACTATTGCTGACGCCATGGACAAAGTCGGCAATGACGGCGTAATCACTGTTGAGGAAAGCCAAGGCTTTGAAACCACCTCTGAAGTAGTTGAGGGCATGCAGTTTGACCGCGGTTACCTCTCCCCTTATATGGTAACTGATACCGAAAAAATGGAAGCAGTTTTGGATAGCCCCTATATCCTTTTAACTGATAAAAAAATCAGCACCATCAATGAAATCCTGCCCCTTTTAGAGCAGGTTGTCAAAAGCGGCAAACAAATGCTGATTCTGGCTGAAGATATCGAGGGCGAAGCCCAAGCTACCCTGATTTTGAATAAACTGCGCGGCACATTTACCTGCGTGGCTGTCAAAGCTCCCGGCTTTGGTGAAAGACGTAAAGCTATGCTCCAGGATATCGCTATCCTCACCGGCGGCACTGTTATTTCTGAAGACCTGGGCATTAAGCTGGAAAACGCGACTATCGATATGCTGGGCGGCGCACGCCAGGTCAAGATCACCAAAGAATTCACCACCATCATTGACGGCAATGGCGACAAAGATGAAATTGCCGGCCGCCTGGGCACCATGAAACGTGAACTGGAAAGCACCAGCTCTGATTTTGACCGGGAAAAAATTCAAGAAAGAATGGCTAAACTGGCTGGCGGCGTTGCTGTAATCAAAGTCGGCGCTGCTACTGAAACTGAGCTCAAAGAAAAGAAACTGCGCTATGAGGACGCTCTTTCTGCGACACGCGCCGCAGTTGAGGAAGGCTTTGTGTCTGGCGGCGGCTTGGCGCTGCTTGAGGCCATCCCGGCCATAGACGCGCTGAAAGCTGAAGGCGATGTGCAAACCGGTATCAATATCATCAAAAAAGCTTTGGAAGAACCGGTTAAACAAATCGCTTATAATGCCGGACTCGAGGGCGCGGTGATCGTCGAAAAAACTAAACAAGAACCCAAAGGCATTGGCTTTAACGCTGCCAATGAAACCTTTGAAAATATGATTGACGCCGGTATTTTGGACCCCACTAAGGTCACCCGTTCTGCACTCCAGCATGCGGCCTCTATCGCATCCCTGTTGCTGACAACCGAAACCTTGGTAGCCGATATCCCGCAGCCTGCAGCTGCTGCTCCTGCGGCTCCCGGTGGCTATGACATGATGTAAGACGGTATCAAACGAATAAATCCGGCATAGTATAGCTATGCCGGATTTACTTTATCAAGGAGAATATAGCAAGAAAGGAGCAGCTATGAATTTTTATGATGATTTAGGGACTGCTATGCAAAACCTCACGCAAAGAGGCGCCTTCTTAACAGTCAAAAACAAAGATAATACAGTTAACACCATGACTATCTCCTGGGGCTATATCGGCTTTAGCTGGAATATACCCCATTTTATCACCCTGGTACGTCCGCAGCGTTATACTCATGAACTTTTGGAGAATGCCGATAGTTTTACGATCAGTGTTCCTTATAGTGACGATATGAAAGATGCGCTGATGCTTTGCGGCTCCAAATCCGGGCGCGATATTAACAAAATGGAGGCAGCCAAACTCACCTATCTTCCTGCCCAAGAAGTAGCCTCCCCCATTGTAGATAACTGCGCCATCTATTATGAATGCCAGCTTGCCTATGTTGATACTATTCATGTAGATAAATTGCCGAAAGACGTATCCGCGCTTAATTATAACGGCGATTATCATGATCTCTATTTTGGCGAAATTGTCGCTGTTTATAAAAAATAACCTGCCAAAGGCAGGTTATTTTTTGGACTGTAGCAAAGGCACAGTCGGCTGTTTATTGCTGCACCAATTCAAGAGGAGCCTCAATTTTGATACCGTCATCCTCATTAAAAACGGCAAAAGCGCGCATAGTGGTATTGGGGTTCTCTTTTAGGGTAGCGATAATTTCCGCGTGCAGCAAATTTCCCCAACGGCTCACCGCCACCACATACTTCACATCAGTGAAAAACTCGGCAATCCAGCCGCTGGGCACCGGCGTCACCGCAAAATTATAGCAGGCGCGGCCGCTTTCGGTGTCACGGCCCAAATAGGCGATCTCAATCAGCTCTTCGTACATAAAGGCGGCAGAGGGCTCCAGCTCTGCATAAAAAGCAGCTGCCTCAGCCAAATCAACCACACTATGGCCCTGCCAGGCTTGGTCGAGATTATCATAGCGGTAAATATTATTATCCTGATAGTACAGCTCCAAATCTGTACCCAAAACCCGTCCTTTAATGTGGCGGCGCTCTGTTGTCATCTCGCCTTTTAACCAAAAATATTCCCGCGCGTCGCCGTCAACCTCGATCATGCAGGAAAATTCGTAGCTGCCTGCGGCCATCAGGGTACTGGCTATGGCATCCGGCACAGTGGCTGCCCGCGGTGGAATATATGTGAGCAAAAGCGCTGCGGCCAAACATATTGCCGCGATAATAAACAATTTTAAATATTTTTTGTCTTTGATAAAACTGCGCATAACTAACCCTCCCAAATATCAGAATAATAGCAAAAAGATCAAACGCAACCCAGATAGATTGATGGCTTTTTCTTTTTAAATACTTATGTGTATACAGGCCAAAACATGCTTAGCCATTAGGAATACGAACTCATACGCCCCGGACGGCGCCTGGTCGAGCTGGGGCTTTGTTATCGCTCCTATGCAGGCCGGCAGCCTGCCTTCGTCGCTCTGCCTAGCCCAACACGACCATCCATCCGTCGGGGGTGCCTGCAGTTTTGGCGTAAAAACAGTGAGCAGATCCTGGTGAAAAAATTATTTTTCGTAGTATATCTACGAGAAGTAATTTTTTCAACGAGAGATGCCAGCGTTTTCCCGTCAAAACCGTATGGGGTTCGCATCCCCAATGGCTAGGCTGAGGTATAGCCTGCGGCGACACTAAGATAGCTGACTGAGTTGGCCTGATTTTTGAGCAGCATTTGGCTGCATATTTCTGCGGTGGCTCCGGTAGTAAAAATATCGTCCAGCAAAAGGATGTTTTTGCCCTTGGCCTCTGGCATGGCAATAAAAGAGCCTTTAAGCTCGGCAATCCTTTGGCTGCGTTTGAGCTCATACAAGGGCGCCGTCTCTTTGATTCTTTGCAGCAGCTGCGGTTGATGGCTGAGATTCCTTTCCTTGGCAACGATATAGCTGAGCAGCTCCGCCTGATTATATCCACGTTCAGCCAAACGGTTTGCGTGTAGCGGCACCGGGAGGATGGCGTCAAAATGCGTGTTAGGATAATAGCGGTCATACACAGTGAGCAGCAAATCGGCCAGCTGGCGGCGATAGCCTGTCTGCTGATGATATTTGAAGGCAATCAAAATATCCCGGATACGGTCTTGATAGGGAAGCGCGGCATAGGCGGAGACAAAGGCCGGGGCCTGATGGCGGCAAGCCGGACAAAGATAATGCTCGGTCTCGGTTAAAGCAATAAAAGTGGCGCAAGCCGGGCATTTGCGCAGCTCAGGCATTTTTATGCTGCAGCTGGGGCATAGCGGTTCATTGATCGCCAGATCGTTGCAAGCGAGACAATCTCTTTGCGGAAAAAATACTGAGGCCAAGGCTTTACCCCAAGCATATCTGTCCACTGTTTGCCGCCTCCTTTGTCAATCTGAAATTTTTTATTAATTATAACACATATTGTCTATATGTGTTATAATTAATAACTATGAAGAGCAAAAACTACTGCAATTTGTATTTTTTGCTGAGGGTACAACTATATATCCGTCAAAGCAACAAGTTATCCACAGAGTATTGTGAATTATTTGTGGAGAAAAGAGGAATAAAGACGGCAATGTAGAAATGACGTGAGAAGATGATTTTTGCCCGAAAATGGAGGACTTTATGCTGATTCAAACTGTTAGCTTGGGCAAGATGTATAAAAACGGGATTCACGCCCTAAGCGATGTGAACCTCTCCATTGATTTTGGAGAATTTGTCTTTTTGACCGGAGCCTCTGGCGCCGGTAAAAGCACACTGATCCGCCTGCTTTTCCGTGAGGAATTGCCAACAGCTGGACAAGTTTTGATCGGCGGGCGCAGCGTAGTGAGATTAACCACACCGGAAATTGTGCGCTTGCGCCGCAACAGCGGTGTGGTTTTTCAGGATTTTCGCCTGATGGAGCGCAGCACGGTTTTTGATAATGTCGCTTTTGCGCTGAAAGCCGTCGAGCGCCCCTGGCAGGAAATTAAATTGCGGGTGCCGGCGATTTTGGAGCGGGTGGGCTTAGCTGGCCGCGAAAACGAGAACGTTATGCATCTCTCCGGCGGCGAACAACAGCGCGTGGCTGTAGCCAGGGCAATCATTAATAATCCGCTGCTGCTTTTTGCCGATGAACCAACGGGCGATTTGGATCCTAAGACCAGTGATGAGCTAATTCAGCTTTTTGCTAATATTAATGCGGAAGGTACGACATTAGTGATGGCCACCCATGATCAGCGAATCGTCAACATGATGCAAAAAAGAGTGATAACTTTGGATCATGGCCGGGTGATTGGCGACACAGTAGGGGGGTGGCAGCTGTGAAATTATATTCTTTCAGATACCTTGGACCGCAAGCATTGAAATCAATGAAAGCCAATGGCTGGATGACTTTTGCGGCGATTATGACCATTACTATTTCTTTATTCCTCTGCGCCTTCTTTTGGCTAATCCTCACCAATATGGATGCTAATGCCACAGAGATCGAAGAAGATGTGCGGGTAATGGCCTATATTGACAGTTCTGTCAGACAAAGTGATTATGAGGAGATCGAGCAACAAATCAGCTGGATAGATGGTGTGCAAAAGGTGACCTTTATCAGCAAGGAAGAAGGCCTGGAAAGCATGAGCGACCGTTTTGGCGGTATTGATTTGGATGCTACCTTGGGTGGAGCCAATCCGCTGCCGGATATGTATTCGGTGGAGGCGGTAAGCACAGCGTATGTTAAAAATATTGCCGAGCAGGCAGCGGAAATTGAGGGTGTTTCCAGTGTGCGTTATGGCGAGGGTACGGTTGAGCGGCTGTTTACCCTGACCAACACCTTGCGCCAGGGCGGCATCATTGTGATGTCTCTTTTGGGCATCGCCGCTGTTTTCCTGATTGCGATGTCTATTCGCCTGACCATTTTGAACCGCAGAAAAGAAATCATGGTGATGAAGTGGTGCGGCGCCACCGATGCTTTTATCCGCTGGCCGTTTTTCCTCGAGGGCCTGTTGCTGGGAATAATCGGCGCTGTCCTTGCCTTAGCCTTTGCTTTGTTGCTGTACGGACAGGCTACTGATTATTTGAGCAGCACCATTTCTTTTATCACGATCATGCCGCTCAAATATATTTGGCAGAATGTTACCCTCTTTGTGCTTGGCTGTGGCGTTGTTTTGGGCGCCATCGGCAGCATTATCCCCTTAACCCGTTTTCTCAGAGTGTGATTTTTGCAGTTAATATAGGTAGGTAGTTGATATGGCTAGAAGTATGTGGGGTGTATTATGAAAAATAAAAAACATATACTTATCCTTTTGACGCTGGCTGTGCTGTTGATCACCGCCATCAGCTGGAGCGGTCTGGCCTCAGCCGGGGGGCTCGATTTTGATGAATTGATCGAAAACAGCGATGATCCTTTAGCAGAGCTGAAGGCCAAGCAGCAGGAAATCTATGAACGCCGTCAAGAGCTGGAGCAGAAAAAAAAGGATAATGAGGTCATCCTGGAAGGGCTTAGTAATGAGCTTGCGATCATAGACGCGGAAATGATGCTGATTGTGGAAGAAAAAAATGCTATCCAAAGTACCATTGATGCCATTGATTCTCAGATTTTAGCGGCTGAGGTGGAAATTACCGAGGCGGAAGCAAGGCTGCTGGAGCGGCGGGGGTATCTGGAAGACCGCCTGGTGCAATTATATGTACACGGAGATATCAGCTTTATGGATGTTGTTTTTTCCACAGAAACTTTTGATGATTTTTTAATTCTTTTTGATATGGTGGAGCTGGTGATGGAGCAAGACCGCCAGGTTTTGAATGAGATCACCAAGGATTTATTAACTATTGAAGATAATAAAAAGCTGCTGGTAGTGCGCAGAGAAGAGCTGGAAATTGCCAAGCAGGATCTCTATGATCAGGAAGCGGATCTGAAAGCTATTGAGAATGAAAAAGGTGTAGCCATGGCAGCAGCAGAGCGGAGCGTGGCTGAGACAAAAGCTCTGCTTGATGCTGACGAGGCAGCCAGCGCTCAGGTCTCTGAGATGATCAAAGAGTATTACCGGCTTTATGGCGATGATAATCTCTCCTATGGCGGAGTGATGATGTGGCCGCTTCCTGCCCGCTGGGGGGAAGATAGCTTAACATCTGATTATGGCGGGCGCACGCACCCGATCACCGGTGATTGGCGCGTACATACCGGCATTGATATCGGCGCTGATGGCGGTACTCCGATTTATGCCGCAGCCGACGGTAAGGTTTTTTATAGCGGCTGGCTGGGCGGCTATGGCAATACCATTCAAATTATGCACGGTGATGGCATCAGCACGCTGTATGGTCATATGAGCGCCTATGGCAACTATGGTGACGGAGATTATGTTTCAACAGGAGACGTGATTGGTTATGTGGGTACTACCGGCAACAGCACCGGTAATCATCTGCATTTTGAGGTACGTGAAAACGGGAATCATGTCAGCCCCTGGAATTATTTGAAATAAATATTTTAAGAAAAAATATTGAATAGTTTTAAACAATACTGTTCTGTAAAACTAAGAACGGTATTGTTTTTTCTATCAAAAAACCTCACTTTGCCAACAATTTACAGAAGAGCAAAACTGTTTAAGAGAAATGACAACTTTTTGTACGTTTTTTGATAACTGTGTATAAACAACACTTTACTTTTCCCCTAAGGCTAATATATAATTAGGAACATATCCTAAGAAGTTAAAATAATTGACTAACTAATGAGAGACTTTGTTAAAATATGGAGGACAAAATTATGGTCAAAAAACAAGCAAAAAAAATATTGGAAGAAGCATTGATGAAGTTGTTGGAAACAACTTCAATTGATAATATCGATATTCGTGAGTTGACAGAAAAGGCAAATCTCAGCCGCCAAACCTTTTATTACAATTTCAAAAACAAACAGGATATGTTGGAATGGATTTTTTGTAAAAATAATGAGCAGGCGCAAAGAGTTTTTAGAGAAAAATATTCCCTGGAAGATTATTTTACCGCAGTGTTGGAAAATATATTAGAATATAAAGCCTTTTATTCAAGCGTTTTGCTTAATGAAGCCTTTACCATTGATGATGTCGGGCCGTTTGAAAGCGGGATTATTAAAACCATCCAAGAAACAGAGATGCTGACTGTTAGCCAACGCATGGATAGCAAAGAATGGGAGGCCCTGCTCTTTTTTGCCTTTGGCGCCAAAGGCATGGTTGTTTACTGGATTAAAGGCGGCATGAAGCTGAGCATTGATAAAATGGTGAGCTGCCTACTTGACAACATGCCCCATCTTCTGCGAAAATATATTAATAACTGCGCAATTCAATCCG
The DNA here is from genome assembly GCA_031553915.1 of Bacillota bacterium. Taxonomy (GTDB): domain Bacteria; phylum Bacillota; class Dehalobacteriia; order UBA4068; family UBA4068; genus HGM13862. Next base: position 36,204 of record JAVBKT010000011.1, read on the forward strand.
AGGGGTCATGAGTTGCGCGAAATAAAACGGAGGAAAAATTATGCTTGTAAAAATGCTGGCCGCTAAAATCCACCGCGCCACTGTGTGCGAGGCGAATTTAAATTATGTCGGTAGCATCACCATTGATGAGAAATTATTGGACGCAGCCGGGATACGCGAGTTTCAGCAGGTAGAAATTGCCAATATTAATACCGGAGCGCGCTTTTGCACCTATGTTATGAAAGGCGGCGACGGCGTCATTTGTGTCAATGGCGCGGCAGCACGTTTGGCGCAGCCGGGGGATTTGATCATCATCATGAGCTTTGGACTCATGGAAGAGGCTGAGGCGGACAAGCATCAGCCGCGCATTATCCATGTTGATCAGCATAACCATATATCATAACCAGGAATAATGAATAAACCTTAAAACGACCCCGATGGGGTTGTTTTTTGTTAGGACGGGTAAAGAAGGACAGAAAATTTTCCGGGAGCAATACTTAAAAATTAGCTAAAAAATGTGCCTGATAATTGACAAATGCAGGCTAAAACAATATAATAGCTGCGTATCTTAATCGTGGAGGCAAAGGGGAAGAAATGAAAAAACTGACCTTGATCATCTTATTGCTAGCTGTGGTATGCCTTGCTGCTGCTTGCGAAAATTATGTTTATGATAATCCCCAAAGAGAGGGCGTAGGTCGCAGCCAGAGCCTGGAAAAGGTTTATCTTGGCGTGATGCTGCCAATAGAAAGCGAATCCTCCGCAGATGCGCTGAGAATGCAGGCTGCCATGGAAGTGGCTGTGGATATCATCAATAATCAGCATGATGTGGCGTGGGATATTGCCCAAAATCTCGGTTTAGCCAATTATGGTCATGCGCAAATAGAGCTGGTGGTCAGGGATTGCGGCGCCAGCACCCGCGAGGCAACAGCCAAAGCGCAGGAGCTAATTGATCTGGGCGTATCAGCTGTTATTGGCGCTTATAACAACGACTTTTCTGCCGCTGTTGCTGCGGCTTGCTATAAAAAGCAGGTGCCGATGATTTGCGGCTCTGCCAAGGCGATGTCCTTGACTGACGGATCATATGATTTCGCCCCCTATTTCAACCGTATTGCCATGAGCCCGATTGAGGAAACGGAGGCTTTCCTGGACTATATTAATCAAATGAATCTGACTGAAAACGCCGCGATTAAAAAGGTGGCGGTGGCTTATATTAATAATGATTATGGTGCAAGCTCAGCGGCTATTTTGCACAAAGCGTTGGAAAGCACCAGCCTGGAGCTGGTAGCCTATATCAGTTACGAGGCGGATGATACGGACCTGGTGGAGGAGGCGGCCAAAATGCTGGCCAATGAGCCGGATGCTGTGATACAGATCAGTTCTACGGATGATTTAATTAATTTTGCCAACAATTATGCCAAAGCCTCTTTTCAGCCCTCTTTGGTGCTTTGCTATAGCGGCGGCTTTCAAAGAAGCGCTTTTGTCGAGGCAATAGCAGGATTGGGCAGTGATTATTATCAGGGCATTATGGTTTGTCCGGACCGCTATTATGCCACTCCTCCGGCCGCTGATGGCAGCGTAGTAGCTGATAGCCGCGAGACAGCAGGGCATATCTTTACCTATATTAATAAGCTTTATCGGGAAAAGACAGGGGTAGATATGGACAATGCCGCTCTCTTGGAGTTTGCCTCGGTGATTGTGGCGGCCCAGACTGTGGATATTGCCGGCACTACCGATAAAGAGACGCTGAACACCTTGTTGAAGACGACCACCTTCCCTGCGCCATATCTTTATTCCGGCAGCATCAGCTTTGGCGAGGACGGACAAAATATGGTTAACCCCGGCTATATCGCTATCGTCAACAATGGCCGGTATACCTATAAATATTAGCGCAACAGCATAATCCTGCCGCCCATGGTTAGACTAGAGTAGCAGGGCAGGCAATTTATTTTAGTACAAGCACAAGGAAACAGCATGGCAGCGTCGAATAATAGCTAATTGTGCGCCAAAAAGAGATATGGGAGCGGATTTAGCCTGGTGGCTGGCTCGGACTTCAAATCCGATGTGAGGCAGTGATCCTGTCTCAGGTGTGTTCGATTCGCACACGTTCCCGCCAAAAAAAACCCTGATGAATTTTCATCAGGGTTTTTTATCTTTGCTATATATGTAGAAATTATCTTGTGGAGTATTAATTTTATGACTTGTTTACATAAAGCGCTTTTTCCGCATAAACCGGGTCACAAGTGACATTAACGCCCAAACGGCGCAGCATCGATTCATCTGCCTGATCCATCATCACTGTGCAGTGCGCTTCGCAGCCACGCAAGGCGCTGAGTTGCTCTACGGCCAAAGATACAGTCGGGCTAGTGGCCTCGCACAGAGAGAGGGAAATCAGTACGTCCTCTAGAGAAAGCGAGCTGTCGCGTATTTTGAGTATATCACGCTTCATTTTCATGATCGGCTCCAAAATCACCCGTGACAGCAGCAGGATGTTGTCGGAAATTCCGGCCAAAGCTTTCAGCGCATTGAGCACGCCAGAGGCAGGCGCGCTCATCAGATCAGAAGAGCGTCCGGTGGTGATTTGTCCCTCCGGCAGCTGAAAGGCGATGGCAGGCACTTGTCTTTGCTCTTGCTTGGCGCGGGCTACAGCCACTACGGCCCGGTCTTCTTCGCGCAGAGACAGTTGCTGCATAATTAGCTCCACCCGTCCGGGGATATCTTTTTCGATCAAGCCCTGGCGCGCGTCGCAGCTGGCTTGAAAATAGCGGCGGATAATCTCCTGGCTGGCGGCCGTGCGCACCGCATCATCATCAACAATAGCATAGCCAGCCATATTGACGCCCATATCAGTGGGAGATTGATAAATATCCTCGCCCAAAACACGGTTGAGTACGGTTTTCACTACCGGGAAGGCCTCAATATCGCGGTTATAATTAACAGTGGTTTCGCCATAGGCTTCCAGATGATAGGGGTCAATCATATTAACATCACGCAAATCAGCGGTAGCAGCCTCATAGGCCAGATTGACCGGATGCTTGAGCGGCAAATTCCAAATGGGGAAGGTTTCAAACTTGGCATATCCGGCGCTGATTCCCCGTGTGCTCTCATGATAAACCTGCGAGAGGCAGGTGGATAATTTGCCGGAGCCAGGGCCTGGCGCTGTCACTACAACCAAGGGGCAGGAGGTTTCAATATAGGGGTTTGCGCCATAGCCTTCATCAGACAAAATCGCGTCAACCTCAGTAGGGTAGCCCTTGGTCAAGCGGTGAAAATAGGTTTTGATCCCGCGGGAGACCAGTTTGTTGCGGAATAAGGTGGCAGAGGGCTGGTCGCTGTATTGAGTGATAACCACAGAGTTGATCGCCAGACCGAGCGCAGACATGCTTTTGATCAGGCGCAAAACATCCAGATCATAGGTAATGCCAATATCCGCCCTAATTTTATTATGCTCAATAGCCGGAGCGGAAATAGCAAAAATAATTTCGGCAATATCCTTCAGCTCCATCAGCAGTTTGATTTTGGCATTAGGGTCAAAACCGGGTAAAACCCGGGAGGCATGGAAATCGTCAAACAATTTGCCGCCAAACTCAAGATAGAGCTTGTTGCCAAATTGCGCGATGCGCTCGCGGATATATTTTGTTTGTAATTCCATGTATTGTTCTGGATCAAAACCTGTCTTCATTTTACTTCTCCTGTATATTTTGTCGTTTGTGGGGCTATTAGGCTTGTCTCTTCTTGCGCCTGAGAAGACCCTTCTCTGTGGTTTTAGAGAAGGGTCTGGGGTTTATTGGTCGTTATTAGTGGGGTCGCTGTTATCAGCAGGGATGAAACGTTGCCGTTGGTGGTCGTAATAGCCGCCTGTCTCTGCGGGAGAGGAGGCAACAGTCTCAGCAGCAGGCGCTGATGTAGTAGGAATAGGGGTTTGTTCTGTTGGCTGGGGCATTGGTGGTGCAACTGCCGTTGCGGCTGGTGCCGGCGGCGCTGGTTGTTGATAAGGGGGCAGCGGATTATTATCCGGCCTTGGCGGCGGAACCGGTTGACTATACTGTGGCTGCTGGCTATATTGCGGGGCTTGTTGGTTGTACTGCGGCTGTTGGCCATATGGCGGCTGCTGGGGAGCATTCGCCGGAGCATAGCCCGGGGCCTGTTGTTGATAGTTGACCTGCGCAGGCTGTTGGTTGCGGTAATAATTCTGGAAATGATAATTAAGATCAAGGAAAAAGGCTGCGCGGGCATTGCTGCGGTAAGCAATAACAGGTGTTATGGCGGCAAAGCTGGCAGCGATAATAAATATTGTCGCCAAGACGATGCTAAAGGAGAAAATCCACGCGAAGAGCGCAGAGACAATGCTTATGGCCAGACCAGCCAAAAGCGCCCAGCCGATAAAAGAAATATCCAGGCAGAAAAGACGTTTGACATGCCCTTTCATCATTTGTTTGGAAATATCCACAGCCTGGCGAACCCCTAAAGACGGGTTTTCGCTCATCAGATAGGGTGCCATAGCATAGCGGTAATAGGCGATAATCCCCGGAATCATCGCTGCAAGATAGGCAATGATAATTAAAAATACCAAAAAAGGCATCATCAGTAAGCTACTATATAAAGATAGCGCAGCGGCGCCGGCGATGGCCACAGCAATAATTGTGACGATGATGATTAAGGGCCCAACGCCTACTAAAGTCCATAAAAACACAAACAAAGTCATGAACAAGCGCAATAATAAAGCTCTGCCAAAAATATGGAAATGGCTGAAGAGGTCAGATACCGCAACATTTTCCCGCCTTTGCAGCTTGATGTTTATGCGGCAATAGCCAAGATTAACCGCGCCGCCCACAATAAAGATGCCAATAGAAATCAGGGCGATGATATTTAATAAAATCAGCGAGCCCATATTATAGGCATAATTATAGTCATAATAATAAGGGCTGCCATAGCTATAGTCGTAGTAAACATTTTCAGAGACAGGGGCGCTAAAGCCACCAATCATATCAGTGCCACCCAAGACAAGGGCTACCAAGGCTATTAAAATCAGCAGCCACCATTTGTTGGCTAAAGCGTTTCTGGCCATTTGACGAAAATCGCGCGCACGTAGCATAATTAGTACCTCCATGAGGTTTTTACATATCTATGAAATTATAGCAAATTTTAGCCCCTTTTTCAATTACATTTTGACAAATCTTCCATAATAAAAATAATATTTGCCTGAAAAATATGGTATACTCTAGTTATGAAAAAATTTGTCCTTTTGATGATGATCATTTGTTTAATCAGCGCCATGTTTGTGCTGGGTTCTTGCAGCCTTTTTGCTAAGCAGGAGGCTGTAGCGGTAGACAGCGAGACTGTTTACCGCAATTTGGCTGATGTTTATGTCTATGGTGAGCAGGCGCTCTTTTTTGTTTTTGATCAGGAGAATAATGTCCCCGCTCATTGGCAAACAAATCTGACCCTGCTCCATCAGCCTGCCAACGCAGAGGAGAAGCAGCCAGCCAGGTCAATTAATGTTGTTTGCGGAGACAGCGTTAACCAGGGACTGTGTTTGTGGCAGCTGGCAAGCGGCAGCTATACCTTTCAAATCGGGGGTATACCTCTGGCCGCAGAGGGCTTTACTGTGCTGGATGGCTATACTTTGCCGCGCGATGGTCTGCGCAAGCATTGGCAGTTCAGCGAGCAAGACGGCCTATTGTTATTGACTATCAGCGAAGTAGATAGCCTGCCTGACGGCTACGCGGATATTTTTATTGATGTCGGGCATGGCGGCGCAGATACCGGAGCCGCGGCCTTTGGCTATGTTGAAGCGGAGGAGAATTTGCGCTCATCCCAATATATGCAGCAATTGCTGGAAGAAAAGGGCTTAAAGGTGCTGCTCTCGCGGGAGAATATGCGCATACCCGGCGGAGATGAGGCGGAAGACAATCCCTATATCAGCGGTGCGCGTGTGGATAGTCTCTATCGCTCTGGCGCCAGCTATTTGCTTTCCAATCATTTGAACGGCGGAGGCGGTAGTGAAAGCGGATTTCAGCTATACACCTCGGTAATGACTGATACTGCCTGGGCGGATGAAATCGCCAAGCAATGGCGCGCCTTGGGATGGTATCATAATAATGGCAATATCGGCGTGGTCAAGGATGGCGTGTATAAGCGCTGGGCGCGTGATAATATCCATACCGGGCGCGATTACTATTTTATCCTGCGCGAAACAGGCGGCATGGCGCTTACTCCCAGCCGCTACCGGGTGTATCATGATGAAATGGCCGCACCGCTGCGCAAAGGGGCGGAAGGGATTTTGCTCGAATATCTTTTTTTGGATAATCGTCATGATATGGATTATTGGGATGCTAATTATCAGGAGCTTGTTGAAGCCGTTTTAAACGGCTGTTATGATTATTGGCAGCTTGATTAAGATAAAATAAAGCGAATCCAATAATAAAAGACTACCCGGTGGTAGTCTTTTATTGTTTTTGAGCAAAAGCTTAGCTCAGCTCATTTATACGTTTTTTCAATATCAGCAGACGTCATAGCCGTAGACATGGCAGCATAGTCGCAGATAAAAGAGAGGGTGTCGCCAACCTGATAGCTGTTTGTGCTGTCCGAGAGATCGCAGACCAGATAATTGCTGCTGCCGCCCAAAAGCTCAATGCCGTTGTCTGTCGGTTTCAGCCCTTTAATATATAAATCCTGCTTGCCCAGGGCTATTAAAGCGCGTTTTCTGAGGCCTTTGTCTTGCCAAGGGTGGCTGGTTCCGCCAAAACTATCGCAGCAGCCGGACTCTCCCCAAGGGGCGGAAGGCTTAGTTTTCAGCTCAACGATTTGGCTTTCCACGATAAAGGTTTCTTGTTGCAGCCAGGGGATTGGTTCATCATAGCAGGGCAGCATACCTAGCAATAGTGATTCGCCGAGCCGCAGGTCATTGATGGCTGGCGGCAGGATGCCCTGCTCTAACATGCGCAGGGAGCTGGAATTGCCCCCGGAGAGCAGCGGCAGCGGCTTGCCTATTTGCTGTTCAATTTCCGCGGCCCACATCACCAGCTGCGTCATATTTTCATCATCAGGCAAAATATTGCCATAGCAGCTGAGGTTGGTGCCCAGGCCCACTAGCTCAATATGGGGGAGAATATTTGCTGTTGCCGCCAGAGAAAACAGCTCTTCTTCCTCGCAGCCTTCGCGCAGATCGCCCAGCTCTGCCATGATGATAACTTTATAGGTCTTGTTTTTGCGCACTGCCGCCTGGCTGATCAGGCGCAGCGTTAAGAGCTCCGAGATCAGCGCTCCGTCAGTAAGCTCCAGCAGTTGTTCAATTTCGCTCAACATCGGCATACGCAGCAGCCATTTTTCTGCTTTAACCTTGCGGTAAGCCTCGATATGCCGCAGACTGCTATCGCCAATCCGCGCGAACCCCAGTTGGGCAAGATCATTAATCAGCTCTTCCCTGCCAGCCAGCGCCTTGACTACTGCGGTGATTTCTATGCCATGTGGCTGGGTTCTTTTTATCAGTTCCGCGGCATTCGCGAGAATTTTGTCCCGGTCAATAATAATACGTGGATACATCTGTTCTCCTTATCGGTTGAACAACTCTTTTGTCTAAATTCATTATACTATAAATGCCAGTGAGCGCAATACTTAGTTGCTGTAACAAAGAAAAACAGCAGAAAAAATCTGCTGTTTTTTAACTTGTTTGCTAAAAATTTAGCGTTTAGCGGAAAAAAAATCTTTTAGGAGCGCCGTGCACTCTTCTTCTAAAACGCCGCCGCTCACCTCCAGCGAGTGATTAAGATGGGAGCAATTGGCGATATCGAAAACACTGCCGCTGGCGCCGGATTTTTCGTCATAAGCGCCAAATACCAGCCGCTCAATTCGGGCGTTAAGCATGGCGCCGGCGCACATGGCGCAGGGCTCCAGGGTAACATAGAGGGTGGAATTAGGCAGACGCCATCCTCCCATATTTGCGCAGGCCGTGCGAATAGCAATCATCTCTGCATGCAGGGTAGCGTCCTTGCCCTGCTCACGCCAATTAAATCCGCTGCCGACAATTTTATCATTAACCACAACCACAGCGCCGACAGGGACTTCATCCTGCGTTGCCGCTTCTTTTGCCAAGGCCAAGGCCTGCTGCATATAGAAAACGTCTTGCTCTGCGGTCATATAATCTCGACACCCAGGCAATCGCGCATATGATTAATGGCCCATTGATGCCCATGCGGGATAATGGTAGCGCAGCAGTTTTCCGGCACAGTGACAATATAGCCGGCGTAGGTGGCCTCAATTACCGTATGCAAAACACAAATATCAGTGCAGACGCCAACCACTGTCAGCTGGGTAACATCACGAAAACGCAGCATCATATCAAGCGGTGTGCCGAAAAGGGCGGAGTAGCGTATTTTTGGCAAATAGCGCACCTTTTCCTGCCCTTCTGCGAGCAATTTATTAACTAACTGCCCGGTTTTGCCATAAATCTCCGCACCCCAGGTGTCAATGATATTGTGCGGCGGAAAAAGCATTGATTCCGGATTATAGGGGCTGTTGGCAGTGTGCTCATCATTGCAGACAAAGATAAAATCATCATTTTTTAATGCCTTTTCAATCTCAGCAACAATTCTTTCATCCAGCTCTTGGCCGGCTTTGCCACAGGTTAAGGCGCCTTTGTCGTCAACGAAATCATTGCTGTAATCAATAATCAGTAAAGCCCGGTTCATTTTTATCCTCCTTTAATGTTGCAACGGTATTGTTCTAGATGAGAACAGTTGTTTGCACTTTAAAATCATAGCTACCCATACAGGCAGGCAAATTTTAAACTTTTTGCTCCCTGAACAAAGGGCAACTATGTGTAGAATAAAGGGTAGCTAAATTATAGCATTTCTTAATTGCTTACGCAATATGCCTTGACGTTGGCAGATAAAAAAGGTAAAATCAATTATGCTTGCGCCCATAGCTCAGCAGGATAGAGCGACTGCCTCCTAAGCAGTAGGTCGGGGATTCGAATTCCTTTGGGCGCGCCAAAAAAACACCGTCTATCCACTTGTTTGAGAGTGGTGGGGGTGTTTTTTATTTCCGAGCAATTTATAATATGTAGCGAATAAATTTCAAATATTTTTCCAGTTAATTTAATATGTCTTTACCAGGCTATACTCTGCAAATACTCTACAAAAGCTGCGTTTTGTAGAGTATTTTTCTGTAAATATTCGTAAAAGTGTGTAACAAAAAGGGGAGTTGATA
>JAVBKT010000019.1:0-45945 GCA_031553915.1 Bacillota bacterium
GGATAGGGAAAAGAGTTTTATCATATCAGAAAGCTAGCTAGGAACAAGGGCCGCGGCAAAAATAGTAGGGCGTACTTAGCCATAGAAATAATTTCGCATGCGTCTCGGCGCACAAAAAACCGCTGCCCTTGTTCTTTTCAACATCACAAAAAGTAGAGGAACAAGTAAAAAACGCCACAAAAAGAACGCGCCCAAGAGTGCGTTCCTCTGCTGTATGGTGTTAAAGAAACAAGCAGGATAAGGCCGTCAGTGACGCTATATCTTAATTAGCTATCTTGCGGCTGAAAAGGCGGCAGAGGCCTTTGCCAAGCTCGATAAGGGGAATCATGGCAAAGCCGAGCAGCAAAGAAACAGCCAACGTAGGTAGCGGCAGGGCTGTGAGCTGGAATAAACCACTGAGTGTGGGGATATATACTATCAATAGGTTGATGGCCAGGCCGCCGAGTATAGCCAGAGCCAGGTGGGGGTTGCGTGTTTTGACACTGAGCAGCGATCCGCGACAGCTGCGCATATTAAGGGCCTGAGACAGCTCTGCGCAAGTGAGCGTCAAAAAGGCCATGCTCATGGCAGCGGCTCGGCCCAAAGGCGCGGCCACGGCAAAAGAGATCAGCGTCAAAACAGCGGCAGCCAGGCCCTGCCAGATGACATCAACACCGAGGCCCTGGCTGAAAATGCCCTGTTGGGCTTTAATCGGCGGACGCTGCATGGCCTTGTCGTCACCCTTTTCCATGCCCAGAGCAATAGCGGGAAAGCAGTCGGTAATCAGGTTGATCCACAGCAGATGAATAGGCAAAAACAACTTGACGCCCATCAGCGAGGCGAAAAAGATCGCCAGCACCTCGGCCAAATTGGAAGACAACAAAAACTGCAAGGCGCGGCGGATGTTTTCATAAATGCGCCGGCCTTCTCTGACAGCGCTGATAATAGTGGCGAAGTTATCATCCGCCAAGACCAAATTCGCAGCCTGGCGGCTGACCTCCGAGCCGCAAAGCCCCATGCCAACGCCGATATCCGCCGCCTTTAAGGCCGGCGCATCATTAACGCCGTCGCCGGTCATCGCTGTGACCTGGCGCCTTTGCTGCCAGGCGCGCACAATGCGCAATTTGTCCTCCGGCAGCACCCGGGCAAAAACCTTGATTTTTGGCAGACGCCGCCTCAGATCCCGGTCGCTGATCGCGCTCAGCTCAGTCCCTTCCACAACCTCGTCACCGTCCTGGAAAATGCCCAGCTCACGGGCAATAGCTATCGCTGTTTTCGGCTGGTCGCCGGTAACCATAATAATTTTTATCCCGGCAGTCTGGGCTTCGGCTACGGCCGTTTTGACTTCCGGCCGCGGCGGGTCAGTCATGCCCAGCAAACCAATAAAAATCAAGCCCTTTTCACCACGGGCAAGCGCTCTGGCTGCGCTGTTTTCTTCCGCATAGGCTGCCGCCAAAACGCGCAAGGCCTGGTCAGCCAGCGCTTCGTTTTGGGCGAGAATAGCGGCTTTGATTTTAGGGCTCAGGCTGCGCGTTTGCCCGTCCTCATCCAGATAACGGTCGCAACAATTAAGCACCTGCTCAGGCGCGCCCTTGCTATAGCAGACACAGCGGGTTTTATGGTTATGATAGGTTGTCATCAATTTTCTGTTGCTGTCAAAAGGAATCTCGGCGATGCGTGGATAGCTCTCTTTTAGCTGCTCGGGGAGCAAATGATTATCACAAGCAAAGCGCATCAGAGCCATTTCGGTTGGCTCGCCCTTGATCTCCCCCGCTTGATAAGAACAATCATTGCAAAGACAAACAGCCCGTGCCAGCAGCGCTTTATCGCCAAGGCTGGCGCGCACAGTCATTTTGTTTTGGGTGAGGGTGCCGGTTTTATCCGAGCAAATCACCTGCACCGAGCCCAGCGTCTCCACTGCGGAAAGGCGGCGGATAATCGCTTTGGCTTTGCTCATCTGCTTCATGCCCATGGATAAGACCAGCGTCACCACCACCACCATGCCCTCGGGGATAGCTGCAACGGCCAGCGAAACAGCCAGCATAAAGGCTGACAGCAGGCGGGAAAAATCACCAAAGGCGCCGCTGACGCTAATAACAAAGATGACCAGACAGATAATGATAACCGCTAGGGAAAGAATCTTTGACAGATGGGCCAGACGTTTTTGCAAAGGGGTTTTTCCGGCCGTTGCTGTTGCCAAAAGGCCTGCTATATTACCCATTTTGCTGTCTGCTCCAGTCGCGGTGACCATGCCCATACCCCGGCCATAGACCACCGGGCTGCCCATAAACACCATATTGGTCAGCTGCGACAAGGGCGGGTTCTCTTTGCCAGTATTGAGAGCAGAGCTATTTTTGTCGACCGGCAGGGACTCGCCAGTCAGCGAGCTTTCGTCGACGCGCAGGTTCGCCGCCTCCAGCAAGCGCATATCCGCAGGCACAGAATCGCCATTTTCCAGATAAACCAAATCTCCGGGGACGAGCTCACTGCTTTTGATTTGCAAAAGCGCGCCGTTTCTTTTGACGCGGGCCAGGGGGCTGTTCATGGCAGCCAAGGCCTCGGCAGCGCGCGCAGCCTTGCCCTCCTGATAAAGGCCCAAAAAGGCGTTCAGACTAACCACAGCCGCAATAATGACGCTGTCTGCCCACTCCCCCAGCAAGGCGGAGATCACAGCAGCCACCAAAAGTATCACCACCATCGGGTCAGCCAGCTGATCCATCAGGCGAGAGATAAGCCCTTTCCCCTTTTCTTTTGCCAATTCGTTTGCACCATAATACTCTTGCTTTCTGGCAACAACAGCAGAGCTTAAGCCCTGCTCCAGATCAGCAAACTCCGCTAAATCACTTTTTTCCATCAGATAGGCATGCTTGATTTCCACAGTCCCATCCTCCTCGTCTCATTTCCTTGGACAAATATATGCCCTGTCCGCTTTTGTTATAACCGATCGCCCCTCTGCCGCATATGATATATAAGACATGTTCACTGCTAAGCTGTTAAATAAACCCTGAAAAGGGTGTTTTCTCTCTTTTGTGCACAACACTTCAATTATTAAGCAAGAGGTGATTATATGATATATCTTGATAATGCCGCGGGCAGTCATCCTAAACCGGAAAGGGTCAAGCATGCCATGCTGGAGGCGATGAATGAGTTTGGCGCTAACCCCGGGCGGGGAAACCATCAAATGACACGCAAAACAGCAAAAATGGTCGAAGAAGCACGGGAAAAAACAGCGGAGTTTTTTGATATCGATGATGCCCGGAGAGTAATTTTTACCGCCGGAGCCACAATGAGCTTGAACATGGCCATTTTTGGCACGCTAAAGCAAGGAGATACGCTGATTCTCCCCGGCATGGAGCATAATGCCGTCAGCCGCCCGGCATTTGCCTTGGAAGACGATGAGATAATCGATGTTAAAAGCCTGCGCGGCAGCTCAGACGGGTACTTAAAGCTGGATCAGATTGGCCTGGCTTGCGCCAGCTATCCCAGGCCAGCCTTGCTTGCAGTTACGCATGCCTCCAATGTTTGCGGTGCAGTGGCACCGCTGGCGGAGATTGCCTCCATTGCCGAGCGGCGCAATATTCCTCTGCTGGTGGATGCGGCGCAAAGCGCGGGTTTGCTGAACATTTCCATGAAAAAAACGCCGATTTCTTTTCTGGCAGTAGCCGGGCACAAAGCATTATACGGGCCGCCGGGGATGGGAGTATTGATTGTCTCGCAAAAGATTTCGCCCAAGCCCTTTGTCCTGGGCGGCACCGGCAACCGCAGCGAGGAGCGTAATCAACCGCTTTTTTATCCGGACCGACTGGAATCAGGCAGTATAAATGTCCCGGGCATTGCCGGTTTTTCCGCAGCTCTCGACTTTGTGAATAGTATTGGCATTGAAGGGCTATATGATAAAAGCATGAAACTAACCAACCGCCTGACAGAAATGGCCGGCAATATTCGCGGCATTGAGCTTTATCTGCCTGAGCAAAACAAGCCGCGGGTGCCGGTTTTGGCAATGAACATCACCAAACATGACCCGGCGGAAATAGCCGAACTGCTGGATAGCCGTTTTGGCATTGCCATCCGCTCCGGCTATCATTGCGCGCCAGCAGCCCACCGCGCCCTAGGCACCATGGAAGAAGGCTGTCTGCGTTTTTCTCCCGGATGGTTTAATACGGAGGAAGAAATTGAACAGGCCGGGTTGGCTTTGGCAGAGCTGGCGCTATAGGGGTTAATCGTTGAAAAAACAGGTATATTCAGTAAGATATAAAATTTATCACAAACAAAGCCACCCGACTAGCGCGGGTGGCTTTGTTTCACGTGAAACAATTGGATATGTGGAATGCCGCTAAGAGCAGGAGCAGTGCGTTTATTTAATTGCGCCTTTAAAGTGAGTGAGAGCGGTAAATGGTTATTATTTTACAAACAACTAGCCAGAGGAAGTATTGGCCTACACAAGAGGGTAACAAAAAATCTTTCTTGTACTGAAAAAATTACCACGGATAGAGGCCTAAAGAACAGAGCAACCAAAGGAGTCATCCGGCAGGTGGCCTTATTTCACACCGAGAGGGCAGTTTTTTTTACAAAAACAAGGGGCATGGCTGATATTATCAGCCATGCCCCTTAAGCTTAGCACAGCAATTTTGCCGATAATAGCCGGTTATTTTTTGAGTAAGGAGTCGATCAAATTATCCAAATCATCTGCGCTTTGGTAGGAGACAGTAATTTTGCCTTTGTCAAGCGTGCCGGAGAAATGAACAGGCAGGCCCAGCCGGGTGGTAAAGCGTTTTTCCAGATCACGAAGATGTGCGGAATAAACGCGCGGCAACTGCGCCAGCGTAGTCTTTTTCTCCGCAGAGAGGGTTTTGGCCAAATTTTCGGCCTGGCGCACAGAGAGATTGCGGGAGAGGATAGCATCGACCAGACGGCTTTGCAAACGAGTATCATTGAGCGAAAGAATGGCGCGGGCATGGCCGGCGCTTATTTTGCCTGCGGTGATCAGATTGCGATATTGGGGGGCTAGATTGAGCAGGCGCAGCGTATTGGCAATATGCGGCCTGCTTTTGCCTAGGCGTTTGGCCAAAGCCTCTTGAGTATAGCCAAAGCTCGTGAGCAGGTTGCGATAGGCTTCCGCTTCTTCAATCGCGCTCAAATCCTCACGCTGGATATTCTCGATCAAAGATATTTCTGCCAGCTCGTTTTGACTGTATTTGCGGACAATACAGGGGAGCTCTGTCAATTCTGCCAGCTGGGCGGCGCGATAGCGGCGTTCCCCGGCGACGATTTTATAGCCCCTTTTGCCGGAAACAGTCACTATCAGTGGCTGCATAATGCCAAACTGACGGACGGATTCTGCCAGCTCCGCCAGTTTTTCCTGGTCGAAAACCTGGCGGGGCTGGTTGAGATCTGGGCTCAGTTTATCGATGCTGATTTGGCTGATGCGATCCCCTTCGCCAATATCTTCAAAATGTGGTTTGTCAGGCAAGAGGGCGGATAGACCTTTGCCGAGAGCCGGTTTTTTACTGTTTGCCATTTTTACCTCCAATGGTGGTCGCCAGCAGCACAACCACGCCAACAAAAACCAAACAAGCCAAAAAGATAAGCACAATACTAATAAGACTCATATGAAACTCCTCAAAATAATGCTATTAACAAAAAATTGTCCAGACCGTTGGCACCTAACAATAGTGCGCTAGGCAGCAGGGCCTGTTTATTCATCCTGTTTGTCCAAAAATTCTTCAGCCAAGGCTTGATATTCTTCTGCGCCGCGCGCCTTGCTGTCATAAAAAATGCCTGGCGTGCCGTGGCTGGGAGCCTCGGAAAGCTTAACCGAGCGGGAGATTATTGTAGAGTAAACCGTCTGGCCAAAGTATTCCCGCGCTTCACCCGCCACCTGCGAAGAAAGATTGGTACGAGCGTCGTACATGGTGAGCAAAACGCCCTCTATCTGCAAGGACGGGTTCAGATTGCTCTTAATCAGCTCATAGGTAGACAAAAGCTGGCTTACGCCCTCCAAGGCATAATATTCGCATTGCAAAGGCAGCAAAATGCAATCCGAGGCCGAGAGGGCATTGATTGTCAGCAGCCCCAGCGAGGGCGGACAATCAATAAAAATATAGTCATAAAAGGGAGCCTGCGGCCGCAAGCTGCGGCGCAGTTTGTTCTCACGCGAGATAGCGGAAACCAACTCTACCTCTGCGCCAGCCAGCTGAATCGTAGCCGGAACCAGGTCCAGGTTGCGATAGTCTGTCTTCATCACAATCGCCTCAAAGGGGGCGTCATTAATCAGCAAATCATAAACGCAATGATCTACCTCGCGGCGGTTTATGCCCAGGCCGCTGGTAGCGTTGCCCTGCGGGTCAAGGTCAACCAGCAGGGTTTTGTAGCCTCTTAGCCCCACGGCAGCGGAAAGATTAATGGCAGTGGTGGTTTTGGCGACGCCGCCTTTTTGGTTGACGATGGAGATGATTTTTCCCATGATAAATACCTCAGTTCAAGAATCAGATATATTTTAATTCGCCCCAAAAAGAGATTATCCTCTGCAAAAGGGGATTTATCCCTGTTTCACGTGAAACAAAGGGGCAAGGGAATGCTGCCCCGTAAATAATTAAGAGCAGGCTAGCACCTAAACGTGCTGGCTTGCTCTTAATGTTGTGCTTAGCATAAGGGTGATGTTAGCTGGTCGCATGTGTTAGTGAAGTGGCCGGTGTTGCGGATGTTGACTGTCTATTTGATGGCAAACAGCTGGATGAAGCGATAGACCATCACCGCTGTTTCGGCGCGGGTGGCAGTCCCTTGCGGATCTAAAGTATTGTCTTCCCGGCCGCTGATAATGCCATTGCCAATTGCCCACTGCAAAACAGAGGCGGCGTATGCAGAAACGTTTTCTCCGTCAGCAAAGGCAGCCAAATGATTGGTAGTGTTCACGCTGATAGGATAGTTTTTATGCTCAGCATAGCGGTAAAGCATGACGGCAATCTGCTCACGGCTGATAAGCACAGCCTCGCCATAGCGGTCAGAGCTAAGGCCGGTGACGATCTGATTAAAAGAGCCCCAGAGCACCGGGTAATAATAGTAGTCATCAGCAGAAATATCAACAAAAGGATTATCATAGCCAAGATAGGGGCCGATTAGAGGCTCGCCGTCAATCTTCCAGAGAAGGGTAACCAGCTCCGCCCTGTTGACAGGCAAAGAAGGAGAGAAAAACCCGCCGCCGGTACCCTGCATATAGCCCCAGTTACCCAGGCTGATGATCTCGTCATAGGCCCAGTGTTCCCTGACATCCACATAAGGAATAATATTGCCAGGAGGAGGAGCGGCGGTGTCGCCGTTATCAGCAGCAAAAACAGGAGCGGCAAAAATAGCCACCAGCAAACCCGTAAGAATGATTGACAAAAAAGCAGATCGTTTATTACGCATAGTTTTCCCTCCACTTCTAAATTATAAGCAAAAGACTGGGCGGACAAGTTTAATTTAATTATAGAGAAAAACGGGCCTTTTTGCAAGGCTATTGCTCGGCACGGCTGCCTATATTAAAGAAGACAGTCCCAAGACATCTTAGCGCTAGGAGCTTTTTGTAAAAAGGAAGCCCCGGTAAACCTTTCGCTGCGGTTTGGCCTAAAGAGGTTTTTTGACAGGCATGCCTGGCCGGCGAGGATATTTGTCCGGCGTTCCTGATCTTTTGCGGATGATAATCAAACTGCGCTCCCCCGCGTTTTGCGGCAGCTGATAAGCATGAGTTTGCTCAATCTCCCCTCCCAGGATAGCCAAAGCGTCTTTGGCAGCAGTGATTTCTTCCGTGGTTTTGGGGCCTTTCATGGCGCAAAAAATGCCGCCCACCTTCAGCAAGGGTAAGGCGTATTCGGCAAGAACAGCCAGCTCTGCCACTGCGCGCGCCGTGACCAGATCAAAACCAGCGCGCAATTGCGGATCTTTTCCCGCCTCCTCTGCACGCAGGGATAGCACAGCCAAATCAGCAAGCTCCATTTGGCGGGCGCAATCCGCAAGAAAAGCGGCCTTTTTCTGGGCAGATTCAATCAGGGTAAAACGGCTGCCCGCTAAAGCCGCAGCAAAAACCAGCCCCGGAAAGCCGCCGCCGCTGCCAATATCCGCAGCATGGCAAGGTGCGGGCAGACATGGGGCCAGCAGCTCCGCTGCAAGCAGGCAGTCAAGATAATGCTTAACTGCCGCAGTAGCCGGATCAGTGATCGCCGTCAAATTAAACTGCTCATTGGCTGCTTGCAAAAGCTGCCAATGCTGACAAATAGCAGTTAAACTGCTATCCTCTATAGCAATATTACTTTCTTGGCAAACTGTGCGGATATTGTCGCAAAAACTCATTGTCTTATCCTTTTGTTTTTATCAGCCGGGGCTATATTGCAGCAGCATCGAAATTGTGGTAGAATTTAACGCAGGAGGTGTTTTAATGAAAAAAGGGCTAATTGTGATAATAATGGTTATTTTTGTGCTAACCCTCGCGGCATGCTCAAATGAGGAGCCGATTACTAACCCGGAAATTGATCTTGCACAAATGGATGCAGCCGTGATAGTCAATTATTTTGAGCAGGCAGGGCTGCCTGTTGCAAATATTATTGTTTATGCTGAGGACACCGATGTTTATGGTGCGCTTGAAAGAGCAGATGCCTTTACCAGCAAGGTTTTGTTTGCGGACAGCCGTCTTGATCAAAGCGGCGCCAAAGCGCCTATCGGTGGTTCTGTTGAGGTTTATGCCACAGCAGAGCTGGCAGCGGCACGTGCGGATTATATAGAACTGATTTTTGATATTATCCCTGCCGCAGGCGAATATATCTATCTGCAGGATAATGTTTTGCTGCGGGTGGATCGTGCCTTGCTGGCAGAAGAGGCTACCGCCTATCTGGCTGTTTTGCAGGGGCTGGCAGATGGGGAGATAATTAATCTCAACACAGTAAACAATAGTGATGATACTGCTCCCGCTGAATAAAGCATATAAAAATCCGCTGAAATAGCCCTCTTTGAGGGCTATTTTTATCTGGCAAGGTTAGTTGGTATTTTTGTTTATGTTTCCGGCGCGCAGATAAACCAGCAGCACATTAACATCTGCCGGCGAGACGCCGCTGATACGCGCGGCCTGCCCGATGGATACTGGCCGCAGCTTGTCCAGCCGCTGCGCTGATTCAGTAGAAAGCCCTTTGAGGCTGAGATAATCAATGCCCTCCGGCAGGCGCTTTTCTTCCAGATGATGAAAACGCTCCACCTGCTCCTGTTGCTTTTTGAGATAGCCGGCATATTTGAGGCTGACATCAACTTGCTCTTGAACCTGAGGGTGCAGTGGCTGCGGCGCAGGAGCTGCTTGCAGCAGAGTTTGATATTCAATATCCGGCCGCTGCATCAGAGCAGCGAGGCTGGTTGTTTTACCGGAACTGATACCCAGGGCATTTTGTTGCTCTATGCTGAGCTTTGTTTTGCTCATTCTTTCAATTTCTGCGGCAACAGCGGCTTTTTTTTCGGCAAAAAATGCTGCTCGCTCAGCAGAAATCAGCCCGTATTCCAGCCCCTTGTCGGTCAGGCGCAGATCCGCATTATCTTGCCGTAAAAGCAGGCGGTATTCACTGCGCGAGGTAAAAAGGCGGTAAGGCTCGTCGACCCCCTTGGTGGCCAGGTCGTCTGCTAGTACGCCAATATAAGCCTCAGCGCGGGTCAGCGTGAACTCCGCCAAGCCTTTGGCTTTGGCTGCGGCATTGATGCCAGCCAACAGCCCTTGGGCAGCAGCTTCTTCATAACCGCTGGTACCGTTGATTTGCCCGGCGCAATAAAGACCGCTGATTTTTTTCAGCTCCATGGTAATTTTCAGCTCTATCGGGTCAAGGCAATCATATTCAATAGCATAGGCAGGGCGGACAATGCGGCAGCGCTCCAGCCCGGGAATGGTGCGCAAAAAGGCGTATTGCACCTCTTCTGGCAAGGAGGAGCTCATGCCCTGTACATAGTATTCATTGCCGTTTTCTGATTCCGGCTCGAGGAACAGCTGATGACTGTCGCGATCGGCAAAGCGAACCACTTTATCTTCAATGCTGGGACAATATCTGGTGCCAATGCCCTTAATGCGTCCGGAATACAGCGGCGCGCGGTGCAGGTTGGCGCGGATAATCTCATGCGTTTGCGTGGTGGTATGGGATAGCCAACAAGGGATAGAAGGCCGCTTATACTGCCCTGGCTCGCTCATGAAAGAAAAGCAAAGACCGCTGTCCCCGTCCTGACGGCTGGTTTTACTAAAATCAATAGTGCTTTTATCCAACCGCGCCGGTGTTCCGGTCTTAAAGCGCGCCATAGACAGGCCCAGGCCGCGGAGATATGCCCCTAAAGCAGCGGAAGGGGGATAGCCGGCAGGCCCGGAGCTGTGCTCATATTCGCCAATAATAATTTTGCCGTTTAAGTATGTGCCAGAGCAAATAATCACCTGATTGCTGAGGAAAACCGCTCCTGCTGCAGTGATACAGCCTTTAATCTGGTTGTCTTCGACAATCAGATTAAAGGCCTCTCCCTGGCGGATGGACAAATTTTCGGTATGCTCCAGGCGGCGGCGCATCAGCAACTGGTAGAGCTGCTTGTCTATTTGCGCCCGCAGGGCGCGTACAGCCGGGCCGCGGCCGGTATTCAGCATGCGGATTTGGATGAGGCTTTGATCGGTGATTTCCGCCATGGCTCCGCCCAGTGCATCAATCTCACGCACTACCACGCTTTTGGCCGGGCCGCCGATGGCCGGGTTACAAGGCGCCAGTGCGATCGATTCGGGGTTCATGGTCAGCAGCAGCGTATTTGTTCCCATGCGCGCAGCTGCCAGCGCAGCCTCGCAGCCCGCATGGCCGCCGCCGATGACGATCACATCATAGCTACCGGCGATATATTGGTTGTCAGTAAGAGTTGTTTGTATTGGCATAAACAGTCTTTCTTAGCTAAATAATAGTACGTTTGTTAGGTTTGTCGTCGAGCGCAAATTTTGCGGGGCTGAGCAAGGCGGGTACAACTGCCAAACTAGCTATTTCTGCCGCAAGGGCAAATTTTCCTTTATTTTTTGCTATGGCGGCAATATTTTCTATACATAGCAGTGACAAAGGTTATTGCGGCGACTATATAATAGCAAAAAAACCTGCATATGGTTTATGTTCCGCCATAGCAGGTTTTTTTATTAGCTCTTGCTAGCTCAAGGTTCGGTTTGTGGTAGCTTTATTTGCCTAAAAGAGTATGCTCAATTTCCGTCAAAGAGTGATCTAGCTGGGAATCAGTTTTGCGGCCGGTGCCAATTTTTTCACAGGCATACATCACTGTCGTATGGTCGCGGCCGCCAAAATCGCGCCCGATCTGCGGTGTGGTTGCCCCCACCATTTCCCGGCAAATATACATGGCTATCTGGCGGGGATAGGTGATATAGCGGTCTTTTTTCTTGCCGCGCATATCCTCAATGCTGATCTGATAATAATCAGCAACGGTTTTTTGCACCAGGTTGATCGTCAGCTTGGGCGGGCCATCAGGGATCAAGACCTCTTTCAAAACTTCTTTGGCAAAGGCCATATCAGCATGGGCCTGCTTGCTGATTTCGCAGCAATAGATGACCTTATTCAAGGCGCCTTCCAGCTCGCGAATATTGGTTTTGATGCGATCGGCAATCAGGGAAATCACGTCATTATCAACAGTGATATGTTCGCTCATGGCTTTGCGCTGCAAAATAGCGCAGCGTGTTTCCCAGTCTGGCGGCTGAATATCAGTGATCAGCCCCCACTCAAAGCGGGAACGCAAACGTTCCTCCAGAGGATTAATTTCTTTTGGCGGGCGGTCAGAGCTGATAACTATTTGTTTACCGGCATCATGCAAAGCATTAAAGGTATGGAAAAATTCTTCCTGAATACGGTCCTTGTCTGTTAAAAACTGGATATCATCGATAAGGAGAATATCAGTATTACGGTAACGTGATTTAAAGGTATCAAGGCGGTTTTCGCGAAGCAAAGAGATAAACTCATTGGTAAACGCTTCAGAGCTGACATAGACAACCTTTTTGCCCGGAGTCTTTTTTAGCACAGCTTGTCCAATGGCATGCATCAGGTGGGTTTTCCCCAAGCCGCTGCCACCATAGATGAACAAGGGGTTATAGCTGCGCGAGGGGCTCTCAGCCACGGCCATAGCTGCGGCATGGGCAAAGCGGTTGGAGCTGCCAACCACAAAGGAATCAAAGGTATAGCGCGGATTAAAGCTGGGGGAATGCACATAGTTACTGGCGCGAACAGCGTTTTTCTTGATCAGATCCGGAATACTTTCATTGGAAAGATCAACTATTACCGGGAAGACGCTTTCTCCCAGAGATTCGCTCAAAACATCGGTCAACATCGACATATATAAGGTCTCGATGGCATTTTTGGCAAATTCATCACTGACGCAAATGTATATAGTATCGTTTTGTTTTTCTACGCGAAGAATAGTGTCATTGGAAAACCACTGGTCGTAGCTGCTTTCCCGTACTTCATCCTTGATTTTGGTGAGTGTTTGCTGCCAAAAAGCCTCCACCTTATCGTCTCCCCCTTGCATCCATTTTGGGAAAAAAAATAAATCCCGCCGTGCTTCTCTTGTGGATAAACATCATAACAAGATAATCATAGCAAAAGTTATCCACATTTTCAAGGGTTTTTTTCTTTGCAAATAAACAAAAATGACCCGAAAAATAATTTATCCACAAGAGTCAGGAAGAAATTAATTGACAACCTATTTTTGTTAGTATATACTTTTACTGTTAACGTAAATTCGGGAACTATGCCTACTTTGTTTGGCTGCATAAGGCAGAGAACAAAGCAGTATTTCCCTAAAAATAGGAGGAAAGTTACCAATGGTTAAAAGAACGTATCAACCGAAAAAGAGAGTGCATAAACGAGTTCATGGTTTTCTATCGAGAATGAAAACCAAATCCGGACGTGGTGTTCTGGCCCGCAGACGCGCTCGCGGCAGAAAATCCTTAACTGTATAAGGCGAGTGATTTATGCTGAGCGCATCCTTTCGCCTGCAAAAGCGTCGTGACTTTGGCTGTGTTTACCGCAAGGGTAAAGCAAAGGCAACGTCTGCTTTTGTTTTTTACCGTCTGAGACGTAGGGGTGGCGGGGTCAGAATAGGGTTTTCCGCCTCAAAAAAACTGGGCAATGCTGTTACCCGCAACCGGATTAAAAGAGTGTTTCGCCATATTGTACAAGAACAGCTGGAAAATTTCCCACTTAGCAGCGATTATATTTTTGTCATTCGCAATGGCGCTTTGGAATTAACCTTTCAGCAATTGTCGCAGCAAATCAGCAATATGCTCAGCAAAGAAAGCTAAAGCGCAAGCAATAGGCAGCGCCATAAAAGGTGAATAGTTTAGATGAAAAAAGTGCTGATATTTTTAGTTAAAGGCTATCAAAGGGTTATTTCACCACTGCTGCAACCCCGTTGTATCTACTTGCCCACCTGTTCGCAATATTTTATTGAAGCAGTGGAAAAGTATGGAGCAATCAAAGGGGGATTGATGGGCATTAAAAGAATTGCCCGCTGCAACCCCTTTCACGAAGGCGGCTATGATCCTGTGCCCTAAAGAGGGGCAGGCAAAGAGGCCTGTTTTGCTTTGCGTAGAAACAGATAACAGCTAAACCAAGCCTGGGGAAGACAATTCACAGGCGTGTGATCAATCGTTCGGAGGAATGAAATAGTGAATTTTTTGTTAAATTTGCAGATTTTGGCCGCTAACCCTTTTGTAGTTGCTTGGGAAGCTATCAAAACCTTTTTGGCCAACTGCATTGAATGGTTTTTTAACCTGACCCTGAGCATGGGTATACCCAGCTATATTTTGGCGATTTTTCTCTTTACTATTATTGTTAAGGTTTTGACCCAGCCTTTGCAGAGCAAACAGCTGCGTTCAACCCGCCGCATTCAGATGCTGAAACCCGAAGTAGATGAAATCAAAAAGCGTTATGCCAGTGACCCGCAAAAACAGCAACAGCTGACCATGGCGCTTTATAAAGAGCATAACGCATCGCCAATGGCCGGATGTTTGCCGCTATTAATCCAAATGCCGATTTTGATCGCTTTGTTTACGACATTGCGCCAATTTGGCGTTGAGGGCTCTGCTTATCCTGTGCATCCGGAGTTTTTTAATTTCTGGGTTTGGGATAATTTGGCGATGCCGATCAATGAGACAGAAGGTCTGTTTCATCGGCTGCTGTTGCCGGTATTAGTGGCGCTATCACAATTGCTGCAACAATTGGTTACTGCAACCAATCTTCAAGACCGCCAGCAAAAGCTGATGCTGCTTTTGATGCCGCTGATGTTTATGTTCATTACCCAAGGCTTCCCGGTGCTGCTCGCTTTTTACTGGATTTTCTACAGCTTAATCGGCGCAGCTATCACCTATCCGATTTTGAAACACTGGAAGAAAGTTGACCAAGCAGCCATTGATGCCAAACGTGCGGCAAAAGAGGCGGAAGAGGAAGAAAAAAGAGCTAAACGTGAAGCTGCTCGTGAAAGAAACCGCAATAAAAACAAAAAAACGCAGCAGCATAAAAAAGCTAATTATGAAACCAAAGCAGGCGATATTCAGCTGGAGGAAGGCATAGAAGAAGATGCCGCAGCAGATGAAGAGGCTGTTGAGGAAGAAGATTTGAGCTATCTTGACGAGCTGGAAGATGAAGAGCGCGAGGCGATCCTGGCAGAAAGAGAAAAGGAAGAGCGTTTCCAGGCGCATTTAAAAGAGCGCAATTTTACCATTAAGAAAAAGAGAATGAAACTTCACCCCTATGATAGCGAGGCAGTGGAAGTGGAGCTGGTTGTTGACGAGCGCGGGCAGGAAATGGAGCTGGCGCAAATGCGTAAACGCTTTTTTGAACAGCAAGGCCCGCAGGGCATGCCCAATATGAGCCTTAGCGATGTTTTTGGCTTTGGCAAAAAGAAGAAAAAAACGCAAGCCGAGGCGAAACAAAATGGCCAAGAGCAGCCAGAAGATGAAAAAGAAAAATAGTTAAACATAGACACTCAGCAGCATAAGGGCAAACAAATAATCCTTTATGCTGCAAGCTGTCTGTTTTGGGGTTTGCACATCCCCGGGAACGATAATTGCAAAACGATTATATCCGTTTTGATACCTAGGCGTGGGAGGATAAAAAATGGCAAAATCATATGAGGCCAGTGGTAAAACAGTTGATGAAGCTATTGATTTGGCATGTGCTTTGGCCGGTGCAACTATTGAAAATGTAGAAATTGAGATTTTGGAGCTGGGCGGCAAAGGCCTTTTTGGACTGGGGCATAAAGATGCCAGAGTGCGCGTTACTGTTGAAGAAAGCGCAGCAGAAGAAAGAAAAGAGCCGGTCAGCACCTTTGGCCAAAGGAAAAACAAGAAAGAAATTAAGGCGAAAAAACCGCTTGCGGATATTGAGATTGCGCCAATTGTGGTGATTGATCCTGCGCATAAGCTGCCGCGAGACAACGCTGATAAAAAGAATAATAGCGCTAAGGCTTATGACAGAGCCCCCCGGGAAGAGGAAGACAAAAACGAATTCCATCGTGAATCACGCGCCACAATGGTTGTTGAGGGTGCGATGGCGGAAGAAATCTTTGCTCAGGCAAAACAATTCCTCGAGCCAATTTTTGTAAACATGGGAGCCAGCCCTACTTTTAATACAGCGATTAAAGATGGCATCCTCTGGATTGTGCTCTCCGGTGAAAAACTGGGCCTTTTGATTGGCCGCCGGGGAGAGACGCTTAACGCTATGCAATATCTGGTTAATTTGGCTGTTGGCAAACAGCGCAATGACCGGGTGCGTATTGTCCTTGACGTTGAGGGGTATCGTGAAAGCCGTGAACAGACCCTGGTTTCTCTGGCTAAAAAAATGGCGGAAAAGGCAGTCAGAACCGGACGCAGAGTGGAACTGGAGCCGATGAATCCGCATGAGCGACGCATTGTGCATATTGCTTTGCAAAACGACAGGAGAGTGGAAACCACCAGCCATGGCGAAGAGCCCTACCGCAGAGTGGTTGTACTTTCGAAAAAGCGCCGCAGCCGCCACCAAGACAGCCACAGTAAAACGCAGCGTGAGCCCTCCTTGCCCAATGTGATCATCGAGCATGATACAGACGAGCAATAAGCGGCTTGCCCTTGTCTAATAACTAGTGGATCGAGCATAGAAATATGTGAGCAAAGTGCCTGCGTTAAGTAGCGCAGGCGCTTGCATATCCAAAAGCAATGAGGCCGGTTAAATATCCGCCTATCCAGTAAGCAAAGCATGAGGACAGGAAGATGGAAGCAAAAACTGATATAATTACGGCTATCGCTACCCCTATCGGCAGGGGCGGCGTTGGCATTATCCGCATCAGCGGCGCCGGAGCCAAGGATATTCTCACAAAAATATTTGTCTGCGCCAATGGCAAAAACGATTTTCCGCCGCGCCTGCTGGTATTGGGCGCTGTTTTTGACCCCGCGAGCCAGGAAGAGCTGGATCAGGCTTTGGCCGTTTATATGCCGGGACCGCATTCTTATACCGCGGAGGATGTAGTTGAGCTGCAATGTCATGGCGGCCCGCGCCTGTTGGAGCGCGTCTTGTCCGTAGTTTTGCGCCTGGGCGCGCGCTTGGCAACGCCCGGGGAGTTCACTCTCCGCGCCTTTTTAAACGGGAGAATAGATCTTGCGCAGGCTGAGGCGGTTTGTGATCTTATTTGCGCCAAAACGCCCAAAGCAGCGACAATGGCCGAGCGGCAGCTGGCAGGAGCGCTTTCTCAAGAGCTGGCGCAAATCGAAACTGGTCTGCGACATTTGCTGGCTTTGATTACGGTTGGCGTTGATTTTCCGGATGATGTTGATGCTCCGGAAAACAAAGAGCTATTGCTTTTGCTTATCGCCGAGCAGCAGAAAATTTCCGCTTTGCTGGCCGGGGCCAGCTTGGGTCTTTCCTATCGCGAGGGGATCAAAACCACGCTTATTGGTGCGGTGAATACCGGCAAATCTAGCCTGATGAATGCCTTGCTGAAACGGGAGCGGGCCATTGTCACCGCCCAGCCGGGGACCACGCGGGATTTGATTGAGGAAGTTATTGACCTGAATGGTGTTGCTCTCTGCCTGGCAGATACCGCTGGTTTGCGTGAAGATAGCGCCCTTGATGAAGCGGAGCAAATTGGCATCAGCCGTTCCCGCGCCGCAGCAGAGCAGGCGCAGCTGTTATTGCTGGTGATTGACGTCAGCACAGAACCTGATCCCGCCAATGCGGAGCTGCTGCAACAAACAACAAACAAGAGCAGGATAATTGTACTGAACAAAATTGATATTGCCTCAGCCGGGCAGCTGGCAGCGCAGCGTCAACAATTGCCTGAGAATGCGAAGGTTTGCCCTGTTTCCGCTGAGACGGGCGCAGGCCTTGATGAGCTGAAGCAGGCTATTGCGGAGATTGTCGGCATGGATTTGGACAGCGAGGCAGAATCACCTTTAATCAATAATCTGCGCCATGAACAGGCCTTGCGCCAGGCGGCAGCGTATCTTGATGCCGCCCGCCAGACACTAAATGATGGCTTCCCGGCAGATTTGGCCGGTATTGATCTTGAAAACGCCTGTTTTGCCTTGGGCGAGATCACCGGCAATAGTGTTTCTGATGAGGTGCTGACGGAGATATTCAGCAAGTTTTGCCTGGGAAAATAGACCTATTGTTCAGGGAAATTTTTATTAAAAAAGATTGTAGATAACAAAAAACACCTCACCTTAAAGTGGGGTGTTTTAATGCGGCATTAAAATTTAGCGGCAAGCGAATAGAACGCTGCGCAAAAGTCAAAAGTTAAGTATCTGTTGGACGGGAAGTTTAGGCAAAATATTTTGCAAAAACAGCCTGCGCGCCTGATTTGGCTGCCTCAAGCATTTCCTGATAATGCTCGAGAAAGCTACGGCCCTCTTCAGTCAGCTCTGAGCCATGGGCGCCATTTCGTTCAATCAGTTGAATGTGAAATTCTTTTTCGCTTTCGCGGATGATATTCCAGGCCTTGGAATAAGCCATTCCCAGCTCTTTAGCAGCGCGGTTTAGCGAGCCATGCTCATCAACGCCCTGCAATAAAAGCTCAATGCCACGGCCAAATCCATGCCCGTCAAAATCATCTTTGGCATGCAAGGTGATTCTGGTTTTAAAGGTTAGTTGTGCACACATAAATTTTCCTCCGCCAATAAATTATGCCTGGCTAAATACTTCTATAAATAAATATATTAGATATTCTTGACAATTTCCCTGCAATCTGCTAAACTTCAATCTGTAGCTTGCAAAAAGCAATCATAATCATGCGGGCAACCAAATAGAGCTTTCTGCCAAAGTAGGATCAACTTTGTTGATGGGTTTTGTTTGTGGATTGGCAGCAAAGCCGTAGTGATAGAGGTTGCACTCTGATAATGGGTTTTGTTTTTTGCAAAGTAAAATGGTAAAATGGAAGGTATAAGACAATGATTATTAAAATTGCACTTTTGGTTGCCTTTTTTGCGATGCTCGTTGTTGTGGGCATCATTAGCCGCAGGAAGGCCAACTCTGTCAACAATTTTGTATTGGGTGGACGGAGTGTTGGTCCTTGGATGACGGCTTTTTCTTATGGGGCAGCTTATTTTTCTGCCGTAATCTTTGTGGGTTACGCCGGACAGTTCGGCTTTAAATTTGGCCTGGCCGCAACCTGGATCGGGCTGGGCAATGCCTTGATTGGTTCATTATTGGCCTGGGTAGTTCTAGGCAAGCGCACCAGGGTGATGAGCAACCACCTGGAAGCAAAAACTATGCCAGATTTCTTTGGCAAACGCTTTGACAGCAAAGCGTTGAAGCTGGTTGCCTCTGCCATTGTTTTTGTCTTTCTTGTGCCGTATACCTCTTCGGTATACAATGGTCTTTCTCGCCTGTTTGAGATGGCCTTTGGCCTGCCGTTTATTTACTGTATTATTGGCATGGCGGCATTGACTGGTCTTTATGTGGTGCTGGGCGGATATATGGCAACACGCCTTACTGATTTTATTCAAGGCTGCATCATGCTTTTTGGCAGTGTTCTGGTAGTGGCTGCGGTACTGCATAATAATGGCGGTTTTATTGCTGCTCTCACCCAGCTTTCACAAATTGATAGCCAGGTAGCGCTAACAGCAGGACAGCAGGGCGCTTATATCAGCTTTTTCGGGCCTGACCCCCTGAACTTGTTCAGCGTGGTTATTTTGACCTCCGTGGGAGCCTGGGCCATGCCGCAAATGGTACATAAGTATTATGCCATCAAGGATGACAAGAGCGTGTATGCAGGCACAGTTATTTCTACCCTGTTCGCTTTGGTCGTGGCGGGCGGCGCTTACTTTATGGGTGGCTTCGCCCGGCTCTATGACACCCCGGCTATCCATGATGCTGCCGGCAATGTTGTTTATGACAGCATTGTCCCCACCATGCTCTCTACCCTGCCTGATATTGTTATCGGCGTGGTGATCATGCTGGTTTTATCCGCCTCAATGTCGACTCTGGCTTCTTTGGTTTTGACCAGCTCATCCACCTTAACCCTGGATTTCATCAAAGGCACAGTGGTCAAAGACCTCTCCGAAAAGAAACAAATGCTCTGTCTGCGTTTGCTGGTGGTGGTTTTCATCATTGTTTCTGTGGCGCTGGCTATTGACCCGCCAACCTTTATTGCGCAAATGATGGGCATCAGCTGGGGTGCGTTAGCAGGCTCCTTCCTTGGCCCCTTCCTCTTTGGGCTGTACTGGAAACGCACTACCAAAGCAGCGGTATGGGCTAGCTTTATCACTGGCGTTGGTTTCACTGTAGCTAATATGCTCTTCGGTTTTGTGGCCAGCTCTATCACCGCCGGCGCGATTGCCATGGGCATCTCCCTGGTCATCGTCCCGATTGTCTCCCTGCTCAGCAAGAAACCAAACCCAGTGCAGGTGGAAGAAGTATTTGCCGGTTATGAGAGAAAGACTTTGGCCTAGCACAAATACCTACAAAAACAACAAAACAATATATCGGTAATTGAATAAACGATTGCTTATCCCCACCCTGATAAAGGGTGGGGATATTTTTGTACGAAAAAAGAACACCCTTTATCAGGGTGTTCTTTTATGTTTATGTTTAGAAAGATGCCTTTTTATTTGTTGCTTTCCAGCTCGTGGATAAAGAGGCCGGAGAGCAGTTTGGGTTCAAACCAGGTGGATTTTGGCGGCATAACCTCGCCCGCGTCAGCAATATTGATCAGGTCATCAATGGGGGTGGGGTACATCGCAAAAGCGATCTGCATATCATTGGCACAGCGGCGTTCCAGCTCCTCCAGGCCGCGGATACCACCGATAAAATCAATGCGCTTATCCGTGCGCGGATCGCCGATATTTAAAATCGGGTGCAGTAAGTTTTCCTGAAGAATGGAGACATCCAACTGGCCGACCGGGTCAGCCGGGTCAAACGAGCTCATTTTGGCAGAAAGAATATACCACTGCCCATCCAAATACATACCGAACTCATGCTTGTGCTGCGGATGATACGGGCCGGCCTCGCTATAGGGAATATAGGTGAAATCCTTGCTGATCGCCTGCAAAAATTGTTCTTTGCTTAGGCCGTTCAAATCCTTGACCACACGGTTATAGTCCATAATATGCAGCTGTTCATCAGGGAAGAAAACTGCCAGATAGTAGTTGAATTCCTCATCCCCGCTGTAGTTTGGTTTCTGTTCGCGGCGCATTTTGCCTACCCGGGCAGCAGAGGCGTTGCGATGATGCCCGTCAGCAATGTACAGACGCTCAGTTGCGGCAAATTCCCCGCAGATAGCTGCTATTTTGGCAGCATCGTCAATAATCCAGCAGGTTTGCTGCACGCCATTGGCGCTAAAATCATAAAGCGGAACACTCTGCATAGTTTCAGAGACTATTTGGTTAATTTGCTTGCGCGCGCGATAAGCAAGAAAAATCGGCCCGGTATTAGCGTCGCAGGTGTTGACGTGGCGCACCCGGTCCTCTTCTTTGTCCGCGCGGGTCAGCTCATGCTTGCGGATGACATTATTAAGATAATCATCAATAGAGGCGCAGCCGACAATACCTGTTTGCGTGCGGCCATTCATGATCTGGCGGTAAACATAGAAGCAGGGTTTATCCTCACGGATGAAAGTGCCGTCAGCAATCATTTGCTGCAAGCGTTTGGCAGCGGTTTGATAGACAATATCATCATAAAGATTGGTGCCGGGCGGCAAATCAATTTCCGCTTTATCCACATGGAGAAAAGAATAGAGATTGTCTTTGACCATTTCTTTTGCTTCGGCAGAGTTCATTACATCATATGGTAGAGCAGCCACCTTGTCAACCAATCCTGCTACTGGGCGCACTGCCTTAAAAGGTCTGATTATTACCATTACTTGGCCTCCTAACTAGGCATTATTTGAAAAAATCACAGATAATGTCGACGATTTCTGAACCAATACGCAGCTGCGCTTCCTTGGTAGAGCCGCCGATATGAGGAGTGAGAGAAATTTGCGGATGATTAAGCATACGCGCATTGGTGGCAGGCTCGCTGGGGAAAACATCCAAGGCTGCGCCAGCGATAATACCCTGGTCCAAAGCATCGCAAAGCATATCCGGATCAAGCAGGGTGCCGCGCGCAGTGTTGATGAGAAAAGCAGTGCTTTTCATCTTTTTCAGGTCATCCATGGCGAGAAGCGGTTTGCCGCCGGCAGGAGCGGGAATATGCAGAGAAACAAAGTCAGCGTTTTTCAGCACTTCATCCTGCGAGACAAATTTATAGGGCAAGCCTTTGATTTCTCCCAGAATATCGGTATAAATAACATCCATGCCCAGAGCAGTAGCTTTTGCTGCCAGCTCCTGAGAGATGCGGCCCATGCCAATCAGGCCCAGGGTTTTGCCGTTTAGCTCAATACCTTCGCATTGTTTTTTATTCCACTCGCCATTGCGCATGGTAACATTGCAGATACCGACAAAGCGCGCGAGGGAAAACATATGCGCCAAAGCCAGCTCTGCGACAGAGGCGGAGCTGGAGGCAGGGGTATTGGTGACCTTGATCCCTTTGCTTTCCGCATAAACATGGTCAATATTATCAATGCCTACGCCGCCGCGGATAATCAATTTGAGACGGCCGCTTTCCGCCGCCGCGTCAATAATCGGCTGGCGTACTTTGGTAGCGGAGCGCACGGTCATCACATCAAAGCTCTTTATTTGCTCAGCCAGTTCTTCCGGCTCATAATGGGTGGTGACAACCTCGAAGCCTTTGTCTTGTAAGGCTTTAACAGCATCAGCCTGCATACCGTCATTAGCGAGAACTCTAATCATTTATTCATACTCCTTTATTTGCTGATAATTTAACTATTTAAGACCCTGCCGGTCTAGCGGCAAGGTCTTTTTTTTGTTTAAAGGCCAAGAATATCAACAATAGCAGCGCAGACTTCTTCAACCTCGGGCAAGGTGCAGTCAGCCATGTGGGCGATGCGGAAAGTTTTTTCCTTGAGATCGCCATAGCCGTTGCTGATGGTGAGGTTACGTTTAGCCAGCTCAGCGTTTAAGTCAGCTACACTGATGCCGCGGGTATTGGTGACAGTGGTAAGCGTATTGGAAAGATAACGCTCATCCGGGAAAATAGCAAAATATTTTCGCGCCCAGGCACGGACATATTCAGCCATTTCAATATGGCGGGCATAGCGGTTTTCCAGGCCCTCAGCCAGGATTCTGTCTAGCTGATAATCCAGCGCGAAATAATGCGCCAGCGAAGGGGTGGAGGGATATTGGTAATTCTTGCGGGCCTTATCGACGATAGCGACCAGGTCAAAATAAAGGCCGCGCTCGGGAACTGTTTTGGCGCGCTCATAAGCCTTATCAGAAACAGAAGCAATGGAGATGCCCGGCGCCAGGCCAAAAGCTTTTTGGCTGCTGGTGATGCAGACATCAATGCTCAGCTCATCAACTGGGATATATGTTCCGGCCATAGAGCTGACAGTATCAACAAGCAATACCACATCAGGATATTTTTTAACTACAGCCGCAATCTCAGCGATGGGGTTCATCAGACCAACGCTGGTTTCATTGTGGGTAATGGTGACAACATCATACTTGCCGGTAGCAAGCGCTGCATCAACATCAGCGGCTTGCGTAGCTTGACCGTTTTCTACCTTGAAGAGGTCAGCTTCCCTGCCATTGCTGATCGCCATCTTATACCAGCGGTCGCCAAAGCTGCCAATCGAAAAAACAGCGGCGCGTTTGGCAGTGCAACAACGGATAGCAGATTCCATAAGGCCTGAGCCTGAACTGGTGGAAATCACCATAGTGTTAGTGGTGTGAAAAACCTTCTGAAGCTTTTCGCTGATGCTTTGACCGAGTTCTGTCGCAGCTTTGCTGCGGTGACCGATCATCGGGGTGGCCATTTTGTCCGCAACTTCTGGCAGAACCTCTACCGGCCCGGGGATAAAAAGTTTTGTGTGCATGATTTATTCCTCCTAGGGTATATTTATTTGTGCAATTATCCCTGCTGCACGGAGAGATAATTGATTTTAACATAGCATATTGCTAAATTAATAAAAACCTTTAAAAGAATTACACTTTATCATATCATCTTAGGCTTAGGTGTTTCAAGCTTTTTGCTAAAAAATTATCTGTTTATGCTAATCTTTTGTGTTTTTCCTCTGACATAAAGCTATTTGAGTGAGATATAATTGACAATTGTTGTTGATAAAAGTATAATTATGTTGGTTTTTAGGAGGAGAGGCAACAATTTGTGGCCTTGGCTCTTTTGGAGGCTTTTAATGAAAAAATTACTGTACATATTTCTACTCGGTTTAATCATAGTCTTTTCTATGACCACAATAGCTATGGCGTCTTCGCCGGATGATAATTATAGACAAATGTTAACAAATAGCCAACACCTATTAGCTCCGGATTATGCGCCTTCCTCTTTGGTTAGGCTGAATAATTATATGCGTGCCGGAAGCTCGGTGATGCTGACAGCCGAGGCTGCTGCTGCCTGCGAGCAAATGGTTGCGGCTATGAACGCGGAAGGCTTAACGGATATTTATGGGCAAAGCGGTTATCGCAGCTATGCCACGCAGAAGACGCTGAATGATAACAAGGTGGCCTCCTACCGCAATCAGGGATATAGCCGGGAAGAAGCAGAGCGTCTGGCCGGGCGTATTGTCCATATCCCCGGCGCCAGCGAGCATCAGCTGGGGCTGGCGATAGATTTTACCACTTCTGCCAATGGCAACTCTCTGACCGAGGATTTTGCCACTACCCCTGTTGGCCTCTGGCTAACGCAAAACAGCTGGAAATATGGTTTTGTTCTCCGTTATCCCAAAAATAAGGAGAGCGTCACTAATATTATCTATGAGCCCTGGCATTACCGTTATGTGGGCCAGCCTCATGCGGAATATTTATATCGGAATAACCTTTGCCTGGAAGAATATTATGCGCAGCTGCAGACGGGTGGCGTTATTACTTATGCGGCGTATGACAACACCGAATATGCCATTTTTTATACGGATCACAATAATGTGCAGAATACCGGTTCTGTTTTGCGCAGTGTCAGCCGCGCCTACCCGGAAACCACAATTGGCTATATCACTACTACAACGGTGCCGGTTGGCAGCGAGCTGTTTGATATTATCGGTCATTGGGGCGAAAGCTATATCCGCGCCCTTTCCACCATGGAGATAATCACCGGCTATCCTAACAATACCTTTTTGCCGGAAAAAAATATTACCCGCGCTGAGCTGGTGTCTTTGACCGTACGCGTATTTGATTTGCTTTATCCCGAGGGCTCTGAGCAGGGAGTGCCAGCAGAGGTTCGCGAGCATGTTAATTCTCTCAAAGCTTCGCTTTCCAGCCCCTATTCTGATGTTCCGGCTGGTAGCTACTATCTGGAGCCGCTGGTTATTGCCGAGCAAATGGGTTTACTGGCCCCGGGCATGATTAAGACCAATGAGAACTATGCCCCGGTGTTCCTCCCGGACAATATTGTGCTGCGCCGGGAAGCGGCACAGTCTTTGGCCCCGCTTTTTGCCGGTGAGATTAATATCCCTGCATCGGGGATTGTTCTCAATGATATGGCAAATGAAGACCCAGCTTTGCAAAACGCAGTACAGCTATTGGTTGACGCAGGGATTTTGACCGGCGACAACCAGGGGCTGTTTAATGGCGATAGCAATATTACCCGCGCGGAAATCAGCGCGATGCTTTACCGCATCCTCGTCTTTTTTGAGTTTTTCCCGGAAATGTACCCCGAAGAGAGCAATGATGCCGCAGTTCCCGACGCTTCAGAGGAGGCGGCTGATATCTACCGCGGAATAGTTCAGACCCGTGGTATCGTTGAGACAGAATAATAAACCCTGGCATTAGGCAGAGAAAAAAGCCCCTTCACAGCGAAGGGGCTTTTTAATCAGATTAAGTTAAAGTCTATTTAAAATCAGGATCGCCCTGGATTTCGAAATGGGCTTGCGGATGATCGCAGACCGGGCAGATTTGCGGCGCGGTTTTGCCGATATGGATATGACCGCAGTTGCGGCATTTCCAAACGACAACTTCGCCTGCTTCAAAGATTTCACCATTATTCAGGCGCTGCAAAAAGCGCAAATATCTTTCCTCATGTCCTTTTTCAATTTTGCCTACGCTTTCGAACAAGAAGGCTATTTTGTCAAAGCCTTCCTCTTTGGCGGTTTTGGCAAACTCAGCATACATTTCCGTCCACTCATAGTTTTCGCCTGCAGCAGCGTCTTTGAGATTAGCGGTGGTGCCTGGTACTGCGCCATCATGCAAAAGCTTAAACCAAATTTTCGCATGTTCATTTTCATTGTGAGATGTTTCTTCAAAAACGGCTTTAATTTCTTCCAAGCCATCTTTTTTGGCGGCCGAGGCATAATAGCCATATTTTACGCGAGCCTGGGATTCGCCGGCAAAGGCTGCCATCAAGTTTTTTTCTGTTTTACTGCCTTTAAGTTCCATAAATAATATCCTCCTTTATAATATATAGAAATATATAAAAACAAAAAAATGTTTTAGCTAGTGAACAAATATAATAATAACGTATTAAGAATAAATTGTCAATTAATAAAAATAATTATCAATAAGGGAATATTAATAAATCATAAAACGCACATTATTTGGTGAAATTATTATAACAAAAGCAGCGTACTTTGTCTATCGACAAAAACAGACGATAATTGTGACATGGCTATGATAATATGGTATAATAGCTGCACAGTCCAAATTTTTCGTCAGCTAGAACCGGTTATTTCATCACGGGCTAAGCTTTGGTGTCTTTGCTGGTTTTGCTTTTAGTCTCAAAATCCCTTTAGATTATTTCACGGCTGATGTTATAATAAGCATAAAGAAATTTTTGCAGAAATGGAGACAAAAGATGGATTTATCTTCGCTGCCCAAAATTGATAAAATTACACTTGCGCTGGGAGAAGAGCTTGATAACCAGCAATTGCTGGGTGAAAGCGCTAAAGAGGCTGTGGCCTTGCTGCGCGAAGAGCTGCTGGCAACAACGGACAAAGATTTTTCTAAAGAGGATCTTTTTGCTCTGGCATGCGGCAAAACCAGAGAAACATATGGCAAAAAGCAAAAATCATCCTTGCGCAAGGTGATCAATGCCACCGGCATTACTCTGCACACCAACCTTGGCCGCGCGCCAGTTCCGGAGGAGGCAATCGCCAATATCGTTGCTGTCGCCAAAGGATATTGCAATTTGGAGCTGGATTTAGCGAGCGGCAAAAGAGGCGAGCGTTACAGCCATGTGACCCGGTTGCTGTGCGATTTGACCGGCGCAGAGGATGCTTTGGTCGTCAACAATAATGCGGCCGCCGTAATGCTGGTATTGGACACTATTGCCAAGGGAGGCGAAGCCATTGTTTCCCGCGGGCAGCTGGTGGAAATCGGCGGCAGCTTCCGCATCCCTGATATCATGGAAAAAAGCGGCGCCAAGCTGGTGGAGGTTGGCTCTACCAACAAGACCCGGCTCAGTGACTATGCGAATGCTATCACCAGTGAGACGAGAATGATTATGCAGGTGCATCCCAGCAATTTCCGTATCACTGGTTTTCATGAAACTGTGCCAACAGCAGAGCTGGTAAAGCTGGCCTCGGCCAATGGCATCCCGGTTATGGATGATTTGGGCGCGGGTTGCCTCTATCCCTTGGCTGCCAAGGGTATTGGCGATGAACCGCTGATCAACCAGGTGATTGCCGCGGGAGCGGATATTGTCACCTGCTCAGGAGACAAGCTGCTGGGCGGGCCGCAGGCAGGCATTATTCTCGGCAACAAGCTCTATATTGAGCAAATCAAGAAAAATCCCCTGACCAGAGCTTTGCGTATAGACAAGTTTACCATCGCTGCTTTGGAGGCGACCTTGCAGATTTACCGCCGAGGTGAAGAAGAAGAGAAAATCCCGGTGATCAAGCTGCTGACCATGCCCGTGGCGGAGCTGGAAAACAAGGCGAACAGCCTGGCAGAGCTTTTGCTGGCTCAGCAAAAAGGAGAGAAGCTATATAATATTGCGGTGGTAAAGGGAGTTTCCGAAAGCGGCGGAGGATCTTTGCCGGGGGTAGAATTGCCGACTTATCTGGTGGAGCTAACACCACTCCTAGTCAAGCTGGCGGAGCTGGCCATGCGTCTGCGCACTGATGAAAACGCGCTGATGGCCTATATCCGCGGAGACAAGCTTTATTTTGACCTCCGTACCATCGCTGACAGTGAAATAGAATTAACTGCCCAGGTTGTGGCGGCTGCCGCACGGGCTTAAATATCAATATTTTGAGGATAGGGCATGGACAAAAACCAACACATTATCGTCGGTACAGCCGGACATGTTGATCATGGTAAAACTGAGCTGACTGCGGTTTTGACAGGAATAAACACTGACCGTTTGCCGGAAGAAAAAAAACGCGGCATGACTATTGTCCCCGGGTTTGTGCCTTTGCTATTGCCCAATGGCCTGCGCCTAGGCTTGATTGATGTTCCCGGGCATGAAAAATTTGTCAAAAACATGCTGGCCGGCGCAGCCGGGATGGATATGGTGATGCTGGTTATCGCTGCTGACGAGGGCGTGATGCCGCAAACAGTTGAGCATCTGCATATCCTGCACCTTTTGGGTATTGATAAAGGCATTGCCGTGATCACCAAGGCGGATTTAGTAGATGAAGAATGGCTGGAAATGATCAAGGAGCAGGTGCGGGAGCTTCTGGCGCCAACTGCGCTGAAGGACGCGCCGATTATTGTGACCTCCGCCTATAGCGGACAAGGTATGGATGAGCTGAAAAGCTGCCTGATGCAGCTGGCGGAAACCGTGGATCAAAAACCGCTTTCCGGTCATGTGCGTCTGCCGATAGACCGCGTTTTTAGTAAGACAGGCTTTGGCACCGTGGTCACCGGCACCCTGTGGAGCGGCAGCCTCAAGGAAGGGCAGCAGGTGGAGCTGTGGCCTGCCGGACGGGAAGCGCGCATTCGCAGCCTTCAGGTGCATGAGCAAAAGGTAGAGCTGTCCTTGGCCGGGCAGCGTACCGCAGTCAATCTTTCTGGCGTGGAGGCGGAAGACGCCCCCCGCGGCGGCTGGCTGGCAGAGCCGGGCTTGCTGCGGGAAAGTTTCCGCATTGATATTGAGCTGCGCCTGTTGCCGACAGCCAAAATCCTGTCTCAGCGGGCGCGCCTGCGTATACATCATGGCACAGCGGAGGTTTTGGGCAGAGCCAATCTGCTGGATAGAGAAGAGCTGTTGGCCGGGGAGAGCTGCTTTGCCCAGCTGGAGCTGGAAAGCCCGCTGCCTACATTGATCGGCGATAAAATGGTGTTGCGCTCTTATTCGCCAATGATCACCATTGGCGGCGCGACGGTTTTGGATGTGGCGCCAGTTAAGCATAAACGTTTTCGTGATGAGGTTTTGCAGGCGCTCTCTAACAGACAACAGGGCAGCGGCAGTGATATTCTTGCCGAAATCATCAAAAAGGAAGCCAAGCCGCTGAACCTCACTGCCGCGGCAAAGGCGGCGCAAATCCCCACGCAGGAGATGGAGCAGGCTTTAGAGCAGCTGACTACGAGCGGACAAGTGCTGTTGCTGCCGCTGGAAGGCGAAAAAGTCTGGCTTTCAACAGAGGTTGCCGCCCGGCTTTTGGCAGCTTTGCATCAGCTGTTAACGGAGTATCACCAGAAATTTCGCTTGCGCAGCGGCTTTGCATTGGCTGAATTGAAGAACCGCTATTTTGAGCAGTTCTCGATGAAGCAAATTAACGCTCTGTTGCAGCTGTGGCAAGAGCAGGGAGAAATTGAGTTTAGCTCTACCCTGATCAAAGAGGCTGGTTTTGCGCCGGTATTAACTGAAGAGGAGCAAAAGCTGGCGATGGAAATAGTCAAGCAATACCGGGGGGATATTTTTTCTCCGCCGGAATGGGATGAAGTATGCGCGGCCATGAAGATTCCCGCAGCGCAGGCCGGAGAAATGCTCCAATATCTGCTGGGAGCTAATCTGCTGATTCACGCGGGGGATCATTATTTTGCCAGCGAAGCGCCACAGCAAGCGATTGATATTTTGCAACAGGCGGAAACAGAGGAAGGCTATGCCTTGGGCGAAATCAGGGAGTTGCTCGGCACCACCCGCAAATATGCCTTATCGCTGATTGAATATCTGGACAGCAATAAGCTGACTATGCGCGTGGGCGACAAGCGTTTTTGCGCTAAAAGATAGACATTTGTTGCATAAAAGGCAGCTATTGCTTTTTAGACACAATATGTTATTATAGGAATTATTGATAATTCAGCACAGGGCTTTGTGCAAGAATAGACGAAAAGGGGTATGCTTATGGCCGTCAATCTCAAAGGCAGAAGTTTTCTTTCGATCATGGATTTTTCTCCGGCAGAAGTGCGTTATCTGCTCGATCTTTCTCATCAGCTGAAAAAGAAAAAGAGTATGGGCATTATTGAGCCTGCTCTCCTCGGTAAAAATATTGTGCTGCTGTTTGAGAAAACTTCCACCCGCACCCGCTGCGCTTTTGAGGTGGCGGCCTTGGATGAGGGCGCGCATGTCACTTTTCTTGATTCCGGCAGCTCACAGATGGGCAAAAAGGAATCGCTGGCAGATACAGCAAAGGTTCTCGGCCGCTATTATGATGGCATTGAATACCGCGGTTATGATCAGGCGGTGGTGGAGGATTTGGCCCGCTTTGCCGGGGTGCCGGTATGGAACGGCCTGACTGATGTAGACCACCCTACGCAAGCGCTGGCGGATATTATGACTATCGAGGAAAATATCAGCAAGCCAATATCAGAAGTTAAGCTGGTGTTTTGCGGCGATACGCGCAACAATGTCGCCTATTGCCTGATGTATATTGCCGCTAAGCTGGGCATGAAATATGTTGGCTTTGGCCCTAAAGAATTGGCTCCGGCAGCTGAAGTGCTGGCGCGCTGCGAGGATGTGGCCAAGGAGACCGGCGCCAGCTTTACCATTACTGATGACTCGGCAGCCTTGATAGGTGCAGATGCGCTGTATACGGATATTTGGGCCTCGATGGGCGAAGAGGATAAAATCCCCGAAAGAGTGAAGCTGCTGACACCGTTTCGCGTTAGCGCGGATTTGCTGGCGCAGACAAACAACGCAGCATGTATTTTCCTGCATTGTCTGCCCAGTTTTCATGATTTTGAGACCACCATGGCCCAGCAACAGATGGAAAAAGGTTATGATATCAGAGAAGTGACAGATGATGTTTTCCTTTCCCCGGCCAGCAAGGTTTTTGATGAGGCGGAAAACAGAATGCACACCATTAAAGCAGTGATGATAGCCACCATGGCTTAATTATCTGCGGTACTTGAGGAGAGAGCAATGGCAAAACTTAAAGCAAGGGTAAAGCTGGACCGGCGCGCCAGAGTTGTTTTGGTGATGGCGTTGATTGTTGCCACTATCGCCATGACGGTTATTTATTTTATCTGGGGCCAAATCGCTCTGCTGGTGGCAGTGCTCGTTGTCGCGCTGCTCTTGAAGCTTTATTTGAGCTATTTAAAAAGTATGCCGGTACCAAGCAAAGCTCCGCCAAAACAGCAGAAGCAAGTCCAGCCGCCGGATGAATCTAAACCAGCAGAATAGATAAAAAATAAAACACCTTTTAACGCAGGTGTTTTATTTATGGCTATTTGCAGAAAAGTTACTTGAAAAAAGTGATAAAATCATCATAAAGCAAATCATTGTTATCGATATAGCTGCTGTGGTCATGTCCGACCATGATCATCAATTGCGCGTCAGGTATGGTCCGGGCGATGTCGTGGAAGACCTGTGGCTGAAAAATATCATCTTCCGCGCCAATCACCAAGGTGGGGGCGGCAATGTTCGCGAGGCTCGCTAGCTCGATATTGGGCTCGCTCAACATCAGCAATAACAGCGGGTCAGGGTTCTCGGCATAAGCTTCTTCGATCTCTTGGTAGCATTCAGGGAGAAAATCACTTGGCTTGAGGTTGACGCCGAGCAAGGCCATTTTGTTGACAGCTAAGGGATGGTTTAAGGCCAGCAACAAAGCAATGATCGCGCCATCGCTAAAGCCAATGATATGGGCAGGCGACAGCGTTAGCTGGTGGATAAAGGCGTAAACGTCCTCGCTCATTGTTTGGTAAGCATAATCATCAGTAGCGCTGCTTTGGCCGTGATTTCTGCTGTCAATAGCATAGACGCTATAGTGATTGGCCAGCTTGGCAGCAATACAATCAAAAAGATGATGGTCCTCGCCATTACCATGCAGCAACAGCAGGGGCTGGCCGCTGCCGCTTTTTTCATAGAAAAGATTGATGTTGCCAATATTTATCAACATTGCTAGTCTCCTTTTGTGCCCAGCCGCATATGCTTTTAGGACAAGAGCCGCGCCTGCGCTAGTCCCGTTAACACGGTTTTGTTGTAAGGCCTAATTATCAAAGAGGCATTGTACCGGACCGTCAAAATTGAGACGCTTAATTAACGAAACCAGATCTTCCGCACTGAGCACACAATCCTCGCGCACCCATTTGGCTAGAATAGCCAGCTGGCCAGAAACCAGGTACTCCAGAATATAGCCGATATGCGTAGGAGCTGTGATGCCCATGTTGGCAAAACGCTCCAGCAATGAAGCGGAAGCAATTTCTTTTAAGCTGTCAATCAGCGATTCATCACGGTTGGTGATGAGGAAGGCGCTGAAAAGGTCGCGGTTTTGATTGTAGATATCGAGAATATTATAGCTGCTGTGCGTAAAATTTGTACCATAGGTAATATCAATAATAATCGGGATAATATCTTC
This sequence comes from Bacillota bacterium, assembly GCA_031553915.1. Classification (GTDB taxonomy): domain Bacteria; phylum Bacillota; class Dehalobacteriia; order UBA4068; family UBA4068; genus HGM13862. The sequence goes on from JAVBKT010000019.1 coordinate 32,212, forward strand.
TTCCAGTACTTTGACAAAATCTGCCACTACCTGATCTTTTAAATCATAAATATCATCAAAATGAGCATAAAAAGTGCTGCGGTTGATGCCGGCCAGATCAGTAAGCTCTTTGATGCTGATTTTATCAATTTTTTTCTGGGCGGATAATACCATAAAAGCTTCTTTGGTACGTTTTTTGGTATCATTAACCTTTTTTGATTGAGATTCTCTGTTTATAACCATTTTTATCACTCCTATGGCAAAAAAACAACAGATAAGCAAAAATTGTCTGTAGGAATTTTAGCTATTTTCCTTTATAATAGTAACATATCTGAAAAAAATAGACAACATGTTGTTTTATTAAGTGGAAAAAATATGAGCAAATACATAGCGGGACTGGATATTGGTTCCACCACAGTAAAAATAGCAATTCTTGATGAAAATAAAAATTTAGTGCGGCATGATTACCGGCGGCACTATTCTGATGTGGGCAAAACCCTGCAAGCGTTTTTGCAGGATAATTTAGCTGGCATGGAAGATGATCAGTTTTCCTTTATGCTGACCGGTTCTGCCGGGATTTCCATTGCCGAATTGCTGGAGCTGCCTTTTGTACAGGAGGTTATTGCCGGCCTGGCTGCCACACGCGCCTATATCCCTGCGGCAGATGTGGTGATTGAAATCGGCGGCGAGGATGCCAAAATCACCTATATGCAGGGCAGCCCTGAGCAGCGGATGAATGGCGCTTGTGCCGGTGGCACCGGGGCCTTTATCGATCAGATGGCCTCTCTTCTGCATACTGATTTGGCCGGACTGAATGATCTGGCAGAAAAGGCCAAGACCGTTTATCCCATTGCCTCCCGTTGTGGCGTATTCGCCAAAAGCGATATTCAACCGCTCTTGAATGAGGGCGCGGCCAGAGAAGATATTGCTTCCTCTATTTTTCAGTCGGTGGTCAACCAGACGATTTCCGGTCTGGCTTGTGGCAAGCCGATTCGCGGCAATGTCGCTTTTTTGGGCGGGCCGCTGCACTTCTTGCCGCAGCTGCGCAGGCATTTTATTGACACCTTGCATTTGACCCCGGAGCAGGTTCTGCTGCCGGACAATGCCCAGGTGTTCATCGCTATCGGCGCAGCGCTTTCTTCTGACGGCATAGCGCAGATGCGCGGAGGCGAGCTGCTGCAAAAGCTATGCTTGCTGGATAACCGCCAGCTACAGCATAATAATACTCTGCCGCCGCTGTTTGAAAATGAGGAGCAAAGAGAAGATTTTTTCCGCCGCCACGGTGAGGAAAAAATAGAGCAGGCTGAATTGGCAGAGTCCAAGGGAGCTTGCTGGCTGGGTGTTGATGCCGGCAGCACTACCGCTAAGATGGTTTTAATTGACAAAGATGGACGGCTGCTGTTTAGCCGCTATGATAATAATGGCGGACATCCGCTGGAAGCAGTAATCAAGATGCTGCAAGAACTATATCAGGCCATGCCGGATGCAGCCTACATTGCCCGCTCCTGTGTTACCGGCTATGGCGAGGCTTTGATCAAAGCCGGACTGCATCTGGATATGGGTGAAATTGAGACTGTGGCGCATTACCGCGGCGCAGATGAAATTCTGCCCGGGGTGGATTTTGTTTTGGATATTGGCGGGCAGGATATGAAATGCCTGCAAATTAAAGATAAGAGCATTAATAAGATTTTGCTTAATGAAGCTTGCTCTTCCGGCTGCGGTAGCTTTATCGAGACCTTTGCCCGCGCCCTGGGGCATACCCCTGCGGAATTTGGACGCTTGGCATTGGATGCGAAGCAGCCGGTTGACCTGGGTTCACGCTGCACCGTGTTTATGAACTCGCAGGTAAAGCAGGCGCAAAAGGAAGGCGCGTCTGTGGCGGATATTGCCGCGGGATTATGCTATTCTGTGATTAAAAACGCGCTGTATAAGGTGATCAAACTGAATGACGCTGAGCAAATCGGCAAAAGAATTATCGTGCAAGGCGGCAGCTTTTTAAACGAAGCGGTACTGCGCGCCTTTGAGCTGGTTTCCGGCTGTGAGGCGGTTCGTCCGGCGCAGGCCGGTTTGACCGGAGCCTATGGCGCAGCCCTCTTGGCGCGGGATCAATATCTGGAGCAAGAGTTGACCGGCGTATCCGCAATGCTCGGCATGGAGCTGCTCACCGATTTTCAGGTGAAGAAAAGCACGGCCCGCTGCGGCCGCTGCGGCAATAATTGCTTGCTGACGATTACCCGTTTTCCTGACGGCGGACGGCATATATCCAATAACCGCTGTGAACGCGGCGGGGAAAGCATTAAACAGAGCCAAGTATCGGAAAATCTTTATGAATATAAATATCAGCGTTTATTTGATTATGAGCCGCTGCCCCTGGCAGAGGCGCCGCGGGGAGAAATCGGTATCCCGCGCGTGCTCAATCTCTATGAGAATTATCCTTTTTGGTTTACTTTTTTTACTCAACTGGGCTACAGAGTGATTATTTCCCCCCGCAGTTCCCGCGCCATTTTTGATATCGGTATGGAGACCATGCCCTCCGAATCGGTTTGTTATCCGGCGCGTTTGGCGCATGGGCATGTGCAGGAGCTGCTTAACCAGGGGATTAAAACTATCTTTTACCCTTGTCTCCCCTACGAGGGAGATGAAGGGCTGGGCGGAGACAATCATTTCAACTGTCCGATTGTCGGTACTTATCCGGAGGTGCTCCGCAATAATATCAGCGGGCTAAAAGAGGAAGGCATCCGTTTTCTCAGTCCCTTTTTGCCCTATGATGACAAAAAGCGCCTGAGTGAGCGTTTGGCAGAAGAGCTGGCTGAGTTCTCTATTAGCGCAGAAGAAATCAAGCTTGCTGCGGAAAAAGCGACAGCAGAAGATGCGGCTTTTAAGCAAAGCATACATACGGCCGGAGAGACGATGATTCAACGCCTGACCAAGCAGGGACGCAAGGGTATCGTTCTGGCTGGGCGCCCCTATCATGTTGATCCTGAGATCAATCATGGCATTGCCGAGATGATTGCCGGCTTTGGCTATGCTGTTTTGACCGAAGACAGCATTGCTCATCTGGGAGATATCCCCCGCCCGATTCGCGCGGTGGACCAGTGGGTATATCATACACGTCTCTATCAGGCGGCAGATGTGGTGAGAAAGCATGACTGTCTGGAGCTGGTGCAGCTGAACAGTTTTGGCTGCGGGCTGGATGCTGTGACCTCTGATCAGGTACAGGAGCTTCTTGAAGAAGGCAATAAGCTCTATACCTTGATCAAAATAGATGAAGTTAATAATTTGGGAGCGGCGCGTATTCGCATTCGCTCCTTGATTGCCGCGCTTAATAATCGAGAAAAAACGATTAAGCAGAGCTCTATTCTGGACCGTCCGCGCGAGTTTATTTCCCGCCATTGGCCGCGTTTCACCAAGGAGATGAAAGAGCAGAATTATACTATTCTCGCGCCGCAGATGTCGCCAATTCATTTTAACCTGATCGAGGAAGCCTTCAAGCGCAGCGGATATAATCTTAAAGTGTTGCCGGAAGCAACAGCCTCTGCTGTTTCCACCGGGTTGAAATATGTTAATAATGATGCCTGTTATCCGGCTGTGATGGTTATCGGACAGCTGATTGAGGCCTTGCAAAGCGGAGAGTATGATACTCACCATACAGCAGTTATCATCTCCCAGACTGGCGGCGGCTGCCGCGCCACCAATTATATTGCGCTGCTGCGGCGGGCTTTGGATAAGCTGGACATGAGCTATGTGCCGGTGATTTCCCTTTCCGCCTCTGGGCTGGAGAACCACCCCGGGTTCAAAATCACCTGGCCGCTGCTTAAAAGAGGCTTGTTTGCCATCGGCTTTGGTGATAATTTGATGCGCCTGCTCTATCAGGTGCGGCCCTATGAGGCGGAACAAGGCGCTGCTGACGCATTGCTGCAGAAATGGACACGGCTCGGCAAGGAGGCTCTCGCTAAGGCTTCGGTGCGTAAATATGTCCGCTATACCCGGGCCATGGTTAAGGACTTTGCCGCGCTGTCGCGGCTCAATATTGAAAAGCCGCGTGTGGGGCTGGTGGGCGAGATTCTGGTTAAATATCACCCGAATGCCAATAATCATGCAGTGGATTTGATCGAGGCAGAAGGCGGTGAAGCTATTGTTCCGGATATGATCGGTTTCTTTGAATACAGCGCGCTGGATGCTATTGTTAAAAAGAAAATGCTGGCCGGATCGTGGAAAACTGCCTTTTTGGGCAAGATTGCCATCCGCTTTATGGAGCGTTTGCGCGCGCCTTTCCGCCGGCTCTTGAAAAAGCATGGCTTTAGTGTACCGCATAGCATTTATACCCTGGCGGAAAAAGCTACGGAAATTGTTTCTTTGGGCAATATGTGCGGCGAAGGCTGGTTCCTCTCTGGTGAGATGATAGATTTAATTCATGATGGCGTGGATAATATTGTCTGTATGCAGCCGTTCGCTTGTCTGCCTAACCATGTGGTGGGCAAAGGAGCCATCCGCGCTATTCGGGATAAATATCCTGACGCGAATATTGTCGCGGTTGATTATGATCCGGGCATTAGCGAAGTTAATCAGATTAATAGAATTAAGCTGATGATGAGCATTGCCCGGGATAAAGTCCCCCGGGGAGAACCGCTAAATGCTATTGAAAATCAAGTTATTGAAGAGAGCGAAGAGCATTTGCCCAAGACAGTAGCCTAAGTTTATACACAATAAAAGAGCAGCTATTAGCTGCTCTTTTATTGTGTATAAACCGCATGGAGCTCATATTTCTATTTGATTAGGTTAGATAACTTCTTGCTACTACAGGTTTTGGATGTCGGTTTGGTTGCGCAGCTCTGTCTGCAAGGCAAGGATGATATCAAGATCTTGTTGTAAGACATAACCCAAATTAATCAATATTTGCCCGATCATACCACCATGCTCTTGCTGGTATTTAATGGCTTCATCCAATTGCGCTTGATTGATAATCCCGCCGCGCAGTAACACTGTGCCAAGAGAATGCTTGCGGGCAGCAGATTGCACGGAGAGGATGATATCCAGGATATCTTGGTTAACAAAACCTTCGTTTACTAATATTTGCCCCAGATATCCCCCCTGCGCTTCCTGAATAGCAGTCGCCAAGTCCAGCTGGGTATGGCTGATAAATCCGCCGCTAAGCAGCATCGCACCAATATTCTCTGTTTTTTTGCCCAGTACTCCATCAATAAAATGCCCGGCATTATTTGAGCTGATAAAATTAATATCAAATACTTTTTGCATTTTCAAAAATACATCCAGCAGCTCTTCTGCCAGGCAACCAGTTTGAATTAAACATTCTCCCAGGTATCCACCGTGTTCTGCTTGGTAAGCCAAAGCCATATATAATTGGCTTTTGGTAATGATACCAGCCTCTATCAGAATGTTGCCTAATTGTAAATGCTCATCAGGACGGCCTTCCTCTTGAGCTTTTTGCTTCATTTCTTCCTGGATAGAGAGATAGGCTTTTAATGTTTCTGAAGACAAGGCATTCATATGTACGATAATATCACCAAGATAGCCACCCTGGTTTTTTTGGATGTTTAACGCTTCTTCCAGCTGGGTATTGGAAACGACAGCTGCCTTTAATAATATCTGTCCCAGAGGTAGGCGATGCAGATTATCCAAGCCCTCCAAGCGGTGCTGGGCCTCGGTAATCTCAACATCCTCCCGCACCTCAGCAATGGCAATATTGCGGGAATGGACAGTAGAGACCCAATAGCGTTCCTTATGTTTAATCAACCCGCGAAATATCGGAGGATACCAGGAAAAAGTAAATATCCATTGCAAAGGTATCCAGAAAAAGTAACGAATATAATGCTCTTTTATCAGTATACCTAGCTGAAGCAGTAGATAACCAGATACCAAAACAATAGCCATTACCAGTGACATTAAGGAAGGGACATCAACATAGATGTCAGGAAACAGCATCAAGGTACTCCAGCGAAAAACATAGCAGGCTATGAGGCAGAGGTTAATCATCGGCCGCATCAAATAGAAGGCCATATCAAACTGCCTGAAGCTACGGTTTTTGATTGCGGCCAGCAGTAATTTTGGCGCAAACTTGATCATCGCATCCATATGCCCCTGCATCCAACGCGTACGTTGTTTAGTGGAAGGTTTCAGCTGTGTGGGTTTTTCATCATACAGCCTTGCCTCATGGATCCAGGCGCAGGATTTGTTTTTTGCCAAAACATAGCGGGTAGTGAGAACCAAATCTTCAGTCAGGGAATCGGTTTCCCAGCCAATATCCTTTAATACTTGAGGTCTAATGACCATGCCAGTGCCGCCCATTTGGGCGCTTAGGCCCAAATCAGAGTGAGCCTTTTGAAAGCTGACATTGCTTAACCAGTAAGCCAAAGAATAACATTTGGATATCCAACTATCAGCAGGGTTCTTGCATCCCAGGTAAGTTTGCAGTATTTCATAGCCCTCATTTAATTTATCGCTGACTATTTCCAGATATTTCTCATTGATAATATTATCGGCATCCAGCACGATGTAGGCATCATATTTTTTCCCCGCTGCGGCCATATCTTCCAGCTTAGCAAACATCCATTTCAGCGCAAACCCCTTGCCTCTTTCATCTACAGTTTCTCTCACCATAGGAATAGCGCCGCATTGCTTGACAATCTCTGCGGTGTTATCTGTGCAGTTATCGCAGATAATATATAAGTCATAACGATCGCGGGGGTAGGTGTTGGCGTATACAGATTTAATCAGCTGATCAATGACAGCGCTTTCATTATGGGCACAGCCCAGCACTGCCAGGCGGTTAAGCTTTCCCGGAGAGGGTTCAAGCACCGCCTGGTGACGTGTTTTGATAATGCGGGACAAAAAGAGGATGATAGGGTCATATAGCCAAAATACCAGGCTGGCAATCTCAGCAGTTATCAGCAAAACAGTAATCAGGGGCTTGTAAACAACAAAAACGTGCCGATGCAACAATATCAGCAATAATAGGGCAAAGAACAGCCAGCCTAAAACAAATAGCAGCTGCCGCTGATTCAGTTGACTGGAATTATTTGGTTCTTTGCTTTGCCGCAGCCCCAAACAAAAACAGAGCAGGATAGCAATCAGTCCGCAGGGAAGAAGGATGAAGAAAAAGAGTGCATCTCCATCATAGCCGGTAAGGTTGCTTAGATAAAACAAGAATTGTGGCGCATAGAGATAAAGAATGTTGAGCACGCAAATTAACGCTAACACTACTCCGATGCCAAAGAAAAAGCGCTTGCCGCTGATTTTGGTAGTATCTTTTTGTAGTGGAACACAAAAAGATACTAAAACAAAAATTAGAGCCAGCACAGCAGTAAATATGGCAAAATTTGTAGAATGAAATAAAGCGCTGACAAAAGGGAGTTCTTTGAGAAACTCAAACCAGATGAACAGCTGCGAAAAATCTACCATTGCACGACATCTCTTTTCGCTCAAATAAGACAATAATTTTTATTATAAAAATTATTGTCTTATTTGAATAATCTAAGTACTATTATACTACTTATTAGGGCAATGTAAAGGGATAATAAAGTTTTTTTAAGTTTTTATATTTTAGTTATGACAAAAAAAAAATTGTTTATCAACAAAGCAATTTTTTAGTAAAATAGAGCAAATTTTTTGTAGTGAAAATAGTTCTAATGCTTAAAAAATAAAGAGCAGACTATCGTCTGCTCTTTATTTGGGTTACGAAAATACAAGAAAATTAATCAGCCAAAGCGAGGACTGCTTCATAGAAAGCGATCATATTTGGCACAGGTGTTGGCGGCGGTACGTCGCAGCCGGCAGCAATGACAGTTTTGCCTTTAGAATCTTCATTAATTTTCTTGACTTTAGCAGCCAGCTCTGCCGGATCACCAAGATAGAGATCTTCAGCAGGGCCGATATTGCCGACCATATATTGGCCGGGGCCAAGTTTTTCGGTGGCTGTAGCCAAGTCCACTTCTTTATCAACGTCAACGCAGTCAGTGCCGGTTGCCAAAGAGAAAGGCAGCAGGCGGTTGGTGTCGCCGCAGATATGCAGACGGGTGGTGCCGCCGTATTCATGAACTTTATCAACCAAGGCTTTGTGCAGCGGGCCGATATATTCATCATACATAGCAGGCGAAATCAAGGAGCAGGATGGCTCAACGATTTGAATGCCGTCAATGCCCAGCTGCATTTGTTTTTCGATGAATTTGAGGCAATTGGCCTGGAAGAAATTGATGCCTTCCATGGTTTCATCTTCATCTTCTAAAAATTCGCACATGGCATCTTCAAGACCGCGGGCATTGGTGTATTCAGTGAAGGGACCAATGCAGATGCCATAGATATATTTTTGGCCTTTGCGTTCTTCAACGACCTTTTTCAAGGTGATTAAGCGGTTGCCCATTCTGGTGCCTGGCTCAAAGGTCGGGGTGGGCAGGTTTTTAACATCCTCTGGTGTCTCAAGGATAGTTTCCGCATGATAGCCAGTGTCAGAAAGCACCGGTTTTTCACCGAAATCTTCCAGCTGTTCATGGAAATCGGAGTCCGGCAGGATGCAGTCAAAGTTGTATTTGTCGCAGATGGCGATATATGCTTCTGCTCTTTTGATCGGATCATAAACGAAAGTTTCCTGATCCAGACCATACTGGATAGCTACCCAGTCAATTGCCAGAGGCATAAAGGGGGGCCGGTCAACTTTTTCGCCGGAGAAAAATGCTTTTGTTCTTTCATAACCGTTCATAAGTAAGTCTCCTTTTTATTAATATTTTCCAGGGGATTTGAGTCCTCCACCCAAAGCACAATTAAAATAACATGTATCTTGACATAGAACCGACATAAGCGCGGTAAAGTAATTATATATCAAAACAAACAAATATACAAATCGAAATTGCAAGAATTTTACTGCAACTTAGAATTCCATGCATGCAATATAATAGCCCATAAAATGCTTGTTGGCGCCAAGCTCCAGCGGCTCAGCCTGCAATGATTCAACTAAGTCTTTCTCTGAACAGGCCTTGTTGGTAAGCGTCTGCGCTGCGCCCTGAAGCGCGGCATTACCGATCACCTCTGTGCATTGCGCCAGCTCTTTAGGGATAAGGCCAATATTTGCCGCCGCAGCAATATTCAAATAATTACCAAATCCGCCAGCCAGATAAAGAGTCTTGATTTCTGAGGCATTAAGCTCAAGTTCCTTGAGCATAGTCAGGATACCGGCGCAAATAGCGCTTTTTGCCAGCTGTACCATTCGTACGTCCTTTTGCGTGATATAAACCGTGTCAGTAATTTTGCAGGCGGGTTTTCCGCCTAGATCAAGCAGTACGCCAGCCTTTTGCATAGCTTCTTTGTCAAAGGCGCCGTTTTCATCAATATATCCCGCGTCTTTGAGCATACTTACGGCATCGATGATACCGCTGCCGCAAATGCCCTGTGCCGGAGCATCTTCAATGGTAGAAAATTTGATGAGGCCGTCTTCCAGCCAGATTTTGTCCACAGCGCCTTTGGCTGCCTGCATACCGAGGGCAATTTCCGCACCCTCAAAGGCCGGGCCAGCGGCAGTAGAGCAGCAGATTAGCTGCTTGTTATGCCACAGCGCCATCTCTCCATTGGTACCAATATCTACCAAAAGGGCGGTTTGATTATGAGCGGTGAGGCCGCTGGCAAGAATAGCGGAAGAAATATCTCCGCCCACATAAGCTCCAATGCAGCGGGTTAAATAAACCTTGCAGCTTTGTTTGAGTGCCAGACCAATATCGCCGGGAGTGATATATTCACCAAAAAGATGATCAGCGATAAAAGGGGTATGGGATAAGCAGTCCGGGTTGCGGGCAGTCAACAGATAGAGCATAGTAGTATTGCCGGTGATAACAACAGCATCAATAGCGTCTGTAGCGACATTTGCCTCCAGGCACAGAGCAGCAATCAGCTGATTAAGGTTTTGGGCTGTGCTGAGCTGAATCTCCTCCGCCTGTCCCTTTAACGATTTTGCTATTCGGGAAACAACATCTGCGCCGTATATAATCTGTTCATTGCGCCCGCTGATGTGGCCAAGCTCTTTTTGGCTATTAAAAAGCTTCATCGCAATAGTGGTGGTGCCGATATCAATAGCAATGCCAAAATTTTGATAAAGAGGCTGGTCAATATTAATATCAGCCTTGCCATCGACAGCAATTTTATCCATTTTGGCGTTTTCGATCAGACTGATCCGGCAATCGCCCATAATCGCGGCGTGGCAAGCCAAACGAATATTGCTATTCAGGTCTTCTTGGCTCAGAAATTTCAGCTCAGCTGCTTTGGGCGCTGATAAAGCGCCGTGGGCAATCACCCTGCATTTGCCGCAGGTGCCGTTGCCGCCACAGGGCAAATCAATATGATAATTATGTTCTGCCAAAAAACGGCTGATCAAAATTCCTGGTGCGCACTGATAGCTAGAACCATTAATAGTAACTGTGCAGGTTTCGTTCATAGATAGTAGGTAACTTTCTTATTAAAATTTAAAGACTAAAAAAGATAGCGCTAAAAAAGGTAACGGTATTTTGGCCATTAATATACTTCATATTGCTGCTGCGGGCCAGTTTTTGCACATTGATGCCGTAGCCTTCCACTGAAGCCATTTTTTTATCCGGAAAACAACAGGGCTTGTCGTCAATTTTGGCGCAGCGCGGACACAGCTCGCAGCCGCCTGCCGCCAGAGCTAAGACCCTGCTAAAATTATAGCTTTCAGCCTGAGCGCGCAAAGCAAGGGTTATCTCATAATGCTTTGCTTGTGCTTCCTGCATACCTTCGATATCAAACGAATCACTGAGGCTGCTGATGGTTTGCAGCACCAAGGCATAATCATAAGCCTGTATTGCCGCAATATTATCATCAATATCGCCGATATGCGGCGGGCAGGCCCAGCAGCGGTCATACTTGCCGCAGTAATTGGCTGCGCACTGGTCGCGAAAGGCGGGGTCAAAAGAGATATCCTTTATTTCCACAACATTGGCCTTGGCAGCGCCAAGCTCTTTGGCCAGGGCGGCGAAATTTTCAATAATAATTGACATAATTCCCTCAAAAATTTAAGCAACAACCCCGCAGCAGAGACTGCGGGGTTGTTAAGCGACCCACATAGCCTAGCCAGCATTACCTGGACTAGCTTTAACGCCAATTAAGCTAATTTTTTGCAATATTCTACTGCTGCATCAGCGGCAGAGGTTGCGTCATGGGTGTAAATGTCTGCGCCAACCTGTTCGCAGAAAGACTGGGAAACAGGCGCGCCGCCAACCATGATCAAAACTTTATCTCTGATGCCGGCTTCTTCGGCGAGTTTAACAACTTCAGCCATGCCGCCCATGGTGGTGGTAAGCAATGCGCTCATACCAATAATATTACAGTTTTCATTGACGGCAGTTTCAATATATTTTTCATAAGGAACATCATTACCGAGATCAATAACTTCCAAGCCTTTGCCTTCCATCAGCATACGGACGAGGTTTTTGCCGATATCATGCAAATCGCCTTTGATAGAGCCAATGCAGACTTTACCGGTAACTCTGCTGTCGCCAGCCTGAAGCAGCGGTTTGAGTAATTCAGTACCTGCTGACATAGCGCGTGCGGCAACAAGAACTTCCGGAACAAAAATTTCATTGTTCTGGAAGGCCTCGCCGACAGCATTCATGCCAGAGAGAAGGCCATCTTCGAGAATAGAGCTAGCATCGATGCCCTCATCGATTGCTTTTTGAACCAATTCTTTAACGATCTTGGATTTACCTTTTTGCAACATTTCGGAAATTTCTACTAAAATACTCATTTTCACCCTCCTAAACTAATGTTTTATTATATTATTCTTAACAAAAACATTGTAGCTCCATTGTATGAAATTTACTAACTAGTTTTCTACTACATATTTGCTTTATTTGTAATTTTTTGTTCAATTTATTGAATAGTAAAAAATTTACAAATAATAAAATTGGTTTTAAATTAAACATTATTTTTATAACGGTATTGTAGAGGAGAAACGCCAATATTTTTTTTGAAAACCTTGGTAAAATAGCTTTGGCTGTCAAAACCAACCATAAAGGCAATATCAACCATTTTAAGCTTATTGTTTTTCAGCAAATCTTTGCTTTTTTCAATACGCACATTGTTTAAAAAGCTATTAAAAGTAATGCCAATCTCTTTTTTGAAAATTCTTGAAAAATATGCCGGGGATAAAAAAACCATTTTGGAAATATTCTCCAAAGTAATTTTTTCCGCATAATGCTGGCGAATATAAAGTGTCGCTTTATGAATAATATTGGCATGTTTGACATCTATATAATTAAAGAGGTCGATGAAACTATCGGTGATCTTGATCAGCCAAGTACATAATTCTTCCAGGGTTTGGAATTTAGGTATAATCTGCAAATAATCATGGCTCAAAATCAACGATTTTTCCGGGTCAGCGCCATTTTTAATTGCCGTGCGCGAAATTAAAACCAGCAGCTCATAAGTACGGGATTTGGCCAGCTCTAAATTATTGCCGGTTGAAAAGAAAATATAGCCAAACAGCTCGTTTAGATATCTTTTGGCAGAATCTTTGTTTGATTGGGCAATAGCTTCTAGTAATTTTGTTTCCACATCAAAAGGATACGGAGGGAGGTCTTCAACACCTTTTAGTTTAGAGATATATAAAGACATATGGTTTTGCACATCATAGCTGAGCTGGGTATCAAGCATATTGTTAGCTGCCCAAACATTGTTGATAAAGCCAACAGACAGAAAAAGCAGGGTTGACATATCAGTTACTTTTTCCGGGGAAACATAGGGCAGGCAGTCAATTTCAGCGTGAATACTATTGATTTGGGATTGATCTAATTTAAACTTTGAATGCAGTTCATAATTAATATAATCGGGCTTTTCTACCATTAAAAAAGGCCCCACGGTTATTTTTGCCTCAGATTTTTCTTTGCCAACAATAGGAGAGACAAAACAGGTCAAACCCATCACGCAAAAATAGACATATTTGCCGCCAAAGCGTTCTGCCTCTTTCATTCCATAGGCATGCGATTGGAAACATTGCGATTTGCTTTTTCCGGCAAGCTCACAAATAGAACAGGAAGCGCAGCCATTGCCGTATTCCGCAATAATTTCTCCATTTTCCAATGAGACAATTGTTCCCAGTTCTGTTGATCCGGCAAAAGCTTGAGCACAGTCTTTTGCTAATTTGGTATCAAAATTTTCTTCCCTTTTTGACAAGTAAGTCACAATATTCCCCCACAATCATGTCAAAATTTTTTAAGTTTTTTAAATACAAAAAAAAGAGTATGAAAAGAACAGTATGAAAAAATATTGCAAAAACATCTCGCAATATTAACATAATAAAGTGCCGAGCTATTAAAAAATTTGTAAATTTATAAGCTAATTATAGCATAAATATTTTTGTAGGTAAATGAAAAGTTCAAAAAAGTACAAATTTTTTAGCAATTGTGCAATTTATTTATAATATTGAAAGAAAAATATTGATTTTTCTATTAGGAACCAGTATAATTATAACGATCTTTTAGTTTTCTTCACCTAAAGTTTCTCTAAATTTTAGACAAGGAAAACTATTTGTCAGGCTACGGTATTTAGAACGAAAGGGGGAAAGAAATTTTCTCTGCAAAAGGCAAGAGAAAATGTCACAAAAGTATTTATTTGGAATTATAACTAAAGTCATCGATTGAAAGGAGAACATACAGTAAATGGAAAACAATACTGGAGTTCAAGAAACTGCCCTAAAGGCCGAATCGGTCTCAAAAGCAGGAGCGACAATTATGGCAATTT
>JAVBKT010000001.1:0-108853 GCA_031553915.1 Bacillota bacterium
CCAACTACCACAAGGGCTGGTGCTTTATGATCGGTGAAAAATATATGCCCCCGGTTGCGGCAGCTACACATTTACCAGCAAACCTTATTTGGTGGAAAGCGCATAATTTTGTGGAAATGGCCTGCGAGCTGATTACCGAGACCAAAAATCCCCGGCTCAAGCTTGGCCTTTTGCAGGCTATTACTAATCAAGATGCCAAGCAAAAAACATCCGCTGTTTTAAGTTTTTATAGCGGCAAAAACACGGAGCTAATCGAGCAGGTATTTACAAAAGTGCCGGAGATTTTTGCCCTGCATGACATCTCCGCCAAGACTCTGGCGGAAAAACAGGCGCTGGCTTTTTCACTGCGGCATGGCGTTGATGATGCGGATATCCCGGCCATGGCTGCGCTGATTGAGCAGATAAGCAGCGAAATTGAGCCGCTATATGATACTTTTCTGCAAAAAATTATTAATGAAACCGCACTTGTCCTAGCGGATTACTAACTCACATCATCCTTGTCCCTCGCATATTATAAATCAAACTAATTCTTATTTGTGAGGTGTTTAATTATGGGAATGTTTTGTGCCCCGCGTAAGCAGAACAACTGTCAGCCAAGCTGCCAGACCAGCTGCTTACCAACAAACAGCTGTGAAACTATTTGCACAACAGAGCTGGTAACCAGACCCGTGCAGAAATGCGAAACCATCTGCACTACTTACCAGGATGTTTGTGAAGAAGTAAACAGCTGTGAACGCAACTGCGCCTGCTCTTGCGAAGATGAGTTTGTGCCCCAGCCAATGCAGGTCCGTGCGATGCTCGATTATGTTTTAGACAGCTGCTGCACCACGGAAGATGTTTGTCGTGAGATCGAGATCGACCATTGTTCGCTTTTTGACCCCTGCGAAATCGAAGTTGGCCTTCCGGTTGAGGTCGATATCCCCGGCGATATCCTTTTTAAAGAAGTAAAACGCAAAAAAGACGACTGCACCTGCCTTTCAACTGTCCGTTTCACTATCCCTGTTCGTATCTATGGTACTACCGGCAATGGCTGCGCCTGCAACTATATTGACAGAGAAATTTGCGTCATCCGTTCTGCCAATCTTTGCTGCGCCAATGATTCTATTATCCAGGCCTACAATTCAAAAGCCATCGCTGTTTCCGCTGTTATCTGTGATTGCGATTGCGATACCATCACCCTATGCTTGTGTATTGTTTTCCGTTCCTGCATTCAGCAGACCATCTTAAGAGAATTCACCTGGGAAGCTACCCCGGTATGCTCTTCCTCAGACTGCAATTCCACCCACAGAAGTTTCATCGATGATTGTGATATGATTTGCGGCTGTGGGCCAAACGGTAAAAGGGTCTGTCCCTCTTGCCGCTAAACAAAAAGGTTTAAGCAGCAAATAGTGAATGGGAACCCCGCCTCTTGGGCGGGGTTCTTTATACTCTGAACAGTGCTTGTGCTGGCCTATGCCCTCCTTTGCGGTATCTGAAAAATTTAGATAGCGCAAAATTAAAAGCACTCCATCCCTTGCAGGATAGAGTGCTTTGTGCTACTTAATACGATAAAACTGTTGTTGCTTTATCTCTATTTAGCACGCCTCTTACAACTTGACGACATTAGCAGCCTGGGGGCCACGAGGGCCTTCTACGATATCAAACCCAACGTTTTGACCTTCGTCAAGAGTTTTGAAGCCATCTGATTGAATCGCAGAAAAATGCACGAAAACATCTTCGCCACCTTCTCTTTCAATGAAACCAAAACCCTTTTCTGCATTAAACCACTTAACTTTGCCTTCCATACGGAAACCTCCTGAAAAATTTTTGCGCCCCCATTATAACATGGGAATTTGCTTATTACAAGCGAATACTCACAACATTATCTCTTTTATTTTATAATTTTTTGAAATTTTTGACAAAATTATGCTATTTTACAAAATTGTACTTGCATTTTTATTAAAAGGCAAGTAAAATACAGTTACCTATTGTTTTTCTTCCCGGGCTTTCCTTAACTGAATCGCTCGAATCCTGAAACACATTAGGAAACCCAATGAAGGAGGACGACCATGGCTTTTGAAGACAGAACTTTAACATGCAAAGAATGTGGTGAAGAATTTGTTTTCACCGTTGCTGAACAGGAATTTTATGCAGAAAAAGGTTTCCAGAATGATCCTGCCCGCTGCATGGATTGCCGTAAAGCAAAAAAAAGACAGCGTAACGCCCGGGAGAGAGAAATGTTTACTGTTCTTTGCGCCGAATGTGGCGTAGAAACACAAGTACCTTTCAAACCAACCGAGGACCGACCTGTATATTGCCGCGATTGTTATCAAAAAATTCGCGAATCATAAGAGCATCTTATGAAGCATCAGTCCATAAAAAAGACCAGCCTACGCTGGTCTTTTTTATTTGCAAAATTCATTTCAGCTAAAGCTCATCTGGGGAAAAAGGGATTTTGCTCTTTTTCATAGCCAAGACGGCTGGCAGAACCATGTCCCGGTAAAACAATTAAATCATCAGCAAGAGGCAACAGCTTTGTCACCAGCGAATTAAGCAAAAGATCATGGTCCCCGCCAGGAAAATCGCTGCGCCCCACCGAAAGTCGAAACAAGGTATCTCCGCTAAACAGCAAATCCTCACACAAAAGGCAAATGCCGCCCTCGGTGTGTCCCGGCGTATGGATCACACTAAGCTCCAGCTGGCCTAGCTCAATTTTATCACCATCATCAAGCAACCGGTCTGCCTCGCCTGCCTTGTCTGCCCTGCGCCAAAGAAAGGCTAAACTAAGTTCCGGATTGCTGAGCAATGGCTCATCAGCATGGTGAATGAGAATTTCCGCCCCGGTAGCTGCCTGTATTGGCAGATTGGCGCCAGTATGATCCCAATGCCCATGGGTATTGATGATATATTTAACCTGGACCTGATGCTGCTCAATCTCACTTAGTATCTTTTCCGGGTTGCAGCCCGGATCAATCACAGCTGCGGCGCGGGTATTTTGATCTATCAATAGATAGCAGTTGCTATTAGTGCTGATCAATTCAATAATAACCAGTTGATATTTCTTCATCAGTCCCTCTCTTTAATTTTTCTCTTTTGGCGGTGATTCCAATAAGATTGTTACCGGCCCGTCATTGCTGATATCAACCAGCATATCCGCAGCAAACTCGCCTGTTTTGACGACGATATTTTCCGCCAGCAACCCGGCAATATATTCCTGATAGAGCTGATTGGCCAGATCAGGGGCAGCGGCCTGCTCAAAGCTGGGACGATTACCGCGGCTGGTATTGGCATAGAGGGTAAATTGAGAAATGACCAGCGCTTCACCTGCAATATCTTTCAGCGCCAGATTCATTTTCCCCTGGCTGTCATAAAAAATCCGCAGATTAACAGTTTTCCTGACCAAATAAGCGACATCCTCGCTATCATCCTCCCTGCCCACTGCCACAAGGATAACATATCCTTGTTTAATCTCATTTTTGAGCGCTCCGTCAATGGTGACCGCGCCTTTTTTGACTCTTTGAATTAATACCCGCATCAATAATTATCCTTTGTTTTATACTAGCTATTTATCCTCGTTTTTGGTCTTACGGTTGACCACCCTGCGTACATCATAGACATCTTTAACCCGCCTGACCCTTTGCATCAGATAATCGAGCTGGTCAAGAGATTTAACCTCTAATTTAAGGAATACGGTGCTGGTTTTGCTGCGTTTATCAACCGAAACATGCACGCCATTAACCGGGGTTTTCGTTTCAGCCATAATGCCCATAATATCAATCAGCAGGCGGTCACGGTCCAGACCGGTGGCCTCCATCTCCATATTATACATACCGGCAGCAGTATTGCCCCAGGCAACCTCAATCAACCGGTCCGGCTCTGTTTCGCTATAGCGAACAGCATTGGGACAATCCTGACGGTGCACAGAAATACCGCGTCCTCTGGTGATATAGCCGATGATCTCATCGCCGGGCAATGGTTTGCAGCAGGAAGCCAGCCGCACCAATACATCATCAACCCCTGCTACCACAATGCCATTACTGGTCGTGTTGTCCCGCTCAGGGGTAATTTCTATAGCTTCCGAAACCTCCGGCTTATTGCGGAACTCGTCCCGGAGCTTATTGATCACATTCTCAATATTAATATCACCTGCGCCGATGCCGGCAAAAAGATCTTCGCTGTTGGCGCAATTATAACGCTTGCAGATTTCGAGCAGAATATTGCTATCGAAAACCTGTGCGATATCAATATTCTGTTTTTTGCATTCCCGTTCAACAGCATCTTTGCCCATCACGATGTTTTCTTCGCGATGCTCTTTGCGGAACCACTGGCGAATCTTATTCTTTGCTTGCTGGGTTTTACACAACTTCAGCCAATCTCTGCTTGGGCCGCGGCCCTTGGCTGTCAAAATCTCGACAATATCACCGTTTTTCAATTCTGTATCGAGCGGCATCAGCCGGTGATTAATCTTGGCGCCAATGCATTGATGACCAATTTGCGTATGCACGCGATAAGCAAAATCTATCGGCCCAGAGCCGGCAGGCAGCTCATAAATATCTCCCCGGGGAGAAAAGACATAAATATTATCATCAAAAAGATCACCCTTGACCGCGGACATAAATTCCCTGGCATCGCCCACCTCTTGCTGCCATTCCAGCATTTGGCGCAGCCATTCAACTTTTTTGTCAAAATCCGCGTCCGCGCTTTTGCCTTCTTTATAGCGCCAATGGGCAGCGATGCCGTATTCAGCAATGCGGTGCATACCCCAGGTGCGAATCTGCACCTCAAAGGGACTGCCGTTCTCCGCGATAACCGTAGTATGGATTGATTGATACATATTCGGTTTGGGCATAGCAATATAATCTTTAAACCGCCCGGGAATGGGTTTCCACATCGAATGAATTAAACCCAGCGCTTCATAGCATTCACGCACAGTGTCAACAATAATTCTCACTGCGCTCAAATCAAAAATTTCCGAAAGCTCCCTTTTTTGGCGGGTCATTTTATTGAAAATGCTATAATAATTTTTGGTTCTGCCTTTGACTGTGGCGTTGATATTAGCGTTTTTCAAAACCGCCTGGATCTTCTCAATATGCTCTTGTACAAATTGATCGCGCGTTTCTTTGCCTTCATCAAGCTCCTGCTTTAAGCTGGCAATACGCTCCGGCTCCAAAACGGCAATAGCCAAATCCTCCAGCTCGCCCTTAATCTTAAAAATACCCAGGCGATGCGCCAAAGGCGCATAAATATTTAATGTTTCTTCGGCGATTTCCTTCTGCCGCATCTGGGAATGATGCCCGCTGATTGTGCGCATATTGTGCAAGCGGTCAGCCAGCTTAATCAGAATAATACGGATATCACTGCTCATCGCCATAAACATCTTGCGCAGATTCTCCGCCTGAGCATCATGACGAGTACGAAACTCCAGCTTAGAAAGCTTGGTTACTCCTTGCACCAAGGTCATGGTATCTTTGCCGAATTTCTCTTCAATCTCTTGGGTCGAGACAGAGGTATCCTCCACCACATCATGCAGCAGCCCGGCAATAATCGTCGTATCATCAATCTGCATCCCAGCTAAAATCCAGGCCACCTGCAGGGGATGATTAATATACGGCTCACCCGAATCGCGTATCTGGTCGTGATGAGCGGATTCTGCCATTTGATAGGCAGCATAAATCAGCTCGCTGTCTGAAGCGGGATTATATTCTTTAACCTTAGCAATAATATCTTCAATAGTAGCGTGGTCCATATTCATATCCTAACATATACTCCACTGTTGGCAAAAAAAGAAAAGAGGAATAGAACTAGATAGTCCTATCCCTGATAATACTATAAAACCCTGCTCTTAATACCTGCGCTGAGATATGCGCACTTTGTTCAATTCTTCCATCATATAATCATTGAGCACGCGAATATAAGTACCCTTCATCCCTAAAGAACGGACTTCGACAACACCGGCTGACTCCAGCTTGCGCAGGGCATTCACGATAACAGAGCGGGTGATGCCCACTTTATCAGCAATTTTGGAGGCGACGAGCAGGCCGTTTGTGCCATTAAGCTCATCAAAAATATGCTCCACAGCCTCCAGCTCGGAAAAAGACAGCGTATCAAAAGCAATGGAAACCACAGCCTTCTGTCGGGCAGATTGCTCAATTTTCTCTACCTGGGTACGCAAAACTTCCATGCCGATCACCGTGGCGCCAAACTCAGCCAAAATCAGATCTGTGCTATCAAACTCGCTGCCGCGGGAAAGCATCAGGGTACCCAGCCGTTCACCACCACCGATAATCGGCACAATGGTGGTATACTTGTTTTCCAAGAGGCAGGCATCATCATCATTAAAAATGCAGGTGTTTTCCCGGGTAACATTAACCTGGGTTTCCTCATATTTGAGCAGGCCGCTGTTATAATCGGCAGGATATCCGCCATCATTTTTAACAATCTCTTTCATTATTTCGCAGCTATAATCCTTGGTAAAGGCATGGCCAACAATTTTGCCGGAATCACTGAGGATATAGACATTGGCTCCTAGTATCTCGCACATAGTTTCTGCCAGCTCGCCAAAACTGATGGCCTTGCCGGTAGATTTTTGAATAATTCGATTAATTTTCCTAGTCTTATCCAGAAGCTGTTCCATAGAATTACTCCTCTTCCTTTTCCTTGTATCAACAAAAGCTTATTTTTCTTTGCGGAAAAACGTAGGCAAATCAATATCATCAAGGCTTAATGGTTTAATTACCGCGTCTTCTAAGGTTGGCGCAAATTTTGTGCCTTTGGGCCGGCCCGGGCTAACAGTGACCGGGTTGCGGGAATCAAAGCCAGTAGCGATTACCGTAACCTTTATCGAGTCTTCCAGCGCATCATCAACACCAACGCCAAAGATAATCTGGGCGTCAGGATCAGCAACTTCATAGATATATTTGGCAGCATCATTGGCTTCGAGCAGGCTCATAGATGAGCTGCCGGTGATAGAAAGGAGAATGCCCTTGGCGCCTTTAATGCTTGTCTCCAGCATGGAGCTGGAAATAGCTGAGGTAGCAGCATCAACCGCTTTTGATTCGCCACTAGCAACACCAATACCCATCCAGGCGCTGCCGGCATCACTCATAATTGATTTAACATCGGCAAAATCGAGATTAATTAAGGCGGGCTTACTAATCAGATCGGAAATACCCTGCACGCCTTGGCGCAAAACATCGTCCGCCATCATAAAGGCATCCTGCATGGTGGTTTTTTTATCAACTATTTGCAGTAATTTATCATTGGGGATGGTAATCAAAGTATCTACAGAAGCTTTGAGATCGCTGATACCCATTTCAGCCTGCTGGGCACGGCGGCGTCCTTCAAAGCCAAAGGGCTTGGTCACAACGCCTACTGTTAATGCACCCATGGATTTGGCTGTAGCTGCGATAACAGGAGCGGCTCCGGTGCCGGTGCCGCCGCCCATACCAGCGGTGACAAAAACCATGTCCGCGCCTTCGAGCAACATCTCGAGCTCGCCCCGGCTTTCTTCAGCGGCTTTTTTGCCTACTTCCGGGTTACCCCCGGCGCCAAGGCCCTTGGTCAGCTTCGGGCCAATCTGAATCACTGTTTCAGCGCCAGAATAGCCGAGAGCTTGTAGGTCTGTATTCACTGCAACAAAATCTACGCCAGTAAGGTTGTTTTTGATCATGCGGTTTACAGCATTGCCGCCTCCGCCACCAATACCAACTACTTTAATTTTTGCAAACTGATTATCATGATTATCTTCAAATTGCAGCATCCCCACTCCTCCTTGAATTTATGATATGCCCATTACAAATAAATTCTGCATTAATACTCTATTTCCCTTCACTGCATAACAATTAATTAATCATAATAATTAATTGTTGGTTTTGTGACAATACTAACATCAATATACCTAATTTTTTTGGCGCCTTTTCGTTCCTGCTCATCGAGAATGGTGTTGTAATACAGGTATTTTTCTTGAAAATTACTGCTGTCGCCTAAACGGATTTCAATCCCGGAGCTTGTATAAAGCTTAATCAATTGGACATCAGCTACATTAATCTCACCAATATTTTCGGCATCCTCCGGCAAATATTGTAATATTTCGAGCGCGGCCGTAATCTGCCCGCCCTCTAAATAGCTGCCCGGTATCAACCCCTGATCCGTAGTATCTACCCCGCTTAAGAGCGGCAGGCTCGCGTTTTCGACCCGGGTATAGCGGTCGATAATACGCCCCGCACTATCAATTTCTACCATAGCGCGGCCTACATTCATCATCGCTACCCCCTCCCGTTCTGTGACAATAATCTTAATTGTCCCGGGCAGTTTCTTTTCAATGGTAGCGCTTTGTATCTTTGGCTCAATCGGAATCATCTGCGAAAGAACAGCGGCATCAGCGGCAAAAATATTCATGCCTTTTTCAATGCCGGCCAAAGCGATAATTTCTTCATCCGTAACCGCAGTGTTGCCAACAATAATGATGTTGTTAATGCCAAAGAACCCGGAGAGAGCGAAAAAATACCCGGCAAACAAGCATGCTACTAAAAAAACAGGGATAGAAACCCAGCGTACATTTTTAATTTTACGCCGCTGATTGCGGTAAACATTAATATCGGTAACTCTTTGCTCTCTGGCCATACTTGTCCTCATTATTTTAATAAGGTAAGTATAACAAATTTATTCCCTGATTGCGAGTGGTTTTTTGGCAATACCTGTCAAAGCCGGCAAATAATTGTGGATTAATTATGACTGTTTTGCTAAAATAATCTTGTGAGAGTATAGCATATTCTCTATTTGACAAATATAATGGATAAAGTATATAATAAGCAGGTTAAGCAAGCTATTATACCGTAGCTTTTAAGCAGCTATGGCAACATATATTGAGGAGTATCTTATGAGCATTGTCAGACCCAGAGGGACAAATGATTTTCTTCCGGAAACCACCGCCAAATGGCAGGCAGTAGAAGCATTGCTGCGAACCATCTGTCATCAATATGGCTTTGGCGAAATTCGTACTCCTCTTTTCGAAGAAACAGAGCTTTTCAACCGCGGTGTCGGCGCTACCACTGATATTGTGCAAAAAGAGATGTATACCTTTAACGATCATGGCGGCAGGAGCATTAGCCTGCGCCCGGAAAACACCGCCTCTGCCTGCCGCGCTTA
The DNA here is from genome assembly GCA_031553915.1 of Bacillota bacterium. Taxonomy (GTDB): domain Bacteria; phylum Bacillota; class Dehalobacteriia; order UBA4068; family UBA4068; genus HGM13862. The sequence goes on from JAVBKT010000001.1 coordinate 9,127, forward strand.
TGTAGAAAACAAGCTTTATGGCCAAATACAGCCGGTTAAGCTTTATTATATCGGGCCGATGTTTCGCTATGAAAAACCTCAGGCCGGGCGCTTTCGCCAGTTTCACCAGTTCGGCATTGAAATTATCGGCAGCTCTGCTCCTGCCGCTGATGCGGAAGCCATTTGTCTTGCTCTGGATTTATATCAGCGGCTGGAAATTAAAAACCTGGCGCTGAAGTTGAACAGCGTCGGCTGCCCCTGCTGCCGCCCGGTGTACAAACAAGCCTTGCAGGATTATTTTCGGCCGCATCTTGGTCAGCTATGCGGCTCCTGCCGCGAGCGTTTCGAACGCAACCCGCTGCGTATTTTGGACTGCAAAAGTGAAATCTGCCAAGAGCTTGGCCAAGCTGCGCCGAAGATTTATGACTATCTCTGCGAAGATTGCGCCGACCATTTTGAACAGGTACAAGGTCTGCTCCAGGCGGCGGATATCAATTATGAATTAACGCCACATATGGTGCGCGGCCTCGATTATTATACGAAAACCGCTTTTGAGATCCAGGTGGAAGGCATTGGCGCGCAAAGCGCGGTTTGCGGAGGCGGCCGCTATGATGGCCTGATTGAGGAAATCGGCGGTGAACCGACGCCTGCTGTTGGTTTTGCTCTGGGCATGGAGCGCATTTTTTCGGCACTAGCTGCCCAGGGTGATGATATTGAGCGGGAAGATGATTTGGATATCTATATCATCTCCCCGGAGGAAAAGCCTCTCAGACAAGCTGCCTTTGCTTTGGCGCAAGAGCTGCGCCAGCTGGAAATGAGCGTAGAAATGGAGCTGGGCAATAAAAGCTTTAAGGCGCAAATGAAAGCTGCCGACCGCATGAAAGCCCGTTTTGCGATTATCTTTGGCGCGGATGAATTTGCCAAAGGAGAAGTAGCGCTCAAAGATATGCTAGAGGGCGGACAAGTTAATATCCCGCTAACTGAAATAAAAAAATATCTACTGGAAAGATAGGAGCTAGAACTGATGGAAGCGATGATGAAAAGAACTAATTATTGTGGTAATCTGCGTGCCGGCGACGAAGGCAAAGAGGTCGTATTATGCGGCTGGGTTATGCGCCGCCGCGATCATGGCGGTTTGATTTTTATTGATTTGCGCGACCGGGAGGGGCTGGTACAAGTAGTTTTTGACCCTAATCTTGACGCCGACACCTTTACTGCCGCAGAAGCTGCCCGCAATGAATATGTGCTCAATATCCAGGGTGTGGTACGCCGCCGTCTTGATGGTGCGGATAACCCGAATCTTGCCACCGGCGAGATCGAGGTGCTCTGCCACAAAATGATTATTCTTAATAAATCCAAAACCCCGCCCTTTTATATTGAAGATGGGGTTAATGTCGACGAGATGCTGCGTTTGCGCTACCGCTATCTTGATCTGCGGCGGCCAGAAATGCAGGAGGCCCTGCGTCTGCGGCATAAGGTGACCATTGCCATGCGCCATTTTCTGGACGCCGAAGGCTTCTCCGAAATTGAGACGCCGATGCTGTGTAAAAGCTCCCCGGAAGGAGCGCGCGACTATCTGGTCCCCTCCCGCGTGCATCCAGGCGAATTCTATGCGCTGCCGCAAAGCCCGCAGCTATTCAAGCAAATCCTGATGGTTTCCGGCGTGGACCGCTATTTTCAGATTGCACGCTGCTTTCGTGATGAAGACTTGCGCGCTGACCGCCAGCCGGAATTCACTCAGCTGGATATGGAAATGAGCTTTATCAGCGAAGAAGATATCCGCGATCTCTGCGAGCGCTTGCTGCAATATGTGTTCAAAGAAACCATGAATGTTGATGTAGCGCTCCCCTTCCCTACGCTTAGCTGGGAAGAGGCCATGAACCGTTTTGGCTCTGACAAGCCGGATCTGCGCTTTGGCATGGAGCTTGTTGATATTGCCGATATCTGCCAGCAAAGCGAATTTACCACTTTTGCCTCTGTGGCGCAAAAGGGCGGCTGGGTGCGCGGTATCAATGCCAAGGGCTGCGGCACATATTCCCGCCGCACCATGGATGATCTCAAGGATTTTGTCGCTATCTACGGCGCCAAGGGTCTCGCCTATATCGGCGTGGAAGAAGACGGGCTGAAATCGCCAATTGCTAAATTTTTCACAGAGGAGCAATTGCAGGCTATCTGTGAACGTATGGATGCCCAGCCCGGCGATATGCTGATGTTTGTCGCAGCAGATATGCCAATTTGCGCTGACGCTCTGGGCCATCTACGCTCAGAGATTGCCAAACGCGAAGGCCTAATTGACGAAAACGAGTTTAATTTCTCCTGGGTGGTGGATTTCCCGATGATGGAATGGGACAGCGAGGACAAACGATGGAAGGCTGTGCATCATCCCTTCACCGCGCCTAAGGATGAAGATATTGCTCTGCTGGCGGACAACCCCGGCGATGTTAAAGCCAAAGCCTATGACTGCGTTTTGAACGGCTGCGAGCTGGGCGGCGGTTCCATCCGTATTCATCAGCGTGATGTGCAGGAAAAAATCTTTTCTTTACTGGGAATTTCTGAAGAAGAAAGCAAAGAAAAATTTGGTTATTTGCTCGACGCTTTTGAATATGGCACCCCACCGCATGGCGGTTTGGCCTTTGGCCTGGACCGCATGATTATGCTGATGGGCAATAAAGACAGCATCCGCGATGTTATCGCCTTCCCCAAAACCCAGTCTGCGACAGATATGATGACACAAGCGCCCGGCCCTGTGGAATTAAAACAGCTGCTTGAATTGCATATCCAAACTATCAAACAAGAAAAAAAATAAATCAGAAAAGTGCAAAATTTGGTACAAGCTTGCGGTTGTATAATCTTCAGCTTTGAGTTATAATAAAGCCACAAGAGCACACCCTGCGATGTGCGTGATACAGCTGCAAGTTTTAATCCAACACTTTTTCATCGGGATTCTCACCTTCGTTTATGGCCGATAAGCCTCGCTTGATCAGTGGAAACCGAAAGTAAACGAGAAGAAACCCACCTGCATATAGCAGGTTTTAAAACAGCAGCTGCCACGGCAAAGCGGGGTTGTGTCGTTTTCTGCCTCTGGCTGCTATCCCAAGGAGGCTAAATATTTATGGTGCAGGTTACAGATGCTCTGCGGCAGGAAGCCAAAGAAAAATTAATTGTCGCACTGGATGTTGCCAGCAGACGCGAAGCTTTTTATTTTGTGCGTCAGCTGCAAGACGCTGTTGGCGCATACAAAATCGGTATGCAGCTTTATAACAGCGAAGGCCCGGATATGGTGGAATATATCCAGCTCTATGGTGGCAAGACTTTTATTGATTTGAAATTTCATGATATCCCCAATACTGTTGCCGAGACCAGCCGTGTCATGGCCAGGCGTGAGGCCTTTATGTATACGCTGCATGCCTCCGGCGGCTCCAAGATGCTCAAAGCCGCGGCTGTAGCAGCAGCGGAAGAGGCCGCCAAGCTGGATACGGTCAAGCCGCTGGCCCTGGGCGTTACCGTACTCACCAGCATCAGTCAGGAAGATTTCAATGAAGAAATGGGCATTAATGCCAATATTAGTGAGCATGTTGTCACCTTGGCCAAAATTGCCCAAAAAAGTGGTTTGGATGGCGTGGTCTGCTCTCCGCATGAGATTAAAGCTATCCGTGCTGCCTGCGGCAATGATTTCCTGATAGTTACTCCGGGCGTGCGTCCCGCTTGGGCCGCCAGCGATGATCAGGAACGTATACTTACACCCAAGGAGGCCATTTTGAACGGAGCTAGCTACTTAGTTGTGGGCCGCCCGATCACCAAGGCGGAAGACCCGCTTGCAGCCGCGGAGATGATTGTCGAAGAAATGGCCGAAGCCCTGGCTGAGCTGGAAAAATAACTACATAAAGCAAGCAAAAGCATCAGCGTCAGGCTAATGCTTTTTTATTCGTAAAAACCCCACCCTGCCAATATCGGCAAGGTGGGGTTTGATTTATAGCTAGGTTGGTTTTAATTCAAGGGTATACCGATAATAGTAATGCGGTTAATCTTGTCTTCCTCATCAAAAACAATTTTTAAGGCGGGATGAATATCGGCAGTGGTTATTGATATGCTTTTGAGCATCTTGCCATGCTCGTCTTCGAAAGTATTAACAGCTCCGCCGGCGCCCTCGGACCAAAAAACGCCATAGAAGATGCCATCTGTGCTCTCAGTATATGCTTGCTCTTCTGGGAACTTAGCTATAGTATCCGCAAAACTATCGCCGATTTTAATGTCGCGCGCCACTGGCAAAGAGTCTTTGCCAGTGATAGTAATAGAGGCAATAATTTCTGAATCGGCTGAAGAGCTGGCAAACTCTACATCACCATAGCAATAGAAATAATAGCTGCCGGTCATCTCTTCAACAATACCATGTTCATCCGGCTCACCCAGTTTGTCCTTCAGATCAGCAAAAGTGGATACCATTACCGTAATATCCTCATAAACCAGCTCATCCGCATTCAGATAAGGCTCTGTAGCAGCATCGCCATCACCTAATTTATCTCGCCTTTCACAGCCAGCCAAGACCAGAAGACATATCAACAGGATAGAAAGAAGTCTGATATGCATAGGTGTTTTTGTCATTCAAACTACCTCCAGATAAGTATTAGACAGATGAGCCGAAGCAAACGCGACAACCTAGCTATTTATTTCCTGCTTATTATTCGTAATCGTTTTTCCGCCTTTGTTTGCAAACATTTGAATGCTGCGCCAAAGATAGGGGATGAAAATAATAAACAATTCGCTTATTCTAAGATTACGAAATATTGGTGGTATTATTATATAGACAATCAAGGCCAAGACCAGGTAAATTGTTGGTATGAGATAAGCTATTTTATTGAAAGCGGGAGTGGAAAATGATTTGCTTTGCACAACATAGCATATGCTAACGCCAGTAACAATGGCCTGAAGAATTGAAAAACTATATGCCGTATAAATGTCTCTGGCATTTGCCGGATCAAAAATATTGTTTAAGATATTAAGACAAAGGAAAGATATTATTGGTAAAATTGCGATGATAATTGCCCGTAGCCATTGCTTGTATATATTCATTTAAAGCCAGCTCCTTTTAAGATATTATCTCTTTATTTTACAGTAGGTAAGACTATGATGCAATATTTTATTAATAGCATAACAGATGCCCACCATACTAGTCTATCAATATAATGGGCATCTGTTTAGCCTTTTGAAAAAGCATAATTCAAAAAAATTGTCACTCTTAATACCATAAGTTTTTGAAGTGTTGCTACCAATATCCTTAGCTGTGACTACTACTATCATTCCACAATAAGGCAAATCATTTGCAACAACACCTTAGTATAAACTAAGTATTTGATTGTTGGATTAAAGGTATGGCAATTAAAAATTAAGCTTCCTGTTAATAATAAAACCAACTCCTATAGGCTTCTACATCAACAGACCATTGACCGGTACCCCTTTGCAGAAGAACCTCGGAATAGCATGTAAAGTAGGCGCCGGAAGGTTGCTCAAGGTAGGGTGAATTGACTGTTAAAGTAAGATGGTTAGAAGAACCGCTTGTATTGTTATCTTGATCATAATGTTCTATCGGGTTGGTACCAAAGCCTCTGTAATTACTGCTCACTTGTGTCTCAACTACATAAGTGTTAGACTCAACATAACTTGTTCCACCTTGTACCTTTTGCAGTTTCACACAAGGTATTCCAGCAATATCTTTTTCCTCATAATATATTTTAGCATATACTGTGGCATCACCATTGTTTGTATCTTCCTCTTCCCATACACCTGTCCCTCTTAATAAAGTATTGCCATTGTCATCTTCCTCAAAAACAAAATTACTTATAATTGTTGTAACATATTCCGATGTCTCTGAACCAAGCAGATCTTGTTTGATTGATAAAAGCTGCGTAGTTGAACACACATTATCAGTTATTATGGCTTCGCCATTAATTTTGATATTTGCTGCAACAGTTTCATTATCCACATCAGAAATACCATTAACTGCTCGTTCCAATAGAACTTCCTCATCAGTGATTTCTTGTGCGGAGTATAATATTATTTCTGTGCCTATTGTATTATTGGCCGGCTGTTTATCTGATGCAAAAGCAGTACCTATACTTAAAGCAAGCATAAGAATAGTGGCAAACATAACAAATAGAGTCTTTTTCATTGTCTTTCTCCTTCATAATTTTATTTTGTTAGTTTTTGAGACTATATTTATGCGTTTAAATAGCCCATCGGAATCACCTCAATTATACGCTTATTACAAATAAAAAGAAGGATCCGTTACAGCATTATTGCGAACAATATTGCGAAAGTGCTCAGAAAATATACATAGCGCTTTGTTTGATAACTATACTTCCGCCAAGAGGAGGGCTATTTGGCGCAATATTGTGTGCGCTCCTTGCCCATAAAAAAAGAGAGGCAACACTAAGTTGTCTCTCTTTTTTTATTTACTTATAAACTAAGTCTTATAATCTCAGTCTTATCAGTTTAATCTCAAACTAAGCTTTATCAGCTAAGTTTATTCACCGCCATAGCCGTTCTCTTTAAGCAGAGCCGCGGCTTTGTCTTTGTTGCCGGGGGCCACCAGGATGATCGGGCCGGTGCAGCCCATACCGCTTTCAGCATAAATGCCTGCTTTCCACAGTACGCGCACAGCATCTTCCAAATCCATAACCTCGATGCCGGAGATATCAGCTGTAACCGGTTCCTTAGGCGGGGCAACAACTTCTTCCTGCGCTGCAGCCGCTGGTTTAGAAGCAGCTTTGCGTGCCTCGATGATAGCCTTCAAGCCAGCTTTGTTGGCTTTGGCAAATTCATCGGCAGCAACCTTCTTCCAATCGCCGCGCACCAGCTCGCCGGCATATTCCAAAGCGCCGCTGATCACAGCAGGCCCGGAGGCGCGGGAGACGATCATCACCAGTTTGTCATAACCCTCGCCGATACCAGGGCCATAGCCCCAGCCGGAAGCCTCAATCTTGCCGCCGGTCTGTGCTGCGGAGAGCATTTTGGTGACAACATTGCCGGTCAGAGAATCCATCACCATAATATCCGCAGAACCGGTCAAAATATCATTACCACGCATAACAGTGCCGCCGTCAGCACGGGCAGAGCTGGTGAAATTGATATCATAACCATTTTCAAACAGTTCTTTCAGCGCAGATTCAGTCTGGCGGGCGCCGTCAATATTAATGATGCCAACAGTTGGCTTGGGAATGCCGGATGCCTTAGCGGCAATAATGCCGTAGATAGCGTTTTTGATCATCGCTTCCACACGGTCAGTTGCCGAAGTCCCGGTGGTGGTGGCAAGGTATATTGCCTTACCCAGACCAGGGGTTACACAACGGCCAACCGTGGATACGCCGATGGGGAAAGGATAGTGCATGGTAACAGCGCCGTCTACCTCTCCTGCCTGCAGCATTTTATCCATGGTTGCATGGCATTCGTCTTCATCAGCGACCTTTACACAAGTGACTCTGTCGTCTGCGATAGAGCCAATAAATACCACATCTACTCCTCTAGATTGCGCCAAGACGGCACCAGCCATAGCATTTTCTTCACCATACTCACTACCCATGCCGGTAAGAGCAATTTTTGGGCGGCCAATGGCTTCGCCGGTTTCTAATGTATGGGCAATATCAAGGAATGTCTGGGCAATAATACCTTCGATATTATTAGCCATGATTATTCCTCCTCACCTGCCAATAATGCTGTAGCAAATTCTCTCATCGCTTTGCCGATCAATCTCTTGACTTCGCCTTCATCCATGCTGGAAGCTCCAGCGCCGGTATTGGCCTGGATGACAAAAGAGGTACCGTCAAAAAGATTGGTCATTCTGCCCAGGAAGAGCGAGCCTTTACCGATGATCATCGCGTTTTTGATTTTGCCATCGAGTATATCTTGACGGGCAAAGCCAATATAAGGAACGCCGGAGGGGATATGTCCCTGGGTTGGCGCCCAACCGGTCATACCATGTTCATCCGCAAAAGTTACCAGATCAGCTTTTTCCATCTCTTTCTTCATCACGCCCAGAGCGCCGATCATTTTATAGTTGGCGGCAGGAACATCACCAGCGCCAGCGGGTTTGGTGATATCCGGGTTTTGCATTTCCGCACTATATTTATCAATATCAACAATCTTCATATTGTTTCTTTCCAGCGGAATAGAAACCAAGGAATTGATAACTGCCTGCGGAGAAGAGCCGGTGCCAACAGTATGACGGCCCACGATATCCAGATTAACTTCCGGGTTTACGCCATCATTTTCGCTCAGCAAAATAGAGAAACCACCAAGAACGTCTTCCATAACCGGGAGCTCTTTTTTGACATGGTCTTTAGAGTTCATGCCCAGCTTGGCAGTACAACCGCCTGCAGTAACGACTACATTTTTGTAAGCGCCGGATTTAACCAAAGCAGCAGCTGTGATCATCGCATGTGCCGGAGCTGCGCAGAAACCGCGTACGTCTTCGCCGGAAGCATTGACAAAACCGGCAATCTCGGCCGCAGCTTTGGCAAAGTTGCCGCCGCCGCGCTGATTCATATCGCCGCAAGCTTCTTCAGAGCAGTCAATAACGTATTCGATATCATTAACATCAAGATTATTTTTATCTACCAGGTGACGCAAAGCAAGTACAGAGCTTGCTTTGGAAACGAGGTTTTCATGCATAACATGAGCGTTTAGGTTAACGTCAATATCATGAGCTCTTTTGACTACGCCAACCAATTTACCGTTTTGGTAAAGGGGTTCAGCATGGTCTTTCAGGAGAGCTTCCAGCTCAGCATGGTCAATACCATCTTTAACGCGTGATGCCATATCTTCGGTAACCATTTTATTGGCCACAAAACGTGGTTTAACATCAGCAACAAAATCTTTGTCCAGCAACAGCAGGTCAAAAACATCGCAAATCTGCATCAGCACATAAAATTCATCCTGAGGTAGAATTTCGCCAAATTTGCCGTCTCTTTTTGCATCAACTTTTTTATCATACCAAGGCTGCTCAATAGCGCCGAGATCAGCCGGGGTCATATTGCCAATATAGGTTTGGTTAGGAGCATAGGATACCACATCATCATAGCTTCTGATGAATTTCGGCATCGCTTTTAAGTAATCAGAATCAGGATTAACAATCTTTTCAGTTGTTATAGTGGTGCCGTTTTCCATGATCATATCCGGGGTATGAACCAGAACATAACTGGCGCCTTTAATGACACTGTTGTTCATTATATTATTCCTCCGTTATTATTCGTACGTTTATCTGTACTGCCTTTATCTATATATTGGTGAAACCCTATCACCCGAAATTAATTTATTATGCACCGCTATTAATATAATAGGAGTGGTGATACGCCGGATAACCCAGCGTACCACCACAGCTAAAATTTAATATTTGCAGAATTGGTCACGAATGGATTTCATTTCTGCTGCGATAGCATCAACATCAAGAACCATCTCCATCATACCTACTTGTTCTTCATAAAGGTCTGCTGGGATTTCATCCTTGATTTCTTGTTCACATACATGGTATGCTCTGAGTCCCAACTGGACTCCTGCTAATGGGCCGGCAAAAGTTGGGTCGCCTGCTGATACGGTTTCTGCAGAGAGACCTGCAGATTCAGATTCGGAAGTACCGAGAACAACGAGAATGTTCTCTGGCCCGTATTGTTCAGCTAGGTCTTTAACCCTCTTTTGATTTTCCAGGTCCATAGCACCTGCGGCAGTTCAGACAAAGCACTCGGTGGAAGAAAATACTACATCGCCTTTTGCAGCTTTGATGCATTCTTCAATTGCAGGACCAGGAACTCCGTCGCGATCGCCGATAATAATAACTTTTTTACCTTCGATTAAGCTCACTTGTGTTTCCTCCTTCCCGAAATAATTTTTATACTATCCCCAAAAGGGAGTATAAAACAGTTTAGATATATTTTTTGACCATTGCTTCGATGTTTTCACGAGTTGCATCGTCTTTAACCAGTTCTTCTACTTTTTCGCCGGCTTTGTAAATAACCATAGCAGGCAAACCCATAACACGCTGACCAATAGCCAGTCTACGGTTTTCTGTAGTATTCAATGCTGCAAATTTAAGATTGCCGCCTGCGTTTTTGTCTGCCAGTTCATGGACGAAAGGCATCAATTCAGCGCAGGGAACGCAGCCATTGCCATAATAGTCAACAAATACATAACCATCGGCTTGAAGTACTTCAGCTTCAAAATTATCTTTGTTCAGTTCGAGCATTTTAATTTCCTCCTATTTTTGGTTGTATTATATCAAGCAAAAGCTTAATAACTATTAATAACCTTCAATATAATGACCAGCTTCAACAGCGGCAATAGCGCCGTCAGCAGCTGCGGTAACAACCTGGCGCAAGCTTTTCTTGCGGGCATCGCCTGCGGCAAAAACGCCAGGGATATTGGTATGCATATCATCATCGGTTATAATGTAGTTTTTCTCCATTTCCACTTTGCCTTCGAGGAAGGTGGTGTTGGGAATAAAACCAATGAAGCCGAAGACGCCAAAAGTACCGTCTTCTTCAGGAGCAAGAATTTCTCTCTCCTCACCGGTTTGGGTGTCCTTGACAGTCATAGCTTCCAAAATGCCGTCGCCCTTCAGCTCAGTGATAACGCTGTTCCACATCACTTCTAATTTGGGGTTAGCAAAAGCTTTTTCCTGAATAGATTTTGCTGCGCGCAGCTCATCACGGCGATGAACAACATAAACCTTGCGGGCAAATTTGGTCAGATACATAGCTTCTTCCACAGCGGAATCGCCGCCGCCAACCACATAAACTTCCATATCTTCAAAGAATGCAGCGTCGCAGGTAGCGCAGTAAGATACGCCTTTACCAACCAGTTCCTGCTCACCAGGGCAGCCAATAGGTCTGGGATAAGCGCCCGGAGCAAGAATGATGGTTTTTGCCTGGTATTCAGCATTCTTACAAATAACTTTTTTAATATCGCCTTCCAGCTGAAGATCGTCTACGGTATCGTAGATTCTCTCTGCGCCAAAATGGTCAGCTTGATGAGCCATTCTCTCAATCAGAGAAGGGCCGCTATCGCCTTCCACGCCGCCAGGATAATTTTCGATTTCATCGGTACTAACAATCTGGCCGCCGACTTTTGCCTTTTCGATAATCAAGGTATCAAGGCGGGCACGCCCAGCATAACTGCCTGCGGATAAACCAGCAGGGCCGGCACCAATAATAATAACGTCGTATATCTTTGTCATACTACTCCTCATCCTTCTCGTCCTGCGCTAAATTCTAGCCTTTCCCCCGCAAACAAGATTCCTGTGCAGCATTGCGCCAGCGCAGGGCACTAAACAAGCATACCTGTCTAGTGCCCATTGCTGGGATTATTCTGCACAATTTCCTGCCATATCATACCGGAGTAATAATGGCCGGTAACTTTGCAAAAGGAACCATATTTACGGAGAGAAACAATATAAACAGGACCGCTTAAATTTATTTTCTCCGGTACGCAGCTTAGGCTACGCAATAAAAATTATTCAATAACAACGGTCTTTGGAGCATCCATATCTTCTTGGAGAAGCTGAAGAGCAGCTTCAACATATTTGCGGCGAAGAGCTTTTTCTTTATCAGCATTTTCCAGTTTAGGATTGCCAACCGGATGCGGAACGGCATTACCAACAACGATTCTGTTAACGCCGACCATCTCAGCGATGTTCGGGATAGCAGTGATCTGAACAGTTGGGATACCAGCTTTTTCTAAACCTCTAGCAATCGTTGACCCGCAACGAGTAGAGGTGCCTCATGTGGAGGGCAGGATAACGCCATCAATACCGCCACGAGCCACGATATCAGCGGCAATAGCCTCACCAACTTCGGCGCAACGTTTGGAAACGGTGGTGCAGGCTGGCATTGCATAATAAACTTTATCAAGTTTACCAACTCTGCCTTCGCCAACCATATCTTCCATAACATCCTTAGGCAAAAGTCTGTCTGGATCCTGCAATACATAGTCATTGAAATAACCGGCATGAACTACTTCATAGGCTTCGAATACTTTATCGAGGTCATATGCAGCCCAAACAAGATTACTTCTGGTAGCCATTCTGTCAGGATTGCCTTTTGGTACCAAGCCGCCGTCAGAGACAAAAGCGATAGTAGCTTTGGACATATCTTTGATAGCTTTTGGCGGTTCGATGACTTCCAGTCTTTCCGGAACAACTTCAGTGACGAATGCTTCGCCGTTCAATTTCTGAACTATTTTTTCAACAGCACGTTCTGCCATTGATTTGTCAATCTTGGCATTGCGCAGAACGTCGCGGGTGAAGTAGTTATATTCTACTGGATCAGGAATATATTCCAAGCTGATAAGTCTGGTTTCTTTGCCGGTTTTGTCTTCCAACAAATACTTAGCCAATTTAGCCATATCAGTGACATTGGGAACCATAGTACGGCTGTTATTGGAGCCTTTGGTGATATAGACTTCTTTGCGGTACATATCCATACCAGGACCAGATTCGTCCATGCTGCTTACGCAAGGAATGCCGAGCTCATCCTGGACTGCTTTACACATAGCGCCGCATGCTACGCTATAGCGGCCAGCTGCGAATGCCGGACCGGCAAAGAATACGTCCGGATTATATTTTTTAACAAGAGCCAAACCTTCGGCAGAGTTTTTGTCGGTATCATCACCAAAATAGTCATCGCCGCAGATAACGGTTGCAACGATTTCAAAATCATCACCAAGCTGAGCTTGAAGAGCCACACCAGGGCCGACTGGTCCTTCCTTAACAGAAAAGCCGACTGCTGCTGCTTCTTCAGCACCGAGCTGACCAAAGAACTGGTTCAGATAGTGCACAACTTTATATTTAGCCATTTTTGTTACACCTCACCTTTCCAATTAATATTCTTCCACAATAATCTTACGGCTGCCGGTGTGGTCCATGCAACCTGCGATATTATACTGTTCAAGACCAATCACATCATCACCGGCATATTGCGGGATTGGTTCCGGATAATACAACTTGGTTTTTTCGGTGCCGCCCAAGATTTTTTCAGCTTTGAAAGGAATCTTAGTGGTTTTTTCAAACATAGCGCCGGAAATAACGATCAAGTCGAGTTCGATATCATTGTAGAGAATGGTATCAGCCAAAGTACCGGTAGCGGTCAATGGAGTGGTGGTGCAGCAAGTCTTAACACCAAGTCTTTCCATCGCAACACCAGTGGAAGAAATATCAGCATGTGGCATACCACCGAGGATTTTGACCAGGATAACGCCATCTGCATGCAGGATATTTTTAGCAAGGTTAGCTGCCATGGTAGCGGTTACGACACGGCCATCAAGGGTAGTGTTGGCAGGGCCGGAGATAACACCAATAAAGTTAAGGTCTTTGCCATGATGTTTGTAGAGCTCTTTAACAACGCCAAAATTCTGAATGCTATAGGAATCAAGGGCTTTCAGAGCGTTCCAACCGACAAAACCACCGTCCAAAACTTCGTTTGGATTATAAATTGTGGGGAAAGTGTTGGTAACAGGTGCGCCGTAAACAATTTTATCAGAAACAGCCATATAGTCGAACTGTGGGCTGTAGTTCTGATAGAAAAGAGCAACGCGGGGAAGCTTAGGATCTACGGTTTCGCCAACCTCAGATTCAAATACTTCGGTTTCTTTAACAGCCAGGCCTTCAGCAGCACGGGCTACGAAGACAGCAGCTTTAAAACCAGCAATCTTAACAGCATTTTCAAAATCGCGTTCTTCAACACCGTCAACTTTATAAGGAGCAACTGACAGGTTAACAAAATTAGAATATAGTGAGATGCCTGACATCGGGCCATCACTATCAAGAACAGCGGTTTCAACCCTGTTAGTGCAAGGGTTGGATACTATGATAGCCGTACCGAGCAAGGATCTGGTTTTACCAGAGCCGGCAGTATGCATTTCGCCGAGGAAACCAGGGAAGTCCTGGTTGTCCACACCAACTTTGCAGCGAGGCTGAACTACATCAACGACGTTAACCATTCTGGCTTTATCACCAGGTTTTACGATAGTCAGGTCAACAGATTTAATTCTTTCATCCTTAAGAATCTCTGCTTCCAATTCTTTAAGGTTCAAATACAAAACGCCATCTTTAGCGCTTGTAGCTGAGGACTCTTGAATATCTTTAATTTCAATCGAGTCAATCTCAAGTCTCATTGTTTCATCCTCCCACCTTAATTAAATATTTGAAAAACATATTCAATACTTGGACAAAATTTGCCTAAGTATTTGAGCAAATTAAATTTTGACAAAATCAAGATACTTGTAATATTTTTATTATCTACAATAATTATATTATAGGTATTTTCTAATGTCAATATTGGTCAAAGATCACCGAATAGAGCCATAATTCAAAATCACTAGACAATTTCGGCTATTCTTCTTGCTTGCAGATAGGCCACCATCGGTGACCTATCTGCAAGGTTGTTCCTGTTCAAGGTTGTTGTTTTTCTTATCAGTTGGCTGTTTTGCAGACTATTCAAGTACTGCGTCGCAAGCTGCTGCCAGAATTTCCATACCCTGGTTCAACTGTTCGTCGGTCATTACCAGCGGCGGCAGGAATCTCATAACATTACCGCGGATTCCGCAGTTAAGTACGATCATGCCTCTCTTGCGGCATTCGGCCATAATATTGTTCAACAGGCCTGCTGCCGGTTTCTTGGTTACCGGGTCTTCGACGAATTCTGCTGCACACATCGCGCCTACGCCACGGATGTCGCCCAGTTGCGGATGTTTCTTCTGAATTTCAGTGCAGGCTGCTTTGATCTTGTCGCCAATTTGCAAAGCGCGTGCACAGAAATCTGTTTCTTTGAAGGTGTCAATTGCGGCACAGGATGCTGCGCATGCTACCGCATTACCCATATAAGTACCGCCCAACTGGCCAGGAAGAACCTTATCCAGTTCAGACTGTACCAGCGCTGCACTAAGAGGCATACCTGCTGCCATGGATTTGGCGATGGTCATAATGTCTGGTGCAAAACCAGCATATTCAATACCAAACCATTTACCAGTACGGCAGAAACCGCTCTGGATTTCATCAGCAATATAGAGAATGCCGTATTTTTCGCACAGTTTTTTGATGCCTTGGATATATCTTACCGGTTGCGGCAAGAATCCGCCTTCGCCTTGGATAAACTCGGCGATGAAGGCTGCGATGTATTCGCTGTCAAATACGTTGGCAAATTTGAAGGCTGCTTCTTCCAGCAGGGCGTCAACATATTGATCTTCGGTCAGGCTGCCGCCGTAACGATAATAATAGGCGCCATCCAGTCTGTAAAGCTCTGAGGGTTGCGGGCCTTGGCCATTCTTCTGCGGTGCACATTTATAAGTCAATGCACTGGTCAAAAGGGTGCGGCCATGGAAAGCGTTGGTCAGGGAGATCAAGCCACCGCGTTTGGTTGCCGCTTTGGCTATTTTGGTGGCGTTTTCTACTGCTTCAGAGCCGGAGCTGGCAAATACTGCTCTCATCTCTTTGCCAAAAGGAGTGATGGTGTTAATCTTTTCCGCCAAGACCAGATCTGGTTCATACTGGCAATAGTTGACCATCGTGCACATCATTTTGCCTGCCTGGTCTTGTACTGCTTTGACTACTTTGTCCGGGCAATGACCCAAACTAAGTACGCCGACGCCGGCAAACATATCTAAATAGATATTGCCTTCTACGTCTTTAATTACTGCGCCTTTGGCTTCTTCGCCTACTACCGGGGCCATTGGCAATGCGCCGATCAGGTATGGTCTAGCTTTAGCTGTCAGAGCGCTTGTTGCTTCGCCCGGCTGCTTGACGATATTTGCTAATTCTGTACCTTTTAACATTTCTCTTTCCCTCCTAATTCTTTTCTTTATTTTTTAATCCCTCATACACCAGCTTAACTCTCCTAGCGTACTCGGGCATGAAAACCTTTTGTTTGCCTTAGATAGCGTCTTTTGCTCTGGCTGCTTTAGTGTTTGCTACAACCTGATCAACAAAGTAGCCGCTCTTGCCGGTATATTTTTCCGGATCCATAACAGCTTCCAGTTGCTCACGGGTAACATTTTTAGCAACAGTTGCATTAGCCATCAGTTCATCGATGAAACAAGCGTCTTTTTCAAAGCAATCCATGCAGATCTCATAGACGATTTCATGAGCAGTTTGTTTGCCGAGCTTTTCGCCGAGCAAGAACATAATCGGTTCAGAATAGAGTAAACCTTTGGTCAGTTCCAGATTCTGTCTCATCCGTTTTTCATTAACGTTCAAGCCAGCCAACAATTTTTTAGCTTTAACTGCTGCGGTACCGGTAGCGATGAAGCATTCGGTGATGCCTCTCCATTCCACACGCCATACAGCAGCGTCTCTTTCATGCTCACTAACCATTGAGTTCATCGAAGCATCAGCAGATGCTTTGGCCAAGCGGGCAAGAGCCTGGGAAATTTCCGAGAGGCCGGGGTTGCGTTTATGCGGCATGGTGGTAGAACCAACCATACCTTTGACAAAACCTTCGGTTACTTCGCCAAACTCGGTTTTCATCATGCAAGCACATTCGTGGCCAATATGGCACAGAGAATAAGCGGCAATGGAAAGCACGTTAAGGATGGAGGCAATTCTATCACGGCTGGAATGCCAAGCAATATCAGGAATATCCAAACCAAGCTTAGCTATGGTTTCATTGCTGATAATTTCGCCTTTATCGCCAAAGCCGGCCATAGTGCCGACAGCGCCGGAGAGCTGGCCAACAAAATCGCGGGCATAAACTTCCTTCATTCTTTCGATAATGCGGCGGAGTTCGCTGACCCAGATAGCTACTTTGTAGCCAAAGGTAATCGGCAGACCCTGCTGGCCATGAGTACGGCCAACCATAACAGTGTCTCTGTATTTTTCAGCAAGTACCAAACCTGCTTCTTCAACATCGCGAAGGTCATTGTAGATGATTTTGAAAGCGCGTTTCATGGACATGATAAAACCGGTATCGGAGATATCCTGCGTGGTTGCGCCCAAATGCAGGTATTCACCATAACCATTTTCACACAGATGTTCAAGAGCACGCAATGCCGGGATAAAAGGATGGCCGACAGCAGCTACGCCTTTGCCGAGCTCATCAAGATCGACGAGGCTGGCATCAGCTCTTTTGCTAATTTCCGCAGCAGCCTCTTTGGGGATAATGCCATATGCTGCCTGGGTCTGAGCTAAAGCTTTTTCGATGTCAAACCAGTTCTGAACGATGGTTCTGTCATCAAATTCTTTGCTGAGCTCAGGGGTGCTAAACATTGTGTTGAACAACTTGGAATCAATCATACTTGCCATAAATCCAATCCTCCATGCTTCTAATTTTTTATTTTAAATAAACACTTATATCAAACGTTATATGGCACAGACGATAGCGCCGGCAAAAACATAGCACAACACTAGAGAAAAAGATAATAAAAAAGGCTGTGTCAATATCTTCTGTTTCAACAAAACGAAAAGCTAAAACGATTAGGGACAGAATCAAAACGTTTTGATTCTGTGAAATCATCTGCTTTCATGATGCTGATAAACAAACATCAGATACAAACCACAGCATGCCTCCTCAACTGAGAGTATAGTTATCGGATAGCGAAAATTACATGTTCCGTTATTAAAATATGTACAGATCAGTCCATTTTTTGGCTGCTCCCCAAGCTCAACCATGCATATATATACCTGCCGAAAACCGCATAAAAAAGACTTGCCGAGGCCAAAAAAATGGCTGGTATCCCTCACCCCTAACGCTGAAAGGCTTGGGATATGCGGCACGAATACGCACTGCATATTATCCACGAATTAAGCATATTTTACAGCGGTTATATGCATTTCTACTGAAAAAAGCAACCAATATCCTTATAATATGGTACTAGAGATAATTTTACCGTATTTATCAGCAAAAGTCAAGCGTTTGCCTTTTTTTGACCACTCGATTAAGCTTGGTTTATCTTTGCCAATTTTATATAAATATGCTAAATTTTCAGAATATTATGCACTGACTTTTTTTGCCCTAATTTTGCCTGCATTTAGACAATTATTTTATATTTATATTAAATAATATAAATATAAATATTAAAAAAAGCTATTAATATTTATACCATTTTGTAATAATTACAGCCAGTTACTGAATAACTTTTTCCACATAATATTTCTCTGTGGCAAATTGCTCTGCCAAAGAAAGATCATGGGTAATCAGCAAAATTAATTTTTGCTGCCAATCCTCAACTATCCGGCTCATTATCCTTGCTGCCAATTGATCATCCAGACCAGCTGTCGGCTCATCCATCATCAAAATATCGCCGCCATAGGCTAAAGCGCGGGCAATGGCCACTCTTTTTTGCATACCGCCGGAAAGCTCCGCCGGATATTTGTGCGCAGCTTCCACAAGCTCAACCTTTTCTAAAAAATGCCAGGCTTTTTGCCGGTCTCCCTGGATAACAAAAGCGACATTGCTCAAGGCATCATACCAGGGCAGCAATCTGTTTTCCTGGAAAACCATGGCCAGCTGCTTATCCTCCAGGCCGGAAATATGCCCACTATCAGGCGTGATAATCCCTGCTAAACAGTTAAACAATGTCGTTTTGCCACTGCCGGAGGGGCCAATAAGGCATACCACTCCCCTCCCCGGCAAGCGCAGGGAAAAATCCGCCAGCACTTTTTTATGGTCAAAGCTGACATTCACTTTATCGAGGATAATTGTCATTTGCGTCTACCTCTTTTAAGCAAGCGCTGCAGCAATTTTTCCAGACAAATTGCCAGCAGTATCACAACAATGGTCCAGACAAAAACATCCGCTGTTTCCAAATATACCTTGGCTGTTTGCAGCTGGCCGCCGATAGCCATTTTAGGATAAGCGATAACCTCGGCCGTAATGCCGGATTTCCAGGCCAATCCCATACCGGTAGTGGCGGCGGCCAAAATATAGGGCTGCAAGGACGGCAAATAAATATTGCGCCATTTACGCCAAATGCCCACATGAAACATATCCGCCAGCACCAAAAGCTGCTTATCGGTCTCCTCTATGCCGGTAAAGGTGTTGGCCCAGGCAATAGGCAATACCATCAAAGCAGAAATAAACACCGGCAGAACACCGCTGGCCAGCCAGACCAATGCCAGCAAAATGAAGGACGCAACCGGCGCGGCGCGCACAATTTTGATTACTGGCGAAAATATGGCATATATAACTTTATTTTTAAACATGGCAATCGCAAGGATAATGCCTGCTGCCATGCCACAAATAAAACCAAGAATAATCCGCAACAAGGAGGCCAGGGTAATCCGCCAGAACTCTGCAGTGATAATCAGCTCAAAAAAACGCTCTCCGACTGCAAACGGCGTTGGCAAAAGCAGCTCTTTGTTGACAGCGGCGGCCAAAAGCCACCAGACCAGCAACCAAAAGAGTGCAACAGCAATGCCTTTGAGTATGGAGAGCGTTGTTTTCTTTACTTTATTGTTCATGCCTTAGATTTCTATTCGCTGTAGTAAATATCCTCCCCGGGCATAGCGCCACCTACAGAAGAAGGATCCGCATCAAACAAAACCTGTAAATAGCCGCTTACCTCTTGCTCAATAGCTCCGCTTTTGGCAAAGGTAAGGCTCATCTTGGGGATGGCGACCGCGGCAATGGCCTCATTATCAATAATGCCATGCGTAGCGCACAGAGCCGCTGTTTCGCTAACATTGTCGATAGCGTAATTTATTGAAGCCTCAAGATCAGTCAGGAAGGCGGCAATCGCCTCCGGATTAGCGGCAATAAAATCCTTGCGAGCGGCTACACAGGTCATTGTCAACTTGCCGCCGGTGCTGGCAGCCCAATCATCATTCAGATCAAGCGCCACTCTCACCTGGTCGTTTTTGCCCAAAACTACTGAAACATTGGGCTCGGGCAGCATCGCAATATCAACCTCGCCGCTGGCCATCAAGGTTGCCAGTTCCGCATGTTCGCTTTTCCAGACAATCTCCACATCTTCACCGACAGTCAGCCCTGCCTCAGCAAGCAGATATTCTAAAATGTACTGAGGATTGGAGCCTTGTCCGGTAGCGTAAATTGTCTTACCAGCCAGGTCGGCAAGAGAATTAATGCTCTCCCCCGCTTCGAGGATATATAGCGAGCCATAGTTGATAATGGCCAGCATCTGCAAATCGCCATCGGTTTTAGCGTAAAGCTTGGCGGCAAGGTTAGTCGGCATTGCCGCAATATCAGCATCACCATTGCTAATAGCAGCAACGATTTCATCAGGGGTGCTGACCACGCTATAGGCATAGTTGCCGGCATCATCAATCATCTTGGCCATACCTACACCAGACGGGCCCTTGAGTGTCATCACAGCAGGCGTAACAGCGGCGACATCTCCGCCATTGTTATTATTATCCGGCACATCGTTTTCTGCGGGAGTGCAGGCCACCAACAAGGCTGTGAGCAAAACCAAAACCAGCAATAAAAGCAAACTCTTTTTCATCCTTACTTTTCCTCCTAAAGGTATATTGTTTACCACTTGGCTCAACTTAATAATTTTATTTGAAAAATAATTCAAGACCGCCTGAATATTTAGTTAGCCGCGTGTAACTATTATATATCTTATCCGCCAATTTATCAATAATAATTCCTGCATAAATATTATAAAATTATGCCTGCCTGACTAGTAGGTGAATTTTTGTTAAAACATATTTGTAGCTGTTTAAAACCATAGAACAGAAAAAGAACCTGCACAAGGCAGGTTCTTTTTGATGATAATTATTTATTATAAGCGCCTTGATTTTTTTTCTTATTTCTAACGGCTGCTTCAGCAACAGCTTCCTTTTTCTGCTGGTCTATCCTGAAGCCTGGATATTTTGACCGGGGTTGATATGAGGTATGCAGCCATTCATGCGCATTATGCCCGCCCGGTTCGCCAATCAATTCTTCATATAGCTTTTTGACGATGGGGTTCTCATGCGATTTACGCAGAGGCATTTTGGCGTCCTGTTTATAAAGAGCTTTGGCGCGCAGCTCACGCAGCTCGTGGAAATTGCGCACTGACGCCGACTGCACCGGCTGTCCGCCGCCATTGACGCAGCCGCCGGGGCAAGCCATGATTTCAACCATATCATAATGGACATCGCCACTTTTAATCTTGTTCAAAAGATTGCGGGCATTAGCCAAACCAGAGGCACAAGCCACACGCACCTTACGTCCATTGAGGTCATACTCAGCTTCTTTGATCCCGGAAATACCGCGTACTTCTTTGAAATCGACCTTTTCCAGCTCTTTGCCGGTAACCAGCTCCACAACAGTACGCAAGGCAGCTTCCAGAACACCGCCGGTAGCGCCAAATATCGCACCGGCACCAGTAGAAATGCCAAAGGCCGGATCAAAATCTTCATCGGGCAACTCAGTAAACATAATGCCTGCGCGCGAAATCATTCTCGCCAGCTCCCGGGTAGTGAGTGACACATCAATATCATCAAGACCATATACTGCCTGTTCATCTTTACGGTGGATCTCAAATTTTTTGGCTGTGCAAGGCATAACACTGACCACAAAAATATCTTTAGGGTCTATGCCCATTTTGCGCGCATAATAAGTTTTCATCATCGCCCCATACATCTGCTGTGGTGATTTGCAGGTGGAGAGGTTAGGAATAAACTCTGAGAAATATTGCTCGCAAAAACGAATCCAGCCCGGGCTGCAAGAGGTGATCAAAGGCAGGTTTTCGCCTGATTCCAAGCGTTTTAAAAATTCTGTGCCTTCTTCCACAATGGTCAGGTCAGCAGTAACGTCAACATCGAAAACACCGTCAAAGCCCAGCCGCCTCAGCGCTGCAACCATCTTGCCTTCCACATTGCTGCCAATCGGCATATCAAAGCATTCGCCTAGGGTAACACGCACAGATGGCGCAGTACCGACCACAACATGCTTGGTTGGGTCGCCCAAGGCTTGCCAAACCTTTTCCGTATCATCACGTTCTGTCAAAGCGCCGGTGGGGCAGACAGCAACACATTGTCCGCAGGAAACACAGGCAACTTCATCAAGATTGCGATCAAAAGCGCAGCTGATATGGGTAGCAAACCCGCGGTCATTGGGGCCGATCACTGCCACGCCCTGATTATTTTTACATACTGCCACGCAACGGCGGCAGAGAATGCACTTAGAATTATCGCGAATCAAATGCAGGGTTGAGTCTTCAATTTTGGGGGTTGGGTTGCCGCCAAAGCGAATATGCTCAACACCAAAATCTTTAGCCATTTTCTGCAATTCACAGTTTTGATTGCGTAGGCAAGTAAGGCAATCCTTGCGGTGGTTTGATAAGATCAGTTCCAAGGTCATTTTGCGTGATCTGGTAATTAAAGCGGTATTGGTAAAAACTTCCATACCGTCGCTGACCGGATATACGCAAGAGGCAACCGGCGCTCTGGCGCCTTTAACCTCAACAACGCACATCCTGCAAGCGCCAATGGCATTGATTGCTTTCATATAGCATAGGGTCGGAATGTCAATTCCCGCCAAGCGCGCTGCCTCTAAGATAGTGGACTGGGCCGGGCATTCAACCTCTATTCCGTTGATTTTTACTTTGACAGTATCCACGAATATTATCCTCCCCTTTACTTATTGTTTAACGATAGCATTAAAGCGGCATTTTTCAAAACATGCGTTACATTTAATGCATTTATCATGGTCAATAACATGCAGCTTTTTCACTTCGCCGGAAATAGCGCTGGTGGGGCAAACACGTGAGCAAGCCGTACAACCAGTACATTTATCTTCAAGGATAAAATAATTCAGCAAAGCTTTGCAGACGCCGGATGGGCAACGATGCTCTTTTACATGAGCTTCATATTCATCGCGGAAATGACGCAAAGTAGACAGCACCGGGTTGGGCGCAGTCTGACCCAAGGCGCACAAGGAATTGGATTTGATGTGCATACACAGCTCTTCCATCAGATCAAGATCTTCCATGGTGCCGTTGCCGCTGGTGATTTTGTCCAGCAGCTGCATCAGCCGTCTGGTGCCGATACGGCAAGGAGAACATTTGCCGCAGGATTCATCAACAGTAAAATCAAGGAAATAGCGGGCAATATCAACCATGCAGTTATCTTCGTCCATGACGATCAAACCGCCGGAACCCATCATCGAACCAATAGCGATCAAGGATTCATAATCAATGGGGGTATCAATTAAACTAGCAGGGATGCAGCCGCCTGAGGGGCCGCCGGTTTGCGCTGCCTTAAACTTTTTGCCATTAGGCACGCCGCCGCCGATTTCTTCAACAATTTCCCGCAGAGTGGTTCCCATGGGGATTTCCACCAAACCGGTATTGGTAATCTTGCCGCCCAGGGCAAACACCTTTGTGCCCTTAGAGGTTGCCGTACCCATCGCCGCAAAAGCCTCTGGACCATTATTGATAATCCAGGGGATATTAGCATAAGTCTCAACATTATTCAAGATAGTCGGCTTGCCAAAGAGACCTTTGACTGCCGGGAACGGAGGACGGGGGCGGGGCTCGCCGCGGTTGCCTTCAATAGAAGTAAGCAAAGCTGTCTCTTCGCCGCAAACAAAGGCGCCGGCGCCAAGACGGATTTCCAAATCAAAATCAAAGCCTAAATCGAAAATGTTTTTGCCCAAAAAGCCATATTCTTTGGCTTGTTCAGTGGCTATTTTTAATCTTTCAACAGCAATAGGATACTCAGCACGGACATAAATATACCCTTGTGACGCGCCAATAGCATAACCGGCGATAGTCATCGCCTCAATAATGCTGTGCGGGTCGCCTTCCAAAACTGAGCGATCCATGAATGCGCCGGGATCACCTTCGTCGGCATTACAGCAAACATATTTCACCGGGTTTTTTTCCTTGGCGGCAAAAGACCACTTGGTGCCGGTGGGGAAACCAGCCCCGCCGCGTCCGCGTAATCCGGATGCGGAAATCAACTCAATGACCTCTGCGGGGGTGCGCTCGGTCAAACAGGTGGCCAGCGCTTGATATCCGTCATAGGCAATATATTCATCAATGCTTTCCGGATTGATAACACCGCAGTTACGCAAAGCGATTCTTTTCTGCTTTTTGTAAAAAGGCGTTTCATTCAGGGATTGAATTTCATGGCCAACACCCTTGTCCTGATACAGCAAACGGTGGACAATGCGTCCCTTGAGGATATGTTCTTGGACGATTTCCGCCACATCGGAAACCTGCACCATTGAATAAAAAGCCCCTTCCGGATAAACCACGACAATGGGCCCCAATGCGCATAAGCCAAAGCAGCCAGTGGGAATCACCCTTGCTTCTTCAGCTAGTCCATATTTCTTCAGTTGAACATTAAACTCCTCGATAATCTTTGGGCTGGATGAAGATGTGCAGCCCGTGCCGCAGCAAACGAGGATATGCGAACGTGCAAAACTCATGCTGTTTTACCTCCCAATGATATTAGGCCGACTCCGGCCGATACCGCCATTAAACGACAGAGTATGCTAAAATTTTATTATTTGCTGTCAGCCGCGCCGATGGTATATTCATCAACCACACGGTGATTTACCAGATGTTCGCTGACAACTATGGCTGCTTTTTCTGCATCCATCTTCACATAGGTAATTTTCTCTTTGCCTGGTTCAAATATTTCCACAACAGGCTCCAAGCGGCAAACACCAATGCAGCCGGTTTGAGAAACCAAAACCCCCTGCAGGTTTCGCTTATTCACTTCTTCCACAAATTTATTCAGCACTGGCCGGGCGCCGGCGGCAATACCGCAGGTAGCCATCCCTACAACAACACGAGTATCTTCGCTGCTGTTGTCTTTACGCAAATTCATTTTGCCTTGCATTTCATCACGTAAAGCTTTTAATTCTTCAATTGATTTCATCTTTGCCCTCCTACTATATCAAAATCAAACTTTTATGAATCGACACTAAGCGCAGCTATATTTTCTTCCAGGAATTGCTTAATCCACTCCAGAACCATCGGGTCATTGATCGCAACATCTTCCATAATTAAGCGAATCTGATTGGTATCAAGGATGAACTCACCTTTATCGGTAATATGGGTGTAGAGCAAATCAATATCCGGATTGCCCTGCAGCAGGGTAATAATCGTCCCTGCTAAATCTCCCAAAGGCGGGCAATCAAGATGCGAGCGCTTAAACGTTGTTGAGACTTCGGTCCCCTGACCCACCTCACTGGCAATAGAAAAACTGCCTTCAGACATCTCTGCCGCCAGTTTAAATAAGGGCAAACCCAAACCAACCTTGCGTGTTGTTCTGGTTGTGGTAAAAGGGTCTGTCACTTGCTGTAGAAATTCCTGGCTCATACCGCAGCCATTGTCTACAACAGTTATTTCAATCACATCTTCTTCTTCAGATTCTCTGAGGGTTATCGCTACTTTTGTTGCCTGAGCGGTAAAAGAGTTCTGCGCAATATCCAACAAATGTAGCGAGAGTTCCTTCATCTAAATTATCTCCAAACAATGTGAACTGTGAAAGAAGTATCCAGCCTAGCCATTAGAGATGCGAATTCATGCGCCCCGGACGACTAGATGCTATGCACCTCGTTTGATAAGTATTTATCCAGGATGCCATCTATTTGAGCAGGAGTAAGACGTCCATAAACATCCTCGTTAACCGTCATCACCGGAGCCAGTCCGCAAGCGCCGATGCAGCGCGTCGCATCAACAGAAAACTTGCCGTCCGCAGTAATCGAGTCTGCCTGGCAGCCTAGTTTAGCGCAAACTTTATCCAAAATTTCGCCTGAGCCTTTGACATAACAGGCTGTACCCATACACACAGAAACACGGTACTTGCCTTTGGGATTCATCGTAAACTGAGAATAAAAGGAAGCAATACCGTAAATTTCCGAAAGGGGTATATCCAAGTCGCAGGAAATCAGCACTTGTACTTCTTCAGGCAAATAGCCATATATGGCTTGCGCCTCCTGAAGAATAGGCATGGTTGCGCCAGGCTGACCTTTATACTTCTCAATCACCGCGTGCAACTGTTTTTCTTGCTCTGGAGTTCCATTAAAAGGCACTACTGTTTTAAGATTTGGCATACCATAAATACCTCCTTGTTTCAGGCTGGCTTTTAAGGTAAGCATAGCAATAACTTCCCTCCAGCCATCCAAAGTATAACATAATAAAATACAGAAAGATAGTGTTTTTTTGCAATTTTTTTAATAAAACCAGCAATTACCCTGTGCGATATTAAAGAACAAAAAAAATATTTAAGTATTGCCGGGGTTTTGCTCAAAGCGTGCCTATAAGCTGGCCTTTTGCTATAGAATCCAATACTGCGTCGATACTTTTCTCTGCCAGAGATAAGCTGTATTTGGCATCTTTCATATCAAATAAATTATGCGCATCAGAATTAATAATATACGGAAATAGTGCAAGTTCCGGGTTATGTAAAACTAACTTTTCTCTGTCACAATACTCGGTAATTTCCATGACAGTAAAGTTCAAAGATGGGTCGCAGTAGACTAAATTCGACAAAAGTGAAAAGCTGGGCCGGTCAATATGCGCCGGAAAAGCAACCCCTCCATATGCAGAAATTAATTCACTAATTTCAAAAACACTTATGGCTGCCGCCGATATCAACAAACGCTCTTCTTCGCCAACAACGCTGTCATTCTCATCCATCAGCAATTGATGCCCAAAAATCATGCTGTTGTTGGCAATTTTTGGCAGCCGCTGATAAACATAGCTGTCCCATTCTAAGGCCGCCTCCAAATTTGGTAGGAGGCAGATCACATGTACTTCTTCCGCTGTGGTTAGCTCCATACCCGGGATAGCGATAATCCCCGCTGTTTTGGCCGCAGCTAACACAGCCGGACAATTACGCGTGGTATTATGGTCAGTTACCGCGATAATTTGATATCCGGCAAGAGCAGCCATGTTAGCGATATTATATGGAGACATCTGATCATCGCCACATGGTGAAAGGCAAGAATGCAAATGTAAATCATAAAAATAACGCACTATTTCGCCTCCAAGGCTCATACAATGGCTTACGGCATTAGCTTGGCTATGCTGGTTGCCAGCTGATAAGCGGACAATTTGCTGCTAAAAAGAGCTATGTTCTCTTTGTGCGCCTTGTCCAGCAGGGCCTGATCAGGCTGAACATCCTCAGCAAGCAAAACACAGGAAACATTGGCCAAAGAGGCCACCGCTGCCACATTCATATTGGACATAATCGTAATCCAAATGCAGCCGGGCATGGCGCGCCCCATCACCCAGCTGAGCAAATCACCAATATACACTCCGGTAATTTCCCGGGATAGATCAGCATTGGCATTATGGTTGACCAAAGATATGTTGGCCGCTAAACCCTCTAATGTCATCGCTCATTCCTCCTTTATGCCATCAGCCTCGTCTTGGGCTGACGCTCTAAATGGCGGGGGCAAATATTCATCAGCATTGCCGCTGCCTGCCATATACTGCATACGTTCTCTCATGCGGAAGATGCAATCCTCTTCTGAGGCCAGCCCCAGCACAACGTCTTCGGCCAAAGCACGGCAGGACGGCGCTCCACAGGAGCCGCAATCCAAACCGGGCAAGGCTTCGGTTAATTTGTCAATACGCATAAATTTTTCCATCGCGGCAAAGCGGTTTTCATCAAGCACCGGTACTGTTGCTTCCAGTGGTTTTTCCGGCATGCCCTCAATGATTTCGGCATCTTCATCGGTCAATTTGTTGCGGGAAACAGGCAAATATTTCATCACCCTTTTTAGTCTCGCTTTTGCCGCATAGGGGTTTTCTACAGTGAGGCAACCGCCGACACAACCTTGTGTGCAGGCATTAAGCTCCAAAAACTCCACGTCCTCCAAGGAACCGTTTTCGACATCATTCAAAATTTTAATCACATTTTCAATCCCGTCAACTGCCAGCTGATGGTCACTCAGCAGCGCCGAGGCCTCACCGCCGGAGCGCGCCCAACCTACGCCGATAATGCCGGAATGAGCCAAGCTGGGCGGGTCAGTCACCTCTTTCATGGCCGAGAGCAATTGTTTATATATTTCCTGCATCGAAAAGGCGCCGTCCACAATAGGCTCGCTTAAAGTTAAGGGGCTATGCACTGCTGTGGCTTTTGCCGGACAAGGCGTAATGAAAAAGACGCCTATTTCCTCATTCTTCAAGCCGGTTTTGGCCATAGCCTCTTCTCGAGCATAGCGGGCCGCCACCTCCAAGGGCGCGGCATGGGGTGCGATATGATCAACCAGCTTGGGGAAACGCATACAAATCAAACGCGTCGCAGCCGGACAGGCTGAGGAAATAAAAGGCTTGGGCAAATGCCCTTCAATAATCTCCCGCCTGGTGAGGTCAGAAATCAATTCTGCGCCGCGGGATACTTCATAGACATCATCAAAACCAATTTTGAGTAAGGCGGCCAGGATAATATTAATATCGCGCAAATTATGAAACTGCCCGTACAGCGAAGGCGCTGGCAAGGCAATATTATATTTAAATTTTTCTAAATCAGTCAGCGGGTCGCATACTGCTTTTTTGGCATGATGCGGGCATACCCGAATACACTGGCCGCAGTCAATGCAACGGTCTTCCAAAATATGCGCCTTGCCGCGGCGAACCCGTATCGCCTCTGTCGGGCATTGCTTGATACAGGTGGTGCAGCCTTTACATTTATCTTTGTCTAAGGTAACCGCATGTTGCATATTTTTCCCCTCATAGCAGTAACTTAACTAGTCCACATCAACTATTCATGGGCTTTTATTTTCATGGTCACAGTAGTACCGACACCAAGCGTAGAAATAATTTCTATATCATCAGCGTATTTCTTCATATTAGGTATACCCATACCAGCGCCAAAACCTAAATCACGTACTGTTTGCGGTGCGGTCGAATAACCCTCTTCCCAAATCTTTTCCATATCAGCAATACCTGGGCCAGTATCTTTCATGATAATCTCGACACTTTCCGGATTAATATAAATATCAATTTCACCGCCTGAGGCATGAATAACCATATTGATTTCGCCCTCATACATACAAATAGAGGTTCTGCGAATCATTTCCGCATCAAAACCCAGCTTATGTAATACTTCTCTGACATCGCTGGAAGCTTCGCCCGCGGCAGTAAAATCATCTCCATCAACAAAATAATGAAGGTGTATTTTTTCCATTCGGCTCAGTCCCCCTCTGTCAGACCTTGCGCATACAG
Source organism: Bacillota bacterium (assembly GCA_031553915.1). GTDB lineage: Bacteria > Bacillota > Dehalobacteriia > UBA4068 > UBA4068 > HGM13862. The sequence goes on from JAVBKT010000001.1 coordinate 38,215, forward strand.
TTTCCCACAGGCAACATACATTGAGTATTTGGTGGCGAGAAGCACAATCCCTCTTTTGGCGGCTAATTCAATAAGCTGCTGCTCCGGCCTCTTTCCTCTCACAATAACAATACAGCACATGTCCATCATTTCTACTGTACGTACTACCTGGGGGTTGAGCAAACCAGTTAACAGGATGCCTTGATGCTTGACAAAAGCCAGCACATCACTCATCAAATCAGCGCCACAAGCGGATGATACTTCCAAATCGAGCCGATCTTCTCCACATAATACTTGGGCCTCGAGAAAATCGCGCACATCCTTTATCCGCATATAAAGCGTCCTCCTAATCTTTTGACAAAGTATTCAAACTATTGCAATCTCTATTATTATATCTGATAGTATTGATTTTGACAATAAGCTTTTATTTCCATAGCAGTATAATTCTTTTGCTATTAAACTTAATAAAAAAGAGGCTCTTATATCAGAACCTCTGCGCTTGCAGTCTTTTTTAATTAAATTCACCAATCATTTTCACTTCCGGCTCCAGCCGTATTCCCGAATATTCATAAATCTGCCGCTGCACCTCAGCAATCAAGTCATAAACGTCAGCAGCAGTGGCGCCGCCCAAATTGACAATAAAATTACCATGCTTTTCCGAAACAGCAGCATTGCCAATGCGCAAACCGCGCAATGAGGCCAGCTCTACCAGGCGTCCAGCATGGTCATTAGCCGGGTTGCGAAAAACACTGCCGCAGCTGGGGAATTCCAGTGGCTGTGCCAACAAACGCTTTTGCTGGTACATTTTCATCTTATTCATAACCTCTTCCCTATCCCCTTTTGGTAATACCAAAGTGATAGCGGTAATAACAGCATCCAGACGAAAAAGGCTGCTGTCGCGATAGGCAAACTCAATCTCATCTCCTGCCAAAACAAGCTTATCTCCATTATAAGCGATTGCTTCCACCGCAGTAACATAGTTGCCGATATTGCTGCCATAAGCGCCGGCATTCATGCGTACCGCGCCGCCGACAGATCCGGGTATGCCCCGGGCAAATTCCAGCCCCGCAGCGCCGCGCTCCGCCGCCTCCAAAGACAAGGTAGCCAGCAAAGTTCCTGCCTTGACGCTGACCTCCAGTTTCCGCCATTCACATCCGGCATAATTATCGCCCATTTTTATGACTACGCCGCGTATACCCTGGTCTGAGACCAGTAAATTGGAGCCGTTGCCAATCACCAGCCAGGGCAGCTCCAACTCTTGAATCAGCGGCAATAATTTGCTCAATTCTGCTTCAGATCCAGGAAAAACCATAATGTCAGCAGGTCCGCCAATTTTCCAGGTGGTGTGGGTAGCCATGGGCACATCAATCTCAACTTTTGCAGTTAAAACAGCCTGGAGTTTAGCCGCAATAGTAGATTTATCCATTACTTTGCTCCCTTCTGATAGCGGCAAATTTTTCCGAGACATTGCGAACATTGCCTGCGCCCATAATCAATACTGTGCCTTCGCCCTTAATATTATCTTGCAGATAAGCCAAAGTCGACTCCAAGCTATCAGCATAAGCCACCTGCCTGTGGCCAAAATCAGTCATTTTATCAACGATCATTTTGGCGGACACACCAGGTATCGGCGGCTCAAATGCCGGGTAGATTTCACAAAGGACTACCTGATCCGCCTCCATCAGGGCTTCGGCGAATTCAATATACATGCTTTTGGTCCTGCTATAACGGTGCGGTTGGAAGACAACAGTCATATTCTTGACTCCCTGCCCCCGCACCGCGTCGATGGTCTTCCTGATTTCTGTTGGATGATGAGCATAGTCGTCAATAATGCTCAGGCCATTGAATTCACCCATTTTTTCCATCCTGCGTCCGGTACCGCTAAAATGAGCCAAACCCTGGGCGCAAGTCTCAAAATCGAGACCCAGCGCTATGCCTACGGCAATGGCAGCCAAGGCATTGGCTATATTATGCCGTCCGGCAATCTGCAAGGCCAAGCGGCCCAATTTTTTACCTTTATAATAAATATCCGCAGAAATACCATTGCCCTGAATGATATTATCAGCGGTATAGTCAGCTTCTTCTTCAATGGCATAACTAATATAATTGCCGGGAACGCTGTAGGCTAAATCCTTACATATAGGACAATCCGCGCAATAGACGGCAAAACCATCGCCCGGCACTTGCCGGAAATATTGCTCAAAGGCGACAATAATATCATTGAGATCAGAATAGAAATCAAGATGGTCAGCTTCAATATTGGTAACCACGGCAATTGTCGGATGCAATAATAAAAAGGTGCCGTCGCTTTCATCCGCCTCTGCCACCAGATATTGCCCCTGCCCTGCCTTGGCATTGCCTCCACCGATAGCAGGCAGCATGCCGCCAATAATAACTGTCGGGTCATATCCGGCACAATCCAGCATGGTCGCAATCATCGCCGAGGTGGTGGTTTTGCCATGCGCGCCGGCCACGCCAATGCTGATACGCGTGCTCATCAGAAAAGCCAGCGCTTCCGCGCGTTTATATACCGACAAGCCGCGCCTTTTGGCTTCTATCATCTCCGGGTTATCACATTTAACAGCAGAGGAATAGACCACAGCCTCTGCATCAGACGGGATATTCTTGGCTGCGTGTGAGTAACAAATCCGCGCTCCGGCCGCTTCCAATTCCTCTGTCAAATGTCTTTTATTAACATCAGAGCCGCTGATGCGATACCCCATGTTGAGCATTATTTTGGCTATGGCGCTCATGCCAATGCCGCCAATACCGATAAAATGTAATTTATTTTCCATTATTTCCTCGATAACCTCATACTATTGTTTTTTCGCTTTTGCTTCCGCTATATCCGCAATATCACTGGCTGCCTGGGTCTTGGCTAGGGAACGCGCGCCTTCTTGCATCCGCCACAGACGTTGCGGATTGTTTAATATTACAGGAACTGTTTGCGTGAGCCACGAGCCAGTGAGCTCGCTGTCTTTGACCACCAAGGCAGCGTCCGCCTCAAAAAAGGCCTCGGCATTAGCGCTCTGGTGATCGTTGGTTGCATGCGGATAGGGAACCAAAATCAGCGGTAAAGCCAACACCGCCGCTTCAGCCAGAAACGAGGCGCCTGATCTTGCCAAGGCTAAATTGGCTATGGCCAAAGCATATTCCATATTATCTAAATATGGCAAAAGATGCAAGTGCCTATTTGCAGGCGCTTTTTGTTTAAGCTCAAAAAAATTACTTTTGCCGCAGAGATGAATAATGCGGATATTCTGCGCTAACAGCTGTTGATAGGCTGCAAGCATAGCATCGTTAAGCGTTTTGGCGCCTTGAGAGCCGCCGGTTATCAACAGCGTTGGCAGCTCGCGTTCTTCTTTGTCAATGCCAAAGTATTGATACGCCGCCTCCGGTACTGGTTTATTGCTCAAGTCCAAAATAGCTGTTCGTACCGGTAAGCCCGTATGATATGTTTTGTCAGGGCAAGCAAAATATTGCTTTGCCGCAGTAAAGGTCAGGCAAACTGCCTCCGCTTTTTTGGCTAGACGGCGGTTAGCCAGCCCCGGATAGGCGTTCTGTTCATGAATAATAGTAGGGACTTGGCTCCTTTGGCAGGCCAGCAATACCGGAGCTGTAACAAAGCCCCCTGTACCAATAGCAACATCGGGGGCAAATTCTGCAACGATCTTCTCCGCCTGATGCGTACCGCGCAAATTGGCAGCAAGATCACCTATAACCTTTAGTGATTTACGATGCAAAGGGGCGGTTTGCACCGCCTTAAAGATAAAGCCAAACTGTTCTGCCGCATCTTGCTCGGCAGAAGCAGGCCCGCCTATATATAGAACCTGATGATTTCTGGCTCTCAATTCCTCAGCAATCGCCAATGCGGGATAAATATGCCCGCCTGTGCCGCCGCCGGAGATGACAACCCGCATAAAGCAGTCCTCCCTTTTGTGCAATATATATATTATACACATTTTATGGTTTCTTTCAAGGGAGGTGCTTGTCAAATCAACGCATAATAACGCTACTTTTCGGCGTAGCAGGAAATATTCAACAACACCCCCACCATGGCGAGCGAGACCACCATTGATGTGCCGCCATAACTGACAAACGGCAAAGTCACCCCTGTCACCGGCAGCAGCCCTGTTGCCACACCTAGATTGATAAATGATTGCAGCGCAATGGAAACAATAATGCCTAAAGCGAGTAGCGAAGTATACATATCCGGCGCTTTAACTGAGACCATCAATCCGCGCCAGACGATAAAGGCTATCAACAAAACGACAAAGGTAGCGCCTAGAAAGCCTAATTCTTCCCCGGTAATAGAAAAAATAAAATCCGTATGCCGGGCCGGTAAATACAACCATTTGGAGCCGCCTGCGCCCAATCCCACGCCATTTAAGCCGCCGGAGCCCAGAGCCATTAAGGATTGGCAGGTCTGCCAGCCTTCGTCATTGGCATAGGCCCAGGGGTTAAACCAGGCATAGATTCTCTCCATGCGGTAAGGTTCTATGAGAATCGCGCCGATAACAGCCACCACGCCGGCGCCGATTGTTCCCAGCAAATAGCGGGGGCGAATGCCAGCGCAAAACATCATAATAAAAGCTGTACCAGCTACTACCATCGAAGATGATAGGTCCTTTTGCGCCAAAATCAAGCCGGCGGTAATGGCAGTTGCCGCTATCGTCGGCAAAAAGCCCACCTTAAAAGTACCAATCTCATCCTTATTCACTGACATCCAATGTGCTAAAGCCATAGGTAAGACTATTTTGGCAAATTCCGAGGGCTGAAACTGTTGACCAAAAACCTCCAGCCAACGCTCTGCGCCGCCAATGCTTTCGATCTGCTTAGAGATTACCATGAACACAAACACGCCTAATAGAACAATCAAGGCAGGGTAACTGAGTTTTTTGTATACGCGGATTTTCACCTTAAACATGAGGAACATTGCAATCAGGCCAATGCCCACATTACGCAGCTGTTCCTTGAAATATTTGTAGGCATCGCCATAATCAAGCTTGGCAAAATATTGCGAGGAAGAAAAAACCATGATCACACCAATGGTCGTGAGTAATAACACCGCAATCAGCAGCCACCAGTCCGGTTGTAATCTTTTTCTCTTTTCTGTTAAAATATTCCGCACTCTTTTGTTCAACTATTTCACCAATTCCTTAAATCTTTCTCCCCGTTCTTCAAAGCAATTGAAGCTATCCCATGAGGCGCAAGCCGGCGATAAAATAACAACATCCCCGCTTTGGGCCTTGTCTTTAGCAAGAGCCACCGCATGATCAAAATCATTGGCGATCAGATAGCTCTTATAGCCGACAGTGTCAGCAGCAGCTTTCAGCTCTGCTGTCGCTTCGCCAAAAATAATCGCCAGCTTGACTTTTGCCTTGACTAATTGCATCAGCTCGCTAAAATCGCTGCCTTTATTGCGTCCGCCGAGCAGAAGAATCATCGGCCGCTCATAGGCATTGATCGCCTGAAAGGTGCTGGCAGGGTTAGTACCCTTGGAATCATTGACATACAAAATGCCGTCCTTTTCGACTACATATTCCAGCCGGTGCGCCACACCCTTAAAGCTGATAATGGCTTCCGCAATTTTAGCCGGGTCAAGCTTGAGCGCTGCAGTGGCTAAAAAGGCGGCCATGGCATTCTGCACATTATGCCTGCCCTTGATAAATATCTGCGTGCTGTCAAAGCTAAATACTTCTGCGCCATCCACTATATAGCGAAGTATTCCTTCCTCAAAGTATATGCCATTTTCCGGCGCACAATGCAGCGAAAACCAAAGTATCTTGGCTGAAATATTTTTTTCGACAGATCTAACCAGCGGGTCATCCCAATTCAAAACGGCAAAATCATTTTCATCCTGGTTGGCAAAGATTCGCTCTTTGGCTGTACCATAGTTTTCCATATCATAATGGCGGTCAAGATGGTCCGGGGTCAGGTTCAGATAAGCCGCTACTTTTGGCTTAAAAGTGATGCAGCTCTCCAATTGAAAGCTGGATAATTCAGCAACAATATAGTCCCCCTTAAAATCCTCAACGCTATCAACCAAAGGCGTGCCGATATTGCCGCCCAGCAGAATATCCACGCCGCAATTTTGCAAAATATGCGCGGTTAGGGCTGTGGTGGTTGTTTTACCATTGGTCCCGGTAATGCCAATAAAAGGCGCTTTGGCCGCGGCATACGCCAGCTCAATTTCACCAATAATTGCTACCCCGGCCTCGCGGCTGATATTGAGCAAAGGGATATGCAGCGGTACGCCAGGGCTTACCACCACCAGTTCCCAACTAATCTTCTCCGGAATCTCATTTTGCGGCAAAAGCTGAACGCCTTTTTTGACCAAAGCGCTGATCTCCGGTTTTTGCAGCAAAAGCTCCTTGCTTTTATTATCAGAAAGAATGACATGGCTGCCCTGCTTTAATAAATAATGACAAGCAGCCAAGCCGCTCACACCACCGCCTACTACCAATATTGTTTTATCGGTATAATTCATCCAGTATCTCCCTTGTCTTAACTCCACAAGAACACAAATAATAACAAAGTTACCAGCATACAAGCAGCTGCGGCTAAACAAAACACAGTAGTAACTTTTGTTTCCCGCCAGCCCTTGAGCTCAAAATGATGATGCAAGGGCGCCATCAGCAAGAGGCGTTTCCCTGTCATTTTGAACCAAAAAACCTGCAACATTACTGAAATAGCCTCGGCCAGATAAACCAGTCCAAAGCCAATTAAAAGTATTTCCATATGCGAGATAACCGCCAGCCCGACAATGGCGCCGCCCAAAGACATGGAGCCGGTATCGCCCATGAAAACCCGCGCCGGATAGCGGTTGTAGAACAAGAACCCTAAGCAAACGCCAGCCATAATGATGGCTATCTGTGGCAAACGGGCAAAGGCCGGATATACTGATGCGATCACCATGCCGACAAAGACAAAGCCCGCAAAAGCAAAAATACTTACGCCTGAGGCCAGTCCATCTAAGCCGTCAGTGAGATTGACCGCATTGACCATACCCACCACAAACACCGCGGTCAGAGGATAATACAGCCAGCCGACTTCCAGCTGCAGGCCAAAAAAGTCATAGGCAGTGCCTCTGTCCAGCAGCGTTGCGTTCATAATCAAGAGGATTGCTACGGCGATGAATTGGGCGACCAGTTTCTGTTTGCCGGAGAGCCCTTTGTTATGATGATGCCGCAATTTAGTGAAATCATCTAAAAAGCCGATTAAGCCGAAACTAAGAAAAGAAAACAGCCATACCCAGAGCAAAGGCTGAGCATCTATCAAAAAGAGACAACAAATCAGCGCCGCGGCAATAAAAATCAACCCGCCCATGGTTGGTGTGCCTGCCTTGGCCAGATGCTTCTGGGGCCCATCCTCACGAATAGACTGTTTAACCTTCATATTAATTAATAGTGGCAGCAGCACCAAACCCATAACAATTGTTAATAGCACTGCACCGATAAACAACAAGACCATAGCGATTCCCCTTATTTATTCCCTTTGGTAATTATGATTTTTGCAGTCTGAGCCGGATTATTTTTCTCGCCAGCTCTCTGTCATCAAAATGATGTTTTTGGTCGCCTATAATTTGATAATCTTCATGCCCCTTGCCTGCCAGAACAACCATATCGCCCGGCATTGCCATGTTGATCGCCAATTCAATAGCGCGCTCCCGGTCCGCCTCCACCAGATAATTATTGCAGACGCTTTTAATCCCCGCCTCCACCTGGGCAATAATTTCATCCGGGTCTTCAAAACGCGGATTGTCCGAGGTAATCAGCGCCACATCACTGACTGCTCCGGCAATGCGTCCCATAATCGGTCTTTTGCCGGTATCACGGTTACCGCCACAGCCAAACACTGTCAGCAGACGCCGCGGTTTCAGCTGTTTGGCTGCACTGAGAAGGTTTTCCAGGCCATCGGGGGTATGGGCATAATCAACCACCACCATAAAATCCTGGCCTTCATCTATCAGCTCAAAACGGCCCGGAACCTGCGGCGCCTGGGCCAAGGCAGCAATAATATCCTCAATCCGGAAGCCTTCCGCCAAAGCAACTGTCATCGCTGCCATGGTGTTATAAATATTAAACTCGCCGATCAGCGGAATATTCACTTGATAATTTTTATTACGGAAAGCAATGCTATAGCTCATCCCGCGCGCGGAAGAGCTATAATGCAGTAATTTTACATCTATCTCACTATCTCCTGTACCATAGGTCCAAACAGGTGATTCCGTGGCAGCGATAAATGTGTCCGCATGATCATCGGAAATATTGACAACTCCGTAACGGTTGCTGCCGGCTAGAGGCGAGAGCATACGGAATAGCTCTGCTTTACAATTGCCATAGTTTTCAATTGTGCCATGAAAATCAAGATGATCCTGAGTAAGATTGGTAAATACCGCTCCGGCAAAATTGCAGGCGGAAACCCGGCCTTGTGCCAAAGCATGAGAGGACGCCTCAATAACCAAATAATCACAGCCTTTTTCTTCCATTAGTGCAAAAAGCTGGAACAGTTCCAATGATTCCGGCGTGGTGTGTGTGGCCGGCAGCACCTCTTGGCCAGCCATATTATTAATTGTGCCAACGAGGCCAACCTTATGCCCGGCCGATTCCAGCAGCCATTTGATCATATTGGCGGTGGTAGTCTTGCCATTGGTGCCGGTCACGCCGATTAAGCGCAGGCGGCGATCCGGATAATTATAAAATTTGGCGGAAATGGCCGCTAAGGCACGACGGCTGTCCGGGACAATAATCACGGGCTTGTCCCCGCTATCACAGCTGCGCTCACCAATAATAGCAGCCGCGCCGGCGCTGATGGCCTGATCAATAAAATTATGTCCGTCAAACTGGGCGCCGCTAATTGCCACAAAAACAAACCCCGGTTTCACCTTTCGTGAATCATAGGCAATGCCGCCAATCTCAATATCTATTTTTCCTGAAACTTTTGTTTGTTTATCTAAAACATTAATCAGCTCAGCTAATTTCATCTGCATCCCCTCCTTGTTGCTGATTATGGCGCAATATCGCTATTAATAATTGCCTCGTCCTCAAAGACGACTTTAATGGTGGTTCCGGCCTTGACGACTTCGCCGTAATCCGGCTTTTGTGATAAAACAACACCGCTGCCCTCAGCAGTCAGCCCCAGTCCCAAAACAGAGAGGATATTGGCTGCCTCGGCAAAGCGTTTGCCCCGCAAATCCGGAACGGTTACCATGCCCTCGCCCAGACTGTTATCAGCTGCGGCAGTCAATAAAACACTGGTACCGGTTCTGGCGTCAGCGCCGGCTACAGGCTGCTGACTGCTAACAGTATTGCCGCTGCCGCTCAGCTTGACGTTCAGCCCCAAGCGCTGCAAATTGGCAATGGCCTCGGCCACAGAGAGATTGGTCACATTTGGCACAGTAATGGTAATATTGCTGTCTTGATTGGCCGCACTATTTGCCGTATCAACAGGCTCCGTCGGAGCTATCCCTAAATAGCGCAGCGTGTCAGACATCACTGTATGGAAAATAGGCGCTGCCACCTGTGATCCATAAAAGAGCCCGGATGGTTCATCGACAATAACCAAACAAACCAGCTCCGGATCATTTGCCGGCACCATACCAATAAAGGAGGCGACATATTTACCAGCAGCATAGCCACCTGATTCCGGTTTTTGCGCCGTACCTGTTTTTCCGCCAATCAGATAGCCGTCAATTGCCGCCTGATAGCCGGAGCCATTGGTAACAACGCCAACCAATAATTTGCGCAGCTCTTGGGCTGTTTCCGCGGAAACAATCTTACGCACTTCTTCCGGCTCTTGTTCATAAATAACCGTGTCGCCATCCATCACCTTGGAAACCAGCTGCGGCTTAAGCAGGACCCCGTCATTAGCAACCGCGCATACAGCGGTGATCAGCTGAATGGGCGTAACAGAAATCCCCTGCCCCATGGCAATGGTAGCAATTTCAACCTGATTAACATTTTCTTCCGCCTGCAAAATGCCGGTAGCTTCACCTTGCAGTTGAATGCCGGTGGTTTGGCCAAAGCCATAGGCATTAATATATTTGTAGAACAGCCCTTTTTCTTTAGCTTCAATGCTCTGGCCAATGGCGACAAAAGCCGGGTTGCAGGAGTTTTGCACAGCCTCTGCCAAGTTTTGCGAACCATGCGGCACCGTGGACCAACAGCCAATGCGCGCACCGGCAACTGTAACAGAGCCGCCGCAATAGAAACCGCTGTGATCGTCAACAGTTCCTTCTTCCATGGCTGCGGAGGCAGTAACGATTTTAAAGGTGGAGCCTGGCTCATAAGAATCATTGAGCAAAAAATTGCGCCGCGAAGACTCTTCATAATCATTATAATTATTGGGATCATAGGTATTAGCCACAGCCATGGCCAAAACTTCCCCTGTTTTGGGGTTCATGATAATAATACCGGCATTTTTGGGCGGCGTTTCACTGTTCATCAAGTTAGCCAAATCCCGCTCACAAAAATACTGAATATTTTCGTCAATCGTCAAATAGACGTCATAGCCCTCTTCGGGGGCAATATATTCATATTCGGAATGCTGGATAGGTGTATTATTAGCGTCATATTCACCAACTATCCGTCCGTCTGTACCGACAAGCCAGTCCTCCAGGGACAATTCCACACCGTAAAGCCCTTGATTATCAATACCAGCTGCGCCCAGCACATGCGCTGCCAGCGTACCCTTAGGATAATAACGCTGGGTCTCCTGCTCGATTTCTACACCAATCAATTCCGCCTCGCGGATTTTTTCCGCAACATCAAAATCTACTTTGCGTTTAACATAGACATAGTATTGATCAGCAGTAACCTTGCCATATACCTCCTGATATTCCATATCAAGCGCTTCCGCTAAAAATTCCGAGGTTTTTCTGGCAGCAGCCTCCTGATCAGCCTCCTCCAGACGTTTAATTGCCGGCGGACGGACAGCAATAGAATCAGCGGTAATGCTAATCGCCAGTTTGCTGCCGGTGCTGTCATAGATAACTCCCCTGGGGGCTGCCACAGACATATCTCTGGTACGCATATCCTCCGCTTTGGCTTGCAGAGTATCGCCTTGCACAAATTGCACAACGAACAATTTGACAACTATCGCCAAAAAACACAAAAGGAGCAGGCTCAAGACCAGCGCAATCTTTCTTTTTATCCCAAGTTTAACTGCTGCCATGAACCCACCCCATAAAGTTTTTTAATATTTTTCGCTAGATCAATCGTTCTCAGCTGCTTTGGCTGTACCAAAAAGGAAACTACTGACAGAGCTCCAGAAACCGCTGTCTTCAACCTCTGCCATAGCAGTGTTTTGGCTGTTTGCCAATTGCTGCTGACCCATGGCTATGGCCAAAGAGCTTTGTTCATCAAGAATATAAACATCGCTGGCCGTGGGCCGTACCATAGCAAGATTGTCTGCCACATAAGCCTCAACCCGGTCCAGAGAAGCCAGCTGGCCCAGCTCCAGTTCAGCGCGGGCAGTCATATTATTGGTCTCGCTAATGGCCGCCTGCAGTTGGTTAATTTCCACACCCACGCTGCAAACCTGAGCGCTCATAAAAGTAACCGCCAAAAGATAAAGAAGGACAGCAGATGCTGCGACAGCTATTTTAGCGATATCCGCGCGTCTTTTGTTTTCGCGTGCTTTGGCCTGTTTGCCGTCAAGAACCCTAATTTCTCTGCGTTCGAATTCTTGCGCACGCTCATAGGCCACCGCACTACCATTGATACCCATTTTATGTCCTCCTCTGATCAAATATTACAGTTTCACCGCTGCCCTCAGCATTGCCGAGCGGCTACGGGGGTTTTCTTCTAACTCTGTTGCCTGCGCCATAACCGGCTTTTTGGTCAGTATTTTCAGATCCGCCTGATGTCCGCAAACACAGATCGGGGTACGCGGCGGACAAAGGCAATTGGTGGCGTGAAGCTTGAAGGTTTCTTTGACAATCCGGTCTTCCAAAGAATGAAAGCTAATTACTGCCAATACTCCGCCTGGTTTCAACAAGGAGACCGCTGCCTCCAAACCAGTCTCAAGCGCGGCCAGCTCCTGGTTAACAACAATGCGCAAAGCCTGAAAGCTGCGTTTGGCCGGGTGCTGATCCTTTTCCCGGGCATTCTTGGGTACCGCTTTTTTTATGATATCCACCAACTGATAGGTGGTGTTAATCTCGCTTTTTGCTCTTTCCTCAACAATAAACTTAGCAATGCGTTTGGCCCATTTTTCCTCGCCATAGCGGTAGAGGATATTGGCTAGTTCTTCTTCACCTGTGGTATTTACCAGCTCAGCGGCTGATATTCCTTCCTCCTGATTCATGCGCATATCCAGCGGAGCATCCTGCATATAAGAAAATCCGCGCTGCGGCGTATCCAGCTGATGGGATGAAACGCCGATATCCAGTAAAATGCCATCAACAGCGGCTATTCCCTCCTGGTTTGCAATCTGTTGCATTTGCGCATAATTGCCGGAGGCAAGCGCGAAACGTCCTTTGTATTCGGCCAATTTTTCAGCTGCCGCATTTAGCGCTTCACTGTCCCGATCTATACCGAGGAGAAAACCCTTGGGCGTCGAAGCTTTTAGGATAGCATAAGCATGATTGCCGCCGCCAACAGTGCCATCGATATAGATGCCGTTGCTTTTGGGTTGCAAATACTCCAGTACGGGAGCAACAAGTACTGGAATATGGCTAAAGGATCCGCTCATGATTACAGCCTGATATCCGGGAAATAGGCAGCGTCTTCTTCAAAGGTCTCCGCTGCTTCCTCACAGTAGCTCTGCCAGCGGTCTTTATCCCATATTTCCAAACGGGTGGTAGCGCCGACAGTAACAATTTCCTTGTCGATTCCGGCAAATTCACGCAGAACCGGGGGCAATACGACGCGGAATTGCTTATCGATCTCAACATCAAAAGCTCTGGCAGTAAAGGAACGGGAAAAGCGTCTGGCCCGTGGGTCAGTAGCGGAAAGCTGTTCCAAGCTGGCGATAACTGTTTGCCATTTTTTTAAGGGGTAGACAAAAATGCAGTCGTCAAGACCCTTAACCAGCACAAATTGCTCGCCCAGCTCTTCCCTGAAACGGGATGGTATGATGTAGCGCCCTTTGGCGTCAATCGAATGATTAACCTCGCCGATTAGCATCTGCTTCTACTTTCCTCCACTTTACTCCACTTTGGACTTGTTTATTAATTCTCTTTCAATAAGCGAATTCCTTTTTTTATTATAAAATTTTTTACTAAAGGCCCAGCTAAAAAGCGATAGGCATCAATACTATATATAGTATTGATGCCTATCGCTTTTGTCAATATATGCCAAATATAAATAATTAGCTAATCTGTTGCGAAAAAAATTAAAAATTATTTTCTAAATATTTAAAAAAGTTTTCCCAAAGCAAACTATTTTTTGGCTCTTTTTTTGAAAAAAATGATCGCGCCAATGATCAACAATGCGATCAAAACAAAAATCAACTCGCCATATACCAATTGAGAAATCATCAATCCGCCGCTAACAATAGCAGTAACAGCTAAACCTGCCACCAGCATCCCCACGGTAATGGCAACAGCTGCTTTTGCAAAAGGAATATTCAAAAGCACAGCTACCAGGCAACCGGTCCAAACCCCTGTCCCTGGGAGAGGAATAGCAACCAAAAGCGCTAAGCCGACCAAACCGTAGCGACGCACTTGTTCGCCTTTTTTATCTCCCCGCTCCGCTAGCTTACGCAAAGGCTTCCCTAAACGCGGCCAATGCACAACCTTGGCATAGAGAAACTTCAGCAATAAAAGCAAGGGAATGATCGGCGCAAAATTACCCAAAACCGCCCAAAAAAAAAGCCGACCAGACTGACATGTCCCAAGCAACACCCAAGGGGATAGTGGCGCGCAGCTCTGTAATCGGCAGCATTGATAAAAAGAACACCCTCCATGTTTCCGGTATTCCTGATAACATTTCGATAAATGTATTAGCCACTACTAATTAATCCCCGCCTCAGCTATTCCTTTTTTTCTTTGGTTAAATTTGTAGCTGCCTGCGCCAACACCTGCGCTCCCAAGAACAAGCCGTCCTCTTCAATATCAAAGGCAAAATCATGCCATGGCTGGTTGCATCTTTTGCTGCCGGTGCCGGTAAAAAACAGCGCCGCCGGTACATGTTTGCCAAACATGGCAAAATCTTCTCCGCCCATTGGCGATTTGAAAACAGAGGATACCCGGGCAGAGCCTATCGCTTCCACCGCCTCCTTGATCAATCCGACCATATGGCTGTCATTATTCACCGGCGGATAAGCGATATCATAGACAAATTTGCAGGAGGCGCCCCAAGCCTGGCAAAAACCCTCGGCAATCCGCTGCATTTCTGCTCTGATTTTATCACGCAAGCTCAAATCAAAAGTGCGTACTGTGCCTTTGATCGCCACATCCTGCGGGATAACATTATATGTTTCAATGGTATTAATCGAGCTGACTGTCAATACCGCACAATCCTGCGGATCAATTCTTCTGCTGATTATCTGGTGATAGGCGGTAATAATTTGGGCTGCTATTGCCACAGGATCAATCGCCTGATGCGGAATTGCCGCATGCCCGCTTTTGCCGCTGATCAGCAAATCAAAATCATCGCTGGCTGCCATCATCGTGCCTGTTTTGACAGCAATAGCGCCTACTGGAAAGCTGTTATTGACATGCGTAGCAAATATCCCGTCAACTTGGGGGTCTTCCAACACACCGGCGGCAATCATCCCTTTTGCTCCGCCGGGCTTACGCTCTTCATGCGGCTCAAAGAAAAACTTAACTGTCCCCGGCGGCGGGTTTTCCACCAGCATTTTAGCAGCGCCCAGCCCCATGGCAATATGCCCGTCATGACCGCATGCATGCATGCGGCCCGGATATATGGATTTATACTCGCAATCATTTGCCTCCTGCACTGGCAGGGCATCCATATCAGCTCTAATCGCAGCGCATTTGTGCAGAGAATCGCCCGGCAATGTTGCCATCAGACCATAGCCATCCCCCACACGCTCCTTGACTGTCAAGCCAAAAGAACGCAACTGCTCCGCAATATAGCCCGCTGTTTCTTTTTCTTCTCCCGAAAGCTCCGGATACATATGAAAATGTCTGCGCCAAGCAATAATTTCTTCTTTGTTAATAGTCATAGCCACTCCTTTAATCATATGCACGGGAAAACAAAATATCCCTGGCGATCAAAACTGTCCCCATAGCTCAAAAGAAGGAAACACGGAACTTGTAATCAGGTTCCGTGTTTATCAATCAAGGTGTTTATTTTTCTGTCTATTGATTCTCAGTATTGGCATTGTCCCCGGTTTCAGCATTAGGGTCGGTATCAGTATTTTCATCTGCCGGTGTATTATTAGCCGTCATCAGCGCAAAATAGCCGATCAAATTACTAATTGTTTTATATTCTTCACTGTCTTCTTCGACCAAAGCCAAATATGTATCAGCATAGGCTTGCGCTTCTTCCAGCCCAGAGTTTATGTATAAAAAGTATACATAAGAATAGGCATAATTGATATTGGTCGGGTCCAGCGTAACTACTTCTTGATAAAGAGCTTTGGCTTCGTCTGCCTGCTGCAAATAACTAAGAGCAGCAGCTTTTCCTGCCAATATTTGCGCCCTGCCGGCATCATTTAAGGTCTCCGGCGCAGTATCTAACTGGATTTGATAATAATCATTCGCTTTGGTGGCTGCGTCAGTGGCTTTATCAGAGTATTGAGTGGCCATTGCCGCATCTGTTTCTTCACCGGCCTGCGTAGCACATAAAGAGGCAAGAGTACTATATAAATTTGCCATTGAGGAAGCAGTCGAAAAATCTATCTGGGCGCCAGCGGCAGGCTCATTGCTGGCAATATAACCTTCGTATTGAGCAATCTGTTCAGCTGTTGTTGCTTCAGCTGGCTGCCTCCCGGTATTGGAGCCTGCGCCCCAAACAGCAAAAGAACCAACCAAACCAACGGCAAGAATAACAACAATTACTATTAATAATTTCCCATGTTTTTTCGTCCCTTGACGAATTCTTTGCATGAACACTACATTTATCCTCCCAAAATCAACAGCTATATTTAAGTCCGTTTAGTTAATATAACACATTTTTTATTTTTAGGCAATCATTACATATGCCATAGCATTCCAGGCGGTATGATTGTATTTTGCCCGGCACATTGGCAAAGGTTTCTCCGGAAATAAGCGAATCATCGCAGGCAAAATCATAAAGCTTGCCACATTGCTCGCAGACAAAATGATAGTGCAGATTGGCATTGCCGTCAAAGCGGCTTTGACCCTTGCCATAATTCAGCTCCATAATTTTGCCATCATGAATCAACACCTGCAAGTTACGATAAACTGTGCCCAGGCTAATATCAGGAATTCTTTTTCTTGCTTGCTCATATATCCAATCTGCAGTAGGATGGCTTGTGGTGGAGCTGATAATATCAAATATTACCGCTTTTTGTTTTGTCATTCTTTTTTGTTTAACTTCCATACTTCGTCTTCCCTCGCAAATTTAATAATTGTTTATTTAATCACTGCTCTAATTAAGCAAAGAGCTATAATCAGCAGAATCCATTTCCTCGCTTAAATGCCATAACTCCAGCTTATCGCTAAAAACCTCTTCAATCGAAGCAATCAGGTGAAAAAGCCGACCTTCAGCAAAAAGATAATCGCTGAGCAAAGGATTACCTGCCATAGTAAGGTAGAGCTCTTCCATTTGCTGATGATCATCAAGCGTATCATCACCAATCATGGCTGCCAGGCGGTCAGCCATTTGCTGCTGGCGTAATTGATTTAAAATATTGCTTTGCGTATCATCCGCCTCAAGACGGCTTTTGGCTGCCACAAACTGCATATATTCCGGGCTTGCCTTTAAAAGCTCCGCCAGATAAAATGCTTGTTTTTTAATCAGCTCTCTATGGTCTTTAGTAGACATTTTTTTTATATCATCGTTTTTATATGTCATTAATCGCACCTTAAATATTTTCTGATAACAGTTACTATTTACTCTAAAACGAATATTCTCCGTAAATCTGTTCACACCTTTTCATTTATAAAAATTATATAAAAATTTAGGGAAAAGCACCTATTTAATCCGCATGCATATTATTTTAATATAAAGAAACTAGGAGGTGCCAGAATGAAACGGTATACTGTAGAGAGAGGCGATAGCCTTTGGAAAATAGCCCAAAACCATAATATCAGCCTCGAATCTTTAATTGCCGCAAATCCTCAGATAGCTGATCCAAATTTAATTCAAATAGGTAGCCTGGTCAATATCCCTGAACTATGGGATCAGCCGGGATATGATGAGAAGGATTATCGCGCCGGATTTGTCTATTGTGATGAAAGCGAAGAGCGTCCCTGCATTTATGTTGCAGATGAAGGAGAAACTTTAGAGAGCATTGGCAGACAATTGCATGTTCCCCTCTCTCAGTTAATCTATTATAACCTGCGTTATGGCAAAAGAGAACCCCTGGCTAAAGGAGCGCGTGTGGTGATTCCCGAAAACCGCTATCCTTATCCTGAGCAACGGCCACGCCGTCCCCGTTAAGCTAAAAACAGCCGCCTCGAGGCGGCTGTTTTATTGTAGTAAAAATTATTCGACAGCTGCATTCAAGGCATCCATCAAAGCATCAACGTCCATACCATGGGCGGAGGCGCCATCTTCGATTGACTCGAAATGGGCGGCTGCACAGCCGATTCAGCCCATGCCTTGCTCCATGAGAATCTGAGCAGTCTGAGGCCATTTGTCGATGATTTCCATAATGCCCATATCCCTTGTGATAGTGGTCACAATAATTCCTCCTCGCTAATATAAAAAATATGCCGCAATATATCTTTTGCATACTGCTTAACGACAGTTTGTCCAACTCTGAAAATAAGTATAACATAATAAATAAAAAAAGCAAGGGCATAGGCCCTTGCTTTTTTAAACATAATTCTTAATCTGATTAAACAAGACCCTGTGCCAGCATAGCATCAGCAATCTTAATAAAACCACCGATGTTGGCGCCCTTAACATAATTGATCTTGTTGCCTTCTGTACCATATTTAACACAGGTTTCATGGATAGTAAGCATGATCTGGTCAAGCTTAGCGCCGACTTCTTCAGCAGTCCAGCTGATTTTGCCAGCGTTTTGGCTCATTTCCAAACCAGAAACAGCAACGCCGCCGGAGTTAGCTGCTTTACCAGGAGCGAAGACAATTGCATCGACCAGGTAGTTAACAGCTTCAGCAGTGCAGCCCATGTTGGATGTTTCAACAACCATCTTGGTGCCATTGGCAACCAGCTGTTTAGCATCGTCAATGTTCAATTCGTTCTGGAAAGCGCACGGGAAGGCGATATCGCATTTGGCAGCCCAAGCTTTTTTGCCAGGGATAAATTCAACGCCTTTGAAATCTTCAGCAAAAGGAGCAACGATGTTTTTGTTGGTTGCACGCAAAGCGAGCATATAGTCAACGCCTTCAGGAGTCATGCCGTCTTTGATGTAGACATAGCCGTCCGGACCAGAGATAGCAACAACTTTAGCACCAAGCTCGGTGAGCTTTTTGCAGCAGCCCCACGCCACATTACCAAAACCGGAAACAGCACAGGTTTTGCCAACAATGGTGTCATTTAATTCTGCGAGCATATGTTGGGCAAAGTAAACAGTACCAAAACCGGTTGCTTCCGGACGAACCAGGCTGCCGCCGAATTCGCGGTTTTTACCGGTAAGTACGCCGACGAAATGGTTCTGTATTCTCTTGTATTGGCCAAAGAGGAAACCGATTTCACGACCGCCAACGCCAACGTCACCAGCAGGAACGTCAGTATCAGCGCCGATATGACGATATAATTCAGTCATGAAAGACTGGCAGAAACGCATAACTTCAGCATCAGATTTGCCGGTAGGATCAAAATCAGCTCCGCCTTTACCGCCGCCCATAGGCAGGGTGGTCAGGCCGTTTTTGAGTGTCTGTTCAAAACCCAAAAATTTCATCATGCTGAGATTAACGGCAGGGTGGAAACGCAGGCCGCCTTTATAAGGGCCGATTGCACTGTTAAACTGGACACGGTATCCGCGGTTAATCTGAATTTCGCCCTTGTCATCAACCCAAGGCACACGGAAAGAAATAGCGCGTTCAGGCTCAACCATACGTTCCATAATTTTTGCATCAACGTATTTGGGGTTAGCATTGAGGAAGCCAGCAAGAGATTCTACGACTTCGTGTACAGCCTGATGGAATTCGACTTCTTCGGGGTTTTTAGCAACAACTTTGTCCATAAATTGCTTGACATCAAAAGACATTGTACTACCTCCTAAAATTTTATCTGTGTTTTACACAGTTATTCGGTATATATACATCACCGTAACCTGCAAAAAGGGCAAAAAAAATTACATCTCTCCCTATTGAAGGTATTAAGGTAATCATACAACTTTTGACCTTAAAAAACAAGTACTTTTACATAAATAATTATAATAATTTATGATAATTATCCGTACTTGTTTTGATGAAAATATTACAATACTAGCTAGCGGATAACAACATTATCCTGGCCCAAAGTATCAGCCAATCCTTTAAGTATTTTTTGATCCAATTCCACGCCAAATATATCGGGGAAGGGGCTGTATAGCTGAGAATCCATATAAAAAACCTCCACCGGCAAATGCCCGGGGCTGCTGGACAAGAGCTCCCTTGTCAAATTTTGCAGCTCATAATCAGTTTTGCCGGGCAAGCGCAAATAAAGCTTGCATGGGGTAAACACTTCGCTGACCATCAGCTCCAGCTCTGTACCCTCTGCCTTTAATCTACCTTTGGCCAGAACAGAGTTGCTGTCAATCAGCATTTTTTTGCATTGCTCATAGGCGCGGGGGAAAACAGTACAGCGAATAGTGGCGCGGCTGTTTTCCAGGTGAAAGTTAGCCATTTGCACGCCGGTTTTGGTATAGCGGTGATTAACCATGCTGATGAGACCCGCGGTAATGATCTCACTTTTATCGCTTAATCCGCCCAGTTTATCTATGCTACAGCTGATTTTGCGGCTGACATAAGGCTCATATGCATCGAAGGGATGACCGCTGACATAAAATCCCAGGGTCTCTTTCTCCATATCCAATAATTCTTTTTTGGAAAATTCTTTGATATGCGCAATGGTGATTTCCGGCTTATTGATTTCCGCGTCAAAGCCAAAGTCAAACAAAGACACCTGGTCTGTATCTTTGTTGGCGGCCATGCGTTTCGACATATCCAAAACCGTATCCATGGCTGCCAGCATGGAGGCTCTGTTATAGCCCATAGAATCCAGTGCGCCGCAGCGAATAAGGTTTTCCAACATTTTACGGTTCAGCGAAACCCTTTCGCACAGATCCGCTAATGAGGCATAATTACCATTAGCATCCCGCTCCGCTACTATTTGGCGGACAGCTTCCCGGCCGACATTTTTAACCGCAGCCAGAGCATAACAAATTTTGCCGTCTACAACATTAAACTTTTCATTGCTATCGTTGATATTAGGCGGCAAAATATCAATGCCCATCTCCCGGCTATGTTCAATATATTTAGCGAGCTTATCGGTATCATTCATTACCGAGGTCATCATCGCTGCCATAAACTCCGGGCGATAGTGACATTTCAACCACGCTGTTTGATAAGAAACCATGGCATAGGCTGCGCTATGACTTTTATTAAAGCCGTATCCGCCAAAATATTGCAGCAACTGGAAAATTTCTATGGCAATTCTTTTATCAACGCCGTGCTCGACACATCCGGCGACAAACTCATCTTTAGCCGCCTCGATGATAGAAGGTTTTTTCTTGCCCATGGCACGGCGCAGCATATCCGCTTTGCCGAGAGAAAACCCGCCTAAAGCCTGGGTAATCTGCATCACCTGCTCCTGATAAAGAATCACCCCGTAGGTTTCTTTGAGAATATCCTCCAGCAGAGGGTGCATGAATTTTACTTTTTTGGTGCCATGCTTGCCGGCAATATAATCATCCACCATGCCGCTGCCCAGCGGGCCTGGCCGGTACAGCGCGACCAAAGCAATGATATCCTCAAAACGCTCCGGCTTCAAATTGCGCATAATTTTGCGCATACCTTCACTTTCCAGCTGAAACACTGCCACCGCATCGCCGGTGCTGAGCATATCATAGGTAGCCTGGTCGTCAAGGGCAATTTTGCTGATATCAATATCAATATTATGGCTATTTTTGATATTTTCCAGCGTATCGTCAATCAAAGAAAGAGTGCGCAAGCCCAGCAAGTCTATTTTGACCAAGCCGCAAGCTTCGACCTGCTCTTTGGCATATTGGGTAGTGATAGAGCCATCCTTGCTGTCTTTTTGCACCGGCATATAGGAAATAAGCTCATTTTGCGCAATGGCAACGCCAGCCGCGTGTTTGCCGCAATGCGAGGGCATTCCCTGGATTCTGTCAGCAATTTCCAGCAGTTCTCTGGCTTGGGCATCGTTCTGATACAGCTCTTTAAATTCCGGGCTGGCATCAATGGCATCTTTAATCGTTTTGATGCGCAGATCATCCGGCATCAGCTTGACAATGCGGTCAACATCAGCATAAGGCCAATCCAGAACCCGGCCCACCGCGCGGACAGCTCCTTTGACCAGCAAAAAGTTGAAGGTTACAATTTGCGAAACATGGTCCTCTCCATATTTATGCACCAAATAATCAACAACCTCGCCACGGCGCACATCGGAAATATCCGTATCTATATCCGGAGGAGAAACGCGCTCCGGGTTCAAAAAGCGCTCAAAGAGCAAATCATACTGCAAAGGCTCAATATCGGTAATCCCCAGGCAATAGGCAACAATACTGCCGGCCGCAGAACCTCGTCCCGGGCCGACAGATATCCCCTGCTGCCGGGCATAGTTGATCATATCCCACACGATTAAAAAATAGCCGGGGAAATCCATCTTATTAATAACATCCAGCTCATAGTCAAGGCGCTCTTTGATCTGCGGAGTTATTTCCGCATATTTTTGCCGCAAACCTTGTTCGCATAGATGCCGCAAATAGCTGGTAAGATTATACCCCTCCGGCACTTCGTAATCAGGCATAAACAATTTATCAAACTCAAAATCAACATTGCATTTCTCAGCAACCTTGGTGGTGTTCGCCAGAGCTTCCGGCCATTTGGGGAAGAGGGCAATCATTTCCGCTTCTGTTTTGAGATAGAACTGGTCATTGGGGAAACGCATCCTGTTTTCATCACTTCTGATTTTGCCGGTTTGGATACACAAGAGAATATCATGCATTTCCGCATCTGTCTGATTGACATAATGCAAGTCATTGGTGGCCACCAGCTCAATATCCAGCTCTTGGCTAAGCTCAACCAAAACCGGGTTAACGCGCAATTCCTCAGATAGACCGTGATTTTGCAGCTCCAGATAATAATCATCACCAAAAATGCTTTTATATTCGGCAGCCATTTTTCTGGCGCCATCCATATCCCCTGCCAAAATCAGCTCCGGCAGCTCTCCGGCAATACAGGCGGAAAGGCAAATCAACCCTTCGGAATATTTTTTCAACAATTCATGGTCAATACGCGGTTTATAATAAAAACCTTCGAGAAATCCCAGAGATACCAGCTTGCAGAGATTAATATAGCCTGTTTGATTTTTGGCCAGCAGCACTAAATGGCAGGCGGTATCTCCTTTGCGTCCAGAGCGGGAAAAACGGTCATTGCAAACATAAACCTCGCAGCCGATAATCGGCTTGATGCCCTCTTGTTTGCATTTTTGATAAAAGCTGATTGCGCCATACATCACGCCATGATCAGTGATGGCGATAGCATCCATACCATAAGAAACAGCCCGTTCCACAAGATCATTAATCCGGGCTGCACCATCCAGCAAGCTATATTCACTATGATTATGTAAATGAACAAATGCCATTTTTCTCTCCCGGGCAAAGCAAAATTTATTTAGCCGCCAGCAGCCCTTTTTCGGCAAAACTGTAATACTCGTCTCCACTCACGATAATGTGGTCAACCACATCAATAGACATTTCCGCCAAGAGGGCCTTGATTTTTTGGGTCAATTTCAAATCATCCCCGGACGGCTGCAAGCGGCCGCCAGGATGATTATGCGCCAAAACCACATACCTGGCCTTATGCAGCAGGGCTGTCTCTACTGCAATTCTTGGATATATTAAAACCTCTGATATGCTGCCCTTGTTGAGCAGTACAGCCTTGATGATTCTCCACTGGCTGCTCAGACAAATCATATAGAACTCTTCGTAGTTTTTACCGATAAAGATGCTTTTCACATAGGCCACTGTCTGCGGCAAATCAAGCAAGGTCCGTTTTTCTCCGGTAAAATCCTGCATATAGCGGCGAAAGAACCCCGGCATCAATGCCAGCAAAGAGGCAGTATGGGCGCCAATACCCTTCACTTCCAGAAGGCTGTTATAGTCAGCATTAAACACTGCTGAAAGCGAACCGAACTTGTCTATCAAGGCATGGGCAAGCTCATTGGTATCTTTTTGCGGCAAGACATAGAACAACAGTAATTCCAAAACCTGGTAGGAGGACATGCCTTCCAGGTCGTTAGAAAGCGCCTCCTCTTTCAGGCGGTTGCGGTGACCATGATGGGAATGTCGCGGCGGCTGCTTTAGCTCTGACACCAACTGCCTCCTCCAAAATGAGAAGTAACCACTTCTTGCAAAGCCTCTTCATCTATTTGCCAGTAACTAATACCATTTTTTGTCATAAAATCGCCGCTCAAAGTAATACTGGAGAGATCCTCTCCTGAGAGAGAGCGGAAGAAAAACGCCAAGTGCAACATATCTGTAAAAGGTAAATCTGTTTCCACCGCGCGGTTCACTGCCGGCAAGATTTGCGGCAATTTGCTGATGCCGCTGTTCTCGCTAAACTCAGTAAAAATGGCTTTGAGCAGCAATTGCTGACGTGAAACCCGGGTGATATCGCCCATAGCATCAGAGCGGTAACGCACATATTGCAGAGCCTGTTCTCCGTTTAGCCGTTGCTGGCCTGCTTCAATATCAATCAAGTCATCATAGGTTTGGTAATACATCCTCTTATCAACATCGATCTCTACTCCACCCAGAGCATCAATGATGTCTTCGAAACCGGAAAAATCAACTACCGCATAATAATCAATGGGAATGCCGAATAGATTTTCTACGGTATCGCTCAATAAATCAATGCCGCCATAAGCATAGGCATGGTTAATTTTATCCTCACCATAGCCTTCAATCGGCACATATGAATCACGCGGCACCGAAACCAAAAAGACCTGCTTTTGCACAACATCAACCGCAGCTACAATAATTGTATCCGCACGGCTGGAATCGCTAACCGCCTCGTTTTTATCAGAACCAACCAAAAGAAAATAGAGCTTGTCCGAGTCCGCTGTCAGTCCGGCGGCCAGCGCGTCATCACGGGAGGGTACCAAAGCGGCAGGGCTGCTCAGCCAGACAAAGCCAATCACAATGGCTGCCACAATCAAACAGGCAGCCAACAATAGCGGGAGGCATCCCCTTTTTTTCTTTTTTATCTCTTTAGCTTTTTTGCTATCTTTTTCGGCTACCAAGACAATCTCCTAAATAGGTTATTATTTCTGCTAATTATACCATATTTAGTGTTTGCCGTCCAGAAAAATCGAACATTTGCTAATTACTCTGCTGCTGATGTTTAAAAAAAACGGTCAACAGTCATCCATGTCAGTAAAAAGAGAATCTCTGCCCAGGCACAGGCAGCGCCATAACAAGGGTCATCCAAGCCGCCGGCATTTCTTTGCCGATATGTAGCAAAAATCAGTATTCCCAGCACTGAAATTAAAATAGACAAATACAGCGCCGGCCGGCTAAACGGCACAAGTATTGCCATCGTAATAATTGTCGCAACGATAAAATCCTTGCGGGAAAAATTGCGGTGCAGCCAGGCCGGCGGAACAGCATAAAAATAATAGATCAGCCAGCACATCAGCCAGCGGCAAAGCACTGGCGCAGTAAAAAAAACAAAATTACTGATATTGGCATCATAAAAATACCACAAATAAAGGAAGTATAATGCCAGCAACCAGACTAGCCCCCACACCAACCCGGCGCGTCCGGCATTAAAACGCCACGATTTCTCTTTAAGCTCTTTTTCATTCAAAGGGTTCAGTTTAATTTCTTCGGCTGCTTTTTGCGGCGGATAAAGAGGATTGACTGCCAGGCCATCGGCTACGGTAATGAGAGAGCGCAGCAATATGGCGCCGCCAAAAAAAAGGTTAAGCCCCAAAAGAGCGGCGGCTGCGCCGATATTGGGCATGATGTCCAGCAATCTTGAGGCCAAATAGAGCAGCGCGCCGACCAAAAGGCCAAGCAAAGGCAAAAAACGAACAGCCTTGGGTAAGGACTCTTCGCCAGCCTGCCATTTTTTCGGCACATAAATATAGGTGAATTTGTTCAGCAAAAGAAAAAACTGTTTCATGCTATTATTTTTCCCTAACCGATGACTCTGTACGCAGCTGCCATAGCTCTTTGGCATAAAGAGAAACCTGCTTATTCAGCCTGCGGTTCTCTTTTGTCAGGCGGTCTTGCTCCATCTTGTTGCTCAGCTGAGATTGCTCCAGCAAAGTCATCATAATCCGCCTGCTCATCCGGAGCCCGGTAATGTCTTCTTCCAAACGTCTGATCTTATCCTGATAAAGCACTTCGATATCTTTTTCCATACTATCCCTCCTTACGGGATAGTATATGAAATAATTGCCGATATTATCATCGCTCTTTGACTATTCGCCCTCAACTCCGCTTTTATGTAAAATCTCTTCCCTTTTCTCCGCCAAACGCGCCAATTGTTTAATCGTGGTAATGCGGCAGCCAATCTCACGGAAGCCCCGCATATGAAAATCCGACCCGCCGGTGGCAGCTAAACGGTATTTTTGAGTGATTTGTAAATATTTACGGGTAGCGGCATAATTGTGATCCGGGTGATATACCTCTATACCGCCCAGGCCTGCCCTGACCAGAGCAGGAATCAACTGATCGGGAACGCCCTTGCCAGGATGAGCTAAAACAGGGACGCCTTTGGCGCGGTGAATTATCTCCATGGCCTGCACCGGCTCTAGCTTCAGCCGCGGCACAAAGCCCGGCAAGCCACGCCCCAGCCATTTATTGAAAGCATCTTTAATGCTTGAGCAGAACCCTGCCTCAACCATCGCCTTGGCAATATGCGGCCTGCCGAGAGACCCGCAATTACCCGCCTGGGCAATAATCTGCTCCGCATCCAAAGACATACCCAAACGCGCCAAACGGGCGACTATTTCATAACAACGCTGATAGCGTGCTGCCTGCATGGCCTTAAGATCAGTATCTGCTAAAACAATATCCATATCCAGCCAATAGCCAAGAAGATGCACATCTCTTTCGTTAACTTCCGCCGAAAGCTCAATACCGGGTATAAAGGGGAAATCCACCGCCATTGCCGCCTGCGCTGCTTCCTTCAAGCCATCGGCCGTATCATGATCAGTAATGGCCAGGCCCAGCACACCCTGCTCTTTGGCCATATGCACTAAAGCAGCCGGGGCTTCCGCCCCGTCTGACGCTGTAGAATGAATATGAATATCAAAGCCCGCCATCGCTGTCATCCTTTTGCCAACTAATAGAGTTTTTCAGCCAACAAAACTATTTTTCAGCATTCTCACTGCTGCTTACTTGCTCATCTGTTTTAGTGAAGGCTCCGCCTTCATCACCGGCCACTCAGCCTTTAGGGGTTCAGGCAATTTTAATCAGCGGGTGGTCAGGCAATACTTCTGTTAACAAAGCCTTTACGCTATCTCCCATGACATTGTCCAGATCCCTGTCACTCATTCCCCGCAAAGACAACTGCTGATAGAGACGAGGCAAATGCTCAACCCCGGCCAAATCATCATGCGGCTCGCAGCCGTCAAAATCGCTGCCGATGGCCACATGGCTGCTGCCAAGCAAGGCTACTGCATATTCAATATGTTCGCAGACGCGCGACAAATCTCCTGCACTGCCGAGGAAATCAGGGACAAAGTTAATGCCCATCACCCCGTCTTTGGCTGCCAAAGCCTTCATCTGTTGATCATCAAGATTGCGGCAATGGTCATGCAGGGCATTGCAGCAGGTATGGGATACGATCAGCGGCCTTTCGCTATGTTCTATCAGCTGCCAAAAACTTTTTCTGTTGAGATGCGCGCCGTCCAGCAAAATCCCTTTGGCTTTGCATTTTTCGATCAGATTATAGCCAGCCTCGCTAAACTCCCCGTCAGAAAAAGCGCCGCCGGCATAGCTATTGGCCTGGTTCCAGGTGGGGCCGATCAAACGCAGCCCTGCTTCATAATACTCATCAAGGAATTCACTGTCTTTTCCCAGGGCAGCGGCACCCTCCATCGCCAAAAGCACCCGTTTTTGCCTGCCAATACGCTCCATTTGCTTTTTATAGCGCAGCGGGCGCACCAGGTCTTTATGCGCATCAAGATCCTCATTCAGCAAACGCAAAATATGGCGGAAAAAATCCGGGCTATCGACCGGATGCTCCGCTTGATTGACAAAAATGGCCAGAAAAGCAATATCCAAATACTGAGCCAGGCGCTGATAATCAAGATGCGCGGCAGGCAACTGCCATAGGCTTTTTTCTTCAAGCAAAAACAAAGCTGTATCAGCGTGGCAATCTATACGCATATGCTCTCCTCATCTACAATATCTACAATATCTACAGTATCGGCAATATCTCTAATATCTATAATGACGGTTGCCAAAAATTAATCAGCTCAAGGTCTTGGCAGTGATTATCTTCATCAATATCAAAAATGATTGCGTTGAATTGCAAATCTCCGTTAGCTACTTCAAAACGGGGGCTGACTCCGGTCAAAAAGCGCTCAATAATTATCTCTTTTTCTACGCCCAGCACTGAATCACGCGGACCGGTCATGCCCGCGTCAGTAAGATACCCTGTTCCCCTCGGCAGAATTCGCGCGTCATTGGTTTGTACATGGGTATGCGTGCCCACAACCGCAGTCACCCGGCCATCGAGATAATTGGCCAAGGCAATCTTTTCTGAGGTTGCCTCCGCATGAATATCAACAAAAATTATGGCATCTTTGGTCGAATGCTCTTTAAGCAAGGCATCCATAGTGCGAAAAGGGCAATCAAAAGGAGTCATAAAAATGCGGCCGATAACATTGATGATAACCAGCCTTTTACCGGCTACAGCAAACTCGCGGTAGCCTACCCCCGGCAGACCAGGCGGATAATTGGCCGGACGCACCAGACGCGTCTCTTGATCGATAAAACGGTAAATCTCTTTATTGTCCCAAGTATGATTGCCCATAGTAAAGCAATCAATGCCACAGTCTATCAGCTCTTGATAATTACGCTGATTAAGGCCAAAGCCGGAAGAACAATTCTCACCGTTGGCAACAGTAAAATCAATATTTTTCTCGGCAATAATTTTGCCAAGATGCTCATAGACCATCTTACGCCCGGGAGCGCCAACAATATCTCCCACAAAAAGGATACGCATATTATTCCTCCAGCCTAGTTAAATAAACAAGAAAAGGCTGCCTTAGCAAGCGTTCACAGAGAAATGATCGCCAAAAGCAGCCCTTTACTGAAAGTCTAGTTATTTTGCATATTCGGTAGCACGGGTTTCTCTGATCACAACTACTTTGATTTGTCCCGGATATTCCAGTTCTTCTTCAATCTTTTTCGAGATATCCCGGGCGGTACGTACTGCCATCAGATCATCAATTTTATCCGGCTGAACAATAATGCGAACCTCGCGGCCAGCTTGAATAGCAAAAGATTTTTCTACACCCTCGAAACCGTCAGCAATTTCCTCCAGCTTTTGCAGCCTCTTAATATAGTATTCAAGAGTTTCGCGCCTTGCGCCTGGCCGCGCGGCAGAAATACTGTCCGCTGCCTGTACCAACGCTGCTTCGAGTGAGGCAATCTCTACATCGCCATGATGAGCCATGATGCAATGCACAACATCTTTGCTTTCTTTATACTTTCTGGCAATATCCGCGCCAATAATAGCATGAGAGCCCTCAACCTCGTGGTCAATGGCCTTGCCGATATCATGGAGCAGGCCGCCCCGCTTGGCCAAGGTAATATCAGCGCCCAGCTCTGCGGCCATAACGCCTGCCAGGTGGGATACCTCAATGCTGTGTTTAAGCACGTTTTGGCCATAGCTGGTACGGAATTTTAGCCGGCCCAAGAGCTTAATCAGCTCTGTATGCAGGCCATGGACATTAGTATCAAAGGTGGCTTGTTCGCCTTCATCCCAAATGCGCTGCTCAACCTCTTTGCGCGATTTTTCAACCATTTCCTCAATGCGTCCCGGTTGAATACGCCCGTCCATAATCAGTTTTTCCAGAGCATTACGGGCAATTTCTCTTCTAACCGGGTCAAAACCGGACAAAATAACCGCTTCCGGAGTGTCGTCAATAATCAAGTCCACACCGGTCAAGGTTTCCAGAGTACGGATATTACGGCCCTCGCGACCGATAATACGCCCCTTCATCTCATCATTAGGCAGGGCCACCACAGAAACCGTAGTCTCTGAGCAATGATCAGCAGCCACCCTCTGAATAGCTGCGCCAACGATTTCGCGCGCTCTTTTTTCGCCTTCTTCTCTGGCCGAGTTTTCAATATCGCGGATCAAAATCGCCGCTTCATGCTTAACCTCGTCCTCAATACTTGAGAGCAAAATTTGCTTGGCCTCGTTAATCGTCATGCCGGAAACATTTTCCAGCTCTTCGAGCTTTTGCTGTTGCAGCTCTTCAACCTTGACTAAGCCGGCTTCAACCTCTGCTTCCTGCTTTTTGATTGCATCTTCTTTCTTCTCAATAGACTCCAGCTTGCGGTCAATATCTTCTTCTTTTTTCTGTAAGCGGTTTTCCTGATGTTTAATTTCATTACGCCGCTCTTTGTTTTCGCGGTCCGCTTCCGCCCGCAGCCGGTGAATTTCTTCTTTGGCTTCGATTAGTGCCTCTTTTTTGCGCGTTTCGCTTTCTTTTTTGGCATCAATAAGAATTTTTGCCGCGGCTTCTTCAGCCGATTTAATTTTGGCTTCTGCTAAATTTTTACGCACGATATAGCCCGTGAGCAAACCAATCAGCAGCGTGCCAAAAGCAATTAATACTCCGACAATAGTTGGCATGTTTCACCTCCATTTGCGCTAATCCTGATCGTTGCCGGCAGTTCACACAAACAAACGCCAGCTAAACAGCATTAGGCTTTTTCTCATTTAATTTTTAATTTAAAATAAAAAACCGAGCAAAAGACTCGGTTTTAGCGGCAAAAGATGACAAGCCTTTACCCATAGCATAGGCAGGCTGCTATTCAAAATATATATATATCAAAATCACAACAATTTGTAAAATGGATTAATTGAAAATATATATATAAAGTTAAGCGTCATCTCTTGTCTGTGAATCCACCAAATGTGATTCCAAAACAAGTCTTAACATTATATATGATATTATTTTTTTTTGTAACTGTCAATAGCTATTTTGTCGCTAAGCTGCTATTTTCTAAAAATACTGCTAATTTCATCCAAAATCATCGCTTGGCTAAAGCCTTTAGCGAGTAACTGGCGGATAACTTTGTCCCGATATTTGCTATTATCTGCCCCATTATCATTGTTCGCTTTAGTAGCCGCCTTTTGCAGCAAGGCCACTACTACTTCTCTTTGTCTATCCTCATCATATTCCTCAGCCAGCGCAAGGTCGATAATGCTGCTGTCAACGCCTTTGCCCCGGAGCTCCATGATAATTTTCGCCGCGCCGCAAGGATGAAAATCGCGGCGGTCACGCACATAAGCGGCTGCGTAACGGCTATCGCTCAGATAATCCTTTTCCTGCAAAAGGGCGATGACTTGCTCGACCTGCTCTTTGGGCGCGCCCCGCTGTAATAATTTGCGGCTCAACTCTTGGCTGGAATATTCTCTTTTGGCCAGATAAGCAAGCGCTGCGGGCAAAATTTTCTCCGCAGCGTTGGCTAAGTCATGTTTATTTGCTGTCTGCCAGGTCATGGTTATTCTCCTCAGCAGCTGGGGCCTCAGGGGCAGCAAAGGCCTTTTCTCTAAGCTTTTGCTCGATCTCAAACATAATTTCCGGATGCTCTTCCAGGAAAATCTTGGCATTCTCCCGTCCCTGGCCAATCCGTTCGCCATTATAGCTGAACCAGGAGCCTGATTTATCAATCATCTGCATGGTTACGCCCAAATCAAGAACATTGCCTGATGCAGAAATACCTTTGCCGTACATAATATCAAATTCAGCAGTCTTAAAAGGAGGAGCAACCTTGTTTTTGACCACCTTCACTTTAGTGCGGTTGCCGATCATATCTGTGCCTGACTTAATCGTCTCTGCCTTGCGCACTTCCAGGCGTACGGAAGAATAAAATTTAAGGGCGCGGCCGCCGGAGGTGGTCTCCGGATTGCCAAACATCACGCCAACCTTTTCTCTGATCTGATTAATAAAAATAAAACAAGCATTGGATTTACTGACTACTCCGGTCAGCTTACGCAGCGCTTGTGACATCAACCTTGCTTGCAGGCCAACATGAGCGTCGCCCATATCCCCTTCCAATTCCTGGCGGGGAACCAAGGCTGCTACCGAGTCCACGACAATCACATCAATAGCGCCGGAGCGCACTAGCTGCTCGGCAATTTCCAGGCCCTGTTCTCCGGTATCCGGCTGAGAAATAAGCAATTCATCAACATCTACGCCCAAATTATTGGCATATACCGGGTCCAGAGCATGCTCCGCATCAATAAAGGCGGCCACACCGCCCATTTTCTGCGCTTGGGCCACAATATGCAGCGCTACTGTTGTCTTGCCGGAGCTTTCCGGGCCATAAATTTCTACTACTCTGCCGCGCGGCATACCGCCCACACCCAGAGCTATATCAAGGGCCAGAGAGCCTGTTGGGATAGTTGCCACAGCAGTAATACCAGATGAGCCAAGTTTCATGATTGACCCTTTGCCAAACTGTCGCTCTATTTGCGATAATGCAGCTTCTAATGCAGCCTCTTTATTTTTATCCAACATATTTTCGCTCCTTTTTCTCAAACGTATGTTCGATAATCATTATACCGCTTTTTTTATGGCATTGCAAGCTTTTTCATAAAAATTTTTTAATAGCTTAATTATTACTCATAAGATCAATAACAATGCCACTTAAAACAAACAATAAAGCTAAAACAGCAAGAAGAATAACCAGCTTAGTGCCTTTTCCCATAATCAAAAATTCCTTATAATTTTTTTGCTAATTTTCAGCAATTATACTTACAATTCGTTATTATATGTCATTATAGGTGCTATTTCAAGTATTTTTTTTACAAAATATAACTTATTTTTTATAATTATCTAAATAGTTATAAAAAAACAGGCTATATAGCCTGTTTTTCGGTCAAATGTATTACTCTAATGCTCTATTTAATCAAATCAGGATTAACTTCCGCCAACATTGACGTCTTTAACTCAGCAATCTTGATGTATAGCTGATCCAGCGAAACTTCTAAAACCTCACCGGTAGCGCGGATTTTAATTTCAACCAGACCTTCTTCTTTGCATTTTTTACCCATCACCACTCGCAGCGGAAAACCGAGCAAATCCGCATCGTTAAACTTAACGCCCGGCCGCTCCTTGCGGTCATCCAGAACAGCCTCGATTTCATCCGCTAATAATTGCTGATACACTTCTTCCGCTTTTGCCATCAGCCATTCGTCCTTATCATTGACCGGAACAACCGCTACCTCATAGGGAGCAATGGACATCGGCCAGATGATGCCATAATCATCATGATGCTGCTCAATCACTGCCGCCATTGTGCGGCCAACGCCAATACCATAGCAGCCCATAATCATATCATGCTCTTTGCCCGCCTCATCAACATAGCGCGCGCCCAGCTTGGCGCTGTATTTATCATGCAGCTTGAAAATTTGCCCCACTTCAATACCGCGGGCAGCGTCAAGCGGCTGGCCGCAGCAAGGGCAGGCCGCGCCTTTATCAACCAAAGCAATATCCGCGACCTTCGATATCCGGTAATCTTTTCGGCTATAATTGACATTGATCAGATGATAATCTTTTCTGCCGTCGCCGCATTCGTGGTTGATCATCAATGGCGCTTCCGCATCTGCCAGGATGAAAATATCTTCTGCAAGGCCAACCGGGCCGCAATAACCAGGCTCCATGCCATGCGCGCGTACTTCTTCATCGGTGGCAAAACGCACTTCCAAACAATCCATCTGGTTTTGCAGCTTGATTTCATTGACCTGGCGGTCACCACGGATGAGGACGACAAAAAACTTTTCTTCATCTTCATAAATCGCCTTGTAGCAGAGGGTTTTAACCATGCGGTCCTCAGCCACGCCCAGCAATTTGGCTACATCTTCAACGGTAGTGCAATTGGGGGTAGCCACAGCTTCCATGGCTCTCAATTCTTCACCAAGCCCGGTTGGCACAGGCGCAACAGCGGCAATCTCATCGGTTGCTGCATAAGTGCAGCTATTACAAAAAAGAATAGTGCTTTCGCCAATATCAGATAAAGCCATAAACTCATGGCTGCCTTCGCCGCCAATGGCGCCGGAATCTGCTGCCACCGGACGAAAATCCAAGCCGCAGCGAGTAAAAATCCGGCTATAGGCATCATGCATCTTATTATAGGAAATATCTAAGCCCGCCTCATCCTTGTCAAAGGAATAGAGGTCTTTCATAATAAATTCGCGGCAACGAATCACGCCAAAGCGGGGGCGCCGCTCATCACGAAATTTGGTTTGAATTTGATAAGGCAGCATCGGCAGCTGCTTATAGGAACGAATATCCTGCCGTGCGTGGCTGGTGATTACCTCTTCATGCGTGGGGCCCAAGAGAAAATCCCGGTCATGGCGGTCCTGCATGCGCATCAACTCTTTGCCATATACCCACCAACGTCCGCTTTCCTGCCACATTTCCGCTGGCTGGACAATCGGCATGGCCATTTCCTGACCGCCTTTGGCATCCATTTCCTCACGGATAATATCCATAATTTTTTTCATCGTACGCCAGCCAACAGGCATATAGGAATAAATACCCATGGCGACTTTGTGGATCAGCCCGGCCCGCAGCATCAGCTGATGGCTGACAATTTCCGCCTCAGCAGGCACCTCACGCAAGGTTGGCGCGTATATTTGTGACATCCTCATCGATTTTCCTCCTCATCTATCTCAGCCGGGGCAAACCCCAAGCTCATCAACAAACCAGCAAATATCATATCTTATCCGGCGCGGAAATTCAAGCCCCCGCATAAGACTGTTTTAGTCATTATCGTTCATCAGTTTTTTGGCTTCAATCAGCAGCTGGTCAAGCAATTGCTCTTCCGGGAAAAAGCCCAACTTTTCCCCCTTGGCAAAAAGCACTGCACCGCCTTTGCCGCCGGCAATACCCAAATCAGCATCAGCTGCCTCGCCCGGGCCATTAACAGCGCAGCCCATCACCGCTATTTTCAACAAACGCGGCGGAGCATAGGCTGAAAGTAATTGCTCTACCTTTTTGGCCAGAGCAATAAGATCAATTTCCGTACGGCCGCAGGTGGGGCAAGAGATAAATTGCCAGCCTTTGCTCCGCATACCCAGCATCGTTAGAATATCTTTGGCAACTTCCACCTCTTTCAGCGGGTCCTCGGTCAGAGAGACGCGAATGGTATCGCCAATCCCCTGCTCGAGCAAAATGCCAATGCCCATGGCATTCTTGATGCTGCCCCGCAACAGCGTCCCCGCTTCTGTCATGCCAATATGTAGCGGATAGTCGCATAAAACAGCAATTTGCCGGTAAGCGGCAATCATTTCCTCAAGATCACTGGATTTGAGCGAGATTTTGATGGCGGAGAAGCCCAGCTCTTCGAGGATTTCCGCATCACGCAAGGCCAGCTGCACCATGGCTTCACTGCGGGAACTAAACTGCTGCCATTGCTCCGGCCGCACCGAACCGGCGTTAACGCCGATCCTGATCGGGATACCCGCAGCTTTGGCGGCAAGGGCGACCTCTTTGATTTTTTGCTTGTCCCCGATATTGCCCGGATTAATGCGCAAGGCGGCAATCCCCGCTTTAATCGCGGCCAGTGCCAGGCGGTGATCAAAATGAATATCAGCTACCAAAGGCAAAGGCGATTGCTTGACAATTTGCGCTAATGCCGCGGCCGCCTCCATATCCGGCACAGCTAAACGCCCGATATCTGCACCAGCAGCCTTCAGCTGCTCTAATTGCACCAAGGTTGCCATCACATC
Source organism: Bacillota bacterium (assembly GCA_031553915.1). Lineage (GTDB taxonomy): Bacteria > Bacillota > Dehalobacteriia > UBA4068 > UBA4068 > HGM13862. The sequence continues at coordinate 73,424 of JAVBKT010000001.1, forward strand.
AGCGGTTTTGCTATTACACATAGATTGAATCGCAATCGGATGATCAGCGCCGATTGCGATTTCACCAATATATACAGTTTTGCTTAATCTTCTTGCTTCCATATTAAGTCCCAGACGCTAAACGTATAATATCATTAATGGTAATTACCACCATCAGCCCCATCAGCAATATCAGGCCGATGAAATGCACCATGCCTTCTTTGGCCCGGGAAATAGGCTTGCGGCGAATGCCCTCAATGGCCAAAAAGACCAGCCTGCTACCATCCAGCGCCGGCAAGGGGAAGAGATTGATCAACCCCAAATTGATCGAAAGCAGGGCTGTTAATTGAAGGATATAGGTGAACCCCTCGCTGGTGGATTGGCCAATAATCTGCACAATGCCCACCGGGCCAGCCACCTCAGGCTCAATCTGTCCGGTGATCATCTGGAACAGACCGCGGATAATCTCCACGGTGATGCGCATTGAGTTTTCAAAACCCATGCCAATGGCGGTAAAAAAGCCCAGATGCTCCGTGGCAGGATAAATGCCAACCTTCCACTGCTGGTCTGTTTCATTAAAATAAGGTTCAACCGCTACGCTAATGCTTTCACCAGCGCGCTCGACAGTCATATTAATCGTGGCTCCGGCCTCGCCGGCATTGACAGCCGCGCTGATATCGCTCCACTGGCTGATAGCAGTGCCATTAATCTCGGTGATAATATCGCCTTCCTGCAAAACGCTATAAGCCGGAGTATCTGGCAGCGGTTCTCCGACAATATTTTTTTCCGAGGCTGTGCCGATAATCATATAAGCTAAGACAAAAAGGATGATAGCAAAAAGAAAATTAGCTATTGGTCCGGCAGCAATGGTAACCATGCGTTGCCAGACTTTTTTATTATTAAAACCGCGCGGGTCAGTGCTGTCCTCATCTTCGCCGCGCATATTACACCAGCCGCCGATCGGCAGCAGGCGCAGAGTATAAGTAGTTCCTTTTTTGCTTTTTTTCTGCAGCAGCTTTGGCCCCATGCCCAGGCTGAAATCTTCTACATAAATACCGCAAGCCCTGGCCGCGGAAAAATGCCCTAATTCATGACTCAAAATCAAGGCGCAAAAAACTAGAATAACAGTAATTATGGTAATCACAGTTTCCACTGATTAATTATACCTCCGCTTTATTTGTGGCTTTCGGCAATCTGCCTTATCGCATCCTGCCGCCCCTCTTTATCCGCAAGATAAACCTGCGATATATCTTTGACCGCTATGCTATTATATCCGGCAAAGAGAGAAGATAGAATAGCCGTGATATTAGTAAAGCTAATTTTTCTTGCCAAAAATGCTTCCACCAGCACTTCATTGGCCGCATTAAGATAGGCGGGCGCGCTGCCCCCTCTCTCACCGGCCTGGCGAAACAGATCCAGGCCCGGGAAACGCTCACTGTCAGGACAATAAAAGGTTAGTTCCCCTATTGCTGCCAGGTCAAGCAGGTTATCAAACAATCGCGGGCGTTCCTGTTCGGTTAATGCGTACTGAATTGGCAGGCGCATATCCGGCAGAGACAACAGCGCTTTTTGGTTGCCGTCAAGGTACTCCACCAAAGAATGGATAATGCTTTGCGGATGTACCAATACCTCTATTCTATCATATGGCAAGCCAAAGAGCCAATGCGCCTCAATAATTTCCAGGCCTTTGTTGACCATGGTGGCGCTGTCTATGGTAACTTTCGCTCCCATTTTCCAATTGGGGTGCGCCAAGGCCTGCTCCGGCGTGGCAGAAGATAGTTGCTCTACCGCAAAATTGCGAAAGGGTCCGCCGCTGGCAGTGAGAATAAGCTTGGAAACAGACTGCCTCGCTTCTCCCTGCAAGCATTGCCAAATCGCTGAATGCTCACTGTCAACCGGCAGAATTTCCACATTGCGCTCCCCGGCCAGGCGGGTGACAATCTCCCCCGCGGAAACCAAGGTCTCTTTATTAGCCAGGGCAATTTTCTTTTTGCCGCCATAAATTGCCGCGAGCAGGGGCGCCAAGCCCGCTAAACCGGAAATGGCTGCAACCACCATATCCACCTCTTGCAGCGAGGCGGCATCAGCCAGACCGGTATCGCCGCCCAAAACCTTAATCGGCAGATCGGCAAGCTCTTTTTTTAATTGCTTCAGATAGGAAATATCGCCGATAGCCACCACGGAGGGCAAAAATTTCCGCGCGGCATTACCAAGAAAGCGCCAGTCGCTATTAGCGGTCATGGCGCATATCTTAATCTGGTCGTTCAGGCCAAGCTCATTCAGTTGTTGACAAACCTCAAGGGTCTGGCGGCCAATAGAGCCGCTCACCCCGAGTATAGATATTTTTTTCATATTTTTAGCTAATCGTAATCTTTGGGTTATCGTCTGGCGGTTCCGCTTCCGGGTGATCTTTATTCTTTGCCCGCTTTGGCTTTAATTTATCCTTGATAAAAGAAGTCTTATCATTTTTGAGCGGCGTTCCATCGCCGTTAGGATCCAAAATAATCCGCTGCCGTCTGCCTCTATACGCAGCCACAATTACCGCGAGAATAATCGGGCCCAAAATCAAACCGGCCAGACCAAACATTTTCATACCGATGAAAATCGCAGCCAGGGCAGCCAAAGGATGCAGGCCAACTCTGTCGCCGACAATTTTTGGTTCCAAAATATAGCGGGCAATAGAAGTCAGGGCATAAATAATCAGCAGGCCAATGCCAAAGCCGATCTCTCCGGAAATAAATGACCATATTGCCCAGGGAACAATCAGGGTGCCTGGCCCCAGTACCGGGATAATATCCATTACCGCGGTAAAAAGGCCCATGGCCAAGGGACTGCCAACGCCAATGATGGCAAAGCCCACGGTACAGATTAAAAAGGAAATGCTGATTAAAATTAATTGTGCGCGCACATATTGGCCGATGACATTAGAAATATTGTCATAGGTGCGTTCCGCATTGTTTCTGTGTTTACGCGGCAAGATGCCGCAGATGGCATTACGCACCTTGAGCTCATCGCGGCACCAATAAAATACCGCCACAAAAGCAACAAAGATCAGCACTATAGCGCCCGGAGTGCCTTTAGCTACATTGACAAGGAAGCCGACGCCCTGCGATGCCCAATCAACAAATTGATCCGAAATCTGATCCAAATATACTTTGACCTGAGAATAATCAAGATTCAGCTTATCATATAGCTGGGCAATAAATGCTCCGGCATCATCAAGAGTGAGATTCAACTCATGGGCATATTGAGTGAGGTTGGAAACAACATTGGCCACAACCGAAATTACCAACATAATCAGTAAAGCGATAAAGGTAAACACCACCAACATCATCAGCAAAACCGCCAAGGTCGGCGGAAAATGCAGCTTGCGGATCAAGAACTGATTGAGCGGGCGGGTAATTACCGCTGCCAGCCAGGCAATGATAAATGGAGAAAGCAGCACGCCGACAAAGCTCAAAATTGTCCCTAAATAGGGCACCACCTTTTCATAAAGCAGCACAAAGGCAGCCCCGCTAACCAAAACAATAGCGGCAATCAGCAAATATTGGATCAGAGTCTCTTTTTCCGGTTTACGCATATTTTCTCCCACAGGTGGTGTTAATTACATTATTGCATAATCAGCAAAAATACATACATAAAAGGCGCAGCCAGTAAAATGCTGTCAAAACGGTCTAAGACCCCTCCGTGCCCGGGGAAAATATTTGCACTGTCTTTAACTCCGGCCATACGCTTAAATTTGCTCTCCAGCAAATCGCCAATCTGGCCGATAATTGAAATCAAAAGCGGAATCAGCAAAGCAGCGCCAAAGCCTGCTTCCTTCATAAAAATCAGTCCATAGAGCAAGCCGACTATCAATCCGCCGGCAACTCCGGCAAGAGCTCCCTCTACTGTCTTATTGGGGCTCAGCTGTGAGGCCAATGGGGTTCTGCCAAAGCGGCGGCCAAATTCATAGGCGGCAGTATCTGTTGACCAGATAATCAGCAGCAGCCACAATGTTCCGGACAAAGCCTTGGTACCGAAGAAGGCCAAAAAGCCCAGGGCAATATAGGCGCAGCCCAAAAGCAACCAAAAGGCAAATGTCTGCAAATGCATTTTTTGCAGCATTCTGTAGTATTCTATGCCGCCAAGAATAGCGAGAATACCAACAGCTATTCCCAGCCACCAGCCGCCCAGCCACACCAATAACAGTAATACTGGTATGCCGATTGCTGCGGTAATAATTCGTTTTCTTTGTTGGTCCATAATTGTTTATTCCTTTGTAATTTGTTCTTGTGTCTTACCAAAGCGGCGGTTGCGGTTTTGATAAGCGATAATTGCTTCCAGCAAATCCCTTTTACTAAAATCAGGCCACAGCTTATCGGTAAAATATAATTCCTCATAAGCTCCCTGCCAGAGCAGGAAATTGCTAATCCTTTGCTCGCCTGAGGGCCGAATCATCAAATCAGGATCAAACTCTCCTGCTGTGTCAAGATAAGCGCTAAAGGCCTGCTCATCAATGGCAGTGATATCAAGCGCGCCATCCTGCACGTCATACGCTATGGCTTTGACAGCACGCAGCAGCTCATCCCTGCCGCCATAATTAACCGCAATATTGAGCAGCATCTGTTGATTAGCTGCGGTAGCCTGCTGCGCTTGCTCCAGCGCTGCTCTTACTTTATCCGGCAGCCCCTGCTTATCGCCAAGAAAGCCTAAGCGGATATTCTGCTCATTCATCAGTTTAGTTTCTTTTTCTAAATAGTCGATGAACAAATGCATGAGAAACCGGACTTCTTCTGCCGGACGCTGCCAGTTTTCCGTCGAAAATGCATAAACGCTCAAAATGGGTATTGCTATTTCCCGGCAAATTTCGACAGTTCTGCGCAGGGCTTCAGCGCCTGCCTTATGCCCGGCAGTTCTCGGCAAATGTCGTTTGCTTGCCCATCTACCGTTACCATCCATAATAATTGCAATGTGGCGGGGCAATTTCTCTTGATCCACTTGGATAAGAAGATCTTGATATTGCTCTTGTTGGCCCATAGATGCTCCTAAACAATTATACCAGATATGGGTATTATCTCACAGAATCGTCAATACTACAATATGGAAATTATTAATTTAGTGCATAGTTCTTGAATAATTCCTTAAATATTCATTAATTCGTCACGCTTTGATAAGCGCTGATAAATTATCATAATAAAAAACCCCTTCCGACAAGGAAGGGGTTTAAGCGCTTTTTGGGGCTTATTTTTCGATGATCGCGCCACTCGGGCAAGAATCAACACAAGCGCCACATTCAACGCAAGCTTCAGTGATTTTGTAAATATCGCCTTCAACGATTGCCTCAGATGGGCATTCACTCAAGCAAGCGCCACAAGCCAAGCATTCTTCAGTAATTACATATGCCATGATTATCTCCTCCTTGAAATGTAATCATTCTTAATTGAGAACAAACCGCTCAATTACCCTTTAATATTCGACAATTGAGTAGCTATACCTCCATAACTTCTTTTTCCTTTTCAGAAAAAATTTCATCAACTTTTTTGATAGATTTATCCGTCATTTTCTGCACGTCATCCAGGCCTTTCTTGGCCTCGTCTTCAGAAACTTCTTTGTTTTTTTCCAAAGATTTGATGTGGTCATTAGCATCACGCCGGATATTGCGCACAGCCACCTTGGCCTCTTCCGCCTTACCAGCGCACTGTTTGACAATCTCCTTGCGCCGCTCTTCGGTAAGCTGAGGAATAGCGAGACGAATAACCACACCGTCGTTAGCGGGGGTAATCCCCAGCTCGGATTTTAAGATTGCCTTTTCAATAGCGCTGATATTATTTTTATCCCAGGGCTGGATCACGATCAAACGTGGTTCCGGGCAGGAAATATTCGCAGTTTGGTTTATCGGAGTGGGTGTTCCGTAAAAATCCACCATAATCCGGTCCAGCAAGGCAGGGGTTGCCCTGCCGGCGCGCAATGAAGCAAAATCACTGATCAGAATCTTCTCAACCTTTCCCATACGGTCTTCGGCATCGTTCAGTATTTCTTTAATCATTGTTTTCACCTCCCAGATATGTTCCTATTTTTTCTCCCATCACAGCCTTCATCATATTCCCGGCTTTGTTAATATTAAACACAATCAGCGGTATATGATTGTCCTTGCATAAAGAAGCGGCGGTCGTATCCATAACATGCAATTCTTTATTGATAACATCCAAATATGACAGCTGCTCAAAAAGAGCGGCCTTAGGATTAGCTTTGGGGTCCGAATCATAGACCCCGTCCACTTTTTTCGCCATCAAAATTACTTCCGCATGTATTTCAGCAGCGCGTAGGGCTGCTGCTGTATCAGTTGAAAAATATGGGTTACCGGTACCGGCGGCAAAAATGACTACGCGGCCTTTTTCCAGATGCCGGACAGCGCGCAGGCGAATATATGATTCCGCAACAGCTTTAATCTCAATCGCGCTTTGCACCCGGCAATCGACACCGTGTTGCTCAATAGCATCGGCCAGGGCCAAGGCATTAATCAGGGTTGCCATCATTCCCATATAATCCGCGGTAGCACGGTCCATACCGCCTTCGCTGCCAGTAATACCTCTCCAGATATTACCGCCGCCGACGACGATAGCTACTTCAACTCCGGCGTTTTTGATTTGGGCAATTTCCTCAGCCATGCGATTGAGCGTTGGCTGATTAAGGCCATGTGCCAGGTCTCCCGCTAAACTTTCCCCGCTTACTTTAAGGATAATTCGCTGATACTTTGGCTGTTGTGCGGTCATATTGCCTCTTTCCGCAATCCGGCTGTTTAACCCTGTTTGCTCAGCTCGGCAACTTCTTCAGCAAGATTGCTTTCTTTTTTCTCAATACCTTCACCAACGACAAAACGGGCAAAACGGCGGATAGAAATATTCTCGCCGATTTTGGCAACTTTTTCTGTGAGATATTTTTCAACGGTCAGGTCATTATCTTTAATATAAACCTGTTCCATCAGGCAAACTTCTTTATAGTACTTTTCAATACGGCCGGCCACAATTTTGTCCAAAATTTGTTCTGGTTTACCATCATTAATTGCTTGCTGGCGGGCAATATTGCTTTCTCTTTCCACGATATCAGCAGGAACTTCGTCTCTTTTGACATATTCCGGGTTAGCAGCGGCAATCTGCATGGCGATATCCTTGCAAAAACCTCTGAACTCATCAGTATTGGCAACGAAATCCGTTTCGCAGTTGACTTCGACCAAAACACCAATGCGTCCGCCGCCATGAATATAGGCTTCGACAACGCCTTCGGCAGCGACACGACCGGCTTTTTTGGCAGCGGCAGCCAGACCTTTTTCTCTCAAAAGGTCAATCGCTTTTTCCATATCACCATCAGCTTCGGCCAGACATTTTTTACAGTCCATCATGCCGGCGCCGGTTCTTTCGCGTAAAACTTTTACATCCTGTGCACTAATTGCCATTTGTTCACGTCCTCCTTTATTGTTCAGCAGCTTCAGCTGCGGGAGCTTCTTTAGCTATTTCTTCTGCTACAACTTCTTCGGCCACGATTTCTTCAATATCAGCTGCCGGAGCGGCCTCTGCCGCTGCAGCCGCACTGGCGGCCTCTTCAGCAGCTGCGCTGGCAGCATCTATCCCCTGCTGGGCCTCGATGATAGCATCCGCCATCTTGGCTGCCAAAAGCTTGACTGCGCGGATAGCGTCATCATTGCCGGGGATAACATAGTCAATTTCATCAGGGTCACAGTTGGTATCAACAATACCGACGATGGGGATATTAAGAAGTCTGGCTTCTGCCACGGCGATTCTCTCTTTTCTGGGGTCAACCACAAAGAGGGCGCCCGGCAGCTTATTCATATCTTTAATGCCGCCCAAAAATCTTTCCAGTTTCTCTTTTTTCACTTTCAGCTGTGATACTTCTTTTTTGGGCAAGCGCTCAAACGTACCGTCTTCTTCCATTTTCTCTAGGTCACGCAGATAGCTGATGCGGCTCTGAATGGTCTTGAAATTGGTCAGCATCCCGCCCAGCCAACGTTCGTTGACGAAAAACTGGCCGCAGCGTTCGGCTTCTTCTTTGATCGAATCCTGAGCCTGTTTTTTGGTGCCGACAAACAATACGCTCTTGCCGGTTGCGGCAACGCTTTTAATAAAGTTATATGCCTCATCGACTTTGTGGACGGTTTTTTGCAGGTCAATGATGTAGATCCCATTTCTCTCAGTGAAAATATAGGGAGCCATCTTGGGGTTCCAGCGACGGGTCTGATGTCCAAAATGAACACCTGCTTCTAAAAGTTGTTTCATAGAAATTACTGCCATTTGTATTGCCTCCTGTTTTATTTTTGTTATTTGCCGCCGGCATTTCCAAAGCCGCTCACCTGGGAATAGTTCTTTATCAACCATACCGAGGCACGCGAACGACCAATTCACGCCGTGTGTAATAACAGACTGCATAGCGCTAAACTATGCCACTGATAAACATACCATAGTAAGCACATTTTTGCAAGTATTTTTTGCCGCAAAGCAGCGTTGCTTATTATGGTATGTTTTTTGTTGATACGCTATTTTGTGTCAGATCTAGAATTTTTATCCTTTTTGAAAATAAGCCTGTTTAGATATTAAAGAATAAACCTGCTCAAATCCTCATCAGTGGCAATCTCCGCCAGCTTATATTCAATATATTTGCGGTCAATATTGAAATGCCCCTGTACTTTTTCCGGCGCATCATAAAGAAGGTCTTCCAACACTTTTTCCAAAATCGTATGCAGCCGTCTGGCGCCGATATTCTCGGTATTACTGTTCACCTTATCCGCTATTTCCGCCAGTGCGTCAATACCGTCCTCGCTAAACTCAGCGTCTACACCGTCAACCTGCAACAAAGCCAGATACTGCTCAATCAGGGAGTTTTCCGGCTCGCGCAGGATACGGCGCAAATCTTCCCGGGTCAGAGTATCAAGATTGACCCGAATGGGGAAACGGCCTTGCAGCTCCGGAATTAGATCAGACGGTTTGGACATCGAAAACGCTCCGGCAGCGATAAAGAGCACAAAATCGCTCTTGACCGGGCCATATTTGGTCTGTACAGTGCAGCCTTCAACTATCGGTAAAATATCTCTTTGCACACCGCCGCGGGAAACATCAGGACCGCTGCCGCCATGCTCTCCGGCTATTTTGTCCAGCTCGTCAAGGAAAACAATACCGCTTTGCTCCGCGCGCTCCACCCCCAGCTGATTTACTTCATCGTCATCAATCAGCTTATCTGCCTCTTCCTGGGTAATAATGCGTTTGGCCTCGGCAATAGTAACCTTGCGTTTTTTCATCTTTTTGGGCATGATATTGCCTAAAATAGCAGACATATCAATGCCCATTTGATCGGCGCCGGTCATCTGCGGAGGGGTCTCCTCAACCTCAATCTCAATAATCTGCTTATCTAAATTGCCTTTGGCAAGCTGATCACGCAGCCATACTCTCTTGCGGCGAATCTCTTCGTTTTTGCTTTTGGCTTCTTCACTGTTATCTTCCGGCGGCTCTTCGACCGGGCCGCCAAAAATATTGCCCAGCGCAGCGCCCATCCTGGCCGTGCGTGGCAATGGTTGCAGCATATCGAGAATGCGCAGCTCTGCCGCGTGGTTGGCCTGGTCGGCAACTTCGCCTCGTTTTTCTGATTTAACCAGACGGATAGAGGTCTCCACCAGATCACGGATGATTGACTCCACATCACGGCCCACATAGCCAACCTCAGTAAATTTGGTGGCCTCTACCTTGATAAAAGGCGCGTTAACCAGCTTGGCCAGACGGCGGGCTATCTCTGTTTTACCCACACCGGTGGGGCCGATCATAATAATATTTTTGGGCATGATTTCATCACGCATATCCAGGCTCAGCTGCTGGCGGCGCCAGCGGTTACGCACCACCACCGCAACGCTTTTCTTGGCATCAGCCTGGCCGACAATATGCTTATCCAGCTCTTCCACTATCTGGTGCGGGGTCAGCTCTTCTGTTTTTGGCAGGGCATTTTCCGCTTCGCTGTCTTGAGCGGTTAAATCATCTGTATATTCACTCATGAGTGTTCTCCTTTTGTTGTTTAGTCCGCCAATTCCAACACTGTCACATTATGGTTGGTATAGACGCAAATATCAGCTGCTATATGTAAAGATTTCTCGGCGATTTCCGCCGCGGTCATCTTATTATCCGTTGCCACAAAGGCTCTGGCAGCTGCCAGTGCATAATTGCCGCCGCTGCCGATAGTAGCGATATCATCATCAGGCTCAATCACCTCGCCATTGCCGGAGATCAGCAATAGTTTTTCCTGATCAGCGACAATTAACAGCGCTTCCAGCTGCCGCAAATATTTATCTGTGCGCCATTCTTTGGCCAAAGCCACAGCAGCGCGCTCGAGATTGCCGCGGTATTCCTCCAGACGGCCTTCAAATTTTTCAAAAAGGGTAAAGGCGTCGGCAACACTGCCGGCAAAGCCGGCTATCACCTTGTCATGATAAAGGCGGCGCACCTTTTTGGCGCCATGCTTCATGATCGTCGATTGGCCCATCGTCACCTGCCCATCCCCTGCTATAGCTGTTTTGCCATCTTTTCTGACACAGGCAATTGTCGTTCCTCTTATTTCCATTATTATTCCTCCTTGTCATTATCATTAGATACGCGCGCCCCGGAACGGGGATGCGTCATATTATATACTTCTTTAATCATCGTGGTGCCAACATGGGTATAGCGCTGCGTGGTGCCAATGCTGGCATGTCCCAGCAGCTCCTGAATGGCCCGGATATCCGCGCCATTATCCATCAAATGAGTGGCAAAGGTATGCCGCAGCGCATGAGGGCTGATATGTTTCAGCTGCGCGGTCTGCTGCATATATTTATCAATCATCGCTCTGACGCTGCGGTCGCCCAGCCGGTTGCCGCGGCTGTTTAGAAAAAGCGGCTGATCAGGGCCAAGCGAATACCCCTCTTCTTGTCTCTTATCTAAATATCTACGCAAAGCCGCTACAGCATATTCGCCCAAGGGCTGCAATCTTTCTTTATTGCCTTTGCCCAGAACCAGCACATTATTTCTGCTGAAATCAACATTTTTAAGATCAAGATTGACACATTCGCTGACGCGCAACCCGGCCGCATAGAGCAGCTCTAGTACTGCCCTGTCCCTGCTGCCCAAATAATCCTCCTGCGGCGCGTTGAGCAATGCGTCCAGCTCCTCATAATACAAAAAATGCGGCAGATTTCTTTCCTTGCGCGGCAAAGGCACGATCAAGAAGGGGTTGTCTTCTACCATCTCTTCACGGCAAAGAAAGCGATAAAAACTGCGCAGCGAGGAAATATGCCTCTCCAAAGAGGTTTTCTGCAATTTTTTCTTATCGCGCAAATTGCGTACATAGGCGCGGGCATCGTCCAGGGTGACCGTGTTCAAATCCAACTCCACGCTGGTATCGCCCTCCTGCATAAAGGCAATAAAACTGCGGATATCCTTTTCATAGGCAGTCAGCGTATTAACAGACGCATTGCGCTCTACACTGAGAAACCTCATAAATTTGGCGATTTGTTCTTCCATCAATATCACCTTTGAGCCGTATGGCTAAGCATAATAGCTCTGCTCATCTACTCTTCTTTTTATAGCTTATTATTGTGAACCCTCTATGAATACTGCCAGAGCATTGAGTGCTCTGCTTGCGTATTTAGCGTATTTGTCTTTTTTATTCAGCTTTTGTTTATCTTCTAAAGGCCGGAACATACTGAAGTTGATATTGCTGGGCTGAAAATTGCCCTGCTTGGCTTGCAGAAAGGCCAGCAATGCGCCATGCGCGCTGTCCCGGGGCCATAGCGGCAATTCTTCACCCTTGGCCAGCGCCGCGGCAAAGCGCCCGGCCATCAGCCCGCTGGCAGCGGATTCGACATAGCCTTCTACGCCGCTAATCTGCCCGGCAAACATTATCTGCTGATTGGTGAGGAGGCGCAGCTGCTGATCCAAAAGCTCCGGCGCATTGATATAGGTGTTGCGGTGCATCGAACCATAGCGCAAAAACTCGGCATTTTCCAAACCGGGAATCATCGCTATAACCCGCCGCTGCTCGCCTTGGCGCAGCCGGGTCTGAAAGCCGACCAGATTATAGGCGCTGCCTTCTTTATTCTCCTTGCGCAGCTGCACCACGGCATAAGCCTCGCCGCCGCCCGGCAATTCCAAGCCAACCGGTTTCAAGGGGCCAAAACGGATCGTATCTATTCCGGAGCGCGCCATGCTTTCCAGCGGCATACATCCGGCAAAGTGTTTTTCTTGCTCAAAATCATGAAGGGGAGCCACTTCTGCGCTGATCAATGCCTGATAAAAGGCTAAATACTCCTCTTTATTCAGCGGACAGTTGAGATAATCACTGCCATCCCCCTTGCCATAGCGGGAGGCAAAAAAAGCCTTGCTCATATCAATGCTGTCCGCGGCAATAATCGGCGCAATCGCATCATGGAAAAAAAGATGCTCCCTGCCGCAAAGCCGGGCTATCTCATCGCTCAAGCCGGGACTGGCCAAGGGGCCGGCAGCGATAATAGTCAAGCCGGTGGGAATAGTTGTAACCTCTTGGTTGATGATTTTCACCAGGCTATGATTATGTAAAACATTATCAATATATGCGGAGAAGAGGCCTCTGTCTACAGCCAGGGCTCCCCCTGCCGGCACAGCGGTTTGGTCCGCCGCGGCCATAATCAAGGAGCCAAGCTGCCGCATTTCTTCTTTGAGCAGGCCAACGGCGTTGGTAACAGCAGCCGCGCGCAGGCTGTTGGAGCAAACCAGCTCGGCAAAAAGCCCGCTATGATGCGCCGGAGTCATCAGCTGCGGCCGCATTTCATAGAGGCAAACCGCTACGCCCGCTTGAATCAGCTGATAGGCAGCCTCGCAACCGGCCAGGCCGGCGCCAATAATATTAACTGTTGGCATGGCAGGTTTAAGCCTTCTTTTTCTTGGCCGGACGGCCTTTGGGCTTTTTCACCTCGTTCTGACGGCTATCACAGTCCTTATTGGGGCAAATGGTCTGGGTAACGCCCCCGCGCTGGCTGCGCTGCGTCAGCTGCGTACCGCAAATGGGGCAAAGCTCTTCAATCGGCAAATCCCAAGAAATATATTTGCACTCCGGATACTTGTCGCAGCCAAAGAAAATGCGTCCAGTTCTGCTCTTGTGCTGAACAATATTCCCTCCGCAGGCTAAACACTTGATATTGGTAGAGTTGACCAGCGCCTTGGTATTGCGGCAGTCCGGAAAGCCGGAGCAGGCCAAAAATTTGCCATAGCGCCCCATGCGGTAAACCATGGGCTTGCCGCATTTTTCGCACACTTCATTGCTTTGCTCAGGCTCAATAACAATTTTTTCTATTTCTTCCTCAGCATGATGCAGCGTGGTGGCAAACGGCGTGTAAAACTCACGAATAACCTCCCGCCACTCAGCTTCGCCATCCTCTACCTTGTCCAGCTTATCTTCCATAGACGCGGTAAACTCAATATCAATGATATCCGCAAAATAATCCTTCATCAAGTCAACAACCAGTTCACCCAATTCTGTCGGATATAGCTGCTTTTCTTCACGAACGACATAATAGCGGCTCAAGATAGTATCGATAATTGGCGCATAGGTAGACGGGCGGCCAATACCCAACTCTTCCAGAGTTTTAATCAACATCGCTTCGCTGTAGCGTGCCGGCGGCTGAGTAAAATGCTGTTTGTCCTCCAGCTTATCCAGCGTCAGCTTGGCGCCCTCCTTGACCGGAGCGACAATGCTGATATCATCACAATCAGTTTGGCTGTTTTTGCCTTCATTATAAACCTGCAAATAGCCGGGGAACTTGACAATGCTGCCGGTGGCGCGCAGTAGGCAGTTATCCGCCGCCACCTCCACCGTGGTGACATCAAAAACAGCAGCGCTCATCTGGCTGGCGACAAAGCGCTCCCAAATCAATTTGTAGAGCTTATACTGCTGCGCCGTTAAGAAGGGTTTCATCTGCGCTGGCGTGCGTTCTACCGCTGTCGGGCGAATGGCCTCATGCGCATCCTGGGCCTGAACCTTGCCCTTGGCTTTGAGATAGACATTGGGCTTGGCCGGTATCCATTCCGGGCCATATTTGCCTTTGATATACTCCCTGGCCTGCTCTTGCGCCTTGTCATTAATGCGTACCGAATCCGTACGCATATAGGAGATGAGACCGGTGACAGTACCGCCTACCGCGATGCCTTCATAGAGCTGCTGGGCAATTTGCATCGTTTTTTTGGCCATCATGCTTAAGCGTTTTGATGCTTCCTGTTGCATCACAGAAGTAGTAAAGGGTGGCTGGGGCTGCCTTTTCTTTTCTTTGCAGGTCACAGAGTCAACGGCATATTCCGCTTTTTTCAATCTGGCTAAAACAGCGTCCATGGCCTCTTTATTGGGGATCACAGCTTTTTTGCCGTCAATCTTCATCAGCTTGACAACTAATTGATGCTGCTTGTCATGCAGATGCACAAACAAATCCCAATATTCCTCAGCGACAAAGTCCTTGATTTCCGCCTCCCGGTCACAAATCAAACGCACTGCCACTGACTGGACGCGGCCGGCGGAAAGACCCTTTTTGATCTTTTTCCACAGCAGCGGGCTGATACTATAACCAACCAGACGGTCAAGAATGCGCCTGGCCTGCTGCGCCTCAACCTTATTGATATCAATCTCCTCCGGAGAGGCTACCGCAGACTTGATGGCTGAATCCGTAATTTCATGGAAAGTGATGCGGCACTCGCTATCGTCAATCCCCAAGTATTGCTGCAAATGCCAGGCAATAGCTTCGCCTTCGCGGTCCGGGTCAGAGCCGAGCAGGATGCGGTCCGCTTTTTTAGCCTCGTCGCGCAAGACCTTGATAATATCGCCTTTGCCGCGAATGGTAATATAATGCGGCTCAAAATCATGCTCCGTATCCACGCCCATTGAGCTTTTCGGCAAATCACGAATATGCCCCATACAGGGCCTAACTGTATAATTTTTACCCAAAAAGCGCTCAATAGTCTTAGCCTTGGTTGGAGATTCAACAATAATCAATGTTTTCATATATTTTTTCTTTTCCTTTCAGAGCATTATTCAGTTTTGATCTATATTCAGTGAATATCAAATTCACCTGATATCTATCTGATGTTTTTTACTACAGCCTGATAATATTTGCCTGGCAATTGCCTGATCAAGCCGCGTATTTCCAGCATCGTCAATGTTGCCGCTAAAGAAGAAGTGGGGATTTGCAAATCCTCATGCACTGCCAGCTGATCAAATTGCATCGGCATAGTAAGCAGCGCTAAAAGCTGCCGGTCTTTGTCATTAAGAGCGCTATTGGTGATGTTTACTCTCGTTTGGCTGGGCATTCTTTGCAAGGGCAAGGTGTTATAATGCTCCCAAATATCTTCCGCGCTCAAAGCCATGGCCAGCGATGGACATTCTTTGATCAAACGATTGGTACCCTTACTGTATTTGCTGGTAATCGGGCCGGGCACCGCAAAGACATCCCTGCCCTGCTCCAAAGCATGGTCCACTGTATGCATGGTGCCGCTGTTCTCTCCGGCTTCGATCACCACCACGCCTTGGGAGAGGCCGCTGATAATTCTGTTGCGGCGGGGAAAATTATAGGTGAGCGGCTCTGTGCCCAGAGCAAATTCGCTGATTACCGCACCGTTTTCACAAATATGGCAATATAGTTTATCATTCTCGCGGGGATAAACCACGTCCAGCCCGCTGCCAAGTACGGCCACTGTTTTTCCTCCCGCAGCCAGCGCTGCCTTATGGCAGATGGTGTCAATGCCCCGGGCCATACCGCTGACTATCCATGCTCCCTGATAAGCTAGATCGCGGGCGAAAATCTCCGCTACCTGGTGTCCGTAAGGGGTAGCTTGTCTGGAACCAATCAAGGCCAGACATAAATCATCTTTGTCAGGCAAAGCGCCGTGATAAAAAAGCACCAGCGGCGGATCAACAATATTGACCAGGCAAAGAGGATAGTCATCCGCGCCATAATAGGTCAGCTGGCAGCCATAGTCTAAATATTCCTGATAGAGCCGCGCCGGATCGATTTGCTGCTGATGAGCCAAAATATCCGCCCGGGCTGACGGAGAAAGGCGCAGAATTTCCGCCCAAGCCGCGCTGTTTTGCCAGGCCGTCGCCGCGTCACCGCCAAAGGCTGCCAAAAGAGCTAATATATTGGTGCTGTTTAGCTTAAAGATAGCGTTAAACGCCAAATAAAAACCAATCTGCTTGTCCACTAAATACCTCTTCTTCACCAAAATTTGCTGATAAATTATTTTTTGCCTTTAGAGCCGCCTTGCGCGAGAATATTTGATTCATAGACGGTGGTCAATTTATCCTGGCTGCGTTTGCGCGCCAAAGCCAGCTTCAATAAACGGTCGATCAAGGCGCTAAACTGGAGGCCAATTGGCTCGAAAAGATAAAATGAGAGAGAGCCGGGGATAGTATTGATTTCATTGACATAAATTTCGCCGCTATCAGAGTTGATCAAAAAATCTACCCGGCAGACGCCGCAGCAATCCAGCGCAGTAAAAGAAGCCGCTGCCAGCGCGGTAATTTTATCGATCAAGGGCTGGTCGTCCTCAATAATTCTCCGCTTGGCGCCGCTCATGCCTTTGGCCGGGGCAGCTGTTTTGTCGCCCGCTGAGCCAAGATATTTATCGGCAAAGGTTAGCAGCTCCTCAGCTGCAGCCGGCTCTTCGCAGGCAGAGGTGATCAGGTCTCCCGGCGCGCCCAAAACCGCGCAGTTGATTTCGCGCAGGGGTGTTATCGCCTCTTCGACGATCAAGCGCGCGCTAAAGCTAAAGGCAAGCTCAATGGCATCCAGCAATTCCGCCTGAGAGTCTGCTTTACTGATACCGATTGACGAGCCGAGATTAGCCGGTTTAACCACCAGCGGATAGCCGAGGGTGTTTTCGATTTCCTGAATGATCGCCTCTTGATCATTGTGCCATTCAAAAGCAGCATAATCCTTATAGCGCACAATCGGCAAGCCGGCCTGGGCCAGCACCGCTTTCATCATTGTCTTATCCATGCCCACAGCCGAGCCCAGCACCGCCGGTCCGGCATAGGGGATGCCGGCCAGCTCCAATAAGCCTTGCAGGCAGCCGTCTTCAACGCTGGTGCCGTGCACTACCGGCAAAACAACATCCAGCTCTTGCTCAAAAGCCTTTTGCAAGAAGCCGCTTTTGCGGGCAAAGATCCTTTTCTGCCCATAGTTCGTAGATATTTGCACCGGGATAGCAGCCTGTTTGAGCTTGTTCTGGTCTTTAAACAAATCCAGATCGAGCAAAGCATCACCGCTATACCACTCCCCCTCTTTGCTGATATATATCGGAACCGGGTGATATTTTTCATGATCCAGCGCGGCCATGGCCTGATGCGCGGAAATAATCGACACCTCATGCTCGACTGATCTGCCGCCAAAAATAATACCCACGTTAATTTTTAATTTTTCGTTTTGCACTGCTGCCATTGCTACCTCCAGCTATTCGTTATATGTGTCGGGTAAATCATTTTCAAACAAGACTACCGCTTTTTCTTCAACCACTTTTGCCATCCGCCGTCTGGCATCAGCCAAATCTTCAGCAACATAAAGCTGCTCCGGCGGATAATTCGCGGCTGCCACCCCGTCCTGCAAAGGCTGGCTATGCGTTTTGCCCACCAGGATAATATAGTCGGCAACTTTTGCCATCTTTTGCCCCAGCTCAAAGTTAAGTTGATATTCGCGTTCTCCCAGCTCCACCATGCCCGGGGTGATAATAATTTTTTTGCTGTCAGCAAAGGCAGCCAAAACCTCCATCGCAGCCTCAGCGCCAGTGGGGTTAGAGTTAAAGGCATCGTCAAGAATGAAGAAACCGCCGCTGCTGCTCAATTGCAGCCGGTGGGCAATTGCGGGCAGAGCTTTGACGCCGCGGCGCATCTCTTCCGGCGATAGGCCCAGCTGATCAGCCACAGCCAAAGCTGCCAGAATATTGCTGATCATATGCCGGCCAAGCAGCACACTGCTAAAGCTCTCCGCAATCTCCCCATGATGAAAAGTAAAGGATACCCCTTTCTCATCATGGCTGATTTGATCAGCCCAATAATCATTCTGTTCCGCAAAACCATAGGTTAGCACCTTAACAGGGCTTTGGCTGATATTGGCCATAATCCGCGCATCATCGCCATTAACAATAGCAATGCCGTCCTTGGGCAGGCTGGTGAGCAACTCAAATTTGGTGTCGATAATCGTCTCAATGCTGCCGAAGGTCTCCAAATGCTGTTCGCCAATGGCAGTGAGTACACCGATGCTGGGATGCACCAGCTCGCAAAGCTCGGCAATATCGCCCTTTTGCTTGGCGCCCATTTCCGCAATAAAGACCTCGTCAACCGCGCTCAACTGCTCACGAATCACCTTGGTGATACCCATTGGCGTATTGTAGCTGGCCGGTGTGGCCAGGGTTTGATACTTTTCGCTGAGCAGCGCAGCCATTATCATCTTGGCGCTGGTTTTGCCAAAGCTGCCGGTAATGCCGATGCGCTTTAAGTCCGGCAAACGCGCAATTTTTTGTTTAGCATCGTTCAGATACCTATTATTAATCATATTTTCGATCGGGATTAAAATCAAAGCAGCCATTAGCATATAGTAGCGGGAGAAATAGCAAAGGAGCAATAATAAAAACATCAGCAATGCCCCATGATGAATAACAAAGATAAAAGAGACGACCTTAGCTGTCATTAATATCGCTGACAGCAGATAGAGGCGCTTGGCTCTGCCGGTAAAAACCAGCGGCTTTTTGTCCCGAGCAGGCCGCGGCCAGCTGATAAAGAGCAAAAAGGCAAAAACGACTATGGCAGCGATTGCGCAGGCAACCTTGGAAAAGAAACCCAGAATCAGCGGAATCAGCAACAGCACTTCCGTATAACGCGTATCTTTAATAATGCGCACCTTATACCATTGCCAGTAGCGGTCCACGCGATAGCCGTTTTGCTGCATCATATGTACATGCCGGTATAATAAAGCAATAACCATATAAGCCAGGGCAAAAACACCTGTGAGAATATTCCAAACCATAATCTGCTCCTTTATAACAACAACTAATGTTCAAGAAAATAATCAACAATGGTATAAAAACGCTGTGGCTGATCCAGAAAAGGATAATGCCCGGCCTGCTCAAAAACGACCAGCCCGGCGTCTGGGATCAGCTTTTCCATCAGCTGCCCGTCAGCGAGAGGGGTAGCGGTATCTTGATCTCCCCAAATGAGCAAAGTTGCAGCCTTTATTTGTGACAATAAAGGCTGCAAATCTTCATTAACTACTTTGACAAAAATTTCACGCATAATACCATCAGCCTTGGCATAGTCAGAGCTGGGATTGTTTTTGCGCCACAAATCGAGAGCTTGTTCTTTATGTTTGTTCAAGACAGGCAAATTCATCACCTTTTTGGCTGCCTTATAGCTATATACCCTGGCATAATAGCTGGGGGGTCTTTTGGGCAAAACTCCGGCAGCATCGCTGAGTACAATTTTGCGTCCCAGGCCCTGCGCGCCCAGAATAATCGCAATTCTGCCGCCAAAACTATGCCCCAGCAAAACCGGATTATTGAGCCCCATCTCCTCACAAAATTCCCGCACAAAATCAGCATATTGATAAATATCCCAGGCAGAATCAGGCCTTTCTGTTTGGCCAAAACCGGGAAGATCAAGGACCGTGACTCTGCTATGTTGCGCAAAATGTTTTTGCATGGGAAGCATCGTGCTGCTGTCAACACTCCACCCATGCAATAATAATAAATCTTTGCCTGTTCCGCTGATATGATAATTGGTCTTGATGCCGGCAATATTTTTTTCCATGCGCACCTTCGTGAAAGATTAAAAGCAAATTTTTTCTATTATAAAGAAATTAATTTATTTATACCATATATATATAATAATTACAAACTTTTTTTATGCAATAGCAAAGATATATTTATTGTATGCGCAAAAAAAGGACGCTTAGACCGTCCTTTTTTTGGTGATTTCATATATTTTCGCTTGCTTGCGTTTATGCAGGCCAATGATTTGCCTGCTGTCTTTTACTGCCGCAAAGGAGCTGATATCCTCTCCGCAGCAGGGACAAAACCAAATGGCATTATCTGCGGCGGAATAAGAGATTTGTCTACAATTAGTACAGGTTTTATATGGCATTTTTTCTCCCGAAAAGCAGTAGTTTGTGGGTTTGTCCGCTTGACCTATGCCTATGATAACAAAAGTATGCGGCAGAAAACTGCCGCATACTGTCAAAACCTTAAACAAATATTTCGCTTTTTAGGATGAAAACTTTTGCTCTTCCGACAAAAGAACAATAATTAACTTGGGCTGGAACACAAATCACTACGGATATAGCCTTCCACGCCGCCGCTGGTTCTAATCTTATACCAGGTGCCGTCAGAGGCGCTGGTCTGAGACACATAGGTCAAAACCGTGCCTTTGCTCACTGTAGTCACTATGCTGGCAGAGGTGGATGCAGTAGCGCGGATATTGACAGAATCAGCGCTCACTGTGACCGTTTGCGTAGCGGCGGAATTATTGTCATCAGGATCGGTCACAGGGGTTGTTCCGCCATTGTTGTTAGCGGGTGGGGTAACAGGATCTGTATCCCCGGTCACAGATTTTACAATCGCCTGCAAATCATCAATCTGGTTTTGCAAATCTGTCAGACGATTGCCGACAAGTTTCTCTACCCCGGCCTGAGTCATAACCGGGTCGTCCGCGCTGCCGGGCACGCTGCCGGCTGCCATAACATTTCCTACCACAAAACCCAAACCGGTAAAAACAACTGCTGCTACAATCAGGATGATAATACTGCTTTTATTCATCTCAATATTCTCCTTTTATCTATGAGTCACCAATCCAATTTATTTGTTTAATCTTTACTAACATAGTATTTTATACTGAGTGCTTCTTTTCCTGCTTGATTTTGATAATAAGTGCCGGTTGTTTGCCCCGCAAAATCCCCAGGAGCTCTGCGCCGGCAAAAGTAAACACTGTTACCAGAATGAGAATGAGCACAGCCTGCGAACTGGTCAAAATCGCCATCAGCACAGCGCAAAGGCCCATTGCTAAAGCTAAAGCATAAATGGTCAGCACTGTTTGCCGGTGGCTCATGCCCAAAGAAAGCAGGCTATGGTGCAAATGCATTTTATCAGCCGCAAAGATTGGTTTTTTCATAAACAAGCGGCGTATAATGGCAAAGCTGGTATCGAAAAAGGGGATGCCCAAAATAATAAAGGGGATGAAAATAGAAATAACTGTCGCCCCTTTTGAGAGGCCCATCAGCGCCAGGGCGCCTAATAGAAAACCCAGCAGCAAGGAGCCGCAATCACCCATAAAGGTTTTGGCCGGATGAAAATTCCAGGGCAAAAAACCCAGTGCCGCAGCAGCGACAACTGCTGCCAAAGATGCTGCCAAAAGCTCTCCCTGGGCAATACAAACAATGGCTGTAGCGCCGGCGGCAATAGCGGAAACTCCGCCGGAAAGCCCGTCCAGGCCATCAATCAGGTTCACCGTATTGGAAATACCCGTCAGCCAGATCACCGTGATCGGAATCCCCCACCAGCCCAGATTGATGATATTGCCGTCAAAGGGGTTGGTGATAAATTCCACATAAAAACCAGCCCGCACCAGCACCAAAGAGGCCACAACCTGGCCGATAAGCTTGATCTTTGGCGAAATACCTTTAATATCATCCACCAGGCCGGTAATAAAAACAATCGTGCCGGCAATCAATAGGGCTGCCACTTCCCGGGTATAGACGGCCAAGGCCAGAGTTCCCAAAACAAACGCAGCGTAAATAGCCAGGCCGCCAATGCGCGGCATAGCTTTGGTATGTACTTTACGCTGATTGGGGATATCTACAATATTAAATTTATTGGCTATTTTGATAGCCAGCGGAGTTAGCGCCAGCGCAGCGATAAAGGCTACTGCTATGGCAATCCAGGTAAGCATAATTTTGCCTCCGATAAAGTATCAGCCATTTTCCGCACATTAACTTCATCTTATATATTTTCGCATTATAAGGGCCTTTTTGTCAAGTTTTTATTAAAACAATCAGCAAACTTTCAAATAAAACTTTTATTATGGCAATATTGGCCATGTTATTCTGCCGAATTCTTTTTACGCAGGCTTTTCACAATATCTGTTAAGGCCGGGCAGCGCAGCAATTTGAGCGTAATAAAATATACCGCTGCGGCCAGCACTATCAACACGATCAACTCTGCCGCCAAACCTGTTTTAGTGCTCATATGCGGCCATAGCTGCAAGCCGATTATCACCGGTATGCACATCAATACAGCGCCCACAAGCGATACCCAAACCGTCTTGCCCAAGTAGCCATCAGCGAAAAGATTAATTTTTTTATGCAAAAGCAGCAGCAACAACAGCGCATTAACAGCGGCGGCAAGCGAATTGGCCAGCGACAAGCCGATATGCTGCAATGGCCCCACCAAAGCCAGGCTGCAAATAATATTCACCGCAATCGAAATTAATCCTGTTACGACCGGCGTTTTCACATCGTCCAAAGCATAATAGACGCGAATCAGCAGCATACTGAGGCCCAAAAAGATCAACCCCGGCGCCATGGCTGCCAAAGCTTGCGAGGTGATGGCCACGCCCTCTTTGGTAAATTGATTGCCTTCATATATCAGGCGAATAATATCATAATCCAGCAGAATGAGCCCCACACAAGAAGGGATAGCTACCAGCAAAATCATGGATATTCCCTGCTTGACTGTTTTGGTCAGCGCAGTTTTATCAGCTTGGAGCGCGCGCTCTGCCAGAGCGGGAAAAGCGGCGGTTATAATCGCGGCGACAAAAACACCTAACGGAAAATTCATCAGCTTGGAAGCGTAATTCAAAGCGGAAATAGTCCCCTCCGCCAAATAAGAAGCAAAGATGCGGTTAATAATCGTATATATCTGCGTCACTGCCAGGCCAAGGACAATGGGCATAATATTGCTCATGACCTTTTTCACCGCTGCGTCCTTGATGTCCCAGGCAAAGCTATATTTGAACCCGGTTTTGGGCAAATCCAGCAATTGCAGCAAAAAGCCGGCAATAAAACCGGCCAAGGTGCCCCAAGCGACAACATAGATATTCCCTTTGGCAAAGACCAGCGCGGCAATGATAATCACTAAACTGGTCAGGCCGGGAGCCAGCGCAGCAGCGGAGAAACGGTAGCGGCTGTTCAAAATGGCGGAGATCACCAAGCCTACCGACATAAAGGCCATCGAGGGGAAAATAATCCGCGCCAAATCCGCCGCCAGCAGCGACGTTTCCTCAGCCAGCCCCGGAGCAGTGATCCAGACCAGAGCGTTTGCCGCCAAAATGCCCAGCAGCGATAGCACAATCATCCCCAGTCCGGTAATATTAATCAAGGTGCTGCCCAAACGGCAGGCGCGGAGATTATCCCCGTCTTCTTGCCAATATTGGCTGATCACCGGCAATACCGCGGAAACGAAAGCATAGCCTAAAACAGCCTGGAAAAAGTAAGGGAAAGTAAAGGCGGTAAAATAGGCGTCTGCAAAAGCAGATGTGCCAAACTCTCTGCCAATGGCCATTTCCCGGCCAAATCCAAAAAGCTTGACACAAATATTGATGATCAGGAGTAGTCCTGATGCTTTAATTAGATTTTTTGCCATAATAGCTGCTGCTTATCTCCCCAAGCTAGTAATTATTTAATAGTTAAACCCGCCGGCACTGCAACATCATCAGCAGCAATAGTGTTGATCTCAACATTGCGGTACTCAACAGTGTAGACCGCGCCAAAGGAATCCGCAAACTCTACCTGCAAAGGGAAGCCATATTTGGTGCTGACCCAAAGCTTGTCGCCAATATTTGTTTGCAAAACAAAACAAAGCTGTCTGCCGATAGTTTCATTTTGCAAATAGGTGCAGTTGGAATAATCATCTTGCTTGGGGTTAACCGGGGCAACATCACTATAAGGGTCAAAGGAGTATTGCGTTGCGCTGTCATCCCCCGGGGAATAGCTGATATGGGTTTGTTCATTATAATCATAATAGTCTTCTAAAATAATATACCCGTCAATGCTGGTAATTACTTTCATCTGGCCCTGATAGTACCACACGCGCATGAACACCGAGCCGTCCGGATAAGGAATGGTCTGTTCAAAATAATATGATAAGATATGAGACTGGGCCTTAACCAGGTCGTCAACCGTGGTTTGTTCTCCCTTATCAGTAAAGGCATATGGCGTATCCGTATCGCCGGGGTTATCTTCTGTGTCCAAGCCATCATCCGCGGTGGGGTCATCGTCGTCACCGTTTATCCCCGGCTCAATCACTATCGGGTCATCACCGGCGTTAACCGGCGCGCTATCATCACCGCAGGCTGCCATCATTAACAGCGCCATCAGCATAATCAGCGATACTAAAATCAGCTTATATTTTTTCATACATTCACCTCAGGCAATATTTGCGATAAAATAAAATATTTACATAAACGCCTGCTTGCCCATAAAACAACATAGTGTATTATAACATTTATAACTATTAATTACAACTTTTTGACAAATAAAAACGTTTAATTGTTCCGGAACGTATGGGGCACCCTTACAAATGCTAGTTTTTCCGGGAAATAGAATAATCGGCAAAGGAGTAAAGGATGTCTATATCAATATTGAGCTTGCTCAGCGCAGCCTTGGCCTCCCGGACTGCTTTTTGCGCCTCTTGTTCTGCTCTTTGGCAGCCAAATATTGCCGGATAGGTCTGTTTATTGTTTTTGGCGTCCCGGCCCCGGCTCTTGCCGGTTGCCGCGGCCTCTCCTTGAATATCGAGCATATCGTCTGCAATTTGAAAAGCCAGCCCCAGCCATGTGCAATATTGACTCAAAGCTGCTTGTTGCTCTTCTGTGACGCCGATCAGACAAGCTGCTCCCTTTGCCGCCGCTTTAAAAAGAGCTGCGGTTTTACCTTCATAAATCGTTTGCAACAGCTCCGGGCTTATTATTTCACTGCTGCTGATGATCTCGATGGCTTGTCCCTCAACCATTTTTCCGGCATCTGCCATCATTTCCATTGCCGCCGCCAATTGATAGCGGGGATTAATATCCGGCAGCGGTCTTGCCAGAATCTCCGCGGCCAGGCTGAGCAAGCTGTCCCCGGCCAGAATCGCCATCGCTTCGCCATAGGCAATATGCACGGTTGGCTTACCGCGGCGCAGTTGATCATCATCCATAGCCGGCAAATCATCATGAATCAAAGAATAGCAGTGAATCATTTCCAACGCTGCCGCATAGGGCAGATAGGGATGATAATCACCACCAAAAGCCTTGATTGTGGCGCAAAACAAGGCCGGGCGCAGCCGTTTGCCGCCGCCGAGGGCGCTATAGCGCATGGCCTCAGCCAAGACCCTGGCTTCCCCTTTGATTTCCGGCAGCAGATGAGACAACTGCTCTTCTATCTCCGCGCTTATTTGCACTAAAAACTTCGTCAAATTAATCATTCTGGTCCGCCTTTATCGAGATTTCCTGCTCTGCGGCATGCAGCTTCTTACGGCAGCTTTCGCTCAGGCTTACCCCTTTCTTATACAGCTGCATCATTTCTTCCAGCGGCAGTTCGCCTTGTTCCATGACGCCAATTATCTCTTCCAGCTCCGCTACCATTTGTTCAAAGCTTTGCGCTTTAGCCATTTTCTATCTCCTCCACTTTGGCCAAAATTTTCCCCTTGGACGGGTATATTTTCAGCAAATCTCCTTGCTTGAGCCGAGCAGCCTCGCGGACAATCAGTCCGTCAGCTGTTTCTATTATCGCATATCCTCTGGCCAGAGTTGCCAGAGGGTTGATCATTTCCAGCCGGGTAATGGCCAGCAATAGCTGCTGCTGTTGCTTTGCGAGAGCCATTGCTGCTGCACGCGGCAGATCATAGCCGGCCAAACGCTGATAGCGGCTATCCAGATAATCGCTCATGCTGCTTTTCAGAGCCAAAGATATTTCCGCGAGCATCTCCTCCACTCCGCGTATATCAGTCACGGCAATTGTCGCGGCGTGGGTGGGAGTGGCTGCGCGCACATCAGCAGCTAAATCGCTCAGGCTAAAATCACTTTCATGGCCAATCGCGGTGATAATAGGTGTTTTTGCCGCGGCGATAGCCCGCACCACCAGCTCATGGTCAAAGGCGGCCAAATCCGCCTCCGCTCCGCCGCCCCGGCCAATAATCAGCAAATCATGCTTAGCGCAATCTGCCGCCTGCAAAGCAACAAGTAAAGAAGCGGGAGCTTGCTCTCCCTGCACCAAAGCCGGATAAAGCCGCAGACGCAGATATGGGTTGCGGCTATAGGCGATGCGCTCTATATCTGCCCAGGCAGCACCCTGGGCAGAGGTAATCACCCCGATATTAAAAACAAATGGCGGCAAGGTTTTTTTGTTTTCCACCGCAAAAAGCCCTTCGCCAGCCAGCTTTTCTTTTAGCTCGCTCAAAGCCCGGGCCTGTTTGCCGTCTCCGGCCAAAAACACTTCCTCCGCATAGAGCTGGCAGCTGCCGTCCCGCTGATACAAGGAGATGCCGCCGATCACAACAATTTCGTCACCATCTTGCACAGAATCCCGCATTTGCTCAGCAAAACGGCGGAACATCACTACCTTCAGCGAGCTATCCTGCTCTTTAAGCGTAAAATAAACATGCCCTGCGCTATGCGCGCGGAAACCGCTTACTTCACCGCGAACAGCAATCAGGCTCAAAAACTCATCTTCAGCCAGATATTCGTGCAAATATACATTTATCTCCGCCACGCCGTAAACACGCGGTTGTACAATTTCTGCCATAATTTCATTGTTCCCCAAAGGCCAAAAATATCCTGCCGTTTAGTATTTTCTTTAGAGAATATTAATAAAACTTTATACTTTTATAATAGATAGTCCATGCTCCACGGCGAATGAAAAGCAATTCTTCCTGCAATATAAGCTCGCCGTTCCCGGTTTTTGCAATGATAAGCTGCCCTCCCTCTCCTGCTGTTGTTTTTGAGCTAGGGCCAGTGAAAGATTCTAGATAAATGGGGGTGCTATTATCGAGCTTATATTCCGTTTAGCAACTTCAGCTGACGCGCCAGTTCTGAAAAGCATTGCCAAACAGACAATACAAACAAATTACACACCGTTTTTAGGCGCGGATATGGTGCAGGATTTCATTGCCAGCGGCCAGTCGGATAAGGAAATTGATGATGGCCTGAATGACTGCACGCTTATGGTGAAGGGTGACGTTATCATTGGATTTACCATTGTCAATGCGGATACTCTGCATTTGATCATGGTTGCGCCGGAGCATCAGGGTAAGGGATATGGCTCCAAGCTGCTTGCGCATATTGAGCAGCAGATGTTTAAGGATCATGCTCTTATTACGCTGCAAACATTCAACAATAATACGCACGCTATCGCTTTTTATCAAAAGCATGGCTGGCATGAAACAGCGCGGCAAATGATTGCTGGCATGGATATGGAGTTGGTTATTTTTCAAAAATCACCAAACTTTTTATAGGAAATCTGTTTGATAATAAGGCAATAACGAGGCTATTTATGCACTTTACTTTAAAAGCTGTTTGCGCTATAATTTATTAACACTGACACTATTCTAAAATTATTTTTTGTACATATTTTTAATAAACAAAAAATTAAAACAATAGCTTTACTTTCAACCTTTGCTGTGATATCATTTATCTTACCCAGCTGATTTTAGCTGTGGATATGAAAACTTTTTACATATTTGGCATTTTCTTGTTCTTGTATTATATTGCTGGATATTTCAGCAATAAAAATAAAAATATTTTTTATGAATGGGAGGCAAGGTTATGAGTAAAGAAGCAAGATATTCAATGTTTGATTCCCGCCTTTTGGGACAGTTTTACAGCACTGACAAATCCAGAGAAATTTATAGTGATGAGGCAACAATCAACACTTGGTGCAAATTCTGGGCTGCTCTCGCTCAAGCGCAAGAAGAGCAGGGCATTATTCCTAAGGGTGTTGCAGAGCAAATCCGTAAATACGGCAAAGCGGAAAACTTTGATTTTGCTTGGCTTGAAGAAAAAATTATTGAAACAAACCATCCTTGTATTCCTGCTATCTGGGCTTTGGAAAAAATGTGTGAAAACGATCTTGGTAAATGGACTCACTGGGGCGCAACCCTCCAAGATTTGCTTGACACCTCTTATTCCCTGGGCTTAAAGGAAATGAGCGAATACTATATTAGTGAATTAACTGATGTTGTTAATATCTGCTTGGAACTGGCTAAAAAATACCGCGATGATCCTATGGCCGGCAGAACCCACCAGGTTCATGCTGTACCGATCACCTTTGGTCTCAAATGCGCAGTTTATGCAGATGAACTCTCCCGTAGCTTAGTCCGCTTAAAAGACCTGAAAAAACGCGGCGTTTTCAAAGCTGCTTTCTCTGGCGCCGCCGGCGCTCTTAACACTTTAGAGATTGACGGTCATGACGGCATTGCTGTTCAAAAACGTTTGGCTGAAATCTTAGACCTCACTGCACCTACTGTTTCTTGGCATAATGCCAGAGATACTTTTGTCGAATTTGCCTCAGTTATCGATATTATGTGCGGCAGCTGCTCCCGTATTATGGAAGACCTGCGCGGCTTGATGAAAACTGAGCTTTCCGAAGTTGCCGAAGATTTCCCGGCCGGCCGTTTAGCTTCTTCCACCATGCCACAAAAACGCAATCCAGATACCATGGAAACCGCTATCGGTTATGCCCGTATCGTACATGCACAGTATGATGTTGCTATCGACTCTATGCATATTCAGCATGAACGCTGCAATGGTATGATGTTCCTCGATACTTATTATACCTTGGAAATCAATCATCTGGGTACTGCTTGCCTCTTCTTGACCAGAGACGTTTTAGAAAACTTGCATGTATTCCCACAAAACATGTTGCGTAACCTTGACTACACCAATGGTTCCATCTGTGCTGAAGCTATGATGATCAAATTGGGTTCCAAGATTGGCCGTATGGATGCACATCATGTTGTTTATGAAAACGCTATGAAAGCTGTTGATGAAAGCAGAGGCATTGAAAGCTGCCTGCTCGAAGACAGCCGCGTAACCTCTATCATGAGCGCAGAAGAAATCCATGCAACCTTGCAGCCTAAGAACTACACTGGTATGTCCGGTAAAATGGTTGATAAAGTTATCAAAGAAGTTGGCGAACGCATTAAATAATTAACTTTAACGCTAGCTAATAATGTCTTGCAAAACTGGCGCTGCCCTGCAGCGTCAGTTTTCTTTTGCCAAATTATAAAATTTTAGACACTAGAGATGCGTATAACCAATACTTGGGCTTTTCCACCTTAGTCTTTTCGTGCTATAATTAGACATAATTACGCAAAATTTACGCTACTGAGGTACTCTATGTTTATTGCTGATCTGCATATTCACTCTCGCTATTCCCGCGCCACCAGCCAGGCCAATGAGCCCATTGAGCTTGAATATTGGTGCCGGCGCAAAGGTATGGATCTGCTCGCCAGCGGCGATTTTACCCATGCCGCCTACCGCAGCGAGTTGCGGGAAAAACTCATGCCGCTAGATAATGGGCTGTACGCCCTCAAGGATGAGCTGCGCCGCGTGGACGCTGGTATTGCCAACGATATTATGCGCCCCCGCTTTATCATCTCCAGTGAAATCAGCTCTATTTATAAAGATAAAGGCAAAACGCGCAAGGTACATAATGTCATTTTAGTACCATCTATCGAGGCAGCTGACAAAATCTCGCTGCGGCTGGAGGCTCTCGGCTGCAATTTACGCGCTGACGGCAGGCCGATTATTGGGCTTTCCAGCCACAATTTGCTGGAGCTTACCCTGGATTGCTGCGCGGAGGCCATCTTTATCCCTGCGCATATCTGGACGCCGCATTTTTCTCTTTTTGGTATGTATTCCGGCTATGACACTATCGAGGACTGTTTTGAAGATTTGACCCCCCATATCCATGCCTTGGAAACCGGGCTATCCTCTGACCCGCAAATGAATGCGCGCATCTCTGCCTTGGATAAGTATGCTTTTGTCTCTAATTCTGACGCTCACTCCCCTGCCAACCTGGCCCGGGAAGCGAATCTTTTTAACTGTGAGCTAACCTATGACGCCATGGCCCAAGCCCTGGCAGAGCCGCAAAGCAAAAATTTCCACGGCACCATAGAATTTTTCCCGGAAGAAGGCAAATATCATTGGGACGGGCACCGCAATTGCAAATATTCATGCAAGCCCTCAGATGCTATTGCCAATGGCAATATCTGCCCGGTTTGCGGAGAAAAACTGATTCTCGGCGTTTCTCACCGCTTGGAAGAGCTGGCAGACCGCCCGGAAGATTATATTTCTCCACTAATGCGCCCCTATCAAAGCCTGGTGCCGCTGTCAGAAATCATCGCCGCCTGCGCACGCATGACCAAAGCCAGCAAAAAGGTACAGGCTCAATATCAACACATGCTGCAGAGCTTGGGTTCAGAGCTATATATTTTGCGCCAGGCGCCGCTTGCTGATATTGCTGACGCCACCAACGATATCATTGCCGAAGGCATTTCCCGCATCCGCGCGGGCAAGCTCACTTTAGCGCCTGGTTTCGACGGTGAATACGGCAAGGTCAGCGTTTTTTCCGCTGAGGAATTAGATCAATTGAGCGGCCAAACCTCATTGTTTGCTAATCTCGGTTATGAAAAGCAACCGCGGTCCCAAAAACAGCAAAAAACAGCTGCACCGATAGCTGCGGATACTGCTCTGCCCGCGCAAACAGAGAGCGACCTCCCCTATGGCCTAAACGGAGCGCAATGGCAGGCTGTGGCAGCCACCAACAAAGAAATCGTGGTTATGGCCGGCCCTGGCACCGGCAAAACGCGCACTCTGATTTACCGCATCATCCATTTGCTGGAAAAGGGTGTTGCCCCGGAGAAGATCATGGCGGTTACTTTTACCAATAAGGCTGCCGGAGAGCTGAGAGAAAGGCTGCTTAGCCATTTCAAAAGCAAAAAAATGCTCAGCAAAATGAATATCGGCACCTTCCATAGCCTGTCTCTGAAAATGCTGCGCGAACAAGGTGAAACAATAGCTCTTGTCGATGCAAACAATGCCCGTTGTTTTGCGGAAGAAGTGATTGCCGAACAAGGTCTAAAAATGCGCGCCAATCATTTTTTGCGTGAAATATCCCATGCAAAAAACAACGAGAAGAGCGACTTGTCTGAAGCGGCAATCAGCGCTTATCAGCAAAAACTGCTGCCCTATCATGCTTATGATTTTGATGATTTGCTCTTGTCCGTCCTCAATTTTGCGTCAGAAAACCCTGGCTATTTTGCTGACATGCACCTGCTTGTTGATGAGTTTCAGGATATTAATGATTTGCAAATGCGTTTAATCGAAGCCTGGCGTCAAGAAGCTGCCGATACCTTTGTTATCGGCGATCCTAACCAGTCTATCTATGGTTTTCGCGGTGCGGACGCCGCCTGTTTTGAGCGTTTCTTGCAGCACTGTTCCAACCCCGAGCAAATATATTTAAGAGAGAATTACCGTTCCACTACAGAAATACTTGCCTGCGCCAGCGCCTTTGTTAATGAAGATGAAGGCAGGCAGCTGCATACCGAGCGCACTCTCCACCAATCGGTGCGCCTGGTCGACGCAGAAACCCCTCTTAGCGAAGGTATTTTTATTGCCACTGAGATTGACCGCTTGATCGGCGGCATTGATATGATTACCGCGCACAGCAAGAAAAGCAAAAAAAGCGGCAATATCAGCCTGGCGGATATTGCTATCCTCTACCGCACTCACCGCCAGGCCGAGCAGCTATCGTTTTGCCTGGAGCAGGCGGGCATACCGCACAGCATCAGCGGGCGGGATGATTTTATGGATGATGAACA
This sequence comes from Bacillota bacterium, assembly GCA_031553915.1. Classification (GTDB taxonomy): domain Bacteria; phylum Bacillota; class Dehalobacteriia; order UBA4068; family UBA4068; genus HGM13862. The sequence goes on from JAVBKT010000001.1 coordinate 105,271, forward strand.
GGTGCGCCTTTGCCTGGCCTTTTTGCGGGCAATCACTGATGCCTCTGACCAATTGGCGCGGCATCTTTGCCAGAGTAAATTTCCCGCCGCTAAGCTGGACGGGCTTTTTGCCGCCTTCCGGCCGCTGCTGGCTGGTAGCTCTCCCGCACAGCTGGTAGAAAAATGGATAGACAGCAATTATCTTGGCGAGCACCCGGCCCTGGAAAAGCTACATCATACCGCGCTGCTCTGTCCGGATCTTTCCGCATTACTCTTCAACTCTTTGCTGGGCGAGGAGGCTGATATCAAACGCAGCGGCAGCAAAGAATATGCTCAGGAAACTGTCTCTTTGTTAACGCTTCATGGCGCCAAAGGCCTAGAATTTCCGGTGGTGTTTATCGCCGGGCTCAAAGAGGGCTTGCTGCCTTTTTACGCAGAGGGAATGACAACTGACCGGGCTGAAGAGCGCCGCCTCTTCTATGTGGGCATTACCCGCGCCAAAGACGAGTTGATTTTGCTCAGCCAAAATGAGCCATCCTCTTTTTTGAGCGAGATCGACAGCGACTTACTCACCACAGAAAAGGCGCTGGAGAAAAAACGTAGAGTGGGTAAGCAACTGGCCTTGTTTGATTAAAACAAACTGATAGCAATTTATCTTTTAACTGGAAATATAGTAATAAAGAGAGGAAGAAATTTTCAATTTCTCCCTCTCTTTATTTACTCACGCTTATTCAGCACGAATTAAGTCTTTATCTATAAATTCAGTATCATATAATATTTTAGCATTTGATTCCACTATCAGTTGCTTTTCAATGATTGATCCTGTTTTTTTATCAATAACCTGCCGATACACTTTATTCCTTCGATAGAAATCATTACCGTCTTTCACAAAATGTTGATCTTCTTCCATAATATGATAGCTATGTTCCAATGGCTCAATGGCTCTCAATTCTCCGCGCAGGTGGGTTTCACTGGTGCTGATAATTAATTGGAAAGTATTATTGGTATTGTTCTTCACCCGATAATCTAAATAGTTGAACAAAATTGCGGTGCCGCAACCAAAAGGCACTTGACGGCCGAAATCCGGGAACAAATCAAGCTCATTATGGTGATGGAGTTCAAAAATATCCAGCGGGCTGTGTAAGATCATCCAGTGTATCAAATTGGCAAACTGGCACATGCCGCCGCCGATACTTCTGCCGGTGGCGCCAAGGGCTATGGTCAGGCCTTCTTTATAACCTTTGGCTTTGGTGCAGTTTTTGACAAGCTTCCAAAAGAAAATATTTCATTAGGCCTGATCAAGATTTGATTCACCTTTGGCGCTGCCAGGCAAAGATTAATTGCTTTATTTTCCTGCAACTCCATATCAACATTTCCCAGCTTACGGCGAATCAGTGAATTATGCTTATAGACTGTAAGCGGAAGAATATCTCCCTTCGTTTTTGCAAATCTCGCTCTTGAGCTTAAATTCTTGAGATGTCTTTTGCAACGCTCTTTTTTAACAGAAAGATAATAAGTAAATGGAGATATTTCGCAAAAAAGCTTCCGGGCCATTGTCACACATCCAATCGCATATACTATAGAACCCTTGCTATCTTAACAATAACAGATGATTGCGCAAAACAACAGCCGCAAAAGACAAAGCCAATTTGCGGCTGATAATACGGTTTTCTTTTTAGTTACACTGCTATTTTCCCGCTAACTCCGCCAGAATGCGCTGACTGGATTTGTCTGTTTCGTATAATATTTTTTCCAGATCAAGCTGTGTGTAACTGCCATTTTCATAACAAATTTTCCCATCCACCATAGTCATAAAAACATCATTGCCGCTGCTGGCATAAACCAGGTTGTTTAGCTGGTCATATGCGGGCTGCATATAGATGCGGTCCAGGTCAATAGCCACCATATCCGCCCGATAGCCCTCTTTCAGCAGACCGCAATCCGCCCTCCCCTGGGAGAGGGCTCCGGCCCGGGTTGCGGCATAGAGGGCTTCCCCCGGAGTAATCACTGTCGGGTCGCCGCTGATGCCTTTATGTAGCAGGGCAAAAATTTTCAGCTCTTCTTGCATATTAAGGTTATTATTACTGGCCACGCTATCTGTACCAAGGGCCAGGTTAATGCCGGCTTGCAGCAGTTTTACCGCCGGGCAGATGCCGCTGGCAAGTTTGAGGTTGCTGATGGGGCAGCTGGCCACTGACACCCTTTTCTCCGCATAGATGGCAATATCTTCATCATCAATATGCACTGAGTGCGCTGCTGTGGTCGGCAGATCAAAAAGCCCGGCCTGGGCTAAATAGGCTACCGGGCTCAGGCCCTGATGCCGCGCCCGGCATTCGTTTACCTCGGCGACTGTTTCCGCCACATGCACATGTATTCTCAGTTGTTGCCGGGCTGCTGCCTCAGCAATGCCTCTCACCACTTTTTCGGTAGAGGTGTACTCGGCATGGAGAGAAAAATCAATTTGGATTCTGCTGTCATCAAAACCATGAAATTGCTCCTTGGCAGACAGAACCTCCTGATAAACAGGGAGCTCTTGATAGGAGCGGTCATCAAAACAAGTAGCGGCTATGCCAATATTAGCCTTGATGCCACTCTCAACAAAGGCCCGAGCCAAGGCATCGCCGGAAGAATACATATCCGAAGTGCCCACAATCCCAAAACGCAGCATTTCCGCAGCACCGGCCAGGCATCCCCAATAAATATCCTCAGCAGTTAAATGCGCCTCAAAGGGAAAAATGCGTGTGTTGAGCCAATCGGCAAGCGTCAGATTCTCGCCGTACCCTCTCAGCAAATGCATGGGCGCATGGCTATGGGCATTATAGTAGCCGGGAATAAACAGTTTATTATTGCTATATTGATATACCTGCCCATATTCAGCAGCGTTTGCCGGCGCCTGATCAGCAAGGTAAGTAATCTTCGTCCCCTGTACGCCCAAATACATATGCTCTCTTGGCTGCATATGCTCATCTATGATCATAATATCCCGAAAAAGCATGTTCTCCACTCCTTGCTATCGAAATTATTGACTTTTTCGCAAAATCAACATCTTTTTTTATCATTATAACATATAGTTGACAAAAGGTATATTTGCAAAACAATCAGAAAGCGGACAAAATGACATATTTTGTTAAGCAATTTATTTCTAAAAAAGATAAAATTTTTCCATTTGTCTCTTGTTTTTCATTTTCTTTAATGATATAATTTGTGCGTAAAATGTGTTGATTGTGAATTTTCGCTGAATGACTTGTATAAACAAATTACTTAGCGCGTCAACACAAAAATTTATATGTGGCTGCTTGCAGGTTAAATTTTTTTAAGCTGAATTGTCGGTCTTTTTTGAATATTTTCAGTATTGCGACTGAAAATATCGGTGAGTTTTTCTTCACCGCCGACAAGCCACATCAAATGGGGGTGATAAACGGATTGGCTACTATGATCCAATCAAAAATTGAGTCTCTCATCGAAAAGTATTTATTTGGAATTATAACTAAAGTCATCGATTGAAAGGAGAACATACAGTAAATGGAAAACAATACTGGAGTTCAAGAAACTGCCCTAAAGGCCGAATCGGTCTCAAAAGCAGGAGCGACAATTATGGCAATTT
>JAVBKT010000004.1:0-206924 GCA_031553915.1 Bacillota bacterium
GACTGCATGGGGAGAGATACCATGAGCAATAATCCCCCGCGCCAGATCCAGCGCCTGCGGATGATGCTTGCTGCACCAGGCAAAGAAATCATCGCCCATCATATGCGCTTGGTCGCGGTCAAAGCCAGCGCCAGCGGCAAGGTCGGGAAAAAGGCCGCCTAACGCTAATAAATCTGAACTTTTTTTCACAATTTTGCTATTGACAAAGAAGTGTACAAGTGGGAACATAAGAGTAGTCCCTTTCAAAATTAATAGAAGAGAAGAAAATGAAAAAGAAACGTAAAGTATCAAAAAAATATCCATTAAAAAAACATATATTTTTCCTCAGCATGATCGTGCTTGCCACTTTTATCGATTGCGCGGGATATTTGATTCTGATTAAGCCCAATGATATCCTGGCCGGCGGGCTCTGGGGTATTGCCGCCATTATCAATCATTTTGTTGACATCATCCCCATGGGCATATATGTGGCAATACTCAATATACCTTTGCTGATCTGGGGTTGGAACCGCCTCAGCCTGCGCTTTGCCCTGTATACTATTTTTGCTATTGTGCTGCAAAGCTATATGCTGTCTTTCCTCGCGCCCTATTTGCCGACATATACGGATAACCCTTTGCTGGCCTGCCTTTTTGGCGGCGTCTTATGCGGTGCAGGCGCGGGAATTGTTGTCAAGTTTCATGGCAGCGGCGGCGGCACCGATATTATCGGTATCATTCTTCACGACAAGTATGATGTCAGCGTCAGCTCAGTCAGCCTGGTGATTAAAATTGGCGTTGTTGGCGCCGGCGCTTTTATTTTCGGCTTTGAGCCGGCCATGTACACCATAGTATATATGTTTGTCACGGCTGTGGTGTTCACTCAGGTGTTGGAAGGCTTTAACCGCAAGCGCAACATGATGATTATTACTGACAAAGGGCAGGAGATAGCTGACAGAATGCTGGCGGAAATCGGCCGCGGCGTAACGATTATGTCAGGCGAGGGCGGCTATACGCATCAACGCCGGGATGTGCTGTTCTGCGTTGTCTCCCGTTTTGATTTGATGCCGATCAAAGAGATGGTCAAGGAGGTTGACCCCCATGCCTTTGTCTGCATTAACCAGACGCATGAGGTTATGGGCAGCTTTCCTAAACGCGCCAAACCGCTGGGTCCGGATTTTTATCATGATTTAGCCGAGTCGGTGCATGATAGCTCTAAGCTGGCAAAAATCATCGACGTGGAGCCATCGAGCCAAAAGAAGAAAAAGGGCGATATCGACGTATATTAATCTTTGCCGACCGATTTTCTTTGCGCAAAAGCAAAAGAGGGATAATTATCCCTCTTTTTTTATTTGCTGCCACAACTCTTTGCTTAATGTTTGTTTGAGAGCGATGGCATCATATATTGTTTTACCGCTTTGCGCAGTCGGCGGGTAGTCATCCGCATCAATCAGCTCGGCCAAATTTTTTCCTGTTAAAGCTTTAGCGCCACTGCGCTCCTCCGCTAATAATAGGCGCGCTAATTCGTTTTCACCAGCATTGACGACTTCTTCTCTCAGCCGGCTAATTGCTTCGGTCCTGGGTAGGCAAAAATGGCTGCGGCAGACAAAGGCGCGCTGCTGATGATGCGTACAAATTTTTTCTTTTTTATTCAGCAGGGTACAAGCACCGCTCGTATCACGTTGAAAGCAGATATCAATGGCGCCGTTTTTATAAATATCAATAGCAGCGAAATTTTCACATACAGCATGCGCCGGGAACTCACTATCAGGCAACAGGCTGGCCAGCGCGGGGATATCCGCCGCTATCAAAGGCGCGCGTTCCCGGCAACAGCCGTCGCAGCCATAGCAATCCGCCAGATATTGCTCCGCAAAAGCATCCATAGCCAAAAGAAAATCAGCCACAGTGGCGCTGTCATCATAAACAGCAATATCGCAGCCCAGCACAGCCATGCCAAAGTCATCAGGCACAGATATCGCAAAAACCTCTACTTTAGCTGGCATGACTAATTTTTCTTCCCGCATTTAGCGCAGGCATCGACCACATGCGCGCAAAGAATGGCGCTGGTGATGGAACCGATGCCGCCGGGGACAGGAGTGATCGCCGCGACTATTTGCTCAGCAGTTTCATAGTCAATGTCGCCGCAAATTTTGCCCGGGTTATCAGGGTCGTCATTGATACCAACATCAATGGCTACCTGTCCGGGGGTAAAAAAGTTGCCCTTGAACATTTTGGCCCGCCCGGTTGCGGCGATGACAACGTCAGCCTTGCGGCAGACAGCAGGGAGCCCCTCGGAACGGCTGTGGGCAATAGTAACAGTGGCATCTTTAGCTAGCAGCAACATAGCCAGAGGCTTGCCGACCACCAAAGAACGGCCAATTACCGTAACATTTTTGCCCTGCAGATCAGCCTGGTAATAATCCAGCATAGCAATGACAGCTTCTGCAGTAGCAGGGGGGTAGGCATCGTCGCCGGTAAAAATACGCCCGGAGGAAAGCGGGTTCAGACAATCAATATCTTTCTCCGGGGGGATAAGCGCGGCGGCAGCTTTCAAATCATAACCCTTGGGCAAAGGAGAGAAAAGCAAAATCCCGTGCACAGTATCATTGGCAACCGCTGCGCGGATTTCTTTTTCTAGAGCTTTTTGGCCACTATCCGCAGCCAAGGCTTTGGTATTACAGACAATGCCGATTTGCTGACAGATTTTTTGCAGAGATTGCTCATAAAGCAAATCATCATTACGGTCACCGATGCGGATGATCTGCAGCACAGGTGTTTTTCCTGCTTTTTTAAGTTTTTTGCACTGGTCTGCGGCCTCTTTGTTGATGCTCGTTGCCACATCTTGTCCTGATAACACAATAACCATTGTCAGCCTCCGCAAATTAGACGATTTTTAACAGTTTTATTGATAATTCTCCGCATAATAATAAAAAACCTTCTACCACTACATTTTGATGTTTATTGAAAAAAACATTTTATATAGAAGAGAAACTATTGCCAGAATCTAGATGTTGTGGTATAATTAAACTATTCAAGGAGGGCTTTTTGCTATTTAGGCGCGCTTTGGATAAACCAAAAAACGGAGGAAAAAACTTGGCTGATAATTCGATCCCCAATCATGAAAATGTGACGCCTGATGAGAATAATTATAGTGCCGGGCAGATTCAAATCCTAGAGGGTTTGGAAGGCGTTCGCCGCCGTCCCGGCATGTATATTGGTTCTACCGGCAGTCGCGGTTTACATCACCTGGTTTATGAGATTGTAGATAATAGTATTGACGAGGCTTTGGCCGGCTTTTGTGATACTATTTCGGTCTATATCCATGAAGATAATTCTATCACTGTGGCTGATAATGGCCGCGGTATCCCGGTTGGCACGCATGAGAAAACAGGCAAAAGCGCAGTGGAAGCTGCGATGACGATGCTGCATGCCGGCGGTAAATTTGGCGGCGGCGGCTATAAGGTCTCCGGCGGCCTGCACGGCGTGGGCATGAGTGTGGTGAACGCTCTCTCCCAATGGCTGGAGGTCAAAGTTGATCAAGGCGGTTTCCAGTACCAACAGGAGTATAGCAGGGGTATTCCCAAATATGACCTGCGGCAGATCGGCCTTTCCGACCGCAGCGGCACGACGGTTACCTTTGCGCCGGATGCGGAAATATTTGAGGAATTAGAGTATTCCCGTGATACTTTAAGCGGACGTTTGCGCGAATTGGCCTTTTTGAATAAAGGCATTGCGATTACGCTGATTGACGAACGCGATAATTATGAAAAGCTGTTTAAATATAGCGGCGGGGTAGAGGATTTTGTTAAGTATATCAACAAAAACAAAGATCCTTTGCATAAGGTCGTTCATTTTGAGATGGAAAAAGAGCGTGTGCAGGTTGAGATAGCTATTCAATATACTGACAGCTACAGCGAAAATATTTTTTCCTATGTCAACAATATTAATACGCAAGAAGGCGGCACCCATGAAGCTGGTTTCAAAACCGCGCTGACCAGGGTGGTCAATGATTATGCCCGCCGCCTGAACATCTTGAAAGAAAATAATGCCAATCTCTCCGGCGAGGATATCCGCGAGGGCATCACGGCGGTGATCAGCGTTAAGGTGGAGGAGCCGCAGTTTGAGGGCCAAACCAAAACCAAGCTGGGCAATACCGAGGTGCGAAGTATTGTTGACGGCGCGGTAGCCGAGGGAATAGGCACTTATCTGGAAGAACATCCTTCGGAAACGCGTAAGATTATCGAAAAAACAGTACAGGCTGCCCGCGCCCGCGAGGCTGCGCGTAAAGCCAGGGAAATGACCCGGCGTAAAAGCGTGCTGGAAAAAACATCTCTACCCGGTAAGCTGGCGGATTGCTCTATCACTGACCCAGCCCTTTCTGAGCTGTTCATCGTTGAGGGCGATAGTGCGGGCGGCTCTGCCATCAATGGCCGCGACCGCCGTACGCAGGCTATTTTGCCTTTGCGCGGCAAAATTTTGAATGTGGAAAAGGCGCGTCTGGACCGCATTTTTGGCAATGAGGAAATCAAGGCGATGATCACTGCTATGGGCGCAGGCATTACCGACGATTTTAATATTGAAAAAGTGCGCTATCACAAGCTGATTATCATGACAGATGCCGATGTTGACGGCGCGCATATCCGAACTCTGCTGCTGACCTTTTTCTTCCGCTATATGCGTCCTTTAATCGAAGCGGGATACGTTTATATCGCGCAGCCGCCGCTTTACCGGGCCAAGGCCAAGCGCGGCAAAGAGGATGTTTATCTCTATGACGATAAAGAATCAGACCGCTTTTTTGCGGATAAAGACAAGGGCCGGTATGATATTAGCCGCTATAAAGGTTTGGGCGAGATGGATGCCTCCGAGCTATGGGAGACGACGATGAACCCGGAAAACCGGACTTTGCTCAGGGTCACTTTGGAAGACGCGGTGGAAGCTGAAGAAATATTTACGATTTTGATGGGGGACAAGGTTGAACCCCGCCGTGATTTTATTCAAGCCAACGCTCAGTATGTAAAGAATCTGGATATTTAGGGAGGATAATTCCTTGGATTTAATAAACCATGGTAAGATTTTATGTAGAAATCTCGAAGCGGAAATGCGCGAATCATATATTGATTATTCGATGAGTGTTATTGTCGGACGCGCTCTGCCTGATGTGCGCGATGGCTTGAAACCGGTACACAGGCGTGTCTTGTATTCAATGTTGGATCAGGGGATTACCCCGGATAAACCGCATAAAAAATGCGCGAGGGTGGTCGGTGATGTTTTGGGTAAATATCATCCGCATGGCGAAAGCTCTGTCTATGATGCTCTGGTGCGTTTGGCGCAGGATTTTTCCATGCGCTATATGCTGGTTGACGGGCATGGCAACTTTGGCTCCATTGACGGGCATAGGGCTGCGGCAATGCGTTATACTGAATGCCGCCTGCATAAATATGCCTTAGAAATGATGGTGGATTTAAACAAAAACACTGTCGATTTTATGGACAACTATGACGGCGAGGAAAAAGAACCGACTGTTTTGCCTTCGCGTATGCCCAATCTGCTGGTTAACGGCAGCTCCGGTATTGCCGTTGGTATGGCCACCAATATTCCGCCGCATAATCTGGGCGAGGTTATTGACGGCTTGGTGATGTTGATTGAGAACCCTGATACCAGCATCGACGAGCTGATGACCAAAATTCCCGGGCCTGATTTTCCTACTGCCGGCCTCATTTTGGGAACCGAGGGAATCAAAGACGCCTATCACACCGGACGCGGCTCTGTTAAGCTGCGCGCCCGCACTGTTATTGAGCAGATGAACAATGGCAAGCAGCGGATTCTCGTGACAGAGTTGCCCTATCAGGTTAACAAGTCCCAGCTGATTGAAAAAATCGCTGACCTGACCAATGATAAAAAGGTGGAAGGCATCACTGCCCTGCGCGATGAAAGCGATAAAGACGGCATCCGTGTGGTGATTGAGGTGAAAAAAGAGGCTAATGCCTCGGTAATACTCAATCAACTATACAAGCACACTCAGCTGCAAACAACCTTTGGCGTGATTATGCTGGCTTTGGTCGGCGGCGTGCCCAAGGTGCTCAACCTTAAAGAGGTGATGGAGTATTATATTCTGCACCAAAAAGAGGTTATTGTCCGCCGCTCACGCTTTGATCTGGAAAAAGCTCAGGCCAGAGCGCATATTGTCGAGGGCTTACGCATTGCTCTTGATTTTATTGATGAAGTCATCGCCACGATCCGTGCTGCCCATGATGACGCCAAAGAAAAACTGATGGAAAAATTCAACCTCTCGGAGCTGCAGGCTCAGGCTATCCTGGAGATGAGATTGCGTGCTTTGCAGGGCATGGAGCGGGAGAAGCTGGATGCAGAATATAAAGAATTGATTAAAACTATCGCTTATCTCACTGAGGTTTTGAATAATGAGAAGATGGTCATGTATATTATCAAAGACGAACTGCTGCAAATGCAGGAAAAATATGCTGATCACCGCCGCACTATCATCACCCGTGATGACAGCGAGCTTTCTGTGGAAGACCTGATTGCGGAAGAGGATATGGTCATCACCATCACCAACAGCGGCTATATTAAACGCTTGAACACCAATACCTATCGCCAGCAGAAGCGCGGCGGCAGGGGTGTTACCGGCATGAAGACCAAGCAAGAGGATTATGTGGAGCAGCTGTTCATTGCTACCACGCATGATTATCTGATGGTGCTGACCCAACGTGGCCGGGCTTACCGCCTGAAGGTTCATGAAATCCCCGAGGCTGGCCGCCAGGCCAAGGGTACGGCAATTGTCAATTTGCTTTCCCTGACCGGGGAGGACGAGATTACCGCCGTTATCCCGATCAAGGAATACAGCAACGATCTCTATCTGTTTATGGCGACAGCTGCCGGCGTAGTTAAAAAGAGCAATCTTCTGGAGTATGACAGCAATCGCCGAGACGGCCTGATTGCCATCAATCTCGATGATGGTGATGCTCTGATCGGGGTCAAGCTGACTAAGGGCGATGAAGAGATCATTCTTTCTACCAGCAAAGGCGCTGCCATTCGCTTTAGTGAGACTGATGTGCGGCCGATGGGACGCGCTACCCGTGGCGTACGCGGTATTAATCTGGAACGCGGCGACTATGTTGTCTCTATGGACAGCATGCAGGAAAATGGCGAGCTGCTGGTCCTGTCTGAGAACGGCTATGGCAAACGCACTCCGCTGAAGGATTTCCGCATTACCCATCGCGGCGGCAAAGGCGTTTATGCTATCCGCTGCAATGACAAAACAGGACAATTGATGGCCATTGAAGTGGTGCGCCCCGGGGATGAAATGATGATTATCTCCCGGGAAGGCGTAATTATCCGCGTCAATGTCAATGATATTTCTGAGCAGGGTAGATATGCCCAGGGAGTACGCGTGATTAAACTGGATGACGGCGATAGCGTGGTTGATATGGCCAAGGTTATCAGCCGTGAAGATGATGACATCCAGGATGGCCTGGAGATGGACGAAACGCTTGTTGAAGAATAAAAATTATTTTACTAGACAAAAAAGAGACTGCCTTTGGCAGTCTCTTTTTTGGTGGTGATAAATTTCGCTGGGCTTTGTTTGACTATTGACTACAGTCCGGAACAACTAAGCAACTGCGGCTCCAGACCACCGACGTTTGTAGCGGTTACGGGGATGGGCCCCAGTCTTTTGGCGGTGAAAACCGCTGAGAGACCGGAGGGGGATGTCGTGGTAATGTTCGGAACAGAGCTTGCTGTCAAATCGAGAATATCCCCGGCGTTCACAGATAAGAAAACAGATTGAACAATGGTTTGCTGCACACCCGAAACCATAGTGTAATTTGAGGTGACAATATTTGCAGCGTTGTTGCGAATAAAAACGGTCATTGTTGCGTTGGCCGAAGGGGAGACAATCCAGGTATATTGAACCTCGTATACTCCGGATGTGGTGATAGCCAAGCGGCAAGGGGTAATGCTGGGAATAACACCGCTTGCTGGCAGCAGGGTGTCAAAACACAGAACCTGCGCTGTGGCTGTCAGCGCATGCGTTGATCCGCCTACAGTTGCAATCCCGCCAAACGGCTGCTCCGGTCCGGTGGGGCCAGTTGGCCCGGTTGGTCCGGGTACTCCAATTCCCGGTATCCCCTGAGGCCCCTGTGGTCCTGGTGGTCCTTGCGGTCCCTGCGGCCCTTGTGGCCCGGGGATGCAGCAGCAGCTATGGGCGCAGCAGCAATAACAATTCGAATTATTACTATTCATATGCATATCCTTTCTAAAGCAGCGCTAGCGTCAACTAGCGCTGGTAATTAGTTCATAAAAGCTCTGATATTTACCGGGGCGTTATTTTTCAAAGGTCTTGGGTATCGCATTTTTATGTCTTTTGCCTTTTCTAGGCCCGGATAGCAGCTCTGTCAAAGCTGGCATTACTTGGCCAACTAAAACATTCAATACTAAATATTATGCTTGAACACCTCAGGTGGTGACGGTGACATTAGTCAATATCATCGTTCGCCCGTGTAATTAAATCTGCAAATATGAAATTTCGCGTCATGTCAGCAAAGATGGCCTTTGCCCACAAGATAAAGAGCAGCCGAGGCTGCTCTTTATCGTAAAATATTTTTGATAAAATAATTTATTTGGCAAAGTGATTTTTTAGTGGAGGAATCTATTTGGGGATAAACACTTTTTTGATGGCATAATTATCTTGCACCTGATTGAGCGCTTCACCAAAACGCTGAAAATGGACAATTTCCCTTTCGCGGAGAAAACGCAAAACATCTTTCACATCAGGATCATCGGTGAAATCGATTAAATGATTGTAGGCGACGCGGGCTTTTTGTTCGGCAGCCATATCTTCAGTCAAATCAGAGATAGGGTCATCTTTAGCTTGAATATAAGTGGCGCTCCAGGGGTTGCCAGTGGCATCCTGATAGTAAACTGCTTTGCCGTGTTCAATAAAAGCAGCTTCGTATCCGCCGGCGATTAAGTCTTCCCGGTCAGCGTCTTTGGTCAGTTTATAGCAGAGAGTGCCGATAATTTCCAAATGCGCCAGCTCTTCCGTACCGATATCAGTAACGATAGCCTTGGTGTTATTTGTGGGCATGGTGAAGCGCTGAGTGAGATAGCGCAGGGCTGCGGAGAGCTCGCCGTCAGGGCCGCCATATTGAGTGAGCAGCATTTTTGCCAGCGCAGGGTTGGTGCCATTTACTTTTACCGGGTATTGCAGTTTTTTCTCGTATATCCACATAGTCAATCCTCCTTAGTAATCCCAGGGAAAGTCAGATAATCCCCAAAGCCATTCGCTGTTTGAGCTGTCAGTCATATTAGAAATTAGCGGAGAAAATCTGCTTGAGTATTGTTCAGCCAGATTGGCGTAGCGTTCTGCTGCCATATTATAACGCTCGATTGCATATTTATCATAAAGATGGCTGTCAAGATAGATGCGCAAATCATCCATTGTTAGGCCCAGCTGCTGTAGTTCCAGCATCATTGTTGCTTGTTCCAGACTCATATTCATACCTCCCTTTTGTTATAGTTGAAACGGGTTTTCATTTGGGCCGTATTTTCCCTTGGGAATACTTAAATCAGGAAAAACAGTTCCGGTAATAAAGGCTGATTCATAGTCAAAAAAACGGACAGCATCCTGCACTGGCACAAAAGCATAGGCGGCGCGGGGGCAGTTGTCAGCATAGGGCATGATAATGCCGGGGCAATTTTCCATAATAGACAACCTCCTTATTTTATGTATTTATTATAGAATATGAGTATTCCGATATGTTTGTGCCAAGAAAAGAGAGCCTGTACCAGGCTCTCTTCAGCGGGCCGATAAACTTCGCGTTACGGCGTTGTTGCTATAAGCGACTCCTCGGAGTATCTTTTATACGCCTGCATCGTCTCTTATAGCAGCCGCCTTGTTCCGCTCGTTTCTCAGCCCGTTGTACCCCAAATAAAAAAAGAGAGCCTGTACCAGGCTCTCTTTTTGAGTATACATGTTGAGTTTGCTTTAGTCGGCAAAAAATTGTGTCCAGGAATAGCCAACATATTTGGCGTTGTCAACCGGGGCCAGAGCAACGCCAATCCTCGTATATTTGGGGTTCATAATGGCCGCTCTATGGCCGGGGCTGTTCATCCAGTCTGTCATTACCTCTTCCGGGGTAGAGTAGCCAATAGCAATATTTTCTCCCACAGCGGTATAAGTTCCGCCGACTTGATCAATAGCAGTGAAGCAATCAGTGCCGTCAGGACGGGTATGATCAAACACAGTTTGGACTTCGATTGCCCGGATAGCCGCAGCCTCGGTGAGTTTTTCATCGAGAACCAGAGCATTCAGGCCGGCGCTGGCGCGTTCTTTGTTAACCAAGTCCACGACTTGCTGAATATACTGGGCATATTCAGCTGCCACATTAGGGGTAAGCGTGGTGGCGGCATCCGGCAGCGCATACAAGGATGCGTTTTTGGGGATATTAGCCACGGAGCAGCCCTGATTAGCGGTAAAAGCATATAAATACTGCCAGAGGTAATCAAAAAGCGCGGAACAATCATTGAAGGTGCAACCCTTAGTGCCATTGGCAACGAGGCTGTTGTTGGAAGTACAATTGTTTTGGCTGCCTAAAACGCTGTTATTGCCGGTAGTGCAGTTGTTCTGAGCGCAGGCGCTATTGGTCTTGCCGGTAGAGCAACTGTTCTGGTTAGCGGCAGAATTCAGACCATTGCCAGCGCAGCTTTTTGGTGTGGCGGCATTATTGTTGCTGTTTTGATAGCAGCTGCTTTGATTTGCTGCAGAGTTATTATTCACCAGTGAACAACTATTTTGACTGTCAGCATTGCTGCGAATATCTGTGGCGCAGCTATCCTGGATGGCGCAATTGCCGCGATTATTGTTTCCGCAGCTGGAGGGATTATCCGCCGCAGCCAAAGCAGCAGTAGGTACTATGACAATAGCCAGAGCTATAATCAGAACAACGAGAGTCTTGGAAAATTTCTTCATTAAACCACTCCTTATATGTAAGATACTATCCATTTTAGCATATCGACAATAAAAGACCTAATCCAATTCCTGGTTGAGCTGGTAATATGCAGAAATTTAAGTTTTGCGGCATGCTCCGACAAGTTTCGTTCTCTTTATCATCTATAATGAGGACGAGCAGTAATAATGACAGAGAGGCAGAGGTGAAAGAGTATGTCAGATTCTCCAAGAATATATCCTTTTAAGCGGGCGGCGGAAAGTGTGGCCGCCAAGCCTGCTTTTGCCAAAAAAAGTAAGAGTAGTACAGCTACATACATAAAAGTCATTCGCATCGTATTGTTGTCAGCTGCGGCTTTTTTGTTGGCAAGAGCGGAAATTTTAGGCGGTTTATATCCCTTTGCGCCGGCTTTTATTGCGGCTGCCTGTGTGATTTATCCCAAAAAAGGCGCCCTGTTGGCGATACCGCTTTTGATTGGTTTATATACCGCCATGGAGCCAAGATTGTTTTTGGTATATGCGGCCATAATTCTTCTTTTGACCGCTATTTTTTTATTATACACTGTTGATAGTAAAAAGCAATGGTTTGTTGTGCCGGGCATGGTTTTAGCAGCAGTTCTCGTCAGCAAGGGGCTGCTGATGGCTTTGACCGTTTTTACCGACTATCAATTAATGACCAGTATTTTTGAAAGCGTGATTGCCGGAGGGCTGTCAATAGTTTTTTTGGTTATTTTTACGGCTGTGCGCCGCTTTGACGTGGCCAGACGCTTTTCCGCTGATGAAATGGTCTGTATTTTTTTGGCTGGTATGGGCTTGCTGTGCGGATTAAATGGCTATAGTATTGGCATCTTTGATTTGCAAAGTTTTTTCAGCCGTTTGTTAATTATGTTTGTCGCCTATTTGGGTGGCGGCGGAGCCGGAGCAGCCATTGGCGCTATGGTTGGGATTATTCCCAGTGTGTCGGAAATAATCGCGCCGACAGTGATCGCGACTTATGCCTTTTCCGGCTTGTTGGCTGGTGTTTTTTCCAATTTTGGCCGTATCGGTACTGCCATTGGTTTTATTCTTGGCAATATGATTTTGGCTTTATATATGCTTTCTCCGGAGGAGATCGCTGCTGGACTTTTCACCTCAGCCGCAGCTGCTTTGGTATTTTTCCTCATCCCGGCCAAATTCAGTAAAAAAGTTGGCCGCGCCTTTGCGGCGACCGGATTAAAATCCGCCAAAGAAGAAAAAAATGAGCGCTTACTGAAGCTCGCCATCCGTAAGCTGCGTAATTCCGGCTGGATGTTTCGCGATTTGAGCAATTCTCTTGCGGAAATAGCTGTCAGCGAGCCGGTCAGTGAGGAAGAAAGCGTGCGCGCGTCGATGGAACAGCTCTCGCATCAATTATGCAGCGGTTGCTCGCTCAAAGATATTTGCTGGGAGATGGATTATCAGCAAACCTTTCGCGGAGTGATCTCTTTGTTTGAGGCAGTGCAGGAAAACGGCATGGCCGAATTAAAGGATGCGCCGGAAAATTTTACCAAGCGCTGTCCGCATATTAAAGAATTGGTGGCAATAGTCAACTGCCTGTTTGATATGCAATGCCGCAGTAATTATTGGCAGCTGCAAAAACAAGGCTGCAGTCATCTGATTAGCAGCCAATTGGCCGGCGTATCTGATCTGATGGAGAAAATATCCAAAGATATCAGTGATTTTGGCGATGAGAGAGAAATCCTCGAGCGCGAGCTGGAAAAGGCGATCGCCAAGCGCGGTATGCCGGTTGATTCTGCCGGGATCAGCTATCTGACCGAAAAATCAATAGGGGTGTGGGCGCAGTTTATCGAATGCCCGGGAGAGCTCTATTGCCGCCAGGCTATTGAAGAAGAGGTCAGCCGTCTTTTGGGATGCACTTTTAATGTGCATGAAAACATCTGCGGCGGTAAAGATTGTAAGGAGCGGTGCAATTATCATCTCCTGGCTGCCGGCGCGCATAATTTTTCTATCGGTCAGGCCCAGCTGGCCAAAGACGGTAAAAACGTTTGCGGCGACACCGGCAGCAGTATTCTGCTGGATGACGGGCGGCAATTGCTGATGATCAGCGACGGTATGGGCAGCGGCAACCAGGCCGCTGCCGAAAGCAGCGCAGCCATCTCCCTGATCAGCCGTTTGCTGGAAACCGGCTTTAATCAAAGCACGGCAATTGATATGCTAAACTCGATCTTATCCCTGCGCGGAAATGCGGATAGCTTTGTGACATTGGATATTTGTGTGGTGGATCTTTATGACGGCAAGGTTGATTTTATTAAAACCGGCGGCTCTTCCAGTTATATTAAGCGCGGCGGTTCGGTAAAGGTGATTAATGGCAGCACTTTGCCGGTAGGGATGTTGACCGGGGTTGAGCAGGAGACAGTAAGCGAACAGATCTTCCCCGGCGATATGATTATTTTGGCCTCTGATGGTTTGCTGGATATGGATTCGCAGGATGAGGGCCAGTGGTTAAGCCGCGTCATCAGCCAGGCAGTGGTCAATAATCCGCAGAACATGGCTGAGTACCTTCTCGATAAGGTCATCAGCATCAGCAATGGTAAAATAAAGGATGATATCACTGTTTTGGTAGCGCAGATTGGCGAAATTGCTTAGTCAAAACCGCAACGGTTCGCATTCCTAATGGCTACAAAAATAATATTATTTATCTTCCACAATAAATAAAGGAAATAAAGCGCCTAAAAAGAATAGAAACTGCTATAGGTTTCTATTCTTTTTTTATTTTTATGGGGTGTTGGTATGAGCTTGCTCAAACGAACTAAAGAATTTATCATTAAAGAGCAATTGATTGCCGAGGGAGATATTGTCTTGCTGGCTGTCTCAGGCGGCATGGATTCTATGGCGCTGGCCCATCTTTTACTTGCGCTGCAATCTCAGTTAGGGTTTTCCCTGGCGATAGCTAATTTTAACCACCATTTGCGGCCGGAAGCAGCAGAGGAGGCAAAATTTGTGGAAGCTTTTGCCGACAGCCATGATGTGCCCTTTTTTGCGGGCGAGGCCGATATCGCAGCCCTCGCTGAGGGAGGGAATATTCAGGAGACTGCCCGGCGGGAGCGCTATGCCTATCTGCGCTCTTTGGCCGCCAAATTGGAGGCGAACTCTATTGCCGTGGCTCATCATGGTGATGATCAGGCGGAAACGGTTTTGCTGCATCTGCTCCGAGGCAGCGGCCTGGCTGGTTTGGGTGGCATGTCAGCCAAAAACGGCAATATTATCCGGCCCTTTCTCTTTGCCCGGCGCAAACAGATTGAAGAATTTGTGGAGCAAAACCATATCGAATATAAAGAAGATATCAGCAATGCCAGTGTTAAATATTTGCGCAACAAAATTCGCCTGCAATTGCTGCCTTGCCTCAAAGAGTATAATCCGCAGATTTGCGAAACATTGACGGCCACGGCAGCTATTTGCCGCGAAGAAAATATGGTTCTGGATGATCTGGCAGCCAATGCCTTGGCTGAGCTATGGCTCAATGACAAAAATGCCCTGGACAAAGAAGGGTTTAGGCAGCTGCCCGTGGCTTTGCAACGGCGCGTGCTGCGCAAGGCTTATACCATGGTGATGGGTGAGAAGATGGAGCTCAATTTTGAGCAGGTGGAGTCGATTTTGTGCTTAAAAGATGAGCAAAGCGCGGTTTTGCCGGGCGGCGGCATTGTTTATTTGCGGGAAAATATTTGTTTTGGTGAGGAAAAGCCGGAGTTGCCGGAGTATAATGGGACCTACCCGCTGCTTATTGACAGGCAGTGGCATCGGATTGGCGAACTGCCCTGGCAATATTGCGCAGCGGAAACTCCCTGCCCGCCAGAGGAGCAAGACCTCTATTGGCTGGCCATTTCCGCAGCAGAGGCAAAAAATTTATCCTGGCGCACCAGAAGATTAGGCGATTATGTTATTTCTCTTGGCAAAACAGGAAAGACTAAACTTAAAGAAATATTTATCGAAAACCACATTCCTGTTTTCGAGCGCAATTCCTGGCCGGTACTCACCAGCGACCAAGATATTGTCTGGGTAGCGGGATTATGGAAAACAACTGCTGTTGCTGACAAAAACCCCATATTGATAAAAATAAGGGCATATGATAGAATGTAATACTAAGCAGACGTTTAGTTTTTGGTTGATGAAAGGAGATCCCTTTGGGCAGAATACTAAAGAACATTACTATTTTTTTGCTGTTAATTATGATAGCTTTTTTTCTGTTCACCCAACTTAACAAAGAAGACCCTATATCTGAGTTAAACTACAGTGAGTTTATTGCCAAGGTTGAGGCAGGACAGATCAAACAAGTTGAGATTGCCGCGGAGCTGGATGCCGGCCGCTATACGGTGAGCGGTTATTTGCCGGACGGCACTCAGTTTGAATCAGTCATCTTTCCGGATACTGATATTGCCGGCTATCTGACTGAAAAAGAGGTAGATATTACCTATACCCCCATTACTACAGCCTGGTGGGTGTCTTCGTTGACGATTATTATCCCCATGCTGCTGATTATTGGCTTGTTCATCTTCTTGATGCAGCAAGGCCAGGGCAGCGGCGGCAAGGTAATGCAGTTTGGGAAAAACCGTGCCAAATTGCAGATGGATAGCCATAAAAAGGTTACCTTTGATGATGTTGCCGGTGTGGATGAAGTTAAGGAAGAGCTGGAAGAGGTTGTCGGCTTTTTGAAGGATCCGCGCAAATTTACCGCCTTGGGGGCGAGAATCCCTAAAGGAGTGCTTTTGTTTGGCCCTCCCGGCAATGGTAAAACCTTGCTGGCAAGAGCTGTCGCAGGCGAGGCTGGTGTGCCTTTTTTCTCCATCTCCGGTTCCGATTTTGTGGAGATGTTTGTCGGTGTGGGCGCCAGTCGTGTGCGTGACTTGTTCGAACAGGCCAAAAAGCATAATCCCTGCATCATTTTCATCGATGAGATTGATGCTGTCGGCCGCCAGAGAGGCGCTGGTTTAGGCGGCGGCCATGATGAGAGAGAGCAGACCTTGAACCAATTGCTGGTGGAGATGGACGGGTTTTCTAATAATGAAGGCATTATTGTCATTGCCGCGACCAACCGCCCGGATATTCTTGACCCGGCTTTGCTGCGTCCCGGCCGTTTTGACCGCGAGATTACGGTTGATGTGCCAGATGTTTTGGGCAGACGGCAAATATTGGCTGTTCATGCTAAGGACAAACCCCTGGGCCCGGATGCGGATTTGGATGTGGTAGCCCGCCGGACACCCGGTTTTACCGGTGCGGATTTGGCCAATGTTTTGAATGAAGCGGCACTACTGACCGCACGCCATGGCAAAAAGAAAATTGGCATGGAAGAGCTGGAGCAGGCGGTAGAGCGCGTTATCGCCGGGCCGGAGAAAAAATCCCGGGTGATCAGCGATAAAGAGAAAAAACTGGTGGCCTATCATGAGGCCGGCCATGCGGTGGTTTCTTACTTCCTGCCCAACTCCGACCCGCTGCATAAAGTTTCAATTATTCCCCGCGGCAGGGCTGGCGGATATACTCTGCTCCTGCCCAAGGAAGACCGCAATTACGCGACAAAATCGCAAATGCTGGACAGCCTGGTCTTACTTTTGGGCGGCAGAATGGCCGAGACCTTGGTTCTGGAAGATATTTCTACCGGCGCCCAAAATGATTTGGAGCGGGCAACGGAAACAGTCAGAGAGATGATTACCCGTTATGGCATGAGTGACGAGCTGGGGCCGCTGACCTTTGGCAAACGTCAGGAGCAGGTTTTCCTGGGGCGGGATATTTCTCAGGAGCGTAATTACAGTGAGGCAATCGCCTATGCTATTGATAAAGAAGCCAGGGTGATTATGGATGATGCCTATAACCGGGCTAAACAAATTTTGAGCGAGCATATAGAAGATTTGCACAAGGTGGCTGCTGTGCTGATGGAAAAAGAGACCATTGAAGCGGTTGAATTTTACAAAATCATGAGTAAATATACTTCAGCATCAGCGGAAATGGCAGAGGCGGCAGCAACAGCTATTGCCGAGGAGAAGGAGCAAAGCTCCGGCGCCAAGGCAGCTGCTGAGCCAAAGACTGAGGCTGAGCCAGAGGTAAATTCCGCGCCGGACAAAGAGGTTCCGCCGCCCAAGGACAGTCAGCCAGGCGATCCTAATATTAATATTTTTTTTGATAAAGAATCATAAACAAGGATCATAAAAATACACCCTCAAAAAGGATACTATTAAATAATGGACACTCTGAAGGAAACCACCGTTGCAGAAACAGAGAATCAGGCAGAAAAGAACAATGAAAGAATCGCTGGAGAAAAGAGTAGCAAAGAAGGAGATCCAAACAAGAAACCAAATAAGCTAAAAGCATTTTTGCAAAGAAAAGATATTGTTATATCTGTGGACAGATATTTGATTAAGGCCCTTAGTGCGATGGCGCAAGGGCTTTTCGCCTCACTCCTCGCCGGTGTGATTATTGAGACGCTTGGCGGCTTGATGGTTGATCATATTAGTGTCAGCTTTATCTCCCAAATAGGCGCTTTCTTGGTGCAAGTAGGCGCTTTTGCCAAAACGATGATGGGGCCTGCCATTGGTGTTGCCGTTGCCTATGGGCTGGGCGCACCGCCCCTGGTGCTCTTTGCCTCCATCATCACCGGCGCTGCCGGAGCCAGCTTTGGCGGCCCGGCCGGAGCCTTTTTTGCCGCGGTAATCGGCGCCGAGTTTGGCAAAATGGTCTCCAAGGAGACCAAGCTTGATATCATGGTTACGCCGATGGTAACCTTTATTATGGGCTTTATTGTGGCCTATTTCCTTTGCCCCTATATTCAAACCTTTATGATTTGGCTGGGTGATGTTATCAAATGGGCCACCGTGCAACAGCCACTGATTATGGGTATTGTGGTGGCAACGATCGTTGGCTTGGCGCTAACTGCTCCTATCAGCAGCGCTGCCTTATGTATTATGATTGGTCTGGACGGCTTGGCAGGGGGAGCTGCTACTGCCGGGTGCTGCGCTCAGATGATTGGTTTTGCGGTGATGAGCTTTAAGGCCAATGGCTGGGGCGGGTTCTTTGCCCAGGGATTAGGCACATCCATGCTGCAAGTGCCCAATATTATTAAGCACCCGATGATATTGATTCCGCCGACAGTAGCCGGCATGATTACCGGGCCGCTGGCTATTACAGTCTGGCATATGGAAAACCTGGCCGTGGGTTCAGGCATGGGTACTGCCGGTCTGGTGGGCTCCATTTCTACTATTTCGGCCATGGGCGCCAGCGGCTCAGTATGGCTGGCTGTTATCCTGCTTCACTTTGTTTTACCGGCAGCGCTAACTCTGTTGATCGCCTGGCCGCTGAGACGCGCTGGTTTGATTAAGGACGAATATATGCTACTCAATGTTTAAAACCATGAGGCAAAGAAATATGAAAGATATTATTTTTGGCCATCCGTTATTAATGGGCATAGTCAATATTACGCCGGACTCTTTTTATGATGGCGGTAAATATTTTGTTGCGGATAAGGCCTATGCGCATCTGCAGAAGCTGCTGGAAGATGGCGCGGATATTATTGATATTGGCGCGGCCTCTTCCCGCCCCGGCTATAAGGCTGTTAGTGAGAAAGAAGAGTTGTCCCGCCTGCAGCCATTATGGGACAGGATACACGGCAAAGACATCGTGTTTTCGATTGATACGGACAAGCCGGCAGTCGCCAGGACAGCCCTGGAAGCAGGCGCAACGATTATTAACCATACCGGCACTGCTTATGCGGAAATGGCCGCGTTGGCTAAAGAATATGGCGCTTATCTGGTGCTGATGTTTCATGGTCCTTTTGCCACCAATACTCTGGTGCGGGAAGTAACGGGCTTTTTCCATGATAAAATTGCTGAGGCGGAAAGCCTGGGAGTCGTCAAAGAAAAACTGATTCTCGACCCGGGCATTGGCTTTGAAATGACCGAGGGGCAAGCCCTTGAGCTGGTGAGAGCTACTGATTTATTGTGTGATTTTAATCTGCCCCTTTTGTTGGGGATGTCCAATAAGCGGATGATTGGCGCTTTGAGCGGAATGCCTCCAGGTGAGAGGGCCGCTGCCAATATTGCCGCTGAGCTGTATGTGATTGACAAAGGCGCTGCCATTTTGCGGGTGCATGATATCGCTGCCAGCCGCAGCGCTCTGAAAACATATTTGACCCTGAAGGGCGGCATATAAATATGGATAAAATTATTCTTCCGGAAATTAACGCTATGGGCAACCATGGCCTGACCCAAGCCGAGCGCTTGATTAAGCAGCCCTTTGTTATTTCGGTGCAGCTTGATCTGGATTTGCTGCTGGCTGCTGCCAGTGATAATATTGAGGATACTCTTGATTATGGCCAGCTATATCAAAGGATTAAAACAGAGGTCGAGACCAAGCGTTTTTGCCTTATCGAGGCTTTAGCAGGCAGTATTGCCGACATTATTATGGAAGACCGCCGGGTTGCCGCAACTGAGGTGAAGGTGGAAAAAGCACAGGCCCGTTCCGGCAACAATCTTTTTCGCGCGGCAGTGGTCATTAGCCGCAAAAGAAATGTCTAGATGACAGAGGTGGAAGCTGGAAGAGGGCGAATAAATTAGATGTGTGCAGTGGTTTTATTATCTCTTGGCAGTAATATTGGTGATCGGGCAGAATATTTGCGCTTCGCTATCAAAGAGCTTGCCGCCCATCCGCAGCTGACAGTGAAAAATATTTCCTCGTTGTATCAAACAGCGCCCTGGGGAAATCGCAATCAGGCGGATTATTATAATGCGGTGGTGGGCCTTAAGACTGAATTGTCGCCGCGTCAGCTGTTGAGCTATATTAATGATATTGAGAAAAGGGCCGGCCGCCAACGCTCTTATCAATGGGCAGCACGGGAGCTGGATATTGATATCTTGCTCTATGATGATCTGCTCATATCAGAGGAGGATTTAACTATTCCGCATCCCTACCTGCATCAGCGATTATTCGTCTTAATCCCCTTGCGTGAGGTGTGCGGGAATATCACTATCCCGGGCAAAAGCATCATTGATGATTTGCTGCAGGAATGCGCGCCGGAGCAGAGGGTAGAAGCAGTGCCTTGTCTGCACCCCTGGTATGAGGAGTGAAAATGGAAATTATCACCACTGTTGCGCAAATGAAAGCGCAAACCAAAAGCTGGCGCCAAAAAGGCCAAAGTATTGGTTTGGTTCTGACTATGGGTTATTTGCATGCGGGACACCTTTCTTTGATTCAAGCGGCCAGAGCGAATAATGATATTGTGGTAGTAAGCATTTTTGTCAACCCCAGCCAGTT
Source organism: Bacillota bacterium (assembly GCA_031553915.1). Classification (GTDB taxonomy): domain Bacteria; phylum Bacillota; class Dehalobacteriia; order UBA4068; family UBA4068; genus HGM13862. The sequence continues at coordinate 20,213 of JAVBKT010000004.1, forward strand.
TGGCCCCAATGAGGATTTTGAGCGTTATCCCAGAGATATGGCTGCTGACAGAGCCTTGTGCGAGCAGGCCGGTGTTGATGTTATCTTTGCGCCCACGGTCAGCGAAATGTACCCCCCCGGCTTTATCAGCTATGTGGAGCCGAGTGATTTATCGGAACGTCTTTGCGGAGCGAGCAGGCCAGGGCATTTTAAGGGTGTAGCTACTGTTGTTTTGAAATTTTTTAATATTATTGCTCCTGATGACGCTTATTTTGGCCAAAAGGATGCGCAGCAGTTTATTATTTTGCAAAAAATGGCGCGGGATTTTAATCTTGATATAGCTTTGCATTGCCTGCCGATTATTCGCGAAAAAGACGGTTTGGCTATGAGCTCGCGCAATGTTTACCTTAACCCGGAAGAACGCAAACAAGCTCTGCAACTGCATTTGGCGATTGACGCGGCAAAAAAGATCTATGCTGACGGTGAAAGAGATGCAACCCCAATTATAGCGGCAATAGCAGCCGATTTGAGTCTCGCCACCCTGGCACAGGTTGATTATATTGCCATTGTCGATCGGGAAAACCTGCAGCCGGTGGAAAAAATAGAAGGCGAAGTTCTGGTAGCCCTGGCTGTATTTTTTGGTCAAACGAGGTTGATTGATAATACTTTTTTGGGGTAAAGAGAGAGAAATACTATGGAAACAGGAATTGGCAACAGAAAATTATACTGTATTGTTAATCCCGGTTCTGGAGGGGGCAATACCGCCAACATTTGGTGGAATAATATTATGCCTGTGCTGGATGCAAAAGGCTATGATTATTTTTGGGAAGAAACTGAGCCCGGGCAGATTCAGCAGCAGGTGCGGCGCGCCATAACCGAAAAAAATGCGGCTGCGATTGCTGTGGTGGGCGGAGACGGCAGCCTTTATGAGGCTGTTAACGGCATGGTCGAAAACGATGCTTTAATCAAGGAAAATTTGGTTATGGCCGCTTTGCCGGCTGGCTCAGCCAGAGATTTTATTCGTTTTCTTTATAAAGACCAGCCAAGTGGTATTTTGAGCTTGTTCGATAAAGGGATAATCAAAAATATTGATTTGGGTAAATGTATATTACATAATGCGGATCAAGAAGATCAGGTACGTTATTTCATCAACAGCTTTGACGCCGGAGCAGGGGCTGATACCTGTGCTGCGATCAATGCCAATGAGGGCAAAGCCAAACGGGTATTCAAAAACGGCAAAACGGCCTTTATGCTTACTGCCCTAAAAGTTTTGATGTCATTCAAATATACGCAGACCAGGGTTGAACTTCCGGGTGAAACCTTTGAAGGTGAATATATCATTATCGGTTTTGCTAATGGCCAGTACGCCGGCGGCGGAATGCAGCTTTTTCCCAAGGCTGCTCTTGATGACGGGCTGCTGGATTTGCTTTTAGTGCCCAAAAAAGGCCGCAGAGAAATCCTCCTCACCTTTTCCAAGCTTTATAATGGCAGCTTTCTTGGCATTGAGGATATTGTTTATCGCCAGGCAACGACAGCAAAAATCATCACCGAAAGGCCCATTTTGGTTGAACTGGACGGCGAAATCCCCGGCTCAACCGATGTGGAGATTCAGGTCGTCCCGAAGGCATTGCCTTTGTTAATGTTCCCATAACAAAGAGTAATAGATGTTTCTCACAATGCTCCACTTTGCGGCGATTGTTGCTGGTGGGAGCACTTGTGATTGATAAAGGGGATGTTTTTTTTGCATATTTCAACTAAAGGGAGATATGGCTTAAGGGCAGTTGTCGATTTAGCGATTCATTATCAGGATAAGCCTGTGGTCTTGTCCTCGGTAGCCAAAAGACAGCAGCTCTCCGAGGGATATTTGGAGCAACTGATGGTGCCGCTGAAAAAGGCGGGCATTGTCGCCAGCGCCCGTGGTGCGCAGGGCGGCTATTATTTAGCGCGGAAGCCGGAGCAGATTAGCGTTGGTGAGGTTTTCCGTGCTTTGGAAGGCCCCTTGGCAATAGTGGCCTGCATTGGTGAAGAGAACAGTGAGGATTGCCAGAGAAAAGAGGCCTGTGGCAGCGTTTTTATTTGGAATGAGATTCAAAATGCCATCAGTGAAATTTTAGATAAATACTCAATATATGATTTAATATCTAAAGAAATTGGGTAAGATAATCCCCGAGGTGATGCAGACAATGAAAACCTATTTAGACCATGCGGCAACAACTCCGCCTTTCCCCGAGGTTGTTAAAGCAATGAGCATTTTTATGATGGAAAATTTCGGCAACCCTTCCAGTATTCATAGCTGCGGCAGGGAAGCCAAGGTATCTCTTGAGCATGCCCGGGAGCAGGTAGCCTCTTTGCTCAATGCGCCGCCGGAGACCATTTATTTTACCTCCGGAGGCACAGAGGCGGATAATATTGCCATACTCGGCGCTGCGATTACTGAAGCTCATCTGCATGGCAAAAAGCATATTATTACCTCTGCGGTTGAGCATCATGCTGTTTTGGAGACTTGTGAAGAGCTGTTTAATAATATGGGCTACGAGCTGAGCATTTTGCCTGTTGATCAATATGGCATGGTTTCCCCGGAGCTTTTGCAGCGGGCAATGCGGCCGGACACTGCCCTTGTTTCGCTGATGTATGCCAATAATGAAGTGGGCGCTATTAATCCGATCAAAGAATTGGCGCAGATTGCTCATCAAGCGGGAGCGTTGTTCCATTGTGACGCAGTGCAGGCGGTGGGTAAGATAGCTTGTGATGTGCTTGATTTGGGCGTGGATATGCTCTCAATTTCCGCCCACAAAATCAATGGTCCAAAGGGTGTTGGCGCCCTCTATAAGCGGGATCATCTGCCGCTTTATCCGCGCATTTTTGGCGGCGGCCAGGAGAAAACCATTCGCTCAGGCACAGAGAATACGCCGGGGATTGTTGGTTTTGGCATAGCTGCGGAAATAACTAAAAACAACTGGCAAAGGGATACTGCTGAGCACGCTTTTTTGCGGGATAAGTTTGTGGAAGGGGTTTTATCAACAATTCCGCATACGCAGCTGAACGGACATCCTGAGCAGCGTATACCCAGCAATGCCAATATCAGTTTTGATTTCATCAATGGCGCGGAGCTTTTGGCCAAATTGGATGAGGCGGGAATTGCCTGTAGTTCCGGCAGCGCCTGCAGCGCCGGCTCCACTAAGCCGTCCCATGTGCTGCAAGCCATGGGCCTGCATGGGAATATGCTGGCCAGCGCTATTCGTTTTTCTATCGGGCTGGGCGTTGACGACAGCCAAATTGATTACTGCTTGCAGGTTTTGCAGGCAACTGTGGCTCAATTACGTGAGCAAAACCCCGCCTATCATCAATAATAAAATGAACTGAAATGAAAAAGCCGTCTTTTATTGGGCGGCTTTTTGTTTTTGCTGCATATATTGGTGATAAGAGGTGATGATATGGATACGAATAGCCCACTGCAACAGATGTTGATAGAGGCCATGACAGGACAAAAGCGCTCGGTGCGGGCCTATGAGCTGATGGTATCGGCGGCTAATTCCGCCAAGGACAAAGAGCTGTTAAATACGATCCGCCGTGAAGAGCGCCGGCATTATTATTTTTTGGAAGGGCTCTATGAAGATCTGACCGGCACAGCTAGTCAGTCACTAAGAACTGCGCTTTCTTTTCCCAAGCAGTATCAGGACATGTTAAAAACAGCTATCTGTGATAAGTTGGAAACAATTGATTTTATGGAACAAATGACAGAACAGATGAATTGCGCCAAACAAAAAGAAATTATGGGTATGATAATGAGTGACCAGAGGGAGCATGCGCGGGTTTTAGCGGCTATTTATGATAAGCAAGGTTAGCCTTTGCGGCGAATATTGCCAAAACCGCGACAGCAAGGTATAATTATTATGAGGTGAGAAAAATGTTGCTGGCAATTGACTGTGGAAATACCCACATCGTATTTGGTGTTTTTGATGGGGACAGGCTGCTTAATAGCTGGCGGGTTTCTACTGATACCAAAAAGACAGAAGATGAATATTTAGTATTGATGAGTCAGTTTTTTGACAGCATCAATGTAGAGATTAAGGCCATAAAAGGCATTATTATTGGCTCAGTGGTGCCTGGGGTCAACGCGGCTTTGTCCAAGATGGCGGCAAAATACTTTTCAAAGGCGCAGCTGGTGTTTGCGGATTATAATACGCCAACCGAGATTAAGCTTTTGATTGATAATCCCGAAGAGGTTGGCGCGGACAGGATTATTGACGCCTTGGCTGCGGTGAGAAAATATGGCGGCGACCTGATCATTGTTGATTTTGGCACAGCCACTACCCTGGACTGCGTGTCTGCTGCCGGAGAATATTTGGGCGGCGCCATTTGTCCCGGCGTAGAAATTTCCCGCAATGCGCTGTTTGCTCATGCTTCCAAGCTGTCTAATATTGTGCTTAGCCGCCCGCCCAAAGTGATTGGCACCAATACTGCTGATTTTCTTCGCTCCGGTATGCTCTGGGGTTATGGAGGACAGGTAGATGCTTTAGTCTGCCGGATGAGCAAAGAGTGGGGCAAGCAACCCCGGGTGGTCGCGACCGGCGGTTTGGCGCCGCTGATAGCAGAATACAGTGAGGCTATAGATATTGTTGATATTACTCTTACTTTGGACGGCTTGAGGATGGTTTGGGATAAAATAAAATAATATTGCGTATATAAAGCAAAAAAGCTATAATTTTATAGCTTTTTTGCTTTATATACGCAATATGTTGAAATACCGCGTTAGAACAAGTATAATATAAATATTAGGAAGCAATAGAATTTGCGACAAAACTTTATGACAAAGAAGGTGTGTTTTATGGCAGAAAACATTTTTACACAAAAGCATCAACATCACAATTTTTCCTGGGCGACTTTAGGAGATATTAAAGAGGGCAGAGGCGACCTGGGAGAGGAAATGCCGGTAATCGTATATCGTTTAATGCAATATACGATGTTAGATATTTTATCGAAGGCCTATGGTTTAGAAAAAGCCAATGAACATTTCCGTTCTTCCGGTTATCTTGCCGGCAGAGAATTTGCCCAAAATGTCCTCAATCTGGATCTGGATTTTAATGCATTTGTTGCTCATCTACGCGAAACCCTGCGGGAATTGAAAATAGGCATCCTGCGTATGGAGTTTTTTGATGCGGAGAGCGGCGAAATCGTTTTGACGGTAGGGCAGGATTTGGATTGCAGTGGTCTTCCTGTAACCGAAGAAGTTGTCTGCATGTATGATGAAGGGTTTATTTCCGGCATCCTTGAAGCTTATTCCGGTAAAAAATATGATGTACGGGAAATTGATTGCTGGGCCAATGGCGATAGGGTATGCCGTTTTCGCGGAACAGTTGAATAGTATCTGTTTTTTGCTTCTTTCGTGACCAAAGAGGTATGGGAATGAATAGATCAGCAGAGCTGTTATTTAATTATCTACATGACATTATCTATGCACCGACTAAAGCGCAACTCGATATTGATGAGCTGGACGCTGATTTTTGTGATTTGGGCGAGGGGCTAAAGGTGTTAGCCGATATGATAGGAGAATCGCGGACTTTTGCTGCTGCTCTGGCCCGTGGTGAGCTTGATGTGCCGCTTCCCCAAAAAGAAAATGAGCTTTCCTCCTCGCTTAAGACTATGCACGCGGGCCTGAAGCATTTAACCTGGCAAGCCGAGCAGGTTGCCAAAGGTGATTATGGCCAGCGGGTTGATTTTATGGGCGAGTTTTCCGCTTCTTTTAATGCGATGATTGAACAATTGGAGGCACGGCGGGCTGCCCTGGAAGCAGAAATTGAATCCGGCAAAATGATGACTAAGGCCTTAGAACAAAGCAATCTTTTGCTAAGCGGTATTACTGCTAATATTCCACAGATGATTATTGTTTTGAATGAGGACGGGATCATTTTGTTTAGCAATCATGCGGGAGAAGCAGGTCTGGCGGCAGATCATTTTCTGCGCCGGGCTTTGCTGGCTCTGATGCAAACCACAACGGATGTTCATGGTAACAGAGCTGTAGAAATCACCACAGAGGCGAATCATAAGCAGCGCTACTATTCTATTATTTTCTATCCGCTTTGCTGGCATCAGGATGATGCGGTTGCCTTTGTGGTGGTTGATATCAGTGTTGACCGCAAACATATGCTGGATCTGGAAGAACATGTTTATTTTGATCCCTTGACAAAATTGCATAACCGCCTTTATGGCATGGAGCATTTACAGCAACTAGTTAATGCGGGGCAGCCATTTACGCTTTGCTTTGTTGATCTGGATAATCTGAAATATGTTAATGATAATTTTGGCCACAAGGTTGGCGATTGCTATATTATTGACGCAGCTGCCGTATTGGATTCTTTTGGCGATGATATAATAGTTTGCCGTATTGGCGGCGATGAATTTATGCTGCTTTGGCCGGGGAGTGATGCGGCAAAAGTAACAGAGAAAATGAAAGAATGCTGTCGGCAATTGATGCAGGGGACCAATAATAATCAGAAACCCTATATCGTTAGCTTGAGCTATGGTATTGTTGATGTTCCCGCTGATACAGCGCTTTCACCCAGCGAAGTATTGGCAATTGCGGATGAAAGAATGTATTTGCATAAACGCAAGAAAAAACATTTGCGGAACAATTTTAATTACTTTTAAACAAAGCGCACTGCGCTTTGTTTTTATGTGGCAGGTAAAAGCAGGGGAATGCCGTGTGGCGGCGAAAAGCTTTTTAGAGGTGATATAGTTGCTAGCAATGATAAAAAGCTGTGTTGTCAACGGCTTAGAGGGATTGCCTATCGTTGTCGAGGTGGATGTTGGCGCGGGTCTCGCTGCTTTTGATATTGTCGGGCTGCCTGATGTTTCCGTCCGTGAGAGTAAAGAGCGGGTGCGCGCTGCGCTCAAAAATTCCGGCTTTGATTTTCCTATTCGCCGGATCACTGTCAACCTGGCCCCCGCTGATATAAAAAAAGTAGGCCCGGCCCTGGATTTGCCGATTGCTATTGGCATCTTAGCTGCTACAGGGCAGATTGAAATAGACCTTTCGGCCAGCGCCTTTGTCGGCGAGCTGTCCTTGGAGGGCTCCTTGCGGCCGATTAGCGGCGCTTTATCTATTGCTGACCGCCTGTCTGCCATGCCTGATATTACGCAGCTCTTTTTGCCCAAGGATAATGCTGCGGAAGCAGCGATAAATAACGGTATTGAGGTATTCGCTGTTGAAAACCTGACGCAATTGGTTGATTTTTTTCATGGGGAAGAGCAGATCACACCAACCTGCGTAGATGTTTTGCAGTTGCTGCAAAATGAGCAGAACGATGACCTTTTGGATATGTGCGATGTTCTGGGGCAGCATGCGGTAAAGCGCGCTTTGGAGATCGCTGCGGCAGGCGCGCATAATCTTTTGATGATCGGCCCGCCCGGCAGCGGCAAAACGATGCTGGCCAGACGGCTGCCGACGATATTGCCGGAAATGACGCTGAACGAGAGCCTGGAAGTGACCAAGATTTATAGTATTTGCGGCATGCTGGCCAAAAACCAGGCCTTGATTAACCGGCGTCCCTTTCGCTCGCCGCATCACGGCGCTTCTTCTGCGAGCATTATCGGCGGCGGCGCTAACCCCCGTCCGGGTGAGATTAGCCTGGCTTCCCGCGGTGTGCTTTTCCTTGATGAGATGCCAGAATTTCACCGCGATGTCTTGGAAGCCCTGCGCCAGCCGATGGAAGATCATGTGGTGACGATTTCACGGGTGGCCAGTAGGCTGGATTTTCCCGCCTCTTTTCAGCTGGTGGGCTCAATGAACCCTTGCCCCTGCGGTTATTATGGCGATAATAGCAAACCATGCACTTGTACTCCGCACCAACGCTACCGCTATTTTCAAAAAATCTCAGGTCCTTTGCTGGACCGTATTGATCTTCAGATTGAGGTACCGCGGATTAAATATCAGGAAATTTCCGGCCACTCGTCTAATGAGGAAAGCTCCGCCCAGATCAAAGCCAGAGTCAAAGCTGCCCGCGAGATGCAAAGCCGGCGTTTTGGCGAAGGCAGCGGCTTGACCAATGCCTTGATGAGCAGGCGCGATTTGGAGAAATATTGCCGCCCGGATCAAGAAGGCGCGGCCTTGCTGGCTGAGGCTTTTCGCAACCTCAAGCTGAGCGGCAGGGGGCATGACCGCATCCTTAAAATTGCCAGAACCATCGCTGACCTGGCAGCTGCCGAGCATATCGGCGTCAACCATATCGCCGAAGCTATACAATATCGAAATTTGGATCGAGAGGAACTGAATGGCTTTTAGTTTTCAGCTAGCAGCAGCGCCAATAGCTGGTATTAGCACCAGAACATATCGTGATATTGTCCGTAGCATGGGAGCTGACTTGCCTTATGGCGAGATGATCAGCGCCCGTGCTTTGGTATATGGCAATAAAAAAACCTTTGAATTGCTTGATTTGGCTGAAGAACTAAGCCCCAAGGTAGTGCAGTTGTTTGGCTCTGAACCAAGTTTTATGCGCGAGGCAGCGGAGATTGTCAAGGCTGCCGGAGCTGATTATCTTGATATTAATATGGGCTGCCCGGTGCCAAAGATTGTCCGCAACAATGAAGGCTCAGCGCTGATGCGGAACCCTTGCTTGGCAGCCAGCCTGGTGCAGGCTGTGGCAGCGGCGGGACTGCCGGTTTCAGTTAAATTTCGTAGCGGCTGGGATAACCAAAACAGCAATGCCCTGGAATTTGCCCAGGCGATGGAGCAGGCAGGCGCCGCTTTTATCGCTGTGCATGGCCGCACACGCGAGCAGTTTTATAGCGGTCAGGCGGACTGGCAGGTGATCAGGAGCATCAAAGCCAAGCTGGTTATTCCGGTGATCGGCAATGGCGATATTTTTTGTGCGGCGGATGCGCTGAGAATGAAGGAAGAAACCGGCTGCGACGCGGTGATGGTCGGCCGGGGAATGCTGGGTAATCCCTGGCTGTTTGCTGATATCAAAGCCGCCTTTGCCGGAGAAGAACAAACGGGGCGTCCTCCAGGGGCGGCAATAGTTGAGCAGGCCTTAGCTCATCTGGGTAGCCAGATTGACCGGGCTGCTATCTGGCTGGCTCAAAGAGAAAAGCTGGAAGATATAGCCGTGCGAAAACTGGCGGAAGAGCTGGCGATCAAATCTATGCGCACTCATCTGGGCTGGTATATTAAAGGCCTGCGCCATGCCCGCGATTTGCGGCGGGAAATTAATAGTTTGGATACCTATCAGCAGATAGCCGAAGCTTTTAGCCGCTACCTGGAAGGCAGCTTGATTACGGCGGCTGCTGATGAAGGATAGAACTGCTGCTTTTTGGCAGCTGCCAGCAGTTTTTTGAGATAAGCCGGCTCAAAGGCCGGGTAATGATTAATGCTGGCGGCCAGCACGGCCTCTGCCACATCCACGCTGATCACTCCTTGCTCTGTTTCGATAGCAGTGGGCAGGGCTAATTCTTTGAGCGGATAGCCGTTTTGCTTGCTTTCAGTGATGAATCCATACTTGGCAAACAGGTATTCGGAAATATTCTGCGCCGCTTTGCCGCTAATGCTGATTTTGTCTGTTTCTCTAAGCAAGGTAAAGAGAGCCAGACGTCCGGCAATGCTGTCAGAATTGATAATCAGCGTCCGCTCCCGCCAATCCGGCTGCTGCTGATCAAGAATTTGTGGCAAAAAGGCCAGCTGCAAAAATCTGCCGTCAGCTATGGCGAGATGAGGAATGATGCCAATATCCGCCCGCATTTTCGCATGGGTAGCCAGCATAATAAAGCAGCCGCTATTGACTGCTTTGATCGTTTTTTTAGGACGGGGCCGCCAGCCATAGTTGACGACTTCAATAGACTCGTCGCGAAACTGCCATGAGTGGGAAAAGTCAGCAATTTTGTTTTCGCTGATAGCGGCAATTTTTTTCAACAACAGACTCCTTTTCGGGAAATGGCTAAGTAAAAAACTCTGCTAAGAGAGACAATAAATATTGAGCTAATATGTACTGCAATGGTGAGCGAAGATAATAAAAGCTTATTTGCCAATTTTGCAGTGGATGCATTGACAACAGGATTGGCTGGAAAACGCCTTGACAAAGAGGCTTATTGGGCATAAAATAATATAGATATCCAAGTGATTTATCCTGAAAGGTGGTACAAATATGGTTGAGCATGAAGTGCTGATGACAATTGAAGGTCTCAAACAAATGGAAAGCGACCTGGAACATTTAAAAACAGTGCGCAGAAAAGAAGTAGCGGCACGCATTAAACAAGCTATTGAGTTTGGCGATATCTCCGAAAACTCTGAGTATGAAGACGCCAAAAACGAACAGGCCTTTATTGAAGGGCAAATCCTTAATCTGGAAAAAATGCTCAAAAACGCTAAAGTGGTTGATTCAACAGACTTAAACGTTGATGTTATCAGTGAATATGCTTATGTTATTGCTTTGAACCTTGATAGCAACGAAAAAATAGAATTTCAAGTTGTCGGCTCAGTGGAAGCCAAGCCTTTTGAAGGTAAAATATCCAATGAAAGCCCGATCGGCAAAGCTGTGCTGGGACATACCATTGGCGATGTTATTGAAATCACCGTACCGGCCGGGATTACTAATTTGAAAATCCTAGGTATTTCTAAAAATAAATAAGTGAGTTAGAGGAAGAAAAGATGGCAGAACTGGAACAAAATGAACAAATGCAAATACGCCTGGCTAAACTTGAGGAGCTGAAAGCAAGGGGCGTTGACCCCTTTGGCGGCCGTTTTGAACGGATGCATACCTCGAATCAGATAATTAATGATTTTGAGCGGCTGGAAGGCCGGGCGACTATTGTTTGCGGCAGGGTTATGGCTATCCGCGGCCATGGCAAAGCCAGCTTTGTTGTTTTAGCGGACAATGACGGACAAATCCAGATTTACATTCGTGAGGATGAGGTTGGCGAAGAGCAATATGAGATATTCAAGCTGTGGGATATTGGCGATATCGTCGGTATTGCCGGAGAGATTTTCCGCACCCACAGAGGAGAAGTATCGGTCAAAGCTAAAACCCTGGCTTTCCTCAGCAAAGGCTTGCGGCCATTGCCGGAAAAATTTCATGGACTCAAGGATGTTGAGCTGCGCTACCGCCAACGCTATGTGGATTTGATTGTCAATCCTGAGGTGAAAGAAACTTTTGTCAAGCGCAGCCATATTATCCGCGCTATGCGCAATTGGCTGGATAACAGGGGTTTTCTTGAGGTGGAGACGCCGGTGCTGCATGCTATTGCCGGCGGCGCGGCAGCCAGACCTTTCATCACACATCATAATACGCTCGATATTGATCTATATATGCGTATTGCCCTCGAATTACATCTAAAAAGGTTGATTGTTGGCGGCATGGAAAAGGTCTATGAGATTGGCCGTGTTTTCCGTAATGAAGGTATTTCCATCCGTCACAATCCGGAATTCACGCTGCTTGAGCTCTACAAGGCCTATAGCGATTATTATGGCATGATGGAGCTGACAGAGAAGATGGTCTCTGATATTGCTCTCGAAGTTCTCGGTACGGATATTGTCACTTATCAGGGGCAGGAAATCAGCTTTAAGCCACCGTGGAAGCGGATCACCATGTTTGATGCGATCAAACAATATTCCGGCTATGATTTTACGCAGATTACCACTGATGAGCAAGCCAGAGATGCAGCTAAAGAAGCTGGGCTGGAGATCGCCGATGATGCGGACCGCGGTAATATCATCAATCTCTTCTTTGAAGAAAAGGTTGAGCATAATTTGATTCAGCCAACCTTTGTGCTGGATTATCCGATTGAGATTTCGCCGCTGGTGAAGAAAAAGCACGATGACGCCAGCCTGGTTTACCGTTTTGAAGGCTTTGTCTTTGGCCGCGAGCTGTGTAATGCTTATTCCGAGCTTAATGACCCGATTGACCAAAGAGAGAGGTTTGACAAGCAGATGGAGCTGCGCGCCAAGGGTGATGAAGAAGCCAATGAAACGGATGAGGACTTTTTGCGGGCGCTGGAATATGGCATGCCGCCAACAGGCGGTTTAGGCATTGGCATCGACCGTCTGGTAATGTTTTTGACGGATTCGGCCTCCATTCGCGATGTCATCCTTTTCCCCACATTGCGTACCAAAGAATAGCAGAGCATAAAATTACCGTCTTCTGGAAAAATTATCCCGGAAGGCGGTGATTTTTTTGTGCTGGATTTTATTTGTGGTGTTATGTATTTATCTGCTTTTGCTGCTGCTCTTTTACCCCTTAACTTTGATGTTGAGAATAGAAGACGGCAAATTGCGCATCTACTGGCTGCCCCGGGTATTTGCCGGCTATAGCCGTCCGCTTTTATTGGTAAGAACTGAAAACAAAAAAAAACACAGCTGGAGCACAGTCAGAAAGCGGCTGTTAGCTGTCAAAAAGATTTGGCGTTTGATACGGCTGCCGCGTTTAGAGCAGATATATTTTGATTTTCTGCTCAGGAACCCGGGGCCAGATCAGCTGCAAGCGGAATGTATAATATCCTATACCTTGAGTGATATTATAAGTAAACACATCCGCCACAGATGGCGGAGATGGCGGAGGCAAAATTATGGCAAGCGAACACGAAATTGTTTCTTTGATGAATAGCGCAATGAAAAGCCTGAGAGAGTTGATCGATGTTAATACCATTGTCGGAGATATTATTGAAAACGATGATGGCTTGACGGTTATTCCCATTTCCAAGGTCAGTTGCGGTTTTGTCGCCGGAGGCGGTGATCTTTGCTCAAAGGTAAAGGAGAATACGCCCTTTGCCGGGGGCAGCGGCGCCGGAATTAATGTGCAGCCGGTGGGCTTTGTGGTGCTGGCTAAAGACCAGGTGCGCTTTATCCCGGTCTCTGGCGCTACTGCCTTTGATAAGGCCATAGACGCGCTGCCTATTTTAGTGGAGCAGATTGAAAAGGTGATCGGCAAAAAACCAGATAGCAACATTGGGCATCAATATTAAATAAATCAGGAAAAAAGAGTAAAAGAATCCTCCATAAAGGAGGATTCTTTTTTGTCAATGAGGAACTAAGTATAATTATTTGACAAATTTCGATAAGGGGATTTGCTGTGAAAAAATTAGCCATCATATTAGCCTTATGTTTGTGTCTGGTTTTTGCGGTTAGCCTACCAGCGGCAGCTATCAGCATTGAAGCTGATGCCTGCATTTTGATTGACGCTGCCACGGGGAGGGTTATCTATCAGCAAGATGCGCATCAGCCATTGCCGCCGGCTTCAACCACCAAGGTGCTTACGGCTTTAATGGTTTTGCAAACAGAAAAAGATTTGCAGCGGATAGTCACCCTGCCTGATGATTTTGTCAATGTGGGAGAGTCTGGCATTTATCTGGAGGCGGGAGAGCAGCAGACCATAGAAGATTTGCTTTATGCTTTGCTGCTTAAATCAGCAAATGACTCTGCCCAGGCTTTGGCTATCGGGGTTTCCGGCACAGAGGCTGCCTTTGTTAAATATATGAATGACTACACCAAGGAAATGGGTCTCGTTGATAGCACCTGGGTCAATCCTCATGGCCTGGATGATGCCAATCATCTAACCAGCGCCTATGACCTGGCGATGATAACCCGAGAGGCGATGAAAATACCGCTGTTTAATGAAATTATCACCACCGACTCTTGGTCCATGCCTTGGGAGGGCAGCGCCTATGAACGCCAGCTGTTCAACAAAAACCTCTTTTTGGACCGCTATGAGGGGGCCGACGGGGTGAAAACCGGTTATACCTCTGTCGCGGGGAATTGCCTGATTGCTTCTGCTACCAGGGATGGTATGCGTTTAATCGGCGTAGTACTTAATTGTCCGGAATTCACTCATTATGACCAAATGGCTATTTTGATGGATTACGGTTTTGCCAACTATGAACCTTTGGCACTGAAATCAGCAGGTGAGGTTGTCGGCACCATAAAAGTTACTAAGGGCAATGTCAATAGGGTTGATGCGGTTTTGGCCAGTGATATTGTGATCGCTATGCCCAATGGCACGACCTTTACGCCAACGATCAAGCTGGATATTCCCAACTCCTTGCCTGCACCCCTTAATCTGGAAGAAGCAGTAGGCACCGTCTCTTTTAGCGATGATATGGGCAACACCGTGGAAGCGCCGGTATATGTTAAGCAGCCGGTGAAATATTATGTTTTTGGCGACATTTTGAAAAATGTCTGGCAGAGCTTTATTAATGTTTTCTTTTAGCTAGTCATTAGGGATGGCTTAGTCATTGTTCACATCACCTGTGCATAGGATATATTGGTGATGTGAATGGTTAATTGGTTTTGGCTAATTTTAATGGCGGCGGGGATAATCTTAGCCGCCTTTTCTGGTCAAGTAGGGGTGCTGAACAGCGCCCTTTTTGCCACTGCCGAAAATGTGCCCATGCTCATACTTGAGCTTTGCGGCATGATTTGCCTATGGACGGGGCTGATGAAAATTGCAGAAGCCTCTGGTTTGGTGCGCCTGATTGGCAAGGCGCTCTCGCCTTTGGTGCGTTTGCTTTTCCCGGATGTTCCCAAAAACCATCCGGCTTTTGCCCCGATTGTGATGAATATGGCAGCCAATCTGCTGGGTATTGGAAATGCGGCTACTCCCTTTGGTCTTAAAGCCATGGAGCAGCTGCAAACACTTAACCCGCATAAAGATTATGCCAGCCCGTCGATGATCACTTTTTTGGCAGTCAATACCTCTTGCATTACGCTGATGCCGACGATGGTGATATCGCTGCGCACCGCAGCTGGCTCTGCGGAGCCAACCACAATTGTCGGGCCGACGATCATTGCCTCCACCATTGGCTTTGTTTTTGCTTTGCTGCTTGACCGCTTGCTGCGCTGGGTCTTTTATCGGAGGTAGCCAATGGACGCGATTGCCCTCTATGCTACTCCGGTACTGATTTTTGTTATTCTGCTTTCTGGGATTATCACCCGCCAGCCGGTATATGAATTGTTTGTGGAGGGAGCCAAAGAAGGCCTGCATATTTGCGTACGCATTTTCCCCTATATTTTGGGTATGATGGTAGCGATATCACTATTTCGTAGTGGCGGGGCTCTGGATATTTTGGCCAAGGTTTTGCGTCCGCTTTGTGATTTTCTGCATATCCCTACAGAGGTATTGCCGCTGGCGCTGATGCGCCCGCTGTCCGGCAGCGGCGCTCTGGGTATCACTGCTGATATAATCGCCACCGAAGGCCCAGATTCCTCTGCCGGTCTTTTGGCCTCAGTAATGCAGGGGAGTACCGATACGACATTATATATTCTGGCAGTTTATTTTGGTGCGGTGGGCATCAAAAAATACCGCTATGCCATGGCCGTGGGTTTGTCAGCGGATATGGTCAGTTTTCTGGCAGCGGCTATTGTTTGTCAGATCTTTTTCAGATAGTCAGATTGCGTAAAAAGCGGAAATATGCTACTATTATCTAAGATGTATATCTTGCGGTAGAGATGATATGCAAATGCTACAGATGGTGATTATTGACATTAATCAGACAAAATTAATCAGACAAATTTGAGGTAGCTGATGAAGATAATGCATTTTGCCGGCGGCGGTGATGTCGGTGGGGCAAAAACCCATATTCTGTCTCTGGGCAAGGAATTAGCTAAAAACAATGATTTTCAGCTGATCAGCTTTCGTAAAAGCGCCTTTTCCGCCGAGGCTGCGGCAGCCGGTTTAGATGTGATAGAGGTTGAGAAGGCCTGGAATATGGCCGCTTGCCTGCGCACAGCCTTAAAAGCAGTTGATCAGTTTGCTCCTGACATTATTCATTGTCATGGCGCAAAAGCCAATATGCTGGGTGTTATCGTGCATAAAATGCGCCATATCCCCATTTGTACAACAGTCCATTCTGATCCGTCCTTAGACTATATGGGGTCGCCGCTAAAGCAATGGAGCTTTGGCGCCATCAATAGCTGGGCGTTGAAAAGAATGGATTATTATATGGCTGTAGCAGGAGAAATGGAGCGCAGCCTTATTCGCCGCGGCATTGACCCGCAAAAAATTTATATCATCCACAATGGGCTTGATTTTTCGCAGGCAGAGGATATTTATCAGCATAAACAGGCGGGGGAAAAAATTGTAGTGGGTATTGCCGCCCGCCTAACGCCGATCAAAAATATTCCGCTTTTGCTGCGCGCCTTTGCTGAGGCAGCGGCGCAAAACCCACAGCTGCGGCTGAAAATTGCCGGTACTGGTGAAGATGAGGCGGAACTGAAAAAACTAGCGCAAGAGCTGGGCATTGAGGGCAAAACTACTTTTGTCGGCTGGGTCAATGATATGGCGGGATTTTTCCGCGGTATTGATATAAATGTACTCTCTTCATTTTCCGAGACTTTTCCTTATTCGCTTTTAGAAGGCGCATACGAGCACTGCGCCGCTATCGCCAGCAATGTGGGCGGTATCCCGGAGCTGATCCAAGACGGAGAGACCGGTTTATTATTTGCGCCCGATCAGCAGGACAAGCTGGCGGAATATATATATACTCTTTCCGTTGAGGATGAGCTGCGTCAAAGGCTGGCGGAGAACCTCTATCAGCGGGCCAAAAAAGAATTTTCGTTGCAAAAAATGTGCGAGACGCAGGAGCAGGCCTATCAGCTGATGTTGAAACGCAGCCAAAGAGAGGGCCGCTGGGGCGCTGTGATCTGCGGCGCGTATGGCAGGGGCAATGCCGGAGACGAGGCTATTTTGCAGGCCATCGTGGCTCAGATGCGCAGCATTGACAGTGATATGCCCCTGGCTGTTTTGAGCCGGGACAAGCTCGATACCAGACAGAAAAATAAAACCAATGCCATTTATATCTTTAATATTCCCTCTTTTTTAAAGCACTTGAAGCGTTCGCAAATCTTTATCAACGGCGGCGGCAGCCTCATTCAGGATGTCACCTCCTCCCGCTCGCTATACTTTTATCTATTTACCCTCTGGGCAGCCAGATTATGCGGTTGCCGCGTCATTATGTATGGCTGCGGCATTGGGCCGATCAACAAGGCCCGTAATCAAAAGCTGGCGGCAAGAGTGCTCAATAAAAACGTAGAGATTATCACCCTGCGTGACAGCAACTCTGTTAATGTGCTGCAGCAAATGCAGGTAGACAAGCCTGCGGTACGCTTGTCCGCAGACCCCACCGTTAATCTCAACAAAGCTAATACTGCTCAGGTAGAGAAGGCCTTTATTGCTGAAGGCATTCCCTTTGCAACGGCAAAGATTGGCTTTTGTTTGCGCAGCTGGCCTGGGTTTAACAATCCGGAGGCTATTGCCGAGGCAGCCGGATATGCCTACCGCAAATATCAGCTGTTGCCGGTGTTTATGCCGATAGAGCTGCCCAAGGATATTGAGGCTGCGGCCAAGGTTACCGCTTTGCTGAAAGTGCCATACTATGCTTGCGGCAACCGCCATCAGGTAGAAGAGCTGATCGGTATGCTGGGCAGTATGGAAATGGTGGTAGGTATGCGTCTGCATTCCCTGATTTTTGCCACCTCCGGCAGCGCTCCGGTAGTGGGTATTTCCTATGATGTCAAGGTGGATAGTTTTATTCATGATATCGGCTCCTCCGCCTGCATTCCTTTGGCTGAGCTGACAGCGGACAAGCTGAAAGCGCAGATAGATACAATTGCCATAGGCGGCTTTGCCAGGGCCGAGCAGGCCAGAGAACGGCTGCGGCAAGGAGAAGAGATTAATATTAATTCCGTGCGGGAGCTTTTGCGCTGTGATCAAGCAAGTGGTGAGGAGGGTGCATGGAGCAAATAGTCTGCCTTTCCACATCGAATTTTTATCCCTACCCCACGCGCAAACAGAATGTGATGACGCGTCTTAGTGATGCGGAAATACTTTATTTTGACCCGCCTATTACCTGTTTGGCGCCGCTCAAGGATAAATCTGCACGCCCGCGGCTAAAAGCCCATAAACAAGCAGGCCAGCAGGTGCAGGATAATATTACGGTGTATGCTTTGCCCTGGGTATGGCCTTTTGCCAACAAATACCGCTGCATCAACCGCATTAACCAAAAACGAATAGCCCGTTTCATCCGACGCAAAATGGCGGAGCATCACTTTATTCAGCCGCATTTGTGGTGCTATTCTCCCTCTTCCGCTGATATTGCCGCCCATCTGCCGCATAGCAGTCTGATCTATGATTGCGTGGACAGGCATAGCGCTTATAGCGGATTGATCAATCCGGCAGTGGTAGATGGCATGGAAAAGGATTTGGCCACCACTGCGGATATGGTTTTTTGTACAGCCAGGGGGCTTTACCGGACTTTATCCGCCTATAATAGCGAAACTATGCTGATCCCCAACGGGGTCGATTATCAGCTCTTTGCGCAGGCAGCAGGAGAAAGGGAACAGCCCGGCAAGGCTGTCTTTGGCTTTGTGGGCATGCTGCAGGACTGCATTGCCTATGATTATCTGCTGGCTTTGGCAGACGCTTTTCCGGCGGCGGAAATCCGCCTGATCGGTAAGGTGATGCCCGGTGTAGATGTTTTAGCCTTAGAGGCAAAGGAGAATATTTGCTTTTTGGGCCTAATGCCGCAGCAAGAGTTACCGCTGCAGATGAAAGAGTTTGATGTCTGCCTCAATTTGTTTTCCCCCGGCAAGCTTTCTCGAGATGTCAGCCCCTTGAAGTTTTATGAATATCTGGCGACAGGCAAGCCGCTGGTCACCACCAAAGAGCCCTTGCAGGTGATGGATTTTGAGGAGATTTGCTATATTGCTGAGGATATACCGGACTTTTTGAAGAAATGTCAAACAGCTTTAACGGAAAGAGATGTCGGGCTGCAACAAAAGAGAATGACAGCGGCCAAGCAAGCTTCCTGGGATAACCGGGTGGCAGAGATGGAGCAGGCGCTGAGAGAAAAGGGTATTTTTTCTGCCGCAGGCAGTAGTGATAATATTGGAGGTAAATGATGAAAATCGTCAATGAAAAAGGCAAACTGTTCGGGATTATTAATGTAGTGGATTTGATTATTCTGATTGTGCTGGTGCTGGTGGTCGGCGCCATAGCCTGGCAGCTGGTGGGCAACAAGGTGAAAGACGCTGTATCCGATCAGGCGGAGTTGACTGCGGTGGTGGCCATTGCCGGTTCGCATCCCAGCCTGGTGGAAGAGGTGCTGCGCCAGGATTTGGTGGGAGAAAAAATGGTTTCCGGCAATCAATATTTAGACGCCTATGTCAGCAATGTGGAAATTGTTGACTATATAATGCAGATCCCCAATAGCGAGGGGGTAATTGTTGATGCCACTGATCCCACGCAAAAGACAATTCTGATAGAAATCAAAACACAGGTAGCTGCGGACACCTCCAGCCCCAAAATTGGCTCGCAGGAAATCCGTACCGGCAAAACCTTTATTATCAAAACGCAAACCTTTGAGTGCTCGGGCATCATTTACTATATGCAAATAGGCAATGAATAGGAGCAGACATGGCTGAGATCATCCGCAACAGTTTAATATACAGAGCTTTAGCGGCTACGCTCACTGCGCTGCGCCACTGGTGGTCTTTGGGTCTTTTTGGCCGCGGAATTGCCGCCATCAAAGCTAATTATCAGCTGTCCAAAACGAGGCAGATTTGGCTGGCCTGGGGCAATGGCGAAAGCCATATTAGTACTAGCAGGTATGCGCGCTTTTGTCATTGGCTGCGGCATATTTTTGAGGTACTGGGCAGCTGGTTTAAAGAGGGGGTAATTTACCGCGCTCTGCAAGCGATAAGCAGAGGCTATCAGTGGCTTTCCCACCGCAGCAGGATATTGAGCTTTATCAATAAAATCTCCCTGCACCAGTGGTTTTTAGTTGCTTTTGCCATGTATTTGCCGCTGCGCTATATCATCGAAAATTTGCTCGGCATAG
Organism: Bacillota bacterium; assembly: GCA_031553915.1. GTDB lineage: Bacteria > Bacillota > Dehalobacteriia > UBA4068 > UBA4068 > HGM13862. The sequence goes on from JAVBKT010000004.1 coordinate 40,007, forward strand.
CTTTGCTTTCCGCTGCCTGGGAAGAGCTGTTTATGATGGCGGCAATCATCATGGTTCTCTGGCGGCGGGCCTTGCAGCAAACACAAGCCTTGCAGCGGGAAACGCCGCTTGATGCCTGGATATTGCTCTTTTTTGCCATTGGCTTTTTGTTAATGGCATTGGTGCAGCCTTATCCGGCAGTCGTTTTTGACGGCTACCGCATAGTGGTGCAATATATTCTCTGGTTCTTCATTATCATTCGCCTGGTGGAAGATGATAGGGATATGAAGGTACTCTATGCCAGCTTTATCATCATGTCAGTATTCTTGGCGCTGCATGGCATCTACCAGTATATCACTGCGGTAGAAATACCTGCCTCTTGGGTTAGCCAAACAGAAATGGGTGTGCGCACCCGCGTCTTTTCCCTGAGCGGCAGCCCCAATATCTTGGGCGCGCTGATGGTGATGACTGCGCCTTTGGTAGCGGCTTTGATTTATTTTTGCAAGCAGACCTGGGCCAAGGTGTTGTTTTTAGGTTTGCTGGGCTGCTATCTGCTGACTTTACTCTTCACCTTTTCCCGCGGCGCCTGGATTGGTATGATCGTGGCGGTGACTATTTTTTCTCTTCTTGTGGACAAGCGCTTATTAGCTTTGATGGGTACGGCTGTGGCTGCAGTACTGGCCTTTGTGCCTTCGATCACCAGCCGTCTGACTTATTTGTTCACGGAGGACTATGCCGTGGCCTCTGCAGTGGGCGGCAGAGCCCTGCGCTGGGCGACAGGGCAGGAGCTGCTTTTTGAAAACAACCCCTGGCTGGGCTTTGGGCTGGGACGCTTTGGCGGCGCAGTGGCAATGAATAATCAGCTGCTTGACCAAACAGAGACTTTCAGATATTTTTATATGGATAATTATTATCTAAAAATTATGGTGGAAATGGGATATCTGGGAATTATTTTCTTTGTCCTCATGCTGGCCGCTTTGCTCTTTTTAGGTATTCGCGCTATTCAAAAAAGCGATACCAACTTTGCCGCGCTGCCCGGGGATCCATTAACACGGGCTGTGGGCAATTACCGCATTATCGCTATTGGCCTCTTTGCCGGCCTGTGCGGTGTTTTGGCGCATTGCTATTTTGAGAATATTTTTGAAGAGACTTATATGACTTCCTATTTTTGGGGGCTAGCAGCCCTGCTATTCTATTTAGGGTTTTTCCGCAAAAAGAAAAGCAAAAGTGCAGTATTACGCTAGTTGTTAGCAGGTTGTAATAAACTTAATGAATAGGGGGAAACAAGATGAAATACGGCGGTTGTTTATTGGCGGTGAAAGATATTAATCAGGCTACGGCTTTTTATCAGGAGCTGTTCGGGTTGATAGTGGAATATGATTATGGTACAAATATCTCTTTTTATGGCGGAATAAGCCTGCAAGAAAACTTTGCCTGGCTGAGCGGTATCCCCGAAGCTGCCGTCAAAGATATGGAAAATAATTTTGAGCTCTATTTTGAGGCGGATGATTTTGACGAATTTGCAGCTAGCTTAAAGCAAAGGACAGATATTAAATGGCTGCATGATGTGCGGGAATATGATTGGGGCCAAAGGGTAATCCGCTTTTATGACGTGGATAATCATATTATTGAGGTTGGCGAAAACATGAAGATGGTTGTTAAGCGCTTTTTAGATCAGGGCCTGACAATTGCGCAAATAGCCAAAAAGCTTGAAACTACGGCTGACGATGTGCAAAGAATACTGGAAAGCTACATATAAAAAAGAGCCTGCTAATCATTTAGCAGGCTCTTTTTTTGTGCTAACTTATTTATTGCCGAGCAGATAATAGCTAAACCCGGCAATTTCAGCCGCGGCTTGGTTGATAAAATTACGCGTATCCAGCAAATTTGCTTTGCGCATGGCTCCGGCCAAACGCGCCAGGTCAAGATCCCTATAGCTGTTATGATGCACGCCAAGCACGAGTAGATCGCTATCCTTGGCAGCAGCATAGGGGTCGCCTTGATAATCAGTGGCAAAGGGATCGACCGCGCAAACATGATAACCCTGCTCTTTCAGCAGATGCAGCAGCTCGATCAGCGGACTCTCGCGGATATCATCAACATTTGGCTTATAGGTTACGCCGAGGATGGTGATGCTTTTGATGCTGTCAGCAGCAGAGATGGCGGCGATTTTTTGCGCGACATAGGCTGGCATAGCGTCATTAATCCGCCGCGCTTGGCCGATCAATTTGGCGGTTTCGGGCTGTGATTCCACGATGAACCAGGGGTCAACAGCAATGCAATGGCCGCCGACGCCCGGTCCGGGCTGATGAATATTGACTCTGGGATGCTTGTTGCACAGCTCGATCATCTGCCAGACATTAACGCCGATATGCTCGCAAATCTTCGCCAGCTCATTGGCAAAAGCAATATTAATATCGCGAAAGGTGTTTTCGGTCAGCTTGCATAGTTCAGCTGTTTTGGCGTCTGTCAGGTGGATTTCCCCCTCGACAAAGCAGCGGTAAATATCAGCTATCTTTTCGGCGGATTTGGCGTTAATGCCGCCACAAATGCGGCTGTTATGCACCAGCTCATAGAGGATTTGCCCGGGGATTACCCGCTCCGGGGAATGGCCGACAAATATTTCCTCGCCGAGCGCCAGGCCGGAAGTAGCCAAAATAGGGCAGATGAGATCATCAACTGTTCCGGCCGGAGAGGTGGATTCTAAAATTACGGTATTGCCCTTGCGCAAATAGGGGGTGATTTCCTCAGCCGCGGTTTTGACATAGCGCATTTCCGCCTTTTTATCTGCGGTGATAGGTGTTGGTACGGCAATAATGAAAACATCGGCCAATTCCGGTATCAGCGACCCGCGCAGATTGCCCTTTGCCACGGTATCTTTCACGAATTCTGCCAGCTGAGCCTCTTCGATGATGATTTCGCCGCAATTAAGCGCGTTAATAATGATACTATTTTTATCAACGCCAACAACCTCATGCCTCTTGGATGCGAACATGGCAGCAGTTGGCAAACCAATATATCCCAGGCCGATCACACAGATTTTCATAAATGCCTCCAGTTTGTAAAATACGCAGATATATAGTATCATAATATCAAAAAAGTGTAAAGAAAAGACAGATAAAGAGAGATAGGTGAAGATACTGAACCAGGGAGATATTATTGAACTGCACATAAATGACGTCACCGCCGAGGGAGACGGCATTGGCAGGTTTGATGCTCTGGCGGTTTTTGTCCGGAGTACCCTGCCGGAAGAAAAGGTGCGGGTGCGCATCACCCAGCTGCGCAAGAACTATGCCAAGGCCAAGCTGCTCGAAATACTTGTCCCCTCAGCCGCGCGCGTTGTGCCGCCTTGCGCTGTTTATGACCGCTGCGGCGGATGCCTGTTGCAGCATGCCAGCTATGAGCAGCAGCTGCGCATCAAAGACAAGATTGTCGCAGACGCCTTGCGGCGTATCGGCAAAATAGATATTGCTCCTCAGCCTATTATTGGTTCGGGTCAACAGTTTTATTACCGCAACCGCATTAATTATCATCTTCGCTGCAAGGACGGCAAAATCACTCCCGGCTTTTATAACCAGCAAAGCAGGGATTTTGTCGCGGCCAGCTGTTGTTTGCTGCCGGAGCCGGCAATAGCTGATTTTGCCGATAAACTGATGGAGTTTTTCAGCACCACCGGGCATGATTTATCCACCCTGCGCGAGGTGGTAATTCGCGGCAATGCCGATCAACAGCTATTGCTGAGCCTGCTCAGCGACGCTGCTCTGCCCAATGCGCGGCAAATAGCAGCAGAGCTGATGCAGCTAACGCCAAAACTGCTGAGCGTATGGCACAATTTTGGCCCGGCTGAGTTTGGCATCTATGGAGCCAGCTGGCAGCTGCTGGCCGGAGAGGAATTCTTCCCGGAGACGATTGGCGATAAAGAGCTGTTGATCTCTGCAGCCAGCTTTACCCAGGTGAATAGGGAGCAGGCAGAAAAGCTATATCAGCTGGTCAAGGAATATGCCTGCCTCTGCGGCAAAGAGACTGTGCTGGATATCTATTCGGGCATTGGCGCGATTGCTCTCTCTTTGGCGGATAGCGGCGCGGAGATTATCGGCATTGAGAGCTATGCCCCGGCTGTAGCCAATGCCAAGGCTAATGCCAAGAAAAACGGCATAAGCAATTGCCGCTTTCTCACAGCCAAGGCAGAAGCTGCCTTGCCGCAGCTCAGCGCCAGCGGAGCAGGGGTAGATGTGGCGGTGCTGGACCCGCCGCGGGCCGGCTGTGATAAGCAGGTTTTGCAGGCCTTGGCACAGCTGGGGGCCAAGCGGATCATCTATGTATCCTGCAACCCGGCCAGCCTGGCGCGGGATTTGCGCTTGTTGCTTGACGCCGGCTACGCTGTGCAAAGGGTGCAGCCGCTGGATATGTTCCCACAAAGCGGACACGTGGAAAGCGTGGCGCTGTTATCACGGCAAGAGGAATAGCTGTTTTCAACAACAATTTGGGCCGGATAGTGTAGTATAATTTAAGAAAAAGGGGCCAAAAGGCAGAAAAAACAGAGTTGAAAACAAAAAATATAGTGATTTTTGGGAGAAATTTTGATGATCACACCTGCTCAAAGGCTTCTGTGCTACGATAAGGAAAAAACAGGGAAAATTCCTGACATTCTTATGAAGATGTTAATTAATTCTTAATGATTAATATGTTATAATAGTATAGATAATTGCATTTATAGTATTGCTAGCTTCAACAGAATAGGGAAGACAATGTTAGATGATGAATAGCTGGAAATTGTTTTTACCTAATAAAGTAACGGCTTTTGGGCTTGAGTTAAAAGCAAGGCAGGTGTGCTGCCAAAGTATTAATTTGAGCTTGTTGATAAGCAAGACAGAGATGCATAAAAAAATAGAGAAAGGACTTACAAACATGGAAAAAACACTAAAGTTCTCACGTAAAGCAATAATATTTATGGTATCGTTGATCATGCTGATGGCAATGATACTGGTTATGAGCAACCCCGCATATGCAGCAGCTCCTGCTGGAAACTGGACGGTAACACCGACAAACAGCTCAAACACTACAGTCGTTGGCAATGATATATATACCACTGATGGTTTGTTTGATATTACTTTTGCCCTTACGGATATTACACCTACTACGTCGCTTGATTTAGAATATTCCTGGGGGGACACCTCATATTCTGAATCAGTTGCCCAGCTTACAAATGGTGAAGTAGCAATTTCTTATGAAGTTGATATGTCCGATGATAAAGGTATGGCTACTTTAAATTTGCAAGCATCTGTTAATGGAAGTACTACTGATTATGCTACCAAATCATACACCATCTATTATGGCAGTGCAGCCACTGGTTTGAGCGCCATCGCTATTGACACAGATAAGACTACTGAAGAGAGCAAGAACGTTTCTGGCAGCACAGTTACTTTTAATGTTCCCGCAGATACTACTACTCTTGATCTTGTGAAAGCTACGCTTCCCACCAGCCAGACAGTAGCAAAAGTAACTATCAAAGCTACCGGCCTCACCGAGACAACTATTCTTGATGGTACCACAACGCAATGGACAACAGGTGCTAATCTTACCGCTGCCAGCACTAATTTTACTATCAGCGTTTATCCTGAAAACGGTGATTCCGCTGCTACTTATACCTTGACCGTGGCCAAAGACGATGCCTTTGCCGGCATTGACATGCGCCTTACTGGTAAGGAGGGCGGCACTTATCTCGCCAGAGCCACCGCTAGCGGCTCGAAGAAATTCAATTATGCAACCACAGAATATAGCTTTGATTTAGATGAAGATGAAGAAGAAGTGGAGCTCAGCGTTTATTTTGACAGCGCTGTTTACAGTGTTGAAGTTAAAAATGGCAGCAAAACTATAACAAACGGCTCTGGCTCTAACCCTCGCGTGTATGATTTGAACGTTGATCCGGATGATCCGGATAAAATCATAGTTACAGTGAAAAACAATAATACTAACACTTCCAGAACATATACTTTGACGCCTGAGGGTGTTTCCGGCACATCTGCCCTGGAAGACCTCTACATCAATTTGGGCAGCAAGTATTCTAACAAAAACAGTGATGAAATAACTTTCCTGCCCAAGGTAAGCAAAGATCATACCAGCTATGTTGCCCTGGTACCCAATACTAATACCAACAAGATCTATGTGACATTTACTCTGAAGAATAAAAGTGTTGATCTGATCATCAATGATGTAAGCTCTACCACACCGGTTGATCTTAATGGTGATGATGAATATGGGCATGCTTTCGACATCCCGAAGGCTGGGAATAGCACCACCTATAGATTCAGTGTTGATGGTGTGAGCTATAGCCTGGCTGTTTATCATGCTCCCAGCAAGGCAGATGACGATGCCAATCTGAGCGACCTGGCCGTGCGGACCAAAGCCAGCAAATCTTCCAGCAATGATTTGGCTCTCTCGCCAGCTTTTAGCAAAAACACCACCTCTTATTATGTAGCGGACGCCAAAGACCAGAAAAAACTCTATCTCTATCCTGATGCGGATAAGGATATGTTAGTATTCGTCAATGACGTGCTGCTGACAGGATCTTATTGGGAATTTAATCCAAAGGATCATGATAAGGTGGAAATAACGGTTTATGCGGAAGATTTGGAAACCAGTAAAACCTATACGCTCAATCTTAAAGAGGGTTCCGGCACTTTGAGCACCTTGATGCTTTATGGTAACAATTCCCTCTTGACCTTATCCCCCAGCTTTAATTCCAACACCAGAAACTATGTGACCAGCGTTGCCAGCAGTGTTGCCAGCGTTTCGCTGGTTGCCAACTCGACCAGCAGCATCAAAGTTGCTTTGAACGGCGGCACCTATAACAATTATTCCAGCACTGCAACCTATGCGCTGAACTATGGCTTGAACATCCTTGATATTGAGGTTGGCGGTAGCCACTATTATGTCAATGTTTACCGCAACTATGCCAGCGACAACATTGTGGTCAGCACCCAGTTCATTACTGTTGACAAAGGCTCTTCACAGCAGATTGCCGCCTACAATATTAATGGCAACAACTTCTGCAAACTGCGCGATGTTGCCCAACTGATGAAAGGCACCAAAAAACAGTTCTCTGTTTTGTATACCAACGCCTCGAATCTGGTTACTATGGCCAGTAACGGCACATATGTCTCCATTGGCGGCGAACTGGTGATCCCTGGCGCTTATACCCGCGCTGTCCGCACCAACCAAACCCTGCTGCTGAACAATAGCTATGTTTATCCTACTGCCTACAATATTGACGGCTATAACTATTTCTTGCTTCGTGATCTGGCTGCGTTGTTTGATTTTAATGTAACCTTCAGCGGCAATACTGTCAGCATTGATACTGCCAAGCCTTATGGCGACAATGCCAGCAGCAGCTCTAGCTCCACCAGCAAGGGAGATTTTGACGGCATCTCCATGAAATTGGTCGGCGATAAAGGCGGCACCTATCTCTCCACCAACAAATTTGACCCTGATGAAACTGAATACGATATAGACATCAAGAGCACTGAAAAAGAGATTGAGCTCTATATCTATTATGACGATGATGATTACACCATCAGCAGTGTCAAGTTTGACAAGTCTACCAGAGATGTGTCTAAGAGCAGCAAGAGCACCTATGATATTTATACCATCGAGCTTGACCCATCCGATTTGGATGACACTGAGTTGACGGTAACAGTTAAGAATGATGATGGCGACACGGAAACCTGGACCTTTATCCTGAACGAATACTAAAAATATATAGGCTTTAATAAAAGCATAAATTGCAAAGAAACGGCTGGGATTTATTCCCGGCCGTTTCTCATGGGTCCTGTCTATGTTCTCGCTAAGCGGATATATCTCAGCTGCGCATATCGATTTTCAACACCTTGAAAATTTCTGCGATACAACTCTCAGCTCTTTTATATAGAGCATCGCCCATAACCTCCTCTACCGGCTTATTTGAAACACGCGCCAGCTCCTCGAAAAATTTACTGACGGTTTCATCCACCGGGATGGTGTATTCTTTCATGCTGAGCCTCCTTACTTAGTTTAATTCTGCCATTATTAGCCAAATTGAAGCGGCCATGATGGCAGTTTAATTTTATCCAAAATCATGCCTGCTGCCGCCATCCGAGCCAATCCCTTCCAGCAATTTAACAATTCTTTCGACGCACTCGAAATCATCGAGTGCGTCGTTATCTAAAATATCCCTTATTCTCTGCAATGTTTTATAGCAAATATCTTCAACTACTCTATCAGGATTTTCAATACTAATGCCTTCAAATGTTATTTTTAACTTTCCTTTATGTGTTAGTGCTTGCAATAATATATCTCTGTATAAATCCATATGTATCACCCCTTAAACAGTATAGTCCATATTTGGAAAATATTCAATATGTAAACTATATTTTATAATCTAGTGGGGGTGATTTTATGATAACTTATGACCCACTTTGGAAAACAATGAAAAATAAGAACATTACAACGTACGCATTGATAAATAAATATAAATTCAGTAGCCATACAATTCACCGCTTGAGGCATAATACAGGTATTTCAACTGCATTAATTAATGAGTTGTGTAAGATTTTAGATTGTAAAGTTGAAGACATTTTGTTATATACACCTGACAAGTGATTCTCATTCTTTGTCAGTAATTTTGTGTCCTCAAAAAGCCCTCTATTTCGCCTGATGACATAAATTGTGTCATTCTATAATGTTCTGGGGTGATGAAAATGGATATAAAAAGAATTAAAAGTTTAAGAGAAGACAAAGACTGGACACAACAATATATAGCGAATATGTTGCATATTAGCAGAAGTACTTATTCAGCATATGAAAATGGGGCAAATGCTGTCCCCTTAGAAATTTTGGCCAAAATTGCAGAAATTCACAACACAAGTACTGATTATTTACTTGGATTAACAGATGAAAGCAAACCATATAAATGGAAAATCAAAAAATAAAACAGGATAAAATACAGATAGGCAAAAATATAAGGGCATTAAGAATACGCAGAAAAATGGGACAAACTGAATTAGTAAAAGAACTACAGTTACGCGATATTCAGATAACCCGTGAATCGCTGGTGAAAATAGAGCGTGGTGTTCAGCATATTTATGCCAGCCAATTAAGAGCTATTCGGGATATTCTCAAGACTAGTTATGATGAATTGCTTAAATAATCAATAAGGTTATAATTTTATAGGCATATTGAGCGTGTTCTGTTTTGCTGTCTAAAAAAACTGGCAAATCAGGCGGAAAAGTTATATAATATAATTGATGATTTTAACCGGTACTATCTTTTGGGGAGGCCGGTTTTTATTATCGCCGAACCTTTACTTCCCTTATTATAAGGAGCCAGATTGATGATTATCAGCGGCATACAGAAAATGACTTTGCTGGACTATCCGGGCAGGGTAGCTGCAACTATCTTTACGCAGGGGTGCAATTTCCGCTGCCCGTTTTGCTATAACGCCTCGCTGTTGCCGATGACTCCGCAGGCAGGGCAGGTGAGTGAGCAGGATGTTTTGGACCTGCTCAAAAAGCGCGCCGGAATCCTTGACGGCCTGTGCATCAGCGGCGGCGAGCCTTTGCTGCAAGCGGATATCGCCAGCTTTATCGGGCAAGTGAAGAGCCTCAACTACCTGGTCAAGCTGGATACCAACGGCAGCCAGCCAGACAAGCTGAAACAATTGGTTGAGCAGGGGATGGTTGACTATGTGGCCATGGATATCAAAAACTGTCTGCCGCGCTATGGCGAAACAATCGGCCTCGCGAACTATGATACCGCGGCGATTGAGGCCAGTGTGGAATTTTTGCGGCAAGGCACGGTTGACTATGAATTTCGCACCACTATTGTTAAAGAATTCCACCGGCCACAAGATATGGAGCTGATTGCCTCTTGGCTGCAAGGCGCCCCCAAATATTATCTGCAATCATTTACGAGTAGCGGCGATATTGTGCAGCCAGGGCTGACCTCATGCTCCAAGCAGGAGTTAAGCCAGTTCCTGTCCATCGTGCGGCAGCATATTCCCCAAGCGGAAATCAGAGGAAGATAGGCCAAGGCTTGACTTTTTCGCGGAACTGTCCTTGCTTCAAAAAAAAGAAAAACACAATATATTGTGTTTGTTGTTGACAAAGTTGTCCATCTATGGTAATATCTATACACATTCACTATTTTTGCTGTAGAGAGGGGGCACAAAAGATGTTCCAGGTTATAAAAAGAGATGGTAAATTAGTAGATTTTGATATTAGCAAGATCGCGAAGGCTATTTCCCAGGCCTTTGAGGCTCAGAATAAAGAAACGCATGATCAAATTATTGACTTTCTCGCCTTAAAAGTCACCGCGGATTTTGAACCCAAAATCAAGGACGGCACTATCACAGTGGAGGCCATTCAGGATAGCGCAGAGGCTGTTTTGGTCAAGGCCGGCTATGCGGATGTGGCCAAAGCCTATATTCTCTACCGCAAACAAAGAGAAAAAATCCGTAATATGAATTCCACTATTCTGGATTTCAAAGAGACGGTTAACAGCTATGTCAATGTCACGGATTGGCGCGTTAAGGAAAACTCCACCGTTACCTATTCGGTCGGCGGGTTGATTTTGAATAACTCCGGCGCCATCACCGCTAACTATTGGCTGAGCGAAATATATGATAATGAGATTGCCGACGCTCACCGCAATGCCGACATCCATATTCATGATTTGTCGATGCTGACCGGCTATTGCGCCGGCTGGTCCCTGAAGCAGCTGATCCAGGAAGGTTTGGGCGGCATCCCCGGCAAGATTACCTCTTCGCCGGCCAGCCATTTGGCCACTCTTTGCAATCAGATGGTCAATTTCCTCGGCATTATGCAAAACGAATGGGCCGGAGCGCAAGCCTTCTCTTCTTTTGATACCTATCTGGCTCCCTTTGTCAAGGCAGATGACCTCCCCTATAATCAGGTCAAAAAGTGCATCGAATCCTTTATTTACGGCGTCAACACTCCCAGCCGCTGGGGCACACAAGCTCCGTTTTCCAATATCACCCTGGATTGGGTGGTGCCGGGCGACCTGGCTGAGCTGCCTGCTATTGTCGGCGGCAAGGAAATGGATTTCCGCTATAAAGATTGTCAAAAAGAGATGGATTTGGTCAACAAAGCCTTTATCGAGATTATGATTGAAGGCGACGCTGAGGGCCGTGGCTTCCAGTATCCCATCCCCACCTATTCCATCACCAAAGACTTTGACTGGAGCGAAACAGAAAACAACCGCCTGCTCTTTGAGATGACCTCCAAATACGGCACTCCCTATTTCTCCAACTATATTAACAGCGATATGGAGCCGAGCGACGTGCGCAGCATGTGCTGCCGCCTGCGTCTGGATCTGCGCGAGCTGCGCAAAAAATCCGGCGGTTTCTTCGGCAGCGGCGAAAGCACCGGCAGCATTGGCGTGGTGACGATCAATATTCCACGCCTGGCATATCTGGCCAAGGATGAGGCTGATTTCTATAGCCGCCTGAACAAGATGATGGATATTGCCGCCCGCTCCCTGAATGTCAAGCGCCTGATTGTCACCAAACTGCTCACCGAGGGTCTTTATCCTTATACCAAGCATTATCTGGGCAGCTTTGCCAACCATTTTTCCACTATCGGCCTAATCGGCATCAACGAGGCTGCGCTCAATGCCAAGTGGCTGAGAAAAGACCTCACCAGCCAGCAGGGGCAGCAATTTGCCAAGGATGTTTTGAACCATATGCGCGAACGTCTCGCTGATTATCAGGAAACATATGGCGATCTCTTTAACCTGGAGGCCACCCCGGCAGAATCTACCACTTACCGCTTAGCCAAGCATGACGTGGCGCGTTTCCCGGATATCATCACTGCCTCCGAAGGGGACGAGACCCCCTATTATACCAACAGCTCCCATTTGCCGGTGGGCTACACCGAGGATGTTTTCACTGCTCTGGATATTCAAGAAGAGCTGCAAACCCTCTATACCTCCGGTACGGTTTTCCACACTTTTTTGGGTGAGAAGCTGCCGGATTGGAAAGCTGCCGCTGCTCTGGTGAAAAAAATAGCGGAAAACTATAAGCTGCCATATTATACCATTTCGCCGACATATTCTATTTGCAGCAGCCACGGCTATATCCCAGGAGAAGAATATACCTGCCCAAAATGCGCGGCAGTAACCGAGGTGCATAGCCGCATTACCGGCTATTACCGTCCGGTGCAGAACTGGAACGAGGGCAAAACACAGGAATTTAAGGACCGCAAGACTTATAATGTGACTGGCGGGAAGGTCTGCCCGGAAGCAAAAGGCAAGATTTTGCTTTTCACCACCAAAACCTGTCCTAACTGCTCTATAGCTAAAGAATATTTGCAGGACGCCAAGATTGATTATGATCTGGTGCTGGCGGAGGATTCCCCAGAGCTGGTTTCCCGCTATAAGGTGACCAGCGCGCCGACCCTGGTTATTGATCAGGATGGTCAAATTGACCGCTATATCAATTCTTCCAATATCCGCAGCTATGCTGAAGCCAGAGCATAAGTAGACTTAATAATAAAAAAGAAGACTCCTTAAGGAGTCTTCTTTTTTATATGCAGCTAGCTGACAAATTTATTGACCCAGGCCGCAAAAGCAGTTGCCGCCTTTTCCAGGTAATTGGTTGTTTTTTCTAATATCTCTCCGTGTTCATCCAGGCTATTAGTGATATTAGCCAGATATATCTCCGGCTGTTGCAGCAGATGAATATTAAGAAAAGCGAGCGTTTGCCGCAGCTGATTGACCGAGCCAAAAGCGCCCATGCCCCCGGGAGAAACGCCAAAGATAGCGCCCGGCTTGTCATTCCAGAGATTATGCCCTGCCGGACGGGAGGCAATATCCAGAGCGTTTTTGAGCAAGGGAGGCATGGAGCGGTTGTATTCCGGAGTCACAAAGAGGAAACCGTCTAAAGCCTTCACCTGCTCACGAAAACGCAGCCATGGCTCAGGGGTGGCGTTGTCATCATCATAATCCTGGTTAAACAGGGGTAGGTCGTCGATAGCGATCATTTTCATCTCAAAATCCGCCGGCATCATGGCGGCGATGGCCAGGGCGATTTTTTTGCTGAAAGAGTCTCTTCTGGCGCTGCCGACAAAGATGCCAATTGTTTTTTTACCCATTATAATCCCTCCTAGAATATATTTTGTGCTGCCTAATCGACTAATCCCTTTGCGCGGTAATGCTGAAGATCCACAAATTTACCCATGCCTGTTTTCATGGACACAAAACCGAACTTGGCGTAAAAACTCATTTTATCCGGATTAGCAAAAAGGATGACATTAATATTATCAGTATCCTGGAGCAAATTTTGACAAATTGTTTTGCCCAGCCCCAGGCCCTGATAATCAGGATGCACGGCAATATCATAGATAGCCGCCTGATAAGTAAAATCAGACAACATCCGCCCGCAGCCGATCAGCCTGCTGCCGTCAAAAAGGAAGATCACCCTGTCGCTGTTGCTAAAGGCCGCTTGATATTGCTCCGGGGAATGCGTTGACATATTAACAGCGACCAAAAGGTCTTTGACGGCCTGCCAGTCCATATTCTGCGTATTTTCTTTAATAATTAGCTGCATATAATTCTCCCCTAAGGAATTAGTCTGTGTTGAATTTTAACACTTAAGTTAATTGTAACGCAAACTATTACTAAAAACAAATTTTTTTATAATAAAACAAACCGTATAGCCATTAGAGATACGGTTTGTTAGAGGAGGAGCAGCCCTAATGGCTATTCATTTATTTCTATCAAAATTTCTTCCTGATATGATTTATTGGTGCCCAGTCTTTGATATAATTGCGCGAGGCAAGGGTCGTCAACCATTTTTGCCAAAGAAGTGTAGGTTTGTTCCAGCTCATCGGTTGCGGCAGTCAGTCTTTGCAGCTCCGCAGCGCCGCTCAACTGAGAGGATATGATCGGAATGGTTTGCGGCCAATAGATATTCCCGGTGATGTAATAATAAGCGGAGGAGAGCAGGCGCGCATCATAAAGATTGCCTTCGCCAACATCATTTAGAGCCAATCTCCAGCCGGGGTTTTCTGCGGCAAGGTTGATAATCGACTGCCTCACTAATAATTCATGGCGAATCATTTTGGCAATTTCCTCGCCATATTGCCGCGATTCCCGCCCCAGGCAATTCTTGCTGCCCAGGATCATCCCCTCTGGCGGTCGTACTCCCAAGGGAGGCAGCTCTCCCAAGGGGGGCACAATGCCCAAGGGGCGCTGCGGCTGTGCTTGTGATTTTTGCTGATTCATCAGCCGCTGCCGGGATGGCTGCGGCTGATCAGGGCGCGGGGGCCTTGCCCGGGAAGGCTGGGGCAGGGTATGGCCGGGATTGATCCGGCTATTATGATAACGCATATAACGTATCCTCCTTAAACATATCTTTATGCCAAAGTATGCCAAAGGTGCAGCGATGTGCTTGAACAATACATTTGTGCAGGTAAAAATTTTTTGTTATAATAAAGATAATAAAAAAAGGAGGAAATCATGCCAATTAATGAAAAGATGATCATCATTGATGGACTAGAAATTTGCTGCTACAGCAGCGGGGATAGCGGGGAGCAAATTTTATTGCTGCATGGGGCAGGTTTTGACTCGGCGCTGCTGTCCTTTCGCGAGGTGATAGAAATCCTCGGTCAAAACTACCGGGTGATGGCTATTGATCTCCCCGGATACGGTAAGAGTGCGTCCGCAGATAATTATTCAATACCCTTTTATGCTGATATCGTAGCCAAGCTGATACCGCAAATTAGCGCCGAGCCGCTGATTGTGGTCGGGCTATCAATGGGAGGCGGCATTGCCCTCAAGACCGCTATTGACCACCCGCAGCTGGTAAAAGCAGTGATACCCATAGATGCCTGGGGGTTTAGCTCCAGGCTGCCTTTTCACCGCGTGGTATACTGGTATTCCCGCTCCGCAATCAACCGCAATATGGCCAAGTTCATCCGCAAACACCCCGGTTTGATCGGCTGGTCTTTGGGGTTTCATCTTTTTGGCGATAGAACAAAAGTTGATGATGCTTTAATTGCCGACATAACGGCTGCAACCAAAGAGCGCGATTCCTGGCAGCCTTTTGTCTCCTTTCAGATCAACGAGGTCAATAAAAAAGGCCTGAATACTGATATCTTTGCCCAGATGGATCAAATCACTCAGCCAACCTTGATTGTGCAGGGCAGCGGCGACCGGGCAATCCGGCTTAAAGATGCGCTGGCTGCGCAGGCGCGAATAGCCAATGCCCAGATACATGTCATGGAGGGCTGCCGCCATTGGCCGCAAAAAGAACGCCCGCAGGAATTTGCTGATGCAATAGAGCCTTTTATTAAAAGCTTAACGCCCTCAGATGAGCAATAGTTGTCCGCAGGCTGTTAAAGATTTGTCCAGCTGAAGAATTAATCGTAGCCATTCGGAAATATTATTGACAGAAATTATTTTCAGAGCTATAATTAATTTATAGATACCCCAGGGGGGTGGGGTAATGGAGGCTGATTATGCAAGAAAAATATCATGTGACCGGAATGAACTGCAGCGCCTGCAGCGCCCATGTGGAAAAGGCAGTGGCCAAGCTGAACGGGGTAGAGCAGGTTGCTGTTAATTTGCTGCAGAACAGCATGCTTGTGGAATATGACGAGCAAAGCCTCAGCAGCAAGGATATTATCGCAGCTGTTGAGCAGGGGGGATATGGCGCCTTTGTGGCTGCTGCGGCAAAGCAAAAGGCGATAGAGCCGCAAGTTAATCCTTTGCTCTCTGAAATTGCCGCGCTCAAAACCAGGCTGATTGCCTCTGTTTGTTTTTTGCTGCCGCTGATGTATCTGGCCATGGGGCATATGTGGTCATGGCCTTTGCCTGCTGTTTTTCTCGGAGCGGTCAATGCTATGGTTTTCGCGCTCAGCCAGTTTTTATTGACGCTGCCCATACTTATCATCAACCGCCAGTTTTTTATTAGCGGCAGCAAAGGGCTGAGACGCCGCGCTCCTAATATGGATTCTCTGGTGGCGCTGGGCGCCGGGGCGGCAGTGGTTTATGGCATAATTGTTCTCTTTCAGATAGGCTATAGTCTGGGACATAATCAGCTGGATCTGGTGCACAGTTATACGATGAATCTCTATTTTGAATCAGCAGCGATGATTCTTACTTTGATTACAGTAGGCAAGTTTCTCGAAGCGCGCTCCAAAGGCAAAACATCGCAGGCAATATCCAAGCTGATGGATCTGGCTCCTAAGCGGGCTGTCGTCCTCAATGGCGATACGGAAATCGAAGTGCCTATTGAAGAGGTAATGGTCGGCGATATTGTTATTGTCCGCCCCGGAGCAGCTATCCCGGTTGATGGTATTATTATTACGGGCGCCGGTACAGTTGATGAATCTGCTTTGACCGGGGAAAGCTTGCCGGTGGAAAAGAAAGTCAATGATAAGGTGGCGGCGGGTACGATTAATCAGGCCGGTTATTTTCAGCTGCGTGCAACTTTGGTGGGCGAAGATACGGCCCTGGCGCAAATTATCACCCTGGTAGAACAGGCTAATAGCAGCAAAGCGCCGATTGCCAGAATTGCCGATAAGGTCAGCGGCGTCTTTGTGCCGATAGTGATCGCTATCGCGTTTGTCACCACTATTGTGTGGCTCTTGCTCGGCAATCCTTTTTCTTCTGCGCTTACTTTTGGTATTGCCGTTTTGGTGATTTCCTGCCCCTGCGCCTTGGGTTTAGCCACGCCAACCGCGATTATGGTTGGCACCGGTAAAGGAGCGGAGCAGGGCATTCTTTTCAAAACAGGAGCCAGCTTGGAAACAGCGCATAAGCTCTCTACGATTGTATTGGACAAGACCGGCACCATCACCGCGGGCAGTTTGCAGGTTACCAATATTATGGCTGCAACAGATGTTGACCCTCTCGACCTGCTCGGCAGAGCCGCCTCAGCAGAGGCATTGTCTGAGCACCCTTTGGCCCGCGCTATTGTCGCGAGAGCCAAAGAGCAGGGGCTGGAGCTATTGCCTGCCAGCGGCTTTAAGGCCCTTGCCGGAGAAGGAATTGAGGCCTGGGTAGGAGAAGGAATGGTCTATATCGGCAATCAGCGCATGATGTCCCGCCTGGCAATAGATATAGCGGAATTTGCAGCGGCCAAAGAACAGCTGTCTAAAGAAGGGAAAACAGCGCTCTTTATTGCCGCAGGAAAAAATTTGCTGGGTTTGATTGCCCTGGCTGATACGGTGAAAACAAGCAGCAGAGCTGCTGTGGCTGGGCTTAAAGCCATGGGCATTGAGGTGATCATGCTCACCGGGGATAATGCCAGTGCAGCCGCAACCATTGGCGCTGCAGTGGGCATTGACAGCGTCATTGCCGAGGTGTTGCCGCAGGATAAGGAGAGTGAAATCCGCCGTCTGCAGGAGCAAGGTAAAACAGTAGCGATGGTTGGCGACGGCATCAATGATGCACCAGCCCTGGCCAGGGCAGATATTGGCATTGCTATTGGCGTGGGCACAGATATCGCTATCGAGGCTGCTGACATCGTGCTGATGAAAAGTGATTTAGAGGATGTGGTCACAACCATCCAGCTGAGCAAGGCAGTGATGCGAAATATCCGCCAGAATCTGTTTTGGGCTTTTTGTTATAATGTGATTGGTATTCCTTTGGCAGCCGGGCTGTTCTTCCCCTTGCTCGGCTGGAAACTGAGCCCGATGTTTGCTGCGGCTGCCATGAGCCTCAGTTCCTTTTGTGTTGTCAGCAATGCGCTGCGCTTAAAATTGTTCAAACCGCAAAAAGGGGTATAGTAGCCATTAGGAATGCGAACCCCATGCGGTTTTGCGACGCGAAGCTAGTGCATTACCTGTGACTTTGCGGAGCAAAGGCCAGGTAGGTTCGGAAAAACGCTGGCAACTCGGTGAAAAAATTGTTTCCCGTAGAACTGACTACGAAAAATAATTTTTTCACCAGGATCTGTTTAGTTAAAACCAAGATGTTGCATCTTGCGTTTTAACTTAATGCATAGCTGAGATTTTGCCGTAGGCAAAAGCCAGCTAGGTCTTACTGTTTTCTTGCCAAAACTGCCGACACCCCCGACGGATGGATGGTCGGGCTGAGGCAGACTGTCTACCCACTGAGGAGCGATAACGACGCGAAGCTAGTGCATTACCTGCGACTTTGCGGAGCAAAGGCCAGGTAGGTCGAAGCTCAGCCTGACCAGACGCCATCTGGGGCGCATGAATTCGCATCCCTAATGGCTAAGCATAAAAACATAAATAAAACAGCAGAAAAAAAGGAGGATTTTGTCATGGAGAAAAGGATTTTGATTAAGGCTTTGTGTTGTGATAATTGCTGCGCCAAGGTAGAGAAGGCTTTGATGTCTCTGCCCGGCGTGACAGCCAAAGCATCCAGTGAAACTAAGTGGGTAGAGGTGCAAATTGCCAATCCGGATATTACTGATGCTATGCTGGAAGAGGTTATTAATGATGCCGGCTATGATGTAAACGGTATGGAATAGGGGAGGATTTACATGCATGCGGACCCCAAGGAAGTAACTCGCCTGCTGAAAACCTCACGCGGGCAGATTGACGGCATTATGCGTATGGTTGAGCAGGATCAATATTGCCTGGATATTTCTAATCAGCTGTTAGCTTGCATAGCAGTGATCAAGAAAGCTAATCAAATTGTGATCAAAGGCCATTTGGAGGGTTGCGTTAAAGAGGCGCTTACCTCGACGTCGCCGGAGAATGTGGATAAGAAAATCAGTGAACTGGTGGAGCTTATGCAAAAGCTTTCGCGATAAAAAAGAGAGACATTATGTCTCTCTTTTTTATCTTGGTATAAATTTGTTACCGTACAGGTCTGTTTATTTGCGTTTAAGGCTGTTTAGCATTTGTTTGGCTTCATCAGAAGGGATACGCGACTCGCGTATTTTTTGTATGGCTTTATTATGGGTAAAGTTGTCCAATTGGTTGTGCCGCAAAAAGGGCAGGGTTTGTTCAGGCAGATGTACATAATACATGGAAACAGCCCAGGCTACAGCCATTTTTACATAATAGTCTTCATTTTTCAGCTGATCAAAAAGCGCGAGCGCCTTTGGCAAATATTGCTCATCCAAGAAATAATCCATCATCATTACTACCGCAAAACGAATCCGGTATATTTGCTCTGTTTGCAGACAAGCCAGCAAAAAGCGCCACATTTCTTCTTTGTGCTTAGCGGTTATTTTTAGACTGGCGCAAAAGGAGTCGCAAACCGCCCAGTTATTAATATGGTCAATAAAGCTGTCAATAGCGGGGAGAATTTCCGCAAAATCAGCTTTAACCTGGCCGAGCACCAGACCGTGCAGCAGATTCATCTCATGCGAGCTATGATCCGCCAGGGTAACAAAACCGCGCCAGTCCTCTGTGGCAATTGCTTTGGCCATTTTTCTCAGCAGCGGTATACGCACGCCAATAATCGGGTCAACCGCGTTTGGCACCAGCTTGGCAATAAAAGCGGCATAAGAATCCTCCGCGCTGGCAGCTAATTCTTGCTTGATTTGTAATAAGTCCATATATTGAACCCTCTTTTGCATATATAATTGAGTTGCCATACAAAAAATGTCCGGATGCGGGCATAATAAATAATCAGATTAAGCGTTGTTTCCCGGCAACTTATGGCCGGTTCATTTTACTATGGCAGATATGGCAGCAAAAAGCAAGAAATATTCTTGAGCAAAAGGGAGGCAAGATGGAATCACTGGAGCAATTATACCGCATTGGCAAAGGACCGTCCAGCTCGCATACGATGGCGCCGGCGCGGGCAGCGGCAGCTTTTGCCAAAGAAACCCCGCTAGCGGAAAGATATGAGGCCATACTCTATGGCTCTCTGGCCAAAACAGGCCCTGGCCATTTGACCGATATCGCTATTGCCGAGGCCCTGGCGCCTAAGCCGGTTAAAATTATTTTTAGCGATGAGCATAAAGCAGAGCAGGAAGCCAATACCTTTGATTTGATTGCTTATGCGAACAATCAGGCTATTGCCAAGTGGCAGGTGATCAGCCCTGGCGGCGGCAAGTTTACTGTTGTTGGCAGGGAAGATTGCCAGCCGCCAGATGTCTATCGCTTTAATACCTTTGCCGCGATTAAAGAATATTGCGAACAAAACAAATTGCAGATCTGGCAATATGTTGAGCAAGAGGAGGGGCCGGATATTTGGCTTTTTCTGCACAAGATCTGGCAGCAGATGCGCGCCACAATTGAGGCGGGGCTGGTGGCAGAAGGGGTTTTGCCCGGAGCGCTGAAATTGCAGAGAAAGGCTAAATATCTTTATCATCAACGCCATATTGACGAGAGTGAAAATACCCGCTATAACCGCCTGGTATGCGCCTATGCCTTTGCTACGGCTGAGCAAAGCGCCAGCGGTAATATTGTGGTCACTGCGCCGACCTGCGGCTCCAGCGGCGTTGTTCCGGCAGCGCTTTACTATTGCCAGCAAAAGCGGCAGTTTTCTGACCGCCAAATTATCCAGTCCCTGGCTACAGGGGGCATTATTGGCAACCTGATCAAGACCAATGCTTCGATCAGCGGGGCGGAATGCGGCTGTCAGGCGGAGATCGGCTCTGCCTGTTCGATGGCCAGCGCAGCTTTGGCGGAGCTGTATGGTATGAATATTGAGCAAATTGAATATGCGGCGGAGCTGGCTATGGAGCATCATCTGGGACTCACCTGCGACCCGATTTATGGTCTGGTGCAGATCCCCTGCATTGAAAGAAATGCGGTGGCGGCCATGCGCGCTTTGGATTCCCTCTCATTGGCTAATTTTTTGACGCATACGCGTAAAATTTCTTTTGATCTGGTAGTGCAAACGATGTATGAAACAGGGCGGGATTTGTTCAGTAAATATAAGGAAACAGCTGAAGGCGGTTTGGCCAAGCTGTATCCTTTGCAGAAATAAATGTGAACAAAGAGGTTTTACCACCTTGGATGACGAAAAAACTATGCCAAAGCAAAGACAAGGTATTGATAATTAATACTAACAGCTGCTCTTTGGCATAAATGCTATGTCCAAACCGGAGTATGCTGGCTATAATCAAATTTTCCAGAAGCGAGGCTAACTATGGTTAAGCGTAAACCAGTGGAAATGTCGAAACAGAAAAAGATTATTGTATATATTCTTACGGTAGTCTTTTCGCTGCTATATATTTTTGTCGGGCGTTATATTGCTATGCAGGGCTATCCGGAATGGGAAGAGGCTGCTGACGCGCCTTTGCAAGCTAAGGTTATTGCCATTATCTCTGATGAAAAGGTGGATGCTACCCGCACCGTTGTCTTTGACGCCAGGGTCCAAAAGGGCGACTTAAGGGGCGAAACTGTGCGCGCGGAACAAATTGTTTATGACCATGTCTATCCCCAGCAAGACCCGGTTGAGGTCAATAATAAGGTGCTGGTTTTTGAAAACCCCAATAATAGCAGTGACATAGAATGGAGCATGCTGGAATATGTCCGCAGCGATATGATCCTTTACTTAGCGATAATATTTGTTGCGGCTGTGATTATTTTTGGCAGGTTTAAGGGCGTAAACACTATTATATCTTTGGCGTTTACCATACTCGCGGTTTTTGCCGTCTTTATTCCGGCGGTGTTATCTGGTCAGAATATTTATATCTGGGCCATTATCACCTGCATCTATACTATTGTGATGACAATGCTGTTTATTAATGGCGCGGATAAAAAAAGTATGGCTGCCGGGCTGGGTTGTTTTTCCGGGGTCTTGACGGCAGGATTATTAACGCTATTAATGGATCAGCTGCTTAATCTGACCGGCATGCTCAATGAAGATACCCTTTATTTGCAGATGCTGCCGATTGATAGTGTAATTGATTTGAAGGGAATTATTTTTGCGGCGATTATTATCGGCGCTATGGGCGCGGTGATGGACGTGGCGATGGATATTTCTTCCTCATTGAATGAGTTGCGGACAAATATTCCGGATATCAACTCCAACCAATTGGTGAAATCAGGCTTTAATATTGGCCGCGATGTGCTGGGCACTATGGCTAACACTCTGGTTCTGGCGTATATCGGCAGCAGCCTTTCCACAACCTTGCTTTTTGTGGCTTATAATGTCACTTTTGTCGAGCTGATGAATATGGAGCTGATTGTAGTTGAATTACTGCAGGCGATAGTCGGCAGCATCGGCATTCTGGCGGCAATTCCCTTTACCTCTTTTATCTGTGCCGCCCTTTATCCCAAACGTGATCTGCCTTAAACAAATAATTTGCTAAAAATATCATATTTAGCGAAAGGGCTTATATTAGGGTCTGTATTATGCTAGAATAGGTATTAGCAATAATTATGCAGGAAGAAATGGGAAAGAGAAAATGGAAAAGAAAACTCCTTTATATGATTGTCATCTTGCCGCAGACGCCAAGATAGTAGAGTTTGCCGGTTTTCTAATGCCGATCCAGTATCCGGCCGGGATTATTGCCGAGCATATGGCAGTACGCAGCCAGTGCGGTATCTTTGATGTTTCGCATATGGGCGAGGTTGTTTTCAAAGGCGCGGATGCTTTGGCGAATATTAACCGCCTTTTTACCAATGACTACACTAATCTCGAAATTGGGCGGGTACGTTATGGCCTAATGTGCAATGAGGAAGGCGGCGCACTTGATGATTTGTTAGTATACAAGCTTGCTGAGGACGAATATCTGGCGGTGGTCAATGCGGCCAACATAGATAAAGATGTGTCATGGCTCGAGCAGCATCTCTTTGGCGAGGTGCAGTTTGAGAATCTTTCTGACCGCGTGGCGCAGATTAGCCTGCAGGGGCCGGCCAGTGAGGATGTCATTTCCCTCCTCACAAAAACATGGCCCAGCAAATATTATAGTTTTATCAATCATCTTGATCTGGGCGGTATTGACGCTCTGGTTTCCGCCACCGGATATACCGGCGAGAAGGGCTATGAAATATATCTGTCCAATGATGACGCCCCGCAGATGTGGAAGATGCTGCTCCAAGCAGGAGAACCATTCGGCCTGTTGCCTTGCGGCTTGGGCGCGCGTGATACTTTGCGTCTGGAAGCGTCGATGCCGTTATACGGGCATGAGCTGAATGAAACCATTACCCCTCTTGAGGCTGGGCTTGGTTTTGCCGTTAAGCTGGAAAAAGATTTCATCGGCAGTGCGGCCCTCATGGCAAAGCCACAACGGAGCAGAATCGGCCTCAAGGCTTTAGGCCGGGGGATTATCCGCGAGCATCAGGATATCTTTTTTAGCGATAAGCTGATCGGCAGCACTACCTCTGGCACGCATTGTCCATATTTGGAGGGCGCTTATGCCATGGCCCTGGTGGATGCGGGTATAGTTGAGCCGGGCGATATTGTCGAGGCGGATGTCAGAGGCCGGAGAATTGAAGCGCAAGTGGTAGCGATGCCGTTTTATCAAAGGCCCAAAGCATAGATCAACAGCCGGATTTATGGCTAATAATAAATTATAATTTCAGGGAGGAAGAAACTATGGATACCCCGAGCGGATTAAAGTATGTGGCGTCTCACGAATGGTTGAATTATCTTGAAACGGACAAAGTGCAAATTGGCATCAGCGATTTTGCCCAGCAAGCTATGGGGGATATCGTCTTTATCAATTTGCCCGAAGTCGGCGATATGGTTGATGCCGGCGATGTGCTTTGTGATATTGAGTCGGTGAAGGCGGTAGAAGATATTTATGCGCCTGCTACCGGCAAAATAACCGCGGTCAATGAAGAGCTGCTTGATCACCCGGAGCAGATCAATAATCATCCCTATGATGCCTGGATTGTCGAAATCAGCGATATAACCGATACCGAAGACCTGCTTGATGCTAATCAATATGCCAAGCTGTGTGAAGAGGAGGGTTAAAATGGGATCATATATCCCAGTCAGCGAACAAGAAAAACAAGAGATGCTTCGGGCAATCGGCGCCGCATCAACTGATGAGTTGTTTGCCGCTATCCATGAGGAGATGAAAGTGAGCAGCCTGGCTATTCCGCCGGGCAAAAGCGAGCTGGAGACGAGGCGGATTATTGAAGGGATTGCCGAGCAAAACAAGCGTTTTTCTTCCATATTCAGAGGCGCGGGCGCTTACTCTCACTATATTCCATCCATAGTTGGTTCGGTGGTGAATAAAGAAGAGTTTCTGACCGCCTATACTCCTTATCAGGCGGAGATTTCTCAGGGCCTGCTTCAGGCTATTTTTGAGTTTCAGACGATGATTTGTGATTTAACCGGTATGGATGTTGCCAATGCCTCTGTTTATGATGGCGCAGTGGCGACGGCAGAAGCGACTAATATGTGCCGCGGGCGCAAACGCAACAAAGTTTTGCTGTCGGCAACCACCAATCCGATGGTCATGGAGACGATCAAAACCTATTGCTTTGCCAATAACGCGCAAATGGAAATTGTGCCCGCAAAAGAAGGACAGACCGATATTAAAGAGCTAGCCGCCATGCTTGATCAGGAGACGGCTTGTTTTTATTTGCAGCAGCCCAATTATTTTGGCATTATCGAAGATGCGGAAGAGCTGGGTCAAGCGGTAAAACAAACTGGCGCCAAATATATTATGGGCGTGAACCCCATTGCCATGGCGGTATTGAAAACGCCGGGCGAATGCGGCGCTGATATTGCGGTTGGCGAAGGCCAGCCTCTGGGGATGCCGCTAGCCTTTGGCGGCCCCTATCTGGGCTTCATGGCCACTAGTGAGTCTTTGATGCGCCGCTTGCCAGGGCGCATTGTCGGCGAGACAGTTGACGCTGACGGCAAAAGAGCCTTTGTGCTGACCCTGCAGGCCAGAGAGCAGCATATCCGCAGAGAAAAAGCGAGCTCCAATATTTGCTCCAATCAAAACCTCTGCGCCTTAACCGCGTCTGTATATCTGGCGGCCATGGGCAATCAGGGATTGCGGCAGGTGGCGAAGAGCTGCTATAATCATGCGCATTATTTGCAGGAGAAAATAGCGGAGCTGGGCTTTGGCCTTACATATGCCGCGCCGTTTTTCCATGAATTTGTGGTGCAGCCGCCGCTTGACGCACAGATCATCAGCCAAAAGCTGGCCGAACACAATATTCTCGCTGGCTTGCCCTTGGCGGGCGGCAAGATGCTCTGGTGCGCTACGGAAATGAACAGCAAAGATGAGATTGACAAAATGATAGCAATCCTTGGGGAGGTGGTCGGATAATGCAACTATTATTTGAGAGAAGCCACCCGGGACGGGGCTTGACTATTCTTCCTGCTTGCGATGTTGCTGACTATGCTTTGCCGGAAAATATGGCAAGAAAGAGCGCGCTCCATTTGCCTGCTTTGGCGGAAACAGATATCAGCCGCCATTATAGCGAGCTGTCTCATCATGTGCATGGCGTCAACAGGGGGTTTTATCCTCTTGGCTCCTGCACGATGAAATATAATCCCAAAATTGACGAAGATATGGCAGCCTTGCCCGCTTTTACGGCGATTCATCCCTTACAGCCTTTGGATACAGTGCAGGGTTGCCTGAAAGTGCTCCGCTTAGCGGAAAAATATTTATGCGAGATCACCGGTATGGATGCTATGAGCTTTCAGCCGGCAGCCGGCGCGCATGGTGAGTTTACCGGTTTGCTGCTGATCAAGGCCTATCATCATGCCAATGGCGAGGGCGGGACGCGTACCAAAGTTATTGTGCCAGACAGCGCGCATGGTACGAACCCGGCCACGGCCACGATGAATGGCTATACTACAGTCAATATCAAAAGCTCTGAGCAGGGATGTGTGGATTTGGACGCGCTCAAGGCAGTAGTCGGCAAGGATACGGCAGCGCTGATGCTGACCAACCCCAATACTGTCGGCATTTTTGAGAAGGATATTCTGGAAATTACCAAAATTGTTCACGAGGCAGGCGGCCTGGTTTATTATGACGGGGCGAACCTTAACGGCGTGATGGGGCTGGTGCGCCCCGGTGATATGGGTTTTGATGTGATTCATCTCAATATTCATAAAACCTTTGCCACGCCGCATGGCGGCGGCGGCCCGGGCAGCGGCCCTTGCGGCTGTAAGCAGTTTTTGGCTCCCTTTCTGCCGCAAGACCAGGTGTTTGAACAGGACGGCGTATATGGTTTGAGTCATTCGGATCAGAGCATTGGCCGTGTGCGCGCCTTTTATGGCAATTTTTTGGTGGTAGTGAAGGCGCTGACCTATATCATCACCCTGGGCAAAGAGGGTATCCCCGCTGCCGCCTTCGGAGCGGTGCTCAATGCCAACTATATGAAAGCGATGCTGTCCCAGGTTTATGATATTGCCTATGACGGGTATTGTATGCATGAATTTGTCCTGACTTTAACAAAGCTGAAGCATGATACCGGCGTTTCCGCCCTGGATGTAGCCAAAGCTTTGCTGGACAATGGCATGCATCCGCCGACAATGTATTTCCCGCTGATTGTACCGGAGGCGCTGATGATTGAGCCGACGGAGACAGAAGCCAAGGACACGATGGATAAAGCGATAGCGGTCTTCCTCGATATTCATCAAACTGCTATGAAAGACGCGGAATCCTTACACCAAATGCCGCAAAAGACTTTTGTGCGCCGTCTTGATGAAACGCTGGCTGCCCGCAGCCCGGTTTTGCGCTATCATTTTGATTAATTCTGCCAAAAAAGGGGATAGGCAATGATTGAAAAGCTCTACTATATGAATGCCAATAGCTTTATCCCTTATGCCAACCAGGCCCTAGAGGAGCATTTGCTGCAAAAGGTTCAGCCGGGAGAGCTGATTCTCTATCTATGGCAGAACAAGAGAACAGTAGTAGTCGGCCGCAACCAAAACTGCTGGAAGGAATGTAAAATAGAGCAGCTCTTGCGTGATCAGGGGCATCCGGCGCGGCGGATTTCCGGCGGCGGGGCTGTTTTTCAGGATTTGGGCAATCTCAATTTTACCTTTATCACCTGCAGGCAGGATTATGATGTCGGGCGGCAATTAGAGGCTATTATTAATGCGGTGAAAAAGCTGGGAATCAATGCCGAAAAGAGTGGCCGCAATGATGTTTTGGTTGATGGCCGCAAGTTTTCCGGCAATGCTTTTTACCGCTCCGCGGATAAACAATATCATCACGGAACACTGATGGTTGATGTTAATCTGGCGGATTTAAGCCGCTATTTGCAGCCCTCAAAAGAAAAATTGCAGGCCAAAGGTATCGAGTCTGTCCGCTCCCGCGTGGTTAATCTAAAAGAGATTAATTCGGATATTTCCGTGGCATCCCTGCGCGGTGAAGTGGTTAACAGCTTTGCCGAGATGTATGGCTTAACGCCGAAGTTTTTGCACCTTTCTGATGATGAAAAGATGCAGGTTTCTCTTTTAGAGCAGCGCTATGCTGATTGGGGCTGGATTTTCGGCAAAAATGTCGACTTTGATATTGAACTGGCAGAGTTCTTCCCCTGGGGCAGTCTCAGCCTTAATCTGCAGGTGGTGCAGGGGAGGGTGTGGCAGACAGTCATTTATTCCGATGCCCTGGAAGGGGAATTAATCAGTAACCTTAACTATGCGCTGAAAGACTGCCGCTATCATTGCGCAGACCTCATCCAATGCCTGCAAGCAGTGGAGACAGAAACAGCCAATGAAGAAAAAATTATCAGCGACATTTGTCAATGGCTGAAAGATAAGCTATAAAGAAGGTTGTAGGGGGAAGGCAAATGAGCCAATTTGATATAATTGTGATCGGCGCAGGCCCGGGCGGGTATGTCACAGCGATTAAAGCTGCCCAGTTGGGGATGAAGACGGCTATTGTTGAGAAAAGTCACTTGGGCGGCACCTGCCTTAATTGCGGCTGCATCCCCACCAAAGCCTTGCTGAACAGCGCCAATATCTATCATCTGGCCAAGAATGGCGCTGATTTTGGCTTGCATATTGACGGCCTTGGCTATGATATGGCAGCCATGCATCAATATAAAGACGATGTTGTCGCTAAGCTGCGTGATGGGATTGCCGCACTGCTTGGCGGCAATAAGATAGAACTGATTAGCGGAGAAGCAAAAATTATGGCTCCGCATCGTGTGCAGGTGGGGGAGAATACCTATAGCGCGGAGAATATTGTGATTGTTACCGGCAGCCAGCCGCTGATTCCGCCGATTCCCGGCATTGATTTGCCCGGAGTGGTCAGCAGTGAACAAATGCTGGCTCAAGCCTATGACTGCCACAGGCTGGCGATTATTGGCGCCGGTGTCATCGGCATGGAGTTTGCCTCCCTCTATAATCGTTTGGGTGCGGAAGTGACAGTGCTAGAAATGTTTGACCGCGTCTTGCCGACTATCGATGATAAAGAGATCAGCCAAAACTTAACCATGCTGCTCAAAAAAAGAGCAGTCAATATTCATACCTCTGCTCAAGTGACCTCTATCGAAAAAACCGTCACCGGGCTGGTCTGCCACTTCACCAGCAAGGACGAAGAGCAAATAGTGGAAGTGGATAATATTCTGGTAGCGACTGGGCGCAAGGGCTGTATTGAAGGTCTGGTAGCGGATGGGCTGGATCTGAACATTAACCACAAGAGCGGGCAAATTGTTATCAATAAAGATCATCGCAGCTCCGTTGATAGTATTTATGCTATTGGCGATGTGGCGGAGCATAGTATGCAGCTGGCGCATATGGCCTCTGCTGAGGGGATTAACCTGGCCTATCATTTGGCCGGCCAAGACGGGCCGATTAATCTGGATATTGTGCCGGGCTGTATTTTTAGCGATCCGGAAATTGCCACTGTCGGCCTCACCGAAGCCAAAGCCAAAGAGCAGGGCATTGCCGTTAAGGTTGGTAAATATTTGATGAGCGGCAACAGCAAAAGTATGCTGGCGCAGGCAGAGCGCGGCTTTATTAAGATAATTGCTGAGCAGGAAAGTAAGCGTATACTCGGCGCGCAGTTGATGTGCTCTCATGCGGCGGATTTGGTCAATGAACTATCCTTGGCTATTGCTCAAGGCCTGAGCGCTGCTGATATTGCTGCGGTGATTCATCCTCATCCCACCTTTGGCGAGGGGATAGCAGAGGCTGCGGAAGCTGTTTTTGATACGTCGATCCATTCCTTACCCAAACGCCGGTAAAAGAAGTTTTATTGGCTGAAACCAAGGCGCGGCAGGGAACTCGCTATTGTGATGATCTGCCCCATATGCTATAATGAAGACATCAAATGATGCGCTGCTGAGGTTTTGTATGCCGATAATATCCCTGCTTAAGGCCGATGAACAGCTTTCTTCATCTGCCAAAGCTGCTGATTTACTGATAAGACGGTTATTGTTGCCCTTGGGCGGCCCGACCTTTTATTTTTGCCCCGGAGAAAAGCTGGCGCTGTTGGCTGATGTCACCTTGCCAGCTGATAATGAACTTGGGGCAAATTTTGATATCCGCCTTTTGTGGGCCTTGGTTAATATTGCCCGCAAAGAAGGAGTCACGGATATTAGCGTCTGCATTCGCCCTGAGGGTAATTTTGACTTGCCAACAATTCTCGATAAAACCAGCTATGGCAAATTGATGGGCATAGAGGGGGTAAAGGTTGTAGGCTTATCAGACGAGCGTACCACTGCCAGACAGACTGACAGCCGTCTGGTCTTGGAAAGCGCAGAAGTTTATAGTGAGCTGGCAGCTGCGGATATCATTATCAGCCTGGCCAAGTTTAAAACTGCGGAGAACAAGCTCTTTGGCAGCGCCTTGGCGAATATGGCCTATGCCGCCACAGCAGACCCGGCAATGAGCTTTGAAATCAAGCAGCGGTCTCTGGTCGATATCTACAGCATTATCACGCCGGATTTAACTATCGTAGACTGCCTGGTGGGGCAAAGCGGCTTCCAGAGCAATCGTGTTGATTGTGTTTTGGCGGGCTCTGACGCTGTGGCCTTGGATACGGTGTTATGCGCCATTGCTGATATTGACATGAGCGAGGTTGAACCGCTTGTTTTAGCCACGCAATATGGCTATGGCATTAGCAACCCTGCTGATATCAGCATGTTTGGCGATGATTTGCGCGATATTATGTCCGGAGCCGGGCAAGATGAAACAGCAGAAGAAGAACAATAAAAAGAGCTATGCCGGTATTTGAGCCGGAACCAGTAATAGCTGCTGTCATCTGGCAGTAGCTTTTTTGTCGGAAACTATGGAGCACATATGCAGATAGATAATATTTTTTTTGAGCAGGAGATATTGGCCAAGGTTGAACGCCCGTCCCAATATACCGGCGGCGAAACAAATAGTAAAATTAAAGACTGGCAGCAGGCCGCGGTGAAGATGTGCTTTGCCTTCCCGGATACCTATGAAATTGGTATGAGTCATTTGGGGCTGCGTTTGCTTTATGAGACGATCAATAATCATAGCAGCCATCTTTGCGAGCGCACATTTATGCCCTTGGATGATATGGCTGCCCTGCTCCGCGTTAATAATTTGCCGCTTTTCTCCTGGGAAAGCCGGCATGGGTTGAATGATTTTGATATTGTCGGTTTCACCCTGCAGTCTGAGCTTTCCTATACCAATATTTTAGCCATGCTTGATCTGGCGCAAATCCCTGTCTTCTCTGAGCAAAGGTCAGAGGATGATCCGCTGATTATTGCTGGCGGGCCTTGCGTTTATAATCCGGAACCATTGGCGGATTTTATCGATTTGTTTGTGATCGGCGAGGGAGAAGAAATAATTCTCGAGCTGCTGAATTTAGTCGCCAAAGCGCAGAGTCAAGGGCTGACAAAAGAGCAATTGCTGGCTGGGGCAGCGCATATCGAAGGCATTTATGTGCCAAGATTTTATACGGCAAGATATAAAGACGACGGCCGTTTTGATAAATTGGTCGCAGCGGATGATTTGCCCGCGACCATTAAAAAACGCATTTTGACTGATATTGACCAGGCTCCTTTTCCAGACAGCCCGCTCCTGCCCACCTTGAAGCCGGTGCATGACCGGATTATGCTGGAAATTATGCGCGGCTGCACGCGCGGCTGCCGTTTTTGTCAGGCGGGGATGATTTACCGTCCGCTGCGGGAAAAAAGCGCGGAGACCCTGCTGGAACAAGCCCGTATGCAGGCCAAAAACAGCGGCTATGATGAAATAACGCTGCTCTCTTTGTCTTCCGCTGATTATAGCGATATCATTCCTTTGATGGAAGATTTGCTGACGGAACATAGCGGCTGCGGTATTAGTATTAGCCTGCCCTCTCTCCGAGTTGACGCCATGAGCGTGGGCCTGGCTGCCCGCACTCAGGAAGTACGCAAAAGTGGTATTACTCTGGCTCCGGAAGCAGGGAGTCAGCATTTGCGTGATATCATCAACAAGGGCGTGACAGAGGAGGATATTCTGGGCGCAATCATAGCTGCTTTTTCTCAAGGGTATACCTCGGTTAAGCTATATTTTATGCTGGGGCTGCCCTATGAGGATGATGCGGATATTTTTGCTATAGCTGATCTGTGTCAGAAAATTGTGCAGCTGGCAAAAAAACATAAACCAAGAGAAATCAAAAAACCGCTTAAAATCACTTTGGGCGTAGCTTCTTTTGTGCCGAAAACACATACGCCCTTTCAATGGGCTGGACAAGCAAGCATGGCCAAATTGCAGGCCAAGCAGCAATTATTGCGTTACGCTATCCGCCCGCTGCGTCAGGTGAGCGTCAATTTTCACGATGCCAGAGTGAGCTTGCTGGAAGCAGCCTTGGCCAGAGGCGATCGCCGAATTGCTAAAGCGCTGTATTTGGCTTGGCAAAAGGGCTGCCATCTTGACGGTTGGAGCGAGCATTTTGCTTTTGAAAGCTGGCAAGAGGCCTTTGCAGAAGCCGGACTCAGCGCCACGGATATTGCCGAGCAGCAGTTTGCCTTTGGCGAGGCCTTGCCCTGGCAGCATATTGATTGCGGCGTCAGCCAGGAGTGGCTGATTGAGGAAGCGGTGCGGGCTGCCCGCGCTCAGCTGACAGCAGACTGCCGCTATGGTGAATGTAATGGCTGCGGCGTCTGTGACCAAGCCTGGCAAAATGTTTATGCGCCAAAACGTGAGTTGGCGCTTGTTCCCCGGACGAAAAAGCAGCAGGCAAGCGAGCAGCTATATAAATACCGCTGCCGGCTGGCGATCTCCGGCGCGATGATTTGGGTCTCTCATCTTGATTTATTGTCCGCCATGGAGAAGGCCTTGCGGCGCAGCGGTTTGCCAATTGCTTACAGCCAGGGGTTTAACCCGCATATGCAGATTTCCTGGGGGCCGGCGCATCCGGTTGGCCTTGCCAGCGACAGTGAATATTTGGACTTGACTTTTAAGAGCCCGGCCCCGCAGGATTGGCAGGAGCTATTAGCGACAGCTCTGCCTGAAGGCTTGAAGCTGGTTTCCGGCAGGGAAATAACTATGCCAACACCCGCTTTGATGGCGGAAATCAACTATGCCGCCTATAGGCTGGAATTTGCTGAGGGAAGTGCGGAGCAGTTAGCTAAAGCAGTGGCTGCCCTGCACAGCGCCGACACCTGTTTTATTGAGCGCCACCGGCCCAAAGGTGATAAAATTGTGGATATTCGCCCGGCGATTGCCGCGCTGACACAGCAGGGTAGCGCCATCACCTGTGAAATTGATATGGCCAAAGGCGCTGCTCCCAAACCGCAAGAGCTGGCAGAGCTGTTGCTGCCAGGGAGCCAGGCCGCTGCCTTTCGTCTGGGCATGTATATAAAAAGAGACGGAGAATTACAGGAACCTTAAGGGTAATTAAAGCGTCACACAAGCAGTGCAAAAATCATGGTATCAAGTTCTTAAATGGAGTTGACATATATGAGAGAAATGCTAATCAGGATGAGCGCCAAGGAGACCGCAATTGCCATTACCAATAACCGTCAGTTGCAGGAAGTATTTTTGCCGCGCTTAGACAACCAGAATTTGCTCGGCAATATTTATCTTGGCAAGGTAGAGAATGTTCTTCCCGGTATGCAGGCGGCCTTTGTCAATATCGGCCTGGGAAAAAACAGTTTTCTCTATGTTGAAGATGCCCTCCCTCCGGCCAGATTTAAGGTCAATGCTGAACTGGAAGAGGAAGCAGAGGAAAAGGTGAGATCAATTTCTGATCTGGTGCGGCCGGGGCAGGAAATCATGGTACAGATTTTTAAAGAACCGGCCGGTACAAAAGGTGCCCGGGTTACTATGCTGCCATCCTTGCCCGGGCGCTATGTTGTGCTGTTGCCTAAGGGTGATTATATTGCGATCAGCCGCCGCATTGAAGATGAAGACCAGCGCGAGCAGCTGAAAGAATTAGTAAAGCAAGAGCTGCCGGAGGATATGGGTGTGATTGTCCGTACGGTGGCCGCGGATGCGACGGATGCACAAATTTTGGCTGATTTGCGTAATCTGATCAAAGAATGGCGCCGTCTGCAAGGGCGCTCAGTAAAATCTGACCCGCCGCATTTGCTCTATAGTGATTTTGACATTTTGCGCAAGGTGCTGCGCGATACCAATGCCAGCGATATTGATAAGATTATCGTTGAGGATGAAGAAGGCTTTGAGCAGGTGGCGGATATGTGTGAATCAATAGATGCTGCCTTGCGGAGCAAATTGGTTTTGCAGGAAAGCCGCAATCTTTTTTGGGACTATGATATTTATTCCCAGATGGAGCGGGCTTTGAGACGCAAGGTCTGGCTGCCCAGCGGTGGATATATTATCTTTGACCAGACAGAGGCTCTGACGGTAATTGATGTCAATACCGGTAAATATGTTGGCGAGGATAATTTGGCGGACACTGTTTTTTGTACGAATATCGAGGCAGTAGCAGAGATTGCCCGCCAATTGAAACTGCGCAATATCGGCGGTATTATTATTATTGATTTTATCGATATGGACGAAGAATGCAATAAGCAAAAATTGCTGGAAGAATTGAATGCGCAGCTAAAAAAAGATAGAGTCCGCATTACAGTGATGGGCATAACCAAGCTGGGATTGGTGGAGTTGACCCGCAAGAAAATTGGTCATGATCTTAGTTCTGTAATTGAGAAAGAGTGTCCTTGCTGTAATGGCAAGGGTAAGGTTGCCTGCAAGAACTCTACCCCGGAAAAAACAGCTGAAGAATAAGGCAGCTGTTTTTTCTTTGGCAGATTTATTGGGAAAATCAAAGATTATCATTTCAGCAATGATTCAGATAATTAATGTCTTAATCAACTATCAAAAGCATTGCTTTTTCTGCCTTTTTTCGATATAATATTTTAGAATGGATATTTATATTTATTAATGATAAATTATAATATATGCTAGTATACAGCATAGCAGCATTTGGGGAGGGTCGATAATGGCGACATCAGGCAATAAGAAAAAACATGGTTTTTTAGGTAGGATATTTAGCGCACCGGAGGAGTATATCATCACCCCCCCTGATCTCGTTGAGGATGATGCTATACTTGCTGGCAGCGATAGTACAGATATACTACCAGAGGACACAGACCCTTCTTATCTGTCTGATATGTCTGATATGCTGGACCTGTCTGAAATTGATGAACAAGAAGAGCTTTTAGCCGCAGAAGAAGCGGAGAGGCAAAGAGCTCTCTTGCTCGCGGAAGAAGCAGACAAACAAAGAGCCGCCACGATGGCAAAGCAGGCTGCGGCAGCCGCAGAGGATGCCAGAGAAAAGGCTGAATATGACTATCAGATTAAGCAAGCAAGTGAGCTGGTCGGGCAGCTGACAGAGCAGTCAGCTGTTTTACAGAAGGAAGCGATGGCAGCCCTGGCTACCCTGAGCGAAACGGAGAAGGAATATAAAAAAGCGGTAGCTGCTACCCAAAAGGCAGCGCTGGAAGAGAGGGAAGTCCGCGAAAAAGCGGAAAAAGAGATTGCCTATATCAGTGAGATTAATGAGGCGACCAATACCGTTGCCAATGAAAACCTGGAAAAACTGGCAAAAACACTGGAAGAAAAACGTGTGGCAGCGGCAGAGGCAATTACTGAAGGCAAAAAAGCTGAGGCTATGCTGACAGAAGCTAATCAGGTGTGGGAGCAGATTCGTCAAGAAAAACTTGCCGCAGTCAATGCTGCCAAAGCCAAAGCCGAGCATGTACATAATGAGATTGAGTCTTTGGAAAATGATATTAATGCCCAAAGCGTCATCTTTGAAACAAAAATTAAAACGCTTAAAGAGGAATATGATAATAGCCTCAAAGCTTTGCATAATGTTGAAAAGCAATATAAACAAGGCCATAATAATTTAGAAAAATTTCTTGACGAGGATAAAAGGCATAGGGATAAGCTTAATGCTGAGCTAGACGCTGCTATTGCCTCGTTTGAAAATAAAATTGCCGAAACGGACAAAGCACGGGCTGAAATATCTTTTAGTATCGAAAATACGCGTAAAGATAAAGAAATGGCCACTGCCGCGGTTGAGGCTGCTGAAGAGGAATCACTCAGCCTGCAAGCACAACCCAAGGAGCTGCATAATGAAAAAAGCGCTCTGCTGGCTGCCGCCAAAAAAGAAACTGCCACAAACCTGCAGAAAATAGAGGCTGCGCGCAAGGATGTTGCCAGGAAAAAAGATGCTTATTCCCAGGCGCAGCATAGGGTAGAAGAATTGACCATGGCATCAGTGCAAGCTAATGCCCAGCTTACTGTGGCCAAAGAAAAGGTTAACAAAGCTTCTGTCGAAAGAGCGGATGCAGCTACTGCTGCGGAAATAGCTAAAAAACTTAAATTTGATGCCTCGGCAGCCAGAGAAAATACGGATCAGGAATCGTCTATCTTGCTCTCTAAAGCGGAAATGGTGCTTTTGAATACCAGCGAACAAGCCCAGCACCTGCTGGAAGAAAAAGATGCATATTTGCAGATGATGGAGCAGGATGCAGAGCGTTTGCGCGCGGAAGCTGATATTGCAAATGCAGAGGCGAGAAGAGCGGCGAGTAATGCTGATGCCATGATTGCCGAATGGCTGGCAGCAGACGAGGCTTTGGCAAAAATTTCTATTGCAGTAGAGTTAGCTAACAAAAAAATTAATGACGAATCAATTGCTGCTATTACTATGGTTGAGCAAAAGATAGTTGATATTGAGAAACAGAAAACTCTTAATGGAGAGGCCTTAAAGAAAGCCAACAAGCAAAAAAACAGTGCGGAAAACACTCTTTCCAAGCAGGAAGAAAAATATGCCCAGCTAACGCAAACACTGGACCAGCTGACAGAGCAGTATTATCAGAGCAAAACTGCCATTGAAGACTCTTTGTCCAAGCATGAAGAAGAGGCTGAACAGGCGATCAAAGAATATCAGGAGCAATTGCAGCATTTAGAGGAAGACATTGCTCAGTTGAAATATGATGTGGAAGCCAAACAGCAGACACTTGCCAGCAAGAATGAGGAATATGATTTTAACCATCAAGAGCAGCTACAAGCCTTATCAGTCAAAAAGGATGAAGCTGCTGCCCTGGATGCTGATATTGCCAGTAGTGAGATAGAATATAACCACGCCATAAAAGAAATTCAGGCGCGTTCTGAAGAGCTGAGCGCTTTTGTCTACTCTTGCCAAAAGGTTTCCTCTGAGCTGCCGGCGGAGGTTAAGCAAATTGAAGAAGCTTATGAAGCTGCTGCCAGCGAAGCGGAAAAGGTCAAGCTGGCCGGGGACGCTGCTTTAATTAATGCCAAGAAAGCCGCGGAAGAAGCCCTGGCTCCTAAACGGGAGGAAGTAAAAGTGGCGGAAGACCAGGCCATGCTCTGCTTTGAGCTGCTTAATGAGATGAGGCAAAGCACAGAAAACGTGGTCAAAAAGGCGATTAATCTTTCGATTGAGCGCATCAAAGCGGTTAACCGGCTTGATACCAAAATGGTCGAAGTCGAGACTTATGCTCTTGATAAAGAGCTTGAGCCAGTACAAGCTGCTTTTGAGTCTGCGCAAGCTGCTTTTGCCGAGATCGAGGCAGAGTATAATTTTCAGCTGAAACAGACGACTGCTCTGCGTGCGGAAGAGGCGGAAATAGTCGCGAACACAGACCAGCGTTATCAGGAAATTGAGGACGAAAAGCAGGTGGAATTGGCTGCCATTGACGAGAGAATCCAAAAATTGGCAGATGTCGAAAAGACAGTAATGGCTGAAATAGAAAAAGCGGAAAAAGCGCTTAAGGATTTAGAAAGAGCAATTGCTGAAAAACAGCTGGATTTGGATAACACCACCAAAGATTATCAGGAATTGCAAGCAGAGCAGCAGGCAAAATTAGATGTTTTAACAGAAAAGTATAATCAAGATATTAATGATGAAACTGATCAGCCGCATCAGCTCTATGATCTCTATCAGCAAAGCGAAGACCGCCTGGAGCAGGCTAATGCTGTGGCGCAAGAGCTGGAAGAAAACTTGGCTGCCCAGCAAAACTTGGTTAGCGTATTAGTTGAGCAGGAAGATTTAGCCGCGCAGGAGTATTCCGCTGTTATCTCAGAGCAAAAGGAGATAAGCGCCAGCTCCATTAATGATTTGCAAGATGCGCTGCAGGAATTATCAGATAAAAAAGAAGAGCTTTCAAATAGCCAGGCCAAAAATGATCTTGATAGCGAACAGACAATAGCTGCGCATAAAGAGGCTGAGGATAACCTGCAGGCTTTGCTGGAAGAGGAAGAAGAAACAAGAACCACCTATGAGAGCCAATTGGCAGCGATCAATGAACGCTTAAAACTGTTGAAAGAAGACGCTGATCTAAAAGAGCAAAAATTCCGTGATACAGAAGCGACATTAAAGAACAGCACCAAGCTGATGCTTGATGCCGACACTGCCTTGGCAGAGGCTAAAGATAATCATGCCAAGGCTGAAAGTGAAGTTTATTCAGCTGAAAGCACCTATAAAACCTCAATCACATTGGCTGATCAGGCCAGACAGGCTTCCCAAGACGGCGATAATGAGATTATGCGTAAGGCTGCCCAGGATTTGGCACAGGCAGCTAATAACGCCGCTGTTTTGCTGGAAGAAAAGAAAAAAGTCAAAGCAGCGACAGAAAAAGAGCTGCGTTTGGCTGAACTGAATGCGGAAAATATGCAGCGCTTAATTAAGGAAGTGCCGGCCCTGACCGAAGAAGACAAAGCAGTTTGGGTCAAGGCACTGGATGAATATAATAATTATCGTGAAATAGCGGAAGAAAAAATTCCGCAACTCAAAAAGAGTTTTGATACTTTTGCCCGCAAGCAAACAAAAGCTATTGCCGCGGAAAAAACAAATGTTGAAAAATGCCTGAGCAGTAAGGAAAAGGCTGATCGGGACAAGCAGGAGCTGGCTCAATCCCTGAGCAATATTATCGGGGAAATTCAGAACAAGCAAGCGGAGCTGGCTAATTTGCAGTCAAACAGCAAAACGCAACTGGCCGATATTGAAGCAAAATATCAGCAACAGCTGGCGGAAAAACACAAGGAACGCTTGGCGGCAGAAGCTTTACTCACAGAAATTGAAGCTGATTTTGCTGCTGCACAAGCAGAGCAAGAAGAGGCGCAAAATATTTTTGTACAAGCCGAGGCCACTTATTCTAATAATAATGATGCCCTGATGCTTGCGAGAGAGCGCATAACCGAGCAATATAATATTGAACGCAAGGAAATAGAGCAAATAATTAAGCAAGCCCGCTTGCAGGTAGATGAGTTGGAACTGCAATTAGATAGTCTGTTCGAGGAACAAAAACTGGCGCAAAATGAGTTGAGCCAATTAAAAGTGGAATATCAGAAAAAGGTCACTGCCAGAGAAAAGACCTTGGCGGAAAGAGAAAACATTATTGTTATCAAAGAACGGCTGTTTACTGAGGCAGCGGAAGAAAAATTAAAGGTTATGGGTTATAAAACAATTGCCCGTATTGCCGCTGAAGAAGAGCTGGATAAGCTGAAAGAGAAATTTGCCGCCAAGCAAAGATGTTTGCAGCAAACGAAAAAGATCTTTGATGACTTGCAGGCTTTGCGTGAGGCAGCCAAAGATAAACTGAGTAATATCAAAGAAGAGGGCGAGCAAGCCCTGGACTCTGCCAAAACAAATATGGTAGATTTATTGAGAAAAGCAATATAAATTGATATTCTCGTCAAAAAATACTCATAATAAAAAAGCATTTAAGGTGCTGATATTTTTGGAGATAATATGGAGCATAATCTGAAAAATTTAAATGATATTTTTACAAATTGTCAAAACGAGATTAGACAAGCATCTTCCAGCGAAACAGGCATGGAAGATATTGTTCGTATGGCAAAAAAATATATCAAGGAATGTGCAGATGAGCTTGATGCTGCAAGAAGCCTCCTTGCCGCGGAAGAAGAGCAATTGGCGCTGATTCGGCAAGCCAAAGAAGCCAGCGAACAAAATGCCGCCAATGCTGCGGCAGAAGAGAATGATGCACGCATAGCTGCTGAAATGGCGCAGAAAATGCTGGATGATGCAGCAATGGTGCATAGTATCGCCAATAAAGATACCGCAAGCATTCTAATCAAGGCGGCCAATGTGCTGCAGGACACTATTCGTACTGCCAACGCTTTTTATCAGCAAAAAGTCAAGCAAAGAGAAGAGCTTGATTTAGCTACTGTGCGCTTATTGGCAACACAAAAAGCCTTAGAATATAACACTGCCAAATCCTCTACGGATGAAGCGGTTAAAATCAAACAGCTGGTTATTGCCGAGCAAATAGCCGAAATTGAAGAGGCAGAGCAAGAAGTTGTTAGGTTGCTGAATAGTATTGAGCAGCTACAAGCAGCGCAATCAATGGCTGATTATGATGCGAAATTGGTTGCCTTGCGTGCCGAGTTGGCAGAGCTGAATGAGAATTTGGCATCCTATGCGCAGGCGGAAAAAAACGAAAAAGATAATGCTGACAAATATCTTGCTGATAGAAAACGCCAAGATGAAGAGCATCTTAATGCTTTGCGCCAAGACAAACAAGCTTTTCTTGATTTGCAGCAGCGCAAAGCGGGAGAGCTTGCCAATGCTAATGAAAAGGCTGTGAAAAACAGCGAGAAGGCAAAGACTGCTTTTGCTGACGCCGGCAGCACTGCCGACAGTGTTGAAGAAGCGATTAATCATGCTAACGCAGAGAGAAAAAAATCTCTGGATAATCTAGAGGCAACGGTTGAGGCTATTCGCGCGGATATTGCCGACAAAAAACTGCAATACTTGCAAGCCGGTGAAAAATGGAGTGCAGCTATTGCCCGTTGTGATGATTTGAAGCAGCAGCTGAAGAATTTGCAGGGCAAGGCAAACATTGCCGCGGAAGAAGAAGACTCTACCCGGGAGGCAGCGGAAGTTGCCCGTAGGTTGGCAGATAATGCCGTGAAGGTACGGCTTTCTATTAGCGCCGAGAGCGCTGATTTGCTGTTGCAGGCACAAGAGGTTTTATCAGAAGCAGCTGCGGCAGCTGAAGAGCTGAGAGAAAAGAAATATACTCAGCGGATGGAAATTGAAAAGCACTGCCAAGAAGTTAAGTTTAATATGGAGCAGGCTGAATATGAGGCTAATGAGGCAGAAGCTGCTACCAGCAAAGCTAAACAGGTCTGGGAGCGCGAAGAAGAACGCTTAGCAGAAGAGATGGCAAGCGCCGACCAGGCTAAAAAAGAGTATTCCGCTTCATTTGACCTGAAAGTGAAAGAGCAAGAACAAAAATTACTTGACGCGCAGCAAAAATCGGAACAAGCGCAAAAAGAGGCTGATGCGGTCTTTGCCGGGATTAGAGCCCTTGAAGCGGAGCTAAGTGATCTGGATGATAATATTAACCGCCTGGAAAAAGAAATTGCTGAAACCAGCGAAAGTTATCAACAGGCATTTAGCGAATACGCCGCTGCTTCCCAAACAAGGATGCAGGAAATTTCGGTGATGCATAATCAAACAGCGGCCCAGGCAGAGCAAGTACAACAGCAATTGACAGATTATGAGCAGAACCTTAGCGAAATTACCGCCAAAGAAGATGAGTTGGCAGTCAGGCTCTCTGCTGCACAAGCACATGTGCAGTCACTGCTGGCAGCTGCACTTGGGCAGGGAGAGGCTGCGGAGGCAGAGATTGAGACGCGCCGTTTGGCCGAAGAGGTAGCACAAAAAGCTGCGGACGAGGTTGCCGAATATGTGGGAGCCATAACTGTTAGCGCTATTAGCGAAGAAATCCTTCATGCAGAAGAGGAGCTCCCCGAGGCTGCTCTTGTGGAAGAAGCAACAACAGATTTGCAGGGTGAAGAAATATTTGCTGCGGTAGAAGCGGCTATTGCTGACCAGCAGCTTGAGGAAGCAGAGCCGGAAGCAGTTGATGATAGCGCTGCGGAGAGCAGCGAGCCATTGTCCGAGAGCGTAGCAGCAGAAAATGAGAACGAAATTAATTTTACAGAAGACCAGCTGATCGATGAAGAAAGCCTGGTTGATGTTTTGGCTGATGATGACAGCTTAGCTGACGAGGCCGGCGAGGCTGCTGCTATTGAAGAAGCTGGCAATGAAATTGATGCTGAGGCGGCTATTGCAGAGGAGAGCGAAGAAGCAAGCAGCAGGCAAGAAGAGGTTGATCTTGTCAGTGCTGCGGCTGAGGAAGAGCCCGCCTTTGAACAAGAGACTGCAGCCATGGTTGAAGAAATTCCTATTGCTGGCTATGGCGCGAACGACGATGAATATGGCGTACGCATTACCTCTGTGGTCGTAGAAACAAGCGAAGCTGAAGAAACGGCAGATGGCGATAGCGCAGATAGAGATAATGAGAACGCAGAAATTATTGATGAAGAAGCGGCGCCAGACGAGGCGGAGAATATGCCTGAACCGGCCGCTGCCCCTGCAATAGATGAACAAATAGAGGAAACCTTCCCGCCGGAAGAGCAAGAGGCGGTTGCGGAATTATCGAGCAAGGAAGAGGAAATAGTTGAGACTGAGCAGGCAGAGGATGCTGCCGCGAAGGATGAAGCAGAGCGGAAACGGGCTGAGGAAGAGGAAGAAGAAGCGGAAATTTTGGCTGGTTTGACAGGCAGCATTCCGCAATTTGATAAAACAGCAGAAGATGAGAACGCGGAATATACTGCCTGGTTGGATATTATCAGTAGTGATATCATTGAAAAAATGATGAGCAATGAGGAAAGTATTGGCGCTGCCAATGATAATAATGGTGACGTGGACAATTGGCTTTCTAATTTAGAAAAAAGCTTTAATGAAGAAGATAATGCTAACCGTCATCCCCTGGTTGAGACGGAAAAGAAAGAAGATACTCAGGCAGCAACAGAGAGTGAAAAGGAAGAGCCCTCTCAAGAACAGGGGGCGGACAAAGCTTCTGCTGATGACAATAAAAAGGATAAGAACAAAAAAGATAAGAAAAAGAAAAGAAGCCCATTTCGTTTTTTCTAAATAGTTCTTGACAAGATATAGCCGGCTATGATATGATTCATCTGTTGTCGAACCGCTCCGAACAGGTCAAAAGCGCGCAAGCCACCTTACCGGGCGAGTCTATATAGTAGGGGAGGTGCAACGCGATGTATGCTATTATTGAAACAGGCGGCAAACAATATCAGGTGGAAAAAGGAGATATTCTCCGTGTTGAGCTTTTAACAGCTGAGCCAGATTCCATAATTGAAATCGATAAGGTTCTTGCTTACCATGATGGTAAAAAGCTTCATATTGGTACACCTTTTGTTGAAGGCAAAAAAGTTTCCTGCAAGGTATTAGAACATGGCAAGGCCAAAAAAGTTGTGGTATTCCATTATAAAGCTAAAAAGAATATCCGTACTAAAAACGGCCACCGCCAGCCATATACCAAACTGCAGATTGAAGCAATCGGCGGCAGAATGAAATCCGCTAAAAAAGCTGCTGAAGAAAGCATTGAAGCAGCGGCTGAACAAGAATAAAATTAAGGGGCATAACCCTATTATCTAAATTATAAAGGGGGCGAGTTCATGGCTCATAAAAAAGCAGGCGGTAGTTCACGAAATGGTCGCGATTCAGCGGCACAACGTCTCGGCCTCAAATGTGGTGATGGTCAATCGGTTAGCGCCGGCAGCATTATCGTTCGTCAGCGCGGCACCAAGTTTCATCCTGGTAATAATGTCGGCATCGGCAGAGATGATACCCTATTTGCTAAAATAGACGGCCAGGTTCGTTTTGAAAGAAAAGATCGCAACCGCAAACAGGTCAGTGTATATTAAAAAGTTTTGAGATAAAAAAGCCCTTTTGCTAGACAGCAAAAGGGCTTTTTTCTGCATATAATTACCCCCACTCTGCAAGTGCAAGCGGGGGTAATTTGTTATTGATATGGGACTATTTTTTTTGCAAGTCCGAGAGAATCAGTCTGCGCAGCTCAATTTCCAGATCAGTATCAATATCATCATCATTGGAGGCTGCTGTCATGGATGCAGAAGCCGGATGATCTGCTGTTTGTGTTTCATTAGGCATGGCATTTATTTGTTCAACCGCATGTTCAGCCAGTTGCTCCGCAGCCAGCGCTGCCTGGCGTAATTCCTCTTCTTTGCGCGCGGCCCCTTCAGCGGCAATTTTTAGAGCAGCTTCTTCCTCGGCGCGAATCCGGGCAGATTCTGCTTCAGCCTGGCGGCGCAGTTCATCTTCTTCAGCCTTACGCTTATTTTCCAGCTCTTCTTGTTCTTTGCGCTGTTCATAAGTGACTGCCGCCAGCTTTAAACGCATCGCTTCAATTTCCGCGCTGATGCGATTTGCCTCATTATCCTGCAGTTGCTGTTTTTCCAAATCGACATTACTTTCGGCTGGAATTGGCGCAGAACTGTTTGCTTGTGGAATGATTTCTGCTACCGGCTCTGCCGGTAGGATAGGTTCTTCAGCAACGGCAGGGGGAACGTTTGCCTGCCCCTTTTTGCGGCCAAAGAGGCCGCGTTTTTGTTTGGTGTTATCAACAAGCGGTGTTTCTGCGGGAATAGCCGCTGCTATATTGGCAGTTTCAGCGATAGTTGCAAT
Organism: Bacillota bacterium; assembly: GCA_031553915.1. Lineage (GTDB taxonomy): Bacteria > Bacillota > Dehalobacteriia > UBA4068 > UBA4068 > HGM13862. The sequence goes on from JAVBKT010000004.1 coordinate 83,784, forward strand.
AGGTTGTTCGAGGGTAGCGTCATTGGCAGTAATATCTTGCTGATACATTTCTTGCGGCAGGGGAGCTGATTGCTCCGGATAAGCCGCCTCCGCAACAACAGCTTGCTCTATTTGCTCAGTAGCCTGCTCTGGGATAGAAACAATATCGGCAGGCAGGGATTCTGCCTCAGCCTGTTCTGGCTCCGTATCATCAATTACCGGCGGCTCCTCGATGGGTTCTTCTACCGGGTGCGGCGGCTCTATGATAGCAGGGGATGGCTGTTCTGTTTCCACAGCTGCCTCGTTTTCTGCTACTGGCTCATTCTGAGTTACCAGTTCATCCGGGGCAGCCACTTCTTCAATTATAGCAGGCATAGGCTCTGAAATCACAGCCTCAGACACGTTTTGTTCTAGTATAGCTGCAATAGGCCCTGTTACAGCTGGCTCCGTATCATCAGTTACAGGCTGCTGTTCCGGCTCAGCTGCAGGCTGTTTTTCTATGCTTTCTGTAAGCTCCGCTTGTTCAGCCGGGGGTTTCAGATCCGCCGGCATTTCTGCTACTGTTTCTGTCAGCGCTTCCTCAACCAGTTCTTCCTCTGCGCTTATTGCCTGTTCTGGCGCAATTTCAGGCTGCTCTTCACTTATCGCTGGGGATTCATCCTCCGCCGGATGTTCATCCTCTGTTATATCAAGGGGAACAATGGCAGCATCATCTTGCTCATCAGCAATTGGCAGCGGGGGAGCATCTATGGGCTCCTCTGCTGCCGAAGGCGTTGGCAGCTCTAGTGCAGGCTCTGCGGTTGTATCATCTTCCTGCTGCTCCGGCTCAATCAAAGGAGTCTCCTCAATTGAGAAATATTGACCGTTCAGATCATCAGCAGGCATTGTTTTCTTCATTTCCTGAACAAAGGCTGTTTTTGCTGCATCAGCAATAGCCATGGCCCGTTGTTCTTCGTTTAATTCCTCTAAATTGCTGATCGGCGGCAGCAAAGAGTCCTCATTGTTATCTGCCGGGGACAGTAGCTCCGGCTCCGGGGTTGTTACGGGCAGTACTGCCTCATAGCTTGGCTGTTTGGCCAAGAAGTTCGCCAGATCTGCGGCTGCTTCTGCGGAATATTTCGCTGCCAGTTCAGTAATCATCTGCGTTAATTGCGTAGCAACAGGCAGCGCGTCGAAAGATGGTTTATTGCTCGCCGCCGGTTCACTAAGATTAAGAAAATCAAGGCTGGGTATTGCCAGCTGAGGGATATTGACGGTATACTCTTGTCTGTTTAGTATCGCAGCTGCCCGCTCCGCATGCTGATTGGCAATATCAACGATATTGGCAGCGTCAGTAATGATTTTGCCGGCATTTTTTTCATAGCCGCTGTCTAGGGCTTTGATGCTGTTGATAATAATATTGATATCAGCAATGAGAATACGGTACTGGTCTAAAAGCATGGCTGTATGCTGACGGGCGTCATTAATGCGCAGATTTGCTTTGGTTACAGCGCTTTTCAAGGCGCTGATGCTTTGGTTTTCTTTGCTGGCCACATTGTGCGCTGTTGCCAAAATGCTTTCCAGCTCTGATTTTTTTTCTGCCGCATCCAGGCGCAAACGTTCACTGCGCTCCCACAAGAGCAACATTTCCTGCTCATGCGCAGTGATTGCCTGATTTGCTTCTTGCTGTACTTGTTGAATATAGCTATTAATTTTGGCGCGCGCGGCATTACGTTTCTTTTCTGCTTTGATGCGCGCAGATTTAGCAGCTGTAAAGTCATTTTCCAGCTGCTTTACCTTTTCTTTAGCGTCAACTACCGCCTCCTGGCTTTTCTTCGCCAGCTGATGGGCATGTTTAGCCCGTTCTGCGGCAATACCGCGAATTTGCTGCATGGAAGCCTTGCCGCTATTAAGCTGGGCATTGAGCTCCTTTTCCAGAGCGGCAAAATCAGCCTCTGCTATAGCGATAGTCTTCTCAATGTCTATTGCCGCTGCGCGGGCATTGCGCACGGTGTTGGTGAATATTTCCGGCTCTTTGGCCAATTCACTAATATGAATGTTAACCTTTTCCAGCTCTTGGGTTTGTTTAATGATTTCTTGCTTTGCCTGCTCTAAGGTATTGCTGATTGTACCCGTACCGCTCAGCAGCTGAGAGCTTTGAGATGTTGTCAGCATCCGCGATAATTCATCCGAGGTTGTTCTGGCCTTAAAGATGTTTTCTTCAAGCTCAGCTCTTGTTGCTTTTGCTTCGGCCAGCTCTTTTTTTACCTTGGCCAGGTTTTGCTCTGCCTCGTCAACATTTTGCCAGCTTTTTACGCTGTCTTCTTTAAGGGTGTTGATTTTGGCAGTAGCTATTGACAAAGAGTTTTTGCAGCTCTCGGTAATTTTCTCATATTCGCAGCTGGTAGATTCGGCAATAATTTTTGCATCACGGTCCAGCTCATCTGCCTCTAGCTGCCGCTTAGCCGCCATGCTTTGCAGGGTTTTTTCTTCTTCAATGGCCAGAGTATAAAGATCTTCCGCTTTTTGTTCCTTGGACTCGGCCAGCAGAACATCTTTTTCGTATGGCAGCAGATCCTGACCGGTAGAACTGAGTTTTTGGACCAAATCTTCTTTAATGCCGGCGATAAACTGCTCAGGTTTGCTCATATTGTCCGCGCGTTCAGACAACTCTTTGCCCTCAGCAAGCAGGCTTTCTATCGTATTATGAGTTTTTTGGGCATTATCAAACAATTGCAGTGATTCCAGTTGCGCAAGATTGATTTTATTTTCCGCTTCGGTAATCTGCAACCGGTTTTCTCTATCAATACGCATTTCATTTGCTTCGGCGCGTTTGGCATTAGCCATACCAGCCTTGAGCCGGGCTATGGCGGCAAGAAGATTCAAATTTGTCTGCTCTTTTTCCGCGTTTAGACGCGCTTCTCTTTTTTGCGCCAATTGTTCTTTGGCTGCTATGCTATCTTGCTGCATATTTTCAAGAGTTTTGATCAGAAGCTCGCGCAAATCATTATTTTCGCTGATTTGCTTAGCTGCGCCATCATTGGCCAAGGTCAGGGCAAGCTCTACCGTCAGGCGGGCTTCTTCTTCTTTGATTAGAAGCGCCTGGGTGATTTCTTCTGCCATTTTGTAGGTGGCATAAGCGTCTTCTGCCTCTTTTTCAGCATGATATGCTTCATCGTCGGCATTCTTATAGGTGGCTTCTATTTCTTCGTATTTTTCTTTGGTTTTTTCCAACAGGCGAAGATGCTCGATGAAGTCACTATTATATTTATTTATCAAATCCTCTAAGGACGTTGTGTTGGCATTCTCTTTATGAGACATATCATTCATCATTACATAAACCCTTTCGTCAGCTATTTTTGCTGTTTGTCAATACCCCAAATAGCTTATGTTCTCATTTTTTTGCTTATTTTTTGGCCTAATGATTTGATACTGCCAACACGCTCTGTGCCTGATGTAGCAGTGGTAGTTTGCTCTTTAGCGGCATTGAGACGGGCAGCCGCATCAGTTGCCATACGCTGGCGCTGCTCCCGCTGTTCCGTAATTGCCGCCAGACGGATGCCGTTTTTATATACGATATTTTCATTATATAGCCATTTGCCAAAAGTAGTATTAAGCGCCTCTTCTGCATCGTTCAAGGACAGTGAAAATTTTTCAATTGTCACCTGGCAGTCTTGAATTTGCTTGGCGCTTTGCTCTAAATCGTTTTGCAGCCGGGCGATAGTTTTATCGTTATCAGCTACTGCCTGATTTATACTATCAAGAGAGGTATCAAGATGTTTTTTGGATTGCTCTGAATCAGCAGTTGCCAGCATTTTTGTCAGGTTTTCCAAAACCAATTCTAAATCCAGCTTATTTTGTTGGCTTTTATCAAGCTCGCGTAAAAAAGTTGCCTGCTGCTGGCCAAGCTCTTTGCGTGAAGTTTTTGCGTTTTCAAGCTCCCGCGCGATATTATTATAGCTGTTTTGGGCAGCTTTGAAAAAAGTTTTTTGCTCTTTGGCAATAGCGGCAAATTGAGCAATTTTTTCTTTAATTATTTGGATATCTTCGGGACTGAGTTCCGCCAGGTTCTGTTGCTCTTGCTTTGCTATCTGCTGCATCTTTTGCAGCAAATCATTAATGACGCTGTTATTTATCAGGGCAATGTTTTCTTGTTTAGATAATATTTCCCCTTTAACAATACGGATAATCCGTTCTTGCTCGGCAATGGCCGCAGCTTCTTTTTCTGCCGCCAATTTTATCCGTTCTGCTTCTGCCTGATTTTCAGCCAGCTCTAATTCCTCTCTCAGGCGGGCACGTTCCTCTTCCTCTTTTCGCCTTCTTTCATCGTCTAAGGCCTTCTTTTCAGCCGCTGCTTCTGCTGCTTGACGTTTTTCTTCTTCGATTAACTCTTGCTTAAAAGCAGCAAATTCCTGATTAATCAGCGTTTGCTTATCATTAAGAGCGCGTTTTTGCTCAGTCAGGGCAGAAATGCGCAGCAATAAACCTTCAAGTATAGTGTTTGTCTCAGCTAATTTTTCTTTGGCAGCTTGCATAGTCTGCTCAGCTTCTTTGGCCACGGCATCAGCCTCTGCTACCTGCCGCATTTGCTCATTAATGATAACACGGTTTTTATTTAATTGTTGTTCAAAGCTATCATTGGCCTCTTTTTGCTTGATGTCAGCCTCTTTAGCAATATTTGGGAAGGCTTTTTCCAGCTCAACAATGACTTGTTCTGTTTTGATCACCGCATCATCAGCTGCCGCCGCCGAGAGCACAGCGTCTTTGTAGGCGTCTGAGGCTGCCTGAATGCCGTCCTCTGATTGTGAAAGAAGAACCTTGCCGCTGGTAACCATGGCTGTAATGCGCTTTTTTAAGGCCGCCAAAGTGTTCTCTGCGCCGGATTTGACCTGGACATAGTTTTTTTCTGCGGCAGTATGCGTACTGTTTTTATTGCGGTAGTCGCGCTGCGCAGAGGTTAAATCAAGCTTTCTTTGTGTTTGCATAGCAAATAGTTTATCTCTTTTATCACGGGTAACAGATAAAAGTTTTTCAAGCTCATGATAGGCATGATAAGTTTGATCATTGATCTCTTCCAGTTTTTGTTGCCATTTAGTTGTCAGCTCATTATGATATTGGCCGGCAATTTCATATGCCTGCTCAGCCTGATCAAGCGCAGCCTTGGCCGCCCTGCAGATAGCAGTGGTCTCTTCCATGCCTTTTTTTAATTCAAAAACTTCCGGCGCGGCAATATCATATTCGTCTTTAAGCTTTTTGATTTTCAGTTCAATTTGCTCACGTTCTTCCGCCCGGAAGACAGAGGCCTTTTGCTGAGAGACAATCAGCTCATCAATAGTATGGCATTGCTCAGCATAAGTATTAATATCATTTTCCGCAGCCAAAATAGCATTGCGGAAAACTCCATTTTGCTCGCTGATGATTTGGTATGACTCGCGATAGAGGTCTAGATATTGGCTATGTTTTTGATATTCCAAATCCGCCTGGGCAGCAGCTTCCAGCAAAGATTCTTCCATCTTGCCCAGCATTTCCTGCATTTCCGGGCCGGCAGCTTTGCGTGAATTGGTTGCGTCCTCGGCAAGGTTATGCGCCATAGTCGCCGCGGCCTTATATTCTTGGTTAATTATTTCTTCAGCAAGAATTTTTTGGCGGTAGCTTTCTTCCAGCACTAATTCACCTTGCAGCTGGTTTTGCAATTCTTCATCAAAAGCAGAAACATCAGCATATACTAGGCGCACCCTTGTTGATTCAGCCAAAGCATGTTCCATTGTGGCGGAAATAGCATTAGCGGCTTGTTCAGAATCAGCAAAGAGGGCGCGCAGCTCCTCGGCCAAATTAATGGTTTTGTCTTTGCTTTGATAATAAACACCCGTGGCCATCTGCGCAATGTTTTCTGCTTCTTCATAATGTTTTTTTGCTTGCAGATATGTTTCTTTGCAGTCCTTTTCCGCCTGGCTGGCCTGCAAGATTTGTTGCTCCTGCTCTTGGCGCAGAGCAGTCAGGCGTTCTGTTTCTTCTGTTTGCGCTTCGTCAAATCTTTCATTTAATATTTTCAGCTCTTCTTCGCATTCCATTAATACGGAGGTTGCCTCTTCCAGGCTGGCGGTAGCAATCTCAACAGTTTTCTTTGCTGTTTCCATCTCTGTTGCAGCTAAAGATTTTTTGGCTGTTGATTCATGGATAATGCGTGAGAATTTATTATCAATATCTAATATTTCCGCCTCAAGAGCTTGCCAAATCTGCTGTTGTTCGGCCTCAGAGGCAGCGGCTTTGTCTTTGACAACATTAAACGCAGTAAAAGCCATATCTCTATGGCTGTTAGCAGTGGCAGCAAGATTTAGTTTATCAGCAAATGCCCTCTTTGCCTCATCTACTAATGCCTGCTGCATATTTAATTGTTCTTTATGTTTAGCTGCCAGCGCAAATATGTGCTGATGATGCTCAATGCAAAGGCGGCTTTCCTCAGCGCGGTTTTGTGCTAAATCGCTCTGAAGATTATGCAAGGTGGTCAACAACTCAGCATAGTCTGCCTGGGCTTTTTCTGCCTCCCCCGTATGTGTTTGTAAGGTCTCGGTCATAGCAGTAAAAGCGTCTTGTTCTTTTTCCCGTTCAACTTCAGTTTTGACTATTTCATTCTCCACTTCCAAAAGGAGATTTTCATATGCTGCATGGGATGGTTCCGGGCAAAATTGGCTGTTTACCATGATGATCCTCCGGTATTTTTTTAAAGGGATAAGATGAAAATTTATCACCAATAATATAGATAATAATACCAGATTTTTGTCTATATGTCATCTATTTTCTTATAATAATGAATATATCTGCGAATATTTACAAACAAACAAGTATTCATCTTCAAAATGGAGATAAATTAATATATTCTGCTTTGGTAAAAACTTAGTAGCGTATTTGACTTACCGCACTAGCTGTGTGTATAATAAATACCTTAGATGTTGCTAATGGCTAAGAAGAAAGGCAGTATAAATGTTCTGTGATTATGTGAAAATATTTATCAAGGCCGGGGATGGCGGCGATGGCGCTGTCGCTTATCGACGGGAAAAATATGTGCCTTTGGGCGGACCTGCGGGTGGCGATGGCGGCCGTGGCGCTTCGGTTATTTTTGTTGGCGATAAAACACTCTCCACCTTAAACGATTTCAAATATAAACGCCACTACCGGGCGCCAAGAGGTGTTAATGGCATGTCCAAAGGCATGCATGGCGCCGGCGGTGAAGACCTGGTTTTGCATGTGCCAACGGGCACGGTGGTCAAAGACGAACAAGGCAATTTTTTAGCTGATATCTCCCATGATGGCCAGCGGTTTGTCGTGGCCAAGGGCGGACGCGGCGGCAGAGGCAATTCGCGCTTTGCCACAGGCAAGGAAAAAGCCCCTGCTTATGCGGAAAACGGCGAGCCGGGCCAGGAGATAACGCTGGTTCTGGAGCTTAAGCTGATTGCTGATGTGGGCTTGATTGGCCTGCCCAATGCCGGTAAATCGACATTATTATCTAAAATTTCCGCTGCGACGCCCAAGATTGCTGATTATCCGTTTACAACCCTGGCGCCTAATCTGGGTATGGTGCAGCTGGATGATAGCGAAGGCTTTGTTGTCGCTGATTTGCCGGGCTTGATTCAAGGCGCAGCCTCAGGCATTGGGCTGGGACATCGCTTCTTGCGCCATGCTGAGCGCAACAGGGTATTGGTGCATGTTGTAGATAGCAGCGATTTTGCCGAGCGGCCGCCGTATGAAAGCTTTCAAATGATCAATGAGGAACTGAGCCTGTATAAAGAAGATTTTTTGAGCCGCCCGATGATTGTTGCTGCCAACAAGATGGATATGCCTGGGTTTGCGGAAAACCTGGCGGAGCTGACAGCAAAAACTGACGGCCAATATGAGATTTTTGCCATTTCCGCTTTAACCGGGGAGGGTGTCAAACCACTGCTCTGGCGCGTGAAAGAGCTTTTGGACCAGACGCCGATTACGCCGTATATCCCGCCGACAGAGGTGGTAAAGCATACTGTTGTTCGGCAGGAGCAACCGTTTGTGATTGAAAGGGATGAGCGGGGTGTCTGGCAAGTGGGGGGCAAGCGGATTGAGAAACTGGTGTTGATGACGGATTTGAATAATGATGATGCGGTTTTGCGCATGCAGCGTATTTTTGTGCAGATGGGCTTGGAAGATGCCTTGCGTGAAGCTGGCGTCATGGCCGGAGATACGGTCAATATTGCCGGTAATGAATTTGAATATACCGATTGATTAGAATAGAAGAGTGATAAAAAATGAAAAAACTTAAACTGGGGATTATGGGCGGTACTTTTGACCCCATTCATTATGGCCATTTATTCCTTGCCGAGCAGGCTTATCACCAGCTGATGCTGGATAAAGTCTTATTTGTTCCTGCTGGTACGCCGCCGCATAAGAAGGCAAAGGAATATAGCACCGTGGCCGACAGGGTAGAGATGACCCGCCTGGCTATTGCCGGTAATTATCATTTTGAGCTTTCTTTGTTGGAGGCCGAAAGAGCGGGGTTTTCTTATTCTGCCGATACGGTTGCTGCTTTTGCAGAGCAGTTCGGCAATAAATGTGAGCTGTGGTTTATTTGCGGTGCGGATTCAATGATAGAGATTAACAGCTGGTACCAACCAGAGAGGTTGGTCAGTATCTGTCGTTTTGCCACTGCCGCGCGCCCGGGTTTTGATTTGACCAGGATTGCCCAATTACCGGCCAAGTGGCAGGAAAAAATTGATATTTTGGACATGCCGCTGCTGGAGATAAGCTCTACTGATATCCGCCAATATGTGCAGGACAACAAAGCGATTAAATATTTGCTGCCGGATGCGGTAGAAGAGTATATTCATGCCAGGAAACTATATTGCAAATAATATTTTGAAGGTATTTGAGCGGCTATGGATTGTGAAAAAATAAAACAGCAATTGGCCACAATATTGAAAAAAGAGCGCTATCAACACTGCCTGTCCACTGCCGAGACAGCTCAGCAATTGGCCGGGCATTGGCATCTTGATCAGCAAAAGGCTTATTTGGCAGGCTTGCTGCATGATGCGGCGCGGCGCTTTAACGACGATGAGCTGCTGGATTTGGCTTTAGCGCAACAGCTTCAGGTTGACCCCTGGACGCTTGATCATCCGGGGATGCTGCATGGCCCGGTTGGCGCGGCCTTGCTCGAGAGTGACTGGGGAATCACGGATGAGCAAATTGCTGAGGCAATTAGATATCATACTGTTCCCAGCGCGAATATGGGAGCTCTGGCAAAAATCGTTTTTCTGGCAGACAAAATTGAACCCGGCCGTAAGCCTTGGCCAGCCCAGCAGGCAATTAGGCAACTGGCCTACGAAAATCTTGATCAGGCCATTGTTATTTGCCTGGAAGAGAACTGCAAATATTTAGCAGGAGCGTCAGAATCTATTGACCCCAAAACGCAGGAAATATTAGAACAATACAGAAATAAGATACTATAATTAACTATACAATATATTTTATATGGAGGTCTGTCTATGACAGAAACACATGCAGATGCATTGCTGCAAAAACTTGTTGCCTTGGCAGAAGATAAAAAAGCGCAGAATATAGTTAGCCTGAAACTGCAGGGAATTACGGTGATTTGTGATTTTTTCCTCATCGTCTCTGCTTCCAACACCAAGCAAGCGCAGGCTATCTCTGATCATATTGAGGAAACGATGAAGCATGAGGGTGAACCCCCTCTTCGCATTGAGGGCTACCGCGACGGGCGGTGGATTTTGTTGGACTTTGGTTCGGTGGTTGTGCATATTTTTCTGGATGAAGAACGTGAGTATTATAATCTGGAACGGCTTTGGGGCGACGCTGAAAAAAAAGAACATTAAAATAGTTGGCGAAAATTGCCGAATAGTGCATAGTTTTGCAGCTAAAAATACAGAGGGTTTGCCTTCTGTATTTTTATTCATGGTAATGAATATTGATTGTGGATAAACTGAGGATAAAAAAGTGAACAAAGGATTTATTTACAGATAATACCAGTTAAAAATAGGTTTGGTTTTTTCGGGCGATTTGTGGACAAAAATAGTATAAAAAATTTGTTTTGTTAGATTTTTTGATAAAAAAAAGAATATTTACAGGTACAGGCAAAGATCGTTTTTTGGTGAAAAATGTAATTTTTTTTATATTCTAGTAAATAGGCAGCTAAATAATAAGATGCTAATATTCGACAAAATTTTCTCATAATTGATTAAGAATATACTAAAGAAAACAAAAATTTACAAAATTCGCACAAGATACTTTGATTAAATAAAAATGACCTGCTGAGGCAGGCGTCAAGGCGTATCAGCTAGCTCCGCTAATGGCTGGTATGCAAATCTGGATATTTTGTTGGCATAATCAATAAGTAGTATGTTAAAATATAGGTAGAAGAATGTTCTTGGCTCAAACTGTTTGGTTTATGGGGAGAGTTATTATGGAAAAATATGACATTATTATTGTCGGCGCCGGAGCGGCGGGCGTTTTTGCCGCCTATGAGCTGACAAAAAGAGCTAATAAGGCCAAAATTTTAATGATTGAAAAAGGGGAGACCCTGCCCAAGCGCATTTGCCCGATTAAAGCAGGCCAGAGTGAGCAGTGCATCCGCTGCCCCATTTGCCATATTATGAATGGCTATGGCGGTGCCGGGACGCTTTCTGACGGCAAATATAATATAACCACCAAGTTTGGCGGGGATTTGCACCGTTATCTTGGCGAAACGCAGGCCATGGAATTGATGGAATATGTGGACAGCGTTTTGTGTTCCTTGGGCGGCGCTGATGCCAAGCTCTACTCAACCAGCAATTCCCAGCTGAAAACTATCGCCCTGCGCCATAATCTCTATCTGCTTGACGCCAAGGTGCGCCATCTGGGCACAGACCGCAACCAGCATATTCTGGCTAATATGTATGAGCTGAGCAAAGACCGGGTTGATATGCTTTTTCACACTACGGTAACAAACATTGCCAAGGCGGATAATGGTGGTTATCAGGTGCTGACAGAGCAGGGGGATAGCTATTTTTGTGAGGATTTGATCCTGGCCGGCGGGCGTAGCGGTTCACGCTGGATATCGGAGATATGCGACCAGTTTGGCATTACACGCACCAGCAACCGTGTTGATATTGGCGTGAGAATAGAATTGCCGGCGGAAATTTTCCGTGATATTACTGATGAGGTTTATGAGAGCAAAATAGTCTATAAGACAGACCAGTATAATGATATGGTCCGCACCTTCTGCATGAACCCGTATGGCGAGGTTGTCGCAGAAAACACCAACGGCATTATTACTGTTAATGGCCACAGCTACGCAGACCCGGCCCTGCATACGGAAAACACCAATTTTGCACTGCTGGTGACCAATTGTTTCACCGAACCGTTTACAGACAGCAATGGCTATGGTGAGCATATTGCCCGGCTATCCAATATGCTGGGCGGCGGTGTGCTTTTGCAGCGGTTTGGTGACCTGGTCAAAGGCCGGCGCAGCTCTGAGCGGAGGATGGAGAAATGCTTTACCCGGCCAACCCTGAAGGCCACGCCCGGAGATTTATCTTTGGTGATACCCAAGCGGCAATTGGACAGCATTATTGAGATGGTTTATGCTCTGGATAAAATTGCCCCGGGCACAGCCAATGAAGATACCTTGCTCTATGGCGTAGAGGTGAAGTTTTATAATTCGCGGATTGAGGTTGACCAGCATTTGATGACTAAAGAGGAAAATTTTTATGCCATTGGCGATGGTTCAGGAATAACCCACTCGCTGTCGCAGGCAGCTGCCTCCGGCATCTATGTAGCCAGACGCTTGGCAGAGAAATATAGTTAGCCATTAAGGATGCGAACTCATGCGCCCCTGACGGCGGATGGTCGATCTGGAGCTTCGACCTACCTGGCCTTTGCTCCGCAAAACCGCATGGGGTTCGTATTCCTAATGGCTCTAAGGAGCCCACTGATGTCAAAAGCGGAGAATATCCCCAAAACTAATGCCATGCGCCTGCTGGATAGCGCAGGTGTTGTCTATACAGCACATTGCTATGACAGCAATGACGGGAAAATTGACGGCGTTTCGGTGGCGACAAAAATAGGGCTGCCGCTGGAGCAGGTTTATAAAACACTGGTGACGATTGGCGCCAGCGGCGAGTTTTATGTTTTTGTGATACCGGTTGAGCGGGAACTGGATTTGAAAAAAGCAGCCAAGGCAGCCAAAGAGAAAAATATTGCCATGTGTCCAGCCAAAGATTTACTGAAACATACCGGCTATATTCATGGCGGCTGTTCTCCGCTTGCGATGAAAAAGCCTTTTACAACCTTTGTTGATGAAAGCGCGATTCTTATTGAGACCTTGATCTGTTCAGCAGGGAAGATCGGCCTGCAGATTGAGCTTGGCCCGGATCAGCTGCTTGATCTGGTTCAAGGAGAATACGCGGAGGTATGTAAGTAGGAAGTCGGAGGCCAGAGGTAAGAGGTCGGAAGAAAGAAGGAAGAAGGAAGAAGGAAGAAGGAAGAAGGAAGAAGGCTGTATTTGTAAGCGCTAGTTTTAGTCCATTTAAAAAGCTCCCTTGCGCGATGCAGGGGAGCTTAGTTTTGCTTTAATTATATTAGTCGAGGTAATCCTTGAGTTTTTTGCTGCGGCTGGGGTGCCGGAGCTTGCGCAAAGCCTTTGCTTCAATTTGGCGGATACGTTCTCTCGTCACATTAAAGACCTGGCCCACTTCTTCTAGAGTGCGGCTGCGGCCGTCTTCCAGGCCAAAGCGCAGCTGCAAAACTTTCTTTTCGCGTGGGGTGAGGGTGCCCAGCACATCTTCCAGCTGTTCACGCAGGAGGAAAAAGCTGGCTGCCTCAGCCGGGGCAAGAGCGTCCTCATCTTCGATAAAGTCGCCCAAATGGCTGTCTTCTTCTTCGCCGATGGGCGTTTCCAGGGAAACCGGTTCTTGGGAGATCTTGAGAATTTCCCGCACACGTTCAACCGGGATTTCCATCTCCGCGGCAATTTCCTCCGGGGAGGGGTCACGGCCCAATTCCTGAATCAGCTGGCGCTGAATGCGGATCAGTTTATTGATAGTTTCTACCATATGCACAGGGATACGAATAGTGCGCGCCTGGTCAGCAATGGCGCGGGTAATAGCCTGACGAATCCACCAGGTGGCATAGGTGCTGAATTTGTAGCCTTTGTGATAGTCAAATTTTTCAACAGCTTTAATCAGACCCAAATTGCCTTCTTGGATCAGATCAAGGAAAAGCATACCGCGGCCAACATAGCGTTTGGCAATGCTGACTACCAGACGCAGATTAGCCTCAGCCAGGCGGCGTTTGGCTTCTTCGTCACCTTGTTCCATGCGTTTCGCATATGCAACTTCTTCTTCTGCTGTCAGCAAAGGTACGCGGCCGATTTCTTTGAGATACATGCGTACAGGGTCGTCTATGGCAATGCCATCCGGTACAGAGAGGTCAATTTCCAAAGGTTCAACAACCTGGGTAATCTCATTGTCATCCGGATCAGTAATCGCCTCCAAAACCACGTCAGAGACAGTTAGGTTAAGGCCTGCTTTGGCAAAATTCTCAAATATCTCTTCCATTTGCTCTGTGCTGAGCTCATATATAGCCAGAGCGTCGGAGACCTCATTTGTGGTGACGAAGCCTTTGTTTTTGCCAGCGTCCATCAGCTTTTTAACAGAGTCCTCTAGGTTATGCTGTTCCACCTGAAATTTCCTTTCTTAATATGACCGTAGGGTTTAGCTATTGATTGACTTTTTGATGTAACTTTTCTATTTTTGATGCAATAAAGTTGTTAAGCGTAAATGTTCTTTTTGCAAATCGCGATAGTCTTCGCCATTGGCTTCGGCGACAGTTATCGCTTGCTCAATTTGGCTGATCTTTGTTCTCAGTTGATGCTCGCCAATAGTTTTAATATAGCTATCCGCTAAGAGATAAGCATCCCCCTCAGGGATGACTGTTTCTAATAGTTTCAACATAAATTGCCGTAACCCTTCATTTTCTTCCGCCAGATGGTTGAATAATGAATTTGGCTGGAAATCATAAGCTTCGCCTAGTTCTAGGATAAGCCCGACAATTTGCTGTTCTTGCTCTGTGGTAACAAAATTATCTCCTAATTCTTCTACTGCTTTATCGAAAATCCTTTTATCGGTGATAGCCAGAGCTAATAATTGTCTTTGGGCAGGCAGGGAAACTTGTTCATTGCTCGGGGGGATGTTTATGCTCTGTGGACGGGCCAGTTTTTTGCCGTCGATTAATCCGCTTTTGGCCAAATCAGCATAGATTGCCGTATCACTAACCTGCAATTGCCGTGCCAGACGCCGGATAAATGTTTCCCGCTCTGTTTGGCTTTGCGTGGCGGCAATAGCAGGCAAAAGCTCCGCGACTATTGCTCCTTTGCCGCTGGCGCTTTCCTGATCATGGCGTTCCAAAGCTTTCAGTAGCAAATAATCAAGCATGCTATAGCAATACTTTTTTAGCAATTTTTGCCAGCCGCGCAGCTGATATTTACGCAGGAAATCATCCGGGTCAAGCTTTTCGGGGAAAACCATCACTTTTGTTTCGGCAAAAGCATAGCCGGAGAGCTTGTGGAGGGAGGCCAGGGCTGCTTTGGCGCCAGCTCCGTCTCCGTCAAAGGCCAATAATATCGAAAGCTTGTCCGGCGGCTGCGGCGCCAGACGGTGCAAAAGCCGTGCTTGCTGGTCGGTGAAGGCAGTGCCAAGAGAGGCTACAGCATTGGTGATGCCAAACTGATGCGCGGTGAGCACATCCATATAGCCTTCCATAATCACCACCTGGCTCTCTTTGACGATAGTGGCGGCAGCCAAGTCCAGGGCATAAAGGTGCATTGATTTGTTGTAAATAGGCGTGCTCATGGAATTAAGATATTTGGGCTGTTCATCAGCCAGGCTTCGTCCGCCAAAGGCAATGATATTGCCGCGGTTATCGCGGATAGGGAAGATGATCCGGCCGTGAAATTTATCAAAGCAGCGGCCGTTTTTAACGCTGCGGCTGATTAGCCCGCCCTTGATCAAGGTCTCTTCCGTATAGCCTTTAGCTGTTAAATGGTTGGTCAGAGCCTGCCAATCATTTTCCGGGGCAAAGCCCAAGCCAAAACGGATAGCTGTTTCTTGGTCAATACCGCGCTTATTGAGATAGGCCAGCGCTATTTTTGATTTTGGCAGCTCCTCTGCATAAAAAGCCGCAGTATCCGCATGCGCGAGCAGCAGCGTTTGCCGCTCTTGCTCCAAGGCCAGTTGTTCAGGGGTCAGCTCTTCTTTGGGGATGGTGATACCATAGCGCTCCGCCAGCTGCCGGGCAGCCTCGGGAAAGCTAATATTATCCGTTTTCATCAGAAAACTAATAACATTACCGCCCTCGCCGCAGCCAAAGCATTTGAAAAACTGCTTATCCGGATTTACCGAAAAACTAGGGGTATCCTCATCATGGAACGGGCAAAGACCAAAGAAATTGCGCCCCTTTCTTTGCAGGGGGACATATTCGCCGATTACTTCCACAATATCTGCACGGCGCATAATGTCATCCAAAATTTCTTGAGGTATCCTTGCAGCCATTTTCCCTCCAAAGAACCATTTTTAGACCTAGCCATTAGGGATGCGAACTCATGCGCTCCGGACGGCGTCTGGTCGAGCTGGAGCTTTGTTATCGCTCCTAGGCAGGCGTCCAGCCTGCCTTCGTCACTCTGCCTGGCCCAGCCCGACCATCCCTCCGTCGGGGTGTTAGCAGTTTTGACTGGAAAACAGTGAGACCTAGCTGGCTTTTGCCTACGGCAAAATCTCAGCTATGCATTAAGTTAAAACGCAAGATGCAACATCTTGGTTTTAACTAAACAGATCTTGGTGGAAAAATTGCTTTTCGTAGTATATCTACGGGAAGTAATTTTTTCAACGAGAGATGCCAGCGTTTTCCAGTCAAAACCGTATGGGGTTCGCATTCCTAATGGCTAAGGCGTCAAAAAAATAATATTTTAAAACTATTTTCGCAGTCAATAAGAAGAATTCCTGCCAAAATAGATAGCAGGAATTTGCGTTTGAACATGGTACTGGCATAAATTTATCTTTATTTTTCGATAATTATGCTGCTGCCGGTAAGTGTTTTTTTGACAATGATCTTATTATCGATACTATTACGCAGTTCGCTGACATGAGAAATAATACCCACCAGGCAATTTTTGCCGGAAAGTTGGTGGAGAATATTAATGGCTTTGGTCAGCGATTCATTATCATCCAAAGAGCCAAACCCCTCATCAATAAACATCGATTCCAGCTGTACGCCGCCGGCATGGTGCTGGATGATATCTGATAAACCCAGCGCCATAGCTAAAGCAGCCTTAAAGGACTCGCCGCCGGAGAGAGTGCGCACATCGCGGCGTTTGCCGGTCCAATGGTCAAGAATATCCAGATCCAGCCCTGTCTGGCCTCTGCCAGTATAGTCTTCGCGGCGCAACAGCTGATATTGGCCGTCTGTCATAGCAGAGAGCCTTTCGTTGGCAGCGGTGATAATCTGCTGAAAATAGGCGCCCTGAATATAGCGCTCAAAAGCTAAGCGGCGTTTGCCAGTGAGCTGGCCGTTTGCTGTTTGGGTCAAGTCCTGCATTTGCGTCAGTGTTTTGGCGGAGTCTTCAAATTGCCGCTTTTTCTGTTTGATCTGCTCGCGGATTTCCGCATTATTGGCGGTGTTTTTGTATAGCTCCTGCGCTTGCTGATTTAGAGCCAGCTTGTTCTCCTGCAAACCGGTAAGCTGGCTTAGCAAAAATGCCGGGTCAACAAGCTCTTTTTTGCTAATGGCGCTGTTTAGTGAATCTATTTGCCCGCGAACATTAGCTACTGTTGCCTGGTATTCCTGGATGCTGTTACGCAGAACAATAATATACTTTTGGGGAAGGCAGGCAGCCAGATAGTCTGTTTCATCGGTAAAGGATGAAGCGGCCAGGGCCTGATGATAGGCGGTTTCAGCCTCTGCTGCCGCTTGCGCTGTCTGCTGCAAATTCTTTTCTTTTTCGTTTTTGCGTATTTCTGCGGCTGTCAAATCAGCCTTGTGCTTTTCATGCTCGGCAACTGCCAAAGCAATATTTTGCTCAAGCTCTTGCGCTTCTTGAGACAGCTGTTGCCAAGCCGCCTCAGCTGCTACCTGATCAGCATAGGGCATGTCCGCAGTAAGGGTATCTATTTTTACCGCTAATGATTTATTTTCAAGCTTGAGCTCTTCGATCAGCGCATTACCTTTTTGGATGCGCTCGACCAAGCTTTGTAATGATTTGTCTGTTTCTGCTACCGCCGCGCTGGTAAGCTCAAAATCTTTGCTCTGCTGCGTCAGCTCCGCCAGCTTATCCTCATAAAACTGTATCTGCTGGATGGCATCTTCCTGCATTTGCGGCAAAAGCTGTTCCAGCTCATCTATGCTGGCTTTTCCGGAAAGCTCGAGGATATTGTTCTGGCGCTCCAGGGCTTGGCTGGCGAGGGCGGCCGCAATATTGCTGGCCTGCTCGCTTATCAGGCGGGCGCTCTTCATGTCCTGCTCCGCCTGTTCTACTTCTTCAATATTGGCGACAGAGGCAGGAATGGCGCTGGGGTTGGGATGTTCTGTTGAGCCGCAAACCGGACAAGGGCAGCCGTCTGTCAGTTGCCCGGCGAGAATACCGGCCTGGGCGTTTAAGTAGCTTTGCAGCGCTTGGCTATGGAGGGCGCTTTTTTCGCTAAAGAGGGCCGTTGCTTGGGTGGTTGCTGTTTGCGCCTCACTAAGCTCGCTGTGCAGCTTTTTCAGCTGATCAAGCGCCGCGACTATTTTGTTGATTTTGTTTTCCTGCTCCAGGGCTTGCTGATAAGCCGCATTATTGCGCTCAAAAGCGGCAGGGGCGTCTTGCAGAGTGAGCAACTGTGCCTGCAATTCTGTTTTTGTTTGCTGCTGCTTGGTTTGTTCCGCCTCCAGCTCGATCAAGCCTGTCTGGTATTTTTGCAGATTGGTTGTTTGCTCTGATAATGTTTGCTGCCAAGCTGCTATTTGCTGATAAAGCGGTATTTTATTTTGCAGGGATCGTATGTCTCCCTCCAGCTCTTTGAGTCGTGGTTCTTGTGCTTTGGCAGCTTGCAGCTTGGTTTCGCTGGCGATTAGCAGTGTTTTAGCCTCAGCTATTTGTTGGCTGATAAGCTCAATTTCCGCGGTGAGGTCTTGCTGTTGCTGCGTTTTTTCTTGGTAAGCAGCAGCAAAAGGCTGAATTTGCGCTGCCTTTTCTGCCAGAGCAAGCTTATTTTTGTCTTGCTCCTGCGCGGCTGCTTGTGCGTCAAGCTCCGCTTGTTTTTGCTTGATTTTGTTTAAGCTATTAATCTGGCGGTTGTTTTCTTCGATGGTAGCAAGCTCGCGGTTAGCGTGGGCAATTTTATTATCTAATGCCGCAGTGTCGAGATCAAGCTGCTGCGTTTTTTGTCTGCTTTCCGCAATCAGCTCATCTAAAATGCTCAGCAAACTATCCAGCGAATAGATATCCTCCGCCTGGATGATCTCCTTGATTTGCGCGGCTAAAGGATGCCCATCAGCACAGACAATGCTTTGGCTGTATTGGAGTATGCTTTTTTTAATATCCTCATGCTTGGCTTTGAGCAGGCTGACCTTTTTTTGCAGCAAGTCCTGAAAGTCGCGATAAATGCCGGTATCAAAAATATGGCGGAAAATCTCACTTCTGGTGGTGGTTTCCGTTTGCAGAAGTTTGACAAATTCTCCCTGAGCTATCATGGCTATTTGGCTGAATTGCGCTAAATTAATGCCCAGCAATTCTTCAATTTTTTCATTGACAAGTGCAACTCCATTGATGGCGGTACCATCCGGCATCATTAGCAACGCCTCGGCTGATTGCAGGGTTTCGCCGCTGCCGCGCAGCTTGGGACGTGCATATTCCGGATTGCGGCGCACGGTATAAGTTTTGCCGCGATAAATAAAGCTCAGCTCCACAAAAGTTTCTGTTTGCGGGGCGGCAAAATCACTGCGCAGCATTTTTGGTTCGCGCGCGCCGCCGCTCGATTTGCCATACAGGGCAAAGGTGATAGCATCGAAAATAGTGGTTTTGCCAGCACCGGTATCGCCGGTGATGAGAAAGAGGCCGCTAGCGTCAAAGAGAGAAAAATCAATGACAGTGGGTTCGGCAAAGGAGCCAAAAGCGCTCATGGTTAATTGTCGGGGGCGCATCAGCTGTCACCCCCCAGCTCAGCAAAAATAGCTTGAACAATGGCCCGCTTTTCCGCATCAAGGGCCATGTTTTGCTGCATTTCATAGAATTCCTCGAATAGTTGCAAGGGCGTCTTGCTCTCCAATTGTTCGGCAATAGCGTCCGTTTGCGCTAGCTGATAACGCTTGGCAGAAAAGTCCAGCTTCATCAAATTGGGATAAACATGGCGCAAAGAGGCAAAAGGATCAACCAGATCCTCCTCATCAATTAAGGTGATATGTAAATAATCATCGTGAGCGCTGTGGTCTGCGATGCCTGCCGCAAGCAGGTTTTCCAGAGAGCCCTTCAGCTCCCGCAAATCATGCAGGGGGAGCAAGGGTAGCTGTTCAATAGATAGATTGCCCTTTTCTTTCAGCTCAACCATCGAGATAGATTTATGATGCAGGGCTTCGGAAAAAGAATATTTCAGCGGGGAGCCGGCATAGCGGATATGCTCGCTGCCAATCGATTGTGGCCGGTGAATATGCCCCAGGGCGACATAATCATAGTCCGCGAACACAGAGGCGTCAATATTATCAAGGCTGCCAATGCTAACCTGCTCTGACTCTGAGCGCTCGGGGCTGGTATTGCCGGTAGTAATAAATTGATGCGCCAGCAGCACATGCCTTTTTTGCGGGTCGAGTTTTTCCTCTTGGAGAATTGTTTGCAGGGCATCCTGATAGCTCTCAATGTTTTGATCAGGAAAAAATCTGCGAACATTCGCCGGGCGCACAAAAGGCAACAGATGAAAAACGATGGCGCCATATTCGTCATCAAGCTCGATATTACGCAGATTACCATCAAAAACACCGGCTAAGTATATCCCTTGTTGGGAGATGATTTGCGAGGCAAAATTAAGCCTCTCTGCGGAATCATGATTGCCGCTGATGATCATCACCGGTTTATTTAGAGCAGCCAAATCAGTGAGGAACTGGTCAAAAAGCGCCACAGCCTCGGCAGAGGGAACAGCTTTGTCATAAATATCGCCGGCAATCAAGATCGCGTCAGGCTGATTTGCCGCGGCGAGGTCAATGATTTGCCGCAGGATATGCGCCTGGTCCTCAAGCAAGCTAAAATTATTGAGCCGCTTGCCAATATGCAAATCCGCCAAATGGAAAAACCGCACAGATGCTCCCTCTAACTTTCTACAATTTATTTAATTCAATTATAAAGGGCATACTACTTCGGTGTCAATTAAATAAGTAATATTGGTTTAGCGCAAGCAATATATCAAGGATTATTGCTCTTTTGGCAAGGATATTTGCAGAAAAAGCAGAATATAGTGCCAGATAGGTTTTTGCTAGGCGTATTTTGCTAGGCGTATAGGAAAGGAAAATATTTCAGTAATGAACAAGCGGCAAAAAGCAAAAGAAACTAAAACCACATTAAGCACTGATACGCATAGCCTGCCTATTTTGGCCAAGAGCTTGCTGATCGGCGTGCTGAGCGGTGTGGTTGTTTCTCTATACCGCTTGGTCTTGGAATTAGCGGAAGATACTGCCTTAAGCGTATATCATTATATCAGCGATAATCCGCAGTGGATTTTACCGATGTTTGTGACTCTGGCTGCCATTGGTTATCTTGTCGGTTTGGTGATCAAAAAAGAGCCGATGAGCGCCGGCAGCGGTGTTCCGCAGGTCAAGGCGTTAATGACCGGACATGTCAGCTATAGCTGGTGGCGGGTTCTGATCGCCAAGTTTTTTGGCAGCAGCCTCTCCACCCTTGGCGGCTTGGCTCTCGGCCGCGAAGGCCCCTGCGTCCAGCTGGGAGGCTGTGTGGGGCAGGGCGTGGGCGAAAAGTTTGGCCGCAACCCCGGCGAAAAAAAGGTTTTGATCGCCAGCGGCGCCGGCGCGGGCATGGGCGCTGCGCTCAATGCTCCATTGGCCGGAGTTCTCTTTGCTTTTGAAGAGATTTTTAAGTATTTTTCGCCGCTGATTTTGCTTTCCACAATGACGGCAGCCATTTCCGCGCAGTTTGTTTGCCGCAGCGTTTTTGGCATTGAGCCGCTTTTGCATTTTGCGTCGCTTACCGCATTGCCTTTGTCAGCTAACTGGCTTACCGTAGTTTTTGGCGTTTTGCTGGGTGTGATCGGTGTTTTTTACGATTTTGTTTTGCTCTATGTGCGCCGTTTGTATATTAAAATACGTATTTTAGTGCCGGCAATACGTCCGATAGTACCCTTTTTGTTGGCGGGCATTATCGGTCTGGTTTTGCCGGTGGCCTTGGGATCGGGACACAGGACAATCGAAATTCTCGATCTGGCCATGCCAATCGGCTTTTTGTTGATGCTGCTGGTGGTAAAATTTTTCTTTATCATTCTCTGCCTGGGTTCCAATGCTCCGGGCGGCGATTTGTTCCCGCTTTTGGTATTAGGCGCCATGATGGGCGCGTTTTTTGGCAATTTTGCTGTTAATTATCTGGGCCTGGCGCCGGAGTTTTTTGCCACTTTTGTCATCCTCGGCATGGCAGGGTTTTTTGCGGCGATAGTCGGCGCGCCGATGACAGCCATTGTCTTACTGGTTGAGCTGACCGGCTCTTTTACGCAAATGCTTTCTTTAACGCTGGTATGCCTGGTTTCTTATACGGTGATCAGCCTTTTGAAAAAGCTGCCGTTCTATATCAAGGTGCAGGAAGCTTTTAATAGCGAAACCAGCTATGCGCCCTTGCACAGCAGCAAATATCAGGAAAAAGTTAATTTGGAGGTTATTGTCCATCATGGCGCCAAAGCGGATGGAATGCTGATCAAAGAATTGGATCTGCCCGAGCAAACGCTGATTACCGAGATAAAAAGGGGAGAACAAAGCATCATTCCTAAAGGCGATACGAGAATTTTGGCTGAGGACTATTTAATAGTATTGACTGATGGAGCGCATGAGGCAATGGCTAATGATATCCTGGCGGAATTGGCGGAATGCCATGCTTGCAAATAGGGGATGAGATGACAAGCAGCGGATTAAATATTGATAGCCTGGTTGAAAAAGAGCTGGATTTTGTCCTGGATCATCAAGGCTTGCAGTCATTATTACATTGTGATAGCTCAGCTAAGCCTTTCCGGCGTGCGGTGGAATTGCTTGATGCGGCACGGTCATTTTTGGCGCCTGCCTTTGTGATCAGGCGCTTTGAGCTGGAAAAAGCTACGGAGCAAGGCATTGAGATTGGCGGCATCGAGCTCACAAGTAGGATTGTCGCCCAAAAAGCGGCCGCGGCAAAATATGTCTACGCCTATTTGGCGACCTGCTCAATGGGCATTGAGCAATTGATCGCGGATACCCCAAAGGTCTCGGATAAATATCTTTTAGACCAATTAGCCTATCTTGCTTATCTGCAGGCGATGGAGGCCTCTGTCGCTGCTGCGGAAAGTGTTTTTGCGGTCAAGCGGCAGGTGCGTTTATGCCCCGGCTCAGTGATTGATTGGCCGGTGGAGGAGACAAAAAAGATTTTTGCTTTGCTGGAGGATTTGGTGCAGCAATTAGCGGTGTCTATTGATGATAACGGCTTGATGCGGCCATTGAAAACGACAGTGGGCATTTTTTATGCTTCTGATGAGGAATTTGAAAGCTGTTCTCTTTGTCCGCGCGCTGTTTGCCCCAGCCGCAGAGGTGCTTTTGACCCAAAATTGCAAGAAAAAATGATTAAATTATGAATAAATTGTCAAAAAAAGAAAAATAAGTTAAATATTGTTATATAATGTTGAATAAAATGTTGCTATTTGTAATGATATTTTATATAATATAATATATCAGCAAAATAAAGCATTAGAGGAAGCTGTTCAAACATATTGTGTACAGATAAGGAAGGTTGCTGCTTTGGTTGAACTACGCAGGCGGGAAGCCTACCCACTCTCGCAGAGCCAACTGAATATCTGGGCCCTTGAACAAGCATATCTTGGAACCCCTATTAATAATATCTGCGAGACCGTGCGTATTCGTGGCCGCTTTGACGTCGCTGTTTTGCAACAAACACTGGATTTACTGATCCAAACAGATGGTACGCTGCGTACGCGTATTTTTTATCAAGACGATACGCTGCTGCAATATGAAACTGAATATGTGCCGGAACGTTTTCCGGTTTTTGACTTTTCTAAAAGCGATATTGACGGCTTGCGCCATTGGGAAACATCGATAGCTACAGAAGCTATGCCCGTGGTAGATGCCCCTTTATCCGCTTTTTATATTTTTAAGCTGGGGGAGCATGAGGGTGGTGTTGTGTTGAAAACGCATCACTTGATTTCTGATGGCTGGTCCCAGGTTTTGACTATCAATAAAATGGCGGATATCTATTTGCGCCTTCTCGGGGGAGAAGAGGTGGAAATTGAGCATGCCCCTTCTTACCGCAACCATGTGCAAAGCGAAACTGAATACCGGGCCAGCCGCCACTACAAGTCTGACAGCCAGTATTGGCAGAAGGTTTTGGCTGATCCTGTTCATCCGGCAGCGCTACGGGAAACCGGAGCAGCGGATATCTCGCCCATTGGCAAACGCCTGGTGCGGACTTTTTCCCGCCGGCTTAATCATGCGATCTATAATTATTGCACAGAAAACCGGGTAGCCCCCTTTGCCGTCTTTTATATGGCGCTGGCCCTATATATTAAACGTACGGATGGAGCAGACCGCTTTAGTATTGGCGTGCCCATCTTTAATAGAATCAGCCCCAGCGACCGCAAGACAACGGGGATGTTTGTCAGCACGCTGCCCTTTATTAATACCATTGATGAAAGCTGGAGCTTTTCCCAGTTCACTGAAGAGCTGATGATTAATTGGTATGATTTGCTCCGCCATCAACGGCTGCCTTATGAAGAGATTATGGATATTGCTTCCCGCGCCGGGCATGGCAGCAGGGATTTAGCTCATATTGCCTTTTCTTTTCATAATAGCCATGTTTTTAATAGCCCCGAAGCCTCTGTCTCTGTTGCCGGGCAATGGAATTATAGTGGTTATCAGGCGGAACAGCTGTGCATACATTTGCATAGCTTGTTGGAATCTAACCGATTTGAAGTGAATTACGATTATCTGACGCAAATTTTTTCCGAAAAAGATATGAGTGATTTACATAAATATCTGACCAATATTATTTCCAATGCCCTGGCAGACACGAATAAGCCTCTCAGCGAAATCTCGATGACAGATGATAAAGAGGCGGAGCGGGTTATCTATAATTTTAATGAAACAGGCAGCTATCTGCCTGATATCAGTGTTTATGACAAGCTGCTGGAAATCAAGAATACCTATGCCGGACGTGCTGCTATCATTTATCAGGGGCAACGTACCAGCTATGTCAGTTTGCTGCAAAGGGCCGACGCTTATGCCCGCATCATTCAGCAGACTTTGGAGAAGGACAATAACCACGATGACAGCGCTGCTGATAATCGTGAGGTTGTGGCGCTGCTTTTGCCGCGTAGTCTTGATTTGCTGGCGGCTATGTGCGCTGCTGCCCAAAGCGGCAAGGCCTGGTTGATCCTGGATCCCAAGCTTCCCCAAGGCAGGATAGATGAAATTATCGCTGACAGCGGCTGCCGTATTGTCTTTGGCAGCAAAGAGCTGTTGGATAGTTATAACCTCAAAACGAACAGCAACCTTAGTGTGGTTGAGACGGATAATCTTAACTTGGAGCTGGCTGAGGAATTACTGCCTTCTGCCGTAAAAGCGGATGATATAGCGTATATGATTTACACATCAGGCAGCACCGGCAAGCCCAAGGGCGTGATGATCAGCAACCGCAATTTGCTCAACTTTGCCTTGGGAATGAAAGAATATTATGTACAGGATGCGGTTTTGTCCTTGACCAATACCAGTTTTGACGCTTTTATGATTGAGAGCATGTCTGCTCTTTTGAATGGCCGTACCATTATTTTGCCGGAAGAAGGCACAGAAGAAAATCCGTCCGCCATGGCGCATTATATTCAGGAATATGCAGTGGGCTTAATAACTATGACACCGGCGCGTTTATCTGCGTGCCTGCATAATGACGCCTTCCGTCAGGCAGCCAGCCGCTTGCAGAGCATTATTTGCGGCGGAGAGGTTTTTCCGCCCACGCTTTTGCATCAACTGAGCCTGGTGACAGCAGCGCGGATTTATAATCAATACGGGCCGTCAGAGACGACGGTCGGGGTAACAATCAAGCAGCTTAATGACACGGATATGATAACTGCCGGCAAACCGATGCGTAATTGCCGTATTTATGTGTTGGACGCTCAGAAAAAGCCACTGCCTTGCGGGGTGTGCGGGGAAATTTATATCGGTGGTTTTTCGGTGGGCGCCGGCTATCATAATCAGCCGGAGCAAACAGCAGCGGCTTTTTGTAAAAGCCCCTTTGAGCCTGTGGAAATGATTTACTGCACCGGTGATCTGGGCTATTGGAACGAGTGTGGAGATCTGGTTTTCTGCGGCAGGGAAGATAACCAAGTGAAGCTGCGCGGCCTGCGGATTGAGCTGGATGAGATAGCTGCCCGCATTGCGCTGCACCAAGAGGTCACCCATGCGGTAGCGCGTATTATTGAGCATAATGGCCAGCAGCTGATTGCCGCCTATTATGTTAGCGGGAACAAGCTGGCAGAGCGGGAGCTTTTGGAAATTGCCACTGCCTATCTGCCCTATTATATGATACCTGCTGTTTTTATTCATCTGGAGCACTTGCCGCTTACCCCCAATGGCAAGCTTGATGCTGATAAGCTGCCCGGGCCGGAATATATTGATAGCGGGGATAATGCCAGTGGCAGCGCGGTCGAGGCCAAAATTATCGCTATTTTCCAAAAAGTGTTGGGAGACACTGATATTGACGCTAGCAGCGATTATTTCATGTGCGGCGGCAATAGCCTCAATGCCATGGAAGCCCTGGCTTTGATTGAAGAAGAATTTGCCGTGCGCCTGAAGGTGGCGGATATCTATGCTTGCCGCCGTGCCTCACGTTTGGCGCGTTTGCTGGGTGATGAAACCCCCGCAAATAATGCTCGTCCTGCTTCTTTGCCTTTGGAAGCCGCGCCAGCTCTGGAGCTTTATCCGCTGTCGCCAATTCAGCAAAGTCTTTATTTCCAGACGATGCTGGATCCAAACAGTATCAGCTATAATATGCCCGGAGCCATTATCCTGCCGGATGCTGTTTCTCTGCCACAGCTGGAAAAGGCCTTTGCCGCTTTGTTTGCGGCAGAAGATATTTTCCGCAGCAGTTTTGTTTTTGAAAATGGACAATTTGCCGCCAAAATTGCGGCGGCAGTTGATTTTAAGATAGAACAGTTAGAGGCAGCGGATATTGATGCGGCTGCGCAACAGTTTATTCGCCCCTTTGACCTGACGCAGGCGCCGCTTTTACATGCTGCTGTTTACGTTAACGCGGATCAGAAAAATATTTTATTCATCGACATCCATCACCTGATCGGCGACGGTTTGAGTATGCCGCTATTAATGGACAAGCTCAACCATGCTTATGCAGGCGATGAACTTGAATCCGCTGCATTTTCTTATAAAGATTATGCCTATGCTCTGAGCCAAAAGGATCAGGATATAGATAAAACTGAAGATAATAAGTTTTGGGCAAAGGCGCTGGCAGATTTGCCGCAGCCGCTTGATTTGCCCACAGATTTTCCGCGGCCGGCGCAGTTTGATTTTTGCGGAGATAAATATAACTTTGCCATTCCGCCGGAACTAAGCGCAAAAATTAATGCGTATTGCTCAGAGAACGGCTTGACAGCAGCGATGTTTTTTGCCAGTGCCTATGCCTTGCTGCTCGCGAAATTTTCGCATAATCAAGATATTATCGTGGGTATGCCTGTTTCCGGGAGAGATACCAGAGAACTGGCCGGGATTATCGGCCCCTTTATCAGTACGCAGCCTTTGCGTTTGCAGCCCAGAGAAGAGAGCATCTTGCAGGATTATTTAGACTCTGCGCGCGAGATGTTTTCCGCTGTGGTTGATCATCAGCAGCTTTCTCTGGAAGAGATGCTGACGCTTTCCCATGCCCCGCGCAAGGCCGGCAGTAATGCCCTCTATCAAACAATGTTTTCCCTGCGGCCGCTGGCTGAGGGCTCTTTTAGTCTGGCAGGGGAGAGATTGATTACTTTGCCTTTGAATAATCATACGGCCAAGATGGAATTAAGCCTGGAAGCATATCAGGATGCCAATAATAGCTATGCTTTTACTTTTGAATATGCAACCTCACTGTTTGAGGCCCGGACCATGGCTTTTTATGCCAGAATATATCAAAGCATTCTCGAGCAGTTTTTGCTGCATCAGCAGTCATATCTGAAGGATATTGACTGTCTGGCAGAGGCAGACAGATATCAATTGATAGAAAAACCGCAGCATATGTGTACGCCCTTTGTCGATATACCCTTGGATATGCAGATGAGCCGCATTGCCGCTCATTACCCGGACCGTATCGCCCTGATTTGCCAGGGGACAAAGATCACGTATGCTGAGCTGGAGCAAAGAGCTGGTCATATTGCCGGTCAGCTGCAAGCGGCAGGGGTTAAGCCCGGAGACAGAGTAGCCCTGCTTTGCAAGCGTAGCATTGATATGATCGCCGGTCTTTTGGCTATCAATAAAACGGGCGGCGCCTATATTCCGCTCAGTACCTCTTTCCCCAAGGCGCGTATTGCCTATATGCTGGAGAACTCTGCCGCAGCGCTGGTGCTTTGTGACCAGGCCGGTTTCGAGGTCCTTTCAGAGGATTTACCTTGTCCAAAACTAATGATCAGCGACAGATCAGTTGCTTTTATGGCTCCCGCTCATAGAAGCAGCAGTGATTTGATTCATATTCTTTATACCTC
Source organism: Bacillota bacterium (assembly GCA_031553915.1). Classification (GTDB taxonomy): domain Bacteria; phylum Bacillota; class Dehalobacteriia; order UBA4068; family UBA4068; genus HGM13862. The sequence continues at coordinate 111,716 of JAVBKT010000004.1, forward strand.
TGGCTCTACCGGAAAGCCCAAAGGCGTGCCGATCTGCCACCGCGCTTTAGCTAATTTATTGGGCGCTTTAAGGCCGATTTTGCAAAAATGCCAGGCCAATATTTTGTGCAGCACCAATATAATTTTTGATACCTTTATCTTTGAAAGCCTGCTGCCGCTGGCCATTGGCAAAACGGTTATCCTGGCTGATGAAGAAGAAATGCTTTTGCCCTGGAAAATGGCTGAGCTGATTGAGCAGCAAAATATTACTTTAATGCAGCTGACCCCATCCAGACTGCAAATGTGCCTGGGCAATAATCTTTTCCGTCAAACCTTAGGCCACATTGAGCAGCTGGTTTTGGCTGGAGAGCCGCTGAACAGGGAATTGATCGCTAAAGTTAAGGCTTGCGGCGATATTGCCGTCATTAACCTCTATGGCCCCTCCGAGGCTGCCGTATATGTCTGCGGCGGAGAAATGCCAACAGATCAGCGGCCGCATATTGGCCAACCTTTGCAAAACTGCCGTGTCTATCTGCTGGACGAGCAAAGACGGCCGGTGCTGCCAACTGCGCGCGGCGAATTGTATTTATCCGGTATCTGTTTGGCCGAGGGCTATTGCGATAATGAGGAATTGACCAAGCAGGCCTTTTTGCCCGACCCCTTTTGCCCGGGAGAAAGAATGTATAAGACCGGTGATTTGGGCCGCTTGATGCTGGATGGTAATATTGATTTTCTTGGCCGGGCGGACAATCAGATTAAGCTGAACGGGCAAAGGGTTGAGCTTGATGACATTAATGGCGCGATTCTTAATTTTGCCGGCGCAAGAGACGCTATCACTGTGGTTGTGCATAATGAAGATAGCGCTATGAGCCTGCACTCATTTATCGTGCCGCAAGATAATATGCCTCTTGACCTGGAGATTTTGCGTAAGCATCTGCAAAAGTTGCTGCCGGAATATATGCTGCCCAGCGAAATGATCGTGGTGGCGGAGTTCCCTCGTACTGCCAGCGGCAAAACGGATATGCTGGCTTTACAGCAACAGCATTTGAACGGCCAGCAACAGGCGGCAGAGTTATCGCCATCTTTGCCGGATGAGAAAGAGCAGCTACAGCCAGATGCAGTAAGCGCTGTTGATAGCCATAGCCAGACAGATAATAGCGCTGAAGATAGTCTTGAAGTGGCTGTGGAAATAGTAGAAATAGTGAATACAGTGGCTGATGAGGCCATAGCGCAGGAGCAAGCTCCACTGCCAGGCATGGCGCTGGAAGCTCTTGATGAAGCGGCTTTGCTGAAATTATGGAAAGCAGTGTTGGAAAAAGAGGATTTTGATGAGAATAAATCCTTCTTTGAGCAAGGCGGCACATCTCTGGCAGCGCTCAATCTGCTCAGCCTTTGTTTTAATGCGGGGCTGTCAATGACCTTGGCTGATTTCTATCAAAACCCAACCTTTGCCGCGCAAAAAAGATTGCTGCCGCTAAACATAACGCAGCCAAGCGCGCAACATATTGTTTCTGGGAAAACCATTAGTGCCGGAGATATTGCTCATAGCGAAGATAATGCGGCCAATATTGCCGACAAAGAGGGGAATAAGGAGGCTACTGCGGAGAGCAATGAAGAGGATAACTCAACCGTCTTATCTGCGCCTGATAAAGAGCTATCCACGCCGCAAGTGGCTGTAGAGCAAACAAACGCTGCTACGGTCAAGCCCGAAGATATTAAAACCCGGATTGACAGGGAAAAGGCAGTTCTGCTCACTGGCGCCGCCGGCTTTTTCGGCGCGCATTTGCTGCGTGAATTATGCCAGGCTGATTATCAGGTAGTTTGCCTGATCAGAGGCAATAAGCAGCGGTTTATTGATGCCATTGATTATTATTTTGGCATGGGTTGGCTGAAAGAGCATTTAGCGCAAATTGTGTTGCTTTGCGGAGACATCACTCAGCCGGACTTGGGCCTTAATATTAATGATATTGCCGCAGTTAAGGCCATATATCATACTGCGGCAGATGTACGTCATTTTGCCGCGGATAATAACTCTTTTTTGGTGAATCAACAAGGCACAGCCCATGTGCTTAAATGCGCTATGGCTTTATCTGTCCCGCTGCACCATATGTCAACGCTTAGCGTTTGCGGAGAATACCGCTTTGTGGCGCCCAGCGAACATACGGAATTTACGGAAGATGATTATGATATTGGCCAGAACTGGCAGGATAATGTTTATATCCGTAACAAATTCCAGGCGGAGCAGCTGGTTTATACTGCTATCCGCCAGGGGCTGCCGGCCAAGATATACCGGCTGGGAAGATTGGGTATGCGCCAAAGTGACGGTCTTTTCCAAATCAATCCAGATGGCAACAGCTATTGGGAAATGGCGCGCGGACTGGCTCAGCTGGAAATGTTACCGCAGTTTTTCTGCGAGCTGCCGCTGGAAATCACCCCGGTAGATGAGGCTGCCCGGGCGGTTATGCTGTTGAAAGACAGCGAACGAATTTGCTACCATATTGCTAATGATAAACTAACCACAGTTGCCAAGCTAGCGGAGAGGATTAAAGGCTATCCTCTGCCGGCTGTTGAAGATGAGGACTTTTTTAATCATTTGTCAACCAAGTTACACGAAAACAGGAATTTAGCTGCTTTTACTGAATTATATATTAGATTAAAGCAAAGAGTCCCGACAATTGAGCCAAAGTGTGAAATTACCAGCGCTTTGTTAAAAGCAAAAAACTTTGTCTGGCAAAGTCCGTTGACGATAGATTACTCTTTCTTAGATAGGGTAGGGGGTGGCGGAAATAATATCTAATTATTCCTTTGCGATTTTGATTGTGGCAGCTATCACCATAATAATCTTTATTGTATTTATGTCGCGGCAACAAACACGGCTGATTCATAAAATATATTTTGGTATAGCCGGTGTTTTGGGTATTTGGATTTTTGGCGTCATCGCTATAAAACTCACTGATGAGAGTAATACGTTTATGCTGTGGTTTTGGGATGCCGTAACCAATATTGGCAGCGCCTTTGCTCCCTTTTTAGCGCTATTTTTGGCGTTTGCTTTTTCCCGGGGTTGGGAAAGAATACCCAAAAAGTATTTGGCCCTGTTTCTGCTTCCTTTAGGTTCGGTGATACTGGTATGGACCAACCCCTTTCACCATCTCTTTTACCGGCAGTTTTCTATCCATATAACTGATATCGAATTTGGCCCCTTGATGTTTGTCAATGGTTTGATGATTTTTGGCTGTCTGGGTATCTCCATTTTTATTATGATTAGGTTTGCGCTGAGGTCAAAAAACGCTTTATATATCAAGCAGGCACTATTGTTTTCTGTTGGTAATATGTTCCCCATTATCGTTAATCTTTTGGCTACAACAGGGATACTCAATCTTTCGATTGCCGCCACGCCGATCTCTTTTGTGGGTACATTCATCTGCCATGGCTTAGCCATCTATCATCTGCATTTTCTTGATATCAAGCCAATTGCGATGAATCAGGTGCTCAACCAGATTTCCGACTGCTATCTTATTACCGCTGTGGACGGTTTGATTATCGGCTATAATGAGCCGTTTACCACTACGATTGGTAAACAACATGGCATTGAGATAAATAAGAAACTTAGCGACTGTCTCAAGGATGAGGATGTTGAATATAAAACCGGGATATATAATCTTTTAACATCAATCGAATCCTGTCGGACTACCTGTTCAACGATCAATTATGAGCAGGCGATCAGCTATCAGGAAGAAGGAGAATGGCAAAAGCTTTATTATATTGTTGAGGTTAACCCTTTGATAGTCGAGGGGGCAATTTCCGGTTTTGTGGCTATTTTCAAAGATGTCAGCCGCCTGAGAGAAAGTATGCAAAAGTTGCAGGATTCGCAATTACGCCTGGTTGAAAATGAACGGCTGGCTTCACTTGGACAAATGGTTGGTGGTTTAGCGCATAACCTGAAAACACCAATCATGAGTATTGCCGGCAACTGTGCGGCTCTGAACAATTTGGTAGAGGAATGCGCTCTTTCGATCAATGACGAAGAGGTGACTGAGGAAGATTATACTGAGATATACGGTGATATGCGGGGATGGCTGCAGAAAATCCGTGATGCATGTTCGTATATGTCAGACATTATTACAGCGGTCAAAGGCCAGGCTGGCGGTATGGATAAATCTGATATGGCAGACTTCAGCATTGAAGATTTGATGAAGCGCGTATCATTGCTTTTGCGGCATGAGCTGCTGAGCGGACACTGCAAATTATTGACAGAGGTTAATATTCCCAGCGCAGGCGATACGGATGTTCTTTTGCATGGCGATATTAACAGTTTGGTTCAGGTTATTAATAATCTCATCTCCAACGCTATTTATGCCCAGGTTGATGATGGGCGCCATGATATTTTAGTTAGCGTTGATATTGATAAAGATCATCTCAAGCTGAGTGTTATTGACTGGGGGACAGGTATTAATGAAGAGGTAAAAGAAAAGCTGTTCCGGCAGATGATTACCAGCAAGGGTAATCAGGGCACAGGCTTAGGGATATATATTTCCGCCTCAGTAATCAAAGGTAAATTTGGCGGAACAATGGCAGTTGAAGACAACCCTGAGGGGGGCAGCGTTTTTATTATCAAAATTCCTATGGAAAATGTTACTATATTGCAAAATTATGGTATTTAGAATATTGCTTTTTTGAAGATGTATGTTTGAGGATGTATGCTTTATGAAAGGGAAAGAATATGAGAAAAAATAAGATTGAGGGTCAAAAAAAGTCCTTTTCCATTTTGACCGTTGATGATGACGAGGTTATGACCATAACCCTGCAATCATATTTTCAGTCATCCGGGTTTCAGGTGGATACAGAAAATGACCCTTTGCGGGCCATTGAAAGAGTAAAAGAGCAGAATTATGACATTATGCTGCTGGACTTTTTGATGCGCCCGGTTTGTGGTGATGAGGTGGTATCAAAAATCAGAGAGTTTAATAAAGATCTCTATATTATTCTTCTCACCGGACATAAAAGCATGGCTCCGCCGATAAAAACAATTCGCGAGCTGGATATTCAAGGCTATTATGAGAAAAGTGACCGCTTTGATCAGCTGGAACTTCTGGTTGAATCATGCGTCAAATCTATTAGGCAGATGCGCACCATCAAAAAATACCGTGATGGGCTGAAGCAGATGTTAGACAGCATCCCGGAGCTATATAAATATAATTCTGTGGATAATATTGCTACGGCTGTTTTGGATAATACCTTGAGTATTCTTGATTGCGGCAGCGGTTGTATTTATATTGAACCAAAAATTTTGCTGGATCAGGAACAGACTGCTGTTGCCGATGAAGAATCGACGCAAGAGGTTTTTGTCGGCAGGGGTGATTATGTCAGCCAGGGCGATCAATGCAAAGCCCGCCTGGCTGCCATGACTGAGTCTAGAGATAGTAGCCTGAACGTTGACGCTGATTTTTCAGGAACCTCTTTGCTGGTAGATGATAAAAACAAGCCCTTCGGCCTGATTACCGCAGACATAGACCGGGATGCCTGGGATGGCATCTCCCAGCTGTTTGAGGTTTATGCCAACCAGGCAGCCTCTGCTATTGGCAATGTCATGCTGCAATCTCTGATAACCAGAAAAAACAGCGAATTGGCAGAAGCCTATTCCAGCCTGCATGGTAATTATATGGAGATGATCGAAGCCATGCGTTTGCTGGTTGATACCAAGGATATTTATACCAGAGGACATTCTGACCGGGTTGCTTATTACGCTACCTTGATTGCTGAAGCCATGGGCAAAGACAGCAAATATTTGGAGCGGGTAAAGGTTGCCGGGCTTTTCCACGATATTGGCAAAATTGGTACCTCTGATATGATTCTTGGTAAAAGTAGTTCTCTGACTGATGAAGAATATGATATTATTAAAAAGCACCCTACTGCCGGAGCGCAGATTTTATCTTCACTTTCGGCTTTTATCGATATTGCCTTTATTGTTGAATGCCATCACGAAAGAATAGATGGCAGAGGATATCCGCATGGGTTGCTAGGTGAGGCTATACCGGAAGAAGCACGCATCCTTTGTGTTGCGGATTCTTTTGACGCGATGACCTCTGACCGCCAATACCGCAAAGCCAAGCCTTTGGCCGAGGCTGTCAGCGAGCTGGAAAAGGGCAGGGGCACGCAATTTGATGCCGCTGTGGTGGATGCCTTTTTATCGGTACTGGGCGATTATGACCACATAAAGCAGCAGATTACCTGGACCTATGGGGAAATCGGAGCGTAGATAGTCTATGGAAAACAAAACACCGTATCAATTAAATGAGGCTACATATTACCAAACTTTTGCGCAAATGCTTGATGATATTGAAAACAAATATCAGGATGCTCCTGCTATAAGCATTTATAACAGAAGAGGTGAATGTATCGAGCGCAGCTTTCACCAGTTTGCTGCAGATGTCCGGGAGCTGGCCGGCGCCATCGCCAGCAAGGGCTATCGTGGCGCGCATATCGGTATTATTGGTGAAAACAGCTATCATTGGATAGTAGCCTATTTTGCGGCAGTGGTTTCCGGCAATGTTGCGGTTTGTGTTGATATTGAGCAAAGCAGGGACATGTTATGGGATATGCTGCATGACTCAGATATTACCATGGCGATCAGCTCTGTTGGTATGGTTCCGGTGATCAGCGAGATCATTCAGGAGATTAACCACCAGGAGCAGCGGGGAATCATGCTGCTGTTAAGCGATAGCGATCAGAATGACTATCTGAATGAGAGCGATATTCAATGCCCCTATCAAACAGTTAATGATTTTGTGCAAAATGCGGTTAATGCTGCCAGCGCCTTAAAAGAGGCGGAGCAGAGGACTACACCTGAGCATCCGGCGGTGATAGTTTTTACTTCCGGCACAACCAGTAAACCCAAGGCAGTAATGCTTTCACACCAGGCTTTGCTGATCAATGCCGCTGATGCGGTGGCGATGGTTGAAACAGGGAAAAGTATTTTTGGCGGTTTGCCGCTATGCCACGCTTACGGCATGGTTGACACGGTTTTGGTTGCTTTGTTAAGCGGCACCAATGTCTGCGTTAATGGCAATCTCAAGACGATGATGCGGGATATGACCTTATTTAAGCCGGAAATTATGATTGCGGTTCCTTTGATCGCCGAAAGCCTCTATAAAATGATTTGGGGTAAAATTGAGGAACAAAAAAAAGAGACAAGAATACGTTTTTTGGCCAAAATGGGCTGCATGTTTGGCAACACCACCTTGTTTCTGCAGGGAATCATCCAAAAACAATTCCGTAATACAGCGATGGAAAACCTGACCACGATTATTTGCGGAGGAGCCTATTTGGCCGCTAATGTAGCTGAGGATTTAGGCTCACTGGGTATTTTGGTACTGCAAGGATATGGTATCAGCGAATGCTCGCCGCTGGTTTCTGTCAACCGCAACACCAGTTATGAATATAATTCCGTGGGCTATGTGGTGCCGAGTATGGATGTGCGGATTAAGGATGAAGAAATCCAGGTCAAAGGCAAATCTGTGATGATGGGTTATTATAATGATCCCAGCGGCACAGCGGAAACCATGGATGGCGAATGGTTCAAAACAGGAGATATTGGCTATATTGATAAAAAGGGGCATCTTTATATCACCGGCCGGATAAAGAATTTGATTGTGATGAAAAACGGCAAAAAAATTGCCCCGGAAGAATATGAAATAGTGTTGCAGGATAGCCCGTATGTCAAAGAGGTTGTTGCCTATGGCGCCAATAGCGGTAATTCCGTTGATGACGTCAAGATTGCGGTGATGGTTTATCCTGATTCGGAAAAAACTGCGGGTATGAGCAGCTATGAAATTTTGACGCAATTGCAAAATGAGGTGGATATTCTCAATGCTAAGCTGCCGACCTATAAGCAGATTCAGATGATTAATATCCGCGATACCGAGTTTTCCAAAACAGCATCAAAAAAGATTAAAAGAAAAACTGTCTAGAACTGGGCGGAAAGACTAAACTTGGAACTAGAACAAGAAGGAGGCATCCTTATGTCTGAAGAGGCCTTGCTGAGTACGGTAAAAAAGATTATTACTAAAGTGACTGGTAAAAAGAATATTGGCTACGAAACGGACTTTGTCAAAGATTTGGAGCTGAATTCTTTTGATATCATGAATATAGTTTGCGCTTTTGAGGACTATTATGACATTAATGTCCCCACCCGTGATGTGTGGAAAATGCATCAGGTGCGAGACGTGATTGAGTATATGAAAAAACGGGGAGTTAAAAGCTAGTGGCCAAGGGATGCATAAAGGTTTATATCTGCCAAACAGCGGGCAATGCGGCATCCTCGCAGCTTGTGCGAAGCTTGTCGCGGCATTATTTGCAGGAGCAAAACATGGTTTGTAATGAGGATTTGTCTATGGGCAAAGATACTCATGGCAAACCATATTTTTTGCATTTTCCGGAGCTACATTTTTCTATCTCGCATAGCGGCGATTATTGGCTGGCGGCTTTTGCTTTGGCGCCGGTAGGTATTGATATTCAGCTGCATACAGTTTGCCGCCGGGAGCTGCTCGCTAAACGCTTCTTTCATCTGTGCGAGATCGAATGGCTGGCGAGCAATGACTATCAGGACTTCTTTTACGTGTGGACAGCTAAAGAGAGCTATGTCAAATATACCGGGCAGGGGATAGATGATAGCTTTAATGATTTTTCTGTAGTGGAAAATAATGCTTTGGCCAAGCAAATCAAAGGCGCGGAGCTATTGCATCTGGTATTCGAGGAGAAGTATAATATCTGCCTCTGCGGTCAGCAGCTGCAAAATGTGTCCTGGCAAAGATATGATGCTGAAACGGACTTTTATATGCACCTATAATACAAAAGATTGGTTGAGTAGGTTTATTATCTGTGGTGGAAAGTGAAGGATGAATAAGCGCAACGAAGCGATATACTCTGGAATGGGGATTTTATCAATGGAGATGAACATCAAGTATGTATTGGGAAACGAAGAGTTATTGGATAGCGTTAAAGCCTTGTGGGAAGAGTTAAATCAATTGCACCTTGAAAAATCGCCTTATTTCAAGAGTTTTTATGCAAACAATACTTTCGAGGCCAGAAAAGCAACATTGCTTTCAACTTCCCCAAAAGGCCAAATATGTGTAATTTTAGCCTATGATCAAGATGCGGTTATTGGCTATTGTATTGTAAGTGTAGCCGATGAAACTGGCGAAATTGATTCCATTTTTGTTTGTGATCCTTATCGCAACAAAGGTATTGCAAGTACTCTAATGGAAAAAGCATTAACTTGGCTCAAGCAGAGCGGCCCAAAGACAATGGTTATTAAAGTAAGTGTAGGCAATGAAGAGGTTTTTGCGTTTTATGCTAAATATGGATTTTATCCCCGTTTGACAGAGCTGCAAATAATCTCTGAATAGAAATCGGGCACATCAAAAAATCCTTGGCTTAGCCAAGGATTTAGTCTGCAGATAAAAGAAAAGCGGGTTGAGAAACGAGCGAGACAAGGCGGCTGCCATAAGCGGCGACGCAGGCGTATAAAAGATACGTCGAGGAGGCGCTTATGGTAACAACGCAGTATCGAGAAGTTTATCAACCCGCGGCATCCTTGGCTTAGCCAAGGATTTTTATTACTGCATCCGCCGCATAGAGCATCTCTTTTTCGGTATTATATATTCCGGGAGAAAAGCGTACTGTTCCCTGCGGATAGGTAGCAAAGCTTTTATGCGCGCGCGGGGCGCAATGCAAACCGCAGCGCACCATAATCCCGTATTCATCTTCCAGTCTAAAGGCAATCTCGCCATTATCCGCATCGCCGAAATCCAAAGAAACGACAGCCACTTTTTGCGGGCAATGCTCCGCAACAATGCGGATTTTTTTATGTCCGCGCAGCTGGTCGATAAAGCAATCAGCCAGCTTCATCTCATAGGCGTGGAGTTCAGTGAGGCCCTTGTCCTGCAAAAAATCCATACCAGCAGCCAAGCCTGCCATACCCGGCAGATTCATTGTTCCGGCCTCAAAGCGGTCGGGCAATAGAGCAGGCATTGTTTCTAAATGCGAAAAGCTGCCGGTGCCGCCGGCAATCAGGGGGGTGGTTTGCTCAGCCATCTCCTCACTGATAATGAAACCGCCTAAGCCCTGCGGACCCAGCAAGCCTTTATGCCCGGTAAAAGCCAGGGCGTCAATATGCATGGCCTGCATATCAAGGGGAAGAATGCCTGCGCTCTGCGCCGTATCAACGATAAATTTCAGCTGATGCTGGCAGCAGATTTGCCCCAGGCGTTCAATATCTATCACCGTGCCGCTGACATTACTGGCATGGGTCGCGGCGATAGCACGGGTTTTATTATTAATCAGCGCTTCGATAGTTGCGGTATCCGGCAGTCCGTTTTCATCGCAGGGGATTGTATCAAAAGAAATTCCCCGTTCAGAGAGCTGCACCAGTGGCCGCATCATCGCATTGTGTTCCAGCGAGGTAACCAGAATATGATCGCCGGGCTTCAGCCAACCCTTCAAAATGAAATTGAGCGAGGCGGTAATATTGGCAGTGAAGATCAGATTGCGCGGATCCGGACCAACAAAAAACTGGCATAGGCGCTCACGCAAGCTAAGCACGGCTTCAGCTGCTGAGTAAGCTTTGGTATAGCCGCCGCGCTTGATATTGATGCCAACATCGCTAATATAGCGGGCCACTGCCTGAGCCACCTCGGGTGGTTTGGGATAGGTGGTAGCCGCATTATCAAGATAAATTGTTTTTTTTGACATAAATTGATTTTATCACAATCATTAAGATAAAAAAAGCCCAATTATCCCGAAAACCAATCTATAGAAATTATCTATAAATGCCCATTATTTAGCTGCAAAAACAATTTCACATTAATTTCAGGAGCATTTATACTTATCTATGGGTTCTTAATATTCTTTTATTGAGGAGATAAAAATATGCAAGGGAAAAAATGGTTGATTTTAATTGGGGGATTGATTATTGGTACCATTGCTGTGGTCTTGGTGCATTTTGGCAATCCGGCTAATATGGGCTTTTGTATTGCCTGTTTCATTCGCGATACTGCCGGCGCTTTGGGTGTGCATCAGGCTGCTGCTGTTCAGTATATCCGTCCAGAAATTATTGGCTTGGTACTGGGAGCTTTGATTATGGCGATTATCAGCAAGGAGTTTATGCCCAGAGGCGGCAGCTCTCCGGTGACCCGTTTTGTTTTAGGCTTTTTGGTGATGGTGGCGGCTCTTGTTTTCCTCGGTTGCCCTTTGCGGATGATTCTGCGTATTGCCGGCGGTGACCTCAATGCTATTGTTGGTCTGTTTGGTTTTGCGCTTGGTATTTTAGCGGGCGTCCTCTTCCTGAAACGTGGTTATAGCCTCAAGCGTACATATAAAATGCCGGTTACTGATAGCATCTGGCTGCCGATTATCCAAATTGCCTTGCTGGTGCTTTTGCTGGCTGCTCCGGCGATTATCTATTTTTCCGAAAGCGGCCCTGGTTCTATGCATGCGCCCATCGCTATCGCCTTGATCGCCGGTTTGATTGTCGGAGCTATTGCCCAGAAAACCCGCTTGTGCATGGTCGGTGGTATTCGTGATTTGATGCTGTTTAAGGACTGGACCTTGATGTTGGGCTTTATCGGTATCATTATTGCTTGCGCTCTCGGCAATATCTTCTTCCTGCAATCTTTCCATTTCAGCTTTATCGGCCAGCCGATTGCCCATATTGACGGAGTGTGGAATTTCCTCTCCATGACTGCGGTAGGCTTGGGCTCGGTGATGCTGGGCGGCTGCCCGCTTCGCCAGCTGATTATGGCGGGCGAAGGCAATGGCGATTCTGCCATCACTGTTTTTGGTTATTTTGTCGGCGCCGCTTTTGCGCATAACTTTAAGCTCGCTTCTTCCGCTACCACGATTACTGACGGTGTAGTGAGCGGCGGCCCCAGTCTTGGCGGCAAAATTGTTACCGTGGGGATTATTGTCGTTTTGATTGTGATAGCAATTATCAACACCAAAAAGGGCAAAGAAAATTTGGCTGTCAAAGAACCAAAAGCTGTAGCAGATGATAAGGTTGCTACTAATGTCGTCATATCTAAATAGGAGGATACACAGATGACTATTATTGACGCGAGAGGTTTGAGTTGTCCCCAGCCGGTGCTAATGGCTAAGCAGGCCCTGGAGGCTGAGCCGACAGGTTGTGAAATATTAGTTGATAATGCGGCGGCGCAAGGAAATGTCAGCCGTTTTGCCCAAAAAGCAGGATACAGCGTAACCGTCTCGAAAGATGATAGCAGTGATATTAGGCTTATCATCAAAAAATAGGCGAGGAGTGTATCGATGCCAGAGTATGTTGCCACTTTTTTTACGCATTATGATGCGATCGTTTTCTGCCGCAGCTTAGAGAAGCTTGCCATTACCGGAAAGATGATGCCGGTGCCAAGAAAACTAAGCAGCTCTTGCGGAACCTGCGTTAGCTTTAGCGATGCGGAGCTAGCCATAGAAAAGATACCGACCGGTGATCTAGAACGTCTGGTACAAAAGCTGAACAATAATTATATTGATATAGTTGATAACAGATAAAAACATAAATAAAGAAAGATACAGGGCATTGCCCTGTATCTTTCTTTATGGCAGCGATAAAGGAATTTGTCTTATCAAGACGGAATTCTATAGCAAAAGATTATCTTCTGCTATAGAGAGGTAAAACACAATGAGTGATATTAAAGATATAGCTTTAGCGCCATCAGGCGAAGATAAAATTGCCTGGGTCGAGGCATATATGCCGCTATTAAACCGCATAAAAGAGGATTTCAGCAGGCGTAAGCCCTTTGCCGGGCATGCAATTGCCCTCAGTATCCACCTGGAGGCCAAAACCGCTTTTTTGGCCTTAACCTTAGCAGCCGGCGGCGCGGAGGTCTATGTTACCGGGTCCAATGTGCTGTCAACGCAGGACGATATTGCCGCGGCTTTGGTCAAAAAAGGCTTTGAGGTTTTTGCTGTTCACGGCGCGGACGATAAGCTTTATCAGCAGCATTTGCAGCAGGCTTTGGCCTGTCATCCGCATTTGATCCTTGATGATGGCGGCGATTTTGTCAATCTGCTGCATAGCAGTGATATCGCTTTGGCAGACCGGCTGATCGGTGGCTGTGAGGAAACAACCACCGGCATTTTACGCCTTAAAGCCAGGGCGGCCGAGGGGAGCTTGCGCTTTCCGATGATGGCGGTCAATGATGCGGACTGCAAGCATCTCTTTGACAACCGCTATGGCACCGGACAATCCACCTTGACGGCGATTATGGCAGTTACCAACCTTAGCATTGCCTCACGCACAGTTGTGGTAGCAGGCTATGGCTGGTGCGGTAAAGGTGTGGCGATGCGCGCCAAAGGCATGGGTGCTAGAGTGATAGTTACTGAGATTGACCCTGTTAAAGCTATTGAAGCGGTTATGGACGGCTTTGCGGTGATGCCGATGTCAGCCGCGGCTAGGGAGGGCGATATCTTTATCACTGTTACCGGCTGCCGTGACGTGATTACATCCCAACATATGCAGCTGATGAAGGCCGGAGCTATTCTCGCCAATGCCGGACACTTTGATTGTGAGGTTAATAAACATGACTTAGCTGCCCTAGCGGAAGAAGTTTGGCAGCGTAAACCAAGCATCACCGGGTACCGCCTCGAAGACGGCAGGGTGCTTAATCTTTTGGCTGAGGGGCGTTTGGTGAATCTGGCGGCCGGCATGGGCCATCCGGCGGAAATCATGGATATGAGCTTTGCCATTCAAGCCAAGGCCCTGGAATATTTGCTGCGGCATCAAGGAGAGCTGACCAATCAGGTTTATCAGGTTCCGTTGCAAATTGATCAGGATATTGCCCGCTTGAAATTGCTTTGTTTGGGTGTGGAGATTGATCAATTAACCCCGGAGCAAGTGGCATATTTACATAGCGCTGAATAATAAATAAAAAATAGACCCTCTTGCTGCTAGAGCAAGAGGGTCTATTTATCAGCTGCAATCATTTAGCTTTGGTTTGCGTTTGGCTTAACACATAGCCATAGAAGAGCCGCTCGCGTTCCACCAGGCGGTCCTTTTTGCGGCGGATCAGATAAAGATACCGTTCATTATCACCGGGTAGAGGGAAGACGCAGATTTTGCCCAGCTGAAAGGCATCTTCAGCAGCGCGCTCAGAAACAACCGCCACACCCATGCCTTCGGCCACAGAATTCTTAATGGCCTCGGTATCAGACATCTCCGCCACAATATTGAGCGTGCCTTTATGCTGCCTGCGGCTGAGATATTGCTCAAATTCGTAGCGGGTACCAGAGCCTGGCGGACGGCAAATAAACGGTTCCTTGAACAATTTGTCAAAGAGGTCGCTGTCAGTTGCCAGCTGGCGGAAATGGTCATTATCCGGAGTGATTAAAACGAGCTTGTCAGTTGCCACCGGATAGTGCTGAAAAGACTCGGCATTAATCTTAGCGCCGCCAAAGCCGATTTTCGCCTTGCCGTCGGAGAGCATGTCGCATACTCTGGCGCTATCGCAGGGAATAATATTAAAACTGATGGCCGGATATTCTTTGCGGAACCCGGCAATCATCGCCGGCAAAATATATTTTTCCGGTATGGTTGAGGCCGCGATATTGATCACGCCGCGATGCAATTCTTCTTTGGTACCCACAGCGTCAATAGCTTCGTCATGCAGCGCCAGTATTTTGGCCGCATACTGATAAAGCAATTTGCCCGCCTCTGAGGCATATACTTCGCGGGTATTGCGAATAAGCAGAGTGGTGGACAGCTCTTTTTCCAGGGCGTTGATATGCGCGCTGACGGTGGGCTGGCTGAGATAGAGCTTTTCCCCGGCGCGGGAAAAGCTGGAAAGCTCAACTACTGCCATGAATACTTCTAATTGACGAAAGTCCATAAGAATCTCCAATCTGTCTCTAGCCTACATTATACTAGAAGTTGCGGAATTTGTCATCTTATTGCTATTTTGCTTTGCTTGGGCTATAATTATTTTGGTGATTTATTGTTAAATACAGTTAAGACATTTCGAGGTGCAAATAATGCCTGATCAACGACAAAAATTAACACAGATGACGACAGCGTCCGGCTGAGCGGCAAAAATAGGACCGGGTGTCCTTGCGGAAATTTTAGCCGGATTGCCAAAGTTTTCTGATCCAAAGCTCTTAGTTGGCTTCGATACCAGCGATGACGCTTGCGTATATCAAATCAGCAGTGATTTGGCCTTGGTGCAGACTGTTGATTTTTTCCCGCCGATGGTAGATGATCCCTATACCTTTGGCCAAATAGCCGCGGCTAATGCCTTATCCGATGTTTATGCCATGGGCGGCACGCCCAAGCTGGCGATGAATTTGCTCTGTTTTCCCAACTGTTTGCCAGCCGCCGATGTGGCGAAAATACTGGAAGGAGGTTATTCCAAGGTAGCGGAGGCAGGAGCAATTATTGCCGGGGGGCATAGCATTTCTGATCCTGAGCCAAAATATGGCCTCTCGGTGTGCGGATTTGTTGATCCTGAGAAGATTCTCACCAATAGCGGCGTCCAGCTGGGGGATAAGCTGATTTTGACCAAGCCTTTGGGCACCGGCATCATGGTGACTGCCGCCAAGGCGGAAATGATTGACGAAGTTGCTCTGCAACCGGCAATTGCCGCTATGACTATGCTCAACAAGAGAGCTGCGGAAATAGCCGCTGCTTATCATATTGATGCCTGCACCGATATTACCGGCTTTGGTCTGCTGGGGCATGCGGCGGAGATGCTGGGAAACGATCAGCTTAGCTTACTAATTGACAGCAAAAATATACCGCTGATTAACGGAGCCTACGAGATGGCAGCTATGGGCTTGATTCCGGAAGGCGCCTATCATAACCGCGAATATGCGGGGGATAAGGTGTGCTTTGAGCAAAAGGTTGAGACGGCGCTTAGGGATATTTGTTATGACCCGCAAACCTCCGGAGGTCTGCTTTTTGCTGTTCCTGCTCCTGAAGCGGAAGCTTTGCTGGCTGACCTGAGAAAAGAATGCCCCGGCTCCGCTATTATTGGCGAGGTCGTAGCGGGCAGAGGTATTGTTGTAAAATAATAGCTGTTTACTTAAAAAAATGATGGGCTAGTAGCCCATCATTTTTTTTATAGTCTGGCTGTTATCGCGGCTGGTTAAGATGCCAAGCAGCTCCAGAGCGACAAAAGGCGCTGAGGCCGGGTCGCTGCTGGTGATAATATTCCCGTCAACACAGTGGTTTTCTTCAACAACAATTGCTCCATAGCCGGCTAATTGCTTTAACCAGCGGCTATCTTCTCCCTGATAAGTAGTAGCGTGTTTATCTGTGAGAATGCCGCAGCTGCCCAAAATCAAGGCACCGGTACAAACAGCGGCGAGCGGCTTATTTTGCGCTGCAAAAGCTTGAATAATGCTCTTGATCTGCGCGTTATCCTGAGCGGCAAAATAGCCAAAACGGGCAAAACCACCAGGCAGAGCCAGAGCGGCAAAGTCAGCAGTATTGATCTGATCAAGCAGGATATCAGCGTGTATACTATGATCAAAGCTTGATTGAATGATCGGCATAGCTCCGGCGCAGAACAACTCCGTTGTTTTATCACCGGCCAGCATATTCCAGCCAAAAACATCAATAAAAGCGGCCGCCTCCAAAAACTCAAAACCCTCTGGCAGCAACAGGAGAATCCTTTTCATAACTTACCTCATAGCTTAGCTGGTTGTTTATAGAGCATTAAAATGGGCTTTGACGCAAAAGTAAAGCCTATTTTTTTTTGCATGGCAATAGAAGCGTGATTATCAGCGAAACAATAGCCATAGGGAATGTGACCTTTGCGCAATTCAAGATTAGTCAGATGACAAGTGAGCGCAGAGCCAAAACCTTTGCGCTGAAATTGCGGGAATATCTCCAGCATACCCAGGCTGCCGTCATCATGAGTGCCGGCAAAGCCAGCCAGCTCACCATAATAGAAGGCGCCGATGATGCCGCTATGCAGCCGTTCTTGCAGATAGCGTGGGTTGGGAATTAAAGTATAATGTTCTATGACAGCAGGCAGATATTCATCGCTGAGCAAGCGGCAACGCAGCCCCTTGATATAGGGGATGGTGATATCAGGCTCGAGATATGCCGAGAGCAAAATTGGCGTTCTAGCGCAGCGGTAGCCTAGCTCAGCTAAAAGCTCCTGGTACTGTGGCTGATAAAGAATCAGCCCGTGCCCGGGGGCAACAAGCGGTAATAGGGCTGCCAGCGTCTGTTCATTCTCCGCGCTCAAATGATAATCACCGCTGGGAATATTTAGCAGCAGCAGGCCGTCTTTTTGGGCATAAAGAATTTTTGCCGTCCTTCTCTTGATACTTTGAGAAATGGCAATATAGAGCAGCGGGTCTTTTTGCAGATAGTCATCGACAATTTGAGCTATAAACATATAGTTATTTATACCCGGATTTGCCGTAACTATTAGCCTTTTGCCCAAGATAAGTTTATTATAGCTTTTGCTGATGATAATAACAAGAAAAACAGCGCATTAAAGATCAAATCTATTATACCCGGCAAAACAATCGCGGCAGACCTTTTGGCTGTTTTGCACACGCAGCATATGTTCTGCTGTGCTTTCGCCGCAGCAGGCGCAAGTGGCGCTGGCAAAAATACGCGCCTGCTCAGGGATTTTTATCTTCGTTTCTTTAATATCAAACATTTCTTCCGCCGCGCAGTTTTGATAATAAGCAAAGGTTTCCTCGCGCGTCATATCCTCTGGTTTGGCTTTGAGCACCAGGCGAATAGAAGTGTTTGTGCCGCGGTTATAGAAAGAAAAGGCTTGCTTGCCGGTCAGATGAAAAAGCAGATTACCTTTACCCACGCTGCAACCGAGTATCACCTGAATGGCGTCAATGCCGCAGGCGTCATTCTCGGCGATGCAAACAAGCTCTTCATCCGAAGAAAAACTGAGCCCTAGCAGGCTTTGCGCATATAAGGCTGCTTTATAGCCAATAGTCAGGCCGCCGCATTCGTGACCATGAAACTCAACGCATTTTTGCCATAAATCCATATTAAAGGCACCTCCCGTTTACTTAATAATAACTACTTTTTGCCCTTCCGCTTCAATCACCCGGGCATTAATGCCATACACATCATAAATAGTTTGCGGGTTGACAATGCTTTGATCGCCGCAAGCATAGACAGCGCCATTTTTGAGGAAAAGAAATTTGTCACAATAGCGCAAAGCCAGGCTCAGATCATGAATAGCCATCAATACCGCAATATTCTTTTCCGCAGCCAATTTTTTCACCAGCGTTAGCATCTCATACTGGTTTTTGGGGTCGAGATTGCTGGTTGGCTCATCCAGGAGCAGCAATTTTGGCTGCTGCACCAGCGCCCGCGCCAGCATCACTTTTTGCAGCTCGCCGCCGCTCAGTTCATTGAGGTAGCGCAGCTTAAAGGCGCTGAGGCCGATTTTGTCCAGGACATCGTCACAAATATCCAGGTCTTCTTGAGATAAGGCCCATTTGATATATGGCCTTCTGCCCAGCAAAACGCTATCAAAAACAGTGGTGTGGTTCATCTCATTTTTTTGCGCCACATAGGAAACATTGTGCGCCGCCTCATTGCGCGGCATGTGCAGCACATCTTTGCCATCTACCAGCACTGTTCCGCCAAGCGGGGTGTGGATTCTGTTGAGGCAGGTGATAAAAGTGCTTTTACCGGCGCCATTATTGCCGAGAATCCCCATCAGCGCGCCTTCTTCAATTGACACAGATATATTGTTGAGAATCTCTGTTTTGCCATAGGCAAAAGAGATGTCGCGTATTTCTATCATCGCAAATCACCTTTTTTAAAGATCAGATAAAGGAACAGCGGCGCGCCGAGAAAAGAGGTCAAAGCGCCAATCGGTAAAATAGTGGGGGAGACAATAGTGCGCGAGCATAGATCAGCCAAAAGCAGCACAATAGCTCCCATCAAAGCAGAGCAGGGGATGAGAAAGCGAAAATCATTGCCGACAAATCTGCGCACGATATGCGGGGCGATCAGCCCGATAAAACTGATGCAGCCGACAAAAGCAACTGCCACGGCAGAGATCATCGCCGCCAAAAACATGCTGATCAGGATAAAGGAATCTACTTTTACACCAAGGCTTTTGGCCGTAGGTACGCCGCCCTCTAGGGCATTATAATTCCAGCGGTTGCCCATAAAGTAGATGAAAGTAGCAAAGTTGAGTATGGCAATCAGGCCAATCTCCCGCCACCCAGCGCGGCCCAAATCGCCAAAGGTCCAATATACTACAGAAGCTACTTTGATATCATCCGCGAAATATTGCAGCAGGGCAGTGGCGCCGCTAAAAAGAGCGCTCAAGGCTACACCGGCCAGCACCATCGTAGCGGGGGTGACCTGTTTGATTCTGGCCAAGCCGAGTATAATCAAAGTAGTCAGTATACCGCCGGCAATGGCGCACAGCGTCACCAGATAGGGGTTGGTGATAGCAATGGCCACAGCGCCGGCAGAATTGATTTGTGTGCCTGCCTGCAGGTAAATGATGGCAAAGGCAGCGCCAAAGGTCGCGCCTTGGGAAACGCCGAGAGTGGAAGCTGACGCTAAAGGATTGCGCAGCACATTTTGCATGATGCAGCCTGCCATAGCCAGCGCAATGCCGACAACGATAGCCACGACAATACGCGGCAAGCGTACATGCCAGATTATCGCCGCCGTTTGCGCGGTGCCTTTGCCAAGCAGGGTGTTGATCACATCAGCCAGGCTGAGGTTTGATGAGCCGACCGTGATGGAAACGATGGCAATGGCACAAAGGCTAAATAGCAGTGTGGCCAGCATCAGCCATTTTCTGCGGATGAATTGACTATAGCTGGCTGAACCATGCAGTTTAGAATTGTTATCGCTGTTCTGCGCCACTATTATTCTCCCAGAGTGATTTTAGCAAAACCCATATTATCAGCAACCATATCGGAGTAAAAACCTTTGCCTAAAAAGAAAGAGAGTATTTCATCAGCTTTTATCGCCATATCTATATCAGCAAACTGCCCGGGATAAAGCACTGTGCCTGCATAATAGGCATCCATAAGAGCATAGGTGATATTGGTGGAATAGTTGTTGAATGAAGGCATGGCATATATTTCGCCGTTTTGAATGGCTGACAGGGAATGGAAATAATTGGGGTTGGTAGCATATTCAGCATTGACCAGATTGATATTTCCGGGATCAAGGAAGATGATCTGGGGATCCCACTCAACCACCTTTTCCAAATCAACATCAAAAGCGCCCTTTTCACCCGTCTCATCAGCAACATTCATCGCGGAAATAGCCAAAAAGGGGCCAAAATTGGCATAGGTGCCGCTGAACCCATGTGCGCCGGAAAAGGTTACCGCGCCAGTATAGACAGTTGGTTTATCCGCATCAGCAATATCTTGGGTGCGGGAGATGAGGTCTGCTTTGGCCGCGTCAATATAGGAGAGAATCTCCGCTGCGCGGTCCTGCCTGCCAATAACTTCGGCTGTCAGGTGCAGGGCAGCATAAAAAGACTGGTCAATAAAATTGATGCTTTCGTATCTGACGCAAATCACAGGGATGCCGGTTTCAGCAGCTAATTGTTCCGCTGCCTCCTCAGTATAGCCGCAGATAATCACATCCGGGTTGGCGAGAATCACCTCTTCCGCATAGGCGGTATAGGCAGTACCGCCGCCTTTGCCAATTGGCGCCAGGGTTTGGAAAAGCTCTGCCTCAGCATAGGCATAGTCGCGCTTGGTAGAGGCTTGGTATTCCTTGTCTCCTTCTTCAATGCCGATCAGCAGCTCTGTTGCCTGCAAATAACTGACCATACGCAAAGCGCCGCTGCCAACACAAATGATAGAATCGATCTGCGTGGGTATCTCTACCTCGCGGCCATATACATCAATGATAGTTGTAGTTTGCGGGGAGATATCGGTGTCGTTGTTTTGCGTACAGGCAGTAAGTACAAGCAGCAATATAACAAGCAAAAGCAAGGGTAATTTTTTTCGCATCAGTCAGTTTCCTTTCCGGCATAAATAGTTCTGTTTCTATACCGATTATACTGACGGGAAGAATCAGCGGCAAGCCCGGGTAGGGGATATATTTTGCTGGAAACTAAATTTTCTGATGCTTGTTCCGGGCAGCAAAAGATGATACAATATTAGCATGAATACAAATCATCCAACAGATCAACATCATCATGAAAATGACGCTGAATCTCTCCATCAACATCATCATAGCGCAGAGCATTTGAAGGCGGTATCCAACCGCCTGGCGCGGGCAATTGGCCATTTGGAATCAATCAAAAGAATGGTTGAGGATGACCGTGATTGCAGCGAAATTTTAATCCAGCTGATGGCGGTTAAGGCAGCATTGCATAATACCGGTAAGGTGATTTTAAAGGAGCATATGGAGCATTGTTTGGTGCATGCTATGGAAGAAGGCGACTATGCCGCAATTGAGGAATTTAATAAAGCCTTGGAACAATTTTTATAAGATAGGTAAATAGAAAGAGCTGCCATATGGCAGCTCTTTCTATTTTTATAATCAGACTCAGTTAATCAAGAGCCAGCACCTGGCGCAATTGTAGGATGCCGCTTTCCAGGCTGGCAAGTATCGGCTTGTTGATATCCGCTAATAGGGGCAAGAGGCGTCCCATGCTGCCTTGTGCCATCACGATAACATCATTGCTTTCGGCTGCCTCTTTCACTGTGGCAAGCACCAGTTTGTCATGTGCGTCCTTCTCATTGCGGCCGAGCAGCGCTTCCAGGGCTCCCTCTGCGAAATAGGGCGTGACAATAGTATCGTCTGCTCCATGCCGCTGCACCAAGCGGGCAGAAGGATCCAGGGTGCAGTGGGCAGTGGCAATAACCGCTATCTTTTTGCCCAAGCGGTTAGCTTCAATTGCCATTGGTTCGTCCATCTTCAAGACAGGGATGGAGATCAGCTGTTGGGCAATATCCACACATTCGCTATAGGAGCTGCACATATTGAGTATGGCAGCTGCGCCGAGATGTTCGGCTGCCAGCGCATAGTGGATGTAGCGGGCCCGCGCATTAGTGGTGACGCCATCATGGGTGAGTGCTTCGCTCAGCAGGCTATCATCAACAATATTGACCAGCTCAATCTCTGGCAGATATGCGGCAAAAAGTTCCTTGAAATCATTGATCATCGTCGATAGGGTATAGATAACAACAACCTTTTTCTTCGTCATCACTATTGCCCTCCCCCAAATAATTTATTTTACAACAATATTGACGAGATTGCCGGGAATAGCAATCATTTTGATCACCTGCTTGCCATCCAGCCAGTCCGAGAATTTTTCATGCTCTTTGACAATAGCTTCCATCTCTTCTTTGCCGGCATCAGGCGCGATATTCAAACGGGCGCGGATTTTGCCATTGACCTGGATGACGATTTCAATTGTCTCCTGGCTCAAAGCAGCTTCATCATATTGCGGCCAAGCTTGCAGATGGACGCTGCCGCTATATCCCCACTCATGCCACAATTCTTCGGCCAGATGTGGCGCAAAAGGCGCCATCATCAGCAGCAGCATTTCCGCCACTTCATTAGCAATAGCGGCATTGGCTTCCTTGTTTTCCAAATAGTCATTGAGGGCATTCACTGTTTCCATAATAGCGGAAATGGCGGTATTGAACTGGAAGCGTTTGGCAATATCCTCGCCGACTTTTTTGACAGTGCTGTGGGCAATTCTGCGCAGCTCTTTATCAGCGTCAGTTAAGCTCTCCGGCAAAGCTTTTTTATCCCCGGGCATATCTTTGATCGTGACAAAGGTTCGCCACAAGCGGTTCAGGAAGCGGGAGCAACCTTCAACTGCAGTGTCATTCCACTCCAAATCACGCTCCGGCGGTGCGGCAAATAGGATAAACAGCCGGGTGGCGTCTGCGCCGAGACGGTTAATAATCTCATCGGGGCTGACCGTATTGCCCTTTGATTTGCTCATTTTGGCGCCATCTTTCAAGACCATGCCCTGCGTGAGCAGATTGGTAAAAGGCTCGTCAACCGCGCACAGGCCCATATCATGAAAAACTTTGGTAAAGAAACGCGCATACATCAAATGCAAAATAGCATGTTCTACGCCGCCGATATATTGATCAACCGGCATCCAGAAATCAGCCAGTTCTTTGCTAAAAGCCTGATTGCTGTTATGCGGATCGCAATAGCGCAGGAAATACCAGCTGGAGCAGACAAAAGTGTCCATAGTATCCATTTCCCGCGTGGCTTTGCCGCCGCAAACCGGGCAGGTAGCGTCATGGAAAAGGGGGCTTGTTTTCAGCGGGGATTCGCCGGTGGGCTTAAACTCCACATCAGTAGGCAGCAGCACCGGCAGCTCTTTTTCCGGCACAGCCTGAGCGCCGCATTTATCACAATAGACAATGGGGATGGGCGCGCCCCAATAACGCTGGCGGGAAACCAGCCAGTCACGCAGGCGGTAGTTAATCACCCGTTCGCCAAGATCACGCACTTCCATATAGTCGGCCATTTGTTGCCGCGCCTCTGCTACAGAGAGGCCGGTCCATTCATTGCTATTGACCATCACGCCGTCATAGCCTTCATAGGCCTCGGTCAGCTCTGAGCCATCCCAATCAGTAGGGGCGATGACGCGGATGATTTTGTGGTTATATTTTTTGGCAAAATCAAAGTCACGCTGATCATGCGCTGGCACGCCCATTACCGCACCGGTGCCGTATTCATAAAGCACATAGTTGGTAATCCAAATCGGCACTTGCTCCTTGGTCATCGGGTTAATGGCATAGGCGCCGATGAACATGCCTTCTTTTTCCAGCTCAGAGCTGGTGCGGTCAATAACACTTAATTTTGCCACTTTGTTGATAAATTCTTTAACCGGTTTTTCAAACTCAGTGCCGCTAGTCAGCTTTGTTACCAGAGGATGCTCAGGCGCCAAAACCATATAGGTGACGCCAAAAACAGTATCATGACGGGTGGTGAAAACAGGCACCGGGTCTCCGCCGCTGGTAGTGAAGTTGATTTTCACGCCCTCGGAGCGGCCAATCCAGTTTTCCTGCATAGTTTTGACCTTATTCGGCCAACCGGGCAGCTTTTCCAAATCATCAAGCAGCCTTTGCGCATAGTCGGTAATTTTGAAGAACCACTGCTCCAGGTCGCGTTTTTCCACAATGCTGTCACAGCGCTCACAGCTGCCGTCTACCACCTGCTCATTAGCCAGCACTGTCTGGCAAGAGGGGCACCAGTTGACAGCGGCTTTCTTTTTATAAGCGAGGCCGCGGTTATAAAACTGGGTAAAAATCCACTGCGTCCATTTATAATAGTCTGGTGCGCAGGTAGTAACCTCACGGTCCCAATCATAGCTGAGGCCCAAGGTTTTCAGCTGAGTGCGCATGCTTTCGATATTGCTTTTAGTCCAAGAGTCGGGGTGAACGTTGTTTTGGATAGCAGCGTTTTCAGCTGGCAGACCAAAGGAATCCCAACCCATGGGGTGAAGAACATTTTTGCCTTGCATCGTCCAATAACGAGCCATGACATCGCCAATGGAATAATTGCGCACATGCCCCATATGCAGCTTACCGGAAGGGTAGGGGAACATTTCCAAAAGATAGAGCTTTTCTTTGCTGTCGTCCTGCGAGACTGCATAGGTATTTTGCTCATCCCAATATTTTTGCCATTTGCCTTCAATAGCGGAAAATTCGTATTTTCGCTCCATAATTTTTCCCTCCCAGGTTTATCGCTTTGACTGATAATAATTTAACAAAAAAGGACTCCAGCGGAGCCCCTTTAATGACGTTTAGTCTGAATTTGGTTGCTGCCGGCTGCTATGCTCTTTGCACTTTACCGGAGCGTAGGCAACGAGTGCAGGCAGTTACCTTTTTCGGGGTTCCGTCTACCACAGCGTGTACCGTTTGTAGGTTTGGTTTCCATTGCCGCTTATTGCGAATATGGGAATGGCTGATGCTCATACCAGAATGAACAGTTTTGCCACAAATTTCACATTTAGACATCTTGAGGCACCTCCTTTGGCTTCAGTCACATACTAATCTACGCACTTTGCTATTTTATCAGAAAAACTACTGCTTGGCAAGGGTTTTTTTAATAATTTTTTCACAAATTACACTCTTTCGAGTATCATGCTCATAGGGAAGGTTTACTCTAATTGAATGTGGAGGAAGAGTTGTGAAAAAGGAAAATCAGGTTATCGCTTTATGCGATGCATATAAAAAAGAGTTGTTGTTTGCCATTGAACAAAAAGCAGATTCATTGATTGTTGATCCTACGCTTGATTTGCTTATTTTATCTTTGATTGATAAGGTCGAAACTTTGGATTGGGTGCTTGGTTATAATCTTGATGAGAGTGACAGGCAGATGTTTCTCTATGAAAATAGCAGCGAACTTTCGCATTGATATGACCAGCTCCATACACACCAGTTCAAAGGAGGGTTACGGAATTTGCAGATAACGCAAATATTTTTGTAAAACATTAAAAATATATAGTAATGGCCAAAAGGGCTGGCGTGATTATTTGCTAGGAATAAGATTTGATCGCTGGTCTTTTTGGCATGAATTGCTGCTGATTTGCATTAGCCCTCCTATACTGCTATAATTTAGGTATCAAAATGCTTTGGAGGAGCAAAGATGAAAAAAATTACGATATTACTATTAATATCTTTTTGTATGATATGTCTGGTTGGCTGTTCAAATGCAAGCAATTCCCCCGGGCAGAATTATAGCGTTGAGCCATACCAGCTAAATGAGAGAGAACAAAGCTTATTGAACTATATGGGGCTTGGTTCATCCGCGTATTTATTCACATATAACGCTCCTTATGAGGCGATAACAATGGAGGTAAGGGTTTATCAACTCACAGCGGACGGTATTTGGCAGGAGTATGCCGGTGGAGCAATAGGATTTGGTGAGGATAGAGAAATAGAACCAATAGAGACACTGTCTGGAGTGTTATCTATTATCCAAAGAGAAAATCATGCTTTTGACATGATTATTAATTCCGCCGGACAGGCTAGATATACAATTCCGCCAATCAACACAGAGTTTGAACAGATGATGTATATATATACGGTTTTATCATCTCCACAACAAATAGAACTCAACCAGGAAATTCCGCTGGCCATTTTTGTATATGATGATGGTACCAGCATCAATTCATTTGCAGAACAAGCCTATTTTACCCCGGAGGAATTTGCGGGAAGAGATTTAGTACAGGCCATTACAATAATATTTAAAGATGAACAATTATAAGCACATAAAAAAGAGCAGTTAGAGCTACTGCTCTTTTTTATGTGCTTATGTTGAATTATCAGGCGTTTTCAGTTATAATTATATTTATTTGTTGATAAGATTACTATTTAAATTTTGCCTGAGGAGGCTGCCTGTGAAAGAAAAACGTGAATTGATTATCCTACTTGATTTTGGCGCGCAGTATTCGCAACTGATTGCCCGCCGTGTGCGTGCTGCCAATGTTTATTGTGAGATTTTGCCCTATAATACTCCCGCTGCAAAAATAGAGCAGATGTCGCCGCAGGGCATTATTTTTTCCGGCGGTCCGGCCTCGGTGCTGGATGCTGATGCGCCGATATGTGATCCGCAGCTTTTTGGGCTGGGGATTCCAATTTTAGGCATCTGCTATGGAATGCAGCTGATGACGAAGATGCTGGGCGGGGTGGTAGAGATACCTCAAGAACGCGAATATGGCATGGTGCAAGTCAATGTTTTTGACGAGGGCCAGCTTTTGCAGGGGATCAAAGGTGATATACAAACCTGGATGAGCCACACCTTGCAGGTGGCTGTGCCACCCATGGGTTTTGTGCCGCTGGCCAAAACCGGGCATTGTGACTGTGCCGCTTTTGAGAATAGGCAGAGGCGCCTCTATGGCCTGCAATTTCACCCGGAGGTGACGCATACTCCGCGCGGCAAAGAGATTCTGCACAACTTCCTTTTTGCTATTTGTGGTTGCACAGGCAGCTGGCAGATGAAGTCATATGCCGAGCAGTCGATTGCCCTCATCCGCGAGCAGGTTGGCGATAAACAAGTTCTGCTGGGGCTTTCCGGTGGGGTAGATAGCTCTGTGGTGGCAGCTCTGCTGCATCAGGCAGTAGGGGATCAATTGACGGCGGTCTTTGTTAACCACGGGCTGATGCGCAAGAATGAGCCGGAAGAAATAGAAGCGGTTTTTCGCCCGCGGCTGGGAGATAAACTGATTATGGTTGACGCGTCGCAGCGTTTTCTGGACAAGCTGGCCGGAGTAACAGACCCGGAGATAAAGCGAAAAATTATCGGCAGAGAATTTATAGAAGTGTTTGCTGATACCGCGCGTTCCCTGGGCAGGCTGGATTTTCTGGCCCAGGGAACAATTTATCCTGATGTGGTAGAGAGCGGTTCTGCTACCGGCATGGTGATCAAAAGCCATCATAATGTGGGCGGATTGCCTGAAGATTTACCCTTCTGCGGCGTGGTTGAACCGCTGCGTCAGCTTTTCAAAGACGAGGTGCGGGAGCTCGGCACAGAGCTGGGTCTGCCGGAGAATATGGTCTGGCGGCCGCCTTTCCCCGGGCCAGGGTTGGCGATCCGGGTTATCGGCGATATCACTGAGGATAAGCTTCTTATTGTCCGCGAAAGTGACGCCATCCTGAGAGAGGAGATAGCTAGTTCCGGCCTGGGTCGCAGCGCCAGCCAATATTTCACGATACTGACCGGGCTTCGTTCTGTAGGCGTCATGGGTGATGAGCGCAGTTATGATTATACCGTGGCAGTGCGCGCCATCAGTACCGATGATTTTATGACAGCGGATTGGGTGCGTATTCCCTATGATGTTTTAGATAAAATCTCCCGGCGCATTGTCAACGAAGTGCGCAATGTTAACAGGGTTGTCTATGACATAACCAGCAAACCACCAGCCTCAATCGAGTGGGAATAAATAAAACTATCCCGGAAACTCGCTATTTAAGCGGCTTTCCGGGATTTCTTTTTGCCTTTTGATAACAGTTTGATAGCAGGCCCATAGCCCACTTGACACCGGCGCCTGCAAGAACAACAGTGTCAATTTCTGCAAGAGTTGCTGCTATTATCAGCTTTTTCTCTTTATAGTAATTTTCGTAAATTTGTCTTACCATGTGCATATTTATGACACTTTATCGCATCATGTCAATAAACAGCTTATATGTTAAATTATTGCAGTTATACAATTGACATATCTTTCCTTTTCATTATATAATATTATCAATAATAACTACGTTTATCATTTATATTTACTTACTGTCAATTACGTAAATACTTTTACATAGGAGGGCTTTTTTTGAAAACACAATTGAAGGGTTTTATATATTTATTGCTAACAGTGCTGCTTTTGGTGGCCTTCTCTGTTGCTGCTCTGGCCGGGGAAGGAGAGGACATTCCATCGCTGGTAGTTACCACTCTTGACGACGTGGTTGATTCCGCGGACGGCGTAATCTCGCTGCGTGAGGCCATCATCTATGCAGCCAGTGGCACTGCCAGCAAAAACTGGGACAGCAGCGGCGGTTCGGGTTCTGCGGATGGCTATCAGATTACCTTTGACGACAGCCTGTTTGCCGCAGACGGCACAGCGCAGATCACCCTTACCGAAGAGATCAAAATTAATACTGCTACACTCAAGCTGTGGATTGACGCCGGGCAGGATAGTGAAGATGCGGACCGCGAAGTAACCGTCAGCGTTGCAGAACCTGCCTTTATCTATGATGAAATAGATGAAGTATGGGAAGCAAATGCGGCAACCGTTTCCACCTACCGCGTATTTAATCTGCCCTACATGACCGAAGCCAATGCGCTGACGCTAAAGCTCTCCGGCCTTGCCCTTTATGGCGGGGATATCAGCGGCAATGGCAGCACGGGAGCTGGCTCTGGCGGCGTTATTTGCTCCGGAGACAATAATATACTGACGCTGAAAAATTGCGGCGTATATGGCGGCAAAGCCTATTTTGGCGGCGGCGCTTATTTTGGTGTTAACAGCGCGCTTACTGTTACTAACAGCATAGTCAGCGGCAATACGGCCAACTTCCAGGGCGGCGGCATTTACGCTAACAATAATGTCCCGATTACTCTTTCCGGCAGTACGGTCAGCAACAATACGGCTACCTCTACCACCATTAACTCTGTTTCCGGCGGCGGTATTTACGGCAATAATAATAACAATATGCTTATTGAGCAGGGCAGCGTAATCAGCGGCAATATTGCCAGATCTTCCAGCGAGGGGAACAACTGTTCTGTCAGTGGCGGCGGCATTTATGGCAGCGGAACCATTACGGTTCGCGATAGCGAAATCAGCGATAACCAAGCTATCGGTTCCAATTTCGCGGGCAGTGGTAATAGTATCGCCCAGGGCGGCGGCATTGACTGCAATGGAACCATTAGCATTAGCGGCAGTACGGTTAGTGGCAATAATGCCTCAAACGCCCGTACTGCCAATTATGGCGGCGGCATTTACGGCACTGGCGCCATTACTATTAAGGACAGCGTCATTAACAACAACAAGGCTGGAACGGGTAGTTTTGGCGGCGGCATTTATGCCAAAGACGAGCTTACCATTCTCAACAGCACGCTCAGCGGTAATTCGGCCGCCTATTCTGGTGGTGCTGTTGTCTCCTTGAGTAATAAAGATATTACTATTATCAATAGCACCATTGCCGGCAATACTGTTACCTCCTCTTTCGGCTCCTACGTCGGCGGGATTAGCTGCTATGATACTTCTGACATGGCGCAGACTATAACTGTGGTCAACAGCATTATCCTCGGTAATTATGCGGGTACGACCGCCAAAGATATCGGGGTGGAACAGCCAGCAGATAAAATAATACACCTGGCTTACAGCATCTACGGAACCATAACCAGCGGCCTGAATGCTGCTTCGCAAACAGTCTCCAGCTATAGCGGAAGCGGTTATACCATTGCCGATGTATTTGGCGCTAGCTGGGATAGTGTGGACAAGCAGCTGGTAGATGCAGACGAAGCCCCGCTGTTGACGGATGAAGGCCTGTTGCATATTTTAGCCAGCGGCCCGGCGGCCAATTTGGGTACGCTTACCGGCCTCAGCGATGGCAACTACTTCTACTATAACTGGGACGATAATGATTTAACCGCTGATTCCTGGCTAAGCTTTACTGATTCAGTAAATACCTATACTTTTGATGATGAGGATGCGACCTTTGGCTTGGACGGAACAACTGTTTCTATCCATGCTACTGCCCAGAACGGATTTGTCCGCACGCTAGACCTTACCGCCTTTCCGGCAGGCGCTTTTGGTGTAGCTTATGCCGGCGGCAGTGTGCCTGATAAAGAAATCACCGGCTACACGGCGCTTAGCGATGTTGAGCTGGACACTGACGAGCATTTGACCACGCTGGCTAGTCTGAAAGACTCTGGCAAACTGCCGACCAGCGTGACAGTTACGGACGGCACGACCCCGACGTCAGCCACGATCACCAATTGGACAGGAACATATACCGGCGGCACCACCGGCACCTATACCTTGGAAGCAACCTGGACCATGCCGACCGGATACGCGGACGCAGTCAGCCCGATCTCGGTGACAGTAGACGTAGTCGTAAACACAGCGCAAACTGAGGATGGTTCTGCGGCTACAGTCCCCAATGCGCCTAATGTCACCGCCCGCGTGGACGACGGCAGCATCACGGTTAGATGGAGCGCGCCTGATGATGGCGGCAGCCCTATCCTCGGCTATATTGTGCAGCTTGGCAGCAATGCCCCGGTTCAGCTGGGCGCAACTACCACCAACTATACCTTTAGTGGATTAAGCAATGGCCGCAGCTATATCATAAGCGTTATTGCCGTTAATGATGAAGGCAATAGCGATGCCGGAACCGTACGCGCCACGCCAACTGCGGATGAGGATGAAGAGGAAGGCACAGAAAACCGCATTAACACTGATGCCGGCAATCATGGCAAAATCAGGGTTAGCGACCGCAACCCCGACAAAGGAGATAATGTCACCATCACCATTATCCCGGATGACGGTTATCAGCTGGATGAGCTGACTATTACCGACAGGCGCGGCAGGGAGATCAAATATACCGATAATGGCGATAACACATACACTTTTAAGCATCCCGGCGGCAAGGTGGATGTGAAAGCAACCTTTAAAAAAGCATCCCCGGAACCGGCGAAAAACCCGTTTACCGATATCAACGGTCACTGGGCGTATAATAGCATCATCTATATGTACCAAAACAACTATATGAACGGCATCAGCGCTACCTTGTTCGCTCCGGAGCTGTCTACCAACCGCTCTATGGTGGTGACCATCCTCTGGCGTTTGGCAGGCGAGCCTGCTGCCATGGGCAACGGCGGTTTTAATGATGTGGCAGTTGGTCAGTATTATACCCAGGCGGTGGCCTGGGCTGTAGCAAACAATATCGTCACCGGCTATAATAGCGCCACCTTTGGCACAGATGATAATATTACCCGTGAACAGTTGGTAGCCATTTTGTACCGCTTTGCGCAATATATGGACTATGATGTCAGCGCCAGCAAATACATCAGCAATTTCCCTGACGCCAAAGATGCCAGCAATTATGCTCAGAATGCGCTGGCCTGGGCCTATGCTAAAGGCTTGATTGGCGGGCGCACTAATGGTTCGCTAGACCCCGGCGGTAATGCTACCAGAGCGGAAATTGCAGCTATTATCCAGCGGTTTGTGGCAGCCTACGAGAAATAAACTCCTGTTTTAGTAGTGTGAAAGACAGACAAAACAAAAAAGCAGGGACGCCATATGGCGTCCCTGCTTTTGCCTAAAGAGGAGAGAGACAGTGAAGATAGGCTTTATCAAGTTTGCAATGGTAATCCTTTAGCTGTGATCTAAAACCCGGCTACAATAATTTTGATCGTAATACCAATAGTGATTAGCAGGCCAATAGCCAAGAAGACACCGTATATTTTCCGGGAATCCTTATCCGCCCATTCTTTCTTCAAATAGATGCCGCCGCCAATTGCAAGACCAAGCCCAACCAATAAACAGATAATAGTAAATATCATTTTTGTTTCCTCCATTTTAATAATAAAGATGAATTTATGATTACAGCTACTGAACCGACATTATGCACCAATGCGCCGACAACCGGGTTCAGTATGCCTGTAATAGCCAATATAATCGCTGCAAAGTTTAGTATCATCGCAGCGGAAAGATTGATCTTGATAGTGCGCATCACCTTTTTGGATAGCAGCAGCAAATGCGGAATTTCTTTGATATCATCGCTGACCAGAACAATATCCGCCGCTTCGATAGCTATATCGCTGCCGACCCCGCCCATGGCAATACCTACCTGGGCGGTTTTTAACGCGGGCGCGTCGTTGATGCCGTCACCCACCATGCAGACAGGTTCTCCGCTTTGCTGATACTGCTTGATTACGGTTAATTTATCCTCCGGCAGGCAGTTGGCTTTTACGACAGAAATCCCCGCCAAGCCTGCTATATGTTGCGCGGCGTCTGAGGTATCTCCTGTCAGCAGCACAGTAGTCACTCCGGTATTATGGATTGCTTTTACTGTGTCTGCTGCATCCGGCCGCAAGGTATCGGATAGGGCAATAAACCCTAAAAGTTTTTGATCGTCCATCACATAAATAACAGTACAGCCCTCTGATTGTCTTTGCCTAATCAGCGGTGAAGACAGCCCTGGTATGCTGATCTGCCGGTCATTCAGCAAAGCCTGGTTGCCGGCAAAAATTTGTCTGCCACCAATCACTGCTGATACGCCCCGCCCGGGCAGCAGCAGAAAATCTTCCGGCTGTGCGGGTGTCTTGTTATACGCTTGTTTGAAGTACGAGACAATTGCTTTGCCCAGGGGGTGCTCGGAACGCATCTCAGCCGCGGCGGTTATGCTCAGCAGCTCTGTCTCAGTAATTCCCGGCTGGCAGCTGGCAAATTTAGCCACAGTTAGCTTGCCGTAGGTAAGCGTGCCGGTTTTATCAAAGGCAATTCGTTTTACCTTTGCCAGGCGCTCAAGCGCGTCTCCCTGGCTGACCAGGATGCCGAATTTGGTAGCGTTGCCGATCCCGGCCATGATAGCAGTTGGTGTAGCCAGCACCAGCGCGCAAGGGCAAAAGACAACCAGAATAGTCACAGCTCTAATGATTTCGCCGCTGGCAAACCAGGTAATTCCGGCTGAGAGCAGGGCAATAACTACGATCCAGGTTGCCCATTTGTCCGCCAACCCGACAATCTTTGCCTTGCCGGCATCAGAGGATTCTACCAGCCGAATCATTCGCTGCAAGGAGCTGTTTTCGCCAACCTTTTGCGCAATCATATCAAAGGTGCCAAACTGGTTGACTGTGCCGCTTTGCACCTCATCTCCCTCAGCTTTGTCAACGGGTAGGGATTCACCGGTCATAATCGATTGGTCGATAGAAGTTTGGCCTTTAGTAATCACGCCGTCAACCGCAATGGTTTCGCCGGCCAGCACCCGCAGGATATCGCCAATCTGCACTTGTTCGGCAGGGATGATCATTTCCTCACCATTGCGGACAACACGTGCTGAGGCGGGAGTTAAATTGATCAGCTTTTCGATTCCGGCACGGGCCTTATTCACCGTGCGTTCTTCCAGATAAGCGCCGATGGTCATAATAAAGGCTACTTCTCCGGCGGCAAATATTTCGCCGATGATAACCGAGGCGATCAGAGCCAGGGAAACAAGCAGATCCGCCTTGATATCAAAGGCGGTTACGAGACCGACAATAGCACCTTTGATAATGGGGATACCGCAGAGCAATATAGCAATCCAGGAAAGGTTAATGGTGATGCTTTCGCTGCCAAACAAACCAATGCGTAACGGGATGGTGCCAATATCAAAAAAGCCAAGCACAAGAGAAACCAGCGATATCGCCATGAATAGCAGGGTTCTCTTGCTTTCATCTTTTAAGAAAGTTATCATAGGGAACTCCTTTATACTAATAGGGGTATATGTATATGTCGTTTATAAGTATACCCTAGGGGGTATATGTTGTCAAGAAAAAAGCAACCGAAAATTTCGGTTGCTTGCTTAATATCTTCGCTAAGAATAGAGCTGCTGTTTTTATGTCATGCGTGAAAAATGCTCCACAGCTTTGGCAAAATCGGCAATTGTTTTATTGGCATCGCCATGCTCAATGCCTTCTCGCACGCAGTGGTTCAAATGCCCCTCCAGGACTATCTGGCCCACCTTATGCAAAGCGCTCTTGACCGCGTTGATTTGAATCAAAATATCCTCGCAGGGGATATCATTATCGACCATTTTGTCAACGGCTTTTAGTTGTCCCATGATTTTATTCAGCCGTCTGTGCAAATTATCAGAATCCATACATTGGCGCATATCTCTGCCTCCTTATACCTCTAGGGGTATGATTAGTATAGCATACGCTTTTTGGCAAGTCAATCACAAGGTTAGCAGGGAAGTAGGCTGTTTAAGAAGCTTGCTTTGCTCATAGTTTGGCTTATGGGCTGCTCATTATTTACAAGAGCTGCAATTCTGCGGCGATCAGCAGGTTGACCTGCAAAACATTGACAGTTTCCTCGCCAAAGATGCCCAGAAATTTTTTATCTGTGCATGCCAGGATCATGTTTTGCAGCTGGGTTTGAGATAAACCTGTGCTTTCTGTTAAGGCAGGGATTTGGATTGCCGCGGATTCCGGGCTGATATGCGGATCAAGCCCTGAGCCCGAGGCAGTCAGGAGGTCGGTCGGAATATCCTCCCGGCTGATTGATGGGTTGGCCTCCAAAAAAGCAGCGATATCAGCTTCCACGCGCTTGGTTAATTTCGGGTTCGATGCCGCATAGTTGTCTGAGCCGGAGCTGACGCCGCTATAGCGGCCGCTTTCTTGGTCATCCTCGCTATAGGTATTGTAATTGACCGCGGAAGGACGGCCCTTCATAAACCGCTCATCACTAAAATCCTGACCAAGCAGCTCAGAGCCCACAATCCGCCCGTTTACTTCCAGCATGCTGCCATTAGCCTGATGGGAAAATATGGCCTGGCTGATAGCTGTCATCAGCAGGGGATAAGCTAGGCCGCAGATCAGCATCAACGTAATGGCAAGCATTAGCGGTTTCCTGATATTTTTGATAAAAGTTTTCATGAGTAAACCTCCATAACAGAGAAAATCACAGGCCAAGCAATGCCAAGAGCGGAGTGATGGCTAAATCAATTAGCTTGATGCCCACAAACGGCGCGATAATGCCGCCCAGACCGTAGATCAGCATATTATGCGCTAGCATTTTCTCTGATCGCTGCGGCTTATATTTGATGCCTTTCATCGCCAGCGGAATCAAGCAGGGGATGATAATAGCATTGAAGATTAAGGCGGATAAAATGGCGCTGCCGGGTGTGGAAAGCGCCATAATATTCAGCACACTCATCTGCGGGATCGCCACCATAAACATGGCGGGGATGATGGCAAAATACTTGGCGATATCATTGGCAATGCTAAAGGTGGTCAAAGAGCCGCGGGTGATCAGCAGCTGCTTGCCGATTTCGACAATATCGAGTATTTTGGTCGGGTCAGAATCAAGATCAACCATATTGGCCGCCTCTTTAGCGGCAATAGTGCCGCTGTTCATGGCGATGCCCACATTTGCCTGAGCCAAGGCAGGAGCATCATTGGTGCCGTCTCCGGTCATAGCGATAATTTTGCCTTTGGCCTGTTCAGCCTTGATCACTTCTATTTTGTCTTCCGGCTTACATTCGGCAAGGAAGCTGTCTACTCCCGCTTCTTCAGCAATGGTGGCGGCTGTCAGCGGATTGTCACCAGTACACATGATGGTCTTAATGCCAATAGCCCGCAGCCGCGCAAACCGCTCTACCAGCCCTTCTTTAATAGTGTCTTTGAGATAGATCACCCCTAAAATTTGCTCGTTTTTGCACACGACCAAGGGGGTGCCGCCCAGCTTAGAAATGTCATTGACCTTGGCCTGCAAATCAGGCGGGATTAAGCCGCCCAGCTCTTGCACGTGTCTCACTATGGCGTCATAAGCGCCCTTGCGGATTATGGCGCCATCAGGCAAATCAATCCCACTCATCCGTGTTTGCGCGGTAAACTCAATAAACTGCGTTCCTGTCTCAATTTGTTGATGCGTTTGGCTGAGATGCTCGCCCAACTCAACAATTGATTTGCCTTCCGGAGTAGTATCCTGCAGCGAGCTCAATACAGCATATTTAATCAGCTCAGATTTTGGCGTAGCGCCAGTTGGGACAAACTGAGCGGCCATACGATTGCCATAGGTAATAGTACCGGTTTTGTCCAAAATCATCGTGTCAACATCGCCGCAGGCCTCCACCGCTTTGCCGGACATGGCAATAACATTAAAGCGGGTGACGCGGTCCATACCGGCAATGCCAATAGCGGAAAGCAAGCCGCCGATGGTGGTGGGGATGAGGCAGACGCTGAGCGCGATCAGTGTAGAGATGGGCAGCAGCACTCCGCTATAAGCGGCAATAGGGTAGAGGGTGATAATCACAATCAGAAAGATAATGGTCAGGCTGATCAAAAGTGTGCCAAGGGCAATCTCATTGGGTGTTTTCTGGCGGGAAGCGCCTTCAACCAGCGATATCATTTTGTCAATAAAGGATTCGCCGGGGTTGGAGGTGATTGTTATTTTCAGCCAATCGCTGACAAGAGTGGTGCCGCCGGTTACTGAAGCAAAATCACCGCCGCTCTCTTTCAGCACCGGCGCGGATTCGCCGGTGATAGCTGATTCATCCACTGAAGCAATGCCGTCAATAACCTCGCCGTCATTGGGTATAAGCTCTCCTGCTTTGACTAGTACCATATCGCCTTTTTTGAGAGCGCCTGCGTCAATAATAGCTTCAGAGCCATCCGCATTAATTAGGTGTGCAGTCATATCTTTTTGTGTTTTCTTTAAGCTCTGCGCTTGGGCCTTGCCGCGGCCCTCTGCTATTGCCTCGGCAAAATTAGCAAAGAGCAGGGTCATAAACAGCACCGCAGCCACGATGATATTATATGGCCGCAAGCTTGCGCCCTGATCGCCAAACAGCTCCGGCATAAAGCACAGCAACAAGGTTACGAAAAAGCCGATTTCCACCACGAACATCACCGGTGTTTTGATCATATAGCATGGGTTCAGCTTTTTAAAAGCGCCGGCAATTGCTGATTTGAGAATATTTTTGCTGATAAATTTAGAAGTTTGTTTGTTCATAATTAACACCCCTTAAACGATCAAGGTCAAATGTTCTGCCAGCGGGCCAAGCACTAAGGCGGGGAAGAAGGTTAATGCTGCGAATAAGATTACTACCATTAACAGCGCTATGGTAAAGGTAGGCGTGCTTGTTTTGAGCGTGCCGCTGGATTCGCCTGCGGCAATTTTTTGCATCAGCGAGCCAGCTATGGCCAGCTGCAGCGCAATGGTGAGATAGCGCCCGACAAACATCACCAGCGCTGTCGTGATATTCCAAAACAGCGTATTATCCGCCAGCCCCTCAAAGCCGGAGCCATTATTGGCCGCGGCAGAAGTATATTCGTAGAGCACCTGCGTCAAGCCATGATGCCCGGGGTTGCTGATGCCCGCTATGCCGGCCGGGACAGCTATGGCCAGGGCCGCAAAGCCGAGGATGAGCAGCGGGTGAATGATGATGCCCAGGGCAGTGAGCTTCATTTCTTTGCCCTCAATTTTTTTGCCCAGATATTCCGGTGTGCGGCCGATCATCAAGCTGCAGATAAACACCGCTAAAATAGCATAGACTATCATATTCATCAGCCCCACCCCTTTGCCGCCAAAGACGAGATTGAGCATCATGTTCGCCAGGGGTACGGCTCCGCCAAGAGGGGTGAGAGTGTCATGCATATTATTGGTTGAGCCGGTAGTAAAGGCTGTGGTGACAGTGGTAAACAAAGTGGATTGGGCAATGCCAAAGCGCGTCTCCTTGCCTTCCATATTGCCCATATCCTGATTAACTCCGGCCTCGGCCAGCAGCGGATTGCCTGCGCTCTCCGCAGTGAAGCAGATGACCAGCCCAGTTATAAAGAGAATAGACATCACCGCTAACAGGGGTTTGGCTTCGGCCCCTAGCCAGGTTCTTTTCTTTTTGCTGCTTACAGATTGTTTGCTGCGGTTTTTGACCAGGTGACCAAAAGCAACCACAGCAGAGCCGGGCAGCAGCATCATCGCCAGCATTTCGATGATATTGGTGATGACATTGGGGTTTTCAAAAGGCATGGCCGCGTTGGCTGCGAAAAAGCCGCCGCCATTGGTACCGAGGTGCTTGATGATTTCCAAAGAGGCTATCGGCCCCATGGCAATGTCCTGATAGGTGCCTTCGATGGTCTTGACAGTAAGATTGGCCGAAAGGTTTTGCGGTACGCCCAGCGCCACCAGCACCAGCCCAAAAATAAGTGCCAGCGGCAGCAAAACACGGGTGATGATACGAACCAGATCAACATAGAAATTGCCCATGGTTTTGACGCGTCCGGCCAGGCCGCGCACAAAGGCCATACAAACAGCATAGCCGCTGGCAGCCGAGGTAAACATCATAAAAGTGATGACCAGCATCTGGCTCAAGTAGGATAACTGGGATTCTCCGGCATAATGCTGCAGATTAGTATTGGTCATAAAGCTGATGATGGTGTTGAAGCTGAGATCAGGCGCCATGGCGCTGATGCCATTGGGATTAAAAAGCGGCAAAGCTTGTAGGCGCAGGATTAAATAGCCGACAATAATCATCACGGCATTAAGCACAAGCATGGATAATAGGTATTTTTTCCAATTCATTTCGTTCTTATCAATGCCGCAAAGACGAAAAATCAGCCGATCAAAGCGATCAAAAAGAGGGTCGGCAAAAGTATGTTTGCCTGCTGTCACATGGTAGAGATATTTGCCCATGGGCAGGATGACAATAAAGAATAAAATTAAAAACAAGATAAATTGCAACATTGATCTTCCGCCTCCTCAGCTCTTTTGGTGAGCAAAGCATAGCATTTTTGCCATTATTAAGGTGTTTAGGTTTTAGCGATAAAATTAGTAGAACATTAAGATTGCTGCCTGAGCATAATGTCCACGATAAAAAACGCCATAGCTATAGCTATGGCGTTGAGGGCAGTGATTTTTATATTTTTAACATGCAAACTTAGTCGCTGGCATTATCCTCAGCAATACGCAGCATGCGATAGCCGACGCCAATATGTGTTTGAATCAGCCTTGTCTGTACCAGTTGTTTTTCAATTTTTTTACGCAGAGTTGCCATGAAAACACGCAGAGCAGGGATATCACTGGAATAACTACCCCAAATTTCTTTCAAGATGGCATTATGCGTCAAAACCTTACCCACATTTTTAGCCAGCAGGCATAGCAGCTTATACTCAATCGGCGTCAGATGTATTTCTTCCTCATTAACAAAGACGCACCCGGCCGCATAGTCAATTTTCAGGCTGCCATTAATGAAAACACTGGCGTCCTTCAGCAGCTTTTCACTATCATAACGTACACGGCGCAGGCTAACGCGGATCCTGGCCAACAGTTCTTCGACGCTAAAGGGTTTGGTTAAATAGTCATCAGCCCCGGCGTCCAGCGCGTCTATTTTGTCGCTATCCTCACTGCGGGCGCTGATAACGATGATCGGCGTATTTGTCCATTCCCGCACTTTTCTAATGATATCCACGCCATCCATATCCGGCAGTCCCAAATCGAGCAAAATAATATCCGGCTGGCTGGAAACAGCCTCCAAAATAGCGCCTTCGCCTGTTGCCGCACTATGATACAGATATCCCTGCGTATCAAGAGTGGTCGTGATCAGCTTGCGCACAGCATGATCATCCTCAACCACCAAAAGCATTGGTTTATTCATGAATATCGACCTCCTCAGCCTCTAAAACAAAGCCAAATATCGTGCCATGGGGGGCATTGTCTTTGACATAGATTTCGCCGCCGTGAGCGTTAATGATAGCCTTGCATAGGTATAGCCCCATGCCCAGCCCCCGGCGTCCGTCTCCGTGGATATTATTCGCTGTGTAAAACATATCAAACAGCTTGCCCTTTGCCGCGTCATTGATGCCCGGCCCGTTGTCAGCAATTTCCACACGCGCTTTATGCCCGTCCGCACTTGCGGAAACGGTGATAGTGGAACCGCTGGGTGTGTATTTGACAGCATTATCTACCATATTGATGAGCACCTGTGCAATGAGGCGAGCATCCATTTTCGCCATCAGCAGCTCGTCAGTAATGCTAGTTTGAATATTATGCTCTGCGCTTTTGCGGCTGAGATGAGCCAGAGCTTCCTCAATCACATCCGCCAAAAGCTCAGGCTGTAGATTAAGGCTGACGTTGCTGTTTTCGATGCGGGTAATAGCCAGCAAGTTTTCTACGACATTGTTGAGCCACATGGCGTCATCATAAATATCAGCATAAAGCTCGCTTTTTTGCTCTTCACTGAGCACGGCTGTATTATTGATCAGCACGCCGGCATTGCCGGATATGCTGGTGAGCGGGGTGCGCAAATCATGCGAAATGGTCCGGAGTAGATTAGTGCGCAGCCTTTCTTGCTGGGCTTCTGTTGCAATTCGCTGGTTTATCTCATCGGTGCTTTGTTTTTTTAAGGCCATGGCACATTCGCCCAGCATGGCAATCATCAAGCTTTTTTCAAAAGGCTCTATTTGTGGGTTTTCATCCATGGCAATTGCGATCACAGCGAGCACAGCATTGCCGCTATGAATGGCCAGATACAGGCAATGGGCGGCTGCAAGGGTGTTGGTGGTGGCACCGGCGCGCTTGTTGTTTTTGTGTACCCATTCTGCCACCGCATGTTCTTCGGTAGTAAGATATTTGGCAGTATCGACATTTTCCTCATCAGTTAAAAAGATCAGCGGATCAGCGAGAGTCTGCTGCTGCACAGGGTAGACGAGAATAATGCGGTTCAGCAGCTTAACCAACTGGCGGGCAGTTTCGTTGAGAATATCAGCCTGAGTGTTTGCCTGCTCCAGGCGGCGGTTGGTTTCAAGCAGCACCTCGGTACGATAGGCTTTTTGTGCTGATTGCTGAGCCTGTGTTTTGACGCTTTTGGTCAGAGTGCTGGTGATCAAAGATGCCGCCAGCATAATGGCAAAGGTGACAGGATAGCCGGTGCCATAAGCCTCCAGGGTAAAGCTCGGTTCCGTAAAAAAATAATTAAACGCCAGCACGCTTAAAACAGAATAAACCGCACCATATACCCAGCCTGTGGTGAGCATGGCATTCAAGAGAACGCCGAGGATATAAACAGTGATAATGCTGGCCTCGTGAAAGCCCAAATGATAGAACCAATAGCTAAGCAAAGTACAGATGATCAGCCCGGCCAGTGATTTTGCCGCATCGATGGCAGAAAGTTTTAGCTTTTTTCGCTCTTTAAGCTTGGGCGGGCGATGCGAGGGCTGAGTGTCCGGGATGATGTAGATATCAAGATTCGGTGCCAGCTCAGTCAAAATATCAACAAAATTTGATTTGACAAACCAGCGTTTGACATGGGTAGAGCGGCCTATGACAATTTTGGTAATACGGCTGGCCTTAGCGTATTCGGCGATTTGCTCCGGTATATTTTCTCCGTATACGGTGGCAATTTGTGCGCCCAGCTGCTCGGCCAGCCGGAGATTATCCCGCAGCAACTTCATGTTTTTTTCATCCAGCTCTTTAATCGCCGGCGTCTCTACAAATAGCGCTGTAAAATCACTATGCAAAACATCGGCCATCCTTGAGGCAGTACGGATCACCTTTGCATTAGAAGGCGAGGCTGAAATACAAACTAAAAGATGCTCGTTGCCATAAGGGCGGCCCTCTTCAAGCGCAGCGCTGTCTTCTGCCGCATTTTGGATGGCGGAACGGGTAACCTGATCCGCGGTACGGCGCAGGGCTATTTCTCTCAGCGCAATCAGCTTTTGTTTGGTGAAAAAGTTTTCCAGGGCCTGCTGGGCTTGTGCTTCTTGATATATTTTGCCTTTATTCAAACGGTCGATTAAATCATCCGGATCAATATCGATCAGCTCAATTTGGTCAGCGCTGTCGAAGACACTGTCAGGGATGCGTTCGTGCACAGAAACGCCGGTGATAGCGGCGACAAGATCATGCAGGCTTTCGATATGCTGTACATTGATAGTGGTATAGACATCAATCCCCGCTTGCAGCAGTTCCGCTACATCCTGATAGCGCTTTTTATGGCGGCAGGCGCTGGCATTGGAATGCGCCAGTTCGTCGATTAAGATCAGCTGCGGCTTTCGCTCCAGAGCCAGGTCCAAAGCAAACTCGCGCAGCATAACGCCCTTATAGTTGATCAAAAACGGCGGTAAAGCTTCCAGACCTTCCATCATCGCCATTGTTTCCGGACGCAGATGCGGCTCGATATATCCGGCGACTACATCGATATTGTCTTTGAGCGCTTCATGGGCGTCGGCCAGCATGGCATAGGTTTTGCCTACACCTGCCGCATAACCAAAATAGATACGTAATTTGCCCTTGCGTTTCGCAGACGCAAAGCTATCCGGCTGCTCTAATAATGTATTGTAGTTGGTGTCCACCAGCGACCACCGCCTTATGCTTAAACTGATTTTAGTATACCATAAGAATAATCAATATGGCGTTTTTATTATGGTCAAAAGCTAAAGATTGTATTAAGATTGGCCAAAAATCCGCTCGCGTAACGCCATTGTTTGCTCTATGTTATAACTTTTCTGCAAGATCAATATAATGTTGTAGAAAAGGGAGGGTAGAGCGATGATCAAAAAATGCCATGCGGTTTTTGAAGGGGGCGGGGTTAAGGGCATTGGTTTTGTCGGCGCTGTTTGGGCCTTTGAGGAGGCGGGCTATAGCTTTGAAAATGTCGTTGGCACCAGCGCAGGCGCGATTATTGCCGCTTTGCTTGCCGCGGGCTATAGCGGCGATGAGCTGAAAAATGAGCTGAGCGATCTCGATTACACCAAGTTTAAGCAGACGACCCATTGCGGCAAGCTGGGTTTGCTTGGTGACGGCGTTAATCTTGTACGCAATTATGGCATCTATAGCACAGCTTATTTTACTGATTGGCTCGCGGGCTTGCTGGCAAAGAAAGGGGTTAAGACTTTTGCGGATTTGCGGCAGCAGGGCAAAGACGCTCACTGTCAGTATAGATTTCAAGCAGTGGCCGCGGATATTTCGCAGCAGCAAATGTTGATATTGCCCGGGGATCTGAAGCAGTTTGGCATCAGGGCAGACAGCCTTTTGGTAGCAGAGGCAGTACAGATGAGTATCAGCATCCCCTTTTTTTATCAGCCGTATCAGCTGAAAACACGCTTGGGCAAAACCCACTATATCGTGGATGGCGGATTGCTGAGCAACTACCCGATATGGCTTCTTGACGACGGTAGCAGCAATCCTCTTGTGCCCACTTTTGGTTTTAAGTTCACTGCTCATGGCCAGCATCCCCATATGGCAGCCAAGACGGATAATATTATTGATTATAGCAAAAATATTGTCGCAACGCTGTTGGAGGGGCATGACAACTATTACATATCTACCAGCAAAGGCGATTATCAACGCTCGATTATGATTCCAACTGAGATCGAGACCAGCTCCGGCAAAAAGATGATCAGCAGTACTGATTTTGATATTAGCGAAGAAGAAAGCGTCGCACTCTATCAAAATGGTTATGATGCCGCAAAAAAATTTCTCCATAGCTGGAATTTTGCCGAGTGGAAGCGGAAATTTAGATAATAAAGAGAAATATTGACTAATGTACCTGATTTAGAATACAATAGTAATAATGAAAAGATTTTATCTTATTTTAGGTGTAATAATTGCCGCAATAATTGTCCTGGGCACGGTTTTGATCATCAACTGGGTCCAGGATATTCCCTATGCCCTGGCCGAGGAGGCGGATTTTCAGGCCACTGTCACGGATGAGGGCGGCACAGATATTTCCTCAGCCTTCCGCATTGTTTTTGATGAGGAGGTAAGCTCAGCTTCAGTCCGCCGCTATTTGACTGTTACGCCGGAAATTAACCTAGGCGTGCATCAGGGCGCGGGGAGAAATGAGGTTTTGATTGCTCCGGCCAAACAGCTTGATCCGGGCACAGTATATACTTTCACGCTCGAGGCTGAGGGTAAAAAATTATCCTGGGCTTTTCAAACCAAGCTGCCTCTCGTAATATCAGAGGTTCGCCCGGGCAATGAGGAAATAGCAATATTGACCTCTGCGCCGATTGAGATTGTCTTTAACCAAATGACAGC
Source organism: Bacillota bacterium (assembly GCA_031553915.1). Taxonomy (GTDB): domain Bacteria; phylum Bacillota; class Dehalobacteriia; order UBA4068; family UBA4068; genus HGM13862. Next base: position 155,881 of record JAVBKT010000004.1, read on the forward strand.
TATTGATCAAAGCGCAGTTGACGAATACATTTCAATTACGCCGCAAATCAATTATACGCTGGAGCAAGAAGGACGTGTTTTGCGTCTGCTGCCCACTGCGGGGCTTAGCGCAGATACTGTTTATCAAGTAGAGATCAAAGCCGGGCTGCCGCTGCTGAATAGTGATCTGGTATTGGCGGAGGATTATAGCTTTGCTTTTGAGACCACGCCCACAGAGGAGGCTCTGTGGCAAATCAGCGGCAGCAGCGCCTATCTCAGCAATACAGCGCCGGAGTTTAGCGTAGCAGTGCCGGGGGCTGATGAGGAGATAGTTATTAATGCTGTTTTGTATCAGTTTGCCAATGCGGAAACTTATGCCGCTGCTTTGTTGGGCGCTGTGCAAAACAGCCCCTCCTGGAGCCAAAATTATCAAAACCTGCATGCCCTCAGCCTGAATAATAGCAGCCGCATTGCTCAATTTGCGCTCAGTCCGGAGAATAACACTATCACTTGGCCCGGCGCAGTTGGGCCCGGCTACTATTTGCTGCGCTGCGCCTATGGCGAGCAGTCCAAAGATCTGCTTTTTGCTGTTTCAGATATCTCAGCTTATATGTTGACCGACCAAGAGAGCTCTTTGTTTTGGATACATGACAGCGCTACAGATCAGCCTTTGCCAGCCTCTGTCAAAGATATCTATGACGCTGCGCTGGCCACAGCCAATGCCAGTGGCATAGCCAAAATTCCCCGTGAGCGGGATACTGTTTATCTGATTGAAGCAGAAGGCAAATCGCTGATATTGCCCTGTTATGGGGGAAGAGAGCAAGAGGAAGCTAATTATAGCAACTGGCGCTATCTCTATCTCGACCAGAGCAACTATCAATCAGGGGATATACTCGATTTTTGGGGCATGGTCAAGCCGCGTGACAACTCTGCTCTGGAATATGAGCGGGTGACAGTGATGCTTACTTCTCTTGCCCTGGGCAAGACCGTTTATCATGACTATGCTGCGCTGAATGATTATGTTTTTAGCGGACATATTACTTTGCCCTCTTTGCTCGCCGGGGAATATCAGCTGGAGATTTGGCAAAGCGGCAAGCAGTTGGTGAGCCGCGCTTTTAGCGTGGGACAAACTGTTACCGCATCGGGCGCTCAAGAGCAAGCCGGGGACAGCACTGTGATACCGGTAACTTTTGATCAGAGTGAATACGCTTTAAACAGCAGCTTTTTAGCAACGACGCCTATTAGTGGCAGCGAATATTTGTTTATTGAAAGCGGCGAGCAGATAACGTCATTTATCCCAGGTAAAGAAAACAGCTATTTGGGCAATTTTGCGCCGGACAACTACTTGAACAGCTATCTGACTGTAGTCAGCTATAATAAGGGAGAATATTTGCCGGCAGGGCCAACCTTGCAAACCGTGGATACCAGCGCTAATCATTTACAGGTTAAAGCCAGCGGTGATCTTGATAATGAAAAATCAGGCGAAAGCGGAGTTCTCAGCATTGATGTTAAAGATAGCCAGAATAATCCTACAGCAGCGATGCTCGCTATTACGGTTTATCGCGCTGACAGCAAGCCGCAAATTCATACCTTTAGTGATGTCTATCATGATTATGTGCCTTTAACAGCACAGGACGTAAATAGCAGCCCCAGCATAGTGGCTGAAAAATTGTTTTTTGCCACAGTGCAGGCTGATGAACAAGGCCAGGCGCTCTGTTCCTATCAGCTGCCTGAGTTTAACGGCGATTGTTGGTTAGTGGTACAAGCCATAGATTGCTCCGAGGGGCAGGTTAAGGCGGGCAGTATTGTTTTGGAATATGGCAGCGGAACCGCTCCTGAACCTGAGCTTTTACCGGAGGAGGAATCAAAACACTATGCCTATGACCGCGCTACTCTAGCTGCGGAGATGGAGCTGGCAACAAACACAGAGCTAACTATTTTCTCTTCGCCGCAAAGAGCGGATATTATCACCCTGCTTTGGCAGCAGCTATTTGCCTATAAAGAGAGCGAACTTGCCACAAATTCGGTAGTAACCGCGATTACTGCCGCCCACGCCCGGCAATTATTGCGTGACTATGCTTCGGATGCTGTGTTTGAGCTCACCGGCAGCCCTCTTGATTTGAGCGTTTATCAAAAACAAGATGGCGGTATGGGTGATTTGGGTACGACATCTTCTTTATCCGCCAGCGTAGCTGCTATTGCCACGGCGGCGGATGGTGTTGACTATACCGCTTTGCTCGATTATTGCCAGAGTTTTCTGGAACAAAGCAGCAGCCGTTTAGAAAAATGTATAGCTATAACAGGCATGGCTCTCTATAATCAGCCGGTCTTGACTGAAGTTAATCTGCTTTTGGCTAACGCTGATTTGACTGTTGAAGAAAAACTATGGTTATCATGGGCGCTTTATGCGCTGGGGGACAAAGAAAACGCCACGCAGCGCTTTGCCGCTTTGCTCACGGAAAACGGGAATTTATCTGCTAAGGAAGCAGCTTTAGCGGCAATTGTCAGTTCTCTGACCGGGGCAGGAGATGTGTCTGACCTGCTGGAAGAGAGCAGTACTGCTGAGGCGGAGGGCCTGGATGCCCTAGCCAAGGTACTTGTTGCCAGAAACATACTGCCGCAATTATTGCAGCCGGAAATGAGCTTTACCTATTCTGCAAATGGCCAGCAACAAGCAGCAACTATGGCCGGAATTAATGACTTTTTGCTTTTGGGCGACGAAGAGATAAACCAAAACTTTAGTGATATCTCCGGCAAGATAGATTATATCAATATTTATCGGCTTGATTAGAAAATAGACGAGGAGTCAGGAAGAAGAGTAAGACGGGAGGATATTATTTTGCCGCAAGCACTTATTGTTGCCGTAGTCGGATTAGCGGTGGTGGGGATATTTCTTGCTATCCGCGGTATTATCAGGCTTTTTCTGGAAGAAGAAAAAAAGCTGGCAATCTTTGCGATCATTTTCTTCGTGACCTTGCCTGCCTTGTTTCTTGTTGGTATTTTTCTCCCCGAAGATGTGCTGGGTGCAATCTGGATATATTTGCCGGTTTTTTTGCTGTTAGTTGTGTGGATTTGTTTTGGCTATTTTCTCGAGGCCTATTTAAAAAAAGAAAAGCAGCGCAAGGCTAACGGTGAAAAAAGAATTATTCCCACACGTCCGCCGCATTGTTTGCGCAATAATATCTTTCTTATTGCTATTGGCATAGCTATCTGGTGTTTTGGCGCGTTCGTCGGCTTTGGCAATAGGGGGATTCTAGAAACATGCACCATCTGTATCTCAATCTTCCTCGTGATCCGTGGCTGCGCTGCCTTATGGAAATATCGCGGCTTTTAATTCTATCAGCAAATGAAGAGGGTGAAAAATAACCCCACCGTGAGGTGGGGCTTTCTATTATCCAAATAGTTTTATTTATAAATACTGCCAAAGCTGCTAAAGGGGAAAATCCTAAAGACGGCTTTACCGTGAATAAGATCTTTGTTGATGACGCCAACCTCTGCCGCCCGGCTGTCTCGGCTGACAGTACGGTTATCACCCATCACAAAGTAAAATCCATCCGGAATAACCATGCGTATCTCGCCATCTGTGTAAACACCGGAGGCAAGATAGGGCTCCTTTAATACTTGGCCGTCAATATAAACCGTGCCGTTTTCGATAATAATTTCTTCATTGGGCAAGCCGATAATACGCTTGACATAATCTTCGCCAGCAGTATCCGGCGCGTCAAAGACGATAATATCGCCCCGCTCAGGTTCGTTCAGCACATAGGCAATTTTGGCAGTGATAATATTATCCTTGTTGACCAGAGTTGCGTTCATAGATGTGCCGTCAACCTTGGTGATATCGATAACATAGGCGCGCAGCACCAAAGCGAACAATAAAGCAATGAGGATGATTTTGAAATATGACCAGATTAATGCGCCTGCACTGGGGCGGGCGTTTTCCTCAGCCTGGGGTTGCGGGGCAACGATTGCTTGCTCTGCAAGATTAGCAGCGGGAGGGGGGGGCGCGGCTGCTGGCTGGACAAAATCAGCAAAGGCAGCGCGGGTAGTTGCCAGGCTGTTTTGGATTTGCGGTTGTTCATTGGTAAGCTTGTTGATTTGCTCTAAACAATCATCCAGCTTAGTTTTAAGATAGTCAATATTGGCCTGGGTATGAAATAGCGTTTGCCTGCTGTTTTTGAGCAGCTGATGTTTTTCATAGGTGATCTCTAAGGTATCAAGCAAGGTTTTTGCCTGCACCGTAGAGGCGGCGGTATCAGCGGCAATCGCAGTATCTGTGGCTGTAGTAAAATCACCCCGTAGCTGTTCCGATTGATAGGTCAGCTGCTGGATCTCCGCTTCAAGCTGAGAGATTTTTACCTGCTCAGCAGCTAATATTTCTTCTGCTTTGCGAAGAGCAATGTTAAGGCTGTGGCTGACGGCGCTGCGGGCTTTAAAAGCGGCGCTGAAAACAGATTCCATTACATCAGTAGAAAAGAGTACCGGCGTCACGTAGATACTTTTATCTGGCGGAAATTGAGGCAAAAGTTGCTGCATTGTATTATCATATACGGCAATATTGGCTTCCTTGGCATATTCCGCATAGTCAGCTTGGCTTGCAGCATTGTTGGCTAAGCTGATATAGGGATTAATCTCAGCGGAAGGATAGGGGAGTTCGTAGGGGCTGTCAAATCTGTTCATGTTTTTGCCTCAATAAATATATTATATAAAATTTCCCAATTAAGCTTTATTATATCACTAATTACTATTATGATAAAGAAAATTTTTTAAAATATGCAGGGAAATCCCCACAAGATGCAAATAATATTGTATAATGGCGTATATGGAGAATACAAGAAAACAAGTAATCATCTACACCGACGGCGCTTGCTCTGGTAATCCTGGCCCGGGAGGCTGGGGGGCAGTGCTGATTTATGGCCGCACGGAAAAGAAAATATCTGGCGCGGAAGCGCAAACAACCAACCAGCGGATGGAATTGATGGCAGCGGCGCGTGCCCTGCAAGCATTAAAGGCGCCGTGTGACGTCATCCTCTATAGCGACAGCGCCTATCTGGTTAATGCTTTTAATCAGCACTGGCTGGATAATTGGCAGAAAAACGGCTGGTTAAACGCCAAAAAAAATCCAGTGGAGAACAAAACTCTCTGGATGGAGCTGCTGGAGGCAGCTAAACCCCATCATCTTTCTTGGCGCAAGGTCAAGGGACATGCCGGGGATAAATATAATGAAATATGTGATCAACTGGCACGTGACGCCATTAAGACATTGTCATAAGGGGATAAATTAGCAAATGAGTGAGTATCAGCTTTTATTTGATGCAGTTTTGGACGGAGACGAGGATATTGCTTTAGAGCAAGCGCAATTGCTGCTTGATCAAGGCTTGTCTCCGATAGATATTATCAATGACGGTTTGATTGGCGCCATGGCTGAAGTAGGCCGGCTATTTAAAGAAGAAGAGCTTTTTCTGCCAGAGGTGATGATGGCAGCGGAAGCTGTAGCTGTGACCATTGAGATGTTGCAGCCCTTTATCCAAGGGGATTTTGAATCCAAAGGCATTATTGTCATTGGTACTGTTAAGGGTGATATTCACGATATTGGCAAAAACCTGGTGGCTTTATTAATGTCCAGCAATGGCTACACTGTGCATGATTTGGGTAACGATGTTGCCCCGGAAACCTTTGTTGCGGCAGCCAAAGAGCATGATGCGGATATTGTTGCGCTGTCGGCTTTGCTGACCACGACTATGGTCAGTATGGAAGAGACAGTTGTAGCTTTTGAAGAGGCCGGGTTACGCGATAAGGTTAAGATTATTATCGGAGGCGCACCGGTGACAGCGGAATATGCTGAAGAAATTGGGGCAGACGGCTATTCGGAGGATGCTCAGGGTGCGGTTGAACTGGCTAGACGACTATTGGAGGCAAAAGAATAAATGATTATTGGTGAGTTGATTAATTCCAGCCGCAAGGCGATCAAACCCCTGGTTGAAGGCTATGATGCTGAGGCCCTGATTGCTATTGGCCAAACTGAGGCAGCTGCTGGCGCGGAATTTATTGATCTGAATTGCGGAACTTTCGTCCATGATGAGGCGGAGCGTCTAACCTGGCTGGTCGAGAAGGTCGGCAACGTGTTGGACATGCCCCTTTGTCTGGATAGTCCCGATCCACGGGCGCTAAGGGCAGCGCTGCCGCTGGTCAAAAACCCGGTGATGATTAATTCCATCAGCGCCGAAGAAGAGCGCTTTGCTGATATTTTGCCGCTGGCTTTGGAATATCAGGCCAAGCTGGTAGCGCTTTGCATGGACGGGGACTCAATCCCGCAAACAGCAGAGGCCCGCTACGCTATTGGCTCCCGGCTGATTGATAAATTAACCAATGCAGGGATGTTGCTGAGCGATATTTATTTAGACCCGATGGTACAGCCTGTTTCCGTATCCAAAGAGGGCGCGCAGGTTATCCTGGAGACAGTGCGGAAGATTCGCGCTGCTTATCCGGAAGTTAATTGTGTTTGCGGCCTCTCCAATATTAGTTTTGGCTTGCCCAACCGCAAAATTATTAACCGCTATTTTTTGGCTCAGGCAGTAGCAGCGGGTATGGATAGCTTTATTCTTGATCCAACCGACAGACAACTGATGGGGTGCTATTTGACCGCGCGCATGTTGGCCGGCGGCGACAAGGCCTATACCAAAGATTATCTCAAAGCTCACCGCCAGGGCTTGTTTGATATATAAGAATCAATTAATAAAATAAGAGTGTGGTGAAAAAAGAAGGTTTGGGAAGTATCTTTTCCAAACCTTCTTTTGGTATATAAGGCTAATTAGTTGCGCTGATGGTTTATTCAAAAAGTGACCAGGCGGTATCACCGCGCACGTATTGCAGGGCGCCAATCTCAGTCGTCGCTGCGATTTCTCCGATTACAATATCCTGCGAAAAGATGTTCTCCATCGGCTGGTATTCCTGTATCGAATATGTCAGCGTGGGAATATCAATGTAACAGGTCTCGCCCCTGGTCTCTGTTTCGACATCATAATCATAGAGCATGATGGTTTGTCCATCACTGCTGACATCAACAGCAATACCATGGCTGCCCTGGACACTGCCGACCTGGCCGTTACTTTTGACAAAATCGACAGAAAAGGTGATTTGCTTAGTCCCCAAATCATAACCAAACAGCCCAAAGTATCCGTAGAAGATAATGTTTTCGTCGCTTTCATAACAGATAATGATGCCTATTCCAGGAGTTACCTCCAAGTCTAAGTTATCAACGGCAATTTCGGAGATACTGGGATTATTCGCCTTTTCGCCATCCGTAGAATCAGGGGAACAGGCAGTACACATTACTATGATGGCTATCATGGTCAGCGCCATAATTGCAGATTTAGTAATTTTCAGCATAAAAATCCCCCTATGCGCTTTTTATTAATTGACTTTCTTGGCGACTACTACCAACCGGCCTTCATTGACATGATAATAGCAGGTAGAAAGTGTTAAAAGCTGGTCTCCCCACTGTGCGCTCTTGCCGGTATCATATTCCGCCAGGGCCATCACATTATTCAGATAATAGTTAAAATCAGCCTCATTGTCGATATATCCCCAGATATAGTAGCGGAAAACAGGGTCGTTATGATAATATATCTGCGAGCGGAAGACGGCAATAACCTCGTACTCGCCTTTTTCATAGATAGTATCAAACTGAATAGTTTGATGCGTCTCATAGAAGCTCTGGTTCAGGTAGTTGGGCAATTGGCCGAACATCGATTTGTTGATCATATTATGCGCGTAGACCAAAAAATTAGCAGAGGGAAATAGTACATCGCTGTTGGCATCAAGAAAAGGTGTGCCCGCATACTTATAATTACCGCTGAAATCGCGGTGCAGATAATATTCCGGGTCTCCGCTGGTTTGCATGACCGCATAGTCGATATTGGTATCGGCAATTTTGATCCAGCCAATCATATCACGGTTTTGCTGGTGAAGAGCAGCGTATTCAGAAAGGACATCAGGAACAGGCTTGTCGGTTCCTGCCGTATGCGCGGCGGGGTTTCTTTCATTAGCCCGGGAAATGCTTATCGATACCCACTGCGGCCATTCTGATACCGGATATCTGTCTGCATAGTTAAATGCAGCCCGTTCTGTCTGGTTGATGGCAAAAACATGTATGCGCAGAGAAATATCATACTCACGCCAATATAAAAGAACAAAAATAGTGCTGCTGGCAATAAATATCAGAACCAAAAGGCCAAGCACTATTTTTCTGCTTGTTTTCATAGGTGCTCCTCATTTTTTCTATAATATATTTCTATAATATATAGGGTATTATTTCTTTCAACTGATAAACAATCCTCAAAAAGAGCTGAACGTAAATGCTCGCTTATAGGCCCAGTTTTCTTTGCATTTGCTCAGTATTAACTGCATATTTCAAAGCGGTGTCTACAGTAATTTTTCCGGACTGATAAAGGTTATAGATAGAAACATCCATGCTGATCATGCCCTCTGCCGCAGATGTTTGAATAATATTATCTATCTGGAAGGTTTTTCCTTCGCGAATCATATTGCGAATGGCTCCGGTAACATGCATGATTTCAAAGGCGGGAATAAGATTGCCCTCAAGATCAGGCAGCAATTGCTGTGAGACGACAGAATTAAGCAGCATGGAAAGCTGCACGCGGATTTGTTGCTGCTGATGAGGAGGGAAGACGTCGATTATACGGTCAATAGTATTGACTGCGCCCACTGTGTGCAGGGTAGAAATTAACAAATGCCCTGTCTCAGCAGCGGTCATCGATACTTTGATTGTCTCAAAATCGCGCATTTCGCCCAGGAGGATAACATCCGGGGCCTGGCGCAGGCAGGCGCGCAGCGCGTCAATATAGCTTTCCGTATCAAGGCTGATTTCTCTTTGGCTGACAATACTTTTGTCATTACGGTGCAAAAATTCAATGGGGTCTTCCAGGGTGATGATATGGCAATTGCGGTTATGATTGATGGTATCAATAATACAGGCCAGTGTGGTGGATTTACCGCCGCCGGCAGGCCCTGTTACCAGCACCATACCATTGGAACGGTGGCCGATTTTGATCACGTCATCAGGAATACCCATGCTGCGGTAATCAGGAATATTAAAGAACACTACCCGGATAACCGTGGCCATAGAGCCGCGCTGATGATAAGTATTAATCCTAAAACGAGAAAGATTTTTGATCGAGAGGGAGAAGTCATCGTCACCGACTGCTTCGTAATGTTCCATACCCCGGTTGGCCAACTGATACAGCTCGCTGATCAGCTTTTGCGATTGGGAAGGGAATATTGTTTCTGCACCAATCGGCTTAATGACGCCGCCGACTTTGATGCACACAGGCATACCGGCAATAATAAAGATATCTGATGCCCGCTCTGATACCGCCTGCTCCAGGTATTGCATAACCTCTGTTTCAATTATGTCCATCTCTGTCATGATCTATCTCCTTTAAGTACTAATACCTACATTTAATCCAGCCATACATTAAAATCATCAACTGCTTCCCATTCTGACGCCAGCTCTATCTGCCATTTGAGAATGTCAAAGCTGGCGCTGGCTTGGTCATAGCTGAGGATAACAGATAATTGCTGCGCATCATCCATCGGTACAAAATAGGCAATATGGCTGCTGCTGCCCTCTTCATTGGCAGTGATCGCAATATCATCGATAGTAGCGGGGATGGCGTCATTTGTTGTCATGGCGCTGCGCAGGGCGGAAAAAACATGTTCAGCCTGCGCATCCGCCGCGTAATAAGCAGAAATAGACGCAGCTGTTTTCGCGGCAAGATCATTTTCCGCCTTGGCTGAAGAAAGGGTCAAAAGGGCGAAAATGGTCAGGCAGAGTACGGCAAAAATCAAAATAAGGGAAACGCTGCCAGTGCCAATACCGCTTTTGCTGGATTTTTTGTTTTCAACAGGCGCGCTCATTATTGCACCTCCCTGGCTACGACAGGAAGCTTAAAAATAGCGCTGCTGGCATCCTTTGGCGTTGATGTTTGCACAGTAATAGTCGCCGTAAACAGGTCGTCAGCAGGAGAGCTTTCTTCTTTGATCAGCATTTGATATTTGGCGTCATCGCTGTCACAAACCAGCCAGTTTTTATCATAAGAGATCACAATAGAGCCACTGTCGCTGTCTGCATTATAGCTGTTGTCATCATCAAGGATATTTGCGGTTTGTTCCATATCGCCATGGCTGGCCTTAAAGGCCTCGGCGCCGTTTTGCGCCACCATTAGAGCATAGTTTAAGTCGCCGCTATCATCAGACATATTGCTGGAGCCGACAAAAAGCTGCACACAAACAGCTGCGGTGAGAGCGAAAAAAAGGATAGCTAGAATTTGCTCGGTGAGGAAGACGGAAAACTTCATATTTGCACTCCTTCCTCGCTGCGGGGCAAAATGATCATGCTCATCGGATTGCCGCTGCTATCCACACAGGTTATCTTGAGTAGACCATTATCATCCAAAAACTCAAAATCCAGTGCTTGCGCCTCAAGAATTTTGGTGCCGTCTGAGGGGTTAAACTCGAGACCCTTTTCGCAGAACATTTCATATACCCAGCCGTCGCTCAGGTATATCATCGTATGATAAGTATAGTCGCCAAAATGCTGCTCCAAATAGAGCGTTTCGATTTCGGCAATCTCTTCATAGCCAATGTAGGGGCCAATTTTAACATCATCCAGGGTATCGTTGTGGCGAATTTTGGCCTCAATATAGGCCAGCGCCATCCTTTGATCCCAGGCAGCCTCATTACGCGCGGCAACATCCCGGTACACTCTGGCGCCCAGCATGAGAACCATTAAAACCGCAGCAGCAAAAGCGCAAAAAATCAAAAGGCTAAAAACACTGCCAAGTCTATTTTCTCCTTGCGATTTAATCATCTTTTACTCCCAAGTATCCCAGTTTTCATTAATATCAGTGGGATTTTCTAAATCTATTACCGTAATATCCGGCATAATATTGCTGGCAAATATCGCATAATGCACAGCGTATTTATCAGTATCAATAATCACGCCATAGTTTTCGGTTAAATAGTCCAGTGACTGCGGATAGGCTCCCTCGATGGCATAGCAACTGACTGCCGCGCGGCGCAGACTTTCTTCCAAAACGCGTTTGCCTTCACCGGCGCTGCCGGACTCAACATTGGAAAAGCCATAAATAACCAGGCAGATGACAATGGCAAAAAAAGCGATGCCAACCAGGCTGCTAATTAAAGCATTTCCTTTTTTCTTTTTCCATTCTGCTTTGCGCATGAGTGCTCCTATTATCCCAAAGAGGACATGATATTCATTAGCGGCAGCATGACCGAGAGTAGGACTACGCCCACGATCAAGGATGTAATAATTACCAGGGTGGGTTCAATGCGGCCGAGTAAGCGCTCTATTATATCATTGACAGTCGCTTCTGTTCTGCGGGCGATTTCATCGAGTACATTATCAGCAGAGCCGGTTTTAGCGCCCAGAGAGAGCATGCGCGAGTATACCGGGGGAAAGATGCCGGTTTTGGTTAAGGCCTCTGACAAGGAACTGCCATCATCCAACAATTTTGCGCATTCAGCATGCTTTTTTTCGGATACTTTGCTGTTGGCGGAAAGAGTAGAGGCCATTTTAAAGCTTTCATCCATATTAAGGCCGGCCTTGATGGTCAAAGCCAAAGAACTGCTAAAGCGGGTTAATGCTATTTTGGCGGCCAAACCCTTTTCTTTGCGCAGATCGCGCCAAACGCGGCTGGCTTTGGCACGGAAAGACGGTATCGCCAATAGCAAGAGGCCAAAAAGAATAATTATAGCGGCGAGAATAGCAAAAACAAGAGACGCTCCTTTGAGCCACTCGCCAATATTCATCATTGCGGTGGTAAAAGCGGGCATTTCCGTGCCCATCTGGCGGAAAACGTCATCAAAAATGGGCAGAACTACCGTAATCAGTACAATGACTACGGCGATCATCATTACTAAAAGAATAGTAGGGTAGATAAGCGCGTTTTTGATCGTCGAGGCCAGTCTCTCCTGGCGGTCATAATACTCAGACAAGGATCTGAGGATTTCGCTGATGCGGCCGGTTTTTTCTCCTAGGGTAACCATTTGTATCATATAGTCCGGAAAGGCCTTAATCTCGCTCAGGGCATCAGAAAGAGGCCGATTTTGGTCAACAATATCAGCCAGCGTAGTGAGAATAGCCCGGGAGGTATGATCATCGTCATCATCGATCAAAAGATGTAATCCGTCGCTTAGAGTAATGCCGGCATGGAGAAATAAAGACAACTCCAGACACAGCGCGGAAATATACCCATTACTAAGCTTTTTCCGCTTCATATAGTTCCTCCGTGAACAATTATAGTAAATTTGGCTCTTAGTCAATATTGGCTATAAGTCCATATAATATAATGGATTTGCCACAAGGCAAATCCATTATATTATATCATCAACAAATTTTCAATCTATAGTTTTAATAAAGGAACTTAGCAGAGTAGTTGCTGCCATTGCCAATATACTGGAGAATCTGGGAAGAGGAGTTGCCGGTGCTGGCAAAGGTAGGATCCATTAATTTCCATTGATTGCCGTCAAAGTGGATGACGCCATTAACCCATCCCTGAGATTCAGTATAAGTGCTGATCCAGGCGTGATAAGCAGTGCCGCTATAACCAATAACCAGTTTGGTAGGTACTCCCTGGCAACGCAGCATAGCTGTCATCAGAGCTGCATAGTCAAAACAAATCCCCTTTTTATTAGCCAGGACAGTATCAAGGTTGGGGATATATCCGCTTTGGACATTTGCCGCTAATTCACGGTCATAGGTAAAGTTGGTGACAACATAATTATAGATGGCAGTAACCTTATCCAGCTCACTGCTTAAACCAGAGCAAAGGTAAGCTGCTTGGTTGGCAGTAGCGCTGCCGGTGGTGAAGTTAACATATTGGTTTGGCCTGAGGAAAGGCGCAAACTGATTGCTGAGCGCTACAGAAACAGTGTTAGTATAAGCGGTGGCATATTGGCTGCCACTGATATTCTCGTAAATGCCGATAGTATAAGAGCCGTTGCCATCAGAAAGCGGGAAGGCTTCATATGAGCCGTAGGCGTTCAAGTCGTAGGTATAACGAATGCCGCTGGGGCAGTCGATTAAGACTTTAATCTTAGAGCTAGCGCCACCGGTATAAGCCACCATAATATAGCCGTCTGCTGTGTTGCTGGCATCAATAGCCGCTTTGGAATTTGAATAAACGACTGTGCCTGGAGCAGCAGCGGCCAGCACGTTTGATAGCGCCGGAGCAGCCTCTGTAACAGCATTGACCTCGCCGCTAAGATTGACAGCATTAATCATTACTGCGCTGGAGCTGTCATAATTGGCAGCGATAGCTTCAGCAGTAACACTGTTGCCGTTGGCGAGAGCAACTTGGTTCCCCTTGCTGAAATCAAGATCATTGTAGGGGTTATCTGCGACATATTCTTCAATATCTTCAGGCATAGCGTTATCAGGCTTATCGACCGGATCCTCTGTATCAGAAAAGTCTATCACAGGGGTATCCTTATCCAAGCCCGCAGAAATACTATTGGCAATACCCTCTATCACCTGAGAGCAGCCGGTGAGGCATACTAGCGCCAGCATCAATATTGCAATGAGGATTAAGGCAGATAATTTTTTCATAATGTGTTCACTCCTTATTCTTATCACAACAAATCAACGAACATTATATTATTATTTATATGCAGGAAACCCTATGTGGTCACAAACACGTTAATAATGTTCATTTCTCTAGTGAAATTATAACATAATATAATAGTGCAAGCAAGCACTAATTTTAATTAGTAACAGGGATGGTAGCTGCATATTTAGCGCACAATTTATCTGTCGTGAAAAAAAGTTTTGTGTTTTCGGAGATTGTATGATAATATGGATATGGATTAAGGAATTTTGTAACCGTAACATGTAACCATGCTCCTGAGCAGGGATAAAATATGGTTGCTGCTCTTGTATGCATGATAGTTGGGGGTATTTTATGAACAATCCAGAGCAAGATATACTTTGTGTAAATATGCTTGGCGGCATGTCGCTTACTTATAAAGATAAAGTCATAAATGATCAGGACAACCGCTCGAAAAAGTTATGGATATTGCTTGCATATGTCATTACTTTTCGTGATAAAGAGCTCTCTCAGAATGACTTTATGGAATTGCTGTGGCCCAATGAAGAAAGCAGTAACCCGGGAAATGCTTTAAAGACGCTTTTCCACCGGGTGCGTTCTATGCTCAATAATCTCGAATATCTGAGCGGTAATAATATGATTATGCAAGATAACGGCACTTATGCTTGGAATAATAAGTTGCCGATCGCTTTGGATATTAGCGAATTTGAGGACACTTACCGCAAAGGCAATGATAGTGAAGAGGCAGAAGAAAAGCTCTATTATTATTTGCGCGCTCTGGACCTTTACAAAGGGGACTTTCTGCCGAAGCTGTCAACGGAATCCTGGGTAGTGCCAATCAATACCTACTACCATTCGCTGTATGTGCGGTTGATTCATGAGGTGCTTGAGCTGCTGATGAAACAGGAGGCCTATGACGAGATTGTCCGCCGCTGTAATCTGGCTCTTGCTATTGAGCCCTATGATGAATTCCTCTATTACAACCTTATCTTGGCTTTAGTACGCATAGGCAATCAGCAGGCTGCCCTTAACCAATATGAAAAAATGACAGAGCTGTTCTTCAACAGGTTTGGCGTAACCCCATCTGAAGAATTGACCGCTTTATATAAAGAAGTGGTGCGAACCACCAATAGCATGGAAACAGACTTGTCGGTGATCAAACGGCATTTGCAGGAACAAGAGGCTCAACCGGGAGCCTTCTATTGCGAATATGAGTTTTTCAAAAACATTTACCGCCTGCAGGCCAGAGCCTTGGCCAGAAGCGGGCAAGCTATCTATGTTGGCTTGATCACTTTGACCAATGCCAGCGGCGGCAAATTGCAGCCAAAAATTCTCAGCAATGCTATGACCAAGCTCAATGACTGCATTCGCCTGTCACTGCGTCAGGGCGATGTCTATTCCAAATATAGCATTTCCCAATACATAATTATGCTGCCATCAGCCAATTATGAGAACGGGCGTTTAGTGATGGCCCGTGTTGCCGGCCGTTTTCGTAGAGAAAATCCCCATTCTCAGGCAATGGTTAATTACACACTGCATCCATTAGAGCCATTAGAAGAGGGGCAATATAATGAGGAAACAGAGTAAGTAGCAAAAAAGAGAAATTTGTTCCGCGGATTTCTCTTTTTTTTTGACATTTTGCGCGGCTTAGACTATAGTATACTAGTAAGATTAATACTTGTGGTTATATAAGCGGCAAACAACATTAAATACCATTGTGGTGTCTAATGTTGTTGCGCTTTTCTCTTATGTCAATTATGAAATTAGATCAGGAGCAAATGTAGAGCAATGACCTCTTTCCGCTATCCCCAATCCTGGCACCATAAAACAAAATATATTGCTAAAGAAGGGCAGATGCCTTCTCCCTTGCAGCAGCAAGAACAATTATGGACAAAAAACTTTATTCTTATTGCCGTAGTGAATTTGTTGATATCATCAGCAGGGAAAATAGTTGATATTGTCTTTCCCTTTTATATCCATGATCTGGGTGGGGATAATGTGATTGTCGGTATCGCCTCTGGCCTATGCTCAGTTTTCGCTTTGCTGATGCGGCCCATTGCCGGCTGGTTTCTCGATAATGTCAGCCGCAGATCTTTATTGATCGCCGCTACCATTGGGCTGATTATTATGCCCTTGACCTTTGAACTGATACCGATACTGGTGGTGGTGATAGCGCTGCGCTGCGTACATGCGTTTACCTGGGCCGCAGCATCAACCTCTTCAAACACCAATGCCTGTGATATCATTCCCAAAAGCCGTTTTGGCGAGGGTATGGGCTGGTTTGGTCTGACCAATTCCTTGGCAACCGCGGCTGCGCCCGCCTTTGCCTTGTTTGTGATGTATCAAGCAGGCTTTAGCCGCGTATTCATTATTTGCGCTGCCATTGCGGTGGTCATACTTATACTGCTGACACAAATCAAGTTTCAGCCAATTGAACGCAAACAGAGCACAGCTAGAGGCGTACCTCTGCTGGTACGGCTGGGCAATCTTTTTAGCAAAGACGCTTTGCCTGCCGCTGGATTCACTTTTTTGGCGGCTTTGCCTTGTGGCGCAATTTTTACCTTTTTGGCGCTGTTTTCCGAGGCAGAGAATATCGGCAATGCCGGGCTGTTTTTTGCCATCCAGGCTGTTTTTACGGGAATAAGCAGAATATTATCCGGAAAAATAGCTGATACCAAAGGAGAGGGGCCATTTGCCTATACCAGCACGTTTTGTTTTATCGGCAGTATTGGCTTTTTGGTTTTTGGCCAGACAGCAGGATTATTTTATCTGGCAGCGTGCCTGATGGGTTTGGGTTTTGGTCTCTTTATTCCGGCCATGCAGGCTATGGCTGTACGTATTGTGCCCATCACCCGCCGCGGTTCCGCATCGTCAACCTTTCTTTGCTCCTGGGATGTAGCTTTTGCTCTGGGTGGTTTGCTGGGCGGTTTATTATCAGAACAGTACGGCTTTCGCGCGATGTTTGCCATACTCAGCATTTTTGAGCTGATAGCAGCAGCCTATTATTTCTTTTATGCCCGCAAATGTCCTTCCGCCTTTAAGGTCTATCAAGCTAATTTGCTGGCTAAGGAACAGGCTGAAAAAAAATTATAATCATGGGGTCAGTCAATGTCGAGTCAAATAGAGAATAAACTGTGGACAAGGCCTTTTATCGTCCTTGCTCTCATCAATACTGTCATATTTATCGGTTTTCATATGCTCAATGCCACCTTTCCTTTTTATATCAAGGAGCTGGGCGGAGACGAGGCAATAGCAGGCCTTACCACCGGGCTGTTTTCAGTTGCTGCGGTTATTGTCCGCCCTATTATTGGCTGGTTTGTCGATAATAGGGGACGCAGAGTTATCCTGCTGGTCGGTTTAATTGGTATGGCTATTTTGCCCATTAGCTATTCCTTTGTGACGGCACTGGCTCTGATCATTGTTTTGCGTATTTTTCATGGCCTTCTTTGGTCTTGCGCCTCTACTGCAGTATCAACAGTGGTAAGCGACATTATCCCCAAGAGTCGTTTTGGCGAAGGTATGGGCTTTTTCAGTACCGGCGCAGCTGCTGCCATGGCAATTGGCCCTTTTATTGGACTGGCCGCACTAAACAATTGGGGTTTTCGCCCGATGTTTTTTATGTCGTCCTTAGCGGCGGCGATAGCGCTATTGCTGATCTTCAAAGCTAAATATGTCAGCTCCAAGCAGACTAATTTGCGCTTTGATCTGCGGAACGGTTTTCGTTCCTTGATTGATAAAGATGCGCTGCCGGCTGCTGTTACCATGTTTTTATTTGTGATGCCCAATGGTGCGGTATCAACCTTTATCGCTTTGTACGCGCTGCAAATAAATATTGCCAATGGCGGCGTCTTCTTTTCTGTTATGGCCATAATGACTATTATTGTGCGCTTGCTTGTTGGCAAAGTTGCTGATAAATATGGTGAGATGCCAATTGTTATTGCCGGCAATATCTCTACCTTGATCGCCATGGTACTGCTGGCCTGTTTTCCCGGTAATGCTAGCTTTATGATCGCTGCCGCTTTTTATGGCTTGGGCTTTGGCATGATGCCCCCGACGATGCAGGCGATGGCCATGCGCATTGCGCCTCCGGAACGCCGCGGCGCGGCAGCATCTACTTTTTTATGCTCTTTTGATTTGGGCATCGGCATTGGCGGCGTTATTGCCGGATATCTGATTCGCTATTTTAGTTATTTCACCATGTACGGTTTGATGTCGGTGTTTCTGATTGCCTCTCTTATTGTTTATTGGTTTTGGGCGCGCAAAAGCCCCAGTTCTTTTTATTTTAAAGCAGATGCGTAAATTGCGCATCTGCTTTTATGATATTAGTCTTAATAATTGCTGGTTCAGCTAGTTGGCTAAATATTCATTTTGTACCAGAGCGCACCGTTTTTTGATGCTCCACATATAGTATAATAAGTATACTGTATTAGAGATAAAGCGAGGAAAAAATGAATATACATCATAATAGAGGGCATATACCATGCCGGACAGTATGTTGTCATCCTTGTTTGCCCAGCGGCGCGACAGGACCCACCGGGCCAACTGGCCCGACTGGCGCTGATGGTGTTGGCATAACCGGGCCAACAGGTGTCACAGGTTCTACTGGTAGCACCGGCGCAACAGGTGTCACTGGTGTTACAGGCGCTACTGGTGCAACTTTTGTGCCGTCCAAAGGTTATTTCGGCTATACCAGCCCCACGCCAACAGTTATAACTGGAGGGAATAGCGTTACCTTCAACCAGATCAGTGCAGTCAGCAATCTTACTTTTGACGGACCGCCTGTCTCGCAGGTTACTGTTCAAAACAGCGGAGATTATCGTCTTGCTTATGGCGTGGTTTATTCCAGCGCAGTCAATTCAGAGCTGCGGATTCGGGTGAATGGTGTCGATCTGGCGCTGGGACATCTAAATGTGGTTGTTGATACCAATGGAGAGGTTTCCACGGAGATAATCACGCCGCTGAATGCGGGTGATGTGATCGAACTGGTTATTGCCGGAAGCTCCATTACCTTAACTACTATTGGCACCAGCGCTTTTTTAAGTATTGTGCAGTTATCCTAAGCAAGTTATCTAAGTAAATAAAAAACGCCGCCAGGGGAAAAAATTACTAGCCCGGGCGGCGTTTTTTATTAGAGTAAGTTAATTCGATGCGTATTATCTGAAGCTGGTGGCTTTAATTCTGGCAATGGCTCTTTTGAGTGCAGCCTCAGCACGGGCATGGTCAAGATTGCTGCTCTTTTCCAGCAAGCGGGCTTGCGCCCTTTTCATAGCTTCATTAGCGCGGGCCTTATCAATATCTTCCGCCAGCTCTGCGCTGACAACGAGGATTTCCGCAATATTATCTTTTAGCTCAAGAAAGCCGGTGTTAAGAGCAACAGCATATTCGACGCCATCTCTGCTATATTTGAGCACACCGATATCCACTACAGTGAGCAGCGGTGCATGATGATAGAGAATGCCAATGCTGCCGCTTAGCGTAGGCACAGTGATACTTTCTACCATATCGCTTAAGACCAGTTTTTCCGGGGTGACTATCTCCACTTTGATATTATTTGCCATCAACTATCTCCTTGCTGCTATTTTTATAGCAGCGGATTTTCTTACTGTTCTATTTTAACCTAAGGTTTCAGCTTTGGCAACAGCTTCTTCAATAGTACCTACCATGAGAAAAGCCTGCTCCGGTAAATGGTCATATTTGCCATCAACCAGGCCGCGAAAGCTGCGGATGGTATCCGCGAGCGGAACATATTTTCCTTCCATGCCAGTAAAAGCCTCTGCCACATGAAAGGGCTGAGAGAGAAAGCGTTGAATTTTGCGCGCCCGGGCAACTAAGATTTTGTCCTCATCAGCCAGCTCATCAATGCCGAGAATAGCGATAATATCCTGCAACTCTTTGTAGCGCTGCAGCACATGCTGAACCTCGCGGGCTACATTATAATGCTCCTCGCCCAGAATACGCGGATCCAGGGTACGGGAGGATGATTCCAGCGGGTCAACAGCAGGGTAGATACCCAGCTCAACAATGGCGCGGCTTAATACTGTCGTGGCATCAAGATGGGCAAAGGTGGTTGCCGGAGCCGGGTCAGTCAGGTCGTCCGCCGGAACATAGATGGCCTGTACCGAGGTGATAGAGCCGCTTGAGGTAGAAGTGATCCGTTCTTGCAGAGCGCCCATTTCAGTGGCTAAGGTTGGCTGATAACCAACAGCAGAGGGAATGCGGCCCAACAGAGCGGAAACCTCTGAGCCGGCCTGGGTAAAGCGGAAAATATTGTCAATGAAAAGCAGCACATCCTGATGCTCTTCATCACGGAAGGACTCGGCAATAGTCAAACCGGTTAAACCAACGCGCAGGCGTGCGCCGGGCGGCTCATTCATTTGGCCAAAAACCAACGCGGTTTTATTGATGACGCCGGATTCGATCATTTCATTCCACAAATCATTGCCTTCACGGGTACGTTCGCCCACTCCGGCAAAGACTGAAAAGCCACCATGCTCATAGCCCACATTGCGGATCAGCTCCATAATCAAAACTGTTTTGCCAACCCCAGCGCCGCCAAAGAGGCCGATTTTGCCGCCCTTAGCATAAGGCGCCAGCAGATCAACAACCTTGATTCCTGTTTCCAAGATTTCCGTTGAGGGCTCAATATCTGAAAAAGCCGGAGCGGGGCGGTGAATAGGCAAATATTGATCTGTTTCGATAGCTCCTTTGCCATCAATCGGATGGCCAATAACATCGAGCATTCTTCCCAAGGTAGCTTTGCCGACGGGGATTTTAATCGATCCGCCGGTATCAATAGCTTCCATGCCTCTTTGCAGGCCATCAGTTGAGGAAAGCGCAACACAACGCACAGTATTATTACCCAGATGCTGCATAGTTTCCAGTATTAATTTTTGATCGCTGTCTTTTTTCGGCACTTCGATGGCATTATAAATACTGGGCAGCTCTCCTGCCGGAAATTCAATATCAACTACTGCACCTATTACTTGTGTAATTTTACCGGTTGTCATTGAAAAAATCCTCCTTATGGCGGCAACACTTTATATTCAAGGCTGGATCAGCTTAGGATAGCGCAGATGCGCCACCGACGATTTCAGAAATTTCTGTGGTAATCGCAGCCTGTCTTGCTCTGTTAAGAGAAAGAGTGAGTTTATGGATCATATCATCAGCATTATCAGTAGCGCTGCTCATGGTAGTCATCCGTGCGCCGTGCTCAGAGGCTTTGGCCTCTTGCAAAGCGCAATAAACTTCGATATCAACATATTGGGGCAATAAAACAGCCAGTAGCTCTTCTTTGTTTGGTTCAATAATGAATTCATTAGATTTTTTGGCGATTACAGGGGAATTATTCTTCTCTGCCAAAGCCACCGGCAAAAGTTGTTTGATCACCGGAATTTGCACCATAGCTGTTTTGAACTGGGAAAACACTAAATAAATTTCATCGTATTTTTGGCTGGCAAAATCATTACGCAGCATATAGGCCAGCTCTTTGCCCTGGTCAAAATTGGGGTTATCACCGATAGCACTAAACTGAAAATCGATCGGATAGCCTCTGCGTTTACAATGCGAAATCGTTCTGCCGCCAATAATATAAAGGGCGAAGTCATGCTCTTCATGCGCTAATTGCTGATCAAGAAAGCGATGCAAATTGCCATTAAAACCACCGCAAAGCCCACGGTCAGAGCCTATTATCAGATAACAGACTTTTTTAATATGGCGACGTTTGATTAAAAAATCATGCTCAACTGAATCACTGATATCTAGCACCAGCTCTTCTATTTTTTGATTATAGGGGCGCACAGCCATGACCGCTTCCTGAGCTTTGCGCAGCTTAGCAGCAGAGACCATTTTCATCGCTTTGGTTATCTGCTGGGTTGAGTGAACACTGGT
The DNA here is from genome assembly GCA_031553915.1 of Bacillota bacterium. Taxonomy (GTDB): domain Bacteria; phylum Bacillota; class Dehalobacteriia; order UBA4068; family UBA4068; genus HGM13862. The sequence continues at coordinate 177,396 of JAVBKT010000004.1, forward strand.
TATTCTTCTTTTAATATCACGGGCACTGGTCATAGCATAATATCCTTATTGATATTAGATAATTATTTACTCTTAAAAGCTAAAATGGCTTTGTCAAGCTCAGCTTCCACTTCAGCGGAAAGCTTTTTTTCTGCGCAAATCCGGTTCAAAAGCTCAGGATAAAAATCATGCATAAAGGACAGTAAGTCTTGCCCGGCTTGAGCCACATCCTGGACATCAATGTCTTTCAGATAATCATTTTTGGTAGCAAAGAAAAGCACAACAACCTCTTCTTCAATGGACAGAGGGACATATTGATCCTGTTTCAAAATTTCCATCATTTTTGCCCCGCGGTCAAGCGTATTTTGGGTAGCATGATCAAGATCAGAACCAAATTGGGAAAAGGCCGCGAGTTCGCGGTATTGCGCTAAATCAATACGCAGGGAGCCGGAAACCTGTTTCATGGCTTTAGTCTGCGCCTTGCCGCCAACCCTGGATACAGAGAGCCCGATATTAATAGCCGGACGGAAACCGGCATTAAACAGGTCTGATTCCAAGAAAATCTGGCCGTCTGTAATAGAAATGACATTGGTAGGGATATAGGCGGAAATATCGCCGGCCTGCGTTTCAATAATCGGCAAAGCAGTCATAGTGCCGCCGCCAAGCTCTTCAGAAAGGCAGGCGGAGCGCTCCAATAGACGGCTGTGCAAATAGAAAACATCGCCGGGATATGCCTCACGGCCGGGCGGACGGCGCAAGAGCAAGGAGAGTTCGCGGTAAGCAGTAGCCTGCTTGGATAAATCATCATAAATAATCAAAACATCTTTGCCCTGATACATAAAGTATTCGCCCATCGCCGCTCCCGCATAGGGTGCAATGTAGAGCAGGGGAGCAGGCTCAGATGCGGTAGCTGCCACCACAATACAGTAATCCATCACATCGTAGTCCTTGAGCTTCTGCACAACAGATGCAACAGTACTGGCCTTTTGACCGATGGCAACATAGATGCAGACGACATCCTGACCCTTTTGGTTGATGATAGTGTCAATGGCCAGCGCAGTTTTACCTGTTTGGCGGTCGCCGATAATTAATTCCCTCTGACCACGGCCAATCGGCACTAAGGAGTCAATTGATTTAAGCCCGGTCTGTAAAGGAACATTGACCTCATGGCGGGCGATGACGCCGGGGGCTGCAAACTCGATATTGCGGTAATGTTCGGTTTTAATTTCGCCATTATTATCCATTGGCTGCCCGAGAGAGTTAACGACGCGTCCCAGCAAGGCTGGTCCAACAGGGACCTCTGCCACACGGCCGGTGCGCTTGACAACATCGCCTTCGTGTATTCCTTGATAGGGGCCAAGGATAACGCAGCCAATACTGTCTTCTTCGAGGTTGAGCGCCATACCCATGATGCCTCCGGGAAACTCAAGCAGCTCATTACTCATAGCATTAGCCAGGCCATAAATGCGAGCAATACCATCGCCGACATGAATCACTGTACCTGTTTCATAGATGTCAGCCTTTGCCTGATAATCCTCGATTTGTTTTTTGAGTAAGCTATTAATTTCTTCTGGTCTAATACTCATCCTGCCACCTCATCTGTTTTTGTGAAGTATCTATTGTTCCGAAATAATCTCGGCTGATTTACTTGGTCAATTGTTTATGGATATTATTGAGCTTTGTTTTGACTGATCCGTCGATCATCAGGTCGCCGATATGGATAATGGCGCCGTTGATCAAAGAAGGGTCAACGCTATATTGAAAGATAATTTCTTTATGGAAAACCTTTTTTAAGGCTGTGGCAAGCTGTTTTTCCAAGCTGGCGCTTAATGTTTTGGCCGTGCACATTTTAACGGGCAAAATGCCTAAATAATCCAGCCATAGCTGTTCAAACATAGTAATTGTCGTAAATAAAATAGGCTCGCGGTGCTTTTCAATAATGAGCAGCAGAAAATTAACCACTAGTGGCGAAAAGGAGGGGGCAAATACTTGTCTGATCAGTTGCTGTTTTTTTTCAGCGCCAAGGCTTTTGTCCAGGAAAAATTGCCGGAAACCAGCATTGTCTTCCAACAAAGAGACTAATATGCGCAATTGCTCATTAACAATTTCGCTTTGATTATGCTCCTTGGCAGCCTCAAAAAGAGCCTCAGCGTATCTTCTGGCGATGATGGTTATTTTCATTGCATCCGGCTCACTTCATCAATGTATTTTGTCATAAGATTCTGCTCCTGATCAGCAGTTAACCCGCTGGCAAGCACTTTTTCGCTGGCGAGAACAACCAAATCAGCCATCTGGGCTTTAAGCTCATCAATGGCATGTTTTTTTTCTTCTTCAATTTGCGCTTTCGCGGCCTTGGCTATTTTTTCCGCATCCAGCTTTGCTGTTTCGATAATGTCCTTGCGCACTTCTTCGCCCCGCTTTTTAGCATCGGCAATAATCGCATCCGCATCAGCTCTGGCAGCAGCTATTTGAGCAACAATATTGATCTCGGTATTTTCCGCTTCCAGGCGCGCTTCATCAGCTGCAGTAAGCGCTTTATCTATTGCAGTTTTACGATCGTCAAGCATTTTTAAAATTGGTTTGAAGAGGAATTTTCTGAGCAGAAATAATAAGAGAATGAAGTTAAAGAGAGTTGCAATAAATTCCCAAATACTTAAATTAAATATATCCATTGTGGAGCTACCTCCGACATATATTGCCCGGGGCAAGGGTTTTCACCCCGGGCAAATGAGCTCAGTTTATTTTGCCAAGGTGATTAATTCTTCAACGCTGGGGATTTCTCCCAAAATCAGGAAAGCGATAACCAGAGCAAAGATGGTCAGTGTTTCCATAAATGCCAAAGAAAGAATCAAAGTAGTACGGATGGTACTAGTAGCTTCCGGCTGGCGGGCAATACTCTCCATAGCTTTTCCTGCTGTTAAACCCTGCCCAATAGCCGAACCTGCTGCCGCAAGACCAATGGCAATAGCAGCTGCGATTGCAAATATTCCAAAATTCATTTTGAAACCCTCCTTTCCCATACAGATGAAAGCATAGATCAAATATAATCAAACTAAACAGTGCTACCAAAAATTAATGACCCTCTTCCAGGGCGCCGTTGATGTAGATGCTTGATAATAAAACAAAGACCAGAGCCTGAATAAATCCCATCAAAAGGCTTAAGGCTTGGATAGCTATTGGAACGACAAAGGGAACCAGCTTAAAAAATTCGCTGAGTACTGTTTCTTCACCAAAAATATTACCAAAAAGTCGCAAGGTCAAGGCCAGCGGCCTGATTATTTCATCCAGCAAGAGTAAAGGCAGCATAAAAACAAATGGTTTGGCAAAATGCTTTAAATAGCCGCCCACGCCGTGTTGTTTGATGCCGGCATAGTGGGTCAAACAGAAGGTACAGAGGGCCAGAGCTGCGGTGACATTGATCACTGAAGTTGGTGCGGACAGCCCGGGCATACGTCCGGCAAAGGGTAATATCCCGACATAATTGGAAAGGAGAATAAAAATAAACATAGTGGCAAGGAAGGGAAAATAGCGGCGGGTACTCGCTCCCAAAATATCGCCGATAAAATTGTGCAGCATTTCCACACATTTTTCTAAAAAGTTTTGCAGTCCGCTGGGACGCACATTCATTCTTCTTGTGCCAAAAAATGAAAGTAAGGTCAAACCAAGAGTAATAGCAAACATAGTTACCATTACGCTGGTGACCTCAACAGGACCTATGTGAAAAAGTGCTCCACCATGACTTTCCACAATATAACTCCTTGCACAAAACAGTTATCAAAAAAACAACATGAGACAATATTAGCATTGGGCAAATTTAATGTCAAGCTGAAATAGCCAAAAAAGAGATGTTTATGGTACAGCAAAATAAAAATTGTATACAAAAATACAGCAAACTGTTTTTGTCATGAAAAATTGCTTATTTACCGCTTTCTTGGTCAGAATCATCTTCTTTGACGTCTTGGACTTGTTGTTGATCGCTGTTATCCACATGTTTGGATTTATATAGTGTAGTAATCCTTCTTGCCAGGACCAGCCCCAGGGCAGTGGCAATAAGAGTCACCGTAAATGAATATGGCCATATTTCCCGCAGCAAAAAAACACTGAATAAAACAGCTGCGTTAACTATCATTGACACCATTTGCGCAATCAGCAAACGGTTGTTGTTTAGCTCTTTTGTGCCCAGCAAAAGAGGTTTCCATAATAACAGGTATTTGATGACCCCGATCAATGCGCCATAGGAAAGGCCTGCGAGGCCGGCAATGGCATAGTCCACTATTTTTTCTCCTTATCTTTCTCTTGTTGCTCCAAAAGGCGTAGTTCTCTAAACAAGCGGTAAAAGCAGCAAGCAATGGCCAGCAAAACGCCAATAATAGTAAAAACAGACGAGCTCCCCAGTTTTTGATCAAGAAAACCACCCAGCAGCGGCCCAAGTAGATAAATAGATACACCAAGGCTTAAGCCAAAACTAAGGCAAATTTGCCAGAGCTTTTTTTCTGTAACGGAGCGTTGTTTTTCTGTCATGCTTTTACCATCAGAATAGTTAAAGTTTTAGCGAGAGAATGATGTCGGTAATTTTTTCGGCAGCATGCCCATCACCATATGGGTTAGCGGCATGAGCCATGCGCTGATAAAAAACCTCGTTGTCAAGCAAGAGATTCACCGCCTGGAAAACATTGTCATAATCATTGCCTGCCAGCATAGCGGTTCCGGCGCTAATAGCCTCCGGCCGCTCAGTAACAGTACGCAAAACCAAAACAGGTTTACCCAGGGCCGGCGCTTCTTCCTGCAAACCGCCGCTATCAGAGACGACTAAGTGGCATTTTTGAATCACATGGCAGAAGGGGAGATAATCAAGCGGTTCGCAGAAATGGACTTGTTTATTATCACCTAGGCGACGATAAGCTATTTCCCTTACTTTAGGATTCTTGTGCAAAGGGAAAATCATCTCAATATCTGCATGGTTTTGCAGCGTATCATTCATCGCCGAGAAAATTTGTTCCATCGGATTACCCCAATTTTCTCGGCGGTGGCAGGTAAAGAGAATAATCTTTTTCTGCCAGTCAACATTATCCAGGCCAATATTTTTTAGATCACAACTTTTATTCACTGCCTGCTTCAGCGCATCAATAACCGTGTTTCCGGTAATATAAATTGCCTTGTCAGCAATGCCTTCCTGGCGCAGATTGTTGGCGGAGAGCTCGGTTGGCGCAAAATGGATATCAGCGATAACGCTGGTAATGCGCCTATTTAATTCTTCAGGGAAAGGAGCATATTTGTTTTCGCTCCTGAGTCCAGCCTCCACATGTCCGCAAGGGATGCCGTGATAGAAAGAGGCAATTGACGCTGCCATGGTAGTTGTCGTATCGCCATGCACCAATAGCAGCTCAGGATGTTCGTGTTCAAGGATTGGAGCGAGCCCCATTAAAACAGCTGAGGTAATATCCTCTAAAGTTTGTCCATGTTTCATTAAATCCAAATCATAGTCCGGTTTGATTTCAAATAATTGTAATACCTGATCAAGCATTTCTCTATGCTGGGCTGTAACTGCGACAATGCTCTCAATTTCCGGATGTTTGTTCAAGGCTTGGAGCAAAGGCGCCATTTTAATCGCTTCCGGTCTGGTGCCAAAAACAGATAGTACTTTCATTGCTATCCCTTTCAACAGTTCTTTTTATTTTGTAACTATTTTATACGATATCCTTGAGTTTTATCAGTTTCATTCCCGCTTCTTCGGCAAGAGTGCAAGCCAAATCATCCGGATAGTCGCCGTCATAAATAACCTTTTCAACCCCGGAGGTAACCATGGCTTTGACACAAGTAGTGCAGGGGCGGTCGGTGACATAAACTGTTGCCCCCTCCATAGCAGTGCCATAACGGGCGGCAAAATTGCAGATATTGGCCTCTGCATGCTGCGCCCGGCACATTTCCTGCCTTTGTCCGCTGGGAATGCCCAGCTGCTCGCGCAGGCATCCTGTTTCGCTGCAATGGGCGACGCCGGGCAAAGGGCCGTTGTAGCCTGTGCCTAATATCCGATGGTCTTTGGTGACGGCAACTGCCCCAACCTGACGGCGGATACAAGTGGCACGGCTTTTGACCATGTGGGCGATAGCCATAAAATATTCATCCCAACTTTGACGCATAAATTTTACCCCCGTTTCTCTATCTCTTTAATCATATCCAATCTGGTCTGATGCCTGCCGCCACCAAATTCGGTGGCAAACCAAACATCAATAATTGTTTTCATTTGCACAAGCGAGATATCTCTGGCCCCCATGACCAGGATATTGGCATCATTATGCTCTCTGCTACATTCGGCGGTAAAGGCATTATGGCACAGTGCCGCGCGAATACCGTTAAATTTGTTGGCGACAATAGACATACCAATGCCTGTCCCACAAATGAGTACGCCGCGTTCAACCTCGCCGCTAGCAACCGCTTGGGCAACAGCTTCGCCAAATACGGGATAATGGACGCTTTCTTCAGAATGACAGCCCCTATCAATAATATCGAAGCCTTTGTCCTCCAGATATTGGAGCAGCTCTTTTTTGGCAATATATGCGGCATGGTCGCAGCCGATAGCAATTTTCATCTTTTTCCTCCCAGAATTATTTATTTAGATAAACCTTGGGCAAGCGCGTGCCGAGAAGGCATAAAACTTCATAATTAATTGTTGACATTTGTGCTGCGAGAAAATCCGCTGTGATGGCGACATTGCCTTCTTGGCCCATAATAGTCACAATATCTCCGCGCGCTAATGGCTGCTCGCTTTTGATATCCGTTACATCAACCATAAAATAGTCCATACAGATTCTGCCGACAATGGGGGCTAATTGACCGTTGATGATGATTGAGCCGTGATTGGAGAGCAGTCTCGAATAGCCGTCCGCATAGCCGAGCGGTATAGTAGCAACCAAGCTATTGCACTCTGCCTGCCAAGCGCCGCCATAGCTGACAGCGGTTGCGGGGGAGATTTCGAAGATGCGGGCAATTTCCGCTTTTACCGACATCACCGGTTGCAGGCCAGCAAGGGGCTTGACTGATGAGGAAGGCAGGTAGCCATAGAGAATAATGCCGGGGCGGCAGAGCTGATAATGATACTGCGGCATATCAACAATTGCCGCAGAGTTAGCAATATGTTGGATAGGGAAGGTAACGCCCTTTTGTTCACACAGCCGCACAACAGCAGCAAAAGCCTGGTGTTGTTGATGGCTGACCTTTTTGTCGGCAAAATCCGCACAACTAAAATGGCTGAAAATGCCTTCCAGGTATAAATTAGGCAGCGCGGCAATTTGGCTAATAATTTGTGCCGATCTTTCATCGGCGGCAAAGCCCAGACGAGTAAAGCCGCTGTCAATTTTGAGATGAATAACCGCTGTTTTGGCGCATTGCTGCGCTATTTTTGACACAGCCTCAGCTTGAGCAAGATCATAAACAGTAATGATAAAATTATGCTCGATGGCTGTTTGATACTGGCGCGGCGGTAAATAGCCCAAACAGTGGATAGGAATATCGACACCCGCGGCATAAAGGTTAAGGCCTTCTTCTAGGGTAGCTACAGCAAAACGATCAGCCCCAGCTTTGATTAATGCCGGGGCACAGGCCACTCCACCGTGACCATAAGCGTCAGCTTTAATAACAGGCATCAGCAGGACGTTTTCGCCAGTCAAAGAGCGGATAATTTTCAAATTATTGGTGAGAGCATGCAGGTCAATTTCTAACCATGCTCCTCTTAGAGGTAGTTCTTTTGTGATCATAAGGCCTCCGCCAAAGAGTTTTGATATTGGGATAGAAAGCTCAAAAAGGAGGAAATATCAGCTAAAATCAAACATAGGCGGCTTAGTGCCGCCCAGTTTTGTTTATTGTTTGCTGATCAATCAGCGGTTTATGGCATTTAATGCGGCAGGCACGGCATCTGCAATATCGCCGGCCAAAAGACCGGATAGGCCACCATTGGCAGCCGCTATATCTCCGGCTTTACCATGAACCCAGACTGCGCAGGCAGCGGCAACAGCAGGAACCATGCCCTGGGCGAGCAAAGTGGCAATCATCCCTGCCAAAACATCCCCGCTCCCGCCGGTAGCCATACCGGGATTGCCAGTATTATTAATAAAAACGCGTCCTTCCGGAGTAGCGATAACTGTCCCGGCGCCTTTTAGCACCACCACCACATCAGTTTGCTTGGCAAAACCCTCGGCAACAGCAACGCGGTTGCTCTGGACATCGCTAATACTGACGCCGAGCAGCTTGGCCATTTCGCCAGGGTGGGGAGTAATCACCAGAGGGACAGCAGATTTTTTTAATAAACGCAGATAGCCGCACACAGCAAACAATGCGTCTGCGTCAATAACAGCAGGCACAGTAAGCTTTGGAATAAATTCGCGGATAGCGTCAAGCGTTAAATCATCGCGCCCCATGCCCGGCCCAATCAGCCAGGTGTCAACAGGGAAGGCGGCGATATCATCGAGATTGTTCATGGCAATGCCGCCGATTTCATTATCAGTGGGGGATAGCAGCATAGCCTCTGGTAATTGCGCGGTGAGAGCCGGACGGACAGCTGATGGTAAGGCTGCCGTTAAGCGGCCCGCGCCCATTTTCAAAGCGCCAAGGGACGCCAAAATAGCAGCGCCGGGCATCTCTTTTGAACCGGCAAAAATACCGACATGACCAAAATCGCCCTTATATGATTCCAGCTCGCGCGGGACTAACCAACGACGGCAAAATTCTTCGTCGATTAATTCCCGTCTGCTGCCTAAATTCTCCTCAACCTGGGTGGGTAATGAGATATCCGCGACCACTAATTTGCCGACATAGGGCTTAGCGGCAGGCAGTACCAGGCCCATTTTGCAATAGCCAAAGGTCACCGTAACGTTGGCGCGTACTGCCGCGCCCAAGGGCTGTCCGGTAGTAGAGGAAAGGCCGGAGGGGATATCACAGGAGATTACCGGCGTATCGCTTTCATTGAGCATATTAATAATCGCCAGGGCAGTATCTTGGACATTGTCACGCATCCCGGTGCCAAAAATAGCGTCGATAGCAATATCAGAGCTCCACAGGGCCATTCTTGCCACATTCAGGCGGTTGCCTTCAGAAAGCTGAAAGCCGGCTATGCCCATATTGGTGATGATATTATAATTTGTCAGCGCATCGCCGCGGAAAACATCTGGATCAGCCAGGAAATACAGCCGAACCTCGCAGCCGCGGTTATAGAGATGACGCGCCACTACCAGGCCGTCGCCGCCATTATTACCGCCGCCACAAAAGATGGCCGCTTTCTTACCGGACAATGTGCCTAAGATTTTTTCCGCCTCATGGACAACGGATTGTCCGGCGTTTTCCATTAAGACACAACCGGGAATACCATATTCATTAATGGCTGTGTCATCAGCCATACGCATTTCATCAGCAGTTACTAAACGCATAAAACTACCTCCTTAGGGAGTTTATCAAAATAAGATTTTCTTATTAATACACAATTCTACTTTATTCCGCCTTTTTCCTGCTAGCAGCAGGCTATATGAGTAAGCCCAAATTGCCACCTATTCCGCAATAAAAGCAGGAGTGAAATTAATTCTGTCTACACTAACATTGGTAAAATTAATGCCTGCGTATATGCCCTCAAAAGCAGATGATTTATTACCGTGCAGATGCCCGTATACGCAAGAGACCACCGGATATTTTTTTAGCAGAGCAACAACTTCATTCTCGTTTTTATTATGATCAAGAGGGGGATAATGCAGCATGGCAATAATTGGGCTTTGATATGCCGCAGCAGCTTTTAAGGCAAATTCCAGCCGCAGTAGTTCGCGGTCATATATTTTGCGGTCGGCGTTTTCTTTGAAATCATTATGCTCCGGCAACAGCCAGCCGCGCGTAGCGCAGACAGCAAACTTGCCCAGATCAATAGCATCGTGTTGCAGCGCAAAAATACTCTCCGGCAGAAAAGCGCGCAGTTTGCCGATGCCGTCCCACCAATAATCATGATTCCCGCGGGAAATGATTTTTTGACCGGGCAGGGAGGCGATATAAGCAAAATCATATTTGGTATCGGCTAAATTCATCGCCCAGGAAATGTCTCCGGGGATGAGCACGGCATCCTCATCGCTCACTGTTTGTTGCCAGTTGGTGGTCAACCGGGTGAAAAAATCATCCCACTGTACGCCAAAGATATTCATCGGCTTGCCGAGCACCGCAGGAATTGGCAACTGGGGGTCAAAGGGAGCGATAAGTGACAGATGTAAATCGGAAACAGCAAAAATCTTCATAAAGGGCCTCAAAAATTGTTTAGGTATAGAATGTACAAAAGCGGTAATAATAACCATCAAGGATGACAATATCCAAGATAGGAGAATATGATATGCTTAGAATGACTGTTTGGGATAAAATTATGTTAGCGTTGATTATTATTGGCGCCATCAACTGGGGGCTGATCGGGTTCTTTAACTTTGACCTCGTGGCAGCTATTTTTGGCGGAGCGCTGGCCATTGGCAGCCGCATTATTTATGCAGTTGTGGGCATTGCCGGTATCTGGGCCTTAACAATTTTATTCCGCAGAAGGTATGACGAAGTACTTGATTAAGCAGCAGGCAATACTAAGTGATTTTTCTTAACAGTTTCAGCACTTATTTTTAATTATTCACAGCAAAATTAGTATTGCAACAAAAAACCGGACGCAATTGCGAGCTTTGGGCGGCAGCGTCCGGTTTGCTATACCTCTCAAAACCGCATAGCGATTATAACATAGAGAAGTACTTTTCGGCAAGTTTATTCAGCTTTCAAAATGTCTTTTTGCAGCTTACGGATAATTCTTTTTTCCAGACGGGAAATATATGATTGGGAAATGCCCAGCATATCCGCAACCTCTTTTTGCGTTTTTTCCTCCTGTCCAAACAGGCCAAAGCGCGTTTGCATAATAATTTTTTCTCTTTGTGTTAATTTGCCCACAGAAGCATAGAGCAAGCGGCGCTCCAGCTCTCCTTCGAGAGATTTATAGATAATATCATTATCTGTGCCGAGAATATCAGATAAAAGTAGCTCATTGCCATCCCAATCAATATTAAGCGGCTCATCAAAGCTGACCTCAGAGCGGATTTTGCTATAGCGGCGCAAATACATTAATATCTCATTTTCGATGCAGCGGCTGGCATAGGTGGCTAGTTTAATTTTTTTATCAGCATTAAAGGTGTTAACCGCCTTGATCAGGCCTATAGCGCCAATACTGATCAGATCTTCAATGCCCACGCCGCTGTTTTCAAATTTGCGGGCGATGTAAACAACCAGGCGGAGATTATGCTCCACCAGAGTTTGGCGGGCGTCCATGTCCTTGGCAGTCAGGCGTTCGATAAGCTCTTGCTCTTCTTCTTGCGGCAGGGGAGGCGGCAGGATATCGCTGCCGCCAATATAATGGATTTTCTTTAAGGAAGGCAGATAAGAGCGCAGCTGAATTAAATAGGTATACCAATTAATAAACGGGTTCTTTTTCATGCAATAGAGGCCTCCTTAAATTTTTCTCCGCCTTCCAGAATGTCCGGATTAACTACTGCCTGGTAGTCTTGACCCAGCGGATCAGGGGAAATACATACCATCACCTGATTCGTCTGTTTTTTTTCTACTCCTTCGCAAAGCAGCATATCAGGCTTGAAGCCCAGCAACAAACCGTTTTTGTTGCCAATGCTGGCAAAGGGAATCAGGCGCATTCTGCGCAGCCAGCCGTCATGGGTGTTGGCAGTAGAGAGATCATGTAATACGCGCTCAGGAGAGACGTTGCCATGTTGTTCAAAAGAACGGCGCAGATATTCAGGGAGCAGCGCCTTAATGCTGCGGTAATCAGCCACTAAAACCGGTAGCCCGCTGATTGGCTCGCGTAAATCATTGCCGGTATCGATAAGTCCTTTCATGTGGCATTGCCTGCTGCCAACCTTGATAGTTATGTTGAAATTGAAGTCTTCTTTTTGCCATTTTTTTCGCAAGACCCGCCAGCCTTTGCGGCCAAGAATAGCGGCAATAAAGAGGGCGAAGAGCAAAGAACCGGCTTGCAGTGTTTGCTGAGGCCCAAGGACGATACCGTTTTGTTCCAGGAGACGGGAGCCGGCCAAAGCCGCTCCAGCCATCGCAAAAGCAGTCAGATAAAATACTCCGGCCAGAGTGAGAAAGCTTTTGGGCGCATCCCAGCGATAGGCAATGCGCAAAAGCAATAAGGATATGACAATCATGCAGAAAGGATGGGCCATCCACAGCAGGGAGGGGATAATAGGGGTAAGGCCATAAAGGGCGCCGCAAACAGAAGCCAGCAACACCCGCGGTAGGGAAATATTGCGGCGCAACAGGCGGCCAGCTGTCCAAAGAAGAAAAAAATCACAGAAAAAATTGAGCGCCAAAAGGATGTCCGCATATACTATGTATTGACTCATGCTCCGCTCCTCAAATATTGTCCTATATTTATCATATGCGGCGTCAAAAAAGCTTAGTACGATAAAAATAGTTGTCTTTGGCTCTATTTTACTCTATTTCAAGTGAGTAAAATGTTGATATGGAGGAGGGTCTTATCCCTCCTCCATACTTTTTACCCCTCAATTATCTCATTATCTGCCTTTTCATCTGCCATTTCGCGGCCGGCCGCTGCCAGAGCTTTTTTTCTGGCAGAAAAGACGCCGCCCAAACGGCCGCTTTCTGCAGCGGAGAGCCCGGCCCAGCCATCACTGGCAACCTTTGGCCATAGTCCCAGTTCCTGAGCTATTTCAACTTTCAAGTCTTCCCAATCATCTGGGCGTTTTTTTATTTTGCTTTTGCGGGAGCGCTTTATTTTATCCATAAAAAATCACCTCGGAATTAGTAATATTTACCGCAGCGCCTGATGGCTGAACGGTTTGCTTGTACTAGTATTATCCGGGGTGAGTTTTTTTAGTCGTTTGATGGAGAATTATTCTATAACAGATGGTCGATAAAAATTGCTTCAGCCAAGTCATCAATACGCAGACTGCCATGACTAAGATCATGCAAATGTGTACTAAACGGGCTGATCATACTGTCATCAATGGCGCAAATAAGGCAGATTTTTTCCGCAAAAATTTTTTCAATAAGCATAATATTATTTTGTTGCAAATATGACTCAATCTTGCCCAAAAAAGCATAATCAAGGGTCAAGGCATATTTATGCGCAGGGATACGTTCAATTTTTGTGGCAGCTGCCAGGGCCAATTGTGCTGCTTTGGCATAAGCGCGGGTTAATCCTCCGGCGCCCAGCAAAATACCGCCGAAATAGCGGGTAACGATAATGATAATATCCCGCAGTCCGGCTCTTTTGATTATTTCTAAGACAGGGCGTCCGCCGGTGCCTGTTGGTTCTCCGTCATCAGAGCTGCGCATCAGTGAGCTATCCTCACCAATCACCCAGGCGTAGACATGATGCCGGGCTTCATGATGCCGCGCTCTGGTTTCATCCAAATATCGCCGGGCCTGTTCTTCTGATGCCACCGGGAAGGCTTGTCCGATAAAGCGGGACTTTTTTTCACTAAGCTCAGCTATTGCCGGGTCGGCGATGGTAATATATGGGGTTTGAGGCATAAATTCTCCTTATATTAGGCTAGATTAAATCAGGAAAGCTTTGCTGGCGCAGAGCTTCGTATAAAATAATCGCCACGGAATTAGCCAAATTGAGCGAACGGATGTCTTTACCCATCGGGATACGGACAGTCTGCTCTGGGTAGGTATCAAGTATTTCCTGGGGCAGACCGGCAGTTTCTTTGCCAAAAACAAAAAAATCATCTTTTTGGTAGGCAATATCAGTATAGGATTGTTTGGCTTTGGTAGTGGCGAAAAAGAAGCGCGCGCCAGGATGTTTTTCGATAACCTCGCCAAAGCTGTCATAATAGTGCAGATCAAGATATTGCCAATAATCCAGACCGGCGCGTTTGAGGTGTTTATCATCGGTAGAAAAGCCAAGCGGACGGACAAGATGCAAGCTGCTGCCGGTAACAGCGCAGGTGCGGGAAATATTGCCGGTATTATTGGGGATTTCCGGCTCCACAAGAACAATATGCATAGCTATATTTTACCTCTTTTATAGTTTCAGGACTATTTTAATTGTACCAAAAATAAAGCAAAAGGCAACTACATTTAGCAGTTGCCTTTTGTTAGTGCAAAATAATTTAACTTTTAGAATGCTTCTGGCCACCAACCGGCAAACATCATGATGCCTGGGATGAATGCCGAGAGAAGACCAACGATGAGGCAAAAGGTTGGTGTGGCCCAAGCGCCAAAGCTCTTTTTGAGAACAGCTTCGACAAAGCCATAGAACCAAAGGAATGCCCACATAAACCACAGGAAAGCAGTCCAAGGAGCACCGCCGGTAACACAGATGGTACCGAAAACAACAGCAAAGACGGTGACCAGGAACGCATACCAACCATAGAGCCTGATATCCAGACCAAAGAGGTTGGTGAGGCAAAGAATAACATAAGTAAAGCCAAAGAGGAAAAATCCGGTAACGAGCTGGAAATTAGCAACATAAACGCCTCTTGCCATACCGATAATCGCGCCCATGACCAAGATGAAACCAACGATGCCATAAATTGTAGCCATGGTTTTTGAATCAGCTTTACCAAAAGATAACGCGCCGCCGCAAATCAGGGCGAAGCCAACAAATACTAAAGCAACGGGTAAAAAATAATATCCTTCTACCATATAAAAATTCCCTCCAATCCCTTTTTTGTTTTTAGTGAAGGGCGGGTGGGCCGCCCTTCACTAGCTAGCATTTAGATGCTGATCTGTTAATGTAAACTACAGTCTATAGAGAGTGTAAGGATTTTCACATGGCATTGGTGTGCTCCAAAGTTTGCCTTCTTCTGGAACGCTGATGCAAGAGAAGACAGTTTCAAACTGTTCACCTACCGGACCGGTAAGGTCGCAATGGCGGCAGATGGAATCCGGCCAACCACGATGATCCTGGAGGATGACTTTCATATCATCAACAGTGAGTTCGCCGCGTTTGGCTTCCAGCAATTGACGCATTCTGTATTCACGGAGGAATGTGTCTGGGAAGGAAGTCTGATCACCGGCGCAATCATATCTGAGATATGGGGTGAGATAATGATTGGAGTGAGCAAGGATATCCTTCTCTGGAAGTACGATGCCGCATTTAACGCCGGCAGAGGTTGCAGATACTTCAACGTTGACGATTTCGCCATCTTTGCCAGCGATGGTGTAGTCAAAAGAGCTGGCAGCATTGGATTGGGTGACAGCACGGATAGCATCAGGAACATTCTTTTGATATAATATTTTGTTGCAAATAAAGGCATAAGGGACGCCGACTCTACCATTGTTATTAGGGATAAGCAGGTTGATGAACATACCAAAGCCGCTCTCAGAGAGACCAACTTGTGCCAGATGGCCAGGCCAGGTAACAGTCAGATAAGAAGGTTTGCCTTTTGGTTTAATTCTGGCAACTAGGGTAGGAGCATCAGGATACCAGTCAAAGTTCTGGCCAACGATGGTTTTGCCGTCTTTGGTAACAGTGGTGCCGGCAGCAAAGTCGGTGCAGCCAAAAGGTGCGAGCCCGCAGGCATCAATTTCCCAACCGCCCTGAATGAAGAGGACTTCATCAGTGGTCATATTGGCGCCTTCAGCAATGCCCTCTATTTCTTCCCATAATTCAGGAGCATATTCTTTGGCAGGTGCTTCAAATTTTTTACAGGTATTAATCATGGTCTCTAGGCTGTCAGGAAAAATAGTGCCGAGAACATCATACCAATAATAGATGGTGCTTTTGCACTGGTCACGCAATTCTTCACCGATCTGACGGCCGATTTCTTTTTCTGTGCCGGCAAATTCGTAAAGCGGGAAAGGTGTAAATTCTTTTTTCATGTTTGACTCCTCCTAGATTATTAATTTATTTATTTAGTCCCCTCGGCTTATTCCCCTCGGTTGCAGCCGAAAAATATTGAGTGTATTAATCTATAATAAGCATATAAATTGCAGATTAATATTTGTCTATAGCCCCCTTCCGCATATATTCTCAACATTTTCCGAAACAATTCAAAGCCGATAGTTGAAATCAAAAGATGTAGTTTAAGCGGTTTATTTTAATGTATAGAGCTGATAATCTGAATATTTGCAGGGCATATAGGTGGCGTAAATTTTGCCGTCTGCCGGTACTGCAATCATGGACATTGATGTTTCGAATCTTTCGTAGCCGGGGCCGGTCATATCCATATGGCGGCAGATAGCGTCCGGATAACCGGTATGATCCTGCAATAATTTCATCATCACTTCCGGACAAAGCTGGCCGCGCTGTTCTTCCATAAGCTCCTGCAAGCGATACTGACGCAGGAAAGTATCAGGGAAGGAGGTTTGGTCAGCTAAATCTTCCGCCTGCAAATAATGGGTGAGGAAGTGATTGGAATGAGCCAGAATATTTCTATCCGGCAAAACCATTCCGCATTTATTGGGGTTGTGCTCAACATCAATGATTTCGCCATTTTTGCCAGCCAGCATATGATTAAAGGCCATACCACGGTTGCATTGGCTGATAACACGAATCATATCCGGAACATTCTTTTGGTATAAAACTTTATTAGCGATAACATTATAGGGCACACCGACAACAGCCTTTTCATGCAGGAGAATGTTGACAAATTGACCAATACCATATTCATTGATGCCGACTTGGCCAATATGCCCGGCCAAGGTAAAGGTCAAATATTGCGGGCCGTTTTTCGGTTTGATGCGCAAGGCCACAACATCAGATGCAGTGTACCAATCATAGTTTTGGCCCAAAATTGTTTTGCCGTCTTTGGTGGCGGTACGGGAAGCGGCAAAGCTGGTGCAGGCCATAAAGATTGGCCCGGCCGCGTCAAGCTCATAGCTGCCGTTTAGAAAAAGAATTTCTTCCAGCGAGCAGCCGCTGCCTTCAGCAATACCTAGTATTTCCTCATAAAGTTCAGGTGCATAGTCTTTAATAGGTGTTTCAAATTTTTTGGTGGCAACCATCATATCCTGCAGGGATTTCCCTGGCAAAATTTCAGCCAAAATATCATACCACCAGCTTATCATGTGCTTGATTTTCTCTTTACACTCTTCACCATACTGCTGACCAATTTCTCTTTCGCTACCACTAAACTCATACAATGGGAATCCGTTGAATTCTTCCTTCATCTCGCTTCGCCATCCTTTCGTTTGTCTGTGATTTTTATGCAAAATTAAAATTTGATTTTATTATAAATATATGAACGTATTCTTCCTGACATACATTATTATTGATGCTTATCAGGATAATCTTTTTGTAATAATTATTCTTTTTAATGTAATTTTCTGAACATAATCTGTATAGTTCAACAGTATATTAATTTAATAAGATAATAATTTAGACAGATAGGGTATAGATGTGAGGCTAAAAAAGAGAAGCATTTTTTAAATAAAAAACAAACAGATACTAAGGCAATAGTATCTGTTTAATAGGGTTTGTGATCAGATGATCATAAAAGGGCATAAAAATATTGTTAGAGCATATTGGCAAAACGGCATAGGCATCCGAAAGAACAAGGAATGTGCACCTTTTAGAGCAAGAATTAAAAAATGAGTCTTTTTGTATTAATATCATTTTATTACCCTAACAAACATCCGTTTGTAGCAAAATTGCCAAATATCTTGTTCTATCTCAAATTGAGGTTAGGTTATAATCTATATGCAAATCTCCAAAAATTTTTTATGTATTTGATGCTGTTTAGATGGTCGGGGTGAGAGGATTTGAACCTCCGGCCTCTGCGTCCCGAACGCAGCGCTCTACCAAACTGAGCCACACCCCGTAAAAAACGCTACGCTATGTATTTATAATAATAGTCTATAGCACTAATTGTTGTCAATAGTTTTCTGGGTTATATTTAGACAAAAAACTGCTGTAACCGCTAATTTGTTGTAGCATGCAGCTTGGAAGAATATTTAGCAATTTTATCCTGTTTTTTTTAAATATTTATGCTATAATATTTGGGCAAGATAATAGCGAAAGGTGAAAATGATGGATATTGTTTCGATATGTAATAAACAAAGAAAATATTTTGCTAATGGCGAAACTAAAAAGATTGAATTTCGCATAGCAGCCTTGCGCAACTTACAAAAGGCTATTCTTGCACATGAACAAGATATTTATGATGCACTTGCTCAAGATTTAGGCAAGAGCCATACAGAGGCCTATATGACCGAAATCGGACTTGTGCTTTCCGAAATTTCTTATTTTATTGATCATCTGAAAACCTTTTGCAAACCAAAATACCATTTTTCGCCGCTGACTCACGCCTTGTCAGATAGTTATACGATTGCTGAGCCTTATGGTACCGTTTTGATTATCAGCCCCTGGAATTACCCATTTCAGCTGGCGATGATGCCATTAGCTGCGGCTCTTGCCGCCGGCAATACCGCTGTTGTTAAGCCCAGCGCTGATGCTGCCGCAACCAGCAGATTGCTTGGTATGCTGATTGCCGAATGCTTTGCGCCGGAATATGTCGCTGTTATACCAGGGGGCAGGGAAGAGAACCAGGAGCTGCTCAACCAGCATTTTGATTATATCTTTTTTACCGGCAGCGCCACTGTCGGCAAAGTGGTTTTGCGTAAGGCTGCCAAATATATCACTCCGGTCACCTTAGAGCTGGGCGGCAAAAATCCGTGCATTGTTGATGCTACAGCTAATATTCCCCTGGCAGCCAAAAGAATTGTCTTTGGCAAGTTTATGAACTTGGGGCAGACATGCGTTGCGCCGGATTATCTTTTAGTAGAAGAGCCGGTAAAAGAGCAATTAATCACTGAGCTGAAAAAACAAATCACAGAACAGTTTGGCGACAACCCGCTGGAGGGCAGCAGCTATGGCAAAATTATCAATAAAAAGCACTTTGAACGGATATACAAGCTTTATCAAAAAGAGCAGGTGATCTTTGGCGGGCAAACAGATAATGATCTGCGCATAGAGCCGACTATTGTTGGTAATGTCAACATTAAATCAGCAATTATGCGTGAAGAAATTTTTGGTCCGGTTTTGCCCATTATCACTTTTGCAAGCTTTGACGAGATTTATGGGATTATTGAACACAACCCTCACCCCTTGGCCTTGTATCTTTTCAGCACTAATGATAAGCATAAGCAAGAGATATTCAATAATATCAGTTTTGGCGGCGGCTGTATCAATGACACTATTATGCAGGTGGCTAATCTGAGACTGCCTTTTGGCGGCGTTGGCGAATCGGGTATGGGCGCATATCATGGCAAAGCCAGCTTTGATACTTTTAGTCATTATAAAAGCGTGGTTGATAAATTGAACATTATTGATGTTGACGCCAGATATCAGCCGTATACAGACAAAAAATATAAAAAAATACGCAATTTCTTAAAATAATCAGCAGAAAAATAGCTATTAATAATTCATAAAACGGCAGTAGCGCTTGGCTAACACCGTTTTATTTTATGCTAATCTTTGGTTGATATTTTGAGCTAAAGTGATATAATAATACTAATGCAAAAAAGCATAATCGCTGTATAGTGCTGTTATGTGTCTGTTTAATCAAATTTTTATATTTATTGGAGGGATTAAAAATGACAAAAGTTTTACCCCGCGTTGCGGCTGTGCATGATGTTTCGGGTTATGGGAAATGCGCCTTGACTGTGGCGATGCCAATACTTTCCGCTGCCGGGGTTGAGGTTTGCCCGGTGCCCACCGCGCTGCTTTCCACTAATACCCTGTTTGATAATTTTACATTTTTTGATTACACCCCCTATATTGACGCTCACCTGGATCATTGGCAGCAGTTAGGCTTGGAGTTTGATGCTGTTTATAGCGGCTTTCTGGGCTCTGTCAAGCAAATCAGCCAGGTTGAACGCTTGATTAAAGAGTTTAAGAGCGGTATTTCGGTGATTGACCCGGTGATGGGAGATAATGGCGTTGTAATTAAAACATATAATGAGCAAATGTGCAGCTCCATGACAGACTTGATTACCATTGCCGATGTTGCCACGCCCAATATTACCGAGGCCTGCATTATCACGGGCAGGGAATATGCCGGTGAAGAGTTGAGCAGGGAAGAAAGCGAAAATATCTGTGAGCAGATTATTGCCAAAGGCACCAAAAGCGTAATTTTAACCGGAGTGCAGCGCGGGGACGATTATATTTATAATTGCGGCATTGAGGACGGCAAAGGCTATTTTGAACTGACGATTGATAGATTGCCCTACCATATGCACGGCACCGGCGATCTGTTTACCAGCGTAGTTGTTGCTGCTTTAATGCGCGGCTATGATTTGAAAACAGGAGTTAACAGTGCAGCCAATTTTGTTTATGATGCCATGGAATATGGCCATGATATGAAAGATATCTTTGACCGTGGAGTGGCTTTTGAACCGCTGGCCTATAAACTGGGCTCCGGCGTTTATCAAAAATAGTTTTGCCAAGCTAAAAAACGGGCCTTGCGGCTCGTTTTTTTGTGCAGATTTGCGGTGAGATTAATTTTATAGTAATATGCATATATTGCTTGTCATTTTTGGAGGAATCATGAAAAAATATATCCAAGCTGCCAGAGCAGCCATGCTGGAATATGCGCCCTATGCGGAAAAGATAGCTGAACAAAACTATCTCCGCGTGTTGGAAGCCTTTCGCGGGGCCAAGGTGAGTACGCAGCATTTTGCAGCGACAACCGGCTATGGTTATAATGACCTGGGCCGCGATAAGCTGGAAGAGGTTTATGCCAGCGTTTTTGGCGCCGAAGCAGCTTTGGTGCGTCAGCAGATTGTCTCCGGCAGCCATGCCATATCGCTGGCCCTGTTTGGCAATTTGCTTCCGGGTGATGAATTGCTGCTGCTGGGTATGCCCTATGATACCTTGCAAACAGTTATCGGCCTTAACCGTGATGTGCCGGGCAGCCTGCGGGAAATGGGAGTCACCAGCCGCGTTTATGCGCTTGATTTTGACCAGCCTGATTTGGCGGATATTTGCGCCAATCTTGGCCCCAAAACGAAAATGGTTTCTATTCAGCGCTCACGCGGTTATAGCAGCCGCCGTTCTTTGTCGGTTTCGGTGATTGCCGCGATTACTGCCGCTATCAAAGCAGCTAGGCCGGATATTATTGTTTTTGTGGATAATTGCTATGGAGAAATGGTCGAAGAAAAAGAACCCAGCCATTGCGGCGCGGATTTGATGGCCGGATCATTAATCAAAAACCCCGGAGCAGGCATTGCCCCAGGCGGCGGCTATGTGGTCGGCAAAGGAGAGTATGTTGAGCGTGCCGCTTTTCGCCTGACTATCCCTGGCGCGGGGAGAGAGATGGGCGCATCTTTAGTGGATAACCGTCTCTTTTATCAGGCATTATTGCTTTGCCCGCAAATCGTCCTGGAGGCGGTTTTGGGCGCAGTGTTTACTGCTTCGCTATTGCAGCAGCTGGGTTTTTCTGTTAGTCCCCAGCCTGATGCCATCCGCAGCGATATCATTCAATCTGCGCAGATGGAAAACAGCGAACGCCTGCAAGCCTTTGTTCAGGGCATCCAAAAATACGCGGCAATCGACAGCTTTGTGGAGCCTGTTCCCGCGCCTATGCCAGGGTACGATAGCGAAATTATTATGGCCAGCGGCAGCTTTGTGGCAGGGTCGTCGATTGAGCTTTCAGCTGACGCACCCCTCAGGGAGCCGTTCCAAGTGTTTATTCAGGGGGGCATGAGCCGCTATCAGGTGATTTATGCGGTGAGTAAAACTCTGGAAGATATGCAAATAAAAGGATTGCTGTAAAACAGCAATCCTTTTATTCTCTCAGCAACCGTTCGTTTTGCCAGCGGCGGTAGGCAATAAAGCTTTTAATTGTTCCGCCAATCATCCAGATCGCCACAAGTGTACACAGGATGGAACAAATCAGCGCAACTACAGGCTCATGGTCCAGGTAGTTGAGGAAGTTCCAGAGGGCTACGGCCAGCAGCAATATTGAGAAAAAGATAGTCATCTTCTGAGAATACCGGTAATGCTTGATGCGTGAATCAAGATCATGCCCCAGTTGAAAGGTGTCGTCACTTGTCTTGCGGCGAAAATAAACCCATTTTTTCAGCGAGCCCATATATTCAACACCTGACTCTTCCATAAACCTGATATAGGTCAGGCTTTCCGGGTGGTTGGGATAATGCTCAAGACATTCGCAGGTATATTGATATTCACCGGCATTACCATCTTCAAAGACATAATAAAAGAACCCGGGATAGACCAAGTTTAATCCTTTGGCTGCCATGGCGTTGAGCCAGACTATTTCTTCTTCAAATTGCCAAATCGTAAAGGCTTTCCATACTGTATGTCTCATTTGCCGCTCCTCCCTTCAATAGTCTGCTCGCCATTGCTCACCAGTTCCCGCAAGCGGGATAGCTCTTGACTAAGAATTTCTTTGCCTTGTTCTGTGATGATATATTCTTTTTTGCGGCTATTGGTTTCTTCCGGCAGCGCCTTAATCCAGCCCTTGCCGAGCAGGGCATTAATTGCCCCGTACAAGGTGCCTGCCGCTAAATGCAGCCGCCCATTGCTGAGGGCGGCAACCTTCTGCATAATGCCATAGCCATGCAAAGGTTGATATAGGGACAGCATAATATAATATACCGCTTCCGTCAGCGCAATATTTTCCATGTTAACCCTCCAATTCGATATATCGTTAACCGATATATCGTCGACAGCTATAATATAACGCCTGCCGATATATTTGTCAAGAGAAATTTTTAGCCCACTGGCCAAGAAAAAGTTGTTTTTCAACACTTTTCTTAAAGGATTAAGCGGAATTATCCCGAAATTATATTTTATATGGATATATTTTGTCGAGATAAATATTTTTGGGCATACTGTTTGAAAAGAAATCATTGCTGATTTTTTTTTGCCCAAAACAGTTTTAGCCTTTCAAAAGCGTTATCAGTAGGATATAATAAAGAAAAATGAAAAAAATTTTAGCATTTATGAAAATATAATATTATTAATCAGGAGGGTTAAAATGGCAGTTCGGGTTGCGATTAACGGTTTTGGTCGTATTGGCCGATCTTTTTTCAGGCTGGCATTTGAAGATCCTAATATCGAGATTGTCGCCATCAACGGCAGATCCGCAAATAAAGTATTTGCCCATTTGCTGAAGTATGATTCGACCTTTGGCATCTATAATCATGATGTCAGCTTTGATGATGAAAACTTGATAGTGGACGGCAAAAAAGTGAAAATTCTCTCAGTCAAAGAACCGGGGCTGATGCCGTGGAAGGAGCTTGCTGTGGATATTGTACTCGAATCCACCGGCGCTTTTAATTCCATGGAAAAGGCTGCGCCGCACCTTGATGCGGGGGCCAAAAAAGTGGTGCTTTCTGCTCCGGCCAAAGGCGAAATGCCGACCTTTGTCTATGGTGTGAACCATCTCGATTATCAGCCGGACAAACATCACGTGGTGTCCAATGCCTCGTGCACGACCAATGGTCTGGCTCCGGTAGCCAAGGTCATTGACGACAACTTTGGTCTGGTCAAGGGCTTGATGACAACTGTTCACGCTTATACCAATGATCAAAATATTTTGGACAAATCTCATAAAGATTTGCGCCGTGCCAGAACAGCAGGAGTCTCCATTGTCCCGACAACAACCGGCGCTGCCAAAGCCGTGGCCTTGGTCTTGCCTCATCTCAAGGGCAAGCTGAATGGTTTTGCCATGCGCATCCCCACTCCGGATGTCTCAATCATCGACCTGAATGTGGAGCTTTCCCGCGCAGTCACAGCAGAAGAGGTTAACGCTGTGCTCAAAAAGGCTGCGGAAGGCGAGATGAAAGGTATTATCGGCTACAGCGAAGAGCCGCTGGTTTCTATCGACTATCTTGGTAATAGCCATAGCGGTATTATCGACGCCCTTTCTACTATGGTGGTGGGGGATAATCTGGTCAAAATCATTATCTGGTATGATAATGAATGGGGATACTCAAATAGGGTGAAGGATTTGATCACATATATGGGGGAACGCATCTAATGTCATATTTGAACAAAAAAACAGTTGCCGATATTGCTGAAGAAGGTAAACTTGAAGGCAAAACTGTTTTAATGAGAGTGGACTTTAATGTCCCGATCAAAAGCGGCATAATCACTGATGATACCCGTATTATATCTGTGCTGCCCACAATCAATTATTTGCGTGACCATGGCGCAGCGGTAATCTTAATGTCACACTGGGTTAAGCATAACGGCAAAAAAACGCTGGTCTATACCTTGGCGCATATTGCCGAACACCTTTCCGGCCTGTTGGGCCGCAGAGTTCGCTTTGCCTATGATTGCATTGGCGAAACAACCAGAGCCATAGCTGCCACCTTGCAGCCGGGCGATGTGTTGCTGCTGGATAATCTGCGCTTTTATGATGAAGAGCAAAAAAACGATCCGGAGTTTGCCAAGGCTTTGGCGTCCATGGCGGATTATTATGTCAATGATGCCTTTGGCACAGCTCACCGCGCACATGCTTCCACCTTGGGTATTACCGAATATTTGCCTTCTTTTGCCGGGCTTTTAATGGAAAAAGAGGTCAGAGGCATGGCGCCGGCAGTCGGTGAACCGCAAAGGCCCTATGTGGCGATAATCGGCGGATCAAAAGTATCTGACAAAATTTTTGTGATTAAGCATCTGCTTAATATGGTGGATAAGCTGGTGATCGGCGGCGGTATGGCCAACACCTTTTTGGCCGCGGCCGGGCATGATATGCAAAAATCTCTGGTGGAGGACGACCGCATCGAATGGGCAGAAGAGCTGCTCGCCACTGACGCGGCTAAGCAAAAACTGATGCTGCCTGTTGATTTGGTAGCGGCTGCGGATTTTGCCTGTAATGTTGAGCATAAGGTCTGTGCTGTGGATGCCGTCCCTGACGGCTGGCAGGCCCTGGATATTGGCCCCCGAACAATTGCCAGTTATGTCTATGAGATAAACAGCGCGGCCACGATTTTTTGGAACGGGCCTTTGGGCGTTTTTGAAATTGACGACTATGCTGAAGGCACGATGGCAATTGCCCGGGCAGTAGGCAGCTCTGCCGCATATTCAATCGTTGGCGGCGGTGATTCGGTGGCAGCGGTGCATAAGGCCGGTGTCGAAAAACAAATAAGTCATATCAGTACCGGCGGCGGCGCCTCGCTTGGCTTTTTGGGCGGAGAGATTTTGCCCGGTATTGATGCGCTGATTGATAAATAGTTTTATTAGAACAAGAAAGCTTGATTCAAACAGGAAAGAAGGTAAATTGTTGTATGGATGAGCATCCCCGACGAAAAGTATTTGCCGCAAACTGGAAGATGAACTTTTTAGCGGCAGAAGCACGGGCTTTTATTGATGAAATCATTGAAGAAAAATTGCCTTCGGCTGATGTGCTGATTTTTCCGCCCTCGCTATATGTGGCTGATCTGGCCCGCCAAAGCGAAGGCAGCAGCATAGCTATTGGCGCGCAGAATATTTACTGGGAGGAAGCAGGCGCTTTTACCGGTGAAATATCTGCGGCGATGATTAAAGATCTTGGCGCGGAATATGTGCTTTGCGGCCATTCGGAGCGGCGCCACTTCTTTGGCGAAAGCTCGGAAATGGTCACGCGCAAAGCCAGGGCTGCGCAAGCGGAAGGGCTTATTCCAATAATATGTGTTGGCGAAACACTGCAGGAACGCGAGGCAGAGGAGACCTTGGAGGTTTTGCTCAGCGACACCTTAAGCAGTTTATCAGCTGTGGAAAAGGATCCGGAGATTATTATCGCCTATGAACCGGTGTGGGCGATTGGCACCGGGCTTACCGCCACTCCGGAAGACGCGGAAACAGCTATTGCTTATATTCGCGCGCAAATAGCGACAATTTGGGGAGATGTGGCCGCCAAAATCCGCATTCTTTATGGCGGCAGCGTTAATCCTGATAATATTGCGGATTTGATCCGTTGCCCCAATATTGACGGCGCTTTAATCGGCGGCGCTTCGCTCAAAGTTAACAGCTTTTTAAAAATCATAGAAAATGGTACTAATATATGTTGAAAGCAGGGAAACCTTTTGTTTTAATGATTCTGGACGGCTGGGGTATGAAAGAAGGGGGAGATAATGACGCCCTCTCCCTGGCTGCTTTACCAAATTTTGATTTTTTGTGGCAAAAATATGCTCATACCGAGCTTACTGCCTCTGGCATGGGGGTAGGCCTCCCGGAAGGGCAGATGGGCAACAGTGAGGTTGGCCATATGAATATTGGTGCGGGCCGGGTTATTTATCAAGATTATACCCGCATCAATATGGCCATAGCAGACGGCAGCTTTTACGCTAATCCCGCCTTTATTGCTGCCTGCGATCATGCTAAAAATAATCATGCTGCGCTGCATCTGATTGGTCTGGTTTCTGATGGCGGGGTGCATAGCCATCTCAGCCATTTGCTGGCATTGATTAAGATGGCTAAAGAGCAGGGGGTAGCGAAGATTTTTGTCCACTGCTTAACTGACGGGCGCGATACCGCGCCAAAGCTTGCCGATAAGTATATTGACCAGCTGGAGGATTATTGCGCCGGACTTGCGGGTATTGAAATCGCAACTGTGGTCGGCCGTTTCTATGGCATGGACAGGGATAAGCGTTGGGAGAGGGTAGAACAGGCCTACCAGGCGATGGTCTATGGCAAAGGCAAACAGTTCGCAAGCGCTAGCGCGGCAATACAAGCTTCATATCAAATTGACGAAGGCGATGAGTTTATCCAACCTTCAGTGATGGTGGATGATGACGGGAATCCTGTTGGCGCAATTGCCGACGGAGACAGTATCATCTTTTTTAATTTCCGCTCTGATCGTGCCAGAGAGATTTGCCATGCTTTGCTTGATCCTGACTTTGCCGCTTTTGACAGGGGAACACCGCAGCCAAAAATATTTTTAGTGACGATGACCGCTTATGAGGAAACGCTAAAACCGGTGGAAATAGCTTTTCCCACCCATGATCTCGAGCAAACGCTGGGGCAGATAATTGCCGAGCAAGGGATGCGGCAGCTGCGTTTGGCAGAGACAGAAAAATATGCGCATGTGACCTTTTTCTTCAATGGCGGCTGCGAAGATGTTTCAAAAGGAGAGGAGCGGATCTTAATCCCCTCGCCAAAAGTACGCACCTATGATTTACAGCCGGAAATGAGCGCGGAATTGGTTACTGATACACTGGTTGACGCTATTGCCAGCGATAAGTATGATTTGATTGTGATTAATTTTGCCAACCCGGATATGGTTGGCCATACCGGTGTCAGGGAAGCGATTATCAAGGCAGTAGCCTTTATTGATAAATGCCTGGGAAGAGTGTATCGGGCCATTTTAGCGCAAAAAGGCACCTTGTTGGTCACAGCTGATCATGGCAATGCCGAACGCATGGTGGAGAATGGCGGGCCGATGACAGCGCATACCACCAATATGGTTCCTTTGATTATTGTTGATGATAATATGCTGGATATTAAATTGCACCAGGGCAAGCTTGCGGATATTGCCCCGACAATACTGCAATTGATGAATATCCCGCAACCTGCGGAAATGACAGGCGAGAGCCTGATTGACAAGATATAATGGCCAGAATTCTGTTTAAAGAAGGAGATGGGGAAATGAGTATCATTTATGATGTACATGCCAGAGAAATTTTAGATTCCCGCGGCAACCCTACTGTTGAGGTGGAAGTGGTGCTGGAATCCGGAGCTTATGGACGGGCAGCAGTGCCGTCCGGCGCCTCCACCGGAGCATATGAGGCAGTAGAGCTGCGTGATAATGATAAATCGCGTTATCTGGGCAAAGGCGTTCTGACAGCCTGCGCCAATGTTGATACCATTATTGCGCCGGCATTAATCGGTATGGATGCGCTGAATCAAAACGAAATTGACCAGGTCATGGTGGAGCTGGACGCTACCGATAACAAAGCTAATCTCGGCGCCAATGCTATTCTCGGCGTTTCGATGGCTTGTGCCCGGGCAGCTGCTGATTATTTGGAAATCCCCCTTTACCGCTATCTGGGCGGCAGCAATGCCAAGACTATGCCGGTGCCGATGATGAATATCTTAAACGGCGGCAAACACGCGGATAATAATGTCGATATTCAGGAATTTATGATTATGCCTGTTGGCGCTGAGAGCTGGTCAGAAGCGCTGCGTATCTGTACGGAGATTTTTCATACTCTGCGCGCTGTGCTTAAAGAGCGTGGTTATAATACCGCCGTGGGTGATGAGGGCGGTTTTGCTCCTGATTTGCAATCCAATGAAGAAGCTTTAGAATGCGTTGTCATTGCCATTGAAAAAGCAGGCTATAAGCCCTGTGAACAGGTACGCATTGCGATGGACCCGGCCGCAACCGAGCTGTATATAGACGGGCAATATGTCTTGGAGGGCGAAGGGCGCAAGCTGACATCGCTGCAGATGGTTGATTTTTGGGAAGATTTGTGCAACCGTTATCCGGTTATCTCCATCGAAGACGCTCTGGCCGAAGACGACTGGGAGGGCTGGGTGGAGCTGACCAAGCGGTTAGGCGATAGAATTCAGCTGGTGGGGGATGATCTTTTTGTCACCAATACTGCGCGCTTGGGCAAAGGCATTGAGCTTGGCGCGGCCAATGGTATTTTGATCAAGGTTAATCAGATCGGTACCGTGACTGAGACGATGGATGCTATTGCCATGGCCAAACAAGCCGGTTATACTGCCATTGTTTCTCACCGCAGTGGTGAGACAGAAGATACTTTTATCGCGGATTTGGTTGTCGCTATCAATGCCGGGCAGATTAAAACCGGCGCTCCATCCCGCACGGATAGGGTTGCCAAATACAATCAGCTGCTGCGTATTGAAGAAGAGCTTGACGCTATTGCCATATACAAAGGACTGGATGTTTTTTATAATATAAAAAAATAAAACTAAAACATTGTTATTTCTTCAATAATATGATAAAATACCTTGGTGGTTTTTTATAAATCATTTCAAACAAGGAGTAGGAGGTGAAATTTTTTGCTTATAATAATATTAACCATTATTGATGTATTGGTCGCACTAGGGTTGATTGCCACAGTTTTGTTGCAATCAGGCAAAAGTGCTGGCCTTTCCGGTTCTATTGCCGGTGGCGCTGAAGCTATTTTTGGCGGTAAAAAGAAAGGGCTGGATGAGCTGCTCGGTAAGTTGACTAAGATTTTGGCAGGTGCTTTCATGGTACTGTCTTTAGTGTTGGCTTTCTTGCATTAGTCTTATGGCTATTCAAATAAACCAAGAAAAGAATTGATATGGAGGTTAACTGAACGTGGAGTGGATTAGAATTATTGCCCCCATTGCGGGTATTATCGCATTGTTTTTTGCGTTTTACCTAATCAAAAAAGTCACCCGCATGGACGCAGGCACGGACAAAATGAAAGAAATTGCCGGGAATATTCATGCCGGCGCAATGGCTTTTTTGAGAAGACAGTATAAAACATTAATTATTTTTGTCGTCATTATTATTATTGTTATTTCTGTTGTAGGGTTGCTTACCCAAGGCGAAAACAGCCTCAAATGGCAGACAGGTATCGCTTTTGCCGCCGGTGCGCTTTGCTCTATTCTGGCTGGATTTATTG
>JAVBKT010000006.1:0-45725 GCA_031553915.1 Bacillota bacterium
GTCGTTATCGCTCCTAGCCAGGCAGGCAGCCTGCCTTCGACCTAGCTGGCCTTTGCCTACGTCAAAGTCACAGCTAATGCACTAGCTACGCGTCGTCGCTCTGCCTGGTCCAGCCCGACCATCCATCCGTCGGAGGTGCCGGCAGTTTTGGTGGGAAAACAGTGAGCAGATCCTGGTGAAAACATTGCTTTTCGTAGTAGATCTACGGGGAGCAATGTTTTCAACTGAAGATGCCAGCGTTTTCCCACCAAAACCGCATGGGGTTCGTATTCCTAATGGCTAGGCCTTGGGACGAAAAACCAGCGCCACAAAGAAGCCGGCGATAACCGCTGATGAAACACCGGCTGACACCTTGCTGAGGAGGCCGCCCAAAATGCCGAAAAAGCCTTCAGCTGCACCTGCCTTGGCGCCTTCAACCAGAATATTGCCAAAATTGCTGATCGGCAGCATTGCGCCAAAACCGGCAAACTCCACCAGCAGCGGATAAACGCCGACTATCGAAAGCACACTGCCGCTGACCACCAAAACACTCATGGTATGCGCCGGGGTAAGGTTTGCCACATCAAGTAAGATCTGGCCGATAACACAGATTAAGCCGCCAATCACAAAAGCGCGGAAAAGTTGCATCAAGATATCTTCCATCATTATTGCTCACCTCTTTCCAAGGCAACCGCATGACTGATCGCCGGAATACTTTCCTTTTGCTGCACTGATAGCGGAGACATCAAAGCCCCGGTGGCGCAAAGCAGCACCCGCTGCAGCTCGCCTTTGGCAATGCGGTGATAAATATGGCCGAGCCCTACTGAGGCCGCGCAGCCACAGCCGCTGCCGCCGGAAAAAACAGCTTTATTGTCCTGATAAAGCAATAAGCCGCAATCAGCAAGCTTACCTTCCTCCATGACAATGCCGCTCAAATTAAGCAATTCCTGAGCAATAGAAAGCCCTACTTCACCCAAATCTCCGCTGAGAATCAAATCATAATAATCGCCCTCAACATTCATTTCCTGCAAATGCGTTTGCACCGTATCGGCAAAGGCCGGCGCCATTGCCGCTCCCATCTGAAAGGGGTCGGCAATATATTCATCAGCCACCTTGCCCACCGTAACCGCGCTAATTCTTACCGGAGCGGGAGCCGCGGCCAACACTGCCGCTCCCGCGGCCGTAGCCGTGCTTTGGCTGTATGGCGGTTTTTGGCTGCCATATTCATTGGGATAGCGAAACTGCCGCTCAGCAGTGCAGGTATGGCTGCTGGCCAAAGCTACCACCCTATCCGCTACGCCGGCGCCGACACAAAGTGAAGCCAGCGCCAAGGCCTCGGTAATGGTAGCGCAGGCCGAAAAAAGGCCGAAAAAGGGAATCTGCAAATTGCGCGCGGTAAAGCCTGAGGGGGTAATCTGATTGAGCAAATCCCCGGCAAAAAGCAGATCAATATCCTCCAGCTTGAGTCCTGCTTTAGCCACGGCCTCTTTCACGGTAACTTCCTGCATTTTTTGTTCCGCTTTTTCAAAGCTCACTTGTCCCGCGTGCAAATCAGGAAAAACCTGATCAAAATCTTCGACTATGGGGCTTTTGCCCTCGCGCGGGCCACAGCTGGCTGCCTGGCCGATAATGCCGATACCCCCGGGGAAAAGCCATGTTTGCCTGCCTTTTTGGATAATTTGCATAAAGCCTCCTATATTAATCCGAGCGCCCAGCCCAGCACCACTACGACAAAGGCAGAAACAATACCAAAAATCACTACCGCGCCGGCCAGCTTAAAGCTATTGCAGCCGCTGCCCAGCACCAGACCCTCGCTTTTATGCTCCATCATTGCCGCAGCGACAGAATTGGCAAAACCACTGATCGGCACAGCAACGCCGGCGCCAAATTTTTGCGCCAGCTTGTCATAGAGGCCAAAGCCGGTGAATAAAGCAGTCAAAGCAATGACCGCAACAGTCACAATAAGGCTGGCGTCATCCTCTGCCATATCCAAAAAAGTGGTTAGGCAAAAGAGACCTGTTTGCGCCAGCGCACAGAGAAAACCACCGCCCAAAAAGGCAAAAAGGCAATTCCTGCCTACCTTTTTTTTCGGCGTATGATTATCAATTACGCTTTGATACCAGGTTTTTGGTTGAGGGGTTTTTGTCATAATAGACCTTCTCCTTTACAAATTGTCATCTTTACCAGACAGTATTTACCGAAAAAGTTATCACAATTCATAATCTTGGTTAATTTGTACACACTAGTCAAAAGAGAAAATAACAATATACTGTGGAGAACAATTATGTCTATTTTGCTGATTCGGGCCATTTTGATTTACTTCATCACTCTTTTTGCTATCAAAGCCATGGGCAAAAGGCAGTTAGGGCAATTGCAACCCTTCGAGCTGGTATTAATACTTATCATCTCGGAGCTGGCCTCCTTGGGGCTGCAAAGCCCGACGATGACTCTTGCCTCCAGCCTAGTTCCGATTGCCATGCTCACTGTTTTGCAAATAATTATTTCTCTGATTAACCTCAAGAGCGAAAAAATCCGCGCCTTGATCTGCGGCAGGCCGGTGATGGTGATAAGGAATGGCAAACTGATAGAGCAAAACATGATCAAGCTGCGGCTCAATCTCAATGATATTACGGAGATGGCGCGCGCTAAGGGCTATTTTGATATCAGCGGCATTGCTAATGCAGTAATGGAAACCAATGGCCAGCTATCGATTATGCCCAAGACCGCTAAACGCCCGCTTCAGCTGGGAGATATTGAGACCTCTCCGCCAAAAGAGCAGATGGGAACGCTGCTAATCCTCGATGGCCATGTCAACCAGCAAGCCTTGACTGCCGTTGGCCTTAATGAAAGATGGCTGCATGATATTTTGCAAAAAAACCGTCTGCGCAGCCCCAAGGAAGCTTTTGTCGCCGGACTGGATGAGAATGGGCGTTTCTTTTTTCAGAAAAAGAATCAACGCCCTGCGGAGGATAAATAATGACCAAAGTACTCATTTTTATTGCCATCACGCTGGTATTGATTTTGGCTATCTGCATCCTTTCCCAGTGGTATGTGCTGCATAGCGCGCAAAACCTGCATGACAGCCTTATCCCTGTGGCAAAAGCGATTGAAGAAGACAACTGGCAGCAGGCCAGAGATAGCTTTGCGCTGGCCAAAGAAAAGTGGCAGGATACAGTGAAAATATGGAAGATAATTATTAACCATCAGGATATGAAAGATGTAGAAATGAGCTTTGTCGATCTGGAAGCTATTCTTGAGCAGGATGACCGCAACCACGCTACGCAGGAGCTGGCAACCTTATTCTTTTTTATCGACCATGTGCCGGAAAATGAGCGCATTAATATTGGCAATTTGCTGTAAAAAATAGCAAATAAAAACCACCGGCTGAATTGACCGGTGGTTTTTTGATAATCTTTTTAGGATATTATGAAACCTAACGCGGGACTTTTTGCTTGTTTTTTGCCTGAACAGAAAGCATAATCTCCTCTTCTATCCGGTCAAAATGGCTCTCATCAAAATAGCCGATATGATTACTTTGATTAATAGCTGTGGCCAGGATAGAAAGATTGCCATGGGCTAAATGAAAGCGGCGGCTAAGCGGATTTGTTTTTCGCATCAAACGCTGCAAACGGCCATACTCTACCGTAATATTACGCTTGGCAAAAACCCCGCTGCTAATACTGATTTTGTCCGCGAACAAAGCCATTTCCTTAGTACGCCAGGATAAATATCCACTGAGAACAGCAAAGGCCATGAGAATAACAGCCAAGATAATTTTCCCGAAAATCAGGGCCACGGCAGCGGCAATCAGTCCGCAAATTAACCAGTGAGCCATCACCGGCCATAGCGCCTGACGCGGGGAACGCTGATGCGGACGCGCCTCCCCTACCTCCGCTGATGGCGCATATCCGGGGGCAATGGCCAAAATAATTTCATGCATCTGCCGGGGCGTGGTCAACAGGCAGAACACCGGCGCCTGATTGCTCTCGCTGTCCCCCATGCCAACATTAATAATCTCACCGCAGCAAAGATTAAAAATCCGCGCTAATACCGGGCGGTTAATAATTATGGCATTGGTTTTATCGAGCGGCAAGGAAAAATGCTGCGTGACAATCATGCCATAGGAAACATCCAGATATTTACCTCTTTTGACCACCTTAAAGTTTTGATAAAGAAAAAAGGGCTTGATTAACTGGTACACTGCCGGGAAAACAGCAACCAAAATAGGAATCCAGCTGACCTTCCCTGCACCGAGATTCGCTGACCACAGCCAGATCAAAAACCCAAAGGTGGCGGCCACAAGACTGGTAATGGAGAGGCCCAACAAACAATGGCGCACTACCTGACCAAAGCTGAATTGGCAGATTAGCTCCCCGCCGCTTGCCAGCTGGCTTGGTACATATTCTGCATTCTCATCTACGGTAGGCATGTCCGTTTGAGCAGCGGCAACAACCTCTTCCCGGCCAATAATCATCGCGCGGATGGCTTTAGCCTGCTCTTTGGTGAAAACCAGATCAAAATCGGTTTTATCAGCAGTAGCGCTGGAATTAATATCCAGCTGCAAGCGATAAGTGCCAAAGAGTTTTTCCAATATCCCCTGCTTTAAGTTGACAGAAGATATCGTGGAAATTTTCACTGTTGTTTTATTTTTGTTGATGGTGCGGCGGTCAACAATAACGTTTTCATCATTGATGGTGATAAAAGTACGCCGCCAGCGCAGAAAATTAAAAATCAGGATAACTAAAAGCAAGGTCAGCATGGCCACAAAGATTAATATTTGCCACCTGCTAAAAGTGCGCAGCAGCTCATCCCCGCTGCCGCTTTGCAAAAGAAAGGCTATCAGAGCGGCAATAACAGCCCAGGCGGTTTTAAGCGTTCGCGTAATAAACATCGAAAAATGGCAGCGGATTTCATTCATCAGCATCCGCCTCCATGCTCTGTAAACTAATGCCCTGCTGCGCGAGAATATGCCGTACCCTTATTTGCAGGTTATCAGCCATTTCTTCCGCGATATGGTTTTCCAAAAAAGCGATAGAGACCATACCGCCGGCAGTAGTGGCAATGATCTTTGCCAGGCCATAGAGTCGGTCAATTGGGCCGCTTTTCACGGCAATCTGATGTACGCGTTCAATCGGCGCAAATTGCTCTGTGATAAACCATAGGCCTTCACGCACCACAATTTTTTCCTCATCGATCAGATAACGGTAGCGGCGGTAACGAATTCCCGGCGCAACAAGCAAATAGATCAGCCACAAAGCGACCCAGGCAGCAAACAGCACATGCGCCCAAGGAGGTAGCGTAATCTCTTGGGAATATAAAACCAGCCAGACGATAATTGCAGGTATGATGCAAAACGCGCTGCCGATAGCTGTGCCAACTGTCATACATTTTTTTGCCTTGGGAGCAAGTTTTTTGAATTCTTTGTCTGAAATTACCAAAAATAATCACCTCGTAAATATTATAATGGCTAGCGAAAAAAAAGGCAATTGACGGTTATCTGAAAATATAATCCGTGGCTGCGGTGAATACACTATTAAAGAAGAAAGGAATCATCTTTGCCCAAGTCGAATTAATATAGGTCATGGAATAAAAGCGGAAACTTTGTTAATAACTACTTATGGAGGGTAATATTTATGTGCGGAATTATTGGATATCTTGGTCCGCGTCTGGCTATGCCGCTGTTGCTTGAAGGCTTAAAAGCGCAGGAATATCGCGGTTATGATTCAGCCGGCGTCGCCGTCCGCGAGCAGGATGCTATCCGTTTGATTCGTTCT
Organism: Bacillota bacterium; assembly: GCA_031553915.1. Classification (GTDB taxonomy): domain Bacteria; phylum Bacillota; class Dehalobacteriia; order UBA4068; family UBA4068; genus HGM13862. Next base: position 5,754 of record JAVBKT010000006.1, read on the forward strand.
AAAGGTAAAATAGCTGAACTGGAAAATAAAATAGATGCGCAATATGGCAGCGCCACGATTGGCATCGGCCACACGCGCTGGGCCACACACGGCAACCCTACCGATGAAAATTCCCATCCGCATCTGGACTGCAAAAAGGAAATCGCAGTAGTGCATAATGGCGTCATCGAAAACTATCAGGAGCTAAGGGAGCAGCTGACCCAAGAAGGCCATGTTTTTGCCTCCGAAACCGATACCGAAGTGCTGCCGCATCTGATAGAAAAATATTATACTGCTGACAGCGACCTGGTGGATGCCGTTTACCGCATGACTGCTGATCTTGACGGCTACTATGCTTTTGCGGTGCTATCCGCGCGGGATGACAACCGCCTGGTTTGCGCCAGAATGGATAATCCGCTGATTATCGGCATTGCTGAGGGGGAATATTTCCTCGCCAGCGACATGTCCGCTTTGGTGGAATACACCCACAATATGCTGATCCTGCAAAACGGCGATATCGCTGACATTACTCCCGCGGGAGTACAGGTTTATCATGACGGCGTGGCGGTAGAGCGCAAGATTACTGTCATCGACTGGGATAAAGCTGCGGCCAGAAAAGACGGCTATGATCATTTCATGATCAAAGAAATTCATGAGCAGCCACGCGCCTTAACCCAGACCATTTACGGCCGTTTCAGCGATGATTTCAGCGAGGCGGTCTTTGCTGAATTCAGTGATAGCGATCGAGCCCGGCTGGCTACCATTGACAAGGTCTGCATTGTCGCCTGCGGCACTGCTTATCATGCCGGCTTAATCGGCCGCGATGCTATTGAGCAGCTCTTAAATCTGCCGGTGCAGATTGAAGTAGCCTCGGAATTTCAAAACAGGAATATTATTGTCAACGAACGCACGCTGGCTATCGTTGTCTCTCAATCCGGCGAGACCTATGACACTATTCTCGCTATGCGCAAATGTCAGGCCAACGGCGCCTTTGTCGTGGCTGTCTGCAATGTTGTTGACAGCACCATTGCCCGCGAAGCTGACGCAGTGCTCTATACCTATGCCGGGCCGGAAGTAGCCGTGGCCTCTACCAAGGCCTATACCACGCAGCTGGCAGTGCTGTATTTGCTAACCTTTTATCTGGGAAAACTGCAAAACAGAATAGAAGAATCAGAACTGAAGCGGCTGCTTAAGGAATTGACTCGCCTGCCTGAGCTGGCGGAAAGAACCCTTGCTGATTTGGAAGAGCCGATTAAAAAAATTGCCACTGACTTTAAAGATTTAGAAGACGCCTTTTTTATCGGCCGTGGCATGGATGCTGCTGTAGCTATGGAAGGGGCCTTGAAGCTCAAAGAAATATCCTATATTCATGCGGAGGCCTATGCTGCCGGCGAGCTCAAGCATGGCACTATTGCCTTGATTGTGCCTGATGTGCCGGTTTTGGCCCTGGCTACGCAAAGGGATTTGATCGCTAAAATGGTCAGCAATATCAAAGAAATTCAAGCCAGAAAAGCTTTGGTAATCGGCATTAGCTTTGCTACTGAAGATGATGTAGCAAAAATTTGCAAAACGATTTTGCCGATTCCGGAAATTGACCAACTTTTTGCCCCTGTTTTGGCAAATTTGCCGCAACAGCTGCTGGCCTATTATACAGCCTGCGTCAAAGGAACAGATGTTGACCAGCCACGTAATTTGGCAAAAAGCGTAACGGTCGGATAATAAGGAGTTATTTAACTGATGAATAAAAAAAATGCTTGGCAAAGCTATACCAAGAAAGACTTAACTAAGCTGGAAAAACTAGCCAAAGGATACCGTAATTTCCTTGACCACGGCAAAACAGAGCGGGAATGCGTCAGCCAGGTTATTACCATGGCAGAGCAGGCCGGATATCGCAATCTGGAGCAAATTATTGAGCAGGGCAGCCAGATTAAAAACGGCGATAAAATCTATGCGGTGTGGATGAAAAAAACTGTGGCGCTCTTTAATATCGGCCAGCAGCCCTTAGCCACTGGTTTGGCAATTTTGGGCGCTCATCTTGATTCCCCCCGTTTGGATATCAAGCAAAACCCCCTTTATGAAGAAAGCGAGCAGGCTTATCTTGATACGCACTATTATGGCGGTATCAAAAAATATCAATGGGTGACTCTGCCGCTAGCTATTCATGGTGTGGTCGCCAAAAAAGACGGCAGCGTCATTACTGTCAATATTGGCGATGGGGATGACGACCCGGTATTTTGCATCACTGATTTGCTGATTCATCTCTCGCAGAAGCAGCTGGAGAAAAAAGGCTCTGTACTCATTGAAGGCGAAAGCCTTGATTTGCTGATTGGCAGCATACCGCAAAAGGGCGTGAAAAAAGATGCGGTCAAGGCCAATATCCTGCGCATTTTGCAGGAGAAGTATGATATAGAGGAAGAGGACTTCCTTTCTGCTGAGCTGGAGATTGTTCCGGCCGGCAAAGCCAAGGAGGCCGGCTTTGACCAGAGCCTGATTATGGCCTATGGCCACGATGACCGCGTCTGCGCTTATGCCTCGCTGATGGCGCTGCTTGAGCAAGACGCAGCTGAGCGAACCAGCTGCTGCATTCTTGTTGATAAAGAAGAGATCGGCAGCGTCGGCGCCACCGGTGCGCAATCACTGTTCTTTGAAAACACGGTGGCGGAGATTATGTCTGCCATGAAAGCATACAGCACAATAGACTTGCGCCGCGCTTTAGCGAATTCGAAAATGCTCAGCTCGGACGTCAGCGCCGCCTATGACCCGCTATATGCTGATGTCTACGAAAAACGAAATGCCGCTTACCTCAGCTATGGCCTGGTTTTCAATAAATATACCGGCGCGCGCGGCAAGAGCGGCAGCAATGATGCCAATGCTGAATATGTCGCGGAAATCCGCAGGATTATGGATGAGCAGCAAATTGCCTTCCAAACAGCAGAGCTGGGCAAGGTGGATGCCGGCGGCGGCGGAACAATTGCCTATATCCTCGCCCTCTATGGCATGGATGTGATAGACTGCGGCGTCGCGGTACTGAATATGCATGCACCCTGGGAGCTGATCAGCAAGGCTGATTTATATGAAGCCTTTAGAGGCTATCTGGCCTTTATTGCAAATGTTTAGTCAAATCTCTTGCTAAAAATCTTTGCTTTGTGATACAATATATTCGGTATGGTTTACCATATATATTGAAAGGAGTCTACTAATAATGAAAAAAGCAAAAATGTTTAAACTGTTTTTGGTATTGACTGTTGTCTTGGCTATGCTGATCGCCTCTGCTGCTATGGCTTCTGCCGCAACCTATGGCCTGCTCACCTTTGCCGAAGAAAACACTGATGCCACTGTTCCGGAGCCTGTTGTTGACGAAAACGCTACCGATGAGAATGCTGCTGTGGATGAAAATGCTGTAGTGGAAGAAGAAGCTGTCGAAGAGGATGTCATCCCTGAGCCAGCGCCTGTACCCGGCGCTTTCAAAATCATGTCATATATGTGGCCTAGCATTAATTTAGACATCAAAATTATAGAGCCCTTCTAATCACCAGCAAGAAAGCTAACCCCCCAAACTTATTGAGGGGGTTTTTAATATATCTCTTGCGCTTACAGTCTGATTATGCTAAAATATGACATGTAGGTTTTATTATTATTATTTTAGAAAGGAATCAATAATGATGAAAAAAGCAAAAATGTTTAAACTGTTTTTGGTACTCACTGTTGTCTTGGCTATGCTGATCGCCTCTGCTGCTATGGCTTCTGCCGCAACCTATGGCGTTCTCACCTTTGCCGAAGAAAACACTGAGGCCACTGTTCCGGAGCCTGTTGTCGACGAAGATGCTACTGTTGACGCTGACGCTGATGTTGATGCTGACGCTGATGTTGATGCTGACGCAGCAGCTGAAGAAGAAGCTGCCGAAGAAGAAGTGCCTGAACCACCGGCACCTGTTGTCGGCGCTTTCAAGATTATGGCTTATATGTGGCCACTTATTCTTCCCAACTAGTAATCACCAGCAATACCTAACCCCCTCAAATTATTGAGGGGGTTTTATTATACCTTGTGCTTATACTTTAGCTATTCATTTTTTGGCTGATCAATTGCGCCAGCTCTTCGACAATAGAGCGTATCACTGTCACATCCTCGCCCTCTGCCATCACGCGTACCTTTGGCTCAGTGCCTGAGGGGCGGATCAAAATTCTGCCCTGACCATTTAATTTTTGTTCCGCAGCGGCAATCTTGGCTTGGATTTCCGCATCATCAGCCCAGCCCTTTTTATCCTTCACCTGCGGGCTCAAGTGATATTGCGGCATTTTGCGCATGGCTTGCGCCAGCTGCGACAAGGGCTGCTTTTTGCCGCACATCACTTGCAGCAGCCGCAGAGCTGCCGCCGGGCCGTCGCCGGTGCTGTTATAATCGCTGAGAATAACATGCCCGCTTTGCTCGCCGCCAATATTGGCTCCTGAACTCAGCATCCGCTCCAAGACATAGCGGTCGCCAACCTTTGTCTCCACTACATTGACGCCCAAAGCCTCCATCGCCAGGCGCAAACCCATATTGCTCATCTGCGTGATAACCACCTCATTAACGCTGAGGTCGCCTTTTTCATGCATATCGGTAGCAATAATCGCCACAATCTGGTCTCCGTCAACCTCCTCGCCATGCTCATCAACAGCCAGCAAACGGTCAGCGTCACCGTCAAAAGCCAGGCCCAGATCAGCCTTTTCCGCTGTGACTTTGGCACGCAGTTTATCCAGAGCTGTGCTGCCGCAGCCGCAATTGATATTGCAGCCATCCGGCTCATTACCAATGCTGATTACTTCGGCGCCGAGGGAGGTAAGCAAGGGCTCCGCCACCACCGAGGCTGCGCCATGGGCATTGTCAACAACAATTTTTAGCCCGGTCAAATTCGGAGACAGCTTGGCTTTGATCTGGTCTATATATGTTTGTACCGCGTTTTCATATCGGCTAATCCGCCCCAGCTTTTCTTCGTCAGCATATTCCAGCTCTGTTTCGCTGTCAAGCAGCTGTTCAATGCGTTCTTCCATCTGGTCGGATAGTTTATAGCCCAAGTTATCAAAAAACTTGATGCCATTATCATAATAGGGATTATGCGATGCGGAAATGACCACCGCAGCATCCGCTTGCAACACCCGGGTCAAAACCGCCACCCCGGGCGTCGGCAATACCCCCAGCAAAACCACATCACAGCCGCCAGCCGCCAGGCTGGAGGAAAGAGCTGCCTCAATAAAATCACCGGAGATGCGGGTGTCTTTACCAATCAAAACCAGTGGTTTGCGCTGGTTAATTTTTTCTTTGAGCAGTTGCGCTACAGCAAGACCTAATTTAAACACAAAATGCGGCGGGAACTGCACGGAGGCCCGCCCCCTAATGCCGTCTGTGCCAAAATATTTGCCCATTCTTTTCCTCCTAAACGTGCCTTTACTATAAAGTCTATTCTTCTGCCTCATCAACAGTGACAGTAATGTTTGCCGGACTGATCGATACTAAGGTGATATTTGCCGGCAAGGTAGCGCCTAAGGGCAGCTGGTATACGCCTGCCGCAGTGATACCGCTAAAATTAATATAGGGCACAATGTCATTGTCAGTTAAAGCATCAATATTCGTCTGCGGTCCGGACACCTCTACCGTAATTGTCGGGCTGGGCAAGTTGCAGCTCAAATAGGCCGGCAGGTTCTGAGGGAAAATAGCGTTAAGCTCAAAAGTCTGGCTGGCTACGGCCTCAATTTGCACCACCACAGTCACTGTACTTTGCGAGATTTCAATATCATTGCTATGCACAATATTAACGGTCTGGGTATAATTGCTAGTCAACCCGGTGATATTCAAGGGCTCTGTTTCCAGATAATAGATGCTGTTTAAGGCCTGCAAATCGCCAAAGGCAATAACTGTAGCAGGTTCCACAATAACCTGACTGACCTGGTAGCCCTCTGCCGGAACGCCAACCAAAGAGGCATTTACTGCGATGCTTTTAGAGGGCCGGTCCGTTACTACGGGAATAACTACATTCACCACAGCCGGAGAGACGATAAAGTGGTCGGTAACATCATTACCGCTAAAATCAACCACTCTCACCTGAAGGTTTTGATTATAGTTGGCAGTCAAACCGCTAACCTCAGCCGCCACAAAAACACTAGCCACATTATCCAGATATTTCTCCGCGCCATAAAGGGTTATCTGCGAAGGAGAGGCTACCGGATCCAGCGCCTTATAGTTTTCCGCTACCGTGACATTATTGCGCACGGATAAATCAAAGACAGCGCTCGCCACCGCTTCCAGTTCCACCGGAATGCTGGATGGGTTGAGCGACACCACCTGGACATTCTCCGGCAGCTCCGCTACTTTAACCTCAATATTGGCGCTGCCTGCCAGCACCCCCTGCAAATCAATATAAACCACAATATCCGATGCACTCAAATTGCCAAGATCGGTATTACTGCCCTGAACCCGCACTTGCACCTGATTGATCGTCTCCAGCATCGCCAGCTCCGCGTCCAGATTTCTCACTTGCAGCGGTACATTAAACACTTTTTCCATAGCCGGGTTTTGGGTGCTGATGACAAAAACCCAGATCATCAGGGCAATCAAAACCGCGCTGATTTTGTAGCCAACATAGCCCGGGGCCTGCCAAATTCCCAGCTTCCAAAAGCTTTTTTTGCTCTTTGGAGGTGGTTCCTTGCTGGCTGACAGCAGCGGCTGCGCTTCCGATTCAAAGATAATATTATCTGTTTCAGCTATATTTTCATTATTGTTTGGCTCAGAATTGCTTGGCTCAAAATTATTATCGTTTTTATTTTCACTCACTGGCTTTGCCCCCTTCCTCTTTTTTACGGAGAATGCTATTATTGGAGGACAATTCTGTTGACAGCAATTCCCGCAGCTGTTTTTCTTCCAGATGGCGGATTAACTTGCCGCCGTTGGCAATCGAAATATGCCCGGTTTCCTCTGAAACAGCTAAAGCTAAGGCATCAGACACCTCAGAAATACCAATAGCTGCCCGGTGTCTGGTCCCCAGAGAAAGGCTGATATAGGGATTATCCGAAAGCGGCAAAAAGCAAGCGGCGGAAATCACCCTATCGCCGCGGATAATCGCCGCGCCGTCATGCAGGGGGGTATTAGGCACAAAGATGTTGACCAGCAGTTCCTGCGTCACATTGGCATCAACATTAATACCAGTATCCACATAATCCTGCAGGCCGGTACTGCGCTCGATAATAATCAACGCCCCGGTTCTGGTCTTGGCGCAGGCCACAGCAGCGCTGACAATCTCATCAATCACATGCGCCACATCCAAATTGGTAAAATTGTTTTTGGAAATAGCGCGGCCGAAAATATTGCCGCGGCCGATTGTCTCCAGGGCCCGGCGCAGCTCCGGCTGAAAAATTACCGCCAAAGCAACAAAGATCACACCCCAAAACTCGGTCAACAGCCAATCCATAGCGTGTAGCCCTAGCTGGCGGCTGAGAAAAGCCACCACAAAAAGCACAGCCAAGCCTTTAATCAGCTGCACCGCTCTGGTGCCGCGAATCAAAAGCAGCAGCTGATAGATAATAAAGGACAGCACGCAAACATCAATCACTGCCGCTATATAGTTCCATACCGACCAGTCAGCCATTGCCGAAAAGAGCACTTGTTTTCTCCAATCTTTATTTTTTAATATCCGGGCTAGCTATTTGGACATAAGATATTTTTTGTCTGTTTTTAGCGTAATTATTCCAATATAATATTTTATTTCTATTCGCTTTAATCAGCATAAAACCCTTCCCATTTTGCAGATAAGCAGCTAATTAAAAGGGTTTTTTGTCAATCATGTATAATATATCTGAGTAACAAAAAATACAATAACCTGCTTTGTGTGGACTAAGCTTATGGCAAAATACAAAAATCAAAAGAATATAATTTTCCTCACCCTCATCTCTTTATTATTAGGCCTAATGGTAATGATTAGCATTAATACTCAACAGGCCTCTGAGGTTCAATCAGAAAACAATAATCAAGAGCTGGCTGACTACATCGAAGAGATGGAGGCAGAAAACGCTCTGCTCGAAACCCTGCTGCAGACGACAAGGCAGCAGCTGGAAAATTTGGAAGGCTCTGAGGAAGAGGATCAAACATATATCACCCAGCTCAACGCTGCTCTCAACAGTCTTACTATCAATGCGCAGATGACCGCTTTGGAAGGCCCCGGCCTAGTGATCACCTTGAATGATAATAAGACTGATGCTGAATATGCAAAAAAAAATAATCCTGCCACCTATCGTCCTGAGCAATATATTATTCATGACAAGGATATTCTCTACATCATCCGCTCGCTGGCCGGCAATACCGAGGCCTGCACGATTAACGGCATCCGTCTCGCTGATACTACCAGCATTCGTTGTGTCGGCACTACTATTTTAGTCGATTCCAACCGTTTGGCTGCTCCCTATGAAATTAAGCTGCTGGGAGACCCGGACAAATTAGAGGATGCTCTGCTCCATTGCGCTACCTATAATAATCTTAAATATTATAAAATGCCGGTGGAATATACAAAAGAAGAGTCAATCTCTGTCGCTGCTTATGCTAAAGGCTATTCAACCCTGTTCACCATGCTTGAAGAGGATGCCAATCCTGCTGATGACAATGCCGCGGCAGATCAATAGTTAAATTTTTTCTAAGGAGATCTTATCATGTGGTTACCGCTTCTCGGTCTTATTGTCGGGCTTTTGCTTGGTTCTATTTTCACCTTCAGCATACCCATCGTCTACGCTAATTATTTAGCCGTGGCTGTCTTGGCTGGCCTGGATTCTTTGCTGGGCGGCTGGCGGTCCATTCTCGAGCGCAATTTTGATAGCGCCGTGCTGGTTTCCGGCTTCTTTGTTAATACTATTATCGCCGCTGCCTTAGCTGCTCTGGGCGATGTGATTGGCGTTGATCTCTATCTGGCCGCGGTGGTCGCTTTCGGTATTCGTATTTTCAGCAATATCGGTAGTATCCGCCATAATCTGATCAAGCTGCGCCGCAGCAAGAAAGCCCCGCAAAATACCGGCACAGAATAAAGAGGATAGCTATGCGCACCAAAAGAAATACTAAATCTAATATCTGGATCATTACCCTCACCGTTGTCTTTTTCTGCTTCGGTATCTTGTTAATGGCGCAATACTATACTCATCGGGAAGAAACAGGTTCTTTGATCAATGAGAGCCCCGCTTCTTTGGCGATGATTGTTAAGGCGGTTAATGATAATAAAGAGGCCCTCACCACTGAACTGGAAACTTTGCAGGCTCAGCTGGATAAGACCAAGGATATGATCGACAGCGGCATCAGCCTTTCGGCATCCATCAAAAGCCGCATTACTAATCTGCAAATAGCCACCGGCGATAAGGCTGTTATTGGCACCGGCATCACCATCACCATCACCGGTGAATCCAACCTGCAATATATTGATATTATTGACCTGATCAATGAGCTTTTTGTCTCCGGCGCAGAAGCTGTTGCGATCAATGATATCCGTTTTACCATGCACACGCATATTTCCGACCGGGAAATTATCACCACCGCTATTGATAAAGACGGCAAATCATATCAGCGGCAGGGCTTTGTACCGGTAGTCGATGGCAAGGATGTGCTATACCCTATTATCATCAAAGCGATCGGCGACCCGCGCACTTTAGAAACCGGTCTCACTTATCCCGGCGGTATTGTCGAAAGCTTGGAAGCGCTGTATATGATTTATCCGGTGATTAAACAAGTAGATAGCATCGTTATTCCGGCTGCCGAGCCTTTTGCTTATCGTTCCTCAGCTGTTCCGGAAGCAACAATCCCAACAAATAATAATTAGAGGTGACTATGCCAACAAATTATACTTTATCTTCCGGCCTACGGCTGGTGATTGAGCACATGCCCCATCTGCGCTCCGTGGCTTGCGGACTATGGGTCAATTGCGGTTCTGTTTATGAGGATGCCACAAATAGCGGCGTCTCTCATTTTTTAGAGCATATGTTGTTCAAAGGCACGCAGAGGCGCTCTGCTCTGGCTATTGCCAGCGAAATGGAAGCTGTGGGCGGGGTCTTAAACGCCTTTACCGGCAAAGAGCATACCTGCTATTACGCACGCTCCCTTGATGAGCATTTTGCCCTAGGCCTTGATCTTTTGGCTGATATGTACCAAAATTCTCTGCTTAACGAGGAGGATTTTGCCAAAGAGAAAAACGTTATTCTTGAAGAAATCAACATGTACGAGGACAGCCCTGATGAAGTGGCTATGGACCGTTTTGTCAGTACGATTTTTCCGCAGCACCCCTATGGCCCGCCGATAGCCGGCACCATCCAGTCTGTCAGCGATCTGACCCGTGACCAGCTGTGGGAACATTATCAAAAATTTTATTGCGCCAATAATACTGTTTTGGCCATTGCCGGCAATATTGCTCCGGAGCAAGCGGCGGAATTGGCGGAGAAAAGCTTTGCCCGGCTGGCCAAGAGCAAAACAGCAGCAGCATATACTGCACCGGCTACTGCTCCGGGCATGAGCGCCGTACAAAAGGATATTGAACAAACTCATATTTGTCTCGGTTTTCCTGCTGTGCCGCTGGATGATCCCGATTATTATACCGCGTCCATTATTGCCAATGCCTTGGGCGGCGGCGCCAGCTCGCGCCTTTTTCAAGAGGTCAGAGAAAAACGGGGGCTTTCCTACAGCGCTTATTGCTACCTTGAAGCTTATGTTAAAGCCGGCTTTATCATGTCATATGCGGCGACAAACCCGGCCAAAGCTGCTGAACTGGTCCAGGTTCTTGCTGATGAATTCAGCAAAGTGAAAAATTCCGGCCTGACAAAGGATGAAATCAAGCGCAGCAAAGACCAGATCAAAGGAAGCCTATTGCTGGGTCTGGAAAGCACTGCCAATGTGATGAGCAAAATTGGCCGCTCGCAGCTGGCGCTAAACCGCGACTATAACGCGGAAGAGGTTGCGGCAAAGCTGATGGCAGTCCGTGATGAGGATATTGCCCGGGTAATTGCCCGGATGATTGTACCGGAAAACCTGGTGTTCACTCAGGTCGGGCCCAAGCCGATCGCTGTTAATTACAAGGAGCTTATATGAAAGAAAGTGTGATTATAAAAATTAACCCCCTGCCCCATCATCAAGGCCTGCCGCTGCCTGCTTATCAAAGCGCTGAGGCCGCCGGCATGGATTTGGCCGCAGCCATTACCGATGAGATGATTTTGCAGCCGCAACAGCGCGCTTTGATTGCCACAGGGATTGCCCTTGAGCTGCCGGCTGGCTTTGAGGCGCAGATTCGTCCCCGCAGCGGCATGGCAATTAATAGCGGCGTCACCGTACTGAACACGCCCGGCACCATTGACAGTGACTATCGCGGAGAAATCAAGGTTATTCTGATCAATCTCGGCAATGAACCCTTTGTCATCAGCCGCGGCATGAGAATTGCGCAAATGGTTATTGCCCCTGTGTTGCAAGCGCAAATAACAGTTTGTGGCGATTTGGGCGATAGCGAACGCGGCGACGGCGGTTTTGGCCACAGCGGAAGCTAGCCATTAGGGATGCGAACTCATGCGCCCCGGACGGCGGATGGTCGATCTGGAGCTTCGTTATCGCTCCTAGACAGGCAGGCAGCCTGCCTTCGACCTACCTGGCCTTTGCTCCGCAAAGTCGCAGGTAATGCACTAGCTTCGCGTCGTCGCTCTGTCTGGTCCAGCTCGACCATCTATCCGTCGGGGGTGCCGGCAGTTTTGACGAGAAAATAGTGAGCAGATCTTGGTGAAAACATTGCTTTTCGTAGTTAGATCTACGGGAAGCAATGTTTTTATCGGGAGATGCCAGCGTTTTCCCGCCAAAACCGCATGGGGTTCGTATCCCTAATGGCGCCAAACGAATGAAAAACACCTGCCAGGCATATGATATCTGGGAGGTGTTTTTATGCGCTTAAGTGAATTTGCCGAAAAAAGGATAATTAATATTTTTAATGGCGAAATACTCGGCTCTGCCGGAGATAGTGATTTACTGATCGACCCTGAAGACGGGCATATTATTGAATTAATTATTCAGGAACCAGCGCGCCTGGTTAGCCGTTCAGAAAGAAGATCCCTTTCTATACCCTGGGCAGCGGTAAAAAAAATCGGGCCGGAAATTATTGTGGTGGATATTGATGACAGCAATCTTGCCCGCCGCTAAAAAAGCATAATTATTAACGAATAAAAAGGATTTTTGCCGCACCTTGGGGAATAGCCCTTATGAACATAACAAGATAGATGGAGGGCAAGATGATCAAGATACTAGTAAATGGTGCGGCAGGCAGAATGGGTAAGGCCATGTCTGCCGGGATTATCGATCAGGATGATATGCAAATAGTCGGTGCGGTGGATCTCAAATGCGCTGGCACTGATGTTGGCGAATTAGCGGGCAAAAGCGCTGTCGGCGTCAAAATCGAGGATGATCTCGACGCTGCCTTGAAAAGAATCAGACCAGATATTATGCTTGATTTTACCAACCCGCAAATTATTATGAAAAATATCCGCATTGCCCTAAATAATGGTATTGCCTGTGTTATCGGCACCACCGGCCTGAACGAGGAAAACCTGCAGGAGGCGGATGCACTCTCCCGCGCCAACAAAGCGCCGATTTTTGCTTGCTCCAATTTTGCCATTTCCGCAGTATTAATGATGCGCTTTGCCGCAGAAGCTGTCAAATATATGCCCAACTTCGAAATCGTCGAAATACACGATTCACATAAACTGGATGCGCCCAGCGGTACCGCACTGACCACCGCTAAGATGATTTGCGCTAACCGTGAGATTTTTGCCCAAGAGCAGCCGGGCAGCTTTGAAGTCATCCCCGGCGTTCGCGGCGGCGATTATCAAGGCGCGCGTATTCATAGCGTGCGTGTCCCCGGTGTCATCTCTACCCAGGATTGTATCTTTGGCGCTCCCGGACAGATCTTGACTATCCGCGCGGAATCCACCCACTGGGAGTGCTTCTTCCCCGGTGTAGCCCTGGCGCTGCGTAAGGTTTTACAGCTCTCTGGCTTAACCTTTGGTTTGGATAAAATCCTCTAAACAAGAGCAACCGTTCCCTACTCTTTGGCCCTGCAAAAACTTTGCTGCTGGGGAACGATAAATTTATTCGCCGTCGCAGCTGCCACATTGTCGCTAGAAAAAATACTAAAAAGAGACCTGCCATACGGCAGGTCTCTTTTTCTTTATAATACAGTTTGCTATTTAACAGTAATCAGCAGTTCTCCTGCTTTAACATCCATACCTTCTTTGATATAGACTTTGTCAACAATACCGCTCATCCGCGACACCACCGAGGTTTCCATTTTCATCGCCTCAATCACTGCGATGACCTGGTTTTCCTCCACCTTTTCGCCTTCTTTAATCAGCACCTTAGATACCAGCCCGGGAATGGATGCGCCGGTTTGGCCCTTGTCCTCAGGATCCGCCATCTCAATCTGCCGGACTTCAATATCCGCACTATGATCCGGTACAGCCACCTCTCTGCGCATACTGTTTAGTTCAAAATAAACATTGCGCGTACCGTCTTCATTGAGGTTGCCCAAGCCAAGGTATTTGATGACCAGCATCTTGCCTTCATCAATATTGATTTTATTCGTCTCACCCACAGCCATGCCATTGAAAAACACATGACTGCTCATACGGGTCATATAGCCATATTCTTTACGGTGATTATGATATTCTTCCAGCACCTTTGGATATAAGCACCAGGATAGTACCGTGCGCATACTGGCGCCAGGCGAAAACTTATGCACCTGCTCCATAGCTGCCTTAAAATCTATTGGCGGCAGCTCTTCTCCCGGACGCCCGGTAATCGGCTCTTCGCCTTTTAATACTACTCGCTGCAAAGCCTCAGGAAAGCCCCAGGCCGGCTGCCCCATCATGCCCTTGAAATATGAGACTACCGAATCCGGAAAGGTCAGAGCCTGGCCCCGCTCCACAATATTGTCCGGGGTAAGGTCGTTTTGCACCATAAAGATGGCCATATCGCCTACCATTTTAGATGAAGGGGTAACCTTTACCAAATCTCCCAGCATATCATTGACGGTTTTATACATCTCTTTCACTTCTTTAAACCGAGAGCCCAGGCCTAAAGAAACAGCCTGCGGATAAAAATTGGTATATTGGCCGCCGGGTATCTCATAGCGGTAAATATCTGTGGCCGGATATTTCAAATCAGCCTCAAAGCTGGCATAACGCAGACGCACATCAGACCAATAATCAGTGAGGCGCTCTACTTCATCAAGGTTAATACCGGTATCACGTTCTTGTCCTGCGAGCGCTGCCACAACCGCATTCATCGAGGGCTGAGAGGTCAAGGAGGACATCGAGGCAATGGCCGTATCTACGATATCCACACCCTCTTCCGCTGCCATCAGATAAGTTGCCACCTGATTGCCGGAGGTGTCATGGGTATGCAAATGAATGGGCAAACCGATTTCATCCTTCAAGGCCCTAATCAGCCTTTTGGCGGCATATGGCTTGAGTAAACCAGCCATATCTTTGATGGCGATAGTATGCGCGCCGCGTCTTTCCAGCTCTTTTGCCATATCAATATAATATTTCAGGGTATATTTATCGCGCTTGGGGTCGAGAATATCGCCGGTATAACAAATAGCGGCTTCGCAGACTTTACCCTGCTTCAAAACCTCATCCATGGCGATTTCCATGCCCGGTATCCAGTTGAGGGAATCAAAAATACGGAAAATATCAATGCCGCATTTGGCTGCCATGGCGATAAATTCGCGAATGAGATTATCCGGATAATTGGTATAGCCAACAGCATTGGCGCCGCGCAATAGCATTTGAAAAGGAATATTGGGGATTTTCGCCCGCAAAAGATCCAGCCGTTCCCACGGAGATTCATGCAGAAAACGGTAGGCCACATCAAAGGTCGCGCCGCCCCACATCTCCAAAGAAAAGAGGTCGGCAAATATTTCCGCGGTCCCCGGGGCGCCAAGCACCATATCACGGGTACGCACGCGTGTCGCCAAAAGCGACTGATGCGCGTCACGCATTGTCGTATCGCAAATCAGCAGTTTCTTCTGCGCCAAAACCCAATCACGCAGTCCTTCCGGCCCTTTTTCATCCAGCAATTGTTTCAGGCCGGATGGCGGAGTCTCATTATGCGGCGTGGGGAAACGCGAGGCGTCAAACTGCGGGCGTTCCGCATCAGGGTTATCCACCTGAATTTGCGCAATATAGCGCAAAACACGGGTAGCCCGGTCCGGACTTTCGGCAATGGCAAACAGTTCCGGAGTATCATCAATAAACTTGGTATGACATTTGCCCGCGACAAAGGACGGATGAGCCAAAACATTGGTGACAAAGGGAATATTGGTTTTGACGCCACGGATATGCGTTTCGCTCAAAGCGCGCAGAGCGCGGCGGCGCGCAGCATCAAAGGTAAGATCCCAGGCAGTGATTTTCACCAGCAGCGAATCATAATAGGGCGAGATCACTGTACCGGGCGCAGCATTACCGCCGTCTAAACGTACGCCAAAGCCGCCTGCAGAACGATAGGCGGTAATTTTGCCGGTATCAGGGGCAAAGTTATTGGCCGGGTCCTCGGTGGTAACGCGGCACTGAATCGCATAGCCGTTGATCTGCAAATCATCCTGGCTGGCCATGCCGATATTAGGACAGCTCAGCTCGCGGCCTTCTGCCACCAAAATTTGCGAACGCACCAAATCAACGCCTGTGACCATTTCAGTCACAGTATGCTCCACCTGGATGCGCGGGTTCATCTCAATAAAATAGTGATTGCCTTCTTTATCAACCAAAAATTCTACTGTGCCGGCATTAACATAGCCCACCTTTTTGGCAATTTTGACCGCGTCATTGCACAGCTTGGCGCGAACGTCATCGCTGACAGTAAAAGCAGGCGCAATCTCCACTACTTTTTGATAACGCCGCTGCACTGAGCAATCACGCTCACCCAAATGGACAACATTGCCATGTTCATCAGCCAGAATCTGCACTTCAATATGTTTAGGCTCCACCAAAAACTTTTCAATAAAAATATCAGCGTTGCCAAACGCTTTTTTCGCCTCATTGCTGACCAAAGAAAAAGATTCCTTGACCTCTTCGGGGGTATCGCAGCGGCGCATACCACGGCCGCCGCCGCCAGCCGCGGCTTTTAGTATAATCGGGAAGCCATAGCTCTCTGCCTTGGCCAAAGCCTCCTCAGCATCTTTCAGCGGCTCGGTAGACCCAGGAATCGTCGGCACATTGCACTCTATGGCAATAGCCTTGGCATTAAGCTTATCTCCCATCTTTTCCAGCACATGCGAGGGCGGGCCGATAAATTTAATATCAGCCTCTTCGCAGGCGCGGGCAAAATTAGCATTTTCAGAAAGGAAACCATATCCGGGGTGGATGGCATCCACACCGCGACGCTTGGCCAAATCAATGATATCCTGAATATCAAGATAGGCGCCCAAAGGACTTCTGTTTTCACCGATAAGATAGGCCTCATCCGCCTTGGTTCTAAAGAGGCTGTTGACATCTTCGTTAGAATACATGGCCACAGTATGCAGGCCAAGGTCATAACAAGCGCGAAAGATGCGGATAGCAATTTCCCCGCGGTTTGCTACCAGAACTTTGTTAAACAACTTCTTTTGCGTCATAATATGCTGCCTTTCTTTTTGAATATTCAGTAAAATAGCTTATAAAAAAACAAATCACTCAGAGCCTCACAATCAGCATGCGCGAGAACCCCGGGTTAGTATAAGTACACCTGTATTGAGCTATTAATATTATAGCGTTTTTTAGAACTATTTGCAATCATATTAATTAATATTGATTACCAATAAGTACTAAAATAGATAATTACTCTATAATGTAAAATTCGTTATGATATGCCCTTTTCCTTTTCAAAATGATGCTCTTTTATTTGTTTCCACAATTAAAATGATTTTCGCCAGAATTTCGCCGCTGCTGTTTTCCAGAGCCAGGCTTCCCTGGTCTCTGTTTAAGCGCCAGACCAATTTCAGTTGTTCTGCCTGCTCTTGCTTAAGCAATACTGATAAATCTTTCTCCGCCTTAAACATGACACCCTCATCTTCATCAGGCAAATAGGCTAAATAGCTCCCTGTGCAAGCCATATCAAACAGCAGATAATTATTCGCGCCATAATTGAACAAGG
Source organism: Bacillota bacterium (assembly GCA_031553915.1). Lineage (GTDB taxonomy): Bacteria > Bacillota > Dehalobacteriia > UBA4068 > UBA4068 > HGM13862. The sequence goes on from JAVBKT010000006.1 coordinate 22,891, forward strand.
CCAGACTCTCGCCGTAGCGGTCCGGGCTATCAAGGACAACAGAAATGTATAAAGCAGCGCCGTCCTTGTAGGCAGCCACCAGACAACGGCCTGCTGCGTCTGTGGTCCCTGTTTTAATACCCACAACATTATCGCTTTGCCACAGCAGCTTATTGGTATTTTTGTAATAACGATAGCTTTTCCCTTCGCCAAACTCCACATATTTGCTGGCGACAGTTTTGGCAAAAAAATCATTTCTCATCGCATAGCGGGCGATTATCGCTAAATCCAAAGCGCTCATCTGATGATTGGGCGCAGGCAAACCGTTAGTATTCTCCATATGCACAGAATATGCCCCTATAACAGCGGCTTTCATATTCATCCAATGCACAAACAGTTTTTCTCCCCCGGCGGCAATTTCTGCGATGGCATAACAAGCGTCATTGCCGGAATGAGCCAAAGCGCCCTCCAGCAGACTCTCCAGGCTTAGCTGCTCGCCTACTCTAAGCGATAAGCTGGCATCACCAACCGCAGCAGCTTCCTGGCTGATGCTATGGGGTTTCTCCATATCAATATCCAGATCAAGGGCCAGCAGAGCAGTTAGAATTTTGGTAGTGGAGGCTGGCGGCAGCGCCAGATCCTGATTGACGCCAAAGAGCATTTGCCCACTGTTTGCTTCGATCAAAACTGATGCCGCGGCATGAGGGACGCTCATCACTGCCACTGTTTCCTCATCACTATTGCCCTCAGCCGCCAGGCAAGGGCAAGCCGTCCATAAACATATCAAAAGCGTTATAATAAAAATTTTAGCGGCCAATATTTTCCGATACAGTAACAAAGGTATATCCTTCCTTTTGCAGATCTGGGAGTAGTGTTGCTAAAGCCTCAACTGTGCCCTCGGTGGGATGGGAAAGAATGATGGCGCCGCCGTGAATCTTGTTTTTAACTCTCTCAATAATTGTCTGCGCAGCTGGCTTTTGCCAATCAATGGTGTCCACGCTCCAGAGAATTGTATCATAGCCCAGCTCATTGGCAGCGGTCAGCACATGGGCCTCGGATTCGCCGGAGGGGGGAGCGTACAGCTTTGTTTCAACCCCGGCAGCCGCGTCAATGGCCTGCGCGGTTTTTTCAATTTCCTGCTTAATGTCCGTCGCGCTAGAATTATTAGGGCTGCTATGGCTATAGCCATGATTGCCAATCTCATGCCCGGCTTCGGCGATATCAGAGGCTAATTCCGGATTATTATCGCACCAGCGTCCGGTGAGGAAAAAGGTAGCCTTTACTTTACTGTCAGCCAGAACCTTGAGCAGATCGGCAATATACTCCTCTCCCCAATCCACATTCACTGACAAAGAAATCTTATCAGAGCTCATGTCGCCATTATAGTATGGCTCGGGAATTGCCGTAGCGGCGGCGGTTTGTTCAGCATCGCCAGCATTATCACCAGCGGGGTTGCCCTGATCATTCTCTAATGTTTCATCTTCAGGCAGCGCATTACTTTCTGTCTGCGGCGGATCTTCTTTGTCAAAGGGCCACTCTACCCCGGGATAAAGCACACCGATCCCCACAAACAATAATGCTGCGGCAATCACACCAATACTGATATTGATCAGCTTTTTCTTATTCACAAATAGTACTTTCATACAGATCAGGCCTCTCTTTGCTTGGAGCTTTCTTTTGGATAAAAGGTCGAAAGCTGTTTGTTAAAGCATATGAGTATCAGCAGTGGAATAGAATAGCCTATATCAAGGAGGTAAGGCTGATGCGCACACTTTTTATCCGGTTACCCCGCAGAGCCCTGGCGCTGGCAATTATCATTCTTTTTGTGGGCATACTCTGCTCTCTTCATTATTTGTTAATGCAAAAGGAAGGAGCAGCAGCGCTCTCCCCCTCTCTTTTTGGTAAATCAATTGTCATTGATCCCGGGCACGGCGGTTGGGATCCGGGTATGAGCGGCATCAACGGTAGCCGTGAGGCTGATATCAATCTGGAAATTGCCCTGAAATTGGCGGAATACTGCCGCGAGGCAGGCGCAACAGTCACGATGACCCGCGAAAGCGATATGGCTCTTGGCGCCAGCAAAAATGAGGATATGCAGCAGCGTGTCGCTATCTGCGAAAAGGCTGCTGTAGATATCTTTATCAGCATTCATGCCAATAGCTACCCCGGCCAGCACGGGGCGCAGGTTTTCTATGAATCAGGCAATCTCGAAGGAAAAACTCTGGCGGAAAAGGTGCAGGCCAATATTGTTGAGCAGCTGCAAAATACCGATAGGGTGGCCCTGGCCCATGCGGACGCCTATCTTTTGCATAAGATAACAGGCGCGGCAGTCATCTGTGAAACCGGTTTCCTCTCCAATAGTGAAGAAGAGGCCTTGCTATCTGAGGGCAGCTATCAATGGGATATGGCCTGGGCTATTTTTACCGGCATGGTAGCTTATTTGAGTGATAATTAATAATCAGCCCCCTTTTTTTGCATAAAAAAACACAGCCTAATTAGGCTGTGTTTTACTGCGGCAGGAAGTATGAATTTTATTTTTCTAAAGCATAACTGCTGACTAACCATTGACCGTCAGCTTTAGTCAGCTCCAGGTTCAAATAGTTAAGGCTGTCTTCGTCATTAATACGGAACTCATACTGGGCTGTCATTGTATCGTTGGTTGCCAAAGCAGCTTCATCATAAATAATCTTAGTATCTGTTACGCTGTCAAAAACATCTGTGTCAGAATATGCTTTTGCTTCTACGCCTTCAACAAGAAAACTAGCCAAAGCGGTCAGGTCATAATTGAAATAGGCCATAGTAAAGCCATTGATCGCCAACTCAAAATCTGCTTTAGCAGCATCAGCTTCTGCATTCGGATCACCCGCGTCATTGTTGTCTGTTGGGTCTGTCACATCAGTTCCCTGATTATCATTGGGGTCTGTTTGTTGTGTGTTGTTATTATCCGCCGGATCGGTAACATCGTCCTTAGGGCCGCAGCCTGCCAGGGCGACAAGACAAACCAGCAGCAGAACCACAATACCTAATTGCATTTTTACCTTTTTTCTCATATACTTTTCAGCTCCTTTATTGTTGTGGAAACAAGTTGAGACATATGCTTATTTGCATATGCTTTATTATAAACTTCTTTGAGCTGAGATACAAATTACATTATCTCTCAATAGTCAAGTTTATGGCTATTTTAATAATTTTCTTCATAAATCAAATAATTTTCAGCCAAGCCGGCAGATATTAATGTTTGACAATGAAAAAACCACCCCAGAAGGTGGTTTTTAATAAGCATAGCTTAACGTTTGGAGAACTGGCTCGCTTTGCGGGCTTTTTTCAAGCCGTATTTGCGGCGTTCTTTCATTCTTGGATCACGGGTAATGAACCCGTCAGTTTTTAAGGCAGGACGCAGCTCAGAATCAGCCTGCACCAAAGCACGGGCAATACCATGACGAAGCGCACCGGCCTGACCGGTAGTGCCACCGCCAAGAACAGTAGCAGTAATATCAAATTTATCAAGAGTGGAGGTAAGCTCCAGCGGTTGTTTAACAATCATCTCCAGAGTTTTTTTACCGAAATATCCGGCTAAATCACTCCGCTTGTTAATCATAAAATTACCATTACCGGGGGTAAGCCAAACTTTGGCTATCGCATTTTTACGTCTACCTGTTCCGTAGAATTTGTTTGTGTCAGCCACTTAGGATTTTCCTCCTTTTCTAAAATTCCCAAACTTCGGGTTGCTGCGCAGCATGCGGATGTGCATTGCCGCCATATACTTTGAGCTTCTTTGCTGTGGCACGGCCCAAACGATTATGGGGCAACATGCCTTTGATGGCTTTTTCGACAGCTAAAACCGGACGCTTAGCCATTAAATCGCTATATTTGACCTCAGTCAAACCGCCCGGATAACCGGAATGATGATAATATTTTTTCTTTTCTAATTTATTGCCGGTCAGGACTGCCTGATCAGCATTGATAATAATAACAAAATCGCCCGTATCGATATGTGGGGTGAAAATCGGTTTATGCTTACCGCGCAAAATACGCGCAGCTTCGGTTGCGGTACGACCGAGAGGTCTACCGGCAGCATCGATAACATACCACTTTCTTTCGATTTCGGCGGGCTTGGCCATAAAAGTACCCAAGATAATTCCCTCCTTAAACACACGTTCACGAAAAATTCTTGTTGCCTATTGCCAACGGGGCAGAAGTCAATAGACGTACCTAAATAGTATATATTTCTTTTGCCCTATTGTCAAGAAAAAAAGATAAAAAAAGCAAGTAAAACCTGGGTTTATTCCTCTTTGGGCTCATACCAGATCTGATCCAGGAACAATCCCTGCGCCGGTGCCGGCGGAATGTTGCGCCAAAAGCTTCCGTCTAAAAATTCAGCTATTTTTTCCTCAGAAATTCTTTTATTGCCTACCGCTACCAGCCGGCCCACCATCAGCCGCACCATCTTATATAAAAACCCATTGCCGGTAATATCAATAACAAGCGGGTTAACTAATTCTTGCCAGGGGAAAAATGTTGGCATTGTCTGTTTTTCCGGTTCGTAAATATTAATCTCGGTAATTTCTCTGACAAAATTTGTGGCGCTAACCTTGCTCAAGGTGTAATGACGAAAATCATGACTGCCCACCAAAGCCCTGCTGGCTCTATCCATCGCCTCAAGGTTAAGCTTGTCTTCCAGTTGCCAGCTATATTGGTTAGAAAAGGGGTTATTCCTCTCCCCGCGTTCAATCAAATAGCGGTAACGTTTGTGATGGCGGGTGAAACGGGCATGAAAATCATCATCAACCGCCTCCGCCGCCAAAACGCGAATATCAGGAGGTAAAATGCGGTTAATCACGGTGACCATTCTTTCTACCGGCATTGGCTTATCGCAGATAAAATTAGCCACCTGGCCAAAAGCATGCACGCCGGAATCAGTCCGGCCCGCGCCACTGACGACCACCGGATTGCCGAGCAAGGAAGTCAGCGCCCTCTCCAAAACCTGCTGAATGCTGCTGCCATGATGCTGCGGCTGCCGTTGCCAGCCCAAATATTTGCTGCCATCATAAGCAATGGTGAGTTTAATATTGGCCATCGTTTTCTCTCCTATAAGTAAACTATTGCTGCTGCCAATACGAGAACAAAAAATAACAGTACAAAGGTGTCGCGCTTTCGCCAGGGGCTAAGGCGCCATTTGCTGCGCCCTTCTCCACCGCGATAGCAACGCGCTTCCATGGCATCCGCCAGCTCTTCCGCACGGCGGAAGGAGGAGATAAACAAAGGGATTAACATCGGCAAAAAGGCTCTAATCCTCTTAAAGATATTGCCCTCGTTAATTTTGGCGCCCCGGGCTCTTTGCGCCAGGATAATCCGCTCAAACTCATCCAAAATAGTCGGAATAAAACGCAGCGCAATGCCCATCATCATCGCGATTTCATGCGCAGGCACTTTGATTTTTTTGAATGGCGTTAGCAGCTTTTCCAAACCGTCTGTCAGCTGCACAGGGGTGGTGGTTAAGGTCATCAGCGAGGCAAACAAGACCAAGAGAAAGATGCGTAAGCCCATGGCAGCGCCATAAATCAGCCCCTCTTTGCTAATATAGAAGGAACCTATGCTGATCAGGGGCTCGCCGGGATGCAGCAGGATATTCAAAATAACGGTGAAAGTACAAAAAACAGTGACAACCTTCAACCCCCGCCAAACTGCCTTAAACGGCACGCGGGAGAGCATTATTGCTATGATCGCAATCACCGTCAGGATGCCCCAACCCAGCCAATCATTAGCCACAAAAAGAGCGACCATAAACAGCAGAGTGACCAAAATTTTGGTTATGGCGTTCAGGCTATGCACAGGGGAAGAGACCGGGTAATATTGGCCGATGAGGAGGCGTTCCTTAAACATCATCCTCACCCCCTAAATAATTGGCTATCTCGGTAAAGGCCTCGGCCACCGTCACCGCTTGTCCCGGAATAGGCAAGCCGCGGGCTTTCAGCTCATGCACCAAATAGGCGGCGCGGGGAATAGCCAGCCCAGCCTCGGCGAGCAGCTCTTCCTGCTCAAAAACAGCTTCTGTTTCATCATCCATGATAACCCGTCCCTGGCGTAAAACAATCACCCGGCGGGCGATTTCCGCCACCTCTGACATATCGTGGCTAATCCAGATAACTGTTTTGCCTTCACTGTTCAGCTGTTTGATCAGCGCCTGCATCCATTTCTTGCCCCGGGCATCCAACCCGGCAGCAGGCTCGTCAAAAATTACAATCGGCGGATTGATAGCCAATACCGAGGCAATACAAACTCTTTTTTTCTGGCCGCCGGAAAGCTCAAAGGGGTTGCGCTGACTATATATTTCCGGGTCAAGCGACACCTCTGTCAGCGCCTTGTTAATCTTAGCCGGCAAGACATCTTCCGGGATGCCAAAATTGCGCGCCGCAAAAGCCACCTCATCAAAAACACTTTGGCAGAAAAGCTGCTGCTCCGGGTATTGAAACACTATGCCGATCTGGCGAAAAACTGTTGCCGGATCAATTGGCTGGCCCTCAAGCAACACTTCGCCCTCAATCGGCTGATACAGCCCGGACATTAATAAAGACAAGGTGCTTTTACCGCTGCCGCCTGCCCCGATTACTGCAATCAGTTCACCGCGCTTAATTTTAAGATTGATTTCAGATAGGGCAATATGCGCATTGATCGTCCCCGGCTGATAGGTATATGCGCAATTTTTTAATTCTATTTGCCACATAATAATTTCTCCATCAGCTCTTCCGGGTAGATTACATTCTCAAACTGGCTATAGCCGGACGCAACCAGCATCGAGGCCAGCTGGCAGATTTGCGGCATATCCAGCTGCCGTTCAGCCAGCCAGGCGGGGTCCGAAAACAATTCTCTTGGCGTGCAGTCTTTGGCAATAACGCCCTGATCCAAGACTATCGCTCTGTCTGCCAGCAGCACTTCTTCCATAATATTTGTCACATAAATAATCGCCATCCCTGCTTCTTCATGCAGCAGATGCAGTGCCTCAATGATCGTATGGCGCATGGCAGGGTCCAGCATGGAGGTTGGTTCGTCTAAAACCAAATATGAGCTGGCCATAGCCAAAGCACCGGCCAGGGCAACGCGCTGTTTTTCGCCGCCGGAAAGCAGATGCGGCTCCTTGCTGCGCATCGATTCCAGGCCAATCAGCTCCACTGCCTGATCAACCCGGCGCACAATCTCTTGTTGCGGCAGGCCCAGGTTCTCAAGGCCAAAGGCGATATCATCCTCAACAGAGCTGGCGATGAACTGATTATCCGGGTTCTGGAAGACAAAGGCCACCTTTTCGCGGATTTGGAATAATTGCTCCGGGTTCAGAGTGTTCAAGCCATCAACCTTCACCTGCCCGGAATTAGGCAAAAGCAGGCCGTTCAAATGGCGGGCCAGAGTGCTTTTGCCGCTGCCATTGCAGCCCAAAACAGCCACCCATTCATCTTCTTGGATAGTCAGATTAATTCTATCCAGCACAGGCGGCGCGTTATTAACATATGCAAAGCTGAGATCAGTAATCTCAATCATCATTATACCTTTTTAGCAGATTGCTCTTTGCGGCAACGTTAGCGTTGAATAATATAAAAAAGGGCGGGGTTATTGCGCCCGCCCTTAAGAACATTTTTGCTTAGACCAATTGAATGCGAGCCATTTGCGCGGCATCGCCACGCCTGGTACCAAGACGAACAATGCGGGTATAACCACCCTGACGCTCGGCATATTTGGCAGCGATCTCCTCAAAAAGCTTAGTCACAACATCTTCCTCAGTCAAATAAGCCAAAGCTCTGCGGCGGGAAGCCAAATCACCTTTTTTGCCCAGAGTAATCATTTTTTCCACAACAGAAACGATCTCTTTGGCGCGCGGTTCAGTGGTATCTATCTGACCATATTTGAGCAGAGATGTGGCAGCGTTACGCAGCATCATTCTCCGATGCGCACTTTTAACGCCCAGTCTGCGATATCCCATTGGTTTTCCTCCTATTCTTCACTCTTTTTTAAAGATAAGCCCAGTTCGTCCAGTTTTGCCACAACTTCTTCCAGGGATTTGCGGCCCATATTGCGAACTTTCATCATCTCTTCTTCCGTTTTATTGGACAATTCCTGCGCAGTATGGATACCCGCACGTTTGAGGCAATTGTAAGAACGGACAGAAAGATCGAGCTCTTCGATGGTCATCTCCAGCAATTTATCTTTTTTGCTGTCCTCTTTTTCGATCAAGGTGACAGATTCCGGCAGATTCTCGGTTAAGCCGATAAAGAGCTTCAAATAATCGCTCAAAATCTGCGCAGAGCTGGAGATTGCTTCATCAGGTGCAATAGTTTTATCAGTCAATACATCAATGGTCAATTTATCATAGTCTGTCTGCTGCCCGACACGGGTGTCTTCAACAGTAAAGTTGACTTTGATCACCGGTGAGAAGAGACTGTCGATGGGGATAATACCAATCGGCTGATCATCTTTTTTGTTTTTATCCGCACCAACATAACCGCGGCCTTTGGCAACAGAAATTTCCATATGCAAAGCGCCGTCGCCCTCCAGTGTGGCAATATAGTGGTCAGGGTTCAAAACTTCTACATCCTGGTCAACAATGATATCTCTCGCATATACGGTGCAGCTACCCTTGGCATCAACAACAATGGTTTTGGGTTCATCGCAATGCATTTTGACTGAAAGACCTTTAAGGTTCAGGATAATATCGGCAATATCTTCAACAACACCTGGTGCGGTGGAAAACTCATGAAGTATGCCGTCAATCTTAACTGCAGTAACAGCGGCCCCGGGCAAAGAAGACAATAAAACACGTCTCAGCGCATTACCAAGGGTAGTGCCATAACCCCTCTCCAGAGGTTCGATTACAAATCTACCGAAAGAATTATCTTCGGATTTCTCAACACATTGAATATTCGGCTTTTCTATACCAAACATTGTAGCCCTCCTTCACTTGGTTGGACATGGTTTAAGTTCGGGACTGCGGCTTATCTTGAGTACAACTCAATGATCAACTGTTCATTGATTGGCAGATCAACATCTTCGCGGGCAGGCATGGAAACAATTTTGCCCACAAGATTATCTTTATCCAAGTCTAGCCAGGCAGGGGGATTGCGGTGCGCAATCGCAGCGGCAATAGCCTCAAATTTAGGGGATTTGCGGCTGCCTTCCTTAACGGTGATGAGCATACCTTCTTTAACCAGGAAAGAGGGGATATCAACCTTTTTGCCATCAACAGTAAAATGCCCATGCCGAACCAGCTGACGCGCGTCAACACGAGAGCTTGCCATACCAAGACGGTAGACAACATTGTCCAAACGGCGTTCCAGCAAGGAAAGCAAATTGGAACCGGTAACACCGTCCGCACGGGTAGCTTTATTATAGTAAATACGGAATTGTTTTTCCTGGATTCCGTAAATTCTCTTAACTTTTTGTTTTTCACGTAGCTGCATGCCATATTCAGAAACTTTTTTGCGGGAGGTGCCATGCTGACCAGGCGCGCTCTGTTTGGTAACAAAAGCGCATTTATCAGAATAGCAGCGGTCGCCCTTCAAATAAAGCTTCATCCCTTCGCGACGGCAAAGGCGGCAAACAGCACCAGTATATCTTGCCATTTAGTTTTCTCCTCCTAGACTCTTCTTCTTTTCGGTGGACGGCAGCCATTATGCGGGATGGGGGTAACATCCTTAATCATGCTGACTTCCAGACCGGCAGCTTGCAGGGCACGGATTGCGGCTTCACGACCGGAACCAGGACCCTTAACCAAACATTCAACTGTACGCATCCCATGCTCCATCGCATCATGAGCTGCCACTTCAGCAGCCTGTTGTGCAGCATAAGGAGTGCTCTTTCTGGAACCTTTGAAACCCTGCGCTCCAGCAGAAGACCAAGAGATAGCATTACCAAATTTGTCGGTGATAGTAACAACGGTGTTATTAAAGGTGGACTGAATATGAGCCACACCCAGTTCCACATTCTTTTTTTCTTTTTTTCTACGAGTTTGTCTGCGAGCCAATGTGATGACCTCCCTTCCTATTTCTTTCTTTTGGCGCCTACGGTACGCTTAGGCCCTTTGCGGGTACGCGCATTGGTCTTAGTTTTTTGACCGCGTACAGGCAGGCCGCGACGATGGCGGATACCACGATAACAACCGATTTCCGAGAGTCTTTTAATATTGAGCGCTACATCGCGTCTGAGATCGCCTTCAACCTGATAGCGGTTAGAAATAATCTCACGAATTTTGATAGTTTCATCTTCAGTCAAATCCTTAACGCGTGTATCGGGATTGATGCCCGCCTCGCTCAAGATTTTTTGAGCAGTAGTCAAGCCTATACCATAGATATAGGTGAGAGCAACTTCAACTCTTTTCTCTTTGGGCAGGTCAACACCAGCAATACGAGCCATTAAATAAACACCTCCACTTTCTTATCCTTGCACCTGTTTATGCTTCGGGTTAGGGCAGATAATCATGACCTTGCCCCTTCTTTTAATAATTTTGCACTTTTCGCAAATGGGCTTAACAGAAGCTCTTACCTTCATGCTTTTGCCACTCCTTTCAATCCTTTGGCAATAGCTGCTTTGGCAGCTATCCCCTACCTTGTACTATATACTAAATTTATTTATATCTGTAGGTTATACGGCCCCTTTTTAAATCATAAGGGCTGAGCTCCACTGTCACTTTATCGCCGGGCAAAATGCGGATATAATTAGTCCTGATTTTGCCGGAAATATGCGCCAGGATTCGATGCCCGCTTGCCAGTTCAACAGTAAACATCGCATTGGGCAATGGTTCAATAACAACGCCGTCAACTTCGATAGCATCTTCTTTAGACATTTATTCGCCCTCCTTCTTTAAAAAATGTGCCAAAGCCGCGCGGATTTCCAAATCACTCGGCAGAGTGTCTTGTTCCTTGCTCATCAGGTCAGCCGCTACCTTATGAACAATTTGCACATGACGGATATTCTTTTTCTTTGGATTCAGCATACTGCGTTTGCGTCCATCACAAAGATAAAGCCTATCCTCTGCTTGAGCCAATACCAGATAATAGTTTCCTTTATCGTGGCCAGACTTCGAGCGGACCAGTTGCCCGATCATAGAGCTGCTATTTGAGGTTTTAACAGCCTCCAGAAAGGCGCCATAATCCGGATATATTTTCTTCTTCATATGGTTATCCCTGGTTGGTCTTCACAAGCGGCATTGATACAGGCCGTCGGAATATCGTTTTCAACTAGCTCCACTTCTGCCCCAAGGCAGCGCCCATATCCGCCAAAACATTGTTGATCGGCTGATCACCGTTAATGGTGGCAAGAATGCCTTGTTGCTGATAATACTCAATCAGCGGAGCAGTCTGTTCCTCATAAACATTCAGGCGGTTTTTGACTGTTGCCTCTTTATCATCATCCCGCTGGTAAAGCTCGCTACCGCAAGCATCGCAAATGTTTTCTTTCTGAGGAGCATTATACATCAGGTGATAGATATTACCACAAGAGCGGCACATTCTTCTGCCGGTTAAACGGTCGATCAATTTATCTACAGGAACAGAAAAATTAATCACAGCATCAAGCTTAGTGCCAATATCAAGCAGCAATTGATCAAGCGCTTCCGCTTGGGGGAGTGTGCGGGGAAAGCCGTCTAAAAGAAAGCCCTCAGCGCAATCGCTCATCGAAATTCTGTCTCTGATAATACCGATAGTTACACTGTCTGGCACCAGCTGCCCTTTGTCCATATAGCTCTTGGCCTCTTTGCCAAGCTCTGTGCCGTTACTGATTGCGGCGCGGAACATATCTCCGGTAGAGATATGCGGGACAAGCAGCTTTTTGACCATAATCTCAGCTTGGGTTCCTTTACCCGCTCCGGGTGGCCCAAGTAATACAATTTTCATAATATCCTCCTTTTTGCACCACCCCGGAAAATCAAAGGGTGGTGAACGCCGCTTTAGGCGGCGTTTTTCCACCAACTATTTCATAAATCCCTGATAATGACGCATCAACAAATGGGATTCAATTTGCTTCATCGTGTCTAAGGCAACACCAACTGCAATCAAGAGGGAAGTACCGCCGAAATAAAGATTCATTTTGGTAATGCCCATAAAGATTGATGGCAGTAAAGCAATAATGGTGAGGAAGGTTGCGCCAGAAAAAGTAAGGCGGGAAAGGACTTTATCAAGGTATTCCGCAGTAGGTTTACCCGGACGAAGGCCAGGAATAAAGCCGCCGTTTTTGCGCATATTGTCAGCCACATCATTGGTGTTAAAGGTAGCTGCTGTGTAGAAATAAGTGAAAACAAAAATCAGTACTGCATACAGGATAATATAAACGGGGTGGGAGAACGCCAGTATCTTATTAAAGAAAGCCACCACCGCGTTAGTCGGGTCAAAGAACCCTAAAAGAACAGTTGGGAAGGTCAACAAAGCCATAGCGAAGATGATCGGGATAACGCCTGCTTGGTTGATCTTCATGGGGATATAGGAGCTTTGGCCGCCATAAACTTTACGGCCGATAACTCTCTTGGAATACTGAACGGTAATCCTTCTTTGCCCTTCCTGTACCGCAACAACACCGGTAATCATCAAGATGGCAATAACCAGGAAGAACAGCGCCATAATAATACTGGTTTCGCCGTTTACAACATAATCAGAAATAGTCTTTATTCCTGCGGGCAAGCGGGAAACGATACCGGCAAAGATGATCAGCGAGATACCGTTACCAATGCCGTTTTCAGTAATCTGCTCCCCTAGCCACATCAAAAATGCCGTACCGGCAGTAAGGATGATGGTGCCAACGATAATGCTCCAGACGCCTGGATTGAGAAAAGCGCCGCCACTATTCAGGTAAATAGACATTATTAATGCCTGCGCCAGACCAAGGATAACCGTACCAAAGCGGATGATCTGCGTCATCTTTTTGCGTCCTTCTTGTCCGCTTTTCTGCAAGCGTTGGAAGTATGGTACAGCCATGGTCAACAACTGAACAATGATGGATGCATTAATATAGGGGATAATACCCATCGCAAAGATGGTAAGTTGGTGGAAAGCGCCACCAGAAATAATATTAATCCAGTCAAAAATACCAGAGGTGAACATCTCACTAAGGATGGCTTTATCAACCCCGGGAACAGGGATCAAACTCCCTAAACGGAAAACAGCCAACATCAACAAGGTGAAGAGGATTTTTTTCCGTAGTTCTGGTATTTTCCAGGCATTAGCTAATGCTGAGAGCACTTATATCACCTCGATTTTCCCGCCGCGGGCAATAATTTGCTCAGCTGCGGTTTTCGTCGCCGGTATTTGTACTGTCAATTTTTTAGTTAATTCGCCGTTATTGAGAATCTTGACGCCATCCTTAACCATATTTATAATACCAGCTTCCCAGAGAAGTTCCACAGTGATAACTGTATCATCATCAAAAGCGTTAAGCGCTTCTATCGGAACTTCGGTAATTTGCTTCTTCCAAATATTGGTGAAGCCCCGTTTGGGCAAACGACGGGATAAAGGCATTTGGCCGCCTTCGAAACCAGGACGGACACCGCCGCCACTGCGAGATTTTTGGCCCTTATGGCCACGGCCAGAAGTTTTGCCTTTACCGGAACTTGTACCTCTACCGACCCGAATAGATTTATGAGTAGAGCCGGGAGCAGGAGATAATTCATGAAGTTTCATATCGCAACCTCCACTAGTTATCTGCGTTCTCAGAATAAGGCTCCACGGTGACTAAATGAGCGATAGCGCGAACTTTGCCCATGATATCGGGAGTGTCTTCCTGAATTGCAGAAGAATGCATCTTTCTTAGACCAAGAGCAACAGCAGTAGCTCTTTGTTTTTTATTGTAGCCAATGGGGCTTTTGGTCAGGGTGATTTTAATTTTTGCCATGATTTTGCCCCTCCTTAACCCAAAATCTCACTAGGATCCTTACCCCGCAAACGGGCAACGGATTCTACTGTTTTCAGGGATTTAAGCCCTTCAAGAGTAGCATTGACCATATTGATTGCAGTGTTGGAGCCTAAAGATTTGGTGAGAATATTTTTCATGCCTGCGAGCTCGCAGACCGCACGCACCGGACCACCGGCAATAACGCCAGTACCATCGGCGGCAGGTTTCAAAAGAACACGACCGGCGCCAAAGCAGCCGATAACCTGATGCGGAATAGTGCTATGCAGCAGCGGAACAGTGATAAGATTTTTCTTAGCATCTTCAACTGCTTTACGGATAGCCTCCGGAACCTCGGTAGCCTTACCCATACCAGAGCCGACTCTACCTTTGCCATCGCCTACAACTACCAAGGCAGAAAAGCTAAAACGGCGGCCGCCCTTAACGACTTTAGCTACGCGGTTAATAAATACAACTCTTTCCTGAAACTCCGGGATTTCCTGAGGCTGATCCCTTCTGTCTCTTCTATCTCTGTTATCTCTAGAATCAGGTCTTGCCATTATTAAACCTCCTCGCCTAGAATTTCAGGCCGCCCTCTCTGGCGCCGTCAGCAAGCGCTGCAATCCTGCCGTGATAAATCAGTCCACCGCGGTCAAAGACAACATTTGCGATGCCTTTGGCAGTAGCTTTTCCAGCAAGAGCGAGGCCAACCTTCTTTGCCGCTTCTTTATTGCCGCCGGCACCCTCAAAACCAGCCTCTTTGGTAGAGGCGGCTACCAGAGTAACCTTCGCAACATCATCAATGATCTGGGCGTAGATATGCTTATTGCTACGATATACCGCTAAGCGTGGTACTTCAGCAGTACCGGAAATGTTTTTGCGAATACGGTAATGCTTTTTGGCACGAATCGCTTTACGGTCAATCCTTTTATACATCTTTACCCTTCCTTTCAGCTGCTCGATAAGGATTATATCCCTTACTTCCCCGCAGCAAGTACAATCTGAACTATTTGCTTAACTAAGCAGTTTGACGATTTATCCCTTAACGCCGGATTTACCAGCCTTACGGCGGACATATTCATCCGCATAACGGATACCCTTACCTTTATAGGGTTCAGGTGGACGCTGCTCACGAACCTGAGCCGCAAAAGCGCCAACTTTTTCTTTATCAATACCAGTAATGATAATGGTATTGGGCTGTGGGACTTCAACTTTAAGATCACTGCCCGGATCCATTTCTACCGGATGTGATTTGCCCACGGTCAAGGCGAGTTTACTGCCATTCATGGCGGCACGGTAACCAACGCCAATCAAATTTAATTTCTTTTCGAAACCAGTGCTGACGCCCACAACCATATTGTTGAGCAAAGCACGGGTCAAACCATGCAGAGAACGTTCCTCCGGAGCATCGCTGTTACGGGTAACGGTGATGACATTATCTTCCATTGAAAGATTAATTTTCGGGGAAAATTCTCTTTTCAGTGTGCCCTTGGGCCCCTTGACCTCAACAGCTTGGCCGTTGATTGTTGCGGTAACGCCACTGGGCAGCACGACAGGCATTTTGCCAATTCGAGACATCTTTACACCTCCCAGTTTTACCAGACGTAGCAGAGAACTTCTCCGCCCAGTCCTGCTTTACGCGCAGTTTTATCAGTCATCAGACCACTTGATGTGGACACAACAGCAATACCCAAACCACCTAAAACCTTTGGCAGTTCATCCTTCTTGGCATAGACACGCAGCCCAGGGCGGGAAATTCTTTTAAGACCAGTAATAACCCTTTCCTTACTGCCGGCATATTTCAAATAAACACGAATAACGCCTTGTTTACCATCTTCAATATATTCCACATCTTTGATGAAGCCTTCTTCCTTAAGGATATCAGCTAAAGCCATTTTGGTTTTGGAAGCGGGAATCTCCACTTTCTCAATATAAACCATATTGGCATTACGAATTCTTGTCAGGAAATCGGCGATTGGATCAGTAACAACCATTTACTTCAACCTCCTTTTCCGGTTTACCAGCTTGATTTGGTTACGCCGGGGATTTCTCCTTTGTAGGCCAATTCGCGAAAACAAATACGGCAAACGCCGAATTTACGCATATAGGCATGAGGACGACCACAGATATTGCAGCGGTTATAGCCACGGACGCTATATTTCGGAGTCCTCTTTTGTTTTACCAGCATAGAAGTCTTAGCCACAACTTTACCTCCTATTTCTACTTCTCGGCGAAGGGCATGCCCATCAACCGTAACAGTTCTGCACATTCTTCATCGGTTTTGGCGGAGGTAACAAACGCCACTTCCATACCGCGAATCCTGTCAATCTTATCGTATTCTATCTCCGGGAAGATTAACTGTTCTTTGAGACCTAGGGTATAATTTCCTCTGCCGTCAAATGCTTTAGTGGAAACACCCTTAAAGTCTCTAACACGAGGGATGGAAGCCGAGATCAATTTATCGACAAATTCATACATTCTGTCGCCGCGCAGGGTCACTTTACAACCAATAGACATACCCTGGCGAAGTTTGAAGGCGGCTATGGATTTTTTGGCTTTGGTAATAATTGGTTTCTGGCCGGTAATAGTTGTCATATCTGCCACAGCAGCATCCAAAGCTTTGGGGTTAGCGATTGCCTCGCCCAGGCCCATATTGACGACTACTTTTTCCAGATGGGGGATCTCCATGACATTGCCGTATTGGAATTTTTCCTGGAGCTGCCCTTTGATTTCTGAGTTATAACGCTCACGAAGCCTTGCCACTTATCTTTTCCTCCTTTCCCTCTTGACTACTTATCGAATTTTGCGCCACATTTTGCGCAAACACGAATTTTTTTACCATCAGTTGCTATTTCTTTTTTGGTACGAATGCCTTGTTTGCATTTATCGCAATAAAGCAATACGTTAGAGCTGTCAATTGGCGATTCTTTTTTGATGATGCCGCCTTGCGGCATAGCCTGAGTGGGCTTGGTGTGGCGGCTGACAAGATTGGTCTTGTCAACATACACACGGCCGTTCTTCGAATCAACATCAATGATTTTGCCTTGTTTACCGGCGTCCTTACCGGTTATAACAATGACGTGATCGCCCTTTTTGACATGCATTTTCTTTCTTTCCGGTCTTTGCATAACTTATCCCTCCTAGAGCACTTCCGGAGCCAGGGAGATAATCTTCATGAAATCTTTATCACGAAGTTCTCTGGCAACCGGTCCAAAGATACGCGTACCTCTGGGCTGCCCATCATCATTGATGATAACCGCGGAATTGGTATCAAAGCGGATATAGGAACCATCCGGACGACGGATTTCCTTTTTAGTGCGGACTACAACAGCCTTTACTATTTCGCTTTTTTTGACGACACCGCCGGGGCTTGCTTCTTTGACAGTGCAGACGATAATATCGCCTACTGTAGCATATTTACGGCGGGAACCACCAAGAACTTTGATGCAAAGCAGCTCTTTAGCACCGGTGTTGTCCCCGACTTTTAGTCTTGTTTCGGCCTGTATCATGACTACTAGCCTCCTTCTTCGAAAATTAAACGATCGGTGCTTTTTCGAGAATCTCGACTACTCTCCAACGTTTGTCCTTGGAAAGCGGACGGGTTTCGCTGATCAAAACTTTGTCGCCAATGCGGGCCTCATTGTTTTCATCATGCGCCTTATATTTTTTGGATGAAGTGGTAATCTTGCCATACAGCGGATGGCGGGTACGGGACTCAACTCTTACCACTATTGTCTTATCCATTTTATCGCTGGCAACAATGCCAATGCGTGTTTTTCTGGATTTTCTTTCCATGAGTATCAGCTTCCTCCTTTTCGCAGCTCTCGCTTATTGCGCCTTCTCCATATCCTTTTGACGGATAACGGTCTTCACTCTGGCCATATCCTTCCTGACTGCATTGATAGTCATTGGATTGTCCAATTGACCGGTGGCTAAACGAAAACGCAAATTAAAGAGTTCCGCCTGCAGGTCGGTTTCTTTCTTGACCAGCTCTTCATAGGTGAGATCACGGAGTTCTTTAGCTTTCATTTGCTTCACCACCTATCGTATCTTCTTTTTTGACAAATTTGCATCTAATAGGCAGCTTGTGTGTTGCCAAGCGAATAGCTTCTTTGGCCAGTTCTTCAGGAACACCGGCGATTTCAAACATAACGCGTCCTGGTTTAACAACTGCTACCCAGTATTCCGGGCTACCTTTACCAGAGCCCATGCGGGTTTCGGCTGGTTTTTCAGTAACCGGTTTGTGGGGGAAGATTTTAATCCAAACCTTACCGCCACGTTTAATATAACGGGTCATGGCAATACGCGCCGCTTCGATCTGACGGCTGGTGATCCAACCGCATTCCATAGCCTGCAAGCCATATTCGCCATAAGTTACGGTATTGCCCTTATGGGCAGCGCCTTTCATTGTGCCGCGGTGTTGGCGGCGATATTTTACACGTTTAGGCATCAACATCTTATTCGCCCTCCTCCACTACGATCTCCTGAACCGGGGCTGCTTTCTGTGGCAGGATTTCGCCTTTATAAATCCAAACTTTAATACCGATTTTACCATAGGTGGTATTGGCCTCGGCAAAGCCATAATCAATATCCGCGCGCAGGGTATGCAGCGGAACTTTGCCCTCGGCATACCATTCGGTACGGGCAATTTCCGCGCCGCCCAAACGGCCGGAGCACATAATTTTGATACCACCGGCGCCCATACGCATGGTGCGGGAAACAGTTTGTTTCATCGCTCTGCGGAAGGCGATTCTTCTTTCCAGGGATGCGGCAACATTTTCCGCAACGAGCTGAGAATCAAGCTCCGGACGTTTAATCTCGGTAATGTTGACTGCCACTTTTCTACCGCTGATTTTCTCCAGTTCCTTGCGGAGGTTTTCCACTTCCTGACCACCGCGGCCAATAACGATACCTGGTTTGGCGGTAAAGATATTAAGAACAACTCTGCCACCTTTACGCTCAATATCAACCTTGGATACACCGGAGGCATATAGTTTCTCTTTAACATAACGGCGCAGGCGGTAATCCTCATAGAGGAAAGTCTTGAAATCTTTATTGTTTGCATACCAGCGGGCATCCCAATCTTTGATTACGCCAACGCGGAAACCCTTAGGGTTAACTTTCTGACCCATATTAAACCTCCTCTCTTGTGCCAACCACCACAGTGATATGGCTCATTCTGTGTACCATTCTATCTGCCCGACCTTGGGCACGGGGTTTGTAGCGGCGAAGGCTGGGGCCTTCATCCACATAAGCTTTAGTGACATACAAGTCATCTTTGGCGAGTGAAAGGTTGTTTTCAGCATTAGCGATAGCTGAATTCAAAACCTTTACTGCGTACTCAGCGCCTTTTTGTGGTGCAAATTTCAAGATTGCTTCCGCATCTCTTACGCTTTTACCTCTGATCAAGTCTATGACCAAACGGGCTTTGCGAGGAGAAATGCGGAGATATTTTGCAGTTGCATTGACTTCCATTTGTCTCCTCCTTTCTACTTCAGAGCCGTGGAACGCTCGGTTTTACCACCATGGCCGCGGAAGTAGCGAGTGGGAGCGAACTCTCCAAGCTTATGGCCAACCATATCTTCGGTGATATAGACAGGGACATGCTTTTTGCCGTCATGAACAGCAATGGTATGTCCCACCATTTGCGGGAATATAGTGGAAGCGCGTGACCAGGTTTTCAAAACCTTTTTATCGCCGCTTTCATTGAGAGCTTCGATACGGGCAAAAAGTCGTTCTTCAACAAATGGCCCTTTTTTAACAGATCTACTCATGATTACGAATCCTCCCTTCCCTATTTACTGTTCCGTCTCTTGATGATCATACGGTTGCTGGCTTTCTTGCGGTCACGGGTCTTGGCGCCTAGCGCTGGTTTGCCCCATGGTGTGACCGGATTACGGCCGACCGGCGAGCGGCCTTCACCACCGCCGTGCGGATGATCAACAGGATTCATGACAACACCGCGGTTTGCCGGGCGGATACCCAGCCAACGGCTGCGGCCGGCTTTACCGATATTGATATTCTCTTGATCGATATTACCTACCTGGCCGATTGTAGCGCGGCAACGGTCGAGGACCAGTCTCATTTCGCCGGAAGGCAAGCGCAGCGTGGCATATTTGCCTTCTTTGGCCATCAGCTGAACACTGTTACCGGCAGAACGCGCCATCTGGCCGCCTTGTCCGGGACGAAGCTCAACATTATGGACAACAGTACCAACCGGGATGGCATATAGCGGCAAGGCATTGCCGATTTTGATATCAACTTTTCCCCCGGAAATAACGGTATCGCCAACCTTCAAATTATGCGGAGCGAGAATATAACTCTTGACGCCGTCTGCATAATGCAGCAGTGCAATATTGGCAGTACGGTTCGGATCATATTCTATTGTCGCAACCTTGGCCGGCACATCGTCTTTTATACGCTTGAAGTCGATTACACGGTACATTCTCTTATGGCCGCCACCCTGATGGCGGGTAGTCATTCTACCCTGGTTATTACGGCCGCCGTTTTTCTTCAAGGGCAGCAATAATGTTTTCTCAGGAGTGGAGGTGGTGATTTCTTCAAAAGTAGAAACCGTCATCCCACGACGACCGGGAGAAGTAGGCTTATATTTTTTAATTCCCATTAGTCTTTTCCTCCTTTTCCAAACCTACTGCAAGTTACTGAAGACTTCGATTTTATCGCCTTCAGCCAGCTTGACAATAGCGCGTTTGGTGTCGGGGCGACGCCCCCGATAACGACCGAGAGTTTTGATTTTACCCTTTTGATTATGGGTGGTAACATCAAGAACCCTTACACTAAACAGTGTTTCCACTGCATGCTTGATTTCGATTTTGTTTGCATCCTTAGCAACGAGAAAAGAATATTTATTCTCTTCCATGAGGATCAGTGATTTTTCCGAAACCATTGGTTTAACAAGTACCAGATGCGGATCACGCATTATGCATACACCTCCTCTATCAGTGCCAATGCTGCTTTGGTGATAACCAGCTTATCATGATAAAGGATATTGTAGGTGTTCATACCATCAAACGGAACTGCTTCCACACCGATGAGATTACGGAGAGAAAGCGCAGCGTTCAAGGAATCATCGCCTAGAACTACCAAAGCATTACTTGCTTGCAAATTGCCAAGAACCTTTGCCATATCGCGAGTCTTTGGCGCCTGAAAATCAAGCTCCTCAACAATAATCAAGCTTTTATCTGCCAGTTTTGAACTGAGTGCGGAAAGCAAAGCAGCTCTGCGCATCTTTTTCGGCATTTGAATGGAATAATCGCGTGGTGTTGGGCCAAAAGCCACACCGCCGCCACGCCATACCGGGTTGCGCGAGGAACCGAAGCTGGCGCGACCAGTGCCTTTTTGCCGCCA
This sequence comes from Bacillota bacterium, assembly GCA_031553915.1. Lineage (GTDB taxonomy): Bacteria > Bacillota > Dehalobacteriia > UBA4068 > UBA4068 > HGM13862. The sequence goes on from JAVBKT010000006.1 coordinate 44,098, forward strand.
AGGCTTTTTGCCGCCGCCGGCTACCGCAGCTCTGTTTTTGACACTATGGGTGCCGCGACGCTGCGAAGCTAGATAAACACGGACTGCCTGATGCATAATAGGCACATTGATCTGATTCATAAATATGGAGTCAGCAATTTCAACGCTGCCGACCGAAGAACCCTCACGGTTCAACACATCTATTTTAGTCATGCCTGACCTCCTTTCTTCGCTTAACCCTGTTTACGAGATTCTTTGACGAGTAGCAGGGACTTTTTGGCGCCTGGAACAGCGCCTTTAATCAAGAGCAGATTACGCTCAACATCAACTCTGACAACTTCCAGGTTCTGAACAGTACAGTTTTCTCCGCCCAGGCGTCCGGGGGATTTTTTCCCTTTGAAGACACGGGCCGGGCCTTTGGCGCCGGCAGAGGCAGGACGGCGATGGTTTTTGGAACCATGCGACATCGGACCGCGGCGTTGATTCCATCTCTTAATTGTACCGGCAAAACCTTTACCTTTGCTGACGCCGGATACGTCTACGTTCTCGCCTTCAGCAAAAATTTCGATAGTAATGGTGTCGCCAACATTGTATGTGGAAATATCTTTACATCTGATTTCTCTTAAATGCTTAACAGGGTCGATCCCTGCTTTATCAGTATGGCCTTTACTGGGTTTGGTCACATTGTTATTCTTGATATCGCCAAAACCGAGCTGGATGGCGGTATAACCGTCATTGTCCATGGTTTTAACCTGAGCGATTTTGCAAGGACCTGCTTCAACAACTGTCACCGGGATAACTTTACCCTCTTCGGTAAAGATCTGAGTCATACCCAGTTTTTTGCCGAGTATAGCTTTCGGCATATTTTGCACCTCACTTTCTAGTTTGCAAAAAATTTACAGAGGTCGGCGGGTTTAACCGACATGATTCACAGCTAAGCTGTTCAATAATTCTTTTCTTTTTCTTTTATCAAACAAACGTCTCATATTTTATTACAGCTTGATTTCAATATCCACGCCAGCAGGCAGGTCCAGGCGCATCAAAGCGTCCATGGTTTTGCTGGTTGGCTGAAGAATGTCGATGAGGCGTTTGTGGGTTCTCATCTCAAACTGCTCACGGCTATCCTTATTAACATGCGGAGAACGGAGGATAGTGTAGATGTTTTTTTCAGTGGGAAGGGGTACTGGTCCGGAAACCTGCGCTCCTGTCCGTTTAGCTGTTTCAACGATCCTCTCTGCGCTGCTGTCAAGCAGACGGTGATCATAAGCTCTTAGTCTAATTCTAACTTTTTGTTCTGCCATTTTGTTTCTCCTTTCGCTCGAATTTTTTCGAACTGGCTCCGCGGAAATTACCTCTCGCTCACTTTGGAGAGCAACCTCCCGCATCTCAGCTATTTATATCATTTGAGTTTCCTCAAACAGATATCCGATAATTTGACTCTTGGCACCAGGCCATAAACACAAGAAAATCAGGACCCGGGAGCGGCAGTTTATTTCCACCGCTCCAGCCCTGTGTTTCTTACATTATTTATTGATGCCGACAACAACGCCGGAACCAACGGTGCGTCCGCCTTCACGAATAGCAAAGCGGAGGCCTTCTTCAATAGCGATCGAGGTGATCAGCTCAATGTCCATGACAATGTTGTCGCC
>JAVBKT010000014.1:0-69460 GCA_031553915.1 Bacillota bacterium
CTACATGATCTTCTTCACCACCGGTTGGAAGTATGTTATCCTCACTCTGGCCTGGTATGTTGTAGCATTTATCTTCGCTTTTGCCCGTGGCGCAGCTATGGACAAAAAAGACGCTGCTGCTAAACAATAATTATTATTTAAATTATTAAAGCTACCTAGATTATTAGAAAAGACCACCCTTGCGGGTGGTCTTTTCTATGGCCAGTTAATCGTTCTGCTTTTACCGCAGATAAGGACTAAAGGATAATGCAGATAATACCGCCGCCCTTTTCATTGACAATCCGCTGCAGAGTATAGGTCATTTTTTGGCGGGCATTCTCCGGCATCTGGTAGAGCTTGCCATTGATGCCATCAGCCACCAGCTCATGCAGACTTTTACCAAAGACGTTGGTGTCCCAAATCTTCTGCGGGTCGTCTTCAAATTCATCCATAATATAATGAACCAAATCCTCACACTGCTTCTCGGTGCCGATCAGAGGGGTGATCTCTGTGGTAATATTGGCGCGGATAATATGATAGCTTGGCGCGGAAGCTTTGAGACGTACGCCAAAGTGTCCGCCTTGTTTAATCAGCTCCGGCTCTTCTAAATACAACTCATCCATTTGCGGGCTAACCACGCCATAGCCGTCAATGCTGACATCTTCCATGGCCTCCTGCATCTTTTGCCAATGCCGCGCACCCTCGGAAAAGCGTTTCATCAGGCCTAGGATCGTATGCTCGCCGGCAATTTCTTCCCCCGCATATTCGGAGAGAACCTGATTGAACAGGCCGTCTTCCGCCATGACTGCCACCGCTGCCGCGCCTGTGCCCAGCTGCAATTCATTAAGCTGTGCTTTTTGTACATATTGCTGATCCGAAAGAATATCAATCATCGCGCCAACATCACGCACCTTTTTGACATCGCCGACTGATAGTGATACAGCCTCTTCCATGCTTTGCCGCAGCCAATGGTTTTGCTCCAACTCTTCAATCCAACGTGGCAGCGAGATATTGATTTCCATCACCGGAAACTCATATAAAGCGGCGTTTAGAAGCTCCATAATATCGTCGCTATCCATATCCATCAAATTCATAGTCAAAACAGTGACGCCATATGTTTCTGCCAGGTCATCAGCCATGCTCTGCGCTAAATCCCCCTCCGGATCCGCGCTGTTGATGACGATGACAAAAGGCTTGCCCAGAGCCACCAATTCCTCGATAACCCGTTCTGCCGCCGGATTATAAGCCTCGGCCGGGATATCGCCAAAGGTGCCGTCTGTCAGAATAACCACGCCAATGGTACTGTGATCGCTAATAACCTTGGATGTCCCAATTTCGGCCGCTGTCTCAAAGCTGACCGGCTCATCAAACCAGGGGGTATCAACCATCCTGGGGCCGCCCTCGTCACTAAAGCCCTGCGCACCCTCTACCACATAACCCACACAATCCACCAGCCGCACCCGCATATCCATTCCTTCCCCCACATGGATGCTGACCGCTTCCGCCGGAATAAATTTGGGTTCTGCTGTCATCACCTGGCGGCCGGAGCCGCTTTGGGGCATCTCATCCAATGCCCGTTCGCGCTCATGGATATCGTCGATATTGGGAAGGACCAATTCTTCCATAAAGCGCTTAATGAAGGTGGATTTGCCGGTTCTCACCGGGCCAACCACGCCCAAATAGATGTCCCCTCCTGTCCTTTCGGAGACGTCTTTCAGCACATCATATTTCTCCACTTTTTTCCCTCCCTTTTAAATTATCCGGCGCGGCTTCTGCTGCGCCTTGTCTATACTTTGTATGAGTAAGTGAACAAGATTATGAATACTTAATAAAAAAATACTTGACAGATATTTCGACTCGTGCTACTCTAGGCTCATAGTTAATTACTCTACTAACTAACCAATCTGCCAATAAATTAGGTGAGGTGATGACGTTGATAGCTAGTTTTGATGATAACCGGCCTATTTTTTTACAGATAGCAGATCTGCTCAAGGATTCTATTTTGAGTGGGGCTTATCTTGAAGAAAGCCAGATCCCCTCAATCACGGAGTTTTCAGTAGCTTATAAAATCAACCCTGCTACTGCTTTGAAAGGCATTAATATTCTTGTTGACGAGGGTCTGCTCTATAAAAAAAGGGGACTGGGTATGTTTGTGACCAGCGGCGCTAAGCAAAAATTAATTACTACGCACAAAGAAAGCTTCTATCAAAATTTTATTGTGCCCTTGATGAAAGAAACCGAGCGTCTTGGTTTAAGCCGGGAAGATTTAGAAAACATGATAGAAAGAGGGTATGCAAACCATGGGAATTGAAGTTAAAAATATTACTAAACGTTTTGGTGATACGACTGCTTTAGCCAATATCAGCCTCAGCTTTAATGAAGTGAAAATATATGGCTTGCTCGGCAATAATGGCGCCGGCAAATCCACACTGCTGAACATCATCACCAACCGTATCTACCCCACGGATGGCGAATTGTTGATTGACAGTGAGCCTTGTGCGGACAATGATCGCGCTTTGAACAAAGTCTATATGCTGAGCGAAAAAACACTTTATCCGGATGATATGAAGGTACAGCGCGCTTTTGATACCGCCAGGCTGTTTTATACGGATTTTGACACGGAAAAGGCGCTCCGGCTCAGCCGCCAATTCAATTTGCCCCTAAATAAAAAAATCAGCAAGCTTTCTACCGGCTTCACCAGCATCTTCAAGCTGATTATGGCCTTTGCCGTCAATGCGCCGTACTTGCTTTTGGATGAACCGGTGCTGGGGCTTGACGCGCAAAACCGCGACCTCTTTTACCGTCTGCTGCTGGAAGAATATGCAGTGCAGCCGCGCACTATTATTATTTCCACCCATCTGATTGCCGAAGTTGCCAATCTGATTGAGCACATAGTTATCATCAAGGACGGCCATATCCTGCGCGATATGCCTGCTGAGGAGCTAATAGCAGACGGCTATACCGTGAGCGGTCCGGCTGCTCTGGTGGACGACTATACTCTGGGCAAAGAGGTCATTAGTTCGAGCAGCCTTGGCGGGCTCAAAACAGTATGTTTAGCTGGCAGAAAAGAGTCTGTCACCCTGCCAGAAGGGCTGGAGGCGGGCAAGCTCAATCTGCAAGACTATTTTATCCAGCTGATGAACAAGGAGGGCTCTCGCCATGAATAAACAATTATCCATCTTACCTGCTTTTCGTTATAGCATTAAAGGCTATTTGAAAAGTTCTGTCGTTTTTGTCGGCATCATCATCTTGGTCTTTCTCTTCTTAGCTGTGCTAATGGGCATTCTGAGCAGCCAAACCACTGCAGGCTCTATTAGCGGCGGATCTTTCGAATTTTCCTCTTTTATCTTTCTTCTGGTGATTGGCATTGTCGCTATCAGAGAAGATCTGCGCATGCTGATCCAGCACGGGCTGGGCAGACGCACCTGCTTTATCTCCTCCCTTCTCTGCGCTGCTGTCATAGCTATGGCTCTGGCCATTTTTGCTGAATTACTGAGTACGCTTTTGATAGCCATTAGCGCTAATTATCAAAATATCGCCGTTAGCTCTTTTACGCAGATGCTATTCCAAACAGAGAGCTTAAGCTTTGCGCAGCATCTGCTGGCAGTGATTATCAATTTTTCGATTATGCTGTGCAGCTATTTTGTGGGGATGTTTTGCTCACTGGTGTTCTACCGTCTGCCCAAATACTGGAAATTAGTGGTGGCAATAGGTGTTCCTGCTTTCTTTGTCATCCTCATGCCTCTGTTTAGCCAGACAAAAATAGGCGCTGCCTTCTTTGCCGCGCTCAGCAAATTTCTCGATAAACTAATAGAATTGATTGCCGCCTCCTCCTGGTATCTGGTTTTGTTTGTGCTGATTATTGCGCTTGTTGTTGCCGGATTATGCTTCCTCTTGATTCGCCGCGCTGATATTCAGCCGTCCAGCGGACAATAAATAATATATTTTAGCAAAAAGTAACCCCATAGCCATTCGGGGTTACTTTTTGCTAATCTAATGGGGATAGCTTAGACTGGAAGGATTTATCAGCCGAACAGATTTTTGGCCGGGTGACCAGTGATATTCATGCTGGCGATATCGTGCTTTTCCATAACAATGGGCTGCATACGGCAGAAGCTCTGCCCTTGATCCTCAAAGAGTTTGCTGCCAAGGGCTTGACTGCTTGTCCTGTCTCTGAGCTTTTGCTCGGCGGCGATGCCTATGTTGATATTAATGGCATTCAAAGACAAAAATAGTTGACAAAAACATTCACCCAGCGTATACTTGGAACATATTTGAATATGCCCACAGGGGAGCCAAACGGCTGAGAGGAGATGCAAAATCTCGACCCTTTAACCTGATCCGGATAATGCCGGCGGAGGGAGATAACACTTGAGCTTAAACCGTTGCCTTCCGGCAACGGTTTTTTGATTAATTTGATTAATAAGACAAATGAGAGCAAGACATGAATTGGTGCAAAATATGAAAAAGAAAAAACTGGACTTTATTTATCCGCTGATCGGCATCGCCATCTTTCTTATTTGCTGGCAAATCACCGCCACTTTTTTGATCAGCAAAGAGTGGCTGTTGCCGACGCCTGTCTCTGTAATCAAGTCCTTTTTCAGCAATATCCCGCTGCTGTGGCATCATAGCGTCTATACCCTGAGCGAGGCTCTGCTGGGCTTGGCAATCTCTTTGCTGCTCTCCATTGTTTTCGCTTTAATAGTGTCACTTTCGCCAACCATCAAAAAAATTACTTATCCGCTGCTGCTCCTCTCGCAGATGATACCCATTATTGTTTTGGCGCCGCTGTTGATCATTTGGTTTGGCTATGGCCTTTTGCCAAAAATTCTCGTGGTTATCCTCATCTGCTTTTTCCCCATGACCATCAATATTGTGGCAGGCATCAATGCCGCGGATGCGGAAACTATCGCCTTCTATCAAGCCATGGGCATGAACAGACGGCAGCTTTTCCGCTGCATCCGTCTGCCAATGGCTTTACCGCATTTTTTCAGCGGCTTGCGTATTGCCGCGGTTTACGCTGTGATGGGGGCGGTCATCGGCGACTGGCTGGGCGCCCAGGCCGGGCTGGGCCTGCTGTTAACCCGGGCGCAAAACGCCTTTAATCTTCCTTTGGTTTTTGCTGCCATTTTAGCTATCATCATCTGGAGCACTCTGCTCTGCGGCTTAGTCAAAATTATTGAGCGGCGCTGCCTCTTTTGGCAGAAATATCTTGATGAAAATAAATGGGAGACTTAAATAAATTCTTTTCGTGAGGTGAATTATGAAAAAAATAGTTATAATTATTCTGCTGTCTCTGGCGCTGATTGTTTGTCTTGCCGCCTGTGAAAGCGCTGATATCAGCATTATCGGCGGCGCCGACGGACCAACCAAAATTTATACCACTGATAAGAACGCTTTAGATCAAGTTACGATTGTGCTGGATTGGACACCCAATATCAATCATAGCGGTCTCTACGCTGCTGTTGCTAACGGCTATTTTGCCGAGCAAGGGCTGGAGGTAGAGATTGTGCAGCCGGGCGATAACTATGCACTGCAGCTGGTGGCGGCCGGGCAGGCTGAGTTTGGCATCAGTTATCAGGAAGAAGTTACCTTTGCCCGCAGCGCTGATATTGGCGTCAAATCAATTGCAGCAGTCATTCAGCACAATACCTCCTGCTTTGACGCGCCTGTTGCCAATAATATCCAAAGCATTGCTGATTTTAGCGGCAAAACCTATGGCGGCTGGGGCGGCGAGGTGGAAGAAGCGCTGATTAATTACTTGGTGGAAAAAGAGGGGCTGAGCGAGCCGGTGCAAATCATCAATATCGGCAGCGCGGATTTCTTTGCCGCTACCGAGACAAATATTGATTTTAGCTGGATTTATTATGGCGTAACCGGCATTGAGGCAGAGCTGCGCGGGGTGGAGCTGGATACTATCTATTTAAAAGATATTGACGCCACCTTTGACTATTATACGCCGGTCATTATCGCCGAAGAGGGCTGGCTCAGCGACAATGCGGATATTGCCACGCGATTCCTCGCCGCTGTCAGCCAAGGCTATCAGTTTGCCGACGACAACCCCGAGCAAACAGCGGAAATTTTGCTCTTGGCAGCGCCGGAGCTAAGCGCAGACCTGGTACAACGCGGCCAGGAATGGATGGCCGGACAATACCAGGCAGATGCCTCCTATTGGGGAGAGCAACAACAAGGCGTCTGGCAGGATTTTGCGGATTGGCTCTATCAAAGAGGGCTGATTAGTGAAAAATTTGCCGCCGAGGATGCTTTTACCAATCAATATTTGCCGCAATAAAAAGGAGCTAATTGCCTTTTTTCGGCATATACTTTAAGGGACGACTTTATGAAAATTCGACTGGAAAATATCAGCAAGAGCTTTTTGCTGAATAAAGAACAGATCAAAATAATTGACAATATATCGCTGAGCGTCAGGCAAGGCAGCTGCGTAGCCTTGCTCGGCCCTTCCGGCTGCGGCAAAAGCACTCTGCTGGCAATGATTGCAGGCTTTTTTCCGCCGGATAGCGGCACGATTGCCACTGAGGGCAAGGTCAGCCTCTGTCTGCAAAATGATATGTTGCTGCCCTGGCGGGATATTCTCAGCAATGTTTGCTTACCGGTGGAGATAAATGATAAAGCTGCGCTCCAGGCAGCCAAGCAGCAGGCTGAGCAATATTTGCCTCTCTTTGGCTTGGCGGGGTTTGGGCATAGCTTCCCGGCACAGCTTTCCGGCGGCATGAGTCAAAGGGCAGCCTTATTGCGCACGCTGATGGCAGGCGGAGATTTTTGGCTGCTGGATGAGCCCTTTGCCAAGCTGGACGCTTTAACCAAAGAAGAGCTGCAGCTGTGGCTTTTTGAGATAATCCGACAGTTTCATCCGGGCATTTTGCTGATCACCCATGATATTGACGAAGCATTGCGGCTGGCGGACAAAATCTATCTGCTTTCACCGCGTCCGGCCAAAATCATTGCTGAGCTGTCTGTACCAAAATTAGCAAACAGTGATGAGCAGGAACAAATAAGTTACCAGCTCAAAAAGACAATCCGCGATATTCTCCGCACAGATAGCAGCACAGATTAGCCCTGTGTAAATTGTCTGAATATTAGTGTTTTAACTATATCGCTGATGGCAAAGAGGATTTAGCGTTTTAATATTTAATAAGTAAATATACAAAATTAACGCTGAATCCCACAAAATTATCAATTTTTTTTTGCTAATTATTGGCAGCGTTTGTTTATTTATGCTTTCAGCAAAAATCATTCTACTTAGATATGTCCCAAAAAACGGAGGATTGGAAATGGAGTGCAAAAACCAAAGCGTCAACCAATTCATTAAAGAATCTGCTGATTTGCTAACCCCCGATAATATTGTGTGGATTGATGGCAGTGAGGCCCAGCTGGAAAAGCTGAGAGAACAGGCCTGCGCTACCGGAGAGATGATCAAGCTCAATCAAGAAAAGCTCCCCAACTGCTATTATCACCACACTGCGGAAAACGATGTCGCCAGAGTAGAAAACCGCACCTTTATTTGCAGCCGCGAGCAAAAAGACTCCGGCCCGACCAATAACTGGATGAATCCCGAGGATGCCTATCAACTGACTGCGGAAATCATGGCCGGCAAAATGAAGGGCCGCACCATGTATGTCATCCCCTTTTCCATGGGGGTAGTTGGTTCTCCGTTTTCCAAAATTGGTATCGAAATTACCGACAGTATTTATGTCGTGCTTAATATGGCAATTATGACCAGAGTTGGCGCCAAGGTGCTTGACGCCCTGGGCGACAGCGATGATTTTGTGCGCGGTCAACATGCTAAATGCGAAATTGATGAGCAGAAACGTTATATTCTGCAATTCCCCGAAGATAATTATATCCGCTCCTGCAACAGTGGTTATGGCGGCAATGTTCTCCTGGGCAAAAAATGCTTTGCCCTGCGTATTGCCTCCTACCAAGGGTGGAACGAAGGCTGGATGGCCGAACATATGCTGATTTTAGGCGTGGAAAACCCGGCGGGCGAAGTTAAATATATTGCCGGCGCCTTTCCCTCTGCTTGCGGAAAAACCAATCTGGCGATGATGATCCCGCCCGAGGGCTACCGCTCTAAGGGCTATAAACTGTGGACCGTGGGCGATGATATTGCCTGGATTAAATTTGGCCAAGACGGCAGATTATATGCGCAAAACCCGGAAGCGGGCTTTTTTGGCGTAGCGCCCGGCACCAATGAGAAATCAAACCCCAATGCTTTGGCCGCAACCAAAAAGGACACTATCTTCACTAATGTTGTGCTGAAGGATGACGGCACTATCTGGTGGGAAAAGCTTGATAAAAATCCGCCGCAGGGCGTTAATGACTGGACAGGTAAGCCCTGGGATCCAAGCTCCGGAAAACCGGGAGCCCATCCTAATTCCCGCTTTACTGCTCCGGCTGCCAATTGCCCCTGCATCTCTTCTGAATGGGAGAACCCTGAGGGCGTTCCCCTTGATGCCATCATTTTTGGCGGACGCCGGGCCAAAACAGCCCCGCTGGTCTACCAATCCCGCGATTGGGATCACGGCGTATTTGTCGGCTCGATCATGGCATCGGAAACCACAGCAGCCGCCGCTGGCGAGGTAGGCGTCACCCGGCGCGACCCCATGAGCATGCTGCCGTTTTGCGGATACAATATGGGCGATTATTTCCAGCATTGGCTGGATATGGGCAGCAAGACTTCTGCCGATAAGTTGCCAAAAATCTTTCATGTCAACTGGTTCCGCGTTGATCAGGACGGCAATTATATTTGGCCTGGCTTCGGTGACAATTTCCGCGTGCTGGAATGGATCCTCGCCCGCTGTGCCGGAAGCATGGATGCCCAAGAAACGCCAATTGGCTACCTGCCAAAGGCAAGCGATATTAATATTGACGAGATTAATTATGAAATCAGCCCCGGACATAATTTTGACGAAAATGATTTAGCCGGCCTGCTCACTATTGATAAAGAATATTGGTTGGAGGATATTGCCAATATTCGTCAATTTTACAGCCAGTTTGGCGATACTTTGCCAGCTACAATGAAAGAGGAATTAGACAAAATGGAAGCCCGTTTTGGGGATCAATAAACAAAAATAAATTTAACCAAAAATACTTGCCAAACAGCCTTTGCTTATGTTATAATGCAAAGGCTGTTTTATGAGCCGGTCCTCTGTCGCTTGAACAAAGCATTTGCGGGAATGAACGGCTGACGAATAAGGAGGAATTATGAGCAATATTATCGATGTTTTAGAACAAGAACAATTAAAAACTGATATTCCGGCTTTCCGCCCCGGTGATACTATCCAGGTGCATGTAAAGGTTATTGAAGGCGCCCGCGAACGTATCCAGATTTTTGAGGGTGTGGTAATCAAAATCAAAGGCGGCGGCATCCGTGAAACCTTCACTGTTCGCCGTGTGGCCTATGGCGTAGGCGTGGAAAGAACTTTCCCCCTGCATTCGCCGAGAATTGATCAAATCGTGGTTAAACGTAGCGGTAAGGTTCGCCGCGCTAAGCTTTATTACTTGCGCGAGCTCACCGGTAAAGCTGCCAGAATCAAAGAAATCAGACGCGCAAAATAAAATTTTACACTCATAGCTGTTATGAAAAAGAGGACACTTTCGTCCTCTTTTTAGCTTGATTATGGTTATTGTTGATTTTTCTATTGGCAAGCCTTACTACTTATGATATACTAATTTAGGTAATCAACTATATATTATGGAGTAAAATTATGATTTCTACCAATGATTTTAAAACAGGAGTATCCATTGAAATTGACGGGGATGCTTTTGTTGTTGTCGATTTTCAGCATGTGAAGCCGGGCAAGGGCGCTGCCTTTGTACGCGCCAAAATCCGCAATACCCGTACCGGTTCAGTTGTTGAACGCACCTTCAATGCCGGCGAAAAGTTCCCCAAAGCGCATTTGGACCGTCGCGAGATGCAATATCTTTATCATGACGGCACTTATTATGTGTTTATGGATACGGAAAATTACGAGCAAAGCCTGCTTTCGGATGAGCATATTAGCACCGGCAAAAACTATCTCAAAGAAGAGATGACTGTGACTGTGCTCTCCTATAAAGGCACTGTTCTAGGCGTTGATCTGCCTTCAAGCGTTGACTTGGAGGTTGTTGATACAGAGCCGGGCATCAAAGGCGATACTGCCTCTGGCGGCAATAAGCCGGCAACCCTGGAAACAGGTGCCGTAGTGCGCGTGCCCTTCTTCATCAATATCGGCGATAGAATCAAAGTTAATACCCAAACCGGCGAATATATTGAACGCTGTAAATAAAGCTGATTAATTGTCATATTTTACTTGTTAATTTAGTGTTTTTTTAGCCATACTATTTTTATTGCGATAATCATATGTAAACAAAGGAGGAGTGCCCCCAATGAAAGACTTACAACAAAAAGTAGCATATCTTCAAGGACAGGTTGATGGAATGAAGCTTGAAAAATCAGCGGAAGGTCAGGTTATTGCCCAGGTTTTGGAGCTTTTGGACAATATGGTCGACTATCTGGATGCCCTGAGAGAACAACAGGAAGACCTTGAGGATTATGTAGAAAGCATTGATAGTGACCTGGCGGATGTTGAAGACGTAGTCTTTGACGACGAAGAAGAGGATGACGACTATGTTGAGGTAGAATGCCCCAACTGTCATGAACAAGTATATTTTGATTCCTCTATCCTCTATGATGAAAACCTCATCGAAGTTACCTGCCCGGCATGTGAAGCAGTTGTTTTTGTTAACGATGAAGAAGACGGCGAATGTGGCTGCGGCTGTGGCTGCGAAGAGCATGAGGACGAAAAGGCTTAGGCTTTCCCCATAAACTGCTAATTTAATACTGTTCTAAGAACCGCCTTTGTCTAATAGGATTAAATATCCTAATGGACAAGGCGGTTTTTGTTATGGAAAAAATGATATATCAACAAATATTACCTTATCTGCCCCTGGAGCTGCGTGAAACCCTCTTTCTCGCCGATCAGACTAAATTGCAAACCTTAGAAGAGCTGCGGCTCAAGCCGCTGTTGCCGCCGCTTCTGCGTTTTGCCCATGATGAAGCCTTTCTTCACCAAGATGGCCATATGGTCAATGATCCTGAGGAAGCCAGCGTCTTTAGCGAAGAGCAGATGCGTAAAACGATCATGCTGCTTTCTGATTCTTCTTTTTATGCCATCGAGGAAGAATTGCGGCGCGGCTATATCACCTTGCCGGGCGGTCACCGCGCCGGGCTAAGCGGCCGCGCAGTACTTAGTCATGGCGAAATCAAAAATATCAAGGATATCTCCTCGATCAATATCCGTATTGCGCGGCCTATTCGCGGCCTGGCTGCGCCTTTGCTCGACCGCTTGTTGGACCAGCAGCGGAGAATTCATCATACCCTGATTGTCAGCCAGCCCCGTGGCGGCAAAACAACCCTGCTGCGCGACTTGACCAGAACACTGAGCAATGGCGAGGATATTCTTCCCCTGCGCGTTGGCATCGTCGACGAAAGATCTGAACTGGCGGCCATGCGCCACGGCATCGCCCAGCTGCCGATAGGTATCCGCTCTGATGTGATGGACGGCTGCCCCAAGGCTGAGGGCATTAATATCCTCATCCGCTCCATGGGCCCGGAGGCCATTGTCTGTGATGAAATTGGCCGTCCGGAGGATGCTGACGCTATCCTGGAGGCGATTAATACCGGGGTGAAAATGATTTGCAGCGCCCATGCCGGCAGCGCAGAAGAAATACTCAGCCGCCCGGTATTAAAAAAGCTGCTGGCAGAAAAAGCCTTTGAGCGTATTATTTTGCTTTCTAGGCGGGAGGGGCCGGGAACCTTGGAATGGATCAAGGACGGCTCATTCAAACCATGCTAAAGATGATCGGCGCGGTGTTAATTTTTGTCTCCTGCGTTATTCTTGGCATGAAACAGGCCAAACAACTGGAGAAAAGGCAGCTGTTCTTGCGCGGAGCGCATCAGGGCATTTTAGCCTTGATGCGGGAGATAGATTATACCGCCGCACCGATGCAACAAGCCTTAACCGTTAGCGCTGATATGGCTGGCAGCGCCGGATATCTTTTCTTGCAGACAGCAAACAAGCTGGGTGAAGGGCAAGGCTGCACTGCCGGAGAGGCCTGGCAGGCGGCAGTGGCTAGCGATGAGAACATCACTACAGATGACCGGCAATTGCTGTTTCTGGCAGGAGAAGGTCTGGGCATGAGCGATAAGATTAACCAGCTGAAATCTTTGGAGCTGCTGCGCATACGCTTGGAGCAAGCGGAAAATGACGCTGCCGAGCAATCCGCCCGTCTGGGCAAAATATGGAAAACGATGGGCTGGGGTACAGCCGCGGTGCTGATTCTACTACTGTTCTAAAGAAACCCAGGAGGCATTATGGGCGACATATCTATTATTTTTTTTCTCATGGCCTTAGCCATTGCTGTGACCATCTTGCATACCTTTTTGAAGCAGGCCGGGCGCGACGAATTTGCCTATTTGGCCTTGGTGGTGGGACTGGCTATTGGTCTCATTCAAGTTTTACCGCTGCTGCGGGATCTCTTCTCCGGGGTGCAGGAGGTATTTAATCTCTATGACTAGCTCAAATGTGCTAATCACAGTCAGCATAGCGCTGATTACTGCCATTATCGCCCTTTTTTTAAAAGAGACACGCTCAAATTCTTTGGCCTTACTCGTCACTTGTACAGGCGGTATTGTCGTGCTGCTCCGCCTCATCCCCAATTTGGAGACAGTTATTAGCAACTATAGCTCTTTGGGTGAGACAAGCGGTATCAACAGCTATTATTTCGGCCTTATCTTAAAAATCATCGGCATCGCTTATATCTGCGAGTTTGGCGCCCAGCTGTGCCGCGACGCGGCGCAAGGCGCGCTCGCCTTCAAAATAGAACTGGCGGCCAAAATTGCTATCCTCATTTTAGCTCTTCCGGTGCTCGGCTCTATCGTACAAACTGTCAGCGGTTTACTGTGAGGGCCAATATGCGCAAATTTCTACTGCTCATTATCATTACAGCAATTATGCTGTGCCTGCTCTACCCTGCTCCTGCCTGGGCCTCCGCGAAAAACGGCACTGACGTCTCTTCACCAATGGAGGAAGAAGATGCAGCCGCTGCCCTTGATGCCGGACAATTGGCAGAGCAGCTGGAGCTGGACGACCTCTATAGCGCAATCGGGCATATTGATGATTTGCTGGCTGAGCAAAACGCCGGCATCAGCCTCAGCGATCTGTGGGATAGCCTGATCAGCGGTGAGACAGAGTTTAGCTTCAGCCTTATTTGGGATGCTCTCACCAGCATGGTTTTCAAAAATATCAGCGGCAGCGCCAGTTTACTGGGTCAATTAATTTTGTTGTCTATTTTGGCTGTGGTACTGACCCTGCTCAAGGACCGCTTTGCCGGCGGAGAAATTTCCGAAATCAGCCGCTGGGTGGTATATTTGCTGCTGATCGGCATTGCGGTGGCAGCTTTTGTCCCTGCGCTAAATGCAGCCAGCCAAACAGTTGAGGTTATACGCGATTTTATCTATGTTGTGCTGCCGGTGATTATCCCCTTGCTAGCGTCCATTGGCGGCGTTACCACTGCCAGCATTATCAGCCCCTCCCTGCTCTTCATCATCTCGCTGCTAATGACCTTGATGGCTAATCTGATTTTTCCCATGATTACCTTTTCCGCTGTCCTGCGCATTTGCGGCGGCTTGGCTCCCAAAATATCGCTGAAAAAAATGGCTGATCTGTTCCGCGATTTTGCCAAAGGATTACTGACTATCTGCACCACTGTTTTTGTCGCTTTTTTGGGCTTGTCGGGTATGGCAACCGCCTCTTTGGACGGACTGGGCGTCAAAGCTATCAAATCCGCCAGCGGCGCTTTTATCCCGATAGTCGGCAGATCCCTGGCCGATGCTTTGGACAGTGTGGTCAGCACAGCCCTGGTGCTCAAAAATATTATCGGGCTGGTGGGGGCCATTGCGATTATTTTTATCTGCGCTGTGCCGGCCATCCAAATCCTCCTCCAGGCTATTGTTTTCCGCATTGCCGGGGCGCTGATTCAGCCCTTGGGCGAAGAAAAGCTGGCGGAGGCAGTAACCGGGCTGGGCAATAGCATGGTGTTGCTTTTTGCTTCTCTGGCTGTCTGCGGGCTGTTCGCCTATTTTGCCATTGCTTTGCTGGTCGGGCTGGGCAATATCACGATGATGATGCGTTAAATATCGAGGGAGGCCCTATGAATGTTCTTACTGATATTGTTCGCAATGTTGTGGCTCTTGTTCTGATCTTCTCTTGCTTGACACTTTTTATTCCCAAGGGAGAGCTGAGCAAGTTTATCCATCTTGGTTTTGGCCTGATTGTGCTGGCGATGATCATCATCCCGGCTAGCGAGGCGCTGCAGAATATGCGTTTTAGCAACCCCTTGAGCAATATGACCAGTGAGGTTAATGCTGACTATAGCGAGCGGACAGAACAAATAACAATGATTCTTGAGCAAGAAGCCATGACAGAATATGAAAATGACGCGGCGCGGCAAATAGGCGCTGCCGCCTTTTTGGCGGAGGGGGTAAATTCCGCCAAAGCGCTGGTGGAAACGGACCGCAGCACCGGCGCAATCTTGCGCGTAGAGATAAACGCCGCCATCAGCCCTGCTTATGATCTGGCGCTGGCAGAAGAGAATATTCGCAGCGCCATCGCAAAATATTTTATCATAGATGACGCAAACATCTATATTCAACTAAGGGAGGACATATGATGTTAAAGGAAGATAAAATCCCGGGCACAGAAACAAAGACCGGCGGCAAAGTAATAGAAAAACTCAAATCGCTCAACCCCAAAGAAAAAAGCCTCTTTGTCAAGCTGGCCATCTGCTTGGTTATTGGCATTGTGCTGATGATCATCAGCAAAGGCTGCACTACCGCTGATAATAATGCTCCGGCTGAAGATACCGCTGCGCTGGCGCAAACAAATATCTCAGCTAATGCGGACTATAGCGATGAGGCGGCGCTGGAAACAAAAGTGGCGGATATCCTCGCGGCGGTCAAAGGCGCGGGTAAAGTCTCTGTGGCTATCACCTATGAAAACGGCCCGGAATCCGTATATGCGATGAACAGCAGCGAAAAAATAGCTGATAGCACGAGCGAAAGCAGCAGCGCGCCCGCTGAAATTGATTCCAGCCCGGTGCTGATTAAGCAAAACCTGCCGGCAATCAAAGGGGTAGTAGTGGTGGCGGAAGGAGCCGGCGACGCTCTGGTGCAAGAAAGGCTTTACCGTGCCGTGAAAAGTCTCTTAAAGCTCAATTCTCAGCAAATTGCTGTTATAGAAGGCAACATTTCTTGTCAATAATAAAGGAGGAACCTTTCATGAGAAAAAAACCGCATCTTAACAGACGCCGCTTGGAGCAAATTATTTTTGTGGCATTTATCGTCTTTTGCGTCGGCGTCCTGGCTTGGGATTATAACCATAATGGCTTTACTGCTTCTTGGGCGCAGCTTCCCGCCAGCGATCCGAATATCATCCCTGAACCAGACACTGACGCTAATTCTGCGGCAGATAATGCTGACTCGTCCTTAACAGACGCAGAGGCGGCAGAGAGTGTTTTTGCCAGTTTGCGCATGGACCGCGAACAAGCCCGCGGCGATGAACTGGCTTTGCTCACGCAGATTATTGCTGATGAAAACTCCTCTGATGTGGCCAAAGAAGATGCTGAGCAGCGGCGTCTGGCCATGGCGCAAGACATGGAAAACGAAATCAGCGCGGAAAGCCTGCTCCAGATTAAAGGCTATGGGCAAACTGTGGTGATGGTGGGCGCCAGGCAAACTACGGTGATCATTGACCTGGAGATTAGCAGCGAAGACGCTAATATTATCGCGGAAATTGTTGACAAAGCCTGCGCCTGCGGCTTTGAAAATGTAGTTATTGTAAAAAGATAAGCTATTTGTTATAATAGATAATAGTATTTATAGCTTGTGATAAGTGTAAAAATGTCTAAATAATAAAACGTTCCTAAAGAAAAAGGAGGAATAAAAATGAGCATAGAATCCGAAGAAAGAATTGCTGAGAATACTCTGGAGGGCACTCCTGTTGGTACTGTAAAAATTGCTTCTGACGTGGTGGCAACCATTGCCGGCCTGGCAGCGGCTGATGTTAAAGGCGTGGCAGGTATGAGCGGCGGCGTTGCCGGCGGCATCGCCGAATTGCTGGGCCGCAAAAACCTCACCAAAGGCGTAAAAGTTGAGATCAATGAGCAAGATGCTATCCTGGATCTTTTTACTATTGTCGAATATGGCGTTGCTATTGCTGATGTTGCCAAAGAGGTGCAGCGTGCAGTTAAAGATTCTGTAGAATCGATGACCGGTCTTAACTGCCCTACTGTTAATATCCATGTCCAGGGCGTAACCTTCCCGGCCGGGCATCCCAATGCGCCGAAAGGCAGCGAAGAATAAACTCTTTTGAGCAATAAACTTTGAGCAATAAAATGTAAAACAAGGAGGAAACCCTATGAATGCTTTGCGCAGGGTTTTACTAACCTTTTTGAGTGTGGTGATCATCGCTGTGCCGATCCTCATGGTCGTGATGCTCGTCAACTCGAAAGTCGCGTTTGCTGTTGTTAATTTTTTGGACAAGTATTTCTTGTACAATATGGAGCAAATCTTCTTGAATGAAACAGGCATTTGGTGGATTGTTTTGATTGGTCTACTGCTGCTTGCTTTTGGTCTGTTTTGCCTGGTGGTGGCCTTAATGCCTAAGCCTGCTGATAAAAAACTGCGCGTTGCCACCGTGGATGGCGGCACAGTTGATATTGGCCTGACCGCACTGCAAAGTGTAGTGCAAAAGGCTGCGGCTACCCACCCGGGGATTACCAAAACAGAAGCAAAATTGTTTATCAAAAATAATGGCCTGCATGTATACGTCAACTTGGCTGTTCGGGAAAAGCAGTCGATGCCTGAAGTTGGCAATGCGGTGAGCGAACAGGTTAAAACACAGCTGGAAGCGATGGCTGGCATTATCCCCGCTGAGGTTAAGGTTATCGTGACTGAAGTGATTGATCAACCGGAGGAGGGAATAATTCATGGAAATTGATAAGCAACTCCTCGCTTTTTGGCACAACCACAAATGGGCGCTTTTGCTCGCCTTTGGCGGTCTGTTTTTTGCCCTGCTGGCGATTAAATACACCTTTTTGAAAGCTGTTTTTATCTTTCTTTGTATTGGCCTTGGTCTGTGCTTGGGCCGTTTCATTGACAAAAAAACTAATATCAGAAAATCAGTAGAGGATTTCTTTAAAAATGAGTGATAGTGGAAAAATCCGCGCTTTTCCCCTACCGCGCGAAAAGGAACAAGAGCCAGTAAAACAAATTCAAAGGCGTACCAGCAAACAAGCGCGAATGCTGCAAGAGCAGGCGCAGGCTGAGTTTGAAGAGAAGTTTGCTGCCCTCAATAAAGAGGATTTTAAAGAGATATCCACCACTCCCCGCCGCCGCGCCAGAGAAGCAGCTCTATTGCTTTCTTTTCAAATGGATATGGGCGGCGAAAGCTGGGATTTGGCGCAAAATGTTCTCGCTGACCTAGGGCTTGACCTTGCCGGGTCTGAGTTTGCTGTCCAACTGGCCAAAAATGCCATCTCACAGCAAAACAAAATTGATGAGCTGATCAACAAATACGCCAGGGAATGGACCGTAGACCGCTTTGCCGCTATTGACCGCAACATCTTGCGTTTGGCTATAGCCGAGCTGATTGATGATGAGACCGGTTCGGCCAATATTATTATTAACGAAGCCATTGAGCTGGCGAAAAAATTTGGCGATGGGAACAGTAGTTCTTTTGTCAACGGTATTCTCGACGCTGTGCACAGCCAAGAGAGTTTAACCAAGAACGCGGGAGAAAAATTGGAATGATACTCGCCCTTGACACCAGCTGTTATACTACATCTCTTGCTATTATGGATGATCAAAGCCGCCTTATCGCTGATATGAGGCGGCTTTTAAACGTGGCGCCAGGGGCTTTGGGGTTGCGGCAAAGCGACGCCCTTTACGCTCATCAGCAAAATTTGCCGCAAATGCTTGAAGAACTCTTTTCCCTGCACCCGCCACAACAGCTGACCGCTATCGTGGCCAGCTCACGTCCCCGGCCGGAGGATGATTCCTATATGCCGGTTTTTTCCGCAGGCCTTGGCGTGGCAAAAATCCTCAGCGCCGCCTTACAACTCCCCCTCTACCAATATAGCCATCAGGAGGGGCATTTAGCCGCTGCCTTATGGTCAAAACAGCTGGACTGGCAGGAGCCTTTTTTGGCGCTGCACCTCTCCGGCGGCACCGGAGAAATTCTTTATGTGGAGCCCTATATAGCCGCATCTCTTGACCAAAAAACGCAATATCACATAGAAGTGATTGGCGAAACTGATTTGCCGCCCGGGCAGTTTGTGGACCGGATCGGCGTAGCCTTAGGCTACCCCTTCCCTGCCGGCGCAGCTCTTGATCAATTGGCTCTTTCCGCCACAGCCAAGGATTTTCGTTTGAGCGGATCAGTAAAAGGCGCTAATATCAGCTTTTCCGGGCCGGAATCAGCTGCTGAGAGGGCCATTAAAGCGGGAATAGCGCCGGAGCAAATTGCGCTTGCTGTTTTTGACAATATTGGTAAAAGTTTAGCGAAGGCCATCACCGTTGCCAAAGCGAATAGTAAAACGGACAAAGTGATTTTAATGGGCGGCGTGGCCGCCAGCCGAAATTTACGCAATTATCTGACAAAATCCGAGGTAGTTTTTGCTAACCCGAAATACTGCTCTGACAATGCGGTTGGTATCGCCTCCATCGCAGTAAAACATGGTAATTTACCAGGATTTACTCAGGTATAAAAGTGGCTGATAATCATTGACATATCCTTATTATAAGGGTATAATTATTCCTGGTGCGACTGACTATTTTTTTAGCGTATCTAATTGACACAAAGCCGTAAAATAGCAAAATAGTTCTTAACATTCTACAAAGAAATAAATAACCACTTGTGGTCATTGAACGGTCTTCTCCGTTTATCTGGGAAGGCCGTTTTTCAACAATAGACATTGTTTAATTTTTTCTAGGAGGGCATCATAATGAGCGCAAAAACTGCATCTTGTTGCTGCAATGGCAATGGCCCTGTGATGGATTTTAGCAAATTTGATCCATATATTGCCAAGTATGAAGGGGTTCATGGCAGCCTCATCCCATTGCTGCAAAAAGCACAGGAAATTTACGGCTATCTTTCTGATGAAGTTATGAACTACCTCAGTGAGAAGATTGGCGTAAAACCTGCGGAAGTATACGGGGTGGCAACTTTCTACACCCAGTTCCGCTTCCATCCGGTCGGCAAGTACTTAATCCTGCTTTGCCAGGGTACGGCCTGCCATGTCAATGGTTCAAAAATGATTCAGGAAGCCATTGAAGAAGTCCTTGATATCAAAGAAGGCGAAACCACTGAGGATGGGCTCTTCACTTTAAACAACGTGGCATGCCTCGGCTGCTGCTCCCTCTCGCCGGTAATGATGATCAATGGCGAAACCTACGGCAAACTTACTAAAGACAAAGTGGCCGAAGTTTTCAAAACAATACGTGGACAGGAGGCGAGCGCATGAGAATCTTAGTTGGTAAAGGCAGCTGCGGCCTTGCAGCCGGCGCCGGCAAAGTGTGGGATGCCCTGGAAACAGAGCTGAAAAATCAAAAAGTTAAAGCTGATCTGATCACCACAGGCTGCATCGGCTCTTGCTATCTTGAGCCTGTTGTAGAGGTTATCGATGACAAAGACGTCCGCACTTCTTATGTCCAGGTTACGCCTGATATGGCAGCTGATATTATTTCTGCCGCCAAGTCCGGCAAAGCTGTCAAAGACTATGAGATGAGCAAAGAGGATAAAGGCAAGCTCAACAAACAAAAACGTATTGCCCTGCAAAACTGCGGTAATATCAATCCGGAAGACATCGAAGAATACATCGGGGTTGACGGTTATAAAGCAATCGAAGATTGCATCAAAAACAAAACTCCGCAGGATGTTATCGAAATCATTAAAACCTCCGGCCTTAAAGGACGCGGCGGCGCAGGCTTCCCCACCTGGTTCAAGTGGAACGCTGCCGCCGGCTCCAAAGGCACTGAGAAATATGCGGTATGTAATGCTGACGAAGGAGATCCGGGCGCATTCATGGACCGTTCCGTATTGGAAGGCGATCCCAATGGTTTGCTGGAAGGTATGATGATTTGCGGTTATGCGATGAGCGCAACCGAAGGCATCATCTATGTCCGCGCTGAATATCCTCTGGCGATCAAACGTCTGGAAATTGCCATTGCCCAGGCCCATGAAAAGGGCATCTTAGGCAAAAACATTTTCGGCAGCAATTTCAGCTTTGATATTCGCATCAAGGCAGGCGCAGGCGCCTTTGTCTGCGGCGAAGAAACCGCTCTGCTCGAATCCCTGGAAGGCAAACGCGGTATGCCGCGCTTGAAACCGCCGTTCCCTGCTCAAAAGGGTTATTGGAACCAACCAACCAATATCAATAATGTTGAAACCTACGCTAATGTTCCGTGGATTATCCGCAATGGCGGTGAAGCCTTTGCTAAAATGGGCACGGAAAACTCCAAAGGCACTAAGGTCTTTGCCCTGGCCGGCAAAATCAAAAACGGCGGCCTGGTAGAAATCCCCATGGGTACGCCAATTCGTGAAATCATCTACGAAATGGGCGGCGGCATCCGTGATGATAAAGAGTTCAAAGCTGTGCAAATGGGCGGCCCCAGCGGCGGCTGCATCCCGGCCGGCCTGATTGACACCCCTGTTACTTATGAAGACCTGGTAAAAACCGGCGCTATCATGGGTTCCGGCGGTATGGTAGTTATGGACGAATCCACTTGCATGGTGGATATGGCCCGTTTCTTCCTTGATTTCACCCGCAAAGAAAGCTGCGGCAAATGTAATTACTGCCGTATCGGCACCACCCGTATGCTGGAAATCTTGACCCGTATCACCGAGGGCGAGGGCCGTGACGGTGATATCGAATTGCTGCAAGAATTAGCGATGAAGGTCGGCCAGGGCTCTCTGTGCGCTCTCGGCCAGACTGCTCCAAATCCTGTTTTAACTACCATCAGATATTTCCGCAATGAATACGAAGACCACATCTACAATCACAAATGTACTGCTAAAAGCTGCCGGGCCTTGATTAAATACAATATTATCCCGGAAAAATGTACTGGTTGTACCTTGTGCGCCAAACGCTGCCCTGTTGATGCCATTTCCGGCGAACGCAAACAGCCTCATGTTGTCAACCATGAGACTTGTATTAAATGCGGAAAATGTTATGAGAGCTGTAAATTCTCAGCTATCACGGTAGAATAAGAGAGGAGGGTTGAATAAATGGCAAAAATTAGCCTTAATATTGACGGAAAAGAAGTTCAAGGTTATGCTTCACAAACAATATTAGAAGTGGCAAAGGAAAACGGAATCGACATACCGACCCTCTGCTATGACAACCGCACCAAGCCCTATGCTTCCTGCGGCCTCTGCGTAGTTGAGATGGAAGGCTTTCCTAAACTATTACGTTCCTGCGCAACTGAAATTTCTGAGGGCATGGTAATCAAAACCAATACCCCCCGCGTTTTAGAATCCCGTAAAACCAACTTGGAGCTGCTCTTGACCCAGCATAGCGGCGACTGCCGTCCTCCTTGTGCTTTGGCCTGCCCGGCGCAGACCGATTGCCAGGGCTATGTGGGCCTGATTGCCAACGGCAATGCCGAAGAAGCTCTGAAGCTGATCAAAGATAAGATCCCGCTGCCAGCATCTATCGGCCGTGTCTGCCCTCATCCTTGTGAGGAAGCTTGCCGCCGCAAACTGGTAGAAGAGCCTATCTCTATTTTGAACCTCAAACGCTATGCCGCAGATCTCGATCTCGGCAAAGCTAATCCTTATCTGCCGGAAGTAGCTCCTTGCACCGGCATGAGCGTAGCTATTGTCGGCGGCGGCCCCGGCGGCCTCTCCGCAGCCTATTATCTGCGCCAGCTGGGCCATGCTGTTACTGTTATCGATGCCCAACCAAAGCTCGGCGGTATGCTCCGTTATGGTATTCCGGAATACCGCTTGCCCAAAGAAGTTCTCCAGGCTGAGGTTGACCTGATCGAAAAACTCGGTGTTAAGTTCCTGCTCAATACCAAGGTTGGTCAGGACATCAGCTTTGAATCCCTGCAGAAGAGTTATGATGCTGTGATCATCGCTGTTGGCGCCTGGACCAGCTCTTCCCTGCGCTG
This sequence comes from Bacillota bacterium, assembly GCA_031553915.1. Taxonomy (GTDB): domain Bacteria; phylum Bacillota; class Dehalobacteriia; order UBA4068; family UBA4068; genus HGM13862. The sequence goes on from JAVBKT010000014.1 coordinate 22,214, forward strand.
CCCCGGTGAAGATTTAGACGGCGTTTTCGGCGGTATTCACTTCCTGCGCAAATATGTCGCCAACGAAGAACTCGTTGTCGGCAAAAAGGTGGCGGTAGTTGGCGGTGGTAACACTGCTATGGATGCTTGCCGTACTGCTATCCGCCTCGGCGCGGACAAGGTTTACAATATCTATCGCCGCACCAAGAATGAGATGCCTGCTGAAGAAATCGAAATCAAAGAAGCGGAAGAAGAAGGCGTCGAGTTCCGTTATCTGGTCAACCCGATCGAAGTTATCGGTAAGGCCGACAAGGTTAAACAAATCCGCCTCCAGGTGATGGAGCTGGGTGAACCGGACGCATCCGGCCGCCGCAGACCAGTACCGGTGGAAGGCAAAGAAGAAATTTTGGATGTTGACACTGTTATCGCAGCTATCGGCCAGGGTGTTGACCCGTCCAATATGGGCGCGGTAGAGCTGACCAAATGGAACACCATTGCGGCTGATGAAAAAATCTTCACCACCAATGTAGAAGGCGTCTTTGCTATCGGCGACTGTGTCAACCGTGGTGCGTCTATTGCTATCGAAGCCATTGGTGACGCGAAGAAGGCTGCCAAAGCTGTCAATGAATATTTGAGCGGCAAACAATTAACTTTCGAATCCGCTTATCTGGTCAAGAGAGATGATCTCACCGAAGATGACTTCCAGAACCGCAAAAAAGAACCGCGCAGCAAAATGTTCCATCTTAAACCCGAAGAACGCAAGGACAATTTCCTGGAAATCATTCCCGCGGGCTTTGACGAAGAACGGGCCAAAAAAGACGCTGCCCGCTGCCTGGAATGCGGCTGCCATGATTATTTCGAGTGCAAGCTGATCAAGATGTCTAAGGAAACAGACGTTAAACCGGAACGTTTTGTTGATCATGTGGACCGCAAAGAGTTTGAAGACGATCATCCATTCATCGTCCGCGACCAGAACAAGTGCATCTTATGCGGCCTCTGTGTGCGTGTCTGCGACGAGGTTGTCGGCTCCACTGCTCTTGGCTTTATTGAGCGCGGTGTCAACACTGTTGTTGCTCCGGCCTTCAACCAGCCGCTGGCAGAAACCACCTGCGTCAGCTGCGGACAGTGCATCAGCGTCTGCCCCACCGGCTCTCTTCAGGAACGCGGCGTAGCCAAGAAATCGATTCCGCTGGATGTTAAAATTACCGAATCTGTCTGCAACTTCTGTTCTGTTGGTTGCAGCGTCAAGCACGAAAGCTATGGCAACATGTATGTTAAAACCATCCCAGCCGCTCCATGCCAGGGCATCAACAATGGCTTGATGTGCGGTGTCGGCCGCTTTGGCGTTAACTATGTCAATGCCGGCGAAAGACTGACTCAGCCGCTGCTGAAAAAAGACGGCAAGCTTGTTCCTGTCTCCTGGCATGACGCTTATATCTATGCTGCCAAACAGCTGGAAAGCCTGCGCGTCCGCGGCCAGAAAACCGCTATCGCTGTTGGCCAGCATTTCCCGATCAAGGATGCAGCCGCTATCATGAGCCTGGCCGATCTTTTGGGCGCTGACGCTTTCAGCTATCAGTATAAGCCAAACGCCATTGCTGATGCTCTTGATACTAATGCCTCTCCTAATGCTTTGGCAGAACTCTCCGGCGCTGAGCTGATTATTGCCGTTGGTGAAACCCCTGTTGATAATGCTGTGCTGAACGCTAAATTGCGTGAAGCGAAAGCCAAGGGCGCGCGCATTATCTATATTGACGAATGCAATAAGGCCTGCCGCATAGAAGCTGAATATTATGCTGCCGGCGCCAACAATGCCCTGCTGCGTCAGATTGTCAAAGCTTTGTTAGAGAATAACTCCGACGATCTCTCCGGCAGCAAAGAGCTGAAAAAAGCTCTGGCCAAGGTGAAAGTTTCTGCCGAGGCGCAAAAAATTGCCGATGCTTATGCTGCTGCCAAACGGGCGATTATTATCTTCTCCCATGCAGAGCTGAGCTATGAAGCTGCTGCTGATATTGCCAATATGGCAATTTTGAGCGGCCATATCGGCAGCCCGCGCAATGGTATTGTGATGATCCGTAAATCCGCTGGTTCCCAAGCTCTGGCTGATCTCGGCCTGGCTCAAGGTGAGGAAGCTGCCAAAGGCGCCAAGGGTTTGATCCTCTTTGGCGAAGATGTGCCTAACCCCAACTTCCGCAGCGTTGACACAGTAATCGTTGCTGATACGCATCTGACCAAAACAGCCGCCAAGGCTGATCTGGTTATCCCGCTGGCCGGCTTTACTGAAAACTCCGGCGCCTTCGCTAATACCGAACGCCGCATTCAGTTGGCCGAAGCGCCTCTGGCTAAGATCGCTCCTGCTGCATCAGAAATCTGCGAGCAAATCGCCGCAGTATTCGAGCAGGAAGTTGCTGCCGCTGATTATGAAATGATTTATCAGGGCGCGGCCATTGGCGATACCTATTGCTTTGGCTGCGGTCAGGAGAAGAACCTCCTTGCCGGCGCTGATGCTGCTCTTAAGGACCGGGTGGTTGAAGTGAACCATGTGGTACGCGCTATCAAAGAGGCCTTGCCTAACTAAACGTAATAGCTAAACCCAAAAAAGGAACGGCATATGCCGTTCCTTTTTTATATACAATTAACTTTCCCTATCAATAGATATTGTTTTTTCAAAACTAACACATTTGCCTGTTCCGCTACTACCGCTAAAAGGCACAAGTCTTGCTGTCTTGATTATAGTTTAACTCAGACAAAAAGGCTTGTACCGTGGTACAAGCCTTTTTGTTTTATGGGAGGACTGTATTAACTTAGTTGCGCCGGGATACTAGTAAACGACATTTAGGTTAAAAGCCAGTGATCCTGACAGGTTTTTTGTCAAATCCTTTCGGATCTACCTCTCTGCCTGTTTTATAAAAAGAATTGCCATTAGCATCCCATTGTAAATGGTTACGGTCGCCATTAGCATCCATCCAACCTCTAGATCTGGTAATGCTTACAGCAAAACTGTCTTTATCAAGAGATGCCTTTAACATTTTGATGCTCCGGTCACTATAATAAAGATCATCAAGCAAACCGTTTGGCCAAGTATTTAATTGTGCGGTTAAGGAGGCCAGCTCTGCAAAAAAGGAATCTAACTTGTGATAGTCTTCCTCAAATATATAAACACTGCCCAAATATTTATAATGCTCTTGAGCTTCATCAGTTTGCATGGTTATTGCCCAAGTAGTGCCTGGAATATTGTCCCCCACAGTCTTTTCCGATGCTTGTTCAGGGTACATAATGTAATCCATTTTCACATAAGCAAAAACTACGCCGTCAACTAGGCTCTGGTATATAATATTGATTCCTTCGATTCCTGCGGAACGCATGCTGATGTCGTCATAATATTTTATATGCGCCATCGCCTGCGCAACTAACTGCTGGGCTATTTCCTCAAGCGTCCCTTCATAAGTTTGCATCATATATAAACCATCAACTTCTGCTACACTCTTTGTCCCTATTTGGCTGATAATATCATCCGGCCAATTAGCAAGAATCTCTTCTTTTGTAGGGACCGGAGTGTCTTCATCTGCCCTGGCTGTACAGGCAAAGAGGCTGCCTGCGCTGACAATCAATAATAACATTATAATTAAAACTACCCTGCCCCTGCTTTTATTGCTGCTGTCAAATATATTTTTAAAACGTTGTTTCATCATCTTTACACCTCCGTTAAAATAGGTTGAAAGTTGTGTAGGGTGAAAAATTTGTCTCTGAGTATTAGCCAAAATTGCTTCACTATATTTTTTCCTACCTTCTTTTTCCTCATTGGCTATAACAGTTTCATCACAGATCATCTCTAAATCACGGGAGGCCAGAGCAAACATCTTTTGGATAAAGGGATTGAACCAATGCACACTGCAGGCCAGCAAAAGCACAAGCTTATAGAAAATATCATGCCGCCTTAAATGAATAAATTCATGCTTTAGCACATAGTAAAGATATTTACTGTCGGTAGCCGCTTGCGGCAAATACACTACCGGACGAATCAAGCCAATAACCATAGGAGAACTAGCCTTCTCACTTAGATAGACCAGGGGTGTATTTTTCAGCCCCATCTCTAAGCACAGTTGTGTGATTAGCGGAGAATGGTATGGCTGTTGCCAGCGTCTAAGCTCTTTTCTGCTCCACATATACCGCCCTATTTGCCGCAGCCAAAAGACGATCATCCCACCCAACCAGATAAAACTAAATAAATCCAACCAAGAATATTTTTGCCCAAAAGTGAGTGGGATCTCTTCATAAGTAGCGCTACTATCATTGCCAATATTGGGCAGAGTACTATTCCCTTGGTTAATATATGGTTCATTCATTGGCGCGACAATGTTTTCAGGCACAGCAAGCTCTATTATTGCCGCAGCGTCTATGGCTGAATCAGCCTGTATCGGCGGCAAGCTGATATTAAATGGCAGCAACAAGCGGACAGCCAAGGCCAGCCATAACCAATATTTCCACTTGGCGGTGAATTTTTTGGATAAAATAGGATCCACCAGGGATACCAATAAAATGATGGCGCTAATGGCAAGTGATATCCCAATAATATTGAGAAAGAAGCTGCTCATTGCTATTCACCCTCCTCTAGCTTAGCCAAAAATGTTTTCAGTTCATCCAAATCTTCTTGACCAATAGCCTTGCCGTTATAAAGAGTGCTTACCAAACTGGTAAGAGAATTACCATATAACTTACCCAGAAAAGAGCTGCCTTCCGCCTGTTTGTATGCTTGCTCTTCAATCAGTGCAGAATAAAAATTGTTGCGGCCTCTCTTTTCGCAGGCGACAAAACCCTTTTCTATCAATCTGGCAAGCACCGTCATCAGAGAAGATAGAGGCCAATTGAGTTTGCCTGCTAATTTTTGCTGAATATGAGAAGAAGACACTGGTTCATTTTCTTGCCAAATAGCCAGCATAACCTCTAGTTCTCCATCCGGAAGCCTTTTTATATCCTGTTTCTCGCTCATTAGTAACTCCCTCCTTAAACTATTATACGGCCGTATAATCTAGCTCTATTATACATCCGTATAATCACTTTGTCAACAATTATTTGACAACAAATAGCAAAAAATGTATGCTTAAAATAATTAATTTACAAGGTGGAATTAATTGTGCAATTCTTGCTACCTCTACTTTTAATGCTGGCGATATTTTTTCTCAGGCAATATCTGGCGAAAAGGCAGCAGAACCCCTTCAACAATACCCGCAAACATTGGCCATTGCAGATAAGAGAAAAAATACTCAATCCAGAAGAAATGGATTTTTTTAATGCGCTCAAAAAAGATTTGGGCACAGCTTTTTTAATCATGCCCAAAATCCATTTGCAAAGCCTGGTCTATGCGGAAAACTCATCCTCTGTGCAGCAGTTTAAGGCCGCCATGGCTGGTAAATATGTGGATTTTGCAATATGCCTTTCCGCTGACGCGCGCTTGCTATGTGTGATTGAGTTTGATGATCATATTGATGACGGCCGGACAGCGGAAGAGATCAGCGATATCGAAAAATTTTTTGACCAGGCTGGGATCATCCTTTTGCACTACCAGGCGCAATTTGCCTACACCAAAAAGGATTTTGCTCCTATCCATCAGCTATATCAACAGCCGCAAAGCAAATAGAAATATACAGCCCGTGTATAAGAACACCTCTTTGGTGCAAAATATTAGCCAAAGAGGTGATTTTATGGGTTTGGGTTTGGGTTTGGGTTTGGGTTTGGGTTTGGGTTTGCTTTTCCCGGGCTTACTCGCGATCTGGCTGGTACTCGCCAAGGATAATGATAGTTTGGCCAGATGGCATCTTAAACGTCTGCCAGCGCTAATTATTATTTTTGCGGCGCTGATATTAACTTATATTGATCTACCGCTGGGCAGCATTTATCTTAATCTTGGCGGTGTTTTTATTTTTGGTTTTTGCTGTTGGTTGCTGGCTTTGCTCGACAGCAAAGAGAGGGTAAAAAGCGTTATCTCCGCGCTTATTATTGCGGCAATAATTTTTATTAGCAAAAGCGGACTGTTGTGGTCAATTGAGCTTTTAAGCCATATCAGCATAGCTATCGCGATTATCCTTGCTGTTTTGCTGGCGGCAGCTGGCGGAAGCTACCCCTCAGCCATGGCCACGGCTGGATTAGGCGTAGAGCTGGCTGGTTTTGTCTGGACTTTCGCCGCTTTTGGCGAGATGGGGCTGCCCTTTTTAGACCTGTTTTGCTTAATCACTGCCGGCGCATGGTTATCTCTAGCTTTAATCACTTATTTTAAAAAGAGAAGGTTGACTAAAGCCCTTTAATATATGATAATAAAAGGTAAATAAGTTTGTCTCCCGGAGGAAAGATGGGCGGAAGAATCGCTGAAGTAATACCTGGAAGCATTGCCGATGAGCTTGGTCTTGAGCCAGGTGATATTTTGCTGACAATCAATGATCAGCCAATAACCGATCTGATCGACTATAATTATTATCAGGATAGCGAATATTTAGAGCTGACCATTGAAAAGGCTGATCATGAGACCTGGATCTGTGAGGTGGACAAATTCCCCGAAGAAGAACTGGGGCTGGTCTTTATTGCCAATGTTTTTGACGGCATCCGCTCCTGTCAGAATCACTGTCTGTTCTGCTTTATTGACCAGCTGCAACCATGCCCCCGTCAATCACTACTGCTCAAAGATGATGACTACCGCATGAGCTTTATGGAAGGCAGCTTTATTACCTGTACCAATTTGACAGAGGAGGATTATCAACGCATCGCTGATATGCGCCTTTCCCCTCTTTACATATCAGTACATACTGTTGATCCCCTGCTGAGACAAAAAATGCTGGGACGGAAAAAGCCGGCGGAAATTATGCTGGCGATGCAAAGATTGATTGCGCTTGGTTGCCATTTGCACACGCAAATTGTCCTCTGCCCAGGGATAAATGACGGACCAGCCCTGGAAAATACTCTTGACGCCCTGACCAGCCTGGCATTAAACAGAAAAAACAATCATCATCCTAGCTCAGGCGGCGTAGTCAGCGTGGCGGTGGTGCCGGTTGGTATCAGCAAATATCAAAAAAATCCCCTGCTGCGTTCTTTTACAAGTGCTGAGGCCGCTGCTATTATTGATATTATCGAGGAGCGTCAGGCCAAAAACCTCGCTGCTCTTGGCAGCCGTTTGATTTTTGCCTCTGATGAGATGTATATTGCAACACAGCGCAGCTTCCCTGCTCCCGAAGCCTATGAAGGATACCCGCAAATAGAAAACGGCGTGGGCATGGCAGCCTTGTTTGCCGAAAACTGGCAAGAGTACAAAAAAGCTATCCCCAAACAAGCATTAACCACGCAAACCGCTGTGATTACCGGCAAAAGCGGCGCTGTGGTGATGCGTCCGGTGATAGCAGAAATCAACCGCGTCAGCGGCAGTAATATTTGTCTGCTGGAAATAGAGAATCTCTTCTACGGAGACACGGTTACTGTCAGCGGATTATTGACTGCTACCTGTCTTAAGGCCGCCATTGCCAGAGGCATGTATCAGCGTTTGATCATCCCCTCCTCAATGCTCAAGTTTGACGAGGATATTTTTCTGGATGATAGCAATGTGGGTGAGCTGGCGAAGGAGCTAAATTGTCAGATCAAAATTGCCGATCCGCACCCTGCTGCCTTGCTCACCGCCTTGTTTGCGGACAAAGGCTTCCAATAATTCACAATTTAATTGATAATTTTTTGCTGGTAAATTTATAATTGGAGGAAACATGTCAAAACCTATTGTTGCTATAGTCGGGCGTGAAAATGTGGGCAAATCCACCCTTTTTAACCGCATTATCGGCGCGCGGCATGCTATTGTCGAGGATACGCCCGGTATTACCCGCGACCGCCTCTACCGCGATGCCGAGTGGTTGGACCACGAGTTTACGCTCATCGATACCGGCGGAATCAAGTTTATCTCTGACCAGGGCGCTATTTACGGCAAGGTCAAACAACAAGCTGAGCTGGCCATCGAAGAAGCCTCGGTGATCATCTTTGTCGTCGATCTGCGCGACGGTTTGACCGCGGATGATCAAGATGTGGCTGATTTGCTGCGCAGAAGCGGCAAACCGGTGCTGCTGGCTGTCAATAAAGCCGATGATTTTACCAACCCGGAAAAATTATTGCCGGTATATGATTTTTATGCCTTGTCTCTAGGGGAACCTTTTGCCATCTCAGCTGCCAATGCCCTAAATATCGGCGATTTGCTCGATGAAATGGTGACCTTGTTGCCTCCGGCTGGCAGCGATGAAGAAGAAGGCGACCGCATTAATATTGCCTTTATCGGCCGACCCAATGTAGGCAAGAGTTCTCTGGTCAACCGCTTGCTGGGTCAGGAAAGAGTCATTGTCTCTGATATACCGGGCACAACGCGCGACTCCATTGATACTGTTCTCGAAAAAGACGGCAAGGAATATGTTGTTATTGATACTGCCGGGATGCGGCGCAAAGCGAGAATTAATGAACCGGTGGAGCATTATATGCTCAGCCGTTCGCTGCACGCGATTGACCGCTCAGATGTGGCTGTTTTGGTGCTGGATGCGGATTCCGGCATTATTGAGATGGATAAAAAAATTGCCGGTTATGCGCACGAGGCGGGCAAGGGGCTGCTGATTGTGGTCAATAAATGGGATTTGCCGGAAAAAGAAACCAACACCATGAAAAAATTTGAAGAGGAAATCAAGGATGAATTTGCTTTTGCCTCTTATGCGCTGACCCTCTTTGTCTCCGCAAAAACCGGACAGCGTTGTGATAAAATTTTGCCATTGGTCGATTTTATTTCTGAGCAGCATAGCCGGCGCCTGCAAACATCACAGCTGAATGAGCTGCTGCGCGAGGCGGTCGCCCTAAACCCGCCGCCCACAGACCGGGGGCGCAGACTGAAAGTCCTCTATGGGACGCAGGTGGGTGTTAAGCCACCCAAAATTGTCATCTTTTTGAATGAACCGGAGATTATACATTTTTCCTATGCGCGCTATTTGGAGAACAGAATCCGCGAGGCCTTTGGCTTTGCCGGAACACCAATTTCCCTCTTGTGGCGCAAACGGGAAAAAGAAGACTAAAATACTAAGCTAACCAAGGGGGATTTGTTTTTATGCAATGGTGGATATGGGTAATTATGGTTATTGGCGGTTATCTGCTCGGCTCAATACCAACCGGTTATCTTTTAGTAAAGCTGAAAAAAGGCATTGACGTCCGCAAGGTCGGCTCCGGCAATGTCGGCACCACCAATACGGTGCGGGCAGCAGGGGCTGCTACCGGCGCAATTGTTTTTGTTGCTGATATCATCAAAGGCTTGCTGCCTGCTCTGATCGGCGGAATCTTTTCGCCCGAGCTGGCCATTGTCGCCGGGTTTGCCGCTTTCCTCGGTCATCTCTGGCCCATCTGGCTGGGCTTTAGCGGCGGCAAAGGCGTGGCCACTATTTTGGGCGTAGTCTTGGTTATCAACCCCTGGCTAGCATTAATTTGCCTGGGCACCTGGGTCATTACCTTGCTCGTCACCGGCTATGTTTCGATAGCATCTTGCTTTGCGGCCCTACTGGTGCTGGTGTTATCATTTATTATGCTGGATAATACTTTTGTTAGTATCGTACTATTGCTGATGGTTGCTTTGGTATGGCTGCGCCATCTCAGCAATTTTCGCAATATACTCGCCGGCAAAGAGGACCGGAAATTTCGCAGAAAAAAATAACTCTCTTCAGCAACTAAATTAAAAGCACAAAAAATGCTAAAAACAAGGAAGAGACCGTGCCAATCAAGAACAATATCAGATAAGAATAATACATAGCCAACAGGAGAAAAGATATGCGCATAACTGTTTATGGGGCCGGCGGCTGGGGCACTGCCCTCACCTGCCTCCTGCATCGCAATGGGCATCAGCTGAGCCTTTGGAGCTGGGAGCAAAAGGATGTCGAACGCCTGAACGCAGACCGTGAAAACAAGCTGTTCTTGCCGGGAGTGAAAATTGCTGAAGATATTTTGATCAGCAGTGATTATGCCTTGGGCCAAGATGCCGAGCTGGTTGTTTTAGCAGTGCCCTCTCATGCGATAGCCAATGTAGCCAAAGCTGCTGCACCCTATATAGCCAAAGATGCCATTATTGTTAATGTGGCTAAGGGCTTTTTCCCTGATAACGGGCAGCGCCTCTCCGAGGTGATCCGAGAAATCCTGCCGAATCATCCGGTGGTCACTCTCTCCGGCCCCAGCCATGCTGAGGATGCCGGACGCAATCTTCTGACCGCAGTTGTTGTCGCTGGCGGAGAAACAAAAATCCTCGAAAAAGTTCAGGATACCTTTATGAACAATAACTTCCGTGTTTATCCCAATACGGATCAAATCGGCGTAGAGGTTGGCGGGGCAGTCAAAAACATTATTGCCTTAGGCTCGGGGATGCTGGATGGTCTGGAACAGGGAGATAATGCCAAGGCAGCGCTAATGACCCGCGGGCTGGCGGAGATTACCCGTCTGGGGGTAGCGATGGGCGCCGACCCGATGACTTTTGCCGGCCTGGCCGGAGTGGGCGATTTGATTGTAACCTGTACCTCTATTCATAGCCGCAATTTCCGCGCCGGCCGGGAGATTGGCAGAGGCAAACCCTGGCGGGAGGTTTTAGCCGAATCAGCAATGGTAGTCGAGGGAGTGAACGCTACGGCTGCCGCTTATCAGCTGGCAAAAAAATATCAGGTAGAAATGCCGATTACCGAGCAAATGTATAAAATCCTTTATGAAGATTTGCCACCCAAAGAAGCGATGTATCTGCTGATGACCAGGGCGAAAACATATGAATAAAAAACCAGATAAAAAAGGAGTGGTGAAAATCTTCACCGCTCCTTTTTATTTTAAGTAAAATTATTTGTTTGCTTTGGGATAAAAAATGCACTCCTGTAAACGGCATTGCTTATTGGCGGCAAAAAAGCCGCAATACAGCTGCTCTGGCTTTTCCAGCTCAACGTCAAAATGCTCATTAATAAAATCTGTCATGGTTAGAATAGCCAAAAACGAATCCCTTTTGCAGCAGCGCGGGCCGCCGTTCGCAGCAATATTTGCCAGGCAGGCAGAGGTTGCCGCATTGCTGAGGCTCCATTCTTTGCCGGAAAAAGCTGTTGCTTCTGTAATAATGCTGGTGAAAATCCCCGCGCCGATAGCAGCGCCGCAAGTGCCCCACAGACCACAGACCGCGCCCGGCACATTAGCGGAGCGTTGCCGAGCCACCCGAATGGCATTATGCAAATTAATCTTACCGCCAGCATTGGCATAGGCGGTCAGCAAAGCAGCAGGAACCAGAAAATGATGCTCTGGCCCATGCATATGTATCTGCTGATTTTTCATCATGCCCTTAGCAATGGTAATAGCATTTTTGCTGTCCGTATTCAGGCTATAGGCTGTTATCTGGATGATTGCCGGTTTGGCATGGCACTCATCACAGATATAATGCCCGTCCGCGCAGATAGCATTAGTCTTATGTACTGCGCCGCAGACAGCGCAATTCATCCTTTGGGCCTCAGCATAATAAACCAGCTCTTTATTGCAAAGCATGCAGCCATTATGATTGTTTTCCATAATCATCGTCCTCGACAAATTAAAAGCTTTTTTGTCAGTATACCATTTCTACCCGAAAAAGTCGATTGACGATAATAATTTTTGTGCAATAAGCCTTTGTGGCCCAGTACTCTTGCTGCGAACCCGTATGTCACCAAGCTGCGCATCGACTTATCTGGCTTTTGCTTCGCAAAATCACAGGTAATGCACTAGCTGCGCATCCCCCATCGCTCCGCAGCAGAAGGACAGGCTGTGCGGCTTAGCCATGCTGCTTTGTGCCTGCGTCATCTCCCCGTCTGGCATGGTTTAATCATCTATTCGGCGAGGGGGCAGCAGTTTTAGCAAACAAAATTTCTCCTCCTCTCTACCTGTTGTTTACCCAGCACCGCTTGACAATTTACTAATTTACTAGTATACTAATTTTAGTAGTTTAGTAAACTGGAATGAAAGAAACACTGAAAGTGGAGAAAAAATGGAGAAAAATCAACGCAAAGCGCTTTTGGAGCAATACAAAGAACTTAAAACCTATATGGGCGTGGTGCAAATCACCAACGAGCAAAACGGCAAAATCTATATTGCCGCCTACCCCAATCTCAAGAATAAATGGCTGAGCATTCAAAGCCAGCTGGATATGGGCAGGCATATGAATGCTTCCCTGCAAAAGGACTGGGATAGCTATGGCAAAGATGCTTTTAGCTATACTGTTTTGGCAGAGCAGGCCACAGATGATGTCGCTGATGTGCGCTGGGAGGTGAAACAGCTGGAAAAAACCTGGCTGGCAAAGCTCACTCCCTATGGAGATAAGGGCTATAATAAAGAAAAAGCACCAAGAAATGGAGACTAACTAAGATGAATATCCCTACAACGCTAAAGCATAAACCGGTGATTGTTGCCGCCAATTATGAAAATATTGATGGCCGCCAAGCATACCAAAGCGATGCCAAGGGGCTGTCTCTTGGCTTAGCGCAATGGAATGATCGCGGCAAGCTGGATATCTCTGCGAAGGTTTGGCGCTATACCGGTGAAAAATGGTCACGCCAGTCTGAAGAAATGCCGCTCAACCGCGTGCTTGATTTGGCCATTTTCCTCTGCCGTTCTTATCAATACTTTCAGGAAGCCTACCGCTACCCGAAGATGTATGATCCCGAGCAGCCGCAAATTGACCGCATTGGTTTGCAGGGAGACGCTATGACCGTAGCTGTCTGCGCAGATAACCCGATGATTGATGAAGATATCCAGCTCTTTTCTCAGGCTTTGGCAACTGAGGGCGAGCTCTTGGGCGAGCGCTTCCACACTCTCGCCCGTCTGCTGAAGGAAATGGGATACTAAATATATTCGCCGCTCATAATAAATCTTTAAAAAAAGCTCAGCCGCAATACACATTTAGTACATAATCCTAATATAATATATACTCATAGTAAATATTAACTTTGTTCTCAGAATTCCGGGTCCCCCTCCCGGTAACCATATAGATTCCTTTCTGCTACAACACCCCATCATAGATGGGGTGTTGTAGTTTATTGCTAATTATTACTAATAAGAGTATAATAATATTGTAATAATTATGAAAGGAATGATACCTATGGCAATAAGAAAAGTGATTAAACAGGTACAAGGCTTTAATACTGTTGACGGGGCCGGGGTTCATCTGGTCCGTGTCTTGGGCGCCCAGACAGCAGAAGATTTTGATCCCTTTTTGATGCTTGATTCCTTTGATTCCCATAATCCCTCGGACTATATCAAAGGCTTTCCTACTCATCCGCACCGAGGTATTGAAACGATTACTTATCTGATTAAAGGTAATATCGAGCATGAGGACAGCCTGGGTAATAAGGGGAGGATACTTTCCGGACAATCGCAGTGGATGACAGCTGGCAGCGGTATCATGCATCAGGAGATGCCGCAGGCAAGCGAGCATATGCTAGGTTTGCAAATATGGCTTAATCTGCCGCAAAAGGATAAGATGAGCAACCCCGCCTACTTTGACATCACGCAGGAACAAATTGCCATGGTAGAAGAAGACTGCGGCACTGTCCGTGTGATTTCCGGCGCCTATCAAGACGCACTGGGGGTTAAACCAAAGTATGTCCAGGCTACGCTATATGACGTGGAATTGCTGCCTGGGCAGGAAATTGTTATTGACACCAAGCCGGATGAAAATGTTTTTATTTTCACTATCCTGGGCGACGTTTCGTCCAGCGGCACTTATGTGGCTGCTAAAACAGCAGCCCTTTTTGGCCCCGGGGATGCGCTTACCGTTAAGGCTGCCGAACAAGCAGGCAGCCGCTTTATCTTCTTTTCCGGGAAACCGCTGCATGAGCCGATAGCCTCTGGCGGGCCCATTGTCATGAACAGCCAAAAAGAGCTGATACAGGCTTTCCAAGAGCTGCGTGACAACACTTTTATTAAAGTAAACGCCAAACAATAGCAGCTATTGTCTTCACCTGCCACCAACAAAAAGAACCCTAAAGGGTTCTTTTTGCGACTAAATCACAATTTTTTTAATCACCTTAAATCAAACAACCATAATTTCCCGCTCGCCATTGGTAATACAGATGCCGCCTGCTTCGCTGACCAAATAAGTGTCCTCGACACCCACAAGACCAATGCCGGGAATACTCTTTTTCGGTTCGAGGGCGATCACCATATTTTTTTCTAAAGGCTGGCGAAAACCGCGGGCAAGCACCGGATATTCGTCAATTTGTAGCCCTATTCCATGGCCGAGAAATCTGACGCTGCCATCTTTATACCCCATAAAATTGGTAAGAAACTCCGCATCCAAGCTGCTGATAATCGTGTTATAAATATCCTCCGGAATAGCGCCCGGCTTTAACATTGCCGCTGCCTGCCGTTCAATCTCCAGGCATTGATGATGCATAGCCGCGACTTCTTTTGTCGGCTCTGCCCCAAACATATATATTTGCGTGCAATCAGAGTGATAGCCACTATAGCCATAGCCGATATCAATAAAGATCAAATCGCCGCGGCGCAGTTTGCGCTCGCGGTCACCGACAAAGGGAACTGCAGCGCTCATTCCCTTCATCCCGCCTGGGCCATCAAAACTGGTCGGGTAGATAGAATTATCGCCAAAGCCCAATTGCCCAACCACCATTTCCGCCTGAAAGCTGCCAAAACGGGATATCCCCTGATAGCCAAGAGATATCATCTCCTGATACAGCGACGCCGTTAGCTCGGCCTCATTCATCCCCTCTTTCAGCAAAGAGGGCGCCAGCGTATGTAATAAATAATCATGCTGCCGGGCGGCTTCTGCAATCATTGCCAGCTCGTACGGGCTTTTGCTGCTGCGCAGACATTGTACTATCGGATCAAGCGGTAAGATTTGTCCGATGGTGAAATATTTCTCAAGGCGCTGAAGATGCGCCAGAGTGGCTACGTTGATGTCAAGATAGACCCGGCCCGGTTTGGGGCTAAGAAAGGACAACATTTCTTTATAAGAGCTCATGGGGTAAATCTCATCTATCAGCCCTTCATCCTTGGCCCTGGCATAGCTGCGGCGCACAAAATAAGCGCCTTCGCCATCATTTCTTAACACAAACAGGCCGTCCTGCATGGTGCCGGTAAAATAATATTGACTGATTTTATCGACAATCAAAGCCGCGTCCCAGTCCTGGCCGTTTGCTGAAAGAGCTTGGTAGAGCCGCTCCCTTCTTGCGGCAATTTCTTGCCTGGAGGGTGTCATTTGCATAGTTAATCACTTTTTCTGATCAATTTTTATTTTATGTTTTTGTAGCAGATCTTCGATTGCCTCATCAAGTAATCTGCTTTTAGGGATTCTGCTTTTTTCTGCTAATTTATTAAAAGGTGGCATCAATTCATTTTTTAATGATGATGTAAAGCGTGTTCTGTTTTTTAAAAACGGTTCAGCCATAATACTCACTCCTATTTTTGTGACTATATATACTATAATACTAATGCTATGTTAAAACAATTGGTTGCATATAGTGACTATATAGTGTATAGTGATATTAAAAGAGGGGGGTGATGTTTATGGATAAGAATAAGGTTTGCAAAGATTGTAAGCACTTCAGGCAACATTATATTAAGTTCGGAAGAAGCTATCGGGATATTGCCTATGGACATTGCGTTTTTCCAAGATTAAAAAAGAGAGAAACTAATGAAAAAGCCTGTGGACAGTATAAGGAAAGAGAATACAAAAAACCACTATAGTAAAATGACTATAGTGGTTTTCATGGTGCGCCCAGCAGGACTCGAACCTGCGACCTTCTGGTTCGTAGCCAGACACTCTATCCAGCTGAGCTATGAGCGCACGGCGGCTAGACGCCGCTTGGCGGAGAGCAAGGGATTCGAACCCTCGATACGGGTCTAAACCGTATACTCGCTTAGCAGGCGAGCGCCTTCGACCGACTCGGCCAACTCTCCTTATTCTTTGCGCTTGAATTCGCTGGCGGAGGGGGTGGGATTCGAACCCACGGAACCCTTTCAGGCTCAACGGTTTTCAAGACCGTCACCTTCAACCGCTCGGACACCCCTCCCAAAAGAGGATTTGGCCTACCTTCGTATATTATCAAATAATGCCAAACATGTCAATCAAAACCTGGGGAAATTTTCTCTACAGATAGCCTATAAATATCGCAGCAAATTAAGTTTTCCTTATTTATAAAGAAAAATACCTCAAAGGTATTGAATAATACTAATATGCGTAATATAATGGGAAATCATACCTAGGAGGTAAATATATGCTGGATCTCAAATTTGTTAGAGCCAATCCTGACTTGGTTATTGAAGCGCTCGCCAAAAGGGGCGGTAAAATATCTCTTGATTCTTTTATTGCTTTGGAAGAGCAAAGACGCGCTATGCTGGCTGATGTAGAAGAAAAAAAAGCAAAGCGCAATGCGGTATCCAAAGAAATCGGCAAAATGAAACAATCAGGAGAGGATGCTTCCGCCATTATGGCGGAAATGCGCCAATTAGGCGATGAGATCTCAGCTGTTGATAACCGCTTAAAAGAGGTCGAGGAAGAGCTCACCGATATTTTGCTTGGCATCCCCAATATCCCGCACCCAAGTGTGCCTGTGGGCGCCGATGACAGCGCCAATGTAGAGCTTCGCAAGTGGGGAGAGCCTGCCCAGCTTGCTTTTACGCCGCTCAATCATTGGGATATTGGCGCTAATTTGGATATTCTTGATTTTGAACGCGCGGCCAAAATTTCCGGCGCCCGTTTCACCGTCTACAAGGGCTTAGGCGCACGACTGGAACGCGCTGTGATCAATTTCTTTCTCGATTTGCATACTGACCATCATGGTTACACGGAAATCTTTCCGCCCTATATGGTGAACAGCAACTCGATGCGCGGCACCGGACAGCTGCCCAAATTCAAGGAAGACATGTTTAAAATCGAGGGTACTGACTATTATCTGATCCCCACCGCAGAAGTTCCTGTGACCAATTTGCTCGGCAATGAGATTCTCGAAGACAAGGATTTGCCGATTCGCTATACTGCCTATACCGCCTGTTTTCGCGCTGAAGCCGGAGCTGCCGGCCGTGACACTCGCGGGCTGATTCGCCAGCACCAGTTTAATAAGGTGGAGCTGGTCAAATTCACTACTCCGGAGAGCAGCTATGAAGAGCTGGAAAAGCTGACTAATGACGCTGAAGAGGTGTTGCAAAAGCTGGGCCTCCCCTACCGTGTGGTCTGCCTTTCAACTGGGGATATGGGCTTTGGCTCTGCTAAAACCTATGATCTGGAGGTTTGGCTGCCGGGCTTTGATGGTTACCGCGAAATTTCCAGCTGTTCAAATTATGAAGATTTCCAGGCCCGGCGCGCTAATATCCGCTTCCGCAGAGAAAACGGCAAGCCGGAATTTGTCCACACGCTTAATGGCTCCGGTGTGGCTGTAGGGCGCACTGTAGCCGCTATTTTGGAGAACTATCAGCAAGCTGACGGTTCGGTAAAAATCCCCCAAGCGCTGATCCCTTATATGGGCGGTATTGACATCATAAAATAAATACCACAGCCCGGCTAAGATTATTCCGCAAAGCAAACACTGTTCAAATAAAGAAAAAAGACACCTGCTGAGCAGGTGTCTTTTTTGTCTAGACTAAAATTATTTTGCTTCGTTCAGCTTGCCAAAGGGTGCGCCGATCGGCAAAAAGGTACGGCCAAAATGATTATTCAAAACATTGGCGCCGCTGCCGTAAAAAGATAAGAGCGCGATAGCCAGCTCGGCAAAGGCAGCCAGCATATGGAACCCATGCGCCAGAGAGCTTTCCGGGAAGAGGGTGCTGACAGCAAGACCAATAAAGAGCAGATCAATGCAGACGAAAATGAGGAATAATACCTTGTTGGTGCGGGTGGCGCCGATAGTGAGAAAAATGGTCATGATCAAATAACCGATAAAAGCGAAACCCATCTGCGCCGGATCAAAATTAGACTGCAAGGCCTCACCAAGGGCGCCGAGATTAATCAGCCAAGAGGTAGCCATCGCCAGCCAGAAAAAGCCATAGGCGCAAAAAGCAGTGCCTCCAAAAACATTACCTTTTTTATAATCCAAAATACCCGCAGTTAGCTGGGCCAATGCGCCCAAAAAAATTGCCCACGGCAAAATATATGCTGTTCCATCTGTAATACCCAGCTTTTGGCTGGAAGCAACCAGGGTTACCATTGCTAAACCGAAGAGACCCAGGGCCGTCGGGTCAACATGTGTTTTTTCAGACATTTCTCGCCTCCGCATACTTTTTTTCATTACACACTGTATGCTATGGTATCAAACCCGTCATTGCCTGTCAATAGCTTAAATATTTTTTCTTTTGCGGATTTTATTGCCAGAACAGTTTTTTGCATTTGCATACGCATAATGATATAATATTTTTATTACTAGATAAAAACAGAGAAACAAATGAAGGGAGAACGCTATGGACATTCAGGGAGTACCTTTCACTGTTGTTGACTGGAACAAGATGGAAAAAACCGTTTATCCCGGGGCAGCCGGTGAAGCCACTTGGCGCATCTTTGAAATGGGTAATATCCGCGTACGCATGGTTGAATATAGCCCCGGCTATGAAGCTGACGGCTGGTGTGACCGAGGGCATGTGCTGCTGGTCTATGAAGGAGAGCTGATTAGCGAAAGGCAGGACGGCACCATTAATGTGCTAAAGGCCGGTATGAGCTATCAAACCTCGAACGACCCCCAAAATATGCACCGCTCCCGCACCCAAACAGGAGCAAAATTATATATCGTTGATTAGCCAAAAGCCAAAGTAAATTTACTTTGGCTTTCCTGTTGCCGATTTATACAATTTGTAGTATTCTGTATATATAAACTTCTCCAAGGAGGCAGGCCGATGTTTTGGTATGAAAAAATTGCTACTACTCCCCTGCATTTTCATTGGCTGGTCCGCTTTATCCTGCTGCCAGCTCATGCCATCTTCCTCATCATAACCTTTATTTTGGCAACCCTTAATCTTACTATCGGCGGAGTCAGCGCCTATGCCCTGCTCTTTTTGCAATATATCGTACCCTTTGTTTTTACTGTTTTAATTTTTATCGGCTTTTTCAACTGGCGCAAATATGCCTGGGCGCTGATGATTATCATGTCATTATTTTATACTGCCGTTGGCATCATTATCACTGCTTCCTATGCCATACTGTTTTCCGCCCGCGAGGTTCCCGCCTGGTTTAGGGATCTGCCTACCGTTTATAATTTCAGCATGCTCTGGATGACTATTATCTCCGCCCTGCTGACCGCAGCCTGTATCTTCATCTTTCTCTACTACCTCAAAAGAAAACAGCTCTTTTTGCTGTCAGAGGCCCAAGAGGATTTTCCTCCTCCCTTCCATCTGGGCAGCAAAACAGTAGAAATAGATTATCCCGGTACAGAACCATCCGAGCTTACCGACCAACCCCCGCTGCAACATCACGATTTTTCTTACTATCCGGTGGAAAAGACTAATAACATAAATAACTTTTGCCCTAATTGCGGCTCATTGCTCAGCAACGGCAGCACTCTTTGCGACAGCTGTGGCACAAAGATAGAATAAAACAAGTTAATCCCATATCTAAAGCACAGCTTTTTTAATGCTGTGCTTTTTCCTGTTTATTCATAAGCAACAAAAACCGACAATATATTATTACAGCAATTATTTATCTTCTTGGAGGTGGCTTATGGATATCATGCAATTTTTCCAGCAGTTTCTCATTGAACAGGCTTTGATTCTCGTTCCGGTATTGATGGTTATTGGCGCTTTTCTCAAAAAGACGCCCAAGGTATCAAGCTGGTCAATTCCCTGGATTCTCTTTGTTCTTGGCATTATTGGCGGCATGCTGATACTTGGCTTTAATATTTACGGAATGATGCAAGGGATTATAGCCTCCGGTGTGGCGGTATTTGCGCATCAGCTCTACAAGCAAGCAAAGAATGGCTCAGCATCAAAAAGAAGCTGAGCCATTCATGGTTTCAAATATGCTGGTAATACGCCTCAGATTGCGGCAACACCATATCTTGTAACATAAGAGGATTTTCACAGTATATAATATGTGGTAAAATGGGCTTATGTGTATATACATGAAAGAGGTATTGTGCTTTATGTATGAGGGGAAAGCTGGGCCCATTTTACCAAAACTATTAGCTAAAGATCATTAATATCCTTTTGAGCAGCAAAATTACAGGTATTATCCGTAACCGCTGTTTTTTCATAGGCCGCAAGCCCGGCATTAACCAATGAGCGAATCATTTCTGCCTGCGAACAATTATAGAAAACATCCTTTTTTAGTTTATCGAGACATATCTCCATATCCGGTGTGATGGAAAAGGTTGTCCGTTTGATCATTTTCGGCATATTATCCCCCTTTCAGGCAAATAATAATATAGTAATTACTACAACCCCATTTTAGTTCATCGGTGATGAACCTGTCAAGTCTTTTCTTGCTTTTCTCTCAAAAATCCTTCCCATAAGTGATGAACTGATGTATAATACTAGCTGAGGTGATAATTATGCCAACTCAAAAACCGCGTTATTGTATTACTGTTGATGAAGAACTCTTAAAGAAAATTGACGATTTTCGCTTTGAAAATAGGTTTAATAGCCGATCGCAGGCTACACTGGCATTAATACATCTGGGTATTAATGCCTTAGAAAAGCAACAAGACTCTTCCCCTACGGACATATCCGAATCCCCTTATACCATGGTAGCCCGCGGCGGCAAAAGCGTTGAACAAATATCTGACCCTAAAATAGTTAAAGTGTTGGACCGGATTTTTGCGGAACAATTTGGAGATGATACCAATGAGAAAAGCTCGCAAAAATGAGATTAAAAAAATTGTTCTTCGTCTCTTAAGATACACCAATACTCAATATCTTCCTGTTGACCTTGAGGGCATTAAAACCATGCTGGGTATTAAATGCCTTTCTTTTTGTCAGCTTGAACATAGCATATTTCCACAGGATAGTGATGGGTTTTCCATTAAAAAAAACACTGCTTCCGGTAAGCAGTTCCTTGTTATCTATAATCATAATATGCCCTTTGAGAGGGTTCGTTGGACTGATGCCCATGAAATCGGCCATTGCTGCCTGGGGCATCTTGATAGCCAGCAAATCAATCAGGAAATGGAGCAGGAGGCAAACTATTTTGCCAAAGAACTGCTGATGCCGCTGGCTGTTTTGGACAAGCTAAATATCAAAAAGCCCGCCGATATAAGCAAAAAATGCGGCGTATCCTATAGCGCGGCTTTTAACCGCATCGCTGATTTTGAGGAATATGCTTTTTATCAGCGCAGATATGGATACAGCGCGCTCGACGAACAATTTATTAAGCAATTTTGCGCAATGTATGATGCAGGCGAGACTCCCGCTGTGCCAGATAATGCAAAAAAGGTTATTGCTGGCGTGACCGGCAAACCGTAGTGACGGCTGTTTTGATGGATGTTTTACCCTTTGATTAAAACACCCCCATATTTACCTCAAGACAAGGTAACTATGGGGGTGTTTTAAAAAATCAGCGTAAGCTAAAAATCGTTCTAAGCTAAATAATAAGAAAGCTTGCGCATCATGTCGTCATAATCAATCGGTTTGCCAATATGATCGTTCATGCCTGCCTGCAGACATTTATTCACATCCTCCTGGAAGACATTAGCTGTCATCGCCACAATGGGCACTCTCCGGGCCTGAGGATATGGCAGCGCGCGAATGGCTTTAGCTGATTCATAACCTCCCATTATTGGCATGTGAATATCCATAAGGATCAGATCAATAGTCTCCGGCGCAACCAGAAATGCATCCAAAGCCTGCTGGCCATCTTCCACGCAATCAATGATAGCGCCGGTATCCGCCAGCAGCTCGCAGACAATCTCTCTATTTATTTCAATATCTTCCGCCAAAAGGATATGCTTACCCCGGAAATTAATATTGATCGGTATATCCTCTTCTGCTTGACTATCCTCCTGATAATCAAGAGCTATCTCTATGGGAATAGTAACAGTAAAAGTGGAGCCTTGGCCCATCTCAGAGACCACGCCAATCTCCCCGCCCAGCATATCCACAATGCTCTTGGAGATAGCCAGCCCCAAGCCGGTGCCGCCAAATTTTCTGGAGATACTGCTGTCAGCCTGCTCAAAAGGTGAAAACAGCTTTTTCACCTGCTCCTCGGTCATGCCAATACCGGTATCAGCAATGGCTACCTGGAGACTGATAGCGCTATCTTCCCTAGCAATCTGCCGCACAGTCATGGTGATAGCGCCATTATCGGGAGTGAATTTCACCGCATTGGCGAGAATATTGGTCAGCACCTGACTCAAGTGCTGCTTATCTGAGATAATATTTTTGGGCACATCAGCAGCGATATCAACACTCAGCTGCTGCTTCCGCGAACCGGCGCGAAAGGCCAGCACGCTGACTGCATTATTCAGCATCTTTTCTAAATTGAAGGCAGAATAAAACAGCTCCAGCTTGCCGGATTCAATCTTGGACATATCGAGAATATCATTAATCACGCCCAGTAAATGGGTGGAGGCATTATCAATCTTTTCCATGCAGGCATGTATCTCTGTGGTGCTGTTGGCCCTTTGGGCGATATTGGACATGCCAATGATAGCATTAAGCGGCGTGCGCATCTCATGGCTCATATTAGCCAGAAAAGCAGATTTGGCCTTATTGGCTTTTTCCGCCTGCTCCTTGGCGTCCATCAGTTCGGTAACATCATGCACCAGCGCCATCGAACCATCAGCATTGCCAGCCTCGTCAAGCATGGGTGAAAAATGCACCTGATAGCGCCGAGAGTTACCGGTATTGCCAATATCATAATATGCCTCAGTGACAACGGTCATTTTTTGGCCGATGGCTTGATCAACAATGCTGTCGCTAATGCCATCAAAATCCCCGGTAACAAAATTGGCAAAAACATCTTTATAATGCCTGCCATTGATCAGGCCAAAGTTCGCAATATTGGCCTGTTTCAAAAAAGAGCTGGTACAATAGGTGAAACAGCCATTACTGTCAAACAAAAGAATGATATCCGGGCTATTATCGAGCAGCAGCTGCATATATTTTTCCTGCTTGCGCTGCTCCGCCGACATCATCGCCTCGACACTGTTTTTGGCGGCAAGAACCGTATTATTGCGTTCCTGCATAATGTGCATATTATTAAGCTGGCGCGCCATTCTTTTGTTCTCTCTGGTCAGCCGCGATATTTCCAGCTCATATTGTTCTTTATTCAGTTCGTCTGCCACTATTCTTCACCACCCAATAATAGCCAATCACCTAAAAAATGCAAGCAATAAGTGAAAAATTATGGAATCTGTTAAGCAAATTGCCATCAGAATCAGCAATGGGGCAGATCTCTCCGCCAGCATAAGCAAACTGATACGGCACAATGCCGTCAAACAGCTCCTTGGCCAAGTGCACCTCCGAATAGGCTGTTGTCCCCATGACAACATAACGGGAGCTGCAGGGGAACAGCAAAACACCGCTCTTTTTCCCGGTGCCGAGGGCTTCCAGCATTAGTCTTCTGCTGGTAGTCATCACATCCTCAGTATCAATTGAACCAATGGCCAAAGTCGCATTAACCGGCATATACCCGCCGCAAATAGCTGTTCCTTCTGGGGTTATCGTATACATGGCCCGTGCCACAGGCTGAGAGCCATCCTGATAATCGACCATAAAGGGAATCACACCGGCGCCCGCTCTTTCATCGCCGGTAGAAACGCCAATAGTCTGCAAATATTCCAACAAGGGTAAATCATTAACCTTTTCCAGTAAAGCACCGCTTGATTTGGTGATAATCGCGCGGAATTTCTGGATTTTGTCTTCAGAAATAGACACCATGAAAAAGGTGGGGTCAACCTCTCCCCAAAGCAAAAGCATGGCCAAAGATGTTTGGGCTGCCTGGCCATTATGGAGCGTATAGCAGCGCGAATAATCTGAGGTATTATCACAGGAAACCATGCCAAAAAGCGGCGCGCCGTGGATAATATCAGACATGTTGATTAAAACATTTTCCGCTGCCACTGTGCGCAAAAGCGGCGCAAAGGTTATTACCATGGAGGGCATAGCTCCGCCCTCCCGGCAATTTGCCTCGGCAAAGGCTGCTTTAAGCGGCGCATCTGATTCGCCTTCAAGAGTAGTTGTCCAGCCAGAGGTAAATTTAATATCATCGCTGGTCAGGACTGAGAGGCATAACAACAGCTCATCAGCGGTGCCAGCAGTGGCGTTGGCAATGGTGGTGCTGCCAATGACATCAAAGGGCAGTTTTTCCGCTATATATTGGGCAACGCCGGTCTCAAAATAATCAGGATGGCAGGTCAGAATACCCGCAGCATGGGTAAGCTGGTTATTCTCTAAATCCAGCCCCTGCAAGATTTCCTCCAGAGCATATTGCCCTTCATCCACTTCTGTGGTAAAAGCAGTGAGCATTTTTAGCATAATATACCCCCGGCGTATTCATTAGCGAAGATGCAATCTTCTGTTGAGAAAATACCACTACACTCTCTTGTTCACTAATCTGAAACCTATGGTAATTATACTACAATCCGCCAAATATGTCGAGAAGATAATATCCATGTTGTTTTTACAGAAAAAGGACATGGATATTATCTTCTCTTGTCTGTGCTTGTTGGCCAATAAAAAATATCGGCTTAGATGATCAGGCCATACTTGATTTTAATCCGCTCCAGCTTTGCCATAAGGAGATTAATATAAATGAAAATCAAACAGGTAGATAGTATTATCTATTATTATTGACAGAACAATTGTATGCCTTTTCCAACAATTATGTATTGGTACTGTGTTGTATCCTTTTTTGTGTCCTCGCTATATGTCGAGATAGCAAAAAGCCTGTTCGACAACCAAACAAACAGTCGTCTAACAGGCTTTTTTTGGTGGGCCAACAGGGGCTCGAACCCGGGACACCCTGATTAAGAGTCAGGTGCTCTACCAACTGAGCTATTGGCCCGAACAGCAAAAATTGTACCCTATTGAGCGAAATTTGTCAAGCAAAAATTAGAAGGGCGGCTCATCATCTAGCAGCGGCAGACTTTCTGGCGGAGGGTTATCTGCGGCGGGCTGAGGCGGCGGAATAGCCGCGTTATTAGCGCTGCTATTGCCCACCCAGTCTTGCGCAAAATCAGCAAACAAAGTATATTCGTTAATAAAGTTCATCAACTGGTCGCCGGTCGGGCCGTTTCTATGCTTGGCCACAATGATTTCAACCTCTTGGCTGGCCTTGTGCCGTTTCATTTCCATTTCGCCCATCTCATCATCTTCCTCATCACGATGCACGCGGTGAATCATCAGCACTACGTCGGCATCCTGCTCCAGGGCGCCTGATTCGCGCAAATGGCTGAGATTAGGTTTCTCGTTCTTCTGCTCTGCCTGGCGGGAAAGCTGTGATAGCGCCAGCACTGGCACATCCAATTCCTTTGCCATCGCTTTCAGAGAACGGGATATTTCCGCTACTTCCAGCTGGCGGTTTTCGACTCTTTTGCCAGGAGCTGCCTGCATCAGCTGAATATAGTCAATCACAATCAAATTCAGACCTTTATCCATTTTCAGCTTGCGGCATTGGCTTCTGATTTCCGCCGCGGAAATACTCATCGTATCATTAATATACATCTCTGCCTTGGAGAGCGACTGAATCGCTTTGAGCAAGCGGCGCAAATCCTGTTTGCTGGCCATGCCCTTTCTCACCAGATCATGATTGACTCTGGCCTCGGTACAAAGAATTCTTTGCACCAGCTGCTCTTTAGGCATTTCCAGAGAAAAAACAGCGACAACTTTTTGATGTCTGGCCGAGGCGTTTTGGGCAATATTAATAGCCATCGAGGTTTTACCGACACCGGGACGGGCAGCGAGCAAGACCAGATCGCCCTTTTGCAGTCCGGATAGGAAACGCCGGTCCAAATCAGGAAAGGTTGGCACGCCGGTGACACCGCCGGCAGCCTTGATTTGGCTCATCACATCATAGACAGGCTGCATCAAATCTCGCAGCGGAAAAAGATTTTCACTACGGCGTCCTTGCCCCACGTCAAAAATGGCCTTCTCCGCCAAATCTAGCATTTCTGAGGCATTATAACTGCCCTCATAACCATTTGCCAGGATATTGCCGGCTGCCGAGAGCAAGGCGCGGATTTGCGCTTTCTCGCGAATGATATTGGCATAATGAGCAGCTGCGGCAGGAGCCGGCACGCTATCGAGCAGCGAAGAGATATAGGAAATACCGCCAATGCGCTCCAAATCGCCACTTACCTTTAAGGCATCGCCCACTGTAACAGGATCACAAGGCTGCGCCTCATCCACCAGCCGTGTGATGCTGCTATAGATCAGCTTATGGCTTTCCGCATAAAAATCTTCGGCGGATAATATGCCCCGCACATTGTTGGCGGCATTTTTATCCATCAAACAAGCGCCTAAAAGCGCCCGTTCCGCCTCCAGATTTTGCGGTGGTAACTTGTTAATCCTATCCTCGTTCTGACTCATCTTTTACCTCTATGGTTACTGTCGTGTGTACCTGCGGATACAGCTTCAAAACCGCCTGATATGTGCCTAGACTTTTAATCTGCTCAGTGGGCTCAATTTTTTTCTTATCAACTGAGTAGCCCATCTCTTCCAGGGCTTTGGCCAAATCGCCATTAGTGACAGAACCAAACAGCTTGCCGGCTTCCCCTGCTTTGGCATAAACAACAACAACCGCATCTGTCAGGTCTTTAGCCTGCCTCTCGGCAACAGCCAGATCTTTGGCGGATTGATCCTGCTGAATCTTGATCTCATGGTTGCGTCTATTAACATTTCCGCTGTCCGCCGGAAGAGCCAAGCCTTTGGCAAAGAGAAAATTACGCGCATAGCCATCGGCAACAGTTTTGATATCGCCTTTTTTACCTAGTGATTTAATATCCTGCAATAAAATTACTTTCATCAGTTATCGCTCCTTTCGACAAGCACCATCAGTTTAAGATCCGCTCTTTTTGCCCCTGTTTGCCACCTTGTTAATCTTGCCCCGAAAATCAAAGATGGGGTCAAAAAGCGCCAGAAGCATTAGCAGCAGCACGCCATAGCGGATGAAGAAAATTAAGACAGCGCATAATAAAATTTTCAAAAAGACAAAAAAGCTGTCCAGTTCAAAGACCCACATCATAAAGGAGAGACCGCAAACAAAAAGGATGCAGCCAAAAGCATAGAGCAAATTCAAGCCCAAATCATTCATCCAGACAATGCCCAGATTATCGCCCAGTAGATAAAAGGCGAGACCGGCAATTACTCCCCAGCTCATTTTCCAATTAATCCGCCAATCTCTGAAATGGGGCAGCTTAGCAATGCCATATTTGGATGAACGCAAAGCCGCAGCGGCAATCAGATAGGATAGCGCGGCAGTGACAATCGAGCCGATAATGACAATGGCCGGCAGCAGCGACAAAAGAGTGTCTGTCAGATTTGCCACATACATATCCATGGTCATGCCCGCCGGCAGCAAATTATCATAACCCATCGACGCCATATCCCGCATCATATTGGTCACAACAAGCTGATATTGATCAGTCAGCACGCTAAAAGGCAGCCCTTCAAAAAACGATGCCAGCATAATGCCGAGTATCGAGGCAAAAGCAGCAATCAGTGCAGCTATCCCCAAGGCAAACAGCGGCTTTTTCGCCATACGCAAGCAATACGCCAAGACGAGGGCCAAAGTCCCGTAGCGGATAATCATCAGCGCGGCAGCAGGCACGCCAAAAATGAGCGCCGAAAAGCCAAAGGATAAGATCAGGCCGACAATGGCCGGCTTCATCCCCCAGCGGAAGGCCAGCAATAGCAGTGGCAGCGGCAAAAATAAATCTGCCACAATATTGAGCAGCGGCACATATTCACTGATCATGATCAGGGCAATAGTGGCGGCAGTCATAATCAGGCTGACCATTAAGCTGCGCCCGTTCAACTGGTCTTCAGTTGGCAGTTCTTTGGCTGGCTGTGGCGGCGCCTTCGGCGCTGTCACTATTGGTGTAGCTTCCGGCCCGGCAGCGGAAAGAGGCAGGGACACATCCTCATCATCTTCCAGGCGGTCATACCAGCTGCGGCGCGCAGAAAGAGGCAAAGAAACCTCATCGTCATTGTCGGCTGTTTCTTCAGCCGCATCTTCCGTGACAAGAGGGTCTTGGCCATCACCATTGCTGCTGCTTGGTTCATCTTCTATGTCCGCAGTCTCTTCCTGCGGGGGCAGCTCAGCAGCGTTTGCGGGGTCATCCGCACGATATTCTTCATCAGGAGAAAATTTCTTTTCCGGCAAAGCACTCTTCCTTCCATAAGTCAAGACATCTATAGCCTAGTCAGTTTATTATATTCATACCAGTTCGTTATCTGGATAAAGAATCCCTGCACCTGTTTTAAGATTAAGCGGTAACTTCTAGCAAGAGCAGGCAATGCTGCCAATATGCGAATATGTCATCGAGATGCCGCCCATCGGCACAATAATTACTTCTTTATATTGCCGCTTGTCTAAAATCTGCCGGCTGAGTATTTTGGCCTGCGCCAAAGCAGCGCAATGGGAGATCACCAGCGTTCTATTACTGGTATCAAGCGGGCTGTTGATAAAAATTTCTGCGATAGCATTAAGCCCTTTGCTAAAGGAGCGGGGTTTTTCTACCAGACGGATTTCACCTTTGCCATTATCGCTCAAAATCGGCTTAATTTTCAGCAATATGGCCAGACGGCCCTGAATCTGGTTGATGCGGCCGCTTTTAACCAGGTTATCGATATTATCCACCAAAACAAACAGCTGATGCTCTGCGCAATAAGCCTCTGCCGCAGCCATAACTTTTTCAAAGCTACCGCCCTGGTCTATCGCTTCCCGCAGCTTAATCGCTAAAGCTGTCTCCCCCACGCTGGACAGGCCGGAATCAATCACCGCCACTTTGAGGTGCGGATATTTTTCCTTAGCCATCTGCTGCGCTGTCAAAGCGGCATTATGGGAGCCGGAGAGCTTGGCGGAAATGGTGATGATAAATACTCCCTCTTCCGCCGCTGCCATTGCCTCAAGATATGCGCCCGGTGCCGGAGCCGCAGTGCGCGGAGTTTGTTTTGTTGCTACCAAAGCCCGCAACAGGGCTTCATCATCTAGATTGAAATCGTCAACAAAAGTCTGGTCATCGCAATATATGGTCAAGGGCGCGACAGCTATATCCAGCCGCTCACGCAGTGATTGGTCAAGATCAATAGAGCTATCGGCAATTAAAACAAATCTTTTTTTGCTTTTTTCCATTGCAGCACCTCCAGCAAACATCACTTGGCCGGCCGGCGGACAATCAGCGGGCAAGCAATATCCTCCTCAATTTCTGCAGGTATGGTAATTATCTGGCGCGGGTGACGGGCCGCGGTGAGTGGCAAGCCGTCCTCATCATAAATATGCTGAACGTTAAAGCCAATATTAGCGCTGCCGGGCAGCAAAATTTCCAGCTCATCACCAATGCCGATATGATTGCGCTGTTCCAGCACCAGCTTATCGCCTTGTTTCTCCTTTAGCACAGCGGTAAAATCATAACCACGCACATAGCCGCCGTCCTCATAACGCATAGACTCAGCCCCCGGGTTGTGTTGGGCAAAAGCATCCGTATATTCACGGTGACTGATTTTGGTCAATTCCTCCGGCCAGCTTTCCTGACAGTGATAGCCTGCGGGATCGGCGCAGTAAGCGTCGATTGCCGCCCGGTAAATCCGCACCGCATTGGCCACATAATAGGCGCTTTTGTTGCGCCCTTCTATTTTTAATCCGGCAAAACCGCTTTGGCAGAGTGCGGGGATATAATCAAGCAAACAGAGATCCTTGCTGTTCATAATATAGCTGCCGCGAACATCTTCACTGATAGCAAAATATTCACCCGGGCGCTTTTCTTCCATCAAAGCATAGCTATAGCGGCAAGGATGACTGCAATTGCCCTGGTTGGCAGAGCGGCTAGTCATCACGCTGCTCAGCAAACAGCGGCCGGAATAAGAAATGCACATGGCTCCATGAACAAAAATCTCTGTCTCAATGCTGCTTTTGGCGCTGATTTCCGCAGCCTCTGCCAGGGACAATTCCCGCCCGAGGATGATTCGCGCCGCTCCCTGCCGATGCCAAAAATCAGCTGCCAGCCAGTTGGTATTATTGGTCTGGGTGCTGATATGAATAGCTAGCTTGGGCGCATATGTCTGCGCCAGCAGCAAGGTACCCGGGTCAGAGATAATCAGGGCATCCGGGTTGATAGCTGCCAATTGCTGCAAATACTCAGGCAGGGCGCTAATATCCTGGTTGCGCATATAAGCATTGACCGCGATATAGAGTTTTTTGCCCATTTGCCGGGCCAAGCTGACTGCCTCTTTGATCTCTGCCAGAGTAAAGCCGGAATTAAGACGCAGCGAATAATCCCCGCCGCCAATATAGGCCGCGTCAGCGCCATACGAATAGGCAAAAAACAGCTTTTCAAGATCACCGGCCGGCGCTAGCAACTCCGGTTTATTCATCTGCACTCATTCTCCCTCATAAAAAACGGTTTCCCGGGATTTCCAATTCCTGCACCTATTCCTCTTCTACAAAGTTGTCATGCTCCGCGAAGGTCTTGCTGAAAAAATGTGAACCGTCAGAGCGGGCGCGGAAATAGAGATAATCCGACTCTTCAGGGTTTAGGGCAGCTTCAATAGAGGCTTTGCCGGGAGAGGCAATCGGGCCGGGCGGTAACCCTTCATGCTTATAAGTGTTATAGACATTATCAATTTCCAGATCAGCATAAAGCAGCGGATATTTGGGTTCGCCGAGAATAAATTGTACTGTTGCGCAGGATTCTAATTTTGTAGGCAAATCTAAACGGTTATAAAAGACGCTGGCAATCAGGGCGCGCTCATCATCTTTTTTGCCCTCTTTCTCCACAATAGAAGCCATGGTAATCACTTCATAAATGCTGCGCCCGTCAGCCGCGATAACTTCATCATACTTATTGTCTTCCCAGACCTTGACAAACTGGTCGAGCAGCATTTTCACAATCTGTTCCTCGCTCCAGGTTTGGTCTATCATATATGTTTCCGGGAAGAGAAAGCCCTCCAGGCGGGTCGCCGGCTCAACCGCTGTCTCCGGAATAAAGGGATAGGCGGAAAAATCACCGTTTGCGGCATAAGCAAGATACTTATCTACTGTCCCCAGGCCAGCCTGTTCCAGCTTGGCGGCAACCTCTTTCACTGTCCAGCCCTCGACAATAGTCACCCGTACCTGGCCGTCGCGGTTATATGTGCCCAGCACCAGCAGCTCACAAACCTGGCGCACGCTCCAATTCCCGGCGTCAAATTGATAAGTGCCTGCCTTCAGCTGGCTGTCAACATCATTTTGCCCGGCATAATAGCGGAAATAGCGGCTGTTTTTAACCAGCCCGGCTTCTGCCAGAGTATCGGCAATAGCAGCGGTAGAGCTGCCATCTTCAATAGTAACCTCTATGTTTTCCGCAATAGTAATATCAGCGCTAATTATTTTTACGCCAACCAATAAGGCGATAGCTATCACCAACAAAGCTGCAATGATAATAATAAGAACCTTTTTCATCAATCTACCTCCGTTTTTCGGCCCGCTTGCTTTGTGTCCCGACTCCCGCTGCACCAACTGGCTTTAGCAAGCGAAACTTTCGGCCTCAGCAGCTATTATACCATATTTCGGCTTCTTCGACAATCAAATCGCAACTATTAGCCATGGTAAAATATTGATTTATTTCTGAACAAAATATTCCCCAAACGCCGCCTGGTGAAGACACCTTAGCTATTAGGGATGTGAACCCCATACGGTTTTGGCGGGAAAACGCTGGCATCTCCCGATAAAAACATTGTTTCCCGTAGATATACTACGAAAAGCAATGTTTTCACCAGGATCTGCTCACTGTTTTCTCGCCAAAACTGCCGACACCCCCGACGGATGGATAGTCGGGCTGGGCCAGGCAGAGCGACGAAGGCAGGCTGCCTGCCTGTCTAGGAGCGATAACGAAGCTCCAGCTCGACCATCCGCCGTCCGGGGCGCATGAGTTCGCATCCCTAATGGCTAAATGCTCCTGATATTCGACTGCCACAAAAAGTAGGAGCTTGATTAATTTGTTTTCACCCGGCCAATAAACAAAAGGACTTAAGCTTAGGCTTAAGTCCTTTTTCAAGCAATTATCCGCTTTATTCGCTGGTATAGGGCAATAAAGCAACGATACGCGCCCGCTTGATAGCTTCGGTCAACTGGCGCTGGTGTTTGGCGCAGTTGCCGGAGATACGGCGAGGCAAAATTTTGCCACGTTCCGTGACATATTTTTTCAATTTGGCAATATCTTTATAGTCGATATTTTCAGCTTTGTCTACACAAAAGCTGCAAACACGACGACGTCCGCGGCGGGGGCCTTTGCCACGTCCGGAATATTCACGGTCGCCGTGGTTGTTTTTATAATCAGCCATGCTACTTCCTCCATTTTAGATTCTTTTAACCAAAGACGTTTTAGAAGGGCAGATCATCATCGCCAACCATATCCGCATCATTATTCTGAGCGAAAGGGCTGCTTTCTGCGGCTTCGTTAAAAGGAGCTGAACTGCTTGAACTGCTGTCTTTTGGCGACAGGAAACGCACATCATCCGCAACAACCTCAGCAGCTCTGCGTCTGGTGCCGTCTTTTGCCTCATAGCTTCTGATCTGCAGAGTGCCCTCTACTGCGCAAAGCTTACCTTTGGCCAGATAGTTAGAGCAATGCTCAGCCTGCTGACGCCAAACAACGATATCAATAAAATCAGTCTCTCGTTCGCCTTCGGCATTCTTATATTTGCGGTCTACTGCCAAAGTAAAGCTGGCAACAGCAATACCGCTCTTGGTATAACGCAACTCGGGATCCTGGGTAAGCCTGCCTATCAAAATGATTCGGTTAAGCATTCTTCTATCACCTTATCCCTTCCTATTCTTCTACTCTCGTTACCAGGTAGCGCATAACTTCATCAGCAATTTTGAAGTTACGTTCCAGTTCCATCGGCAATTCCGCGGAACCGTTAATACGCAGCAGGACATAATATCCTTCACGTAATTTTTCAATCTCATAAGCCAGCCTTTTTTTACCCCAAGGCTCAGTCTTTAAGATTTCGCCACCATTGGCTTGGATCAGCGCATTAAATTTTTCAATAACCTCGGTATATTTATCATCTTCCAAATTAGGCTTGATAATATACATGACTTCATATTCGCGCAATCCAATCACCTCCTCCCTTTGGACTAACGGTCTTGACTTTAGCGACAAAAAAGCCGCTGTCAAGACAGGGTTGTAAGACAACTATTCTATTATAGCATATGCCGCCACAGGCCGCAAGATTTTTTTGCGACCATTAGCTACTATTTTCTCAATGGTCAAACATATTATGCCTGGGCGAAAATTTCCAGCGTTTTTTTGGCTTCAGCAGCAACCCAGCCTTCATCATCCTCAGCCAACACTTCCAAAATTGTCAAAGCTCTTTGGTCGCCCACCATGCCTAAAGCCTTGGCCACAGCCGCGCGAACCTGCCAGTTTTTATCCGCAGCGCTCACCATCAAAGGCTGCACCCCTTCGGCCATTCTGCCGGCGCCAAGAGCCAGAGCTGCGGCGCAGCGTATGGCCGGGTCTTTATTTGTCAGGCAAATTGCAACATTCTCCACCGGATAGGGGGCCTCGGTTTTAGCAATAGTCTCCAATACTCGCGCCTTGTGCCTCTCATCAACCTTGGGCAAAACATAGGCCAGAAGACGAGCGCCATTGCTGCCCATAGCAGCAAAAACTTCCGCCACCCGGGCGGGGACAAAATGCTCCGGCCACATCAGGGCAGCAGTTAAAATAGTCAGGCTTTGCGGCTCCTGCAAAGCAGAGAGCAGCTTTGTCCCGGCCCGCTGCATACTTTCATCGCGGCTGGCCAGCATTTCTACAAATTCTTTCAAAGTAGACTGATCCGGGAAAAACCCCCAGGCATCAATCAAAATTCCCTGCGGATATTCCGGACGGTTTAATCTTTGCGCATAGCGCTCCATCAGCCGCTCTTCCTTGACGAGCGCAGCCAGCTGTTCTTTGATTTCCGGCCGCGCTTTGTCATAAGCCGCGACAATATCAGCCAGGGCCTTTGGGCCACGGTTTTTAATCTTTTCTACCAGACGGCGGCTGATGGCCTGCTCAGAATCAATCAGCCCATCCCGCAAGGTAAGAAATTCCGCGGCAACCTCATCCCCCACCTGCTCCACCGGAATAAACACCTTTTCCTGCGTTTGCTGAGGAGGCAGAGATTGCCGCCTTTTCTTTCTTCTTGATGCAGCCAGCAGCAAACAAATTACAACTACGATAATCAGCGCCACAGCAATAATAATTGCCAACAGTTGGTTGGCAAGGATAAAATCAACCACTGTGGCAAAAAAATTGTCGATGGCAGCTATCAGTAAATTTTGGCTGAAAAAACTAAGCATGAAAACCTCCAGGCATCTAGAGCAAAGTCGGTAATGAACGCATAAAGGGCAATAGTATTGCTGAGCGGTTCAGGAACGCCAGCACAGAATCGCCAAAACCGATATTAATACATACCGGCAAAATAATATCTGTGAAGACAATGATCAGAACAATGGCCAGCAGCAGGGCCACAAAAGCGCCGATAGCCTTGTTCAGCTGGCCCAAAATACCGCGTCCAAAAATACCGGTCAAGGCATAGGCAATCTTACGTACCAGCCAATTGACCAAAATAAAGATGACAATAAAAACGACTATTTGTACCAGCCGGTTAGCAGCTCCGCTGGTATTGATAAACAAAGAAAGAACATTCAGCGCCTGATCGCCGAAATTGCTGGCTCCATCCGCAGCCTGCTCAATATTAGCGTTAAAAGGAGGAATAACCTGCACCAATGCTTCGGCAATCATCCCGGAAAAGGTGCGCGCAGCCTGATAAGCCAGCACCAAAGCGCCGACTTTTGCCACGACATTAATGGTACCCCAGCGCCAGCCATACAGTATTCCCAAGATCAGAACACCAGCCAGAACCAGATCCGCAACTGTTATACCCATAGCTCACATTATACACTGGAACTTGGCTGCATTTCAAGCTTTGTCAGCCCATCATCACAACAAATTCATTTTCATATTGATTGGTTGTTAATCACCGCTGCCATATATCCGGCGCCAAAACCATTGTCAATATTGACCACCGCTACCCCGGCCGCGCAGCTATTGAGCATAGCCAGCAAAGGCGCCAGCCCATTAAAGCTGGCCCCATAGCCAACACTGGTGGGCACAGCGATTACCGGAGCAGCGGTTAGGCCGCCGACCACTGAGGGCAGGGCGCCTTCCATCCCCGCTACAGCCACAATCGCCTTGGCGGATTGCAAAACAGCCTCTTTGGCCAATAAGCGATGGATGCCGGCTATACCCACGTCATAGGCGCGCTCAACCTCTGCGCCCATCAGCTCGGCAGTGAGCGCCGCCTCTTCGGCCACGGCCAAATCTGAGGTTCCGGCGCAAAATACAGCCACCAGCCCTTTAGTGGTTTGGGGTTTATGGTTATAGAGTATTTTGGCGGTTTGATCATAAAGCAAAAAGGGCAATTGTTGTTGCACTGCCGCTGCTTTTTCCGCTGAGCAGCGGGTGGCGAAAACAGGCGGCGTATCCTCATCATTACCGTTCTCAGCCGCTGCCAGCAGGCGGGTAAAGATATCCGCTATCTGCGCCGCTGTTTTACCCTCGCCATAGATAACCTCCATCCAACCGCAGCGCTCCTGGCGCGCATAATCAGGGCAAGCAAAATCCGTCTTCTTGTTCTGCTCCATAATATCACCTCAAAAATATATATACTATGCTCTTGTCCAATTGTCCTTTTCGGCTTATAATAGACAAATAACAATACGCGGAGGAAACTGGCATGGCTTTATCTTGCGGTATCATTGGCTTGCCCTTGACCGGAAAAACGACATTATTTAATCTTCTCACCGGCTCTCATGCTGAGACCAGCGATTTTTTCAGCGGCAAAACCGCTACCAATAGTGGACATGCCTCTGTGCCGGATCAGCGTGTCGACTACCTATCGGAAATGTTCCATCCGAAAAAAACAACCTATGCGCAAGTAGAAGTCATTGATGTTCCCGGCCTGGTACGCGGCTCCAGCAAGGGTCAGGGCAGCGGCAATGAGTTTTTGGCGGCAGTACGCGCTACGGATTTGCTGGCGCATATTGTCCGCGCTTTTGCCAATGATGATATTCTCCACGCTGAGGACAGCATCGACATCATGCGGGATATTGCCACTATCGATTCTGAGCTGCTTTTTGCGGATTTGCAGCTGATCGAAACCCGTCTCTCCCGCATCTCGCAGGGCAATAAAAAGAAGCTGGAACACCCCCTGGAAGAAACGACGCTCAACAAATGCCTCGATTTTCTTATGGAAGAAAAACCGCTGAAGCTGATTGAACTCTCCGAAGAAGAGCAAGAATCAGTCAAGCATATCACCTTCCTCACGGATAAACCGATGCTGATTGTGATTAATATTGATGAAGACCAGCTGGCAGCGGACGACTATCCGCAAAAAAAGGCGGTGGCTGCCTATTGCGCTGAGCAGGGCTATCAGCTGCTGAACGTCTGCGCCAAAACAGAGCAGGAAATTGCTGAGCTGCCAGAGGAAGACCGGGAAATGTTTATGGAAGAGCTGCATATCAGTGAGCCCGGCATCTCCCGCATTGCCCAGGCCATCTATTGCCAGCTAGGGTTAATCTCCTTCCTCACTGCTGGTGAGGATGAGGTGCGTGCCTGGACGATATTGCGCGATTTGCCAGCCAAAAAGGCCGCGGGCAAAATTCACTCTGATATTGAGCGCGGCTTTATCCGTGCGGAGACTGTGGCCTTTGCCGACCTCAAAAGCTGCGGCTCGATGGCAGCTGCCCGCGAAAAGGGCTGCTTTCGACTGGAAGGCAAAGAATATCCGGTGCAAGACGGCGATATTATCAATTTCCGCTTTAATGTATAAGGCTTATAAGCATATTATAAAAATTAATATCCTGCAGCAAAAGCGTGCTTAGGGCGCGCTTTTTTATTTGGCTATAATCTCTATCCCCTGCGCTAGCGTTTTTACTTCTCTGGCCCAGAAGCCATGTTTATGCAGCTGCTTAATATTCGCCGCCATATCTTCTTCGGCGCCAATAGCAAAAACCGCTGAACCACTGCCGCTCATCAGCGGCAGACAGCCCATTGACATCATCATGCTTTTCAGTTGCTCAATCTGCGGGCAAGCAGCTATGGCTGCCGGCTCCAGCATATTGCCCATTTTAATGGCCAGCGAGGCGTAATCCTCAGCTTGCAGGGCAGCGAGCACGCCATCTATATCCGGCATTTCCGGCGTCTGCACCATGCCATATTTCCAAAACACGTCTTTGGTGGACACTGCCATGCCGGGCTTGGCCAGCAGCAGGGTGATTTGCGGCGCTGAGCTTTGCGGCTGCACGATCTCTCCGATGCCCTCAACTAAAGCCAGCCCGCCATAAAGGAAAAAGGGAATATCCGCGCCCAGCGGCAGCGCTAGTCTGGCCAATTCATCCTGCGCTATCTCTAACCCGAACAGATGGTTTGCTCCCAGTAAAACAGCCGCAGCATCAGCAGAGCCGCCGCCCAAGCCGGCGCCATAGGGAATCCCCTTGGTGATATCTATCTGCAAGCAAGCAGAGAGCTGATATGTTCTTTTCAGCAGCAGCCAGGCGCGCAAGCCAAGATTATCCTCGTCCGCGCAAGGCAATTGCGGCTGGCAAAGACATTGGTCCTGATCTGCTATGCGCAGCGCCACCTGATCATAGAGGCTGATGTTTTGCATCACGCTGCGGATATGATGATAGCCGTCACTGCGCAAGCCGGTGACGGCCAGGCTCCAGTTGATTTTAGCCGGAGCGCGCAAAGTCAAGCTTTGAGCCATTGCTGTTCAGCTCCTTTTCAAGCGCTCAAACTCCTCGTCAAAAAACACCGCTCCCTGAACCTCACGCACCGCGTCACCAAATGGCCTGCAGGAAAGCGCCAATAATGGCGGCGCTTGCAGTCTTTTGGCCACGCCAATACCGCGATACATTTTCCACCAATATTCGAGATCAGCGATAAAGATGCCCCGGTCGGGGAATAACTCGCTGATCAGCTGGTGCTCACAGCCAATATCCTCAGCCAGGCTGCCGCTAAGATAGCTTTGCAGACTGTTGGTCGGCGTTTTGCCGCCTTCTACCCATGATTTCAACAAATAATCATGATAGGCATAGACCAAGGGATCGCCCAGGCCTTTGTTAATGTCTTGCGCCAGCGAAAGCTCTGCTGAGGGACGTATGGCGGCAATCTGATCCAGCGGCGCATCGGAAAAAACCGTTTGAAAATGCCTTGAGGCAGCATAGACCTGATACTTCCACAAATCCGCCTGCGCCGCAAAAGCCCCGGCCAAATCACCATAAAAGGTAGCATAGCCCACTGTCAGCTCTGCCTTGTTGCCATTGCAGCTGAAAATAGCATCCCGCCCGGCAGCAGTGGCAGCCAAAACCCGCGCCCGCTCCCGCGCCATAATATTTTCTTTGACCGGCCCGCTCAGCTCAATTTGTGTTTTGCCGCCGACCGCATCAACGAAAGCATTATCGGTGAGGCTATCATAAAACTGCTCCAAAGAGGCGTCAAGCGGTATCGTCATCAAGGGCAGATCAAGCCCCTTGGCCATTCCCGCGGCCAAGGCTTTGGTCGTTTCGCTGTTAAATATCGTTGGCATCGAAACCAGATAAACATTATCGCTGCCCAGCGCCTGGCGATAAACACAAGCAGCCAGGGCAGAGTCAATGCCGCCGGAAATGCCAATCACAGCGCGGCGGGCATGAATAGCCAGACAAAACTCCCGCGCGCCCTCGCTCAAAGCCTGCGCCAGCAGCGCATCATTATCTTTGATTTCATTAACCGCGCCGCCGTTTGGCCGCCACAAAGCCAAATCTTCTTTGAAATACGGCAAGCTGGCGATAAGCTGCCCTTTGGCATCATAATAGCAGCTGTGCCCGGCCAGCAGATAGTTGGCCTTGTGGCGGCTGACTAAACCAACGCTGCCTACCTCGATATATGGCAGGTCAAGAAACGGCCGCTTGGCATATGAGCCGTCAAAGCTGATTGCCTTGGGCGAGAGGTTAAGCGCCAAATCCGCATCCTTGACTGATTTGGGCAGCTCTTTATCCGCCCAATCACCCAAAAGCACCAGCGCTTTTTGCTTGCGGCCATCGAGCATAATTTCTATTGGCCGGCCCTCACTGGCCTGTAGATAGGGAGTGTTCTCCGCAAAAAGAGCAGGAGCGGCTGCATCTATCGGTTTGAGGACGCCGCTATCAGCCAGATATGCGCGGCTGACCGGGCGCCCGGCGTCATCAATCCCCAGGCTGCCAAATATCACCGCAATGCCCTGCGCAAAAGCTGCGATTTCCATCGCCGCCTGGCGGCATTCTTCGAGCAGATAAGCGTCTGCCACCATATCATCATAAAGCGGGCCGGAGAGGGCTAGCTCCGGGAAAACGATTAAATCCGCTCCGCGGCCCTTGGCGCCGTCAATCAAAGCCAGCATTTTTACTTTGTTTTTCCTGGGTGCGGCTAGCAAGCGGCGCATCTGCGCAATGGCAATTGGCATATTTATTCCTCCACCAATTTGATTATTTCCGCAATATGCTCTTTGGCGCATTCTTCGCCCCATTTGCGGCAAATGGCCAAACCCTCCGGTTTAAGACTGTCAACATATTGCTTGATCGGACGCAAAATAATATCCGCGCTATTATCCTGAAAACTAAAAACAGCAATATTCAAAGCCCGCTGCACAATATCTAAAATATTTTTCGGCTCACTATAGTCCGGACAGCCCAGATCAATGCCGATGACCACATCCGCGCCCATATCCCGCACCAGCTGATCCGGACAGCTATCCAGCACAGCCCCATCCACCAGCAGCATATCGCCGATTTTGACCGGAGTAAAAAACCCGGGAATGGCTGAGCTGGCGCGCACAGCCAGAGCCGTATCGCCGCGGTCAAAAATAATCTTCTTCCAGCTGACCAAATCCACTGCGGTAATTTTTAGCGGTATATCCATTTCTTCAATACGCTTGCCTCTGGTGCAGGTACGCACCAGCTCGGTATAGCCGTCAGCCGGAATCAGACCCTGGCGGCCCGGACGCATTTTGATTAAGCTCTCGATATTATACTCGAGGAAAAGAAAATCAAGCATTTTCCAATTATAGCCGGAGGCATAGAGGGCTGCCACTGCAGAACCAATGGATGTTCCCGCGACAAAATCAATAGGGATATTATGCTCAGCGAGCACCTTTAATACACCCACATGGGCAGAGCCCTTCAAACCGCCGCCGCCAAAGGCAATGCCAACTTTTTTGCGTGGTTTATCTTTATCATATTTGCTTGTTTGTTCAACGCTAAAAAGCCCCATCATTCACCTCAAAAGATGCTATTCTTTGCAAGTAATCCATATAGCAAGAAGCAGCACTCGCGTTACTGCTTCTTGATCGTCATTAATTTCTTAATTCAACTAAAATTCGACTTTGCCCAGCTTTTTCTTCATTCGGTCTATCGCTTCGGCCATTCTCGTTTCCTCAGTGGTCAGCGTAGCGCGGAAATATCCTTCGCCGCCCTGCCCATATCCGGAGCCCGGAGTAATAACCACCTGGGTTTCATCAAAAACATATTCAGCAAAGGAGGCTGAGGTATAGCCCTTGGGCACCGGAGCCCAGACATAAAAGGTGCCTTTCGGATATTGCAAATCCCAGCCCATCTCATTCAAGCCGCCCACCAAAATATCGCGTCTGGCCGCATATTTGGCGCGGGAGGCCTTGACTATCTCATCCGGGGCTTTTAAGCCCTCCATCCCGGCATACTGAATAGCCTGGAACACGCCGCTGTCAACATTAGATTTATAGGTGGCAAGCGCCTCTACTGCCCTAGCATTACCGACGACAAAGCCCACACGCCAACCTGTCATATTAAAAGGCTTGGAGCAGGAGCCAAACTCCACGCAAACATCTTTAGCGCCTTTGATCTGCAAAATGCTCGGCGCAACATAGCCGTCATAAGTCATTTCCGAATAAGCCAAATCATGGCAGATCAAGATATCATGCTTCTTGGCAAAAGCCACCGCTTCTTCAAAAAAGGCCAAATCAGTCACAGCGCCGGTGGGATTATTGGGATAATTCAACCACATCAGCTTGGCCCGGTCAGCAATGCC
This sequence comes from Bacillota bacterium, assembly GCA_031553915.1. GTDB lineage: Bacteria > Bacillota > Dehalobacteriia > UBA4068 > UBA4068 > HGM13862. The sequence continues at coordinate 63,433 of JAVBKT010000014.1, forward strand.
CTCGGGGATAATATCAAACTGGGGCAAAAAGCCGTTTTCCGCTTTAAGGCGCAGGGGGTAGGTAAGTCCGCCGGCCAGCATGGTTGCTGTAGCATATACCGGATAAGCCGGGTCCGGAACAAGATTGATATCCCCCGGATCAACAAAGCAATAATTGATATTAGCAATGCCCTCTTTGGAGCCGATCAAAGTACAAACTTCGCTTTTGGGGTCAATATCTTCCACGCCAAAGCGCTTGGCATAAAAAGAACTAACTGTTTCTCTAAAGCTCGCCATGCCTTGCGAAGACGGATATTGATGATTGGCCGCAACTTTGGCTTCCTTGCACAAAACCTCGACCAGCTTGTCCGGTGTTGGCAGATCCGGATCGCCGATACCAAGGCTGATAATATCCTTGCCTTCCTCACGGGCGGCAGCAATTTTTTTCTCAATCCCGGCAAAAAGATAGGGTGGGATTTGTTGCAGTCTTTTAGCAAGTGCTTTCATATAAACCTCCTAAATTATCACTTTATCTCTTTAATAATAATTAATTTATTTATAAGCAATATTCTCCCTCGGCCACCAGTGTAGCCGGTCCAGTCATATAAATATGCCGGTCTTCCGCCCATTCGATATCAAGGGCGCCATAGGCCAGCTGAACCTGAGCCTGTCTTTGCGATTGCCCATTGATGGCGGCCGCAACCAGCGAAGCGCAGGCGCCTGTGCCGCAAGCCATTGTCTCGCCGGCACCCCGCTCCCAAACCCTCATTTTCAACTGGCGGGGAGAAATACGCTCAATAAACTCCACATTAATTTTTTCGGGGAACAGTTCATGCGTTTCGATCAATGGGCCGATTTCCCTGACCGGACAAGCCTCCACCTCATCGACAAAAATAATACAATGCGGATTGCCCATTGAGACCAGCGTAATATTATATATTTCTCCGGCAACATTAAAGGGCTGATTCACCACATTAGCTCCGGGAAAGATGGCCGGTATTTTTGCCGGCTCAAGAATTGGCTCTCCCATATCAACTCGGACAATGCCGTTTATCTCATCAATAATTGTCGGGGTTGCCTGCCCTCTTTTCAGTTCAAAAGTGAATTGGTCTTGCTGGACGATACCCTCTTTTTTGGCAAAAAGCGCAGCGCAGCGAATACCGTTGCCGCAGTTTTCAGCCTGTGAGCCATCGCTGTTATAGATCAAAAACTTAGCCACAGCCTCTGCATTGTCTGTCGGCGCCAGAATCAGCAGGCCGTCAGCGCCCAGCCCCAAACGGCGGTGGCAGATATCAACCGCAAAGGCATTAATATCCGCAGGCAGTTGCTGGTCAAAGCCGTTTACCACAATAAAATCATTACCCAGTCCGTGCATTTTGGCAAACCGCATAACTGCTCCTCCTTATGACGCATGGCAAATTTTCGTGATTAAAACTTATTCAGATAGCGGTCCAACTCCCAATCAGTCACCTGGATGCGGTATTCTTCCCATTCCCGGTGAAGAGCCCTGATTAAGCTATCGAAAATATGCTGCCCCAAGGTATCAAGCATCAATTCGCTGGTGCGCAGAGCATCGACCGCCTCAGCCAGAGAGCCCGGCAATATTTCCAGACCATGATCCTTGAGCTCTGTTTTGCTCATGCGAAAGATGTTCATCTCCACCGGATCAGCAGGCATCAGCTCGTTTTTAATCCCATCCAGGCCAGCGCGGATCATCGCGGCAAAGGCCAGATAGGGGTTGCAGGTTGGGTCGGGAGAACGCAGCTCTACGCGGGTAGACATACCGCGCTTGGCCGGAACACGAATCAGCGGCGAGCGGTTCTTCTCTGCCCAGGCCACATAAACAGGCGCTTCATAACCGGAGACCAGACGTTTGTAGGAATTAACTGTCGTATTGGTAACTGCCGTAAAAGCCCGCGCATGTTTTAAGAGCCCTGCCAGATAATGATAGGCTGTCTGGGAGAGGCCGCGGCTGTCATCCGGGTCGGCAAAAGCATTTTTGCCGTCTTTCATCAAAGACTGATTAACATGCATACCGGAACCGGCAATGCCAAACACTGGTTTCGGCATGAAAGTGGCATGCAGTCCATGACGTTGCGCTACCAAACGCACCACATATTTGAAAGTCTGCAAATTATCAGCAGTGGTCAAGGCGTCGGCATACTTAAAATCAATTTCATGCTGCCCCGGGCCCACCTCATGATGCGAGGCTTCAATCTCAAAGCCGATCGATTCCAGATCAATCACCATATCGCGGCGGGCGGATTCACCCAAATCAACCGGAGCCAAATCAAAATATGACGCCTCATCATTGGTTTTCAAGGTAGGCTTGCCGCAACCATCAGTCTGGAAGAGGAAAAACTCCGCCTCAGGCCCCATGTTTACACAAAAGCCCATGGCCTCGGCCTCGGCAATAGCGCGCCGCAGCACATAGCGGGGGTCGCCCACAAAAGGCTCGCCCTTATCCGTATAAACATCGCAAATCAACCGCGCTGTGTTCTCGTCAACACCCTTCCATGTTGATATCATCCAGGTATCAAGGTCCGGGTGCAAATACATATCGCTCTCTTCAATACGCACAAAGCCGTCAATGGAAGAGCCGTCAAACATCATCTCATTATCTAAAGCTTTTTCCAGCTGCGAAGTGGTAATAGATACGTTTTTCATGACGCCGAAAGCATCGGTAAACTGAAGACGAATAAAGCCGATATTTGCTTCTTTCGCGCTTTTGAGAATGTCTTCTTTTGTTAACATAGTATTGGTTTCTCTCCTTCGTTAGAATATGGCCTAAGTTCTTTCCGGCAAAAGGGTGACAATTACCTTTTGCATTGGATAATCCTAAACTATTTTTATTCGCCGGGCAAGCCCGTTTTCCTGCTTGTATAGTAATATAATCAGCTTATTGCTTTGACAAAATTGTCAAATGGCAAGAGTTATTCCTCTGCTCCAAAACAGGAGCTTTTGCTGGCAGCTGAGCATTTTTGCGGAAAACCTTGTATATTTTGGCAGATAGGGTTAAAATATAGGATGACTATTTACGGCAACTATTTTTGGGGAGGATCCACTAATGTATAAGTTGGACGAGCTTCCGGCAAACCATTTTATCAATACTCTGATTAACGAAGATTTGCTCAGCGGCAAGGTGGATAGCAAAATCCATACCCGCTTTCCGCCGGAGCCAAACGGCTATTTGCATATTGGCCATGCCAAGGCGATCATTATTGATTTTGGTACCGCCCAGGAGTACAACGGTCTTTGCAATCTGCGTATGGATGATACCAACCCCAGCAAAGAGGATGTTGAATATGTGGACGCTATCCAGGAGGATATTCATTGGCTCGGCTTTGACTGGGGCGACCGCTTTTACTATGCCTCTGACTATTTTGAGCAGATGTATGCTTTTGCCGTGACCCTAATTCAAAAGGGCCTGGCTTATGTGTGCCAGCTAACTGCCGAAGAGTTAAAAGATATGCGCGGCGATCTTTCCCGCCCGGCGCAAAGCCCCTATCGCGACCGGCCCATCGCCGAAAACCTGGATCTGTTTGCGAGAATGCGCGCCGGCGAATTTGAGAGCGGAGCGATGACGCTGCGGGCCAAAATCGACCTGGCTTCTCCCAATTTTAATATGCGTGACCCGGCTATTTACCGCATCAATCACGCCACACATCACCGCAGCGGCGATAAATGGTGCATCTACCCGATGTATGATTTTGCCCATCCGCTGGAGGACGCCATCGAACACATCACCCACTCACTCTGCTCGCTGGAATTTGAAGACCACCGCCCGCTATATGATTGGGTGATGGATAATTGTGACGTGCCCTTCAAAAGCCGTCAAATTGAGTTTGCCCGCTTGAATATCACGCATACGGTGATGAGCAAACGCAAACTGCGCCGTCTGGTAGAAGAAAATTATGTGAATGGCTGGGATGATCCGCGTATGCCAACCCTGGCCGGTATGCGCCGCCGCGGTTATCCGGCAGAGGCTATCCGCAATTTCTGCGCGGCGATCGGCGTGGGCAAGGCCAATTCCACTGTGGAATTCGCCCAGCTGGAATCGGCTGTACGCGAACATTTGAACCTTCACGCTGAGCGTGCCATGGCTATTCTTGACCCCTTGAAGATTGTTATCACTAATTATCCCGAAGGCCAAACCGAGCTGATGACCGCGGAAAACAATCCCGCTATCGAAAACGGCGGCGAACGGCAAATCAGCTTTTCGCGCGAAGTATATATTGAAAAAAATGACTTCATGGAAGAGCCGGTTAAAGGCTTCCGCCGTCTGATCCCGGGCGGCGAGGTACGCCTTAAATATGCCTATGTGATACAATGCGACGAAATCGTCAAAGACGCAAATGGCGAAATCATTGAGCTGCATTGCAGCTATGACCCCATGACCAGAAGCGGCAATGATACCAGCGGCAAAAAGATCAAAGGCACCATCCAGTGGCTGGATGCCGCCACTGCCACCCGGGCTGAAGTGCGCCTGTATGACCATCTTTTCAGCAAAGAAAACCCGGACGACACAGCCGAGGGAGAAGATTTTACTGATTTCATCAATCCGGATAGCCTGTTCATTCCTGAGACCGCTTATGTCGAACCAGCGCTCAACTGTGCTGAAACAGGTACGCCTTATCAGTTTATGCGCACCGGCTATTTTGTCAAGGATAAAGACAGCACTAAGACTCTGCCTGTTTTCAACCGTATTGTCGGCTTAAAAGACAGCTGGGGTAAAAAACAGCAGCAATAAAATACTATGCGTTGCGTAATATTAAGCAAATCTTAAAAATTCCCCTCTTTGTTCTTAATAATCAAAATGTTATAATGTGTTCAGCACAAAGGAGGGCTGACTTATGGCTGAGACAAACAAAAAACTTTATCGTTCTACCCAAAGCAGAATGCTGGGCGGGGTATGCGGAGGCATAGCAGAATATTTTAATGTTGATCCAACAATTATCCGTGTTGTTTATGTTCTTCTTTCCATATTCACTGCCTGCTTCCCGGGGCTTTTGGTCTATATTCTCTGCTTGATTATTGTTCCCAATGACCCCGGCTACACAGATGTGTAAAAGTTTTATGCCAGATAACAAAACCGCCGGGAAAGGCGGTTTTTGATTTATAACTTGACTATAGTAATTAACAGTTGTTAGGATGCATAAAAATAATTTGCAAATCAAGAAATATAATACAAGGGGGCAAAAAGTATAATGCATGATATCTTACAGTTCCCCGATAGAACGGCATTTCGCGCCTGGCTGGAGAATAACAGTACCAGCAGCGTCGGCGTATGGCTGCTTTTCGGCAAGAAAGGCGGGCCCACCACCATCGCTGCTAATGACGCTCTGGAAGAAGCTTTATGCTTTGGTTGGATTGACGGTCAAATGCAAAGTCTTGATGATAAGACATATAAAAAATACTTCTCTATCCGGCGGAAAAATAGCAAGTGGTCAGAGAAAAACAAGTCTTTAGCCGAACAGCTTGAGCAGCAAGGTAAAATGACCGCTTTTGGCAGAGTGAAAATTGAGGAAGCTAAGCAAAACGGTCAATGGGACAAACCAAAAGCTCCTCCTGTTTTAGATGAACAAATAGCCTTTTTGTCTAATTTATTGCAAAAATATCAACCAGCCTATACTAATTTTCTGGCCATGTCTCCATCAGTAAAAAAGACTTACACGCGGGCATACTATGATGCCAAAACAGATGCTAGCCGCGCCAGTCGCATCGCGTGGATGGTTGAAAGATTAAACAAGAACCTCAAACCGATGTAGCAATCAGCCTCAGTAACCATAGCCTGGCTGTATTTAACCGAAAAAACACAGTTAGAAGGACGCATTCGCGTCCTTCTAACTGTGTTAACAAATAATATATTTATATCAGTTCTTAATAAAAAATTTATTGATAACCTCCAGCACGCCAGAGCCGTTTTTGCCCTGGCAGATATAGCCGGCTGCCGCCTTGGTAGTATTCACTGCATTGGCCATGGCGCAACCCATGCCGGCAAAGGCCCGCATATCCCGGGCATTGTCGCCGTCTCCGCAGGCCACCCGCT
>JAVBKT010000009.1:0-119485 GCA_031553915.1 Bacillota bacterium
CTCTAAATATAAATAATTAACATTAATTATAATTTGTAATGGTTAAACAAAAGATATATTATATGCATTTCACTTACATTTTTTAATTATTCGTATAAATTTTTTCATTTAGGATAAAATTTTCTCAATTCTGAGTTCATTATAATATACAGAAGTTACATGGCGGTTACATTTATTGTTTTTGGTTACAAAAATAGCTAACTTCTGTAAATTTTTACTTCGCATAAATACAGTCTCTGATTTAATATTAAAAGGAGGCCATTTTAAAACGCTGCTTGTATATTTGTATAGCAGCGTTTTCTTTTATATGGCATCGATCTTATCAAAAGCATCAAGGGCCAAACTTTGCTCAGCTGTGCATAAAAATCTGCTGCTAATATTTAATCCACTATCCCGAAATCACCAATCGGCCACACCTTAAGCACCACTCTCCCTACTATCTGTTCTTCACTGATAGCTCCAACCAGCGAAGACCTGCTGTCCACCGAGGTGCTGCGGTGATCGCCCATCACAAACCACCGGCTATCCGGAACCTGATAGGGAAAAGCTAGATCACACTCTCCCAGGCTTTTTTCATAAACATAGGGCTCGTCTAGCACTTCTCCATTCACACTAACATTACCCTGGCTATCAATCTCAACCAAATCACCGGCTTCAGCAATAACTCTTTTCAAGAGGATTTTATTGCCATAGTAAAAAGCAATAATATCCCCCTTTTCAAAATTAGCGCTGCGGAAGGAAACAATAACCTGGCCATTATTCAAAGTTGGGCTCATCGACCCGCCATAAACGCGGAATACGGGAATTAAAAATACCGCCAATAACACGGCAATAGCAGCAACGACCAGAATTGATTTTAATACTCCTGCCAGTGTTTTGCCAAAAAGATGCGCGCGCTCATGCTTGTCAATAGTATCTTTAATCTCCTGCATGGTCGCTGGCGGCAAGGGCTTGTATGACTCATTCATATCTGATCACCCTTTTCCGCATAGTCAACCGCTGCATTTGTCCCGCCAACATCTGCTGGCTGCTCAGGCGCAGCAGACGCCTCTGTTACGGGCTGCAGGGGCATCCCGGGTTGAAGCGGCATCTGCTCTGTATTAGCCGCACCCTGCTCAACAGCTGCCATAACCTGGTTCAGACGCTCCGATGTATCTGCCAAATAGCGCACCCAATCCGTGGTGAGGTGGTCATACTGAATCTTTTGCTCCAGCTGATGACTTTTTGCTGCCAGGGTATTAATTCTTGCAGACAGATCCTGTATTTCTACTTCCTGGGCATAGATAATCTTGAGCAGCTCTATCTTGCTCAGAGATTTCAGCTCCTTGCCTTTATCATTAGTTTTTCCCATAATATAACTTCCTTTGTCAGATTTGCTCAGCTTGCCATGATATGCTTTAACATATATATGTATTTATTAATGACAAATAATCTTATTAAACAATAGCATAAAATATTTTAAAAGACAAGCTATAAATAGTAAAATATGGCGGAAGTGCAAGAAAATGAGTGAAATTACTATATTATGTAAAACTAGGGCAGGATTTCTATTTTACATAAAGAAGGCTTATAGCATATTTGTTTTCGCTAAAGCAGCTCATAGCAAGGAGGGACTCTATGAAAAAGGGATTATTGTTGATGATAATTGCCGTTGCTCTTTTCTGCTCTGCTTGCCAGGAGCGCCCTATAGAAGGAGGGGTTTCTCCCACTGCAGATGAGAGCCTGGGTGCAAATACTGTCTATCAGGTGGTTTTGCCCGGCGGTTCCCTAAAGCCTGACGGTAAATATCAGGCGCTGGAACAGCCAAAGCGCTATTATCAAGACACCATGTTATACCTAAACCCAAAAGACGATTATGGACGGATATATCCATATATCGGAGGAGCAACTTCTTTTTGGGGCTCAGGAACCCTTTATGGCCTTTGTGACAGCAAGGGCAGGGTTATTTGCGACCCTGTTTTTAATGGAGCGGAAGTGCTTTCTGATGGCAAAGACAGCGTTTATTTGCTGAGCAAAATATCTGGCCGCCAGGCTGGCAGTGACTATGCAGCCAATATCAACTATACCCTGGTGGCAATGGATGGCAGTTGGAAAATTAATGCCAGCGATTATACTGCTGACGGCCGCATTTATGACTTTGACAAATATTTGAACTATGGGCTTATCAACGACATGTTCCCTTCTGATTATACGCCGAGAACCTTCCCCTATATTTCTATTTGCCAAAACGGCAAATGGGGCTTGGTTGATTATCAGGGGCAATATATTCTGCCTTGCGTCTATCCTAATCCGCTCTGTTTTTCCCAGGGGCTGGCAGCTATTTATCTGAATGCGGATAAAAGCAGCTACGCCTATATTAATCTCCAGGGCAAGCAGGTTTTGGGCCCTTATACCGCGCCAACAGAAATAGCTATTCCCATCTATGGTGATGAGACCTGTGTCTGGCAAAGCGAGTATATTTGCGAATTGTATTTCCGCGAGGGCAAGGCGGTCTTTTTTCAAGATGGGCTGATGGGTTTTATTGATAGAGCCGGGGGAATTGCTGTCGCGCCGCAATATGATTTTGTCAGCGGCTTTTACGATGGCTATGCCCTGGTTAAAAAAGGCATCTACTATAATGTGATCAATTATAAGGGCGAAACCTTGTTTGACGCTATCTCTCCGACAAACAGCGAATATTCTGCCATCAGATATATTGGGGATGATTTGTTTTGTATCAAAACCGAGGACGAAAAATATTATGTCAATGCGCAAGGAAAGCAGGCTGATCACCAGGAATATTGGGATCTTAATTATGAAGAACGGCAACAAATTGGTCAGCCCCTTGAAGGCAGCAACTATAGCTATCGCGAGAGCGATAGCGGCATAACCTTGATCAAAGGGGATAAGCAATACTATTTTGCCAATGGATATAGTATCAGCTATTGGCAAGACGACCTGTTTATTCTGCGAATGTGTGATGCGGACGACAACTACTCAGCTCAAATAGTCACTGGCTCGGGGCAAACTGTTTTTGGCCCTTTGAATGGGTGGATCTATGCCAGGGAAGATATTTTGATTCATGATAACCCGGACAATCAAACTAACAGCTACCAAAGTACCTTGTATAATAAAAACTATCAAGAACTTGGCGACTATAATAAATACAATGTATTTGATGATTTTATCACTGTCATCCAGGGAGACTATGGCGGCGTGATCAGCAAAGACGGCCAATGGATTATCAAAGCGCCGCTGCTTGCGTATTACCCTGATTAGCCTCTATATTGCCCCGTTAACTAGAAAGGAGCTTGTTTATGAAAAAACTCTCATTATTCTTGTTGCTGTCTGTGATAATGCTGACCCTCATTGCCTGCACCCCTGCCGCAGAAGACGATAGTGTTGACAATCAAAACAATCAAACTAGTGGCGACAAGGTGGTCGATTTCAGCTTCAGCGAAGAAAATTTTCCTGTTATTGACGGCTCCACCGCCACCAAACCGCTGACAGAAGCCTTGGCCTCGGTACTATTGGGCAAACCGCTGGACGAATGCGCCGTATACAGCAATTTTTCCGGCACCAACTATGCTTACTTTGCGCTGATGAATAATGAAGCCGACCTGCTGATTGCCTATGAAATGCCTGAGGATGCCCGCCGCACGATGAATGAGCGCGGCATCGAGCTGGAATTTGCCGCCATTGGCCGCGATGCACTGGTATTTCTTATCAACAAAAACAATCCGGTAAAAAACCTCAGCCAAGAGCAAATTGTCGCTATTTATTCCGGGGAGATTACCAATTGGCAGGCTGTTGGCGGCAATAATGAGGCCATCAAAGCCTTTCAACGCAATGCCACCTCGGGCAGCCAAACCTTGATGGAAAAGCTGGTGATGGGCAATACCGCCATGGTCGAACCGCCGGCTGAATATATGATTTCAGAGATGGAGGGCCTGGTTACCGCAGTGGCTGAATACAATAATTCCGGCTATGCCATTGGCTATAATGTCTATTATTTTGTCAGCCAAATGAACCCCAATGAGCAAATTACTCTGCTGTCGGTGGACAATGTTGCCCCTACTAATGGGACAATTCAGGACGGCTCTTATCCTTATATAAATGACTTCTATGTAGTTATTCGTAAAGACGCTGCAGAAGGCAGCCCGGAGCGTATTCTTTTTGATTGGCTGCAAAGCAGCGACGGCCAAACCATGATCAAGAACGCGGGATACGTCAGCATTAACTAGCTGGACTATAAATCCTCTCGTTTTTATCATCTGCTACTGGAACAGGCGGCAATCTTTTTTACTGCCTGTTTGCTATGTTTTGGTTAAGAATATTCATAAGGTAAAATTTTATATACACACCAATAATAAAATATTTTTGACATAAAAATAACTTTTGTCATCTTTATATTTAATTTTTCTGCTAAATAGTGTATACTTTAATCAAAATTATTTAATTGTTTATTTTATAGGAAAATTATTTAAAATGAGGTCCTGCTTTGATAAAAAAATATTTTATTATCGGGCTCCTATTTATTCTTTTACTGGCCGTAGCTACGGCATGTAATGCTGCTGTGCCAGCGGCTCCTGATGATTATCCGGTATATGAGTATTATACGGATATTCCAGGCATCACCGAAGCAGAAATTGCCGCAGTGGAAAACTTAAAGGAGCAATACGAAAGCTTTACGCTTGGCATGAACAATTCAACCGAATCTTTTTATAAAGATGACGGTAGCATTGGCGGGTATTCGCGCTTGTTTTGTGACTTGCTCAGCGATTTATTTGGCATGAATTTTGAGCCTGCCATCTATGAATGGAATACGCTCATTGATGGCCTGGCTTCGTATGAGATTGACTTTACCGGTGAACTAACCGCAACAGAAGAACGGCTGCAAATTTATTTTATGACCGGCACAATTGCTGAACGTTCAATAAAATATTTCTCTCTCCGCGACAATCAAAAACCTTCAGAAATACAAAAAGAGCGTACCCTGAATTACGGTTTTTTGGAAGGGGCTACTTCCAGCGGTTATGTGCAAGAAGTAGCTACTGAAAAATTTAACGCCTTCTATGTTCAAGACAACGAAGAAGCTGTGGCGCTGTTGAATAGCGGAACAATTGACGCTTTTTTTGAAGATGGCACAGCTGAGGCTGCTTTTGACCAATACGGCAATATTATTGCCACCGAATATTTTCCTTTAATCTATACTCCGGTTTCTTTTTCCACCGCTAATCCAGAGCTGGCGCCGATTGTCCGCGTACTGCAAAGATATTTGGAGCAAGGCGGCAGTTATTATCTGACCGAACTTTATAATCAAGGCGAGCGGGACTATCAAAAGCATAAACTGATGCTCCACCTGACCGAGCAGGAAAAGGAATACCTGCGCATTTTAGGTGATGGTTGGGCCATCCCTATCGCAGCGGAATATGACAATTATCCGGTGAGCTTTTATAATGAAACCGAGCAGGAATGGCAAGGCATTGCCATTGATGTTTTAGCGGAGATTACCGATCTCACCGGCTTGCAGTTTGTTGCCTACAATGAACCGGGAACCGCCTGGCCAGACCTGTTGGATGCCTTGGAATCCGGAAAGGTTTCTTTGATTACGGAATTAATTCCTTCCCAAGAGCGTGAAAGCCAATTTTTATGGCCGGATGATCCTTATTGCGAAGACAATTTCGCGCTGATCTCTCTTGCGGAAAAAGAAAATATTAAAGTAAATCAGATTCTTTATTCATCTATTGCCCTGGCCAAAGACACTGCCTACCAGGAAATTTTTGAGCGCTGGTTCCCTAATCATCAAAACACGCTATTATACGCCACCAGCGATGAGTGCTTTGATGCCCTGGAAAGCGGTGAAGTTGATTTTATGATGGGCAGCCGCAATCAAATGCTGGGCATGACCAATTATTCAGAAAAGCCTGGGTTCAAGGTCAATATTCTTTTCGACAATATCTATGAATCCTCTTTTGGCTTAAACCAAAATGAAATCATCCTTTGCTCCATCATTTCTAAAGCCCAAAAGCTGGTTGATATGGAAGGCATCAGCGATCATTGGACACACCGGGTTTTCGATTACCGCGCAAAACTGGCGCGTACGCAAATCCCCTATTTATTCGGTTTAGCTATTTTGCTGGTGATGGTGCTGGTATTAGTGACGATCCTGCTTTTGCGCCACAGAAAAACCGGCCGGGAACTGGAAATACTGGTGCAACAAAGAACCTCCGAGCTGGAGGTTCAGACCCAGGCCGCTAAGCAGGCCTCCAGGGCAAAAAGCGATTTTCTCTCTCGTATGAGCCACGAGATACGCACCCCGCTTAATGCGGTTATTGGCATGGCCCAGGTCGGCAAACAAATTCCTGATCTGCCGGAAAAAGCTTTAGATACCAATAATAAAATTATTAGCGCCTCTAATCATCTGCTGGCTGTGCTGAATGATATTCTCGATATGGCGAAAATTGAATCAGGCAAATTCTCTTTAGCCAAAGGTCCGTTTGCCCTATGCCCTGCGATGGAAGAGGTATCAGAAATTATTAACGAGCGCTGTAAAGAAAAGAACATCACCTTCGCCACTAATCTTAAGGATTTGCCGGATATCGGGGTGATTGGCGACAAGCTGCGCATCAAGCAGATTCTGATTAACCTTTTGGGCAATGCGGTCAAATTTACTGATATTGATGGCTGGGTGCAGTTCACAATTGATATTGTAGATGAGACTCCCACCATTATTACGCTCAAATTTGTGGTAAAGGATAATGGCATTGGCATGACTGAGGAACAGACTGCGCGCCTCTTCACTGCTTTTGAACAAGCCAATACCACTATTGCCGTAAATTATGGCGGTACTGGGCTGGGGCTGGCTATCAGCGAAAATATGGTGCAAAAAATGGGCGGCAAAATATCTGTAGAGAGCGAGCTTGGCCGTGGCTCTACCTTTAGTTTTTCCCTCGCTCTTACCAAAACTGTGCTCGTTGAAGAAGCAGAAATAGAAGAAACTATACCATCCCTATATGGCTGCCACATTCTTTTGGCTGAAGATGTCGATATTAACCGCCTGGTTTTAATTGAATTGCTCGCTAGCACTGGTGTGCAGATAGACGAGACAGTAAACGGCAAGCAGGCTATCGAGGTTTTCCAGCAATCAGAGCCCGGATATTATGATCTGATCTTTATGGATATCCAAATGCCGATCATGGACGGCTACGAAGCGACCCGCGCCATCCGAGAATTACCTCATCCTGATGCCAAGACTATTCCGATTATTGCTATGACAGCCAATGCCTATAAAGAAGATATTGATAAAGCTTTAGCAAACGGTATGAATGGACATATCGCCAAACCTATTGATCTTAATCTTATCTATCGTACCTTGCATAAATATCTGCATTAATATCCCACTACACCCATTTCTTCAATGAATATCAGGAAAACTTTTATTCTTTATCTTAAGGCAATGGCGCTTAGCCCTTGCCTTTTGGCTGTTAATACCACGCTAATACTTCTTGACAAGCTTTCTTTGGTGCGATATAATAATTTCTGCATGTATGGGGGCGTAGCTCACCTGGGAGAGCGCTTGAATGGCATTCAAGAGGTAAGGGGTTCGATCCCCCTCGTCTCCACCAAAAAAAACCAGCTAGATAGCATTATCTGCTGGTTTTTTGTTTTTATAAAAAGGCCTTAAAATACACGAAATTGAGTTCTATATATAACGCTATGTATAACATTTTTTCTCACATTTTATTGGTGATTGCTCTTAAGTCTACCAGGCTTACATCTTGATAATAAATGCATATATAGATAGACTAACTAGACGTGATGAGTTCGGGAACGCAGACATTATTGGCGGATTAGATTATAAAAATAGTATTTATAATTTGTGCAAGCCATAAACAAGGAAGGCATAAAAAAAACCAACATCCACTAAATAATGGACATATTTGACCAAATAAATTATACCTACAGTTTGAATAATCCCAGACGTTCCATTTTAATTTTATATTAACAATACAACCGGTTATAAATTCTAAAACAGTTATAGAAATTGCCCCTATTAGGCATTTATTGAATAAACCGAAACTCGTTAGAGTTTGTATGCTATATAAACATACAAAGCACAGACCACCCAACAAAAACATAGTCCAGTGGGTATAACCTCTAAATACGATTTCAATAATATTATAAAGTGCGCCACCTAATAAAAATACGAATAAAAATTCCATACTATCTTTTCTTTGTTTGTTTTTTGATAGTATGAGCAATATTGCAATAATATATTATATGAAAATTTTATATAGACTACTTATAAGGCAGAAGGAGCTTAATAAAAAGGAGGAACAGCTCTCCATAATAAGCCATATTCCTAAATTAGCCTACTCTTGAATTAGTGGAGCAAAAGCCACAATAGGTGATAATATTGTGTTATCTTTATAGCCATGGTATACTTATTTGACAAAATTTGGAGGTTTGATATGGAAAAATACAGATTGCATAAAATTGGTTTTGGTAGTTTTATCAAGCTTTTTATGATTAGTGGTATTGGTGTTTCCATTCTCTTTCTTCTTCTTTGTGTTGTTCCTGTCTTAATAACTGGCCCTAATCCAGGTATTTTTATGGCGCTTGGCTTGAATCCTTATACTTCACTTACTTCATTCTATTTCGTGGCGGCTATAACGTTTTTTAGTATGCCTTTGTTATATGGCTTCTTCGGCATTTTCATGTATCCCTTTACTGTTTTGTTTCTCAAAGTATTCAAAGGGATAAAATTTAAAGCCCAGTTTGAAGAAGTAAAACCAAACATGCAGATGAATAATCCTCCTCCTGCCGATCAACCGCAAACAGCGCAGCCATATTACCATGCTTGATTCTTCTAGATAACCGCTGTTTATATCCTGCCTAGAGCAAAGCTGCCAAAAAAGCCTACAATTATTTACTCCAAAAAAACACCGGCTAAAATGGGTTTTAACTGGTGCTTTCTCATGTATTGGCGCTTTTTTTGATAGCAATTCATAAGAGTTTATTGAAACTTATAGGCGGTATTATACACATTTAAACCTATGCAGTTACTCTAGGGAGATAAGCAAGCTTCAGTATGACTACGAAAAATAATCTCTGCCGTTCTTAACTAGACAGATGTTGTTGGACAGGCTGAAAAGAGGGGCAGCCCCTTTGGCTGCCCCTCTTTTCTATGCTTATTCTTGATCTTACCGGCACAGCCTTAGCCGCTAGTTAATATTCACTACCGGCTGCTTGTTTTGGCGTTTGCGATCACCAGCTCAACAAAGCGTTGCACCATGGCTGCTTCCTCGGCGCGGGTGATGGTTTCATGCGGATGGAAGTTGCCGTCTGTCCGGCCGATCACCACGCCGGTTCCCTGGCAGTAGGATACCGCTGCCACGGCCCAGTCGAAGACGTCATCCTTATCGCCAAAAGTCAGCGCCTTATTACCGTCAGCGGCTTTCGCCACTTCAAGGTACTGAGCAAAGCGGAAGATCACTGCCGCCATCTCCTCACGGGTGACATCGCGGTGGGGCTCGAATTTGTTATTGCCCACACCGAAGACAATACCGTTATTATCCGCCCAATCCAGATACTGGCCATAGTAGTCACTGTAGTTGGCGTCGGTGAACATCCGCGCGCCGGAGGGAGAGAGCTCACCATAGGAACGCTCGTAGAGGCGGCCTACCACTGCCACCAGCATCGCCCTGGTCATGCCGGTATCAGGGGAGTAGATATTGGGCGAAGTGCCGACAAAAATTTCCCGCTCGGTAACAAAGTCGATATTACTTTTGGCCCAGTGGCCGGTGATATCGCGGAAATTCTTCGAGTTAGGAGTAAAGTAGACGGTAACGCCCTCCGGGGCGATATATTTCATTGTGCCGCTCTTATCGCTGGCAAAGCCGATAAACACCTTGACGTTGCCCTTATTATCCTTGTAATAATAGGGCAGCCCGGTCTGCACGGCGGTAGACTGTTCCCGATTACGATCCCGATCCGGGGCCGGTTCCTCAATAAACTGCGGGTATTCAGCGTTCAGCTCGGAGTGGATGTACCAGGTTTTGGGGCCGGTTAAGCCGCCCAGGGCTGCCAGCAGAGCGTCCAGTTCTTCGTCTCTGTCCATCTCCTCATGCTGATGGCCGCTGATCGAAGAGAGGTTGCCGTTCAAGGTGCCGCGCAGCGCGGTTTTTTCGCTTTGGGTGGCCGGGCCATTTTGGGTGAAAGTAGCTGCCCAGTTTTCCTCGTTATCCGCATCATTACCTACGCCGATGAAACCGTCGCCCGCTTCATAATAGTTATTTTCAACCACATAATAGCCTGTCACCCAGCCAAAGGCGTGACCGATATAAACATCATCTTCCTCTTCATATTCCATGCCGGTTGTAATAGTCCCGGCAAAATAGGTGTTCATCGCCATATCGTCCAGCCAGCCGGCAACGCCGCCGATGTGAACCTCGCCATAATCAACTTCATGAGCCCGGCTGGCAACTGATATTTGGCTGCGGCTAAAGCAGTTGATGATGCAGGTTCCGTCGGCCAAATATCCCCGTACAGAAGAGCCGCCTACTAATCCGCCCACAGCGACCAGGCAGCTCCACGCGTCCTCCGGATCAAAATCCTCAGACAAATCGCTATAATCAATCTCAATATTAGCCCAGGTGTTGTTTTGCGCTGAGCAATAGGAGTAGCCGACAGCGCCGCCGACATAGCGGGCGCCGTAACCCTCTGCTGTGATTAGTGGAGCATAGACGTCAATCTCCCCCTCAACCAAACCAGTCTTGCCTCCTACCGCGCAGTTGGTGACAAAGCCCAGGTCGCAGGAATAGCCGACGATTCCGCCTACAGCCAGGGAATCAGCGGAATACTCCATTTCATCTGACGGGGTCTGATCAACGCTAATATGCGGATCAATCACCGTACAATCGCGCAGCTTGGACTGGATGATTACCCCGGCCACCCCGCCGACCATGTCAAACCTGACATACTCTTCCTCATCGTATTCATAATATACATCCGAGTTAGTCAGCGTAATCTCTGGCTGCTCCAGCGTGAGGTCATGCACCAGCGCATATTGCACCGCGGCGAACAGACCGGCCGCGCCGCAATTTGTGTAAGAAGAATAAACAGTACTTACAATCGCTCCCGTTTCAGTAAAATCGACCACCTGTAGGCCGGAAATGGTATGGCCGTTGCCGTTAAAGGTTACTGCAGTATACTTATGCGGTTCATCCTCATCCATATCATCATATTCATAGGTGCCAAACAGATTGACCGGCAGCCAAAGATGGGCGGAAAGATCGATATCAGCGCCCAGGGTGATGGCGTACCCGGCATAGCAATCCGGCTCAGCCTGCAGGTTTTTCGCCACCCCGGCCAGCTGTGCTGCATTTGTTACAGTAAAGTTTTGACCATCCGGCACAGTAGCGTCATAGTTGCCTGTATCCGTCCAGTAGGTTGGATCAGCAGCCAGCGCGTTGCTCAGCGGAATCAAACAAACCACCAGAGCTAAAACAAGTACGTATAATAACTTCTTTTTCAAACAAATCCCCTCCCATCTTTTTCCCCTGTTTTGTGATTAAACAACATATTATATTATATATTATATGATAAAAATATCATTTATCCAGCTTAATGTCAATAAAAAAGGCGCAGCTCTCACTGTCCAAAGCTATTCTTGTCTAAATGAAAACCAAAGACACAGAAAGTATGCCCTAAGATAGGGACTATCCTCTTTGTCTTTTAGTGAGAGCAACAGCAAGTTGCTTTCAAATCGCCGCATTTTCCGCTATAATAGAAACAAAGGTGGTGATGATTTTGAAAACCAAAGATATAATTGCAGAGCTTCGTAAGCACCATAATTTATCCCAGGACGAAATGGCAGAGCGGCTCTTTGTAACCAGACAGGCCGTGTCCCGCTGGGAAACCGGAGAGACTATTCCGAACACTGAGACGATCAAGCTCATCTCAAAGGAGTTTGGAGTGTCCACCGACATCCTCTTAGGCGCGCCACCCCTGCAATGCCAAAGCTGCGGCATGACGCTATACAGCGATGATGTCAAAGGCCCCGAACAGGACGGCAGCAAATCTGAAGAATACTGCACCTACTGCTACGGCAACGGCGCTTTTTTGCGCCCGATGACCTTGGAAGAAGCAATTGAGCATAACATTGAATACCTCGGATCCTGGAATGAGGAAAACGGTACAGCCTTCACCCCTGATGAAGCGAGAGCGCAGCTCCGGGAGTTTCTCCCCACCCTAAAACGCTGGAAGGCGCGGTAGCAACAAAAGATAATCCAACCTTGCTCCCGATAGGAGACGAGTATAGACAAAACAACACTAATCCAGCTGGCATACAAGCCAAATCATTGCCTGAAAAGCTATCTATGTAGCAAATGAGGTGCATCCAAATGAACAAATCTTTATCAGAAATACTACAATCAAGCAGCCTGTGCAGCGGGCTGACCCAGGAGCAAATCGGCCGTTTGATCAGCGGCAATATCGTGAGGATTGCCCAATATAAGCGAAACGACATTCTTTTTTGGACAGACAAGCCCCCTGACAAGCTATATATCCTGATCAGCGGCAATATTGCCATGGCAAAAGATACCTTGGGCGGCAAACGCAGCCTGAGCAAGAGCATCACCCAGCCGGGCGAGATGACCGGCGAGGTGCGGCTTTTTTCACCCAAAAAACTGCTGTGGGAATACGCGGTTGCACTGGAAAACAGCTCTGTTTTAGAAATCGACAGCAGCATCTTTTTGCAGCCGGGCGCGATTGATGCGGATATTCAGATTGTGCTTTTGCGCAATATAATTAGTAATGTCGTCGAAAAAATCGATTACCTCGGTCAAAAGGTGAGGATACTCTCGCTCTCCTCGGCAAGAGAGCGCATTGCCTTATACCTGCTCAACATTGAGGACAAAAACCGCCGCATGATTTTCAGCGGCACAAGGGAAGAAATCGCCGACTATTTGGGAATGGCGAGACCGTCCTTATCGCGGGAGCTTGGCCGCATGCAGGACGAGGGGATAATTCGCATTGACGGGCACGAGGTGTATATCACCAATCATGATGTCTTTGACGAACTATTTGAATAAAGCGTAACCCCGGTTACATACAAATTAATCCCCTTTCGTTATACTAATTATAAGAAGTACAAACGAAAGGGGATGCTTTTATGAGACTTCAGAATAAGGCCGCTATTATCACCGGCGCAGGCGGAGGCTTTGGGCGGGCTACCGCAATCAAATTTGCCAAAGAGGGCGCCCGCCTGTCTTTGGTTGATCTGAATGAGACAGCGCTGCGCGAGACTGAGGGAATCGTCAAAAAAGCAATGCCCCAGGCGGAAATCCTCTGCACAAAGGCCGATGTCTCCAGTGAGGGGGACGTTAATGCTTTTATCGACGCCACAGTGCAACGCTTCGGCGCTCTGGATATCCTTTTCAACAATGCGGGGATTGAGGGTATTACCGCTCCCATTGATGAAATGCCCTTTGATCTCTTCCAGCGTGATCTGGCCATAAACCTGCACAGCGTGTTCCTCGGCATGAAATACGCCATTGCCCATATGAAAAATCATGGCGGCGGGAGCATCATCAGCACTGCTTCAGCAGCGGGCATTATAGCCTTCCCCTTCAGCTCGGGATATGTGGCATCCAAGCACGGCATTATCGGCCTGACCAAGGCTGCCGCTGTTGAATATGGCGCGGCGAATATCAGGACGAACGCCATCTGCCCCGGTGCGGCAATGACTGAGCTGCATAAACGCACAGCCCGTCAGTTTGCCAAAACAGAGGAAGAGGCCGAGGCCTTTTACCAGGCCAATGCTGAGAACGTGCCGATGAAACGCTACGCTAAAGTAGAAGAAATTGCGGATGCAGCGGTTTATCTGGCCAGCGACGAATCCTCTTATGTCAATGGCATTTCCCTGATGGTGGACGGCGGATTTACAATCGTCTAAACTTTTTGACAAACTGTAACCATAGTTACATTAAACAACATCTCCTTCTGGTAGACTTAAACCAACAAACCAAGAGGAGATGTTTTATTATGAAACTTATTGCTATAGAAGAGCACTATATGTCCCAGGCAGTCAACGAGCAGTATATGCAGGTCATGACCAAAATCGTCAGCCCGGCGGAACGCGCCCGGCTGGAGGGTTTGCAGACATTTCTGGCAAACAGCAGCATCAGCGATTTGGCTGAAATACGCATCGCCACCATGGATAAGCAAGGCGTTGATCTACAGGTGATCTCCTACGGCAATAACAGCCCGCAGGATTTGCCCTCTGATGCCGCTGTTCCGCTGTGCAGACAGGCCAATGACGAGCTGGCAACAGCTATTCGCCAGCACCCTACCCGCTTCGCCGGCTATGCCGCGCTGCCAATGGGCAATCCCCAGGCAGCCGCGGATGAGCTGAGCCGCGCAGCAAATGAGCTTGGATTCAAGGGCGCCTCTTTGAACGGCAACTACAACGGCAGGTTCTTTGACGAACCGGAGTTTTTCCCCATCTTCCAAAGAGCGGCGGATCTGGACGTCCCCATCTATTTCCACCCCGGCTTCCCCAATGAAAAGGTGGCGGACTATTATTATCAGGGTGAAAATATTCCCGCTGCCGTGTCTGCTGTGTTTGGCTCTTATGGTTACGGCTGGCATGTGGATGTGGGTATTCATATGATGCGGATGATTCTATCGGGCATCTTTGACAAGCTCCCGAGCCTGAAGCTGATAACCGGCCACTGGGGTGAGCTTGTCCCCTACTATTTCGACCGTATCGATGAGATGATTCCGGAAAGCATCACCGGCCTCGGACGTCCGTTCTCGCAGATTTACAAGGAGCATGTCTATATTACTCCCAGTGGCATTGCCAGCCGCGGACCGGCTATGCTGACCATCAATGAGATGGGCGCGGAACATGTGTTGTGGTCGCACGACTTCCCCTATGTGAAGCGGAATAATGTCCACGATTTCCTCATGGATCTGCCCATCAGTCAGGCAGACAAAGAAAAAATCGCACACCAGAACGCGGAAGCGCTACTGAAATTATAAACAGGAGAATTCATCATGTTAAACGCCGAGCAATTAATACAAACCAGTATAGAAATGAAAGAAAACCTGAGGATTTCCGCATTAACGCCGGAGATAGTCTGCGCTGATCTTGATATCAGCAGCAGCGCGCTGGCTGCGGTGCTTGATATGTCAGGCGCGGACCCAACCACTGTTTGGCGGGTGCGGGATTATCTGCTGCGGAAAATTGAAGAACAGGGTAAAAGTCCCTTGCCCTTTTCCGCCCTGAAGACGAACATCTGGTATCGCTACGATTAATGGGAGAGGGAACCATGACGCAGGATAATAATCTATCAACACAAACTATGGAGAGCGCCCAGCAAAGTAATCCCTTGGGCTCCGCTCCTGTCTGGCCCCAGCTATTCCGCTTTGGCATACCGGCTATGATCAGCCTGCTGGTGGGCGCGATTTACAATATCACCGACCAAATATTTATCGGCAATGTAGTGGGCATGTACGGCAACGCCGCTACCAATGTGGCTTTGCCGCTGGTAACGCTGGTGCAGGCTATCGCCACCTTAATCGCCTTTGGCTCCTCCGCAAACTTTACGATCAGCATCGGCGCGGAAAACAAAAAAGACGGCGCGCGTTTCACCGGCAATGCCATTAGCCTGTCCATCATTAGCGGTGTTGCTGTTATGGCAATCACTCTCGTTTTTCTCGACCCGCTTATCAATCTTTTCGGGGCCAGCGTAAACTCTGCGCCGCTCGCAGCAACCTATATTCAAATCACTGCACTCGGCTTCCCCTTTTTGCTCTTTTCGGTTGCCTGTACGGATTTGATCCGCTCGGACGGCAGCCCTACCTTTGCCATGATCGCCTCCATTACCGGCGCTGTGATCAATGTCGGGCTGGACGCGCTCTTTATGTTCGTTTTTGAATGGGGCATTGCCGGCGCAGCTTGGGCAACGGTCATCGGGCAAATTATCTCCGCCGGATTGATAGCCGCCTACTTTACCCGGTTTAAGAGCCTTAAACTGACAAGAGACGATTTGAAACCACGGAAGGCTATTGTTGGCCCCATCATCAGGCTGGGTATTCCCGGGTTTTTCGGCAGCTTCACTTCCATGGCAGTGCAAATTACCATGAACAGAACCATGAGCTATTATGGCGGGCTTTCAATATACGGCAGTGATATCCCCTTTGCCGTGATGGCGGTTGTTTCCAGAATCAATATTATCGTATACGCCATCAATGCCGGATTTTCGATGGGCGCCAACCCGATGATCGGCTATAACCTGGGGGCAAAAAATTACAAAAGAGTGCGTGAGGTTTTCCTCAAATGCGCGCTGGCGATTACGATTTCATCGGCCATTTTTACCGCTATTTTCCAAATCTTCCCCGAGCAGGTGGTCAGCATCTTTGGCGGCGGCACTGCGGAATATTTCGAATTTGCCGTGAAATATATGCGCATCTTTATCATGCTGATGCCTATCAGCGGGCTGGTGTCTCTGTGTTCCTTCTTTATCACAACTACCGGCAAATCATTGCAGGGGCTGATACTGTCCGTTTCCCGGCAAGGCATCCCGCTGATTATCCTGGCTATAATTTTGCCCCGCTTTTTCGGCATTGACGGCATTTTGTGGGCCGGGCTGATCGGGGACGCGATTGCCATGATACTCGCGACGATCTTTATCATACCGGTGCTGCGGGATTTAGGCAAAGACACTACAGAAAAAAATACCCTAGAGGTATCAGGGGAAAAAGCCTTGGAGATGTAAACCAAAAATCAGACAAACTGTTTCCACAACAAATAAATATTTCAATTATGAAAGAAGGTCTTAATATGTTAACAGCACAAGAAAAAAGACAACAGGCTATTGAGTTAAATGAAAATTATCGCGCTTTGGGCTATCCATGCGAACGCATCTTGGCGGATATAAAAATCAGCGGAGCCGAGCTTGATGCGGTGCTGGCCATGGAAAATGAAAACCCGACAGCTGTGTGGATGCTGCGGGATTATATGGACGAAAAGCTGCGCGAGCAGGGCAAAATTCCCCGTCCCTATTCAAAGGGTTCAGTCAATATCTATTTCCCTTATAGAAAAACCTGGTGAGCATTGCTCACTTTATGAAAGAAGGTGCAAAAATGAAAAAACAAATTATTATTTTGACTGCGGTGTTGTCAATAGCTATACTCTTTTCTGCTTGCAGCACTGTCAATAATGAACCCTCTGACAGCACACCATCAGCAACCCTGCCAGCCTCTGATCCGGTGGAGCAACCAGCCGACACACCGGCGACAGAGCCGGAGTCTTCTCCTGATACAGAAGGTACCGGATCAAACGCCATCAATGTTGTGGAGCTGTACAATGAGTTCATCGCCGACCTCTCGGCTGCGACAGATAAATATAGCGGCGAAAGCATTACCGCCACCGGCGTTGTTATCCGCACCGGAGCGGATATTCACGGCACGCCATCCATTGAATTATCTGATAGCGAAGACGGACAAATCTACGTTCTATATGTTGTCAATTCCTTCGACCAGCTCGATGAGGTGTCTGTCGGCGAAACAGTAACGATGAAAGGTAATTTTCACGTTTTTAGTTCCGCTGAGTGGGGCGTCGTCATCAAGCAGGGTGAAGTTATAGAAAAGGAGTGATCTCATGAAAAAAATAACTGCTCTAGGGCTTAGTATATTGCTGTTTGCCGGTATACTGGCAGGGTGTGCCAGCACACCGACAGACGACCCTGCACCGCCTGTAACCCCTCCGGCTGATAATCAGCCGGCAGACATTGATTCCCGGGTGCTGATTGTTTATTATTCGCTTTCGGGTAATACTGAAAACGTCGCCAAGATGATAGAGACAAAAACCGGCGCTGACCTTTATCTGCTGGAACCGGAAACCCCCTACCCCAGCTCTACCGAGGCTACTGGCACAGAAATGCAAGCGGAGCGGGATAATAACTCCATCCGTGAACTAACGGGCACTTTACCGGATCTGTCTGATTATGATTATATTCTCATTGGCGGGCCGGTATGGTCCGGGCTGCCGTCTAATCCCGTACAGAAATATTTAAGCCTTAATGATTTTACCGGCAAGCAGGTATCCGGGTTCTGGACAGCATACGGCGACCCTGCCAATTATGCGGATGAATTCGCGGCGCTGGTTACTAACGGCTCTGTTCTGGAAGGACTCAGCTTAGTCAGTGCCGATGTTTCGGACAGCGCCGTGCTTAATGCCAAAATAGATGCCTGGCTGGAATCATTAGGTCTTCCTCAAGCATCCGGCTCTGCCGCAGCCGCTGATATTACTGTCCGCAAGTTTGACAGCACCGGCCCGCGGGCCTGGACCGCTTCCTTCCATGTCATCAGCTCCGAAAAAGGGAATATCCTCATCGATCCCGGCAAGTATGACGATGAGCTTGCCGAGTATATCGAATCAATCGGCGGCGTGGAGGCGATTCTCATCACACACGGGCATTGGGATAAGCTGAGAGGTCTTGACGAGGCAGTTGCGGCCAATCCCGACGCCACCGTCTATGTTCATGAGCTGGATTATCCCTATTTCAGCGATCCCGTACGCAACTGCTCAATCGAGCAGGGCTTTGAAGGCATAACAGAAACCCCAGCCGAGACGCTGGTTGAGGGCACTTATCAAATCGCCGGGTACACAGTTGAGGTGATTCACACGCCCGGGCATACCGAGGGCTCCAGCCTCTTTTACTTCCCGGATGAAAATATGCTGATCGGCGGTGACACCATCATGGCTGATCTGGTAGCCGGATCTGAGCATCCGGGCGGAAATGAAGCTGACCGGCAGGCATCTATTCAAAAATTTAAAGAGCTGGTGTTTCCTGACGACATGAAGATTTATAGCGGCCACGGCGCAGACACCACTTATGCCGAGTTGATGCAAACAAACAGGGATTTGCAGTAAAAAGGCAAGTCTCACCAAAATATTAGCTCTGCTGACAAAAATCACAAAATGTAACTACGGTTACATAAAATTTTATCTCCTTTTGATAAACTGTAAATAACAGATCAAAAGGAGATTTTTATTCGCGCGGGACATAAACCCCGTACTATTATCAGGAAAGGAGAGAGGCTATGACAAATTGGTATGAACCCGAACTCTCATCCGTGCTAACGGAACTGAACACTGACGCTAAAGAGGGGCTTTCTGAAAAAAGTATCCCTGCCCGGCAGGCTGAGAGCGGAAAAAATGAATTCATTTCCGTCAAAAAAACCAGTCTGCCTAAACGAATACTCTATCAGCTGCAGGATGTCTCTATTATTGTCCTGCTGATTGCAGCCGCCTTGTCCTTTGCCCTGGCTCTGTACCAGAACAGCGGACTGATCGAGCCAATTGTCATTTTGGCCATCGTCATTCTCAATGTAGTTTTGGCCATCACGCAGGAGGGGCGGGCGGAAAAGGCTTTGGAAGCCTTGGCCGATCTCAATGCGCCCACCTGCACTGTTATCCGGGACGGCGTACACGCAACCATTGATACCGCAGAACTCGTGCCGGGAGATATTATTGTGCTGGAAACCGGCTCTATTGTCCCGGCTGATGCCAGAATCCTCGAAGCCACCGGGCTCTTTTCCGATGAATCCTCTTTAACCGGGGAAAGCGAGCCGGCAGAAAAGGATGTGTCCGCCCTTTTATCCGGCCAAATCAGCTTAGGCGATCAAGATAATATGGTGTTTTCCGGCTGCGCTATTACGGCCGGTCATGGCTTGGCAGTAGTCACCGCTATTGGCATGAATACGCAAATGGGGCAAATTGCCAGCCATCTGCATACAGAGACGCGGGTGAAAACCCCGCTGCAAATGCGCCTGGACCGCCTGGGCCGGATGATAAGCTGGATCGCAATTGCTGCTGCTTTTGTACTGCTGGCAGTGGGCCTGCGCGGCGGTACTGATTTCCCCACCATGATTATGATTGCTATCTCCATGGCAGTGGCGGCTGTGCCGGAAACGCTATCCCTCATTGTAACCCTGTCCTTGACCAATGGCGTACAGAAAATGGTCGGCAAAAACGCTTTAATCCGCAAGCTGCCGGCAGTTGAAACCTTGGGCAGCATCTCTGTTATTTGCTCGGATAAGACCGGAACCCTGACCCAAAACCGTATGACTATCCAACAGCTGTGGCTAACCGGCGAGGCGCTTTTTTCCAGCAACTGCGATTTCACTAGGCCGCAAATACGCTTCCTGATGATGCTGGCAATGGCCAGCAATGCCACTGCCGAGCCTGATGCGCAGGGTGTTACGCAATTTCGCGGCGACGCTACAGAGGTGGCCATCATGCGGCTGCTTGATGAAAAAGGCTATAACAAATCTACCGCTGAGCAACAGTTCCCCAAGATAGGGGAAGTCCCCTTCTCTTCGGAACGGAAGCTTATGACGGTGGCACTTAAATCCAAGGACGGCGGATATACTATCCTTACTAAAGGCGCGCTGGACCGGATGCCCCTGCGGCAGATGACCGCAGAAGAAGAGGCTGAATTCCAAAGCGCGCATGATTCCTTTGCTGAAGGAGCCCTGAGAGTCATTGCCTTGGGCTATAAACATCTCGACGAGCTGCCGGATC
Source organism: Bacillota bacterium (assembly GCA_031553915.1). GTDB lineage: Bacteria > Bacillota > Dehalobacteriia > UBA4068 > UBA4068 > HGM13862. The sequence continues at coordinate 20,579 of JAVBKT010000009.1, forward strand.
TCGCCCACTTGGAAGAAGAGGAAAAAGATTTGACCTTGATGGGGCTGATTGGCCTGATTGACCCGCCGCGGCCGGAAGCGAAAGAGGCCATTCAAAAGGCTAAGATGGCAGGTGTCCGCACCGTAATGATTACCGGAGACCATGCTGTAACCGCGGAGGCCATTGCCAAAGAGCTAGGGATTCTGACCGAGGGGCAGCGGGTGCTAACTGGCGCGCAGCTGGCGGAAATGCATGAGCAAGAGCTATACGACACTATCCAAAACTACTCGGTATATGCCCGTGTTTCTCCGGAGGATAAGATCCGCATTGTCAAGGCCTGGCAGGCCAATGGCGACGTGGTAGCCATGACCGGCGACGGCGTCAATGACGCGCCAGCATTGAGAGCGGCGGATGTCGGCATTGCCATGGGTAAGGCCGGAACAGAGGTCGCCAAAAACGCCTCTGACATGATACTGACAGACGACAACTTTGCCACCATCGTAGAGGCAGTCAGCGAGGGCCGCAATGTCTATGAAAACATCAAGAAAACTATTTACTTTTTGCTGGTGTGCAATCTCAGTGAAATTGTCATTATGCTCTTTTCTCAGATTGCCGGTTGGGGCATCTTTTTAACACCCATTATGCTGCTGCTGATTAACCTGCTGGGCGACGGTATTCCCGGCTTCCAGCTATCGCGGGGGGTTTCTGATGAGAATATTATGGATCGCAAACCCATCCAGCGCGATCAAAGCTTTTTCAGCGAAGACCTGTTGATTCCGATCATCAGACAGACTATAGCCTGCTCAGCGGTATCTCTGGCTGCTTTCTTCTTTGGCGCTTTCATTGCGGTATCAGCCGCTGTTGCGCCCAATGTGGCCATTGGTCAAACCATGGCCTTCCTCACTGTCGGCTTTACTTCTATTCTGCATATTTTCAATGTACGCAGCCGCAAGTCAATATTCAAGGTCTCTCTTAGCAGCAATAAGCCCCTAGTGGTCAGCGCTGTGCTTATGCTCGGCGTATTCATTGTCATGGCACTCACACCGCCGCTCCAAAGCCTCTTCGGTTTGACCGCGCTCAGCGGTATACATTGGCTGATTGTCATCGGCTTTTCTATCATCCCCACCCTCGTCCGCGAAATGGGTGTGCGGATTGACAATAATCCCTATGTGCTGGCAAAACGGCGCCGGAAACACGAACTGTTGCACCGCACAGCAGCTGAGGAGCAGTAATGTGCCACGTTTTTATCTGGATCAGAATTGGAGAATTGATATGAACCAACAAATACCACCAGCTATCAGCGCCGCGGATTTATATGGCGTTTTTCAAACAAATATAGCAGAAGCAAAACAACTATATATCGGACAAAATCTTGTGGTCAGCGGTATTATTGCCTACATCGGGCCGGATATGTACGGTCTTCCCTCGATTGAGCTATCTGATAGCTCAACAAAACGTTCCCAGACCCTATTTGTGTTTCGTTCCGGCTTTCCCAAAGATATAGTGCTGGAACGGGGAATGCTAATCACCATATCCGGAGAATGTATAGATGTAATGCCTGACGGCATGGTTGTGATCAAAAAGTGTGAAATTGAAAAATAAAAGGAGCTGACAATAAATGAAATACACGGGATTTGGGCTGGGCTGCATGCAAATGCGCAAGGCGTACCTTGATGAAAATAAGGCCGTTATTCATGCGGCGATTGATCAAGGCGTTACCTTTTTAGATACCGGCGATTTTTATAGCCGAGGAGAAAGCGAGATAGTCCTGGGAGAAGCCCTGCAAGGCGTAGAGCGTGACCAGTTCTACATTTCTGTAAAATTTGGGGTTCTTACCCAACAGGGACAGGGTTCCTCTGGTCTGGACGTTCGCCTGCACAAAATTAAAGGCTATCTCAGCGAGTCTTTGAAGCGGTTGAGGCTTGACTATATTGATTTATATCAGCCGGCGAGAATGGACAGAGCGATCCCGGTTGAAGAAATCATTGGTGTGATGGCAGACCTGGTCAAGGAAGGGTATATCCGCCACATCGGCCTTTCGATGGTTGACGCGGCTACGCTGGAAAGGGCGAATGCCATTCATCCTATTGAAACGGTTGAAATGGAGTATTCGCTCTTTAACCGTACGATTGAAGCAGATGTTCTGCCCATGGCGCGGAAGCTTGGCATCTCAGTGGCCGCGTTCGGCATACTTGCCCACGGGCTGATGAGCGGGCAATATAACAAAAACAGCCTGCGTCAGGGCAATATTCCTCCTTATCGGGGCAACTCGCTCTTTGCGGCTGACAACATTGAGCAAAACCTGGAGCTGATAGAAAGGCTGCTGGCAATTGCCGGTGAGATGCAGATCAGCCTGCCGCAGCTGGCTCTGGCCTGGGCCGCGTCCAAGGGCGATGATATCATTCCCATTATTGGCGCGAGCAAAGTTAAAAATTTTCAAGATTCAGCCAAAGCCATGACAATTTCTCTCAGCCCGGAGGAAAGGGAGAGGATAGAGGCAGCTATTTTGCCGGAGGAGATTGCGGGCGAGAGCATGAGCAATTTGCAGTTTGAAAATGGCAGAGTAGTGCTTTTTTAATAAACCAATCTTTGCGAAAGAGCGATATAAGATGAAAAAAATAATTATGACTGTTTTAACGATAGCAGCGCTTTTAAGCTTTTCCGCTTGCAGTGTTCCCGCAGACACAACCGCTGCGGCAAAACCGCCGGAATCTCCTCAAACAGAGCAGGATGCTACTGCGGATGATGCTGCAATCGAGCCGTCTGTATGAACCTTTTCCACTACCAAGGGCTTTTCCAGCGAGGTTCATGTGCTCAGCTCGGATAAGGGAAACATCCTCATTGACCCCGGCTTTTACAGCGATGATCTTGCCGCATATGTAGAGGAGATCGGCGGGCTTGATGCTATCCTCATCACCCATGGACACTGGGATAATATCCACGCCCTGGATGCGGCAGTAGCGGCGAACCCGGATGCCGAGGTCTATATTCACAGGCTGGATTATGACTTTCTGCGCGACCCGGTTTTGAATGCTTCTTTGCCCAACGGGTTTTCCCTGGCGGTTGAAACACAACCGTTAACCTTTGACGAAGAAGGATTTTACGATATCGGCGGCTATCATTTTGAGCTGATACACATGCCCGGGCATACCTGCGGCTGCTGTTGTTTCTATTTTGAAGAGGAAAACATTCTTTTCCGCGGCGACATGTTTATGATTCCTTTTGTCGGCTCTGCCGACCACCCTACCGGCAGCGAGATTGACCGGGCCGCTTCCATCGAGAAATTCAAAAATTTTGGCTTTCCTGACGATTTGAAAATTTATCCCGGGCATCGCGGCAACACCACCTATGGCGAAATGTTGAAAACAAACGTTGATTTGCAATAAACTTGCAGCTTGTTAAAAATAGACTGTAACCATGATTACATAAATGAGTGCTAACCCATGCTAAACTGAAAATAACAACAACTAAAGGAGCGATTGATATGATTGATTATATTGACATTATAAAACAAAACCCCAACGGCGTGCTGGCTACACAAAGCAATAGCAGTCTGGACACCAGGGTAGTGCACAGCCTCTTTGCTGAGGATAATAAAGTGTATTTCTGCACCAAAGGCGAAAAGTCGATGTACGCGCAGCTTATGGCCAACCCGGATGCGTCGTTCTGCTGCTACCCGCCCAATTATTCGCCGGTATTGACCTTAAACGGCAAAGTGTCCTTCGTGGACGATATGGCGTTCAAGACCCGTGTGATGGAGGAGAGCGGAATAGTCAAGGACAACTACCAGACTGCAGATAATCCGGCATTCAAGCTCTTCTATCTGGAAGTGGAGGAAGTCAAGCTTCACACTCCCGGAGTGAGTACAACCAGGGAGGCGATAATATGTTAGACAGGCCGATGAATAACTCCGCAGAGGATATTGCGGATAAGTTCAGTGTCAAAGAGCTGATCGAATTTGAGCGGTTTTGCCGCGACAATGCGCTGTGGGATGAGATGAAAAAGTGCTACTCCCCTGATGCCACCGTTAACATCTCCTGGTATCAAGGCAGCGGCTATGGGTTTGTGGTTGCTTCCAGCCAGATAAATCTCGTTGCCCCGCATAAAATATACAACACTCTGACATGGCTAAATGGCGATAAGGCCTTTGCCCTGACAATGGCCACTGTGGAAATCCGCCAGACTTTAGACGGCGCAGCTGTCTCGATTTGTACTGACGCCAAGCTGGTTTATCGCTTGGTCAAAAGAGAGGGTGTTTGGCATATCATCGCCTTCACCAGCATTTATGAGAAGGATGCCATTGTGCCGGTTTATCCGAATAGGAATATCCATATTGATGCCGGCGAGCTCTCCGCCTACCGGAGCAGCTATGCCGGTATGTGCTATATGAATCACCTCGCGGGGCGGCCGACTAATGAAAACCTGCCCGGTGTTGATTGGCCGGAGCTGGTGGAGGAGCTTTATGAAGAAGCGGGCAAATGGCTGGAAGGGTGAGCGTGGTGTAAGCAAGCTAAGAGTGACAGCAAAACTTACCACAAATTATAGCCAATAGCCAACAAATCTATCTGCATACAAAAACCCCTCCCAACGATAAAGATTGAGAGGGGTTAAATAGGGCTGCCGTGAGCAAACCCGGGCAATTTTGATAGCTATTTTTTCATATCAAGAATACCCGCGGCCAGTTTATCATACAAAGCAGCGGCGAATTTGTAGCCGTCCAAGTATTTCATGGTATTATCATCCAGCCCAGGGGCAGCCTGCACCATTTCTCTGCTGGTGGTAATAATTAGGGCCTGATATAGCTTGTCATAAAGCGCAGTGGGCCAGAGGTGCTTATCCAGATAGGCCATGGTGTTGTCATCAAAGCCGGTCGTCTCTTGCACATATTGGCGGTGGTTGTTTTCTTCTTCTTTGTATTCAGGTATGCAGTACCCCTTAATCCAGGAATTGTTCAAGGCTCTGGTGCGGCGGTAAACGCCGTCGCCATTGGGATTATTGCCGTCCTGGCTGGTATTGCCTTCAATAGCTGTCACTGTTTTGCCGTCGCAGCTCTCCACAATGCCCACATGAGAATTAGTGCCATAAAGAATAATATCTCCGGGAGCAGGAATATAAGCGCCTTTTGCTTGGTAGCGGCCTTTTGCTTGGTAGTAACTCTGATAATCAGGCACCCAGGCGGTGCGGGGAATGATGCCGGAGCAATTATTGCTGCCAAGGATGCCGGCCCCATCCGCGCACCAGGATATGAAATAAGCGCACCACGGCTGATAGTTGCCGCCAAAAGCTGCGCCGTATTTATTATTATTGTTTGCTCCTTCTTTGTAGCCAACCTCAGCGGCGGCTAGGCGGAGCATGTTTGTTCTGTCGGACATGGATTCACCTCGTTGATTATTCGTAAAATATTGATTTTATTTGTTTACTCGGTTAGACTTTACTAATCTGAGCGAAAGGGAGAGAGCTACGGCTGTCTCCCTTTTCTTTTGCTTGCCTCTAGCCGGCAGTTTCTTCCGGGCTGTTTTCACTGCTTTTCAGCTGTTTATACACCTGATTGACTCCAGTTGCAGCTAGGCCGGAGACTATACCAATGGCAATAGCGGACATGATATCCGTGGCCGGGAAATCCGGCACAATTTCCATGGCTACCACGCCCAGCGCTGCTCCTGCTACGCCACAAATAACCGGCAGCCACTTGTTATCAAGCGGGGTGGCCTTGATTGCCTGAGCAATCAAATAACAAATAACGGTAATTGCCGCAAAGCTCGCAATTCCTAATTCCATAATTAATACCTCTCTTTCTCAGCGCCAATATTTTTTGCAAAAGTCTTTGCTAAACGCAAAAACATGCTATTCAAGACACCGCCCGGTATGGAAAACCCAGGCGGTGTCTTGTGCGGATATGGCGCTAAACTAGCTGTTAGCTGAATCCGCGGTGGGATTCTGATAGATAGATGTCTCTTGCGATCTCTTGAAAAAAGATAAGATCAATTTAGAGCCTATTTGAATCCGCGGCCGGATTGCGGTACATAAAGGCCTGCCTGGCCATCTGCTGGAGTAGCAGTAGGCTCATAATCTGCTGGATCAAATGCAGGATTCAAGTGTTGCTCAGGGAACGGATCCGGATGGATCTCTATATCATGCATAAAACGATTAATCAAAGCTTCGTCAACATGACCCATACAGTAAACATGGTTATACTCACGCTGCTCTCCATCAACATATACTACTTCCGCCGATAAAGAGTACTTAAAAACAAGATCCGGTGCCACTTTTTTAAAGCGGACCGAAAAGGTATTTGGAGTATGTTCTACCCATGTCTCCATCAAAAGTGCCCTTAGTCTGCTGGTGAGAATATTTGCCGCTTTTTGTGAGTTATATGTTTTTTCCTTCTCAGTATCATAAGAACGCTTGGCGATATAATCCCATAAGACCATGGCAGAAAAGCCGTTGCGGGAACCGGCCAGCGTACTGTCGGGAGCGCCCAAATAATGCGGGTTCGAGGGCGGCTTCAGCTGATATTTAGTCTTGGACATATACACTCCGCAGGGCCAAGGCGCGCCGGGGTACTTATGCCCGCTCATGGTAATAGAGCATACCTCATCTATGCGGAAATCAAATACTGGGAAGTCGGTAGAATCTGTCATTTCCTGGTAAGGCATATATCCAGCGCCCAAAGCCCCATCTATATGGACCCAATAGTTATTTCTCTCCCTGGGTATACCTATGTACGGATCAAAGCCGCCCGCATCTGTAAGTAAATAGTCTTCCTTAAGTGCGTTTACCGCATCTAGTACGCGGTCGTAGGCCCCTTTAAAAGTAGTGCCATAATTGAAATTGAGGATAATTGGATAGCCCTTTTCAACGAAAAAATGAACTAACCTTACTAAAGATTTTATGCAAATGCTACCATCCAACTCAGAGGGAACTTCACGCGGCCAACCGCTCGTCGGGTCAATACCTTGCTCTGAATATCCATCAGGATAATCATGAACATCAGGATGAGTAGGATTCCACCTTAACGGGCACTTGTCTGTAGGACTGGCTTTGGTAATTTGACTACCCAGTTCATAAAAAGTGGGGATTTCAAACATCTTCATACATTTGATCACAGAATAGTGCGTATCCTGAGAATAAAAAGCAACAGGGGTATACATATTCTCCGCAGGCGGAGGAGGCGTTTCCGGCCGATAGGTTAAAATGCGCGGCTCTACTGCATACGGGGTTCCTGGGTTTGCCAGACTTGCCTGTCTTGCCTGCTCTGCAGCCTCCGGATCAGGTAATAATTTTTTGCCCTGCAGATAATCGCGCGCATTCCAAAAGCCAAAAATATTGGATTCTGAAGAGCCCATCGAAACCACATAGCCCCAGTAGCTTTCCGGATCATGTTCGTCGTGATAACGATGTCCTTCAGGTATATGCCACAATTTTGCAAAATAATCAAGTACCTCACGTTCCATAAATTTGGTATTGGTAGTGAAATTCCCTTGAGTAAATGGATCGCCGATATTATTGATTTGAATGTTTAAATAGTCTTGCAAGGAATCCTTATAATTTACATCTTGGTTTGTCTGATAGCCAAGAAAATTGATTTGTTGCTGAGTTTCATATGCTTTTAACTGTGCATGAGCATCTTTATACTGTCTCTCCGGCATCTTCCAATCTGTGAGCTCAAAGAGACTAGCATCTATGCCCGGCACTTTTGGATATGGTTTATCTGTCATAATTATTTCTCCTTTTTATTAATTGTTTTAATCATTTGATATGTGTTCATGGTATGTTTAGTAGAATATAGGGGTAAATTTAATGCTTGTTATAGATGTTTGTCATGCAGAGAACAGGGGATATTATTATTTTCTTCACCACCTCCTTTCGTATCTGACAGCTTGGACTTCTGCTGCAATGATGCACTGACATCCGGCAAAACACCTGTTTAGACGGATGCAGCTTTGTCATGTAGCCCTCTTGCCCAGTTGCCCGGAGTCATGATTGTCCCAACCTTTGCCTATAGCATTTGCCTATAGCGTCTATCCCCTGCCAAAACCCTGATAGTAATCGTTTATGCGTGGATTATCGCAGGAGCAGCGCTGGCAATTGCTGCTGTTTGCCAATACTGGGGACAATATTAAAACCCATGCTCATGTCCCTTTCTACACACAGGGCAAAAGCATGTCCATATCAAGCTGCAACCGACAATTCCTTCCTGGCCAAATACACTCAAAGCAGTATCATGATCAATTGAATATTCTTTTGAATACTCTTCATTAATTAGTTTTGCCTATGTAGTATTTGGTTTAGCTGCTTTTTTGCTGGCAGGGGTGTCATCCGCACCCCTGTAGCTTAAATCTGCAGGGAAGAATGCTGTGCGTGTTACAGCAAAACAGCACAGGGTAAAAATAAGAAAAAATGACTATATATCTAAATGTTGCTTTTATACTCTGATTAATATAAGTTGTCTTTTTATCTTTCGATAATTGTTTGCGTTTCAAAAAATTAGTCAAAATATTATGAAAAATAATTTTATTAATATATTGACGTTTTCATATCTTGTTTTGTGGGTTTTTGTAACCAGATATGCAATAATTCACTATCTGATTAATCCGGTATATTTTTATATTTTTATCTTTAGCTGGCAATATCTTCTGATTGTCAGCTTATATGCAATTTAGTGTAAATTTTTTATGTGAGAACACTTGCTAACTATAAGGTATTCTCAATAAATATTATTATAAATCAACTTTATATAAAAAATTAATATAATATAATGATGGTATACTTAGCTAAGTTTACCCTTATAAAACCTGCTAAAATACTATTACGGACTAAAATTTATAACAAAATATGACTCTAATCCACAATTTCCATCAATTTGTTACAAAATATTTCGGTACTACTAATACTATTAACTCGCAATTTTGTTACACATATTTACGAAAAAAGAAATATTTTTTTATTTTTGTAACATTTAACATTCAATCCTTAGTCATCAGCTCTGCTGCTGGCCAATATCTTCCCTACATCGTTTACTAGTATGGCTAAGCTTATACAGGCGTTTTTAACAGCCAATAATAAAATAAGCTTATCCCCCTCCCTCTCTATCATATGTGAGGGCAAACACTATTGTGCGGTAAAAAAATTCTTACCCTGTCAAAAAACAGACTTGCGGCGCTTTGATAGCCTTCGTATGCGGGGAGAACTTAGCACAGCCAGGTTGCAGTTTGAATTTATTAGACAGTACATTAGCTCGAATTTGTCAATTTTTATTTCAGCAAAAATATGATAAACTAAAAAATATTACGAGATATACGCGATTTTGGTATTTTATCACTCAAATATATCTAAAAAATTCAAGGAGGTTATCGCATGCTACGCATATTGAAACGTAAATCAATCTTATTTTTTGCACTGGTGCTTGTCCTTGTGCTGGCGCTGATGCCTCTGTCCGCTTCCGCGGCAGGGCCGATCACTACCGAAGTGGCTCTTACAGAGGCAATTGAAGCGGCCTCTGGTTCCACCACACTGGAGCTCGGAGCAAACATCACCCTGAACTCTACGCTCGCGATCCCAGCCGGCAAGGACATCACTCTTATTGGCAGCTACAGCTTGATCGGCGCAGATGGGGTGGCGACCATCACTGTCAACGGCACCCTGACACTAGATGGCATAACCGTTACCCACACGAGCGACGAGAGCGGCAGAGGGGTGCTTGTCAATAGCGACGGCGTCCTGATTCTGCAAAGCGGCGAGATTTCCGGCAATTCAGACACCGCAGCTACTGCACATGGCGGCGGGGTGTACCTAGACACAGACGCCACTTTTACGATGAATGGCGGTACCATTTCTGAAAACACCGCAACCGGCAATAGTGGCGGCGGCGTATTCATAGGTGCAGACGCCACTTTCTCGATGAGCGGTGGCACTCTTTCTGAGAACACAGGACACCACGGCGGTGGTATCTATAGCTCTGGCGGAACGATCACCCTGTCCGGCACTGCTGCAATAAATGAGAATATCGCCACCAAGGATGGCGGCGGCATATACAATGATAACGGCGCCGTTATTATGGACGGCGGCACGATCAATACTAATACGGCTGTAGCCACCGGCGGCGGCGTGCGCAATAACGGTGAAGCAGCCTTCACGATGAATGGCGGCGAGATTTCCGGCAACATCTCTGATGCAGATGTTGGCGGCGGCGTTTGTAATACCGACGGCGTGACCTTCACCCTGACTGGTGGTAAAATCACCAACAACACCTCCAATAGCTATAGTGGCGGCGGCATCGCCAGCCGCGGATCCACTTTGATCATGAGCGGCGGCGAGATTTCCGGCAACACCGCGCCTGAAGGCGGCGGCGGTATATTGAGCTGGGAAGCGAACAGCAGCTTTACCATGAGTGGCGGCATCATTTCCGGCAACACTGCCACGAATAGCGACAGCAAGGGTGGCGGCGTATACAATTTTGGCCCCTCGGTCTTTATCATGACAGACGGCGCCATCACCGCTAACACCGCTGGCAGTGGCGGCGGGGTATATGAAGAAGCCAGTGGCACCTTCACCATGAGCGGCGGCGAGATTTCCGGCAATACGGCAGCTACCAGCGGCGGCGGCGTCTATACTGCTGATCCGCTGACCATCGGCGGCACAGCAAAGATCACAGATAATCTGCTCGCAGGCACAAATACTGCCAGCAATCTTTATCTTTGTGACGGCATCTACATCACCCCCGGCTCGGGCGATATTGCCCCGGTTGACGGCATGAGCGTATCTGTGCAAACCGCAACTTCAAGCGGCGCATTCATCGCCTTCGGCGCAGGCACGGATGTTGTGCAGTATTTCACTTCTGACGACAGCAGCAAAGCCGCAAAAGTAGTGGGCGGCGAACTGGTGCTGGTGGATGCAGCGCAAATCACTATCACAGTTTATCAAAACAATAATCTTTGGCATAACCACGGCAAGGTATTTTATCTGGAAGCGGACAGTGACCAGAGCCAATATCCGTGTATCGGCACCAATAGCACTGTGACTGTATCTGTCCCCATCGGAACATATTACCTCTACGACCAGGATGGCTATACCAGAACTATGATCGAGGTTACAGATTTATCTCCCCTAACCACATCAGTCAATTACATTGAGTATGACCCCTCCCGCATTACCCCGATAGCCTTCGATGATACTACACCTGATGATACTACACCTGATGATCAGGGACGTCCTTTTGTTGATGTCCTTGCTACTGATTGGTTTGATGCTGATGTGATGTATGTCTACGAAAAAGGACTCTTCCTCGGCACAGACGCCATTCATTTTTCACCTTACGGCATCACCACCCGCGGCATGACTGCTACCCTGCTCTGGCGGTTAGAGGGCAGTCCGGCGGCAACAACGGCAAACTCTTTCCTCGACGTTAACTCCGGCAGCTATTATCAACAGGCCATTGCCTGGGCAGCGGCGAACAACATTGTTACCGGCTACAGCAGCAGCCAGTTCGGCCCGGATGACCCGGTTACCCGTGAGCAGTTTGCGGCGATTCTCTACCGCTACGCTGCTTATAAGCAAATCGACGTTTCCGCTCAGGCTGATCTTAGCGTCTTTAGCGATGCGGGCAATATCAGCAGCTATGCTGTGTCTGCAATCAAGTGGGCTGTTGCCGCCGAGCTCCTGCAAGGCAACAGCAATAACATGATCAACCCCTCTTTGCCAACTACGCGCTGCGAAGTGGCTGCCCTGCTCCACAGATTCTGTGAGCAAGTGGCAAAATAAAACAACTACTCGTTTTACCTCTGGTTGAAAAATAAAAAAAGCAAGCGGTCAGTTGCATAGCTGACCGCTTGCTTTTTATGTATGATGCAGTTTTCTCCGGCTTTTCGGCCTCTTAGCCTCTCCTCTCGGCCAGACTATTTTTCTATCTTTAATGTAAAGAGCAGGCAAAAAAGTAAAAAAACTCACTGATGGCTATCCATCAATTCGCCGCTGTTGGTAAATGTTTCCGCCATCAACAGAACGCCGAGACGAAAGCCGTAGCTAAACTTTTGATATCTGGTGATGGCGTCAATCTCCGCTTCAGCGTCATTGAACTTTTCCAGAGTTTCTTTTTCCTGCTCGTTCAACGACTCCATCAGCTTTTCCCAATTCTTTTCGCGGAGATATATCAGCTCAGCAAAAGGCGAATCCTGACCATAAAACTTGACGTCCGGACGAATATTCCCATAGTACAGCTCTTCTAAAATCTGCATAATGATTTCCTTTCTTATTGTAGTTCCGACAATGCTTGAAAGGAAGTGTGGCGCATGATATAATATTTACGCGACTGCCTTTGGTAGTTGTCGGCTATGAGAGAAGCGGTGTGTTTCTTGGTTGGGGCGCGCCGCTCTCTCTATTTCTTTTTGAGGTCGTCATGAACACGATGAACCCCTCGTCTGACGATTTCGGCTTTTGAAACCTCCAATGTTTTCACACAATCATTTAGCTTTTCGGATGTTTCTTTATCAAGCCTCACCTTCAACGAGATATCTTTGGGGTTATCGGTAGGACGACCCATTTTTTTATTCCCCAATTACATCACCTCACTTAATGGGGTCACTAATATTATAACTTACCGACGCCGCAAAGTCAACACCTTACAAATAAATTATTTTATATTAGAGAAAATCTCTCCACATCCAGACTGCCAACCCTTTAAAATAACAAAGCTTGAAAACTAAGTTTTCAAGCTTTGTTATTTTATTAAGCCCATCTTTTGATAAACGCTTACACTGCGCTTTGGTCAGCCCAATATATTCCCTTTTCTCAATTTGCTTTCAGCGGACCAAAGCCAGCGTTAACAACACATTCTTGACCGGCTTCGCTAAGCATGTATTTGACCATCTGGCGGGCAGGCGCATCCTTTGGCGTATCTTTGCGCAAAGCAATATAGCTGTTGTTCGAGAGCGGATAGCTGCTGTCCGCAATGCTCTTGTCAGTGGGGTATATGCCATCTATGGCCAACAGCTTCAGCTCTGTCTTAGTGTCGTAGAACATATCCATGTTCTGATAATAATAGTAAATGCTGTAGCCCAGCGCATAACCAAGCGGTTCTGTAGTTTTGGCGTTCATCACATCCGTGAGGACATTTGCCATAGAGACAGAGGTCGTCTCGTTTCTGATCTTCGCATTTATTTCGTGACCGTACAGGAAATGGCGTTCCATCTGCGCATGGCTGCCGCTGTCATTATTTCGGCAATAAGGATAGAGCAGCGCATCCGGTCCGCCGATCTCCTTCCAGTTAGCATAGGTGTTGTCCACATATATCTTGCTGATCTGAGTCGAAGTTAGTCCGGTGGCGGGATTATCAGCATTGGTAAAGAAGATCATCGCATCATAGGCAATGGGGATCAGTTCCAGCTCAACGCCCTTTTCCTTTGCCAGTGCCAGGATGTCGCTGGCCGGATATACCGAGGCAAACACCATATCCACCTCGCCCGCGATCAGCCGCTCATAGGAGGCGTAGCTCTTAGAGTGGGCGGCAGGCATCGCGGAATGCCGGTACCCATTGGAAAACAGGCTGCGGAAAACCTCTTGCGTAAAGGGATAGGTGGAGGTAGAGCCGTCAATAATCGGCATGGCCTGATCAAAACCGTACGCCACCGCAGCCTGCGAGGGATAGATCTGATAGCTCTCAATCAGCCGCCACAGCAGATGCGCCGCCTCAAAACGGGTCGCGGCCTTTTGCGGAGTGGCATAGTGCGCCATCACTACCTCACCCTCGGCGCCTACCTCCCCAGTCTCTACCCCGTCTGTGGGCACATCTGAGCCAAAAACAGCATAGGCAGGCAGCGCCCAAGCAGAGATAGTCTCCGCATCCCGCAGGGAATAGGCTGCGGTTACGTCTTCGGCAGTCACCCTTTCATTTTTCTCCTGCAAACCCGCTGTCCACAGGGCCCGGGCGGCCATAGTCACAAATTCCTCGCGCGTCACCAGGCGGTTAGGGTTAAACAGCGTGGCTGAATCGCCCTGGATAATGCCATATGCTTTTGCTACTGCAACAACATCAGCATACCATTCTTCCGCCGGCACGTCGCTAAAGCCTGCCGGTTCAGCGTCTTTTGTCTCAAGACCAAGCATACGGATGATCATTGCCGTAGCCTCAGCGCGGGTAATATTGGCAAAGGGCAGCGCCTCGCCCTTGCTGTTCCCTTTGATGATGCCCTTATAAAAAAGTCTTTCCATCATGCTAAACTCGTACTGGGCGGAAATGTCGTCAGCAAAGGTGATCTCCTCGGCCATAAAAGCCTCAATTTTCCGCTCGGCATTATCCGTTGGCGCCGTGGCAAAAAGTTGTCCGTCGTAATAATAGGACAAGGGGATTGGCGTTTTATCATCAATATAGCGGGCGACCAGACGGTTGGATTCACTAAACCTAAGCTCTCCCCCTTGCGGGTAGGCGATGCTTAATACGGTGAACCCGCTATCTGTTTCCGCGGCAGCCAGCGCCGCCGGAGTGCTGATACCAAGCAACAGGACACAGCATACCATGATGTATAATATTTTCTTTTTCATCGATACCCCTCCTTAAAAAGAACATCTAGTGACGTAAGCAGTGAGCAAAGCGGATGAGTTATTGATTCCACTCCCCATAATATAAGCATTACAGAGCAGCGGGAGCCTGTAAATACATGCAGCCAAATCAAAATATCCGCATAGCTGTGATATTATACCATCGCCGCTTGCGGATATGCCTCCGTTGCCAAGAGGCGATCAAGTATATAAAATAGATGCTCCGCCCGGAATCGAAGCTTTTAATTTTGTAATATTATATCATACAGCAGATAAATTTACCATGTTCATTAAGGCAATATAGTGCACATCTTCGCCATAATATACATAAAATAAGGTATATAGTTTTAGGCAAAATACTCAGCTGTCATCTTAATGTCAGTTTTTGAAAGGGATAAAATGAATAACTGCAAATATTATAAGTCTTTATCCGGCCGTTGCTGTTTGCCGGGCTCTGCCTGCCCGCGTGCAATACCCGGCCCAACCGGCCCTAACGGCGCAACAGGTGCAACAGGCGCTACCGGGCCCATGGGAGAGCCAGGTCCGGTTGGGCCAACCGGACCATCTGGGATGACTGGCGGCAAGCTTAGCTTTGACACCATCACGCCCATTCTGCTATCTCCCTCTAATCGCGCCTTTGCGACTGAATGGCCTGTTATCCTTGAGGATTTTGGCCTTACCTTTGATTTGAGCAATCCGCAAAACCCTTCTTTTGGCGGCGGACCGGCAGTTTATACGCTTATTGTCAATCTGGCTGTGGGCATTGGCTCAAATTTCCCGGATGAGCAAATGAATTTAGACCTGTATGCCAATGGTGTTTTCCTTTCGCGAGATATTCTATATACGCCAAGCAATCCACCAAAAATCATGCTCTTTAAGATCACCACTCTCTATCAAAGTAGCGATGATCCTGTGACATTGCAGGTGCAATTAACTTACCCTTTTAATGCGAATTTCGTATCGGCCTTAGTCTATCCTGCCGACTCCTACCTCACTGTCCAAAAATTTGTTTTTCCCGTCTAACTGGTCGACAAACCTCTGTTCACCCTTATTGATGCCGGCAAGGGCCTAAATTCTTTGTTTGACAGTACCCCTGTTATAGGTCATAATAGAGATAGTTTTCGCTTGCACTATTTTGACACAAGGGGATATTATGGGAAGTTTGTTCAGCTCATGGCTGCGCTTACAAATACGTCTATTAAAACCGGTGTTGAACCATATGGATATCAACAAAAGCCGGGCTGCTCAAGACCGCCTGGGGAATCTTGCCGAGCATGTGATGGCTGGCAAGGTCGATTTTGTCCCCATTGAGCACTATAATGATGACACTGCCTGCTGGGCTTTGCCGCACCATGCCCATGCGGATGCTGTCATCCTTTATCTGCATGGCGGCGGCTATGTGGCAGGTTCGCTCCCGTATGCCAAGCATTTTGGTGGTATGCTGGCTGCTGCATGTCAAAAAAACATTTTTTGCCTCGGCTATTCTTTAGCGCCGGAACACCCTTATCCCGCGGCCCTTGATGATGCATATGCGGCATATCTGTATCTGCTGGAGCGGGGAATTCATCCCGGCAAAATTTCCCTGGTTGGCGAATCCGCCGGCGGCGGCTTAATTTTTTGCCTGCTACATAAATTGATCAGCGAAAAACAACCCCTGCCTGCCGCAATCGTTGCTATTTCGCCATGGATGGATTTAACTTTATCCGGGGCATCCTATACCTATAACAAAAGAAAAGATATTACTCTTACCATCAAACAGCTGACAAGCTATGCCAACCACTATGCACCCCGCGACAAAACAAATAAATTTGTATCGCCGATTTTTGGCGATTTTGATGGCTTCCCGCCGGGATTAATTATCGCCGGCGGCAATGAGCTTCTTTTGGATGACGCCTATCAGGCAGAAAAAAAATATCAGCAAGCAGGCGTACAAGTGCAGCTGATTGTTGAGCCGAAAATGTGGCATGCCTATCCGCTTTATGCTACACCAGAGGCCAAGGAGGTATTAGTGAAAATTAATCACTTTATTGACGCTAATATAATTGAGTGAACCTCACCGTAAATTGATCAAAAAGGAAGGTATGTCTTTGAGCGCACAACAAAAATGGATGAAACTTGATAACGCGGCGACTATTTACCCGGCAGCCATGTCGCGCCGCTGGAACGCGCTATTTAGAGTCAGCATCAACCTTCAAGAACCAATAGATCCGCTCATTCTTCAAAAAGCCCTTGATCAGACCATGACCCGCTTCCCTCTTTTTGCCCACGGGTTAGGGAAGGGCTTTTTTTGGCATTATCTGGAGCCCTTAACAGACAAGCTGCTGGTAGAGAGCGATGTAGGCAACCCTTGTATGCGCATGAATTTTAAGGAAAACAAAGGGTTTATGCTCAGGGTTCGCTATTATGACACCCGCATTGCTGTGGAGTTTTTTCATGTCCTGACTGACGGTACCGGCGGGATGTGTTTTCTCAAAACATTGGCAGCGCAATATTTGCAGCTGAAATATGCTGTTGATATTCCCCGTGATAATAAAACTATTCTTGATTGTGCCGCCTCGCCCCAAGAGTCAGAAAGCGAAGACGCCTTTCCCAAATACGCGCGCAACCTCACCCGCAGCCGCAGGGAAGCAGCAGCCTACCGCCTACCCGGCAGCGAAGAGAAAAATTTTATGCATATTGTCACCGGCCTGATTGACAGCGACGCTGCGCTGACTCTGGCCAGAAAATATAAGTCCAGCTTGACTGAATTTTTGACCGCCGTTTTAATTTTGGCTATCGATGATGTACAAAAAGCGCATAATCCTGTTATCCGGCGGCATAAACCGATTAAAATTTGCGTGCCGATCAATTTACGCAAATATTATCCCACTTCCACCCTGCGCAATTTTTCCTCTTTTGTCAACCCGGGGATTGAGCCCAAATACGGGCAATATTCGCTGGAAGAGACCATCCAACAGGTTCATGCCTTTATGATGAAAGAAACTGATGAAAAGCTGCTGAACGCCCGCTTTACCTCTAATGTCCAAGCTGCCAATTTTCCGCTGCTGCGCGTGGTGCCGCTCTTTATCAAAAACCCTGCCTTAAAGGCCGCTTTTTTGATCAATGGCGATTTGCAATCTTCCAGCACACTGAGCAATTTGGGCAATATTGTTCTGCCGGATGCGATGCGCGAATATGTTGAGCGTATGGATTTTATGATCGGGCCTTTGAAGCGCAACCCGGTAGCTATGGCTTGTCTCAGCTGCAATGGGCAGCTTGTAATCAACCTTACCCGCAAAATCAGCGACTCTCCGGTAGAAAAAAACTTTTTCCGCAGGCTGGTTAAACTCGGCCTGCATGTAAAAATAGAAAGCAATACGAGGTGGTAATATGTCTTATTGCGTGAACTGCGGTGTGGAACTGGCAAAATCTGAACAGAACTGCCCCTTATGCGGCACAGAGGTAGTTAACCCACTCGACCCTTGGAAGGAACCAAAAGCGCATCCTTATCCCGCTTATTTTGAAACAGTGGTGCGGGGGGTGGACCGCCGCTATTTTGCTTTTTTGATGGCTTTGGTGCTGATGATACCAGTATTAATCTGCATTTTGATTGATGTTTTTGCCATTCCTTCCACTGGCTGGTCCCTGTATGTCGCCGGCGCAGTATTGCTGTTGATGACAGTGGTGCTGGTGCCGGTTATTGCCCGGGTGCAGCGGCCGGTGCTTTTCCTCATGCTTGATTTATTGGTCTTAGCCGCTTATCTCTATCTCATCGATTCCCGCGCCATTGGCGAAAGCTGGTTTATGTCTCTGGCCCTTCCGCTAGTACTCGCAGTAGGCCTGGCTATCCTGGCCGTTATTGTCTACTATCAATTGCGTAAAAAAAGAGGAATCCTCATTTCTTTTGCGGTATTTTTATTTGCCATCGGCGGCCTCAATGTGATGATTAATATCATTATCAACGCCTACCTCGATATTAACCCGCCTCTGGAATGGGCCTGGTATGTGCTAATCCCCAGCCTTTTGCTGGGATTCGCCGCTTTGCTGATTGATAAGCAAAGAAAATGGAAAGAAAAAGTGAAAAAACGTTTATTCTTTTAACCGCTCATCTGGCACAAGTAAAAAAACCCACCCTTTCTTTATTATTACCGCGCAAGGGTGGGTTTTTGTGATGCCTTTTTCTGGCTTTGTGTATGTCTGTTTATCTTTACTTTGTTAGATACCAATGGAACTGACAGCGGTGGCAATAGCTTTTGAGCTAAGGTGAATCTTCAGCCCGCCTCTGCCGGTAGTGATTTCTCTAATCACTTGAGAACTCACCCTGACCTCGCCCAAAGCGCCATGAAGCAGCGCCTCTTCCTTGGCTGCTTTTTGCGCCTCCTGTTCGGCGCAGGCCTCGGCATCCTCCAGCTCTTCAAAGCGATAGGTTGCTCCTTTGCCATAGACGCTATAACCGGCTATGCCATTTTCATCATAGATGGGCATGAGTTCAACGGTATATTCAGCATAAAAATTGCCCAAAATAGCGCCCAGAGCATTGGCCACGCCGGAAAAGGGCGGGATAATCGCCTTGGTTCCCAGCAATTTTGCCACATCATCGAGAAAAATATGCGTAGGCGCGCCAACCCCGATCAAAGAAAAATCAGTTTTAAAGCCCATCTCCATAATTGCCGGACGATACTCTTCTTTAGCCATATCATAGCATTCTTTGATATATCTGATCATATCTTCGCTGATACCATCTTTAATATAGCGCGTCTGCTCATTTTCCAGCATCACGCTCACTATATTCAAATACAGTTTTCTTTCAAATTCATCATAAGCAGCAGCGCACAGCTCGTCAACAGTAAGCCCTAAATTGGAAGCGACAAACGCTGCGCCATAAAGAGCGGCTTCTTTATCATATGCGGCAAAATCTCCGCGCAAATGCATAATATCCGTGGGCGTCAAGCCGCAGATCTGCACCACCTCATCCTTAATCAGACGATTGAGGCGTAGAGCATAAATATCGCGGTCAACTGCCGCGGCTAAAGCGCGCAAGCTGAGCGGGCCATTGTCCAAAGCCGCGCAAATCAGCTTCTCATCGTCAGTATAATTGGGGTTATCTGCAATGCTTTTAACCTGCAAATAGTGCTCATGCAAAAAATGCTTATGCATAGAAATTCGCGAGAGCGCTTTCAGACTATCTTTCATCTGCGGATATTTCTGGGCGGCAAGAGAAAGCGGCATCACCCGGTACTCCTCAAGCACCAGCTTATTATCTTTATAATGAATGCAGCTATCGCCGCCCAAGCCAATAGTGCGCACATAAAGGCCTTTAACAAAAGTTTTCCACTTGCCGATATTAATGCCCTTTTCAGTACGCACAGGGTCGCCGTTTTTAACAATAGCAATATCCGTAGTGGTGCCGCCAATATCAACAATAACCGCATTCTTCTCATTAGTAAGGCCAACTGCGCCCATCACGCTGGCGGCTGGCCCGCTGATTAGCGTTTCTACCGGACGCTCATGAGAGAATTGTTCTGTCATCAGGCTGCCGTCACTGCGGACAATAAATTTGGGGACATCAATGCCTCTTTGTTCCATGGATTGCTGTATTCCCGCCAAAAAGCCTTTGATCACCGGAAACAGCCGCGCATTGAGCAATGTGCTGGCTCCGCGCTGCAAGCAATTCAGCTCAGAAAAAAGCTCATAGCCGCAGACTACCGGAATATCCATATTCTTGGCAATAATCTCTTTGGCTGTTTTTTCCGCAGAGGCCCCATGCCACATCGAATTCAGCTCCACAATGCCGATGCCGTCTAGATTGGCAAAAAACCCTGCTTCAACATCTGCGGTAAACTTGTCCCATTCTGGAACAGACAGGGTCGGATGATAATTATCCTCTAGATCCTCATTTTCCACTTCATGAAAGACAGGCAAATATATTTCCTCTAGCGCCGGCAAGCCATAGGCGCTGCCATAGCTATCGATGACCTTGCTGTTGCCGCCAAAAAAAATCAGCCGCGCATGGCCGCCTTTGTTTTCAACGCAGGCATTGGTCGCCAGTGTTGTGGATAAAGCCAAAACAGTAGCCTGTTGCACCAGATCAGAGGGCAACCCATCTAATGCGCACAAAATGCCTGTGGAAAGATCATTTTTAGTGGTCAGCGCTTTGGCGCTGCTCAAAATTTTCGCTTGCGCAAAATCATATATTACAGCATCAGTATAGGTGCCGCCGGTATCAATGCCAATACCAATCTTCATTATTTGTCCCCTTTGTTTGCGTTTTTGTGCTGCTTGGCTGTGGGCAGAGATATGCCATATTGTTTCTGGTAAAAGACACCAGCTCCGCCTGCGCAATGCCAGCGTACTGGTGTCTTATCTTGTCAGAAACACATGCCCAGGTAGGTTGCGTTATTTTTTGTATACCCCATAGGTTTTGGCAACCTCTACCATTTTATAAGCATAATCCAGACTGGCATTGGCAGGAAATTCACAGCCGCTGGCCAGCATAAAGCCGCCACCCTTGGCCATAATATCAATATTATTTTTACATTCTTCTTCCCAGTCTTTCAGATCGCCGACAACAGTGGTGGCAGGACTGACACAACCAATCAACAAGATCTTATCACCATATTTCTCTTTGCACTCGGCAAAATCCTTGCAATCATCAGGAGGGCAGGCAAAAGAAATGGCATTAGTGCCATAGCACTCGATTTGGGCGTCAAAATAAATTTTCTCGCCGCAATTATGGGTCATAGTCAGCACACCACGGGCTTTATTGATCGCTGACAATTCCTTCATCAGCCCGCCTTCCATATCAATCCACATTTGCTTGCTCATAATAGAGCCGGAGGCAAACAAGGTATCATACATAATAGCATCTGCGCCAGCATCACAAAGTGCGGCGGAATAGTCTTTCAGTGTTTCATTAACATTTTTCACCGCCGCTTTGACCGCATCCGGGTCATCATAAAGATCCATATACATGTCTTGCTGGTTGCGCATCATCGAAAGAGTGCCCAAGGGGCCAAAAACAAAAGCGACAATGGGGACTTCTCCTTTGAACCGCGCCACCAATTGTTTAATGACCTCCAGATGCATCATCATCCGTTTGCCCTGGCGGTAATCGACCTTTTTGATTTTGGCATAGTCTTCAATGTCCTGAATAAGTAGGTTCTTGAAATTGGGTCTTGCCGCCTCGTCCTCAGGATAATCAACCTCCTGCCCCCAAGCCTCACATTCGACAGAGAGATCAATAAGGGTAACGACACAATCCAGATCAAACTCTTCTACAGCTTTAATATAAGCGGCGGCACAGATATCTGCATTCTGGCTCCACTCGGGATAACTGGCTCCGACCAGACGACGGGTTGCACCGGCCAGAATCGGGTATACTGGCACACGGTCTGCTTCTTCATTGCGCATTGCTGTCAAAACACGTTCCATAGCATTCATGTTGTTGCCTCCTTGGCATATTATTTTGTTTGCTCTTTGGCTTTGGAGCTTTCGGGTAGCCATTAGGGATGCGAATTCATGTGTCTCAGACGGCATCTGATCAAGCCGGAGCTAGTGCATTGCCCAGCTCAACCATCAATCCACCGGGATGTCGGCAGTTTTGGCTGAAAAACAGTGAGTAGATCTTGATGAAAAAATTGTTTTTCGTAGTATATCTACGGGGAATACTTTTTTCATTAAGAGATGCCAGCGTTTTTCAGAACCTACCTGGCCTTTGCTTCACAAAGTCACAGGTAATGCACTAGCTTCGCGTCGCAAAACCACATGTGGTTCGAATTTCTAATGGCTAAAGCTCTTTTTAATTTTATACATATTTATCTTTTTATTATTTGACAATTAAGTAGTTTTTTGTAATTTTTTATACTTCTTAAATATTGATCAATATTTTACATAAAAAACATAATAAAATAAAAAAATTTATCTAATATTAATTCTTATATTAAAATATCAGATAAACACATTTAATAATTAAATTAATTATAAATAATTACAAAAAATAAATAGCTCACATTTATATAAAAAAATATTTTTGTAATTATTTATAGTTTTAGAAAAAATTTTTGTACTATTAATTATGGTAAAATTTTTACCAAATTCCTTTTTGGCATAAATCAACTATAGTGATGCCTTGATCGACTTTTTGGCTAAAGGCATGGCAACAGCGGTCATATTCATCAAAAAGCTGCCTTGCCCTTTGCGGGTTAGCATATACCTTCCAATGTCCACGCAAAAGATAGTTTTGGCCCCGGTTGCGGGCAAAACCATAAAAATCAGCCAGCGGATAGCCCAAAAACAGCCCGATTTCATGAGGGAAATTAGCTTTAGCCTTAAACCTTTGGCGCAAATAAGCCAAATTAATATTAATTTCTCCTGTCCCGGGATAACCACAGCCGAGCAAAATAGCTTTAATCTGCCTGCTATTGATTATCTCACTTAATTGCTTTTGCCGATAAACCAAAAGCAAAGCGTATTGCTCACACTGATAGATGATCTTGAAAAAAATATCTAGTTTGTTTAAATTTTTATTATAGATATCAACCAGGCTCACTAGATCAGGATATTTTTGCCAATGGCAAGCCACCAGGTTAGCCGGTTTAAGCCCGGCCAAGGCAGGCGCACAAAAATGCGCCAATATTTGATCAAAGCTACGCGCCATCTCTTTTTCCCCACAAACTAAGCCTGCTTTGGCTTATTGTTTGAAGAAAAGCAGCGCGATATGCAGCAAAAATATACTCATTATTGACGGCGCCCACAAAAAACCAGCAGCAAAATTTTGCTGCTGGTTTTGCATCCTTTGCCTGTTTAAAGATCACGGCAAAGCCAGTTCTCTTTCACATTTGCTTATTATATAATAGCCGCTCCCAGCTGCCTTGCTTCTTCAAGAACGGGGTTACCGATAATATCACCGATTTCATTAACCCCGCCTGCCAAAACCTGGCCAATGTCCTTCCAGTTCAGCTGCTGCAAAATCTGTTGATAATGCTCTACTACATGAGAAAAACCGTGCCCTTCAGCTGCCATCATCAAGATGCACTCTTTAAGCGGATTGCGGTAATTAGGATTGCTTTCCGCCACCGCAAACAGACGATCAAAAGCACATTTAAGCTGGCCGCTAATGCTCCAATAATAAAGCGGAGAAGCCAGAACCACAATATCCGCCTCTTGATAGGACGGGTATATCTCATCCATCCCAAAAAGCAGCATCTATTGTTAATGTGTACTGTTGCTGACGCTATACAAGGCTTGCAAACAATATATGATAATTTACTGATACTGGAAAAACATCTAGAAAATAGCGATATTGATAGCATGGAAAAACAATTTATTGCTTTGTCAAACCATAATTACACCGCAAAAGATTAACTATATAGTCTTAACAAATCTACTATTATCAATCAAGAGGCCAATTAAACACAAACCACCTCCCACTTACGTTTAGTAGAATAGATGTACATCATTGCCACATTATTTCCAGAAACACTTGTTACCATAAAGAAAGAAGCCCCGGCGCTTGGCTGGGAGCTTCTTTCTTTATGCTGCTATCAACAGGCTAACATGAATGCTATGGAACAGTTCAAGTTCTTGATAGCAATGCGCAATAAAGGCAACCCGAATGCCTCTATCACCGGGAATTATTGGCATGATCAATAGTAAAAATTGCTATCTGATATTGACCACTTGTGGGCAAAAAATAGACAAAAAATTTTAACTAATTCGAGCTTATTATAACATAATTGCGGCTTGGGCAATAGTAGATTTGATCTAATTAAGCGCTTTGGCGCATTGACACTGCGGCCAAAAAAGGCGATAATATTTATTAACCAAGCTAAGCTGCAAACAAGCGAAATTTTCACGTCTGGCCAGAGCGCTGGCAGAAGAGGATGAAAAATGAACGATTATAATTACAACTATAGCCCGCCAAAACCACAGTTGCAGGATGAGCTGGCTTATGTGCAGAAAAATATTGACTATTATAACGGTCGCTGGGGTTCAGCCATGGGCTCCAGATATAAAGGCTGGAATTTTGTCTGCATGTTTTTTCCCTATGAGTGGATGTGCTACCGCAAAATGTATTTAGAAGCTTTCTTGTCATTTGCAGCAGTATTTGCCTTAAACTTTGCACTCTTTTTTATGCCCAGCGAGGTCTTTGTCTGGGCGATACGTTTGGCTTTTGGCGCAGTGGGCAATATGCTTTATTGGCGCAAAAGCCAACGGATGATTAAACGCACTGACGCTATGGACGACCAGGATCGTCTGGAATTTTTGCAGGCAAAAGGCGGAACCAGTATCCCCGGCCTAGTTATCTGTGTAGCGCTGGAAATGGGCTATTTGTTTGTGATCTATTTTCTGCTTTAACAATATTTGGGCTTGCTTGTCCATTTATCTACATATGCAAAAAAGGCCAAGCATGTTTGGCCTTTTTTGCATACGAGGGGAATTTTGAAGCTTTTTATACCATGAACACATTTAGAAGGAGGTCAATTATTAGTCACTAAGAGCATTATCTATCAATAGCATCAACTCTAGTGCACTGCGAAAGCTGATTTCCAGATTCTTGTCCATCCACACCAGGCTACCCTGCCAACTGGCATTTTTACGGAAAACAACTTTAACAGAAAAGGTTGCCAGCTTGCCACAAGGGATATTCACCTCAACATCCCTCTTGATGCCAGTCTCTGCGGCTTCCTTTTGGTCCAGATCAGAGCCAAAACCTCGTTTTTGAGAAAAGGCTTGCGGGTATCCTGTATCATCCAGCAATTGTTCCTGCAAAAGAAGCAGTTGCATAGCATTATCAAAAGTTTTCTCTTTGGCATAATATGGATGATAAAACACGCCCGACAACCTTTTTTCATCATAATTATTAATAGCCACAATACTGGGGCTACTGATGGTAGAAAAGGGTACGTTTGTCATAGGCTGTTTTTCCATAGAATTTGTGCATGCTAAGCCAAAACTTAACATCCTCCGATGTTATATAGTAGAACCTGATAATAATATTTTAGAAACAAATTTCTTTCTCTAAAATCAATTATACTAAACAAAAGTTACATTAAAATTACATTTCGCATTTTTCTTTACATTTATTTAATAATTTTATAAAATATCACCAAGAATTCTCATTAACACACTAAGGGATCGCTCGACATAGTCCTAATTGCCGAACTTTATAATGGAGGTATTACCTGACTTAAGATATCATTGTCTATAAACACGGAGGTTATACATTAAGCGTTTGTATATAAGTATTATTTACTCAAATATTATAGTTAATTTTCCTTTGCAAAAAAATATTTAAAATTGCCAATCTGTCAAGAATATAAACACTATTGGCAATATGAACGGTGTTTTTGCAAAATTAAACCACTAGCAAAAATCTCTTAAAATAAAATCCATATTTTTATCTAATTCTTCAAAATAATTAATTATTAATATTTATTATCACTTAATCTTTACCAAACAGATATAGCTATGCTATAATTATAATAACTTTATTTTTACACATTTTTGGCAATAAAATTTATTGTCAATTTCATAGATAATGTATCTCAAAACTGTGTTAATAAAATATCTCACTGCGTTTTATGGAGGTTTCGCAATGGAGAAAACTTTTATCGCTATGTTTGGCAGCCTTGCGCTGCCAGTAATTGTTTGCGAAAACAACAAAGACTGGCCGGTGGTATATATGAACCCGCACGCCGGTTTACTTTTGGCCCCTACCTATTCAGTAAACAAACTGATTGGCGCTTCCGGCACTGATCATTTATATAGCATTGTTAATTTTATCAACAATAAAGACTATGATTTATTGCGGCAAATTGCCGCCAACAGCGGCTATATAGAGGATTTTCATACAGAGATTAATACCTTTGAGCAAAGCAAAATATCTGCAGCCTTATTCGGGGTCAATCTTACCGGTTCCGATGGTAAGGATTATTTTGTTTTATATGTTCTAAATAATAGCCAAGCAACACAAAATGAACATGAACACCAGGTCAGCGTGCTCCTGACTAATGCCTTTATGGCAGAGGATGTTGATCTGACCATTAATAATGTTCTAAATATCGCCGGCCGCACAGCAGAAGTCAGCCGGGTGTATGTTTTTGAAGAAACCTCGCCGACCATGACCGCCAACACCTATGAATGGTGTGCGGCAAACATTGCGCCCGCTATTCAGGATTTACAAAACCTGCCCAAGGAAGACTACAATTTTGATGTTATCGTTAATTCCGGCATGTATATCACCGATGATGTGAGCCGCCTGCCTGCTGATGACCGAGAAATTTTGGAAATGCAGGGTATCAAATCTTTGGCTATTATCACTCTCTATGACAAAGGACATCCCTTTGGCTATTGCGGTTTTGATGACTGCGAAAGGACGAGAAACTGGAGCAATGATGAAATTCAATATTTAAAAAGCATTTCCGCCCTGCTTTCGGCTTTGCTCATACGCAGAAATGCCGAGCGCCGTGTCACTGATACGCTGAATATTTTGCAGCTAATCTCCGACGCCTCTAAAGATATTATGTATGCCAATGATATTGAGGAATATAATTTGCTCTTTGTTAACCGGGCCTTGGCCGAGAGCCTGGGCAAAACTCCGGAGCAACTGATCGGCAAAAAATGCTATCATATGCTGCATAAAAACCAGACCGGCCCTTGCGATTTTTGCCCGATACCCAAGGTCAAATATGATGCTGAAAATCAACGCTCCGAGGCATATACCTGGGAGGTACATAATGATATTGTTGATAAAACCTATTTGGCAACAGATACGCTTGTGCGCTGGACAGACGGGCGTCTGGTGCATACGGAAACTGCGGTGGATATTTCCCGCCGCATTGCCAATGAACAACAACTGCGCTATTATGCCTCCACCGATGTCATGACCGGGATCAGTAACCGCGAATGGGGCGCTAATACTCTTACTGAAAAGCTGAGTACAAATGCTTGCGGCAGCTTAGTCTTCCTGGATATTGACGGGCTGAAAATGGTTAATGATACCTACGGACATGCGGCAGGCGACACTCTACTGAAAACTACTGTACAAATGGTGCTTGACCATGTTGGGGAGGAGGCTTTTTTCTGCCGCTGGGGCGGTGACGAGTTTTTGCTGTGGCTGCCGCAAGAGGTGAAGGCGGCACAAGCCATTATTAATAATATCCTAGCTGCCATGCATACCTATAACCAAACCAATCATAACCCGTTTATTCTTTCTTTTAGCTATGGCATAGTGCCCTTTGCCCACACGGAGGGAAAGGCCAATCTTGACGCTTTGGTCACATCAGCTGACCAGCTGATGTATGCGCACAAGATGGACAAAAGGGGCCGCTTAAAAAGACGCAGAAGAGGCGATGCTCCGCAGCAATATTAGTTATCCCTTTCTGGCATAGTGATCGGATAAAAAACAGCTGTTAACTAACAGCTGTTTTTTATTGCTTATTTTTCTGTCCGATAATCCCGATGAAATTCATATATTGACCTGCTCCGGTATCCATAGCAATTTTATCATTTTTGGCATAAGGATTATCCGTTGCCAGCCAGTCATCCCAGGCCTGCGTGAAGCAATCCATCTCACGAAAGGCAAACTGGCTGGAGTGGTTAGCCACAAACATCTTTTTCCACCAGGCAATATCATGAAAGGTTTCCATATCCTCAGCAGTCCAGGAAAGTAATATTTCCGCAGGCAGATGACCATGGATATCCTTTTTGAAGCCAGGGATAGCAATGGCCACCATACCGCCCGGGCGCAGCAAAGGTTCTATTTTTTCGGCATAGAAATGCTCTTCCCGGCCGAAATAGTGATAGCTGTCAATGCTAACAATCAGGTCAAAAGATTCCTTTTGATACGGCAAAGCTGCAGCATCAGCATGCACCGCAGTAATCAAATCAGCAACCTGCCATTGTTCAAATCTCCTCGCATTATCCTCTGCCGCTATCCACAAATCAGTAGCATGTATTTGCGCGCCAAATTCTTTAGCCAGGAAAAAAGAGGTCAATCCCTCGCCACAGCCTAAATCCATCACCGTCATCTCCGCTGTGATAGATAGATTTGCCGTTAATTCTTCCAGCAGCAACAGGGCATTTGGCCCCATCATATGTTTATTTAATAAGTCTTTAGCATATTTTTCTGTCCTTTGATACCGCATTGTTTTACTCCCTTCTTTTAGCCAGCCTCTTTATATATCGGCTTAAGCTTACAAAGGCTGTTTTTAGCCGGAACGGTAATGCAAGTAATCGAGAAAACGCTGCATGGCCAAAGAGAGGGAATTACGGTCTTTCATCACCAGGCCGATTTCACGAAAAGCCGGAACATCCAGCTCCTTGGTGATAATCTTATACGGCGCTCTCTGCAGGATCAGCTGCGGCAAGATGCTAATACCCATTCCGCTTTCAACCATTGCCATAATGGCATAATCATCCCAAGTAGTAAAACGGATATCAGGGTTGATCTTATGCTGCTCAAAAACGGCGGCTATTTCACCCTTGGCGCTCTTTTCCATCAGCATAAAGGGATAATTTGCCAGCTCTTTGACCGGGAACTTTTCACAAGCGGCCAGCGGATGATTTTCCGGCAGAACTACCAGCAGGGGATCTTTCTCAATAAAAATATTCTCCAGCCGCGCATAGCCTGGCAAACGCAAAAACCCACAGTCTACTCTACCCTCGAGCGCCCATTGCTCAATCTCCAGATAATCACCAAGCAGCAGTTCAAACTCAATCCCCGGATAATCCGCGCTAAAAGCTTTAACGATATTGGGCAGCCAATGTGTCGCAACACTGGAAAAAGTACCAATACGCAGCAAACCGCTGGCTAAACCCCTCAGCTCATCTACAGCTGTCAGCAAACGGGTATTTTTTTCGCAAACCTCTCTGACGAAGGGCAGCAGCTCTAGCCCATCAGAGGTAAGATGCACACCGCCAGGATTGCGCTTCAACAAAGAAACGCCCCACTGCTCCTCCAAATCATTAATCATATGGCTGATGCCTGATTGGGTATAGCCGAGCATGTCTGCAGCTTTGGTAAAACTGCCCTGCTCTGAGGCTTTAATAAAAGCCAGATACTTGGCTATGCTCATATTTGCTCCTTTGATGAATTTTTCTCATTATAAACATTAAAATAATTCTCTTTTATAATTATTGTCTTTATTGTAAACTAAAGATAGCCAAATAACAAGGGGGCTTTTGCCATGAATAGCAAAACAAAATTTATCATTGCCGTGCTGATTTTTAGCACCTTAGGCTTATTTGTTAAACAACTTGCTCTTCCGGCAGGTTTAATTGTTTTGTGCAGAGGCGGCATCGGCACATTATTTTTGCTGTTTGTTTTCCTTGCCGCCAAAAAAAAGTTTTCCCTAAAAATAATCAAAGCAAATCTTTGGCTGTTGCTGGCCAGTGGCCTTGTGTTGGGCGCAGACTGGATATTCCTTTTTGAAGCATATAAGCATACCAGCGTTTCCCTAACCACAGTGCTGTATTATTTAGAGCCGGCTTTTCTGGTCACCCTCTCTGCTCTCGTGTTTAAAGAAAAGCTATCCCGCCTCAAAATATTCTGCATCGGCTTATCTCTCATCGGGCTGATAATGGTCACCGGCCTACTTTCCGGCGGCAACCTCGCCCAGATCAGTATTGCGGGCATCATTTTCGGCATTGCTGCCGCTCTGGCCTATACCGGATTAACCTTTCTTAACAAATTTATCAAAGGCCTGGTGCCGCTGGAATCAACCATGATTCAGCTGGCCATAGGCACTGTTGTCGTCCTCCCCTATGCTTTAATAACGGCAGATTTGCCAACATTGACGATTCATACTGCGGATATTGCGATCCTGCTGCTCTTGGGTGTTGTCCATACCGGGATTGCTTTCTGGCTTTATTTTGATTCTGTGGCCAAATTACCTTCCCAAACCATTGCTGTGCTGGGCTACACAGAACCAATAGTTACTATTATCCTCTCTGCTGTGATTTTGCATGAGCGACTGGATTTGCTGCAAATGATGGGCGCGATATTGGTCCTGGGCTCGATGCTGATTAGCCAGATACAAACAGCCGGCAAAACTCCGCTGTTAACAGCCAAAATAAAAGAGGCCTGAGTTCAGGCCTCTTTTATTTTTGTTTGCATCATCACTCGGCTTTGGTTTGCTGTTTGCGTCTGATGCGGCGCATCGCCCGCCGCAACAAGCTCCAAAGCAGAGCCACCCCAAAGGCAACCGCCAAGGCATCAGTATACCAGGCATGGTGATGCCCCGCCTCTGCCAGGTCGCCGCCATAATGGAATATTGTCTCACCAAAGAGATCAAGAACCAGCCCAAAGATAATCGCCATCACGGCAATCACTACCAGATAAATAATGGTCACTTTTTTACCCAAGCTTTTGGCCATCACCATCAAAGAAGCGATATTGGTTGCCGGGCCGACAAAAAGAAAAACAAAAGCCGCGCCCGGGCTGATACCCTTGGCTATCAAGGTTAAGGCAATGGGAATGGAGGATGTTGAGCACAGATACATCGGCAAGCTGATCACCAGCATCAATAACATTGCCGGCAAGCCGCTGCTGAAACCATGCTCCACAAAAAAATCTACCGGAACAAAGGCATTGATGGCCGCAGCCAAGGCCAGGCCAATCAGCAAATGCACGGAAATTTCATCGAGAAAGGTGATAAAAGGATAGCTGAAAATATTACTAAAAGACTTTTTAGGCTCTGCCTGGCCATGATGCTCATGTTCCCGGCAAGTACAATTCTCATCACAGCAAATATCTCCGACCCCTTCCTGGTGATCCTTTCGGCAAAAAATATTGGTCACAGCGCCGCTGATGATGCCGGTGATAAAAGCGGCAACAGCGCGGTAAATAGCGATAAACGGCCCCAGCAAACCATATGTCGCAATTAAAACCTCAATGCCTGTTTGCGGGGTAGAGGTTAAAAAGGAGACCACAGCGCCATTGCCGGCGCCGTTTTTTTTCATCTCCAGAGCCGTTGGCACCACACCGCAGCTGCACAGAGGCAGGGGGATGCCAATCACGCTGGCCTTGACCACTGAGGCAAAATTATCTTTCCCTACAAAACGGCTAATCCATTCCTTTTTAATATAAGTGTTGAGAATGCCAACAAAAAGCAGCCCCAATACCATAAAAGGCGCCATATCAATAAAGATATGCAAAAACTCATAAAAGAAATCACCAATAGGCGATTGGGAAACTAATTCATCTGTATGCGCATGGGCCAGGATAGTCTGCATATTCGCTCCTTGATTTTGCTGCTGTATCGAAACCGTACTGATTCACAAAAAGAGGATAGCGATATTATATGCAATTTGAGAACAATTATCAAGTTCATTTAGTAAAAATACTAAAAAATATGCTTAATAGACAAAAAACACTATTTTTGTTGAGGAGAAGTAATTTACCCATGGCCGATACAGGTAAAATATTTTTTATCAAGAATACCGTACATATATAAATAAAAAATGAGGCTGCTTATGTCGGATAATAAACTTCAAAAAACAATTGCCGAGATTATCGAAATCGGTAAACGCCTATGGACAAGGGGTATGGTTGCCGCCAATGACGGCAATATCAGCTGCCGATGCCAGGAGGGCTTTTTGATCACCAGAAGCGGTGTCAGCAAGGGCTTTCTTGAGCAAAAGGATATTCTCATCATCAATGATGAAGGCCAACCGCTATCTGCCAATGCGCCGCTGCCGTCAATTGAGACTGCCCTGCACTTGGCTGTTTACCGCAATAATCCACAAGCTGCGGCCATTATCCATGCTCACCCGCCATATGCTACTGCTTTTGCCTTAAGTTCTCTTAACATCAATACTTTTCCACTGGAAGAATTACGCCTGCAGCTGGACGAGGTGCCGCTAATCCCTTATGCTCCGGCAGGCAGCCCGCAGCTGGCCGAGCTTGTTGGCAATTATATGCAAGCAGCGCGCGCCGGACTGATGGAGCGTCATGGCGCCCTAAGCGTCGGCGCCAGCCTGATGGAGGCCTTATTCCGTATGGAAGCGTTGGAACAAGCGGCAAAAATTATCAGCATCAGCAAAAATTTGTCAGCTGATTAGCGGCTACAAATACAGTTTCCGCATAAAGCAGGGTAGCAAAAATCAAGTATTACATATGCGAATAATCATATTGACAGCAGTGCTAATATTATCGAAAAGTCTATTGAATAATTACATAGCTATTGGTATAATTAGAAAGAATTACTGCAATTATGCACTATTTTGCCTTGAGGATGCTGTTTTTTATGGAAACATTATTTGGCAAACTGGAAAGCTCCTTTCTGGTTCGAACAATCCGTAATGGCTTATTGATGACTATCCCGATCTTAATGATCGGTTCTTTTGCTTTGATTTTTAATAATTTACCGATAGAGGGCTATCGTAACTTTATTGCCTCTGTTGCTAATGGCGCGCTGGTTGATTTTTTTGTCTTTGTTAATCAGGGTACTTTTGGCCTGCTTTCTATTTATATGGTTTTTTGCCTCAGCCTTAGCTTTGCCAGAGAGCATACGCATACCGTGCGCTTTATTTATGGGGTGCCGCTAACTTCCTTGATCTGCTTTGTTATCCTAAGCGGCATTTCCTCAGAAAATTTTGATATCAGCTTTTTTGGCAGCCGTGGCGTTTTTACGGCCATTTTCTGCGCCTTGATCGGCTCTGCCTTATACATCCAGTTTA
This sequence comes from Bacillota bacterium, assembly GCA_031553915.1. GTDB lineage: Bacteria > Bacillota > Dehalobacteriia > UBA4068 > UBA4068 > HGM13862. The sequence continues at coordinate 53,750 of JAVBKT010000009.1, forward strand.
GCAAATGGTCTAGCAAACGCAAGCGCCGCCTCTGGGCAGAAGGCGCTGATGTTGAATTTAATAATGCTATTTCTGTTATTATACCGATGGTTGGCGTCACCGTAATTTTTGCTGTTTTCAACCTGCTGCTTGTTGATATTTTTAATGTTTCCGGACTGCAAGAGCTATTTATCCGCTCTACGGACGCGCTTTTCCATGGTATTGACAACGGCTTTTGGAGCGGATTATTATACGTTTTCCTTTCCAGCCTGCTGTGGTTTTTTGGCGTGCATGGCAGCGATGTCCTGGAAACAGTCAGCCAGAGCCTGTTTGTGCCTGTGGCCTCCCAAAATGCCGCCAATATTGCCGCCGGTCTGGAAGCTACCGAAATTGTCTCCAAATCTTTTATGGATATTTTTGTCTTTATGGGCGGTTGCGGTACCTCTCTTGCTTTAATCCTCGCTTTGCTGATCTTCAGCAAACGGCGCGCTAACCGCTCGCTGAGCCGGATGGCAGCTCTGCCCGTGCTGTTTAATATTAATGAGCTGCTCATTTTTGGTCTGCCCGTCATTTTGAACCCGCTGTTTATTTTTCCCTTCATTCTCACTCCGGTTGTCTCTTATCTGCTTGCCTATGGAGCGACTGCCATCGGTCTAATGCCAGTTATAGCCGAGGAAATACATTGGACAACCCCTTTCATCCTCGGTGGATGGACAGCCAGCGGATCATTGGTCGGCGCTATTGTCCAGCTGGTAACTATTGCCATCGGAATAGTCATCTATCTGCCCTTTGTGCGCCGCTATGATGACTATATCGTCAAAAACAGTATTCGTGGCGTGAGTAAACTAGCTGAAGTTTTGCGGGATAGCGAGGAAAACAATACCCCTATCACCCTCACCCAGCTGCGCAGCTCCCGCGGGGCCTTAGCAAAAACCCTGGCGGCGGATTTGCAAAATGCGATCAATAAACAAGAGCTGACTATGTTCTATCAGCCCCAGTTTGACAACCATGACAAATGTACCGGCGTGGAAGCGCTTTTGCGTTGGAAGCATCATCAGGTTGGCTATATTTATCCGCCGCTGATTATTAAACTGGCTGATGAAGCTGATATGCTGGAGACGATGGAGCGGCAGATCATCCTGATGGTGGCCAAGGACCGGCAAAGGATAGGCGAAATTCTTGGCGATGACGTCAAGGTCAGCGTCAATGTCTCCGGCAAAACTATTCAAAGCGAAAGCTTTGCTAATTATCTGCAAAAATTAATCAGCAGCGGTATGGCGGACAAAGGCAGCCTTTGGTTGGAAATCACCGAGCAGATGGCCTTCCTCACCAGCCATAATGAGGAAGTATTCAGCCGTATCCGTTCTCTTGGCTACCCAATGGCCATAGACGATTTTTCCATGGGCCATACCTCCATAAAATATCTGCAAAACAACCACTTTGATATGGTTAAGCTCGATGGTTCTCTCGTTACTAATCTGACAGATAATGACCGCGCCAGAGAAATTGTCGCCTCTATTGTCTATTTATCCAGATCTCTCGGCTTTGATGTTCTGGCGGAATTTGTCGAAACGCGTGAGCAACAAAAAACATTAGAAGATATCGGTTGCTATAAATATCAGGGATATCTCTATTCACCGGCAGTGCCATTGGAGGAGTTGGCCAATATCCGCTTCAAAGATAAAGCAAAAATATCATAAACATGGGAGCGCATAATGTTAGAAATACCGGAAGCATATAGCCTGACCAAACAATTGCAAAAAACAGTTCAAGGCAAAGAAATCACTCAAGTCATTGCAGCGCAATCGCCGCATGGCTTTGCTTTTTATAATGGTGAGCCGTCAGATTATCCCCGCCTGCTGAGCGGAAATACTATTGAAGCGGTGGAAGCTATTGGCGGCATGATTAAAGTGTATCTTGGCGATATGCGCCTGCTCTTCCATGATGGCACCAATATCCGCTATCTGGACTCAGCCGCTAAGCTGCCGCAAAAACACCAGTTGCTGCTGGGCTTTAGCGATAACAGCTACCTGGTCTGCACTGTGCAGATGTATGGCGCGCTGTTTGCCTATGAGCACGGCAGCCTGGACAACCCCTATTACAAGGCTGCCCGCGAAAAGCCCAATCCCCTGAGCAGTGAATTTAACGCAGAGTGGTTTGCGCAAATTATCGCGGAAGCGCCGGAAAAACTTAGCATCAAGGGCTTGCTGGCTACAGAGCAGCGTATCCCCGGACTGGGCAATGGCTGCTTGCAGGATATACTCTTCCAGGCAAGGCTCAACCCGCAAAGCAAAGTGGCTACGCTGAGCAAAGCGGATCAAGAAAAGCTGTATAATGCAGTGAAAACTGTTTTGCGGCAAATGGCAGATTTGGGAGGGCGCAATACGGAAAAGGATTTGTTTGGGAATCCGGGCGGGTATCAAAGCATACTCTCTGCCAAAACCTGCAAGGAACCCTGCCCTGTTTGCGGCGGGGCAATCACCCGCAAGGCTTATATGGGCGGCAATGTTTATTTCTGCGGACACTGCCAGCCTTTGCAAAAATAATAACGATAAGCAAGAAAAGAAGAGGCTTGCCTCTTCTTTTTTGTTGGCTTGTGGTATAATGCAAATATGTCTTATGCGGCAGGGGCATGCTGATGAAAAAAGATTATCTGATCATCCTCGGCCTTTGGCTGGTGTTTGAGGCAGTTGCAGTGGTACTTTGGCTGAGCTTAGACAATATTTTTTATTTATTTAATTTTACTTATATCGGCAGCTGCCTGGCCCTGGGTCTGTTCTTGTTCAATAAAAAATTCAGGCACGCCCGCTTGGTGGTTCAGCTGGCTGTCGGCCTTTATATGCTGGTTTATCTGGGGCTTATCTGCGGCGAAAACATGCAGATAGCCGGTTTTTGGTACTATCTGTTCCTAGGCGTTTTTGAGGCAGCGGTGATCCACTATGCCGTGGCAAAAATCTTTGGCCCTTTGCTTTTTGGCCGCGGCTGGTGCGGCTATGCCTGTTGGACAGCTATGATACTCGACTTGCTGCCCTATAAAACCTCCTCTCATCCGCGTAAAAAATGGGGTTTTGTCAGATATATTGTTTTTAGCGCGGTGCTGCTTTTTGTTATTGCCTTGTTTTTACTGCACATTCCGAATATGGAGAGAATCATTTTCTGGAGCTTTATCATTGGTAATATTATCTATTATACGCTGGGTATTGGCCTGGCTTTGGCTTTGCATGATAACCGCGCCTTTTGCAAATATATCTGCCCTATCACCGTTTTCCTCAAACCGATGAGCTTTTTTTCTTTGCTGCGCATCAAGAATGATACAGATAAATGTACCTCTTGCCACAAGTGCCAAAAAGCCTGCCCCATGGAAGTGGATATGACCGACAATTCCCGCAAACGCATTAATGCTACAGAGTGTATTCTCTGCATGCAGTGCATTAAGCAATGCTCCACCAAGGCCCTGCACTTATAAGCGAACAAATAAAAACGCCCTGTACTTAGGGCGTTTTTATTTATGCAACGTCTTAACGAAACTTATTGATAAGTGACAAAACCCCAATGATAATCATCCTGGAAAAGCTCCTTCATGGTTCCATAATTGCTCTCACCTTTAAATTTTATTAAAGCGTTACTTGTTGTTGGAATATAATTAAGGGTAAAATCACCCTGAAAAAATACCTGGTCTGCAATAATATCGCCATTGATGACCATGTCTGCCGCAAAGGTAAATTGCGCTCTGGAATCACCATGGATATACACCCTGGTGTTAATATTTGGAGGAGTCCCAGAGAAAGAAGGCTTTACTCCCTGAGCAAAGAAAAGGTGTACTTCTGTAGCGGCGCTGGGAAGTTCGCCTAATTTAACAGACATATTCCCTTGGTGGAAGCGGTAATAATAACGGTTATCATCATCTTTCACAACGCTACCCATACTAGTAGCAAAACTAATAAAAGTCTCCCCGCCATCAAGACTGCCTTTTTGCATATCATTCGTCGGCACAAAAATATCTTTAGTACGCCCTTCATTAATTTCACCCACACACTGATGTCCTGCCCCCAGATAAAGCTTAGTATTGCTAAATCCGTTAATTGTAGCAGTATAATCCATGCCCGAGGGAGCTAAATTCATCTTGTAATAAGTATAAAAATCGCCATTATTAACATAGATAGAGCGGGTATTATTATTGTTATTGGCAAATTCTTTTAAATAAAAATTACAATTATTAACAGTAAGAGTGGCATTGCTTGGCAGCGTCATAGTATTGATAAAGAAACCATGGAATATCTTTTGCACGGGAATGGTATCACTGGTTTCTCCTTCGGTTATCTCACTTGACTCAGTAGTTCTTTCCAGCACTGCCTCAACTGTTTCCAAGCGGTCAGCAAACTGAGCTGTCACACTGACAACCCAAGTATCTTCATCCGTCCTGGTGATGGTGGCAGAAGTAATCTCTCCCATATTGGCGCTGTCGCTAAACTGGAAATCTGTTAATGGCATAGGCACGCCAATCATACCGCTGAGCAAGGGCGCTTCTGCGCTCAATTTGGCGGTAAGCTGCTCCTCTGTCATGTTGGCAATATCAGATGTCGCGCTGATGCTATAGTTGCTTATCTGTGACAAAACCACATCAACAGCAGAGCGCGCCGATAGATATGCCTGGTTCTGCATGCTTTCATGAGTAGTACGCTCACTGTAATTCAGGCTAAGCGTCAAAATAAGCGCGATGATAATCACAATTACCATTAGCGCAGCCATCGCCCATATCATGGCCGATCCACGGTTATTATTCATACATTATATCTCCTTTTCCATCAACAACCATTTATTGATGAAAATAAATATCATTCTTATTTTATTATAATTTGTCTGACAACACAATTATTCTTGTAAAAACACATTCTTTTTTATTCTGCAAGCAAAAAAGCTATTGCATTTATAAAACCCGTATGCTATACTATATCCGGAGTTAGTTTGGGCTAACCACAATTATTAGTCGTCCCTAAACAGTAGCGTTGCTACAAACACTAATACTCCTTAACAAAAACAACCACAAAACAAATACTATGATTAGTAAGTAAGTAGTTTACTTGTCAATTTGCTTTAACAGCACTATTTGCGCAAGATTAATACGCTAAAGAGTGCATTAATTTTGCGACTGTGGTTAGTTTAAACTAACACAAAGGAGCCTCTATGTGCACAAATCTGCAAAAAACCCTTGCCAAACATTGCGGACCGGTATTACTGAACAAAAAACCGGCAACATTGCTTTCTTTGCCCCGTGCAGAGCGCAAAGAGGTGCTGGCGCTTTCCGGCAACCATATTAAGGCAGCAGTATTACGCTTTAACCAGGACAAGGATCTACTGTTGCTTTATCAGCCCCAGCTGCTTGAGGCAGCATTAATGCACGAAGAGGCCGTGGAAATTCTCACCCGCTTTGATTATCCGCTGGGGCAAGGGCTAGCCAGGATCATCCACCATTTGCGCCTGCGGATTAGCGCCAGTGCGGAATTCCCGCATGAGGTGGGCCTTTTCCTTGGCTATCCGGTAGCGGACGTGGCAGGATTTATCGAACACAAAGGCCATAATTATAAAATTGCCGGCGACTGGAAGGTTTATGGCAGTGTTCATTTGGCGCAAAACCTTTTTGTTGAGCACCGAAAATGCCGCAACTATCTGCTGCACTATGTGGAAAACGGCGGAAACCTTCATAGCCTCTGCTTCAATATGACAAGTGGCTAAACTATTACTTATAAAATAAAGGAGATTGATACTTATATGACAAAAGCAGCAGTTATTTATTGGAGCGGTACCGGCAATACTGAAGCAATGGCTACGGCCATTTGCCAGGGTATGGTGGAAAACGGCGTGGAAACCGAGCTTTTCAGCGTTGAAGCTGCGCCCAAAGATCTCGCCGACTATGATAAATTAGCCTTTGGCTGCCCCTCTATGGGTGCGGAAGTTTTGGAAGAGGCTGAATTTGACCCCTATTTTACGGAAATTGAAGCCCAGCTCTCTGGCAAAAAAGTGGCCTTATTTGGCTCCTATGGCTGGGGCGATGGAGAATGGATGCGCGACTGGGTGGAACGCGCCAAGAATGATCAGGCGAGCCTTTTTGATGAAGGGTTAATCGTTGAAGAGGTCCCGGACGCAGAACTCTGCACTGAATACGGCCGCAGCTTTGCCTCTGCTTAAACAATAGTTATACCTAAATAAGATTTTATCCAAACCTGTCTTTTGCGCTCACAATCGCAGGTTGCCCAATAAAAAAACGTCTCCGCTATGGAGGCGTTTTTCATTAGTTAGTAAATGCGCTTTTGGCTATTCTTTATCATCCTTGACCAAATAAATGCTGCCAACGGAGATCAAAGACACCAGATATTTAATGATCAAATTGGCAATAAACATCGCTGCCAAAACCGAGAAATCATAGCGGCCCAAAAAGGCGATCAGCAGAAAACACGCTGTATCAATTGGTACGGAGATGGCATTGGAAAAGAGCACTCTCAGCCATTGCTTTTTGCTGCCAAAGCGCTTGCGCACTGCGGAATAAACGCGGGTATCAATCAACTCCGCCACAGTCATGGCGATGATTGATGCCAGCACCAAGCGTATACCCGGGGCCAAAACCAGCGCATATTCGCTTTGCAGGCCCACTGCCATATCCGGCGGCAGGACGCCGATGAGCCACACAAAGCCAAACAGCAGCAGATTTACCCCGGCTGTCAGCCAAATGGTGAAGCGGGTCAGCTGCGCGCCTGCTTTTTTGTGCAGCATATCGCGCATGGTAAAGGTAAACGGGTATAAAAGCGTGCCGCCATCCACTGCCAGGCCAAAAATGCTGATGACCTTTAAGGAACCAAGGTTGGCAAAAATGACCAGGCTTAAATACATGGCAGCTACAGCAATTATAACCTTCATTTGTTTCATGTCCATGCGCATTATTATAGCATAAAAGTGTTCTCCTGCAAATAGACTATGAGAAAAGCAATAGCTGCTGAAAAAAGATTTTTTTCGACAAAAAGGATAGTACAGCTATTATAGCGAACCGAATAAATACGGACATAATATATCTGTCCTCACAATAGATAAAAAATGGAGTCAAATTTGTGGCCTTTTTCAAAAATAAATTAAGTAAAACCGAATTTGCCTGGGCCATGTATGACTGGGCAAATTCAGTTTATGCCACTATTATCATGGCCGCGCTCTTCCCTATTTATTTTACTGCCAAAGCAACAGAAGCAGGCGCTGCCGGTGACGTGGTTTGGGGTTACGGAACCTCTATTGCCACCCTGATTGTGGTCTTTTTGGCTCCGGTTTTAGGATCGGTTGCTGATTTTCGGGGCATGAAAAAACGCCTGCTGATCATAACTATAGCCATCGGCTGTCTGTTTACGCTCACCATGGCCATTTTCGATATCTGGCAGCTGATGCTGGTCGGCTATGTGATTTCTTATATTGGCTTTTCTTTAAGCTGCCTCTTTTATGATAGTTTTCTCACTGATGTCACCAGCAGAGAGCGGATGGATATGGTATCTGCCACTGGCTTTGCTCTTGGCTATGTCGGCGGCAGCACTGTGCCTTTTGTCATTGCAGCCCTTTTGCTGCTTTTTTCCAATAAGCTGCATATCACCACTGATACGGTGATGAAAATGTCTATTGTTATGGCCTCTCTTTGGTGGGCCGTTTTCTCCATCCCGATTATCCGCCGGGTGGAGCAAAAGCACTATATTGAGCGCCCTGCCGGCAGCATTGTCAAATCGGTATGGAAAAACCTGGTCAAAACAGCTAAGGATATAGGCCAAAACCGCGCCTTGTTGCTGTTTATGCTGGCTTATTTTTTCTATATTGACGGCGTGGGTACCGTGATTCGCATGGCAACCTCATATGGGACAATCCTCGGGCTGGATTCTGTACGCATGTTGCTGGCCTTGATGATAACGCAGCTGGTGGCAGTGCCATGCTCTCTCGGCTTTGCTGCTTTGGCCAAAAAAGCTGGCGCCAGGAAAACTTTACTGCTGGGCCTTAGCGTTTATATTTGCGTCTGTTTGCTGGGCTTTTATATGGGCTATTCCTTGGAAAACGCAGAGATAGCCGCGGCTAAAGCCTATAGCCTGGGCGGAGAAGAGGCTTATGCGGCAATTTATAATCCCGCCTTGAAACTTTCGCAAAGCCTCTTTTGGCTGCTATCCTTTTTGGTGGGAACCTGTCAGGGCGGGATCCAGGCCCTGTCCCGCTCTCAGTTTGGCAAAATGATTCCGCCGGAGCGCAGCAATGAATTTTTTGGCTTCTTTGATATCTTTGGCAAATTTGCTACGATGATGGGGCCTTTTCTCTATGCCTTTTTAACTACACTGAGCGGACGCTCTTCTGTTGGCATACTCAGCCTGATCATCCTCTTTGCTATTGGCGCAGGAATACTGGCCTTTGTCCCTAAGGGTGCTTTTTCGCAGCAATACCCGCCAAAAGAGACAGGCGAATAATGAGTAATGTGCATAGGGATATGAATCACTACTACTCAGGACAAGCGCAAGAGATTTATTGAAATAGGTTGACTGAAGAGAAAGAGATATCTGCTGTTTTCCCGGTGCAATTTATGTATAATCCGTTACAACTGTCCATACTTGCTTCATTTAATGCTTGTTTTTATTTCCTCAGAGGCTAATTCATGATATAATTTTTTTGATATAAATCATCTTACCTGTACTAAGGAGGATAATTATGAAAAGATGGAAAAAAGGCCTACTTATTCTTGCTGCTATCAGTTTAGCAATTTTGCTCGTATCCTGCGGCGATAATTCTTCAAACACACCACCAGAAGGCGAGCTGCCCGCTGCGGCAAGCTCTGTTGAGCTGGCTACGCCAAGCGGACCTATCCTCGGAGTTAGCCTTGACGGGCTTAGCATCTATAAAGGCATCCCCTATGCTGAACCGCCGGAGCGGTTTGCTCCGCCGCAAACGGTTATTCCGTGGACAGAAACACTGGACTGCACCGAATTCGGCCCAACGGCAATACAGGCACGGACTTATGAGGGGCTGGAAATGTCGGAAGACTGCCTGACCTTGAATATTTGGACGCCCGCGCAAAGTGCAGATGAAAAATTGCCGGTCTATATCTGGATTCATGGCGGCGGTTTTGCGCAGGGGGCCGGTTCAGAGCCTACCTATGATGGCAGCAATTTTGCCAAAGACGGCATTGTCTTCGTCTCGATCAATTACCGGCTCAACGCATTGGGCTTTTTGGCAACTCAGGAAACATTTAATCAATATGGCACCACCGGCAACTGGGGAATTCTTGACCAGATCAAGGCGCTGGAATGGGTGCAGCAAAATATTAGTGCCTTTGGTGGAGACCCGGGCAATGTGACCGTGGGCGGTGAATCCGCCGGCTCCTATTCCACCTCCATGCTGATACAAAGCCCCTTGGCCGAGGGCCTATTTCAGCGGGCTATCATGGAAAGTGGCAGTATACTGGGCGTACCCGGTAATAGCCAATATGCCAAAGGCAATCTTGAGCGCAGCATTGCCATGGGGCAAGAGCTGGCCTTTACCTTTAACGCCAAGGATGATCAGGAAGGGCTCGGGAGGTTGCGCGCAGCTGACGCAAAAATATTCATGCAAATGAGCCCTTTGCATATGGATTTTACGATGATACCCTCTTTTATGATGACACCGGTCTTCGATGGCCATGTGGTACCCGAAGACATATATGGTGAACTGACAGCCGGAAACATCAACAATGTCGATTTGCTCTGGGGCTTCAATGCGGATGAGGGTTCCGTGTTTATTCCGGGAGATAAAAATGAAGAACAATATCAGATGCTGATCAGTAAAATGTTTGGTTATGACAATCTTGACGCAGTGCTGGAACGTTTCCCGGTCAATGATCAGAACAGCGCTACCGCGCGCTGCCGGGAAATCCTCGCGCATGGTATGTTTAGCTCTGTGATGAAAACCTATGGCGATGCGCTGGCCAACAATGGTAACCAGGTATACGCCTACTATTTCAGCTATGTCAGCCCGGCCAACGCGGAAAACGGTATGGGCGCGCATCATGGCAGCGAAATCGCCTATGCCTTTGGCAACCTGCCGCCTGACGCCACGCCGGAACAAAGGGCCTTGTCAGATGAATTGCACGCGCGCTGGGTCAATTTCATCAAAACCGGCGACCCCAATAATGGCGAGCTGCCGACTGAGATAGAGTGGCCGCAATATGATCCGCTCTCCGCTAATGTTCTGATTTTCGATCAGAAAGTCACTTCCGGAGAAATGCCCTTGAAAGCGGATATCGAATTTATGGAAGGGATCATGTTCGGCGAAACAGGCTATTATTTTGAACGTCAGCAATGAACCCAAAACCGCTTACTGTATTGCAGATATGTATTGAACAGTGTATAATAATGTCAATAAGCTGAGGAAAGGAAATCATATCATGCAGAACAGAATGAAAACACATCCTCTCGCCAAAGAGCAGATTACTGCTTTGCTGAACAAGGCTGATACCGGCGCTTTGGCTACTCTTAATGCCGACGGCAGCCCCTATCTTACCCCGGTACATTTTGCTTACCACGAGGGCAATATTTATATTCATGGCCTGAATGCCGGGCAAAAAATTGAAAATATCCTGCGCAATCCAAATGTCAGCTTTACTGCCTGGGAAATGGAAGGCTATACCCTGCATCCCGAAGGCAAGCCTTGCGGCACTAATACCTCCTATCAAAGCGTGGTCATTGCCGGGGAAGCTAAATTGATTGATGATCTGGCAACAAAACGCGCTTTTCTCAAAGTAATTATTGCTAAATACACCCCGGATCTGGTTAATAATGAGATGGCAGACAGCACTATCGAAAAAACAGCAGTAATTGAGCTGATTGTTAAAGAAATTACCGGCAAATATTATTAGGAGCGCTGCTCTTTCATGGGCAAAATGAAATCAGTATTTCTCAATGATCACGACCAATTAACTATTATTGACCAGACCAAGCTGCCTGGCCAACTGGTCTTTCTCGTCCTTGACAGTAAAGCGGCTATTATTGACGCCATCGCCAAATTGCGGGTGCGCGGGGCGCCGGCCATTGGCATTGCCGCTGCTTATGGCGTCTATATCCTTGCCAAAAAGTATCCGAGCTTGGACAGGGCTAATTTTGTCCAGGCAATAAAGAGTGATATTGCCGAGCTGAGCGCTATCCGCCCGACAGCAATAAATTTGGCCTGGGCGCTCGCGAGAATGGCCACAGCGCTTTCTGGTGAAAACGAGCGCAACCCTGAGCAAATGATTGCTGCTTTGAAGGCCGAAGCCATTGCCATTGATCAAGAGGATGCGGCTATTTCCCGGCGCATTGCCGAGCTTGGCGCACCCCTGATTAGCAATAATATGGGCATACTCACCCACTGCAATGCCGGATGGCTGGCAACAAGCGAGCTGGGTACTGCTCTAGCCCCTCTTTATTTGGCCAAAGAGCAAGGCAAGACCTTTCGCGTCTATTGTGATGAAACGCGGCCGCTATTGCAGGGCGCACGTTTGACTGCCTACGAACTGATGGCGGCAGGGATTGACACCACCCTTATTTGCGATAATATGGCAGCCAGCCTGATGGCAGCTGGCCAGGTAGATATAGTCTTTGTCGGTGCGGACCGCATTGCCAAAAACGGCGATATTGCCAACAAAATAGGTACTTTATCACTGGCGATCAATGCAAAATATTTTGGCATCCCTTTTTATGTTTGTGCGCCCAGCTCAACACTAGACCCCTTGACCGCAACTGGACAAGAGATCGTCATTGAACAGCGCAGCCCTGAGGAAGTGACAGAGCTATGGTATTGCGAGCCAATGGCGCCGCCAAAGACCCAGGTCTATAACCCTGCTTTTGACATTACGCCAAGAGAGCTGATTACCGGCATCATTACTGAAACAGGTATTTTTTAGGAGGAGCAAATATGCGCATGACTTTCCGTAATACCTCAACCCTATCTTTGATTCTCTCCACTGTTATTGTTCTGGCTCTTGCCAGCGCTGCTTATTATTTGCTGGTTATCTTGCCCAATGAGAGCTGGACAGGGCTATTCCCCATCGTTTTTCAGTGGATTGATCTGCTGTTTTTGCTGATAGGTGGCGGCAGCCTGGCCCTGTTAATGATGCTTTTTGTGCGGCTGGTGCCGTCTGCTGATTATTTTTATAGTGACTCCGTGCGGCTGCTGGCAGATAAATTGCCTTTGGGGTGGGGAGCTGTTTTCTTTTTGCTTAATGCTTTTGCCGAAGAAGTGCTGTTCCGCGGCGCCATTCAAGAGTGGCTGGGTCTGATCCCGGCGGCCTTGATTTTCACCGTGGTGCATGTCGCCTATTATAAAAAGCCCTTGATGCTGCTCTATGTTTTGGGTACCGGCCTGCTTTTGGGTTTAGTGTATCTTTGCTCCGGCTCTTTATGGATTTGTACGCTCTCCCACGCTTTTGTCAATTGGCTGACCATTTGGATGATTAAACGCGGCGCTATTGCCTATCGCCCCAGCGAGACAAAAATTGATGAGGCCAAAGAGGAAGACCCGGCTGACGAGCTGGTCAAAGAACAAAGCTCAGAACAAGCGCGGCAAACTGCGCTGGATGATACCGCCAACGAGGACGCAGCTTTGCCGGATGAAGCTCCAGAGAAAACCGCTGACAGCGAGTAAAAATATATACCTGAATAAAGACTATAAAAAAAGAACAAGTGATAACTTGTTCTTTTTTTCATAATCTAATCGTCCAAATAATAAAGCTTATTCCCGGACCAGCGCCATGCTCATACAACGCGGGCCGCCACGGCCCCGCACCAGTTCGCTGCCCTCAATTTCCAGCGTCTCAATGCCTGCTTCACGCAAGCAACGGTTAGTAGCCTCATTGCGGTTATAAACAACCACCCGCCCCGGAGCAATACAAAGAGTATTGGCAGCATCATTCCACTGTTCACGGGCAGCAACACGGCTATTGCCGCCGCCGCTCAAAATCATCCGTACATCAGGCAGGCCCAGAGCGCTGCTCAATGCCTTGCGCAAGCTTTCATGCTGCTTGAACTGTAGGCAGCCGGTTTCCTCTCCTTCGGCACGGGTCATTTCCACAACAATGCACTCATCAATCACCTTAGGATAAATAACAAAGGACTCCCTATCCACCATGGTCATAACTGTATCAAGATGCATAAAAGCACGCACCGGCGGCAGCTGTACTGCTAAAACCTTACTAAAACCACTATGCATATTCAAAATCTGCCTGGCTAAATATTCTACTGTATGAAAAGTAGTGCGCTGAGAAATGCCTATTGCCACCACTTTTTCCGAAAGCACAAGAATATCTCCGCCCTCGATATGCATATGATAGCGGTCAGGATTATAGAGCAATCTTGTGCCGGTAAAGCAACTATGGTGATGCAAAACCAAGTGTATCAGCACGCCTTCACGGCGGCGCGCTTTGGTGCTCATATAACAAGGCACCATGGACGAGCCTATCGCCGCTGCCGGATCGCGCATAAAATACATATTCGGCAAAGGATTGAGCAGATGCGTTCTATCCATAGGCAGATAATCAGCTAAAGTTTCTTTTTGTATCGCAACATCTTCCGGGTAAACCCCGCAGATGGCATATGCTGTCTTTAGCTCCGGCCTGCTGGTCATAAACATCTCGCGAAAACGGCGCATTTCCTGCCGGTCACGCCGGATTTCATTATGGATCAGCTCATCAACAAATTTCTCTGATACTTCTTTGATCGAAAACACATCACGCAGGAAATCTTCCACATAGACGACATCTACTCCCTCTTTGCGCAAGAGGTCAGCAAAAGCGTCATGCTCTTCCCTCATTCTGGCAACCCAGGGAATATCATCAAAAAGCATTTCTTCCATCTGGCGCGGGACAAAATGCTCCATTTCTAAGCCCGGGCGGTGCAGCATCACACGTTTAAGCCGGCCTGTTTCACTTTTTACAGAGACATAACTTCCCATAGATAGCCTCCTTTTAGGTTTTAAGTGCGGCAGCAAGTATCTGCCTCAAGGGGGCAAAATTTGCTCTATTTAGTTTTCTATACAATCAATTTTTTATTCTCATTATTAAAAAGAATAAAAACAAATTACACTCAGATTTTTATCTTTAAAGAAGAATTAACTTCTCAATTATCCTGAATAAAAGTATACATATTATACTAAGATAAGTTGTTTTTTGCAAGTGTCTATTTAGTGTTTATTGTAAGAGAGCCAGTCATTATTAATATAAACCGCTGCTCCGCGCCATAGAAGTTTGATAATCGTTTTTCATGGCGATATTTTTCATAAACACTGCTCTGCTTGATAATCAGTTTTGCTTATATTTATAAAAAAGAAGTAAGATGTAAACATCTTACTTCTTTTTTATATACGCGTTTTGCTTGCTAGCTATTGATTGTTGACCAATTGCTGAATATAATTTTCCACCTGCTGCATATATTCACCATAGCCTGCCCAGTCGCCGTTCCTTTGCGCATTCAGCGCATTATCCAGCGCCTCTTGCGCTAATTGGGCAAGATCACTGGTGCCGGAGGGAAGATTGGTGGACGGTTCATCCGGCCCTAAGCTAGGATCTTCAGGATCATCGCCACCAGGCTCGCTTTCTTCATAGCCACTGCTGGCGCCGGCGCCAAACATCGAATCCAAAGCCTCGGCCAAAGTTTCTTCATAGGCTATCCTCTCATTATAGTAGAGGATAATCCTTTTCACTTCCGGCAGTGAGGAGCTGGCGCTCTCCAGATAAATAGGCTCAACATAAATCAGCGAATTTTCAATGGGGATAACAAACATATTGCCCCTGGTGTAGGTAGAACCGGCGCTGCTCCACAGCGTAAAGTCCTGGGCAATCTCTGTATGCTGGTTAATCCGCGCCTCTATCTGACGCGGGCCGTAAATGACGCGGTCTTTAGGCAGCTGGAACAAAATCAGCTCCCCGTAATGATCGCCATCGCTCCTCACCATCAGCAAGGCTGTCATATTATCTTTGCCCGATGGAGTATAGGGAATGGACGTCACAAACTCCGCGCTATCCTCACCGGGTATTTTCATAATATAGTAGGTTGGCGTCATTGCCTGCTCAGTAGTGCCATAAATCTCCTTAGCAATAGCCCAGCCGTCCTCGTTCTGATAGAACATATTAACATCAGTCATATGATATTTGGTATAGACCTCAGACTGAATGGCAAACAGGGTATTGGGATAACGCAAATGCGCCTGCAAGGCTTTTGGCATGTCACCGATATCCTTGAACAAAGCCGGATAAATTTTCTGCAAAGTCATGGCAATCGGGTCCTGATCATCGACAATATAAAAGCTGGTATCGCCATTATAAGCATCAATAACTACTTTAACAGAATTGCGGATATAATTAATGCCAGTAGCGACATCATTAACCTTGTACGGTTCAGAATAAGGATAATATCCGGAGACAGTATAGGCATCGATAATCCAATAGAGGCGTCCGTCAACAGTGACAATATACGGGTCGTCATCATAGCTGAGGAAAGGAGCAATAGTCCGCACTCTGTCCATAATATTGGTGTTGATAATAATCTTAGAATCGCTATCAATATTGCTGGAAACAAGCAATTTCAGGCTGCCTTCGCGAATAGAGAACAGGATGCGGTTCAAGAAGCTAAGATGAATACCGGCATCACCGTCATATTCAGTATAGACATTATTGTCTTCGCCGGATGAGGGGTAATCGAATTCTTTTTGGTCAGTATTAACGACAAGATAGGTATTGTCGCTCTCACCAAAATAAATAGCCGGCTGGGTAATGTCAATTTCTTCTACATCAGAGACAGGCGGGATGCTATCAATCAGCATATCCGGCTGGCCGCTTTCTGTTACCTTATCCACGCGGGAAAGAGTGATGCCATAGCCGTGGGTATAGATCAGATGACGGTTAAGCCATTGATCTGTGATTTGCGCTCCATTAAGCTCGCGCGCAGCCAGGAAGGTCTGCGTATATTCGCCATTGACCATATAGCGGTCAACATCAACATCATTAAACTGGTAATAAAGACGTATGCTCTGCGTCTGGTTATAGAACTTGAGCGCAGGCTCATAGTCATTGATGCGGATATTGGATATTGTGCCCATATTATTGACAATATCAGCAGAGGTAAGGGTGTTATTGGCAGCAAAATCCCTGATCTTAATATCCTGCAAATCATAGGCATAACGCGTGAAGGCAATATTGTTAGCCAAATACTCGCTTTCCTTATTCAGTTCATCAGGGGAAACTATCAGCCCCTGCACTGCCGCGCCAATAACGCCGCCCAAAATAGAAACAGCAATCATCAGCACCGGCACTGCCAAGACAGTTTTCAAGCGTCTTTTGTTCAAACCAATCACAAACATCACTGCCCCGGCAATAGCCAGTACAATCAGCAGGCGGTATACCCATAAAGAAATATTGATATCCGCATAGCCTGCGCCGTATACCACACCGGAGCTGGAGGTATAGAGCAAGGTAAACTGTTTGAGGAAATAATGCATGGCAATCATCAAAAACAGCAATACGCCCAGCACCCGGAATTGCTTACCGGCGATACCGAGCAAGCGGCCCAGGGTATCACGGTTAAGCTGGCTTTGCCCCCGGCGCTGATTAGCAAAGGGGCTGTTGCCCTGGTTGCCCTGGCCAAACATATTACCAAACATGTTGCCAAAAGGAGATTGTTGCTGTTGTTTGGGTTCTTCGCGCGGTTCTTCTGCTTCCACTTCGTCAAAGAAATGCGGCTTGCGGTATCTAAACAGCACCAGATAGAAAATAACATTCACCAGCGCAAAACCAAGAATGATCGGAATCAGCAAGCTGTTGACCGCAGAAATAAACTCCAGTCTGAAAATATAAAAACTGACGTCATAGCCAAAGATGGGGTCAGCAATGCCAAAATCCGTACTATGCATGAACTGCAACATCTCAAACCAGAGATTGTTGGCGACAGCGAAAGCGCTGATCAAAGCAAAGACGCCACTGATGGCTGCGACAATGCCATTTACTTTTTTCTCAGTGCCCAGCAAATCATAGCCGCCAATTTTTTTATAATAGCCGCGCTTCATCGCCATCAGATAAAAATAGCAGATGACAAAAATGAGCGCAAAAATTGGCAAGCCATAGAGCAGCTTGGTGGTTATTTCTTTGAAGAAAACACTGACATAGCCCATTTCCCTAAACCAAATCCAGTTAGTGAAGAAATTGGCCAAAGCCAGAAATAGCACGATAAGCAGCACAATACCGCCGATCAATAAGATTTTACCTTTTCTGGTTTTCAAAATAGAAAAACTCCTTTCTTAATTGCAGCTAGTCTTCTCAACAAAACAGCGTTGCTCATCTCAAAACTTAAATAATAATGATTATTATATCATCATCTCACCCTTTTGACTAGTGGTAGCCATAAGAGTTAGTAAACAAAAACAGCGTGTTACCTTTTATAATATTACCTAAATATGAATTACCTATTAAATACGACAAAACACGCAGCAAAGAAAAACTGAGCCGCTTAGAGGCTCAGCAAGTGTATTAATTATGTTTAGGCTTATACTAGCAAGCTTATTTCCAGACAAAATCGCTAATCGCAGCGGAAATCATCTGCAGCGGCAGCTGTTTTTCCACTGCTCCTAGATCAAAAGCTGCTTTAGGCATACCATAGACAATTGAGCTTTGTTCATCCTGACCAATAGTATGGCAGCCTTGCTCATACATCATTTTCAAGCCCTTGGCTCCGTCTTTGCCCATGCCCGTTAAAAGAATCCCCAAAGTATTGCTATTACCGGCATAGTGCCCCACAGAATCAAATAATATATCTACGCTGGGGCAAATAGGGCTGCCGGTAGTGTTTTCCACACAGCTGACCCCATATTTGCCGCCGGCAGAGGTCAAGGTCATATGATAGCCGCCCGGCGCAATATAAACATGGCCAGCAATCAGCATATCGCCATTGACTGCCTCTTTAACCGAAAGGCGGCACAGCGAATTAAGCCGCTCCGTAAAGGAGGTGGTAAATTTAGGCGGCATATGCTGGGCGATAACGAGCGGCGGCATTGCTGAAGGCAGGTTTTTGATCACAGTTTCAATGGCCTCTGCGCCGCCGGTGGACGCGCCAATAGCAATCAGCTTATTGCTGGCAATGGCTACCTTGTCCTGGTTAAAGTCTTCCTGGTTAATGATAGCCCTGATTTTGGCGCGGATCAGATTAAAAAACAGCTCGGTGCCCTTGGCATCTGTTTCCTTGGGCTTATCAAAAAAGGTAACTGTTTTAATTTGCTCTGCACTCTCGCGCATCTTTGGCTCGGAGCTCATCATAATCACCGGCAAAAAATATTGCGGCAATAATTGCTGGATAAAATCAATACCATTCATCCGATCCATAAACACGTCGACCAAAAGCACATCCGGATGAAACTGTACTATTTGCCGGCTGGCCTCAAAGGGGTCGGCAGCCTTGGCCACCACCTTAATATTAATATCCTTTTCCAGCTCTTTATGCACCAGCTCGCGCATAAACAGGGAATCATCAACAACAATAACTTTAACCGGTTTCATTATTTTGCCACCTTTCTGTATACTGATGGCATCACATATTCAAGACCAGAGCCACTATGGTCTATTGTCTCGGACATGCCAATAAAGAGATAGCCGCCGTCATCCAGAACATCATAAAACTTTTTGACTAAGCGGAGTCTCGTTTCCTCATCAAAGTAAATCATCACATTGCGGCAAAAAATAAAGTGGAAAGGCTGCTTAAAAACAAAAGGATCTTTGACCAAATTAAGCTTACGGAAAATAACCTCTTCTTTAATATTCGGCGCAATCACCACACTGTCCGGGTCCTGCGGATTGGCGATAAAATACTTCTCTGCCCAGCACGGGTTCAGGTCTTTAATACTATCCTTGGCATAGGCGCCGACCAAGGCCTTTTGCAGGGCAAAGGTAGAAATATCTGTAGCCAAAATCTTGGCGTCCCAAAAGGGACGGTTAATCCCCAAAAAATCCGCAACAATAATGGCCAGGGTATATGGCTCCTCGCCGGTGGAGCATCCTGCGCTCCAAATACGCAAATCCCTCTTGCTTTTTTCTTTTTCAAACAAATAGGGCAAAACCTCGCCCGCTACCACATCAAAATGAAATGACTCGCGATAGAAAAGCGTATAATTGACAGTAAGCCCATTAATAAAATCAGAAACAGCTACGCCGGAGATATCGCGACAGACAAAATCAAAATACTCGGCAAAGGTTGAGAAATGATTTTCCTTCACCAACCGTTGCAGGCGCATTTGCACAAAAGTCTTTTTCGCTGTGAGGTCAAGGCCAAAGTTGACCTTGACAAAATCTATCAGAGAGGCAAACTCTTCATCTGTTATTTGCAGCATGGCAACAGGCATATCCGGCTCCTTATCCCAAACAATAACAAAAACGCAACTGTAACTCTTGAGCGGTTGTAACCACAACAAAAACAAACAAGCCCTGGCTTTCAGTCTGCATGGCCAGACAAAGGTCGCCATCAGGAGCGCTAATCTCGCTAAATGTGCTCTGCTCTGAAGAGAGCCGGACTATATTTGCAGCGTAAATATTCAAAAACTCCGCTAAAACCGCCTCTGCATTAATCGCCAGATCAAAATTATAACGGCTGGTGAACAACTCTACCACACCGTCAATCTCGTCTTTTTTCAGCAACAATAAAAGCTTTCCCATATATCCGCCAGAAAAGCTCAGCGCTGCCATAATCTTTTCATCCGGCAGCAAAGAAAACTGATCTTTAACAACAATATCCGTGGCACTGATATTAATACCAAAGATATTCTTCATCGTTTGTTTGGAAAGATCCTCAAATACTTCAATAGCAACAGCCATGACACCCATCCTTAAATATTATAATAAATAATATTAGCAAATATGGAGAATATTACATGGCCTCTATGATTGAAATCAGGCCGCTTTCATCAAAAGGCTTCACTACAAAACTTTTTGCCCCTGATAAAATTGCCTCCTTGACATATTTCTCCTGCCCTAAAGCAGAAACCATTACTACACTCGCATCAGCGTCAAGGGCTATAATCTCTTTTAAGGCAGCGATACCATCCTTGTTTGGCATCGTAATATCCATCGTCACCAGATCAGGCTGAAGCTCCTGATAAAGGCGCACAGCTATCTCTCCGTCCTCAGCTTCGCCAACAACGTTATAGCCATTCTTTTCCAGCATTCCTTTGATTAAAACGCGCATAAAAGTGCCATCGTCAACGATCAGTACTTTTTTGCTCATATGACACCCTCCATAAAGTCTCAGACAATAACATTTTCATTCTAGCATAAATTTTTTGAGTATTCAATAGTGTCAAAATAAAATCTAATACTAACAACCCCTATCTATACATACATATTCTTACTATTTAATAGGTTGACTGTACTATAAAAAAATTGTATAATTTGTATAAAAATAAAGTGAGTGGGGCGTATATTATGAAAAACATCAAGCTTTCCTCAAAAATGATTATCAGTTTTGCGATCCTCACAATTTTTACCATTGGTATTGTCATCGGCGGTATTTTTGGCATTACACAGCTCAATAAGGGTGTCAACATGCTCTACGAAAATGTCGTTGTCGGCATGGAGCATATCAACCGCATCAAAACAAATATCCTTGAGCAAAGAGTGCTGGTGCAGCAATATGCCGATAATATTGTTGACACAGCAAAAGCTGCTGAAATAAAAGAACAAATTCAAACTAACCTAGAAACCAACGAAAAAAATATTACTGATTATCAAGAGAATGTGGTACAAAGTACTACTGTTGTGGCAAACGGCTTATTGGATGAAGCAACATTGCAAGAGCTGTTGGATATGGTAGATCAGTTTGTGGTGTTAAACGATGACTATTTTAGTACCACCCTTAGCGCTATCATTGCCAAACAAAGTGTGACTACCGAGGAAATCAGCAGTTTTCTTAATAGCGAAAATTCGCAGCAAATGATGGACCTGCTTAATATCGCCTCCAATTTCTATATCGCGCAATCAGAAAAGAGTGTGACCCTTACCGACAGCAGCAGCAGAATGATTAATATCCTTATCTATGTTGCGCTGGCTATTTACCTGCTGGTTGCCGGGCTGCTGATTGTGCTTATCCCCCGCAGCATCGCTAAACCGATCCGCCATCTGATTAAGGTTGCTGATGCTGTGGCAGTTGGCGATATGAGCAAAAAGGTTAATGCTAAATATAGCTCCCGCAAAGATGAGGTGGGTATGCTGGCTGAGGCTCTGAACAGGATGCAGCTGGAAATTAACCGCCAAATCGAATTATTAGAGGCTCTTGCTAGAGCTGACCTGACTATTACCCCGCAGCTGCGCAGCGAGCAGGATACAATGGGCAAAGCCCTGATCTCTTTGAGCGAAAGCCTTAATCAGGTGGTTTCTGATGTCAGTTTTTCCACAGAAAACGTCACAAAAGAGGCCAAGCTGGTGGCCAGCCAAAGCCAAGAGCTGGCGCAAGGCACAACCGAACAGGCTGCCTCGGTAGAAGAGCTGTCCAGCGCCTTTTTCCAGATTTCCTTGAACACCAAAGAAAGCGCTAACCTGGCCAGCAAGGCTGCTAGCGTTTCCGATGAGGTTAAAAACAAAGCTATTGAAGGTTCGCAGATGATGAGCCAAATGATTCAGGCTGTGCAAGACGCTGCGACTGCCAGCAAGAGTATTGATAAGATTATTAAAGCCATTGAAGAGATTTCCTTCCAGACCAATATCTTAGCTTTGAATGCGGCAGTAGAGGCCGCCCATGCCGGGCAAAACGGCAGCGGTTTTGCTGTTGTGGCTGCAGAAGTGCGCAGCCTGGCCTCCAAAAGCGCAGCCTCTGCCAAAGAAACAAGTATCCTGATTGCCAATACCCTGGATAAGGTCAACTTGGGCGCAGAGATTGCCGGTGAGACCTCTGATTCATTCCAAAAAATTGTTGACGGTGTCATGGAATCAACTAAAATGATTACTGATATCGCCAAGTTTTCCGAAGAACAAGCCTCTGCTATTGACCAAATCAATAGCGGCATCGGCCAGGTTGCCCAGGTTATACATATTAATAGCAGCGCTGCGGAAGAATGCGCGGCAGCAGCGGAGAAATTGAGCTCCCAGGCTAAGGCTATGGAGCATCTGCTTTCCCGTTTCCGCAGAAAAGACAGTGACAACAACATCATTCACGGCCGCCGCGATGATGACGCGATGTCCTCTCCGTCAGCAAAAATAATAGCTGACCCTGATTTCAAAATTGATCTTTCGCCGACCATGCCTCCCTCTATTCCCAATGATGATTTTGGCAAATATTAATCACCCTGCCGGTGTTTGTTAAAAAAAACGGAGGTCTACTTTGGACACAAATGCGAAAAAAATACTGGTTGTCGATGATACTGCCTTTATGGTAGCTGTTATCTCCGCTGCGCTGCGGGGCGAGGGCCACGAGGTCAGCACGGCCAGCAGCGGTGAGGAAGCGCTGGAGCTTCTCAAAACCATTAAACCTGAGCTGATTCTGCTGGACGGGATTATGACCGGCATGAGCGGCTATGAGGTTTTATCTGTTTTGCGCAGCGATTTCCGCTATAATCTAACCCCTATCATCATGCTGACCGGCCAATCTGATGATGAAGAAAAGTTTAAAAGTCTGGAAATGGGTGCGGACGACTATATTGTCAAGCCCTTTAACAACCGAGAGCTAGTGGCGCGTGTACGCAATACCCTGCTGCGCCTGGAGCGCAGCCGCGGCGCTAACCCCCTGACCGGGCTGAGGGGCAATAATGATATTGAAATGGAGATCGCTACACGCCTGGCCAGCGATGAAGCCTTTAGCGTGATTTATTTTGACCTGAATTCTTTTAAGCCCTATAATGACATTTATGGCTTTGGTAATGGCGATCTGGCCATTAAGATGACTGCTGATGTGATCTCTGAGGCAGTAATATCGATTGGCGCCCCCAATGATTTTATCGGGCATATTGGCGGCGATGATTTTGTCGCTATTACTGAGCCTGATTTGGCTATCCCCATTGCCGAGAATGTCATTCGTGAATTTGACCTCCGTGTGGTCGAGCTATATAGCCAAGAGGATCTCGCTAACGGCTATATTACTGCCAAGGACCGCAATGGCAAAACCATGCAGTTTGCTATCCTGGGCTTGTCTGCGGCTATTGTTAATACTGAGGATCATAATATCACCAGCACCTTGCATTTGGCGGAGATTGCTGCCGACCTGAAGAAAAAAGCTAAAAACATTGCCGGTGGCCGTAGCGCCTATGTTTGTTAAGCTATAGCTGGGGGAGAACATATGCCTGATAACAACAATCCCATGGATGCTTTGATGGAAGTCTTCATGGTGGAAACCAATGACTTTCTCAGCAAGCTGGAAGAGCTGCTAATTAATCACGAAAAAAGCGAAGGCGGAATCAGACAGGCAACAGCGGAAATTTTCCGTATTATGCATACCATTAAGAGTTCTTCAGCGATGATGTCCCTGGAAAATATTTCCAAACTGGCGCATAAAATTGAAGATCTCTTCTATTACCTCAGAGAAAACCCTGATATAGATGTTGATGATTCTAAGCTGGCTGATATTGTGCTTGATGCGGTTGATTTTATCAAAGGCAATCTGGACGGCAAAGAAGGAGAAGACCCTTCACCGCAAATTGAGTTCATCGACAAATATCTAAATGAGCTGAAACATGGCAGCCCGGTTGCTACTGAGATTGCTCCAATCAAAAAAAATACAGCCGAACCCCCGGCCGCAACTGCCTTGCCGCAGGAAAACCCCGCTGCATCCAATAAAAAAATTACCGTCTTTTTGCGGCGCGAGACTGAAATGTTGGGCTTGCGTGCCTTAGAGCTGGTCAACAGGCTCAAAAAAGCCTTCCCCGGCCTTACTTATCTACCGGAAGACACCACTGCTGACGAAGAAAGTATTGCTGGTGCTGGTTTGCAGCTGATACTGCAAAGTGATATGTCAGAGCCGGAACTAATCGATCTGATCAACAAATCCCCCTTTGTGGGACGTGTCGCTTTTGGCGATAAAATCAGCGCTGTCAACAGCAGTGCTGCTGCCAAAGCAAGTGGCAAGCCGGAGGCTATCCGCCAGTTTACGGAGAAGCGGCAGGATTCGCCCAATTATGGCAAGACCTTTGCCAATGTCGAAATCACCAAGCTGGATAATTTGGTTGATCTGGTGGGAGAGATTCTCATCCTGCAAATGGAACTGGCGCAGGATATTGAGCGTACTGATTATGTCAAATCTGAGGCAGCGGTCGGCAAATTAAAAAAACTGATCTTGACCCTGCAGGAGGCAACGCTTTCCACACGGATGATTCCGGTGCGCGAGACTTTCCTTAAGATGAACCGTATTGTGCGCGATATGTGCCGCAAGCAGGAAAAAGATATTGATTTTATTACTACCGGCGAAGAAACAGAGGTTGACCGCAGTATTATCGAAAATATTAATTCGCCTTTGATGCATATCATCCGGAACTCGATTGACCACGGCATAGAAGATCAGCAAAGCCGTCTTGCCGCCGGCAAGCCCAGCCAGGGCAAAATTGAACTGTCAGCTGCCACTGAGGGCAGAAATGTGGTGATCACGGTCATTGATGACGGCGCTGGCTTTGATACTGAACGTATCCGCGCCAAGGCCATTGATGTCGGCTTGATCACAGAGAATCAATCTCTGGGCATGTCTAATGAAGAAATCAACGGCTTGGTGTTTTTGCCTGGTTTTTCTACCAATGCCGAGGTTACTGAGTATTCCGGCCGCGGCGTTGGCATGGATGTTGTCAACGAAAACATGCGGAAGATGAACGGCAAGGTGATTGTCTTAAGCGAGCAAGGCGTGGGCACCAAAATTGTGATGAAAATCCCCCTTACTCTGGCGATTATCGACACCATCATTCTTCGCGTCGACAGCGAGGTTTGCGCTATTCCGGTCAGCTTTGTGCGCAAAATTCTCCATCTGGGCGGCGATGTTAAGGTGCGCACGGTGAATGGCGAGGATGTCGTGCTGCTGGGAGAAGAATGCTACCGTATTTTGAATTTGTTTGATTTTTATAGCTATACTGAGCGCATTCCCTATGAAGACGGCACAATGGTGCTGATTGACAGCGACGCTAAAAAGTACGTAGCCTTTGTCAGTGAAATTCTTGACCGCCAGGATGTGGTAGTCAAGCCTGCGCCGGCTTTATTTAAGACAATTAAAGGCATTTCTGGCTGCACCATCCTGGGTGATGGCAAGATCAGTCTCATCTTAGATACCGATGAATTATTATCCTAAACGGAAAAGGGGCCTGAGCAATGGACGAACTTAGCAACAAATATCTGCTCTTTGAAGTTGATGAAGAATATGCACTGAACCTCAGTTCTGTTTTAGAAATTATTGAACTGAAGACGATTACCCGTGTGCCTGAGGCTCCTGATTATGTATCGGGCATTATTAACCTGCGCGGTAATGTGGTGCCTATTCTTGATATCCGCAAACGCTTCCGCAAGCCGGAGCGCCCGGATGTCAAACCGCGTTGCGTAATTATCTGCAATGTGGCGGACAACCGCTTGGGGCTGATGGTGGATAATGTGATTGATTTGATCAATATTGACCCATCTAAGCTGAAAGATCCGCCGCAGCTGGGTAGTAATTATGTGCATGTTTTTATCAAGAATATCGGCATCAGCGGCGATGATGAAAAGCAAGACACCAAACTGCCGATGCTAAAAATGCACTTGATCGTTGATACTGATAAACTGATCAACTACAATGACCTCCACTTCTTCGACGATGACCGGCAAGAAGAGCTGAAAATGTCAGAAAAAAGTTTGATTTTAGAGTAAAATTGATATATCATAGTACCCCATCATAGAGAAAAGAGCTAGCGCGCAAAGCCTAGCTCTTTTTTATATTATTATTCTGTTTGGGCTTCTTATATTAGCGTCCTTTTTTCATCTCCTCTATGCTCACTTAGCCGAGAATCTTCGCGAGGTCAGCCTCCGGAGTGGAAACGGGGCTGATATTAAAATTTTTCACTAAGAAATCCAGGATATTGGGAGAGACAAAGGCTGGCAAGCTGGGGCCAAGCAAAATGTTTTTCATGCCCAGATAGAGCAAGGTCAGCAATATAGCTACTGCCTTTTGCTCGTACCAGGAGAGTACCAGCGTCAAAGGCAACTCATTAATATCGCATTTAAAGGCCTCAGCGAGCGCTATAGCAACCTTGATGGCCGAATAGGCGTCATTGCATTGTCCCATATCAAGGATACGCGGCAGGCCGCCTATCTCGCCCAGATCCAAATCATTAAAACGGAATTTGCCGCAAGCCAGGGTTAATATTATCGTATCCTTAGGCGTCTGCTTGACAAAATCAGTATAATAATTGCGGCCCGGTTTGGCGCCATCGCAGCCACCGACCAGGAAAAAGTGGCGGATATCACCATTTGTTACAGCATCGATCACGGTGCCGGCAACGCTAAGCACTGTGCCGTGGGCAAAGCCAATGGTAGTTTCCGTGCCGCCATTGATACCGGTGAAGTGTTGATCCTCGCTATAACCGCCCAGCTCAATAGCTTTTTTGATCAATGGGGTAAAATCCTTATCCAAACCAACATGCTTGAGCTCCGGATAGCTGACAATATTAGTAGTAAAAATTCTGTCCGCATAGCTTGCCTTGGGCGGCATCAGGCAATTAGTGGTGAAGAGTACTGGCGCCGGAATATCAGCGAACTCTTTTTGCTGGTTCTGCCAGGCTGTGCCAAAGTTGCCCTTAAGATGGCTATATTTTTTCAGCTGCGGATAAGCGTGGGCCGGCAGCATCTCCCCATGAGTGTAAATATTGACGCCGCTACCCTTGGTCTGCTCCAGGAGCAGCTCTAAATCAGGCAGATCGTGGCCGGAGATAACAATAAACGGTCCTTTTTCTACGGTAAAGGTGACTTTGGTCGGTTCGGGAACGCCAAAACGGTTGTTATGGCCCGAATCCAGCATTTTCATTGTTTCCAGATTATATTTGCCGGCATCCAGCACCAGAGGCAGCAGCTCATCTGCGCCCAGGCTTTGATCGCCAATTGCTACCAAAGCATCGCAGAAGAACTGATTAACCTCTTTGTTTTCCTGCCCCAAAATCAAAGCATGATAAGCATAGGCTGCCATGCCGCGAAGGCCGAAAAGGAGCAGAGATTTGAGCGAGCGAATGTCTTCATCAGCCTGCCAAACCTTTTGCATATCAAAAGCTTCATCCTTAGCAGAGGGCGGATATAAGGCAATGCGCTCCGCATTGGCGCGGTCAATATACGCTTTGATAACATCATCGTCAAAATTGACATTGGTTACTGTGATAAAGAGGCCTTCCACTATCAGCTGGTAATTGCTTTGAGATAAACCATGTACCTGGGCGACACGCGCCAGGTCAATCAAAGCGCTGGTCAAATTATCCTGCTCGTTGGCGGTATGATCCTTCTTCCCGCAAACCCCTGCTGCGCCGGTGCAGGTTTTTCCTCCTACAGTTTGCTCACATTGAAAACAAAACATATTATTCATTATCGACACCTCCAAAATTATTTCATTCTAATTTAAAAATATTGACCGGGCAACTTTCAATTACCGCGGTTACCATATCCTCATTTTCTGCAGTCATCTCACCGATAACCTCTGCCTTAGCGTCTGCTGCCATATGGAAAACTTCTTTACAACAAGAGACACAAAAACCACAACCAAGGCATTTTTCTCTGTTTTGTACAAGAATTTTCATCAATAATATCTCCTTAGCGCTTTATGCGAAGATAACGGTCAGGAGCACTAAAATTTTCTTCCGCAAAAACAGCATGCGGTTTATGTGCAGGCCTAGCAATACATTAACCGGAACGAACCTGATACTCATTATCTTCAATAGTTATTTTACCACAACCATCAAGACAAAATACCAGAGCATCGCCACTAGAAGAATGAGTACTAATCTCCTCTCCCTTGGCAAAGGCAAAGAGAGTAAGGCTGTGGTACCGGTTTTGGGCAAGAGTTTTGCTGATGAACCTCCGGCCAGATATTCAACCTCATCCGCCAAAGGCAGGACTGTTGTCATTTGCATGTTTTTGATCAATTTGTCCATCTTTGCCCCCATAACGTTTGATAACTGTGCCATCAACAGAGATAATTATCGTCTCTACGGGTATATCCTTACCGCTGCTATCCACTGCCTTTTGCACTGCCGCCGCCAGTCCTCCGCAGCAGGGCACTTCCATCCTCGCTACGGTTAGGCCAGCAATATCATGAGCAGCAATAATCGCCGCCAGCTTTTCGCTATAATCAATATCATCCAGCTTGGGACAGCCAATCAGGGTGATTTTCCCCTTCATCAGCTGATGAAAGGCTGCATAGGCAAAAGCAGTGCAGTCAGCCGCCACTAATAGTTCCGCATCAGCGAAAAATGGGGCGTGAGCCGGAACCAGCTTGATCTGTACTGGCCACTGCGCTAAGGCGCTCGGCATTTCTTGTGCCTGCTGCGCTGCTGGTTGCGCTTTTTCCGTTTGCTTAAATACGCGCAGGCTGCTGGATGGGCAGGAACAAGCTTGTTGTGGCGCTTGTTTAGCTTGCGCTGGCTCAGATGGGACTGCTTTTTCAATAAAGCTGATTGCCTCGCAAGGGCAAACAGGCAAACAATCTCCCAGGCCATCACAATAGTCTTCTTTGATCAAACGCGCTTTGCCGTTAACCATGGCAATTGCCCCTTCATGGCAAGCTTCCACACAAAGACCGCAGCCATTGCACTTTTCTTCATCAATAGTTATTATTTTACGTGTCAACATTTGCGCCCACTCCTTTACTATATTAACAAGCTGTAGCAGTATCAAAGCTAAAATAGCTTTTCTCATCTAAGGTCAGCAGTCAATCCTTTCACGATACACAAAGATAGCGCTGCGAAGCAAATACCATCTATAGATGGTTTTTTAGCTTCATTTTAATGCCCTGCTTGACTTGTCATGCTAATTATACTATAGTAAAAGCAAAACAAACGTTGCAAATGCAACATGAGGAACAAAAATGGAAAAGAATTTTCAGCAGCTGCACAAATGCCCGCTCTTTGCCGGGATTGACGAAAAAGATTTATTTACTCTGCTCTCTTGC
The DNA here is from genome assembly GCA_031553915.1 of Bacillota bacterium. Classification (GTDB taxonomy): domain Bacteria; phylum Bacillota; class Dehalobacteriia; order UBA4068; family UBA4068; genus HGM13862. Next base: position 82,852 of record JAVBKT010000009.1, read on the forward strand.
TTAAGCGCAACAGAAAAACATTATCATAAAAATGAGTATATCTTTATGCCCGGAGACCGGGCTGACAAAATGGGCATTGTGCTGGAAGGCAAGGTGCATGTGGTTCAGGAAGATTTCTGGGGTAACCGCACTATTCTGACCAGTGTCAGCAGTGGCGGCCTTTTCGGTGAGGCCTTTGCCTCCGCAGAAATAGCGCAGCTGCCGCTGGGGGTAATTGCTGTTGAAGAAGTAAAAAGCCTCTTGATCAATTACCGCAAAATTATTGATACCTGCCCCAGCGTCTGCTCTTTTCATAGTGAGGTCATTCGCAATATGCTGCGGATTCTCGCCCAGAAAAACCTTATCCTCACGCAAAAAATTGACCATATCAGCAAAAAAACTATCGCTGAAAAACTGCAATCCTATCTTTCTTTTCAGGCGCATTTGCAAGGTAGTTCTGAGTTTGACATCCCCTTTTCCCGCCAGGAGCTGGCAGAATACCTCAATGTTGACCGCAGCGCGCTTTCCCGCGAATTGTCAAGAATGCAGCAACAAGGCTTGCTCAACTATCATAAAAGCCATTTTCAGCTCACCGACCAGGTTTAGTGCATTTTTAACGCATGGCCCAAGATAAATAAATGCCCGTTCAATGAACGGGCATTTATTTTATCCATTTACTTGTTGGCAAATATATCTATTTGCTCAAAGCATTATCGAGTAAGAATAAAAACTCTAATACTGAGCGGAAGCTCTCCTCTTGACCTTGATCCAACCAGCACAGGCTTCCCTGCCAGCTGGCATTTTGACGGAAAACTATCTTCAGTCTGAAATTAGCCAGTTTGCCTGCCTGGGGCAAAGCCTCGGCGCTATACTCTTCAAAAGAAAAGCTGCTAACTGCGCCTTTCCAAAACTGGCGGGTCTCGGTAAAAGGTTGGGGATAGTCCATCTCATTGAGCATCTTTTCGATCAGCAACAATAGCTGCATGACATTGGCAAAGGGCCATTCCTCCCTAAGGGTAGAGCTATACAGCCGCCCTTGAAGGGTCTTGTCATCATAAGAATCTATTGCTATCAAAGATGAACGGTATTCATTATTAAGAAATTGTTGAATAATCTCTTGCATTTTAGACAATTCCTTTCACTGCACTGACATTATCTTTTCTGGCGTTCCGCCTTTAAGATTATCCTCATACCAGCAAAGGCTGCCATAGCAATAGCGGCAAAGATCAACAGCAAGGCTAAATCGCGATGATCGCCGGTATTTGGTGTTTCTGCCAGAGGCACATTGCCATCATCAATAGTAATTGTGTCTGCTAAAGGTGTCGGGGTTTCAGGAATATCCGCCAGAGGAGTTTCTGGGTCAACGATTATGATATCATCTTTTGGCTTGATGTCCTTATCTCTATCCCGCTCCGGCTCGTCAGCATAGTTGTTAATAATTGTTGCTAGTATGCCCCGGGCCGGGATGTTACCGCTGGCATTGATGCTGCTGGCATATCTATAGCCCGCTGGCATCACGCTGGTGTCTTCGCTGACGCTATAGCTGGTACCGATCTGCAAATCAGCGATCACAGCTGTTTCACCGCTGCGGATATCGACGTTGCCGTTTCTTACCTCATAGGAGCTACTGCCAATTGTTATCGGGCCACTATAGAGACTGCCATTGATTCTTACGACAAAGCGGAAGGTTCCATTATCAGTACCAGTAATGTATCTGCGGGCATCAGTGTCATAAACTTCTTTGGTCATGCTCAAGGGGGCAGTGACTACCTTATTGGTAAAGGTCTTGGCATAAACAGCGGTAGTATCACTAATAGTGCCTGTTTGCGGGTTAGTTTCTTGGAGGGCAAAGCCGGTCGGGATATTAATTTCCTCTACCGAATACTCTGTCCCAACGGACAATCCGGCAAAGTTGGCTGTCTGCCCGGCTGCTAATCTAAACACACCCTCAGCATTGGTATAGAAGATCGTACCGTTGCCACCGAGGATAGTATAAGGCTGGTTCGCCGCGACCTCACCATTCAATTTCAGCAGGAAACTGAAGTTGCCGCTAAAGCCATTGGTGATAGTGCCTTCGACAACCTTGGTAATATTCAGGCCATTGGAAAGGTGTGTGTTGTTAATCGTAATCGCCTTATTATTAATCAGAATGCCTTTGGTATTGCCGCCAGCATAAGCGAAACTATCTGAGGTATCAAGCTCTTTTACCTCATAGCTTGCGCCCTTTTGAATATTGCTGAATATCGCGGTCTGGCCATGTTTCAGGGTAAAGATGCCGTTTTCATCGGTAGCATAACTTACGCCATCAATAGTGTAGGCAAACGGCGGCTCCGCATCAGCAATTGCTATCTGGAAGGTAAATACCTCGTCCGGAGTGGCGCCTGCGACATAGTTGGTAACTTTTTTAGTGACAGAAATATTGGCCGCAGTCATCTCATTGACTATTTTGACTTTGGTTGTTTTGTCAAGCTCAAGGTTGCCAAAAGAGGGGGCAAAGCCTTCTTCTGTTGCTGCTCCGGCAAAGCTATAGCCAAGTGGCAGATTAACTTCTTCTACCCAATAAGGGGTGCCTGCCGGGAAGGCGATAGAGGTCCAGGTCTGGCCATCTTTGAGAGTGAAATTATATACCTTTTGCTCCGTGCCAGTACCGATGGTGACCTTGAAGCCAAATGCTACGTCTCCCGGATTGCTGCCATTACTGATCATTGTCTCGTCCAGCATAACCTGCTTGGTGACAGTGAGTACAGCAGTGGCTTCATTATCGAAGACAACCTCATTCTTTGGCTGGTTTTCTTTGTTAAAGATCATGATGTCGCTGATAGTTTTAGTTTCTGATGGATCATTATTATTAGACCATGCTGTTGTTGTATATTGCAGCGCATCTTGCTCGGTGATGGTATAACTGGTGTCGCCGACAATGTTATGAATCTTGGCGGTCTGACCGGCTTTGAGCTCGATTATGCCGGTGTTGACCGTGGCTGTTGTAGCATTAGGGTCGTCTTCACCGATTGCACTATCAAAAATGGTAACTGTCATCAGGCGCGATACGCCGTCAAAAGCAACCTTAAACTTGAAGGCCTCAGCGCCAATATTTTCACCCGTTTTGGAGAGGTACAAATCAAGAATATTATCTATGGTGCAATAATTGACAAAGGTAACACTGCGATCCTTGTAAGCGCTCAATATATCTGTAGCGATAGCCTGGATTGGGTTACTGTCATCAATTGATACTGTTGTGCCATTAATAGTAATTTTATCATATTGGAAGAGATTGATATCTTCAATAGCCTGATATTTATAGATTTCCGGAATGCCTTCAAAGCGGGCTGTCTGATTGGCTTTTAAAGTAAAGTAGCCATTCTCATCCGTATACAGCGGCTCGGTATTAATCGGCGTGGTAGTGTCGCCCACAGTGTAGACATTATAAGCATACCCCGCGGCATTAACCAAAGTATCAAGGTTTTGTTCATCCTGGCTTATTTTCAGCTGGAAGTGGAAATCAGCATTGCTGATGACTTCTGCCTCACTATAGCCTGTTGGCAATTGTACCTGTTTGGTGATGGCCAGGGAGTTCTTCGGAACAGTGATGATATTGAAATACAAGGCGCAGTAGGAGATATTGCCGCCGCGTTCCATATAGAAAAAATTGAAGTCATGTTCGCTATAATCTTTGAGCAGATAATAGGTGTTGCTGCCTTCTGTTACTGTGGTAAAAGTATCTGCAATTTTCGTATTGATTTGATCATCAGTAAGGGTGGTATCCGCCTCTTTCCAAGCCAACACAAAGAGATCTTTCAAAGAGGTAGTTGCGCCATTGTTCTTTACAACACCCGTCGAAAAGTCAATGGATGCGTTTTCAGCAGGATGGGTGCCGGAGAGGTCAATTACCAGCAGACCGTCAATATAAACCCAGACATCATCATCGCCGTCAAAATCGAACACCATCGGCACATTAGGAGCAACCATGCCGCCCTTTGGCTGGAGGAATTGGAAATCAACGTTCAAACCGAACCATAGGTCAACGCCACCAGGCTGTCCTGAGGCAGGCAGCTGATAGGGAACGATAGATTGACCATTACTGTGTGTAATAGCATCTTTTGGAGTGGCGTCAGAAAAATCATTAAAGGGCAAGAAATTCTGGTAAGCTGCTGTTGCACTACCTGTACCAGTATGTCCTGGGTAAAGAGTGGCGTCATACAGCCAGAAACGCTTACTACTTTGGTCAAAATAAGCTGCATTTAAGGAGCTGTCATAATAGTAAAAGCCATTGGCATCAACCTGGAAGAGGCCGTTTTGGGCTTTATCCGTTTGATAAGCAGCAACGCTTAAAGCGGTATTGCCAGCCGGGTTGAAGAGATAGGAGAACTCCCTACTGCTTGATTGAGAAACAGGATAGCCGTTAGCGCCCAGATTTCTCGTTACAGTTTTGCCATAACCATTATTACCGGTGTGATAATCAGCACCACTTTTATCCGGGGAATCATTATCATAGTCGCCAAAGAAACCCATGCCATATTGTTTGGCAACGCTGGCATCAGCAGTAGCATCGTCAACGACAACTCCATCATTATTAATTCTTTTGCCAACGCCGTTAATATTTCGCCCGTAATTGAACACCTGAACATTAATATTGCTGGTGTCAACATTGGAGAAGAACGGGTCAAGCGCCTGACCTGGGGCAGCCGCGTCCACACTAAAGGATTTGCTTATGGTTTCCGAACCGTCAATATTACCGCCGGTGGCAGTAACTTCACAGGTGATAGTGTTGGCGCCCAGATAAGTAAGGGTAAGGTCGCTGACAATAGCTGCAGTTGCGCCTGCAACTTCTACGCCACTGACAAACCATTTATAAGTGAAAGAATATGGGTTCGTGGTCACAGCAGGGTCAATATTAATTGTAGCTGCGCCGCCTATTGTATCGCCAATTTTCAATCCAGTAGTATTCCCAGTTGCGGCAGCATCAAGGCAAATCCACTGGTAGCAGCTGGCATCATGCTCAAGATGTAAATTAGCGCCGGTGCATTCATCCGCATCTGCCAAGGCATAGCAACCAAGCGTCCAATCATGAGTATGCTCTGTTATACTGCAGGCATAGCAGCTAATATCATGCGCATGTTCTTCGGCCTCTTGTGTCTCGCAGGCAAGCTCTTGAGCGCAGGCAGCGTCATGTTCATGCAAAGAGCAGCATGCGTCGGTATGCTCATGAACATTAACAAAATCACATTCCTCTGGATTAATGTGATCATGGGCTGGGTCAGTAATCTGGCATACCAGATCCTGTACCGTGCAAGCGCTATAATCGCAGTCTGTGCCATGAATATGATCATAAGCAAAACCGCAAGTATAATCATAGCAAGCTGCTGTGTGCTGATGTGCGTCCGCTGCCGTAACTACCGGTTTGAGACAAGTGAGAGTAGCGCTCTCGGGGTCAGCTGTATTACAGCTAACATCGTCATGCGTATGCTCAACAACCCCACAAATTGCTGTAGTTGTATCATAGCAAGCATCAGTATGCGTATGGTCTACTGTTTCCACCAGACCGTCACATAACTGAACCTGCAAACATGCCGCAGCATCATGCTCGTGATCTGCGTCAGCAGAGACTACTAAAGGAAAGACAACCGCAAAAACGATCATCACAGCCAAAAGCAGTAACCCCTTTTTCGAAAATACTTTATCCATAGTCATTTCCTCCTAAATTGTTCAAACAAAAAGCATTAAAGCTATTTTTTTACTTATGTACGTTTATTATACTGCCCCCCGGTTACACCTTGGTTACAAATTTGTATTTTTTTTACATTTGTTGATTTTAATATTTTCGGCAGTAAAAATTTTTTCTTTATTTATATCATACCATTAATACCATGTGTTTTATGTCAAAATATGTTGCCAAGTTACAAAAAAATTCCCGGCTCATCAAAATTTTGAGCCGGGAAAAATACAAAATACGCTAAATTCTGTTTCCTTCCATAATAATATAGCTTTTATATAATTTGTTCTATGCTAATTTTTTTTAATGCGCAACATTCTCATCGCATTCAAGATTGCGATCACCGAAACGCCAACATCAGCAAAAACAGCGTCCCACATGGTGGCAAAACCCACGGCACCCATGCCGAGAATAATAAATTTTACCCCCAGGGCAAAAATAATATTTTCTTTAACAATGCGCAAGGTACGGCGGGAGAGACGGATTGCTGTAGCAATTTTTGAGGGCTCATCTGTCATGATCACAATATCCGCAGCCTCAATAGCCGCGTCCGCACCCAGGCCGCCCATGGCAATGCCGATATCCGCCCTAGCTAAAACAGGCGCGTCATTTAAGCCGTCGCCGACATAAGCCAGCTTGCCCTTGGCAGTGGTCTGTTGCAGCAATTCCTCAACCTTTTCCACTTTATCAGTCGGCAGCAATTCCGCATAAACCTGATCAATGCCGAGCTGCTCCGCAATATTCTGGGCAATTTCCTGGCTATCACCGGTCAGCATAATTGTCTGCTCAATGCCTGCTGCCTTGACCTCGGCTACAGCTTGTTTGGCATCCTTTTTCAGCTGATCAGCAATCAAAATATATCCCGCATATTCACCGTCAATGGCCAGATGGACAATAGTGCCGCTATGCTCATTATGCTGAGGATAAACAATAGCATGTTTCTCCATCAGGCGGCTATTACCGGCAAGGATAGTTTTGCCGTCAACAAGAGCCTTCACACCATATCCGGCCGCCTCTTCCACCGCCTCGACAAGGCTATCATCAATAGCCTGGCCATAGCTTTCCCGGAGAGAAAAACTAATCGGGTGATTGGAATGGCTCTCCGCATACGCCGCAGCTTGCAGCAGCTGCTCTTCTGTTAAGCCCTGCGGCACAATTTTTTGCACCTTGAAATTGCCTTCGGTCAAAGTACCTGTTTTGTCAAAGGCAACCATCTCCGCATGGGAGAGGACCTCCAAATAGTTGCTGCCTTTAACCAGCACTCCTTGCTTGGAGGCAGCGCCAATACCGCCAAAAAAGCTCAGCGGCACGGAAATGACCAAAGCGCAGGGACAAGAGATAACCAAAAAAATCAAGGCCCGGTAAACCCAATCAGAAAAGAGCTGCCCGCTCACCAGCAAAGGCGGAACAACAGCCAACAATACTGCGACGCCGACCACGACAGGCGTATAGTAGCGGGCAAATTTGGTAATAAAGTTCTCCGAGACTGACTTGTTGGAGCTGGCGTTTTCCACCAAATCAAGAATCTTGCTGACAGTTGACTCGCCAAACTCTTTAGTCACCTGGGCAAAAAGCAAACCATTCAGGCTGATGCAGCCGCTCAAAACTGTGGAGCCGGGCATCACCTCGCGCGGTAGTGATTCCCCGGTCAGCGCAGTAGTATCCAACAAAGATTCCCCTTCAATAACAACTGCGTCCAGCGGAACTTTTTCTCCCGGGCGGATCACAATTATATCGCCGATGGCCACATCATAGGGGTCAAGGGTAATAATTTCGCCATCGCGTTTAACATTGGCATAATCCGGACGGAGATCCATCAGATCAGCAATAGAGCGGCGCGATCTGTTGACCGCATAGTCCTGAAACATCTCGCCAACCTGATAAAAGAGCATCACCGCCACTGCTTCCGGATATTCACTTATGAAAAAGGCGCCAATGCTGGCAATGCTCATCAAGAGATTCTCATCAAACACCTGACCGCGCGTGATATTGCGGACAGCCCGCCACACCACATCACCGCCGATAATCAAATAGGCGGCGACAAAAACAGCTAATTCCAGCCAGAATAGCTCTGTGTCAAGCAACAGCGCTAGCAGATAAACCGCAGCGCCGATCGATAATCGCAGTAGTCTTTTTTGCATTCTTTTCATGGGGATTAGGCCCTCTTCACCACAACATCGGGCTCATATTTATTGACAATAGCAGAGAGCTTCTCTACCACAGAACTCATATGTTCATCAGCCACGTCAATAGTCAGCTTTGTGGTCATAAAATTAAGCGTGGCTGAGGCAACCCCTGGTAAATCATTAACTGCCCGCTCTATCTTAGCGCCGCAATTAGCGCAGCATAATCCTTCTAATCTGAATGATTTTTTCATTTTTTACCTCCATCTATCTATAATATATGCACATTATCAAAATACGCTTATCAGTTGAACAATCATTCAACTATCTGCAACCTATTATAGTTGAGCGGTTGCTCAATTGTCAATAGTTTTTAGCAAAAATTTTACCGTTTTGGCCATAAAAAAGAGCCGCACTATGCAAGCAGGCTCTTTCAATACTTATTATTCGGCTATTTTAACTCTATTCTCTGATATGAGCCAGGCCCATATCAATAATATTATTGACATGCTCGTCATCAAGGCTATAGAAAACATTTTTGCCGCTGCGGCGATATTTAACCAGCTTCACCTGTTTTAAGGTGCTCAGCTGATGTGAAATAGCTGATTTGGTCATATTGAGGCTGGCGGCTAAATCACAAACACACATCTCTGTTTGTTCTAAAGCCCACATAATGCGAATGCGTGTGGGGTCGCCAAGAATCTTAAACAAAGAGGATAAGCCCTGAACATCGCTATCCGGGAGCATCCTTTTGCTTACCTGGAGCACCACATCATCATTACTATGCTCGCAGCCGCAGGATGGTAATTTTGCTGTCATGGACATTACCCCTTTCTCTTCGTGAAAAAAACTATTTCTATTGTATGTGCTCTAAGAATTATTTGTCAAGCTCGTCCCTGCCAGCAGCAGCATCTTTGGCGTCTGTAGAGAGCAGCGGTTGAGCTGCTGTCTCCGCCACAGCCACAAAAGCCGGGGCAATCAGCTTGCCTGCTTTTTCATCTCTCTTCATCACTATAAGAAGGATAAGAGCGCAGACCAGCAAAGCGCTGCCACCTAAAATGCCGGTGGGAATGGGGCCGACAAAAGGATTAAACTGCGGCACAGCTGGCATGACCATCAGGCTGATCGAGGCCATACCGTTGAGCGCGCCGTGGGCAATGGCAGCAGGCAAACAGCTGCGGGTTTTGAGCGTGACATAGGAAAAGAATACGCCGAGAACAAAACAAAAGCCGCACATGGCAACAATACCCGTCCAGGGGAAACCGGCATAACCCAACCCGTAATTATGGCCAATAGCAATCAGCGGCGCATGCCACAGACCCCAAATGATGCCGCTGATCAACAAAGCGGGAATAATTTTAATGCGCTCTAACAGCTTTGGCAGCAAATATCCACGCCAGCCCCATTCCTCGCCAAAGCTGACAATGATATTAAGCGCCGGAGAAATAAGCGCGGCAATCAGCGTCTGAGTCAGAAGATAGGGAACCAGTGAAGCAGAGGGAAGCTCTGTGCCTGCCGCAGCAAGACTAGCGCTCAAAGAGCCAAAGGTCGGATCAAACTGGGCGGGATAGACCAGAAAATAAACAACAGCTCCGGCGATTATCAGCAGCGATGGGCCAAACCAGGCCAGGATAAAAAAACGGATTCTGCCCTTAAACCGTGGGCGGATCCACACATCCTTGAAGCCTTCCTTGCTAATCAAACGGGTAAGCAGCACGCAGATGGCGGGGATAAACATTGCTACGCCAATAAAAGCTGTCGTCATAGTGGCGTTGGCAGCATTTGCCATCAGACCCGGCAAGACAAACAACTCATAGGCAAAGGTGATGACAAAAGTCAGCAGTAAAAAAATAATTATTCTCCTGCCAGTATGCATTGTGGCCATAATTGTACTCCTTTGATAATTTATGCTTGTATCATAACATATTATCTAAAGCGAAGGCAAACTGATGCTATAGATAAAGGAAATATTCGACAACCTTATTGAAAAGACAAAATTTTTAGCAAAATAGCTGCCATCTTTCGCACAAATGACAGATAACACTCAGTTTTGAAGTTGACAGCCACCCTCTTGCTGTAGTATGTTTGTGATAGAATGATTTCAACTTTTGTTGCTGCTTGATATAACTATCTTTGATAGTTGATATTGTCTGGATGCAAAGGAGTGGTTCTATGCAAAAAACTTTGACAAAGAAAAAAGCTTTCCCCGTTAGCATACTGTTTATCCTCCTGCTATTTGTGGTGATTGTCTTTGGCGGCTGCGACGTCCGTCCTGATTCTGCCCCGCCAGCGCCTCTGCAAATCCCTGAGAAGGTAGAAAACACCGAAACCATCATGTTTCCCTATGCGGGCAAACTGGAAAGCTTAGAAGCCGGCAACAACCTGGTTGTCACCAATAATGCCACAAAAATACAGTCAATTCACCTCTACGAATATGCTATAGCAAAAGGCAACGGCTTTACCGACCAGCTGTATATTTTGAGCAATGCCCTCTATAATTATCTCCCCAAGGGCGATAACTTCATCTTTGCCCTGGATCCTGCCAATACGCATAAGTTTATTGTTGAGGTTTATGATTATGGTACCTTGGTCTGCCGGGAATTTATCGAATTTGATCCCAGCAGCAGCAGCGACGGGCTGCAACAAATTTTGGTCAGCAATACTAGCGGTGACGAATATACCGTCACCCTGGCTCCGCTTGCGCAAAACGCGCCCCCTGTTACCGGAGCGCAAGAGGAAATGCTGCTTACCTATGACGAGCAGCAAATAGCCCTGGGCGTACAGGAAGGCGCTTTTCCCTGGGGATATAACTTTAATGAAAGAAGCCGCGAAAGCATTGTTTTGGACAATGAATATTACGGCACAGTGGAAATAGTCAATTGCGGCGATATCTTTCTTACTTATCTTACCAACAATGATGACGGCAAGGACTACTTGGCGTCAATTTGGAGTAATGCCACCAAGCTGTCTACCTACCGCGGCTTGGCCAATGAGATGAGCAAAGAAGAGTTTTTTGCCAACTATAGTCTGGATGAGCTGGGCATAACCATCGGTAAAAACAACTTCACTCCTTATCGATTTAATTTTGATGACGGCTATAGCTATAGTTTGGCCACCGAGACTTCTTCGCAAACCATCAATTTCTACCTGCTCAATGGTATGGTTTTCGGCATTGAGGCCATTGATAATAACCTGACTACTGCCCTCCCTGTCGAACAAGGCGATGGCGAGCTGGAAAAAGAGCTGTATGATGCCTATTTCCAGGCTGCCAGCCAGGATGATCAGGAAGCCCGGGCAAAGGTGTTTGAGCTTTTGCCACAGGCTGACTGGAGTCTCTATAAAGGCATGGGCTCTACCAACCAGACAGATGCCAAAATGGACCTCTTCACCTGGTTATGGTCAAAAAGCGACTTGAGCGATGCTGAAATGACCGCGATGATGGAGGCTGCCGCCACCAATCTTGATGGCGCTTACAGCGAAGGGTTCAGCTATTTTTATGGCGAAAAGTTTAAGGTAGACCCCCAGCATTTTCTCAGCCTGCTCAGCGATATAGACAGCCCGGCCCGGGTCAATATAATTTTCTATCTGGCAGCTGAGCTTTATCTGCTGGCTGACACTCCCTGGCAAAATACCTTGAGCGACCTCAGCAGCAGCCAGCAACAGCTATTAGATCAAATCATGGAAAAAGGCGACCAGTTGCGGAGCCAACATACTGTCTCCGAATAGTCCTGAGCCTTCTCATCTCTAACACTGTGGAGGTAATATGATGAAAAAATCACTGCTATTAATTGCTATCATTATCTTGGCCCTGCTTGTAGTGGGCGGCTGCGTCAGCGCTGATGTCCCCGGTGATGTTGATGATCCTGCCCAAAATGGCGAAAACAACAGCCCCGGCTCAGACGATCCGGAAGATCCCTTCCTGGCCTTGCCTGCCACTATGGAGTTAACTGTCATTCGCGAAGGCACTGAGGAAATCTTTGTTGCCAATAAAACTATTGCAGCTTCTGGTTTGGCCTATTATCTTTTCCCAGAGTTCACTTTAGGCCAAGACGAGGGCTTTGATATTCTCATGCCCACCACAGAATCAGGATATTTGCCTGTTTCACTGACCATCAGCAATAATGGCAGCGAGCTCTCGCTGGAAGAAGCCTTGGACAAAGCCAAAAGTTATTATCCGGGTATAGAGTTTACCACAGAATCCGAGCTATGGAATCTCTGCGGCAATATGGAGCAAAGCGCCGTTGCCTATGGTATGCTTGACAATGATTGGGTGATCTGCGGCGCTTTGGCCGGAGCAAACGGCAGCATCAGCTTTTGGGGCCAGGGCAATATGGAAACAGCAGAAGGCCTGCGTGTTTTGCTCTTAACCCAGATTAGCGCTATCAATAACTAGCAGCACAGCTAAAATAAAATCTTTTTAGTATCTATTACTGATAATATTGACTTATCCGGCAAACAGTGCTAGGATGAGCATAGGTATAAAGGCACAATATTCTCTTGAAACAGAAGGTAAAACTATGGATGAGAAAGCCAAAAGCCTGCATCAAACAAGGAACACCGAACAGCGTAGGCTTGTGCTCAGGGTAGTGCAAGAATATATGGGGCATCCCAGTGCGGATAATGTCTATGATCAGGCGCGCAAGAATGACCCCAAGATTAGCCGCGGCACAGTTTATCGCAATTTGAACATTTTGGCGCAGCAGGGCCATATTCGCCAGATGCCTATGCCTGCCGGGCCAATCCGCTATGATTCGATGCTGACGCCGCACTATCATTTTTGTTGTCATTGCTGCGGGGAAATCATTAATACCAGCATCCCCTATGACGAGAGACTTAATGACGCGGATATCGGCGTCAGCGGCTATATCACCGAATGGCATCGCTTGGTGTTGGTTGGACTTTGTCCTCTTTGTGCCGCCAAGGCTGTTGATTAAACTTTAAGGAGGGATTTTTATGAGTTGTGATTGTAAATGTGAACACCGTTTTTATATTTGTAAACATTGCGGCAATCTGGTGGGGCTGATTCAAGGCTCCGGCGTGCCGATGATTTGTTGCGGTGAGGAAATGAGCGAGATTGTTCCCGGCAGCGTTGATGCTGCCAAAGAAAAACATCTTCCGGTGATCAGCATTGCCGGTGATAAGGTAACCGTTGATGTTGGCTCTATCCCCCACCCGATGGAAGAAAAACACTATATTCAGTGGATATACCTGCAAACACAAAGCGGCGGCCAGCGCAAATGCCTGAAGCCGGGTGATGCGCCGCAGGCAGTTTTTGCCCTCGCCAATGATAAACCTCTTAAAGCCTATGCTTATTGCAATCTGCATAGCCTGTGGGTTACCGAGGTATAGTTCCAGATCAAACCTGACAAGCCAGTTTATACTGGCTTGTTTTTTTACTTCTGATACCCGGCTGGCTCCTGCTCCGGCCGGTTCACAAAATTGCTGTTTGTGGTATAATAGCGGTACAGCTAAATTGATGTTATGGGCGAGTATTTTTAATTAATCGAGGTTATACTTATGGCAGAATTTTTCCAAAACTTTTTTGCCGACAATGCTGGCGCTATTGTGGTGCGTATTGTCTGCGCCTTATTAGTGCTGGTTATTGGCTGGCTGCTTGTCAAGTGGTTAATCAGGCTCATTTTTCGCGGCAAACTCAAAGAAAAAATGGAGCCGGGCGCCTTCACCTTTGTGCGCTCAATGGTTTCTATCCTGCTCAAAGTCGTGCTGATCATGATTGCCGCTGGGATTATGGGCATACCTACAGCCTCGCTGGTGGCCTTGATCGGCTCTGCCGGGCTGGCGATTGGCCTGGCTTTGCAGGGCAGTCTCAGCAATCTGGCCGGGGGGATTATGATACTCACCTTTAAGCCGTTCAAGGTTGGCGATTATATTGAGCCGGCCAATGCTGATTCCGGCACCGTCAAGGAGATCAGCATCCTTTATACCACTTTGGTTACCCCCAATAATCAAACGGTGGTTATCCCTAATGGCGAGCTGTCCAATAAGCCGGTGAAAAACTTCTACCATATGGATACCCGCCGCCTCTCAATGAATTTCAACGTATCCTATCACAGCGATGTAGATTTGGTCAAAAAAATCATTTTGCAAGTGGTGGAGAGTGTTGAGACTGTCAAACCTGCCCCTGCTCCCTATGTGCGCCTGCGCGATCTGGCAGAGTATGCGCTGATTTTCGAAATGCGCGCCTGGAGCGACACTGATGATTATTGGCGCACCTGGTCAGCTATTAATGAAGGGGTGAAAGCAGCCTTTGATGCCGCGGGCATTGAAATCCCCTTTCCGCAGATGGTGGTGCATGAGGCTGACGCGCCCAAACCGGCGGCAAAAAAACAGCTTGAGCTTGACGGCGAAGAGGCTCCGGCCTTGACCGAACAAGCCCCCTTGGCTGCCGGAGAGGAACAATAGGCAAAAGCTGTGCGCTAAAAGAGGCGCCCCACCTTCAGACCAAAATTATTTTCCAAAAGATGTACGCCTTAATTAATACCGCATATTGTGCTTATGCTGGCTAATAATAATAAATCTAGAAAAATAAAATTTCTTTGTAACCTATGCTAATATATTAAAGTATTTTATTGACAGAGCAGGCTCTTTGTATTATAATGAAACAAAAAATGTAAATAATTGTCAATTATATAAAAATTTAGCTTTTTATTTAAAGGAGGAATCTACATGAAAAACCGTAAACTGTTACCACTGATCACTGTGCTGCTGGCGCTGGTGCTGGTCTTTGGCCTGGCTGCCACTGCCTCCGCGGCAATAACTTCAGACTGGATTAGCGACGTCTATGGCGATTTGGACGTTGAAACCTACGCTGAATACGTTAGCGAAGCTTCTATTCGTGTCAGCGGCGAGGTTGATGTTCTGGATATTGACTTTACCGGAGACTATGCTGATTTATTCGCCAATCTCCTAAATGCTGATGGCACCCCAGCCAGAAACGCCTTAAACATGGGCTATGGCGCTTATGTTTATGCCAGCATTGATATGGACGCAATATTGGCTCTGATCGAAGGAAATGATATAACTGTTTGGCAGCGCAATGACACATTCCCTTATCTATATAACCGTGATTGGGACACTGCATCTCTTGCTAAATACAAAAACACTGACGAAACTATTTTAGGGAAAATCAAACTTAAATATTATGGCGAAGGCACTTTTGACCCAGGAGATACCCTGTCCTTCCTGCTGGGCGATAACCAGATAGGCGAGCCCTATCCCACAAGGATAGATTTTTATGAAGGTGAGGTAACGGCTGATGGTTTGGCGGGTGCTACCCCCTTCTTCACCCTTTATATTACTAATGAGATCGAATTTAATTATCATCCGGGCAATAATTCTTTCTTCAGTACCTTTGGCAATGTTAATATTAACCCCTTGAATGATGCATTCCTTGATCTTGATGCACTCATTGATTTTGATACTTACATAACACCTTTTCCCAAATTAAATGTGGAGTTGAGTGGCAATATCGATCTTAACAACCCGCCGGCAATCAGCGATACTGCTGTTGCTGTTGATTTCCAGGCGGCGGGCAACCCCATTCTCGATGCCAGCGGCTATCCGCTGACCAGCGTGATGGACGGCCGCTTCACCATCGCCTCAATTGATCTTTTTGATCTTATGGAAGACTATTCCCCTGCTTTGACTGTATATGACGATTATGAAATAGCGGTTGTGCAGTTTAACCCATTTTTAGATATGGCATATCCCGGGCACTTCCCTGATAACATGAAAGTAAGCGTAATCCCCAGAGACGTACTACAGGAAGGTGACAAATTCAACTTTATTGTTGGCGATCAAGAATTAGTTGGTGACGCTGATATTCTATTTATGTTCTTTTTCCTTGAAGATAGCACCGACCGCGACGCATTTATGACAGCTATTAATAATAGCAATGACTTGGATGACTTATTGGATGCTATTTTTGACGGCGATGCAGATAGCGTGTTGTTAGACGGTCAACAGACATTCATCCCCATTATCATCGAAAATAATATCAACTTCTATTCCTATTCTGATAGTGGCAAGCCCGGCAACCCCATTGCTTTTGGCGAAAAGACTGAACCGGTTGTCGATACTCTTCCCGCCTACATCAATGGCTATCCGGACGGCACCTTCCGCGCCAATAACCCGATCACTCGCGCAGAGGCTGCCAAAATCTTCACCATTGCCGGCGGCCTGACCCCGGCCACAGGCACGACCCCATCCTTCAGCGATGTCAAGCTGACTGACTGGTTTGCTCCTTATGTGGTGGCTGCTGCCAACGCTAGCTTGGTAGAGGGCTATCCGGACGGCGCCTTCCTGCCGGAAGGCTGGATCACCCGGGCCGAATTTGTCGCCATGGTTTGCCGCCTGGCCAAGGCTGATACCAGCAACACTGCCGCGCCATATGCGGATATTGCTGAAAACTGGGCAATTGGCTACATCAACGCTGCTTATGCGGCAGGCTGGCTCACTGATTTCACTGGTGAAAACTTCAATCCTGACCAGGCTATCACCAGAGCAGAGGCAGTATTGATCTTGAACCTGGCTACCGGCCGCTATGATTTGACTATTCATCAGGCTGGCCCCCGCTTCCTGGACGTAGCTGCCAGCAGCGATATTGCCAAGGCTGTTGAATATGCCTCCAGCGTAATGGTTGCGCCAAAAGCTAAATAAAAACAAAACGATAAAAGCAAAACTCAACAAAAAAGCAGAGGCTAAACGCCTCTGCTTTTTTCTGCGGCAAAAACAAATTATTATTATTATCATTGCATTATTTACCAATAGTATTTAGGCTGATCCGGCAAATACTAGCAAAGACAGTAATAAAAACTAAACAGGAAAGGAGGCTTGATGATGAACAATAATATGCAAAATCAAAGCAGCGCAAGCAACTCTCTGGCGATGATGGCCATGCAGGAAATCCCGGTGCCTAATGCCAATGCTAAAAAAATTACCGCTTTGATCAAAAACAGCGGGCGTATTGTCGGCTATCAGCTGGAGGATGGTCAGCTGCTCAGCAAGGAGGCGGCGATTAGTCTGGCGCGCCAAGGCGGCATCAGCGGCGTCGGCATCGCACGCAGGAAAAGCAGCGAATATCTCAAAGCCCTGCCGGACGGGCAGGAAGGCAACAACTTGGGCAGCCTGCCGACTATCAGCCAATCATCTATCAGCCAGCCGCTCAGCTAGGCGTGCTAATCCTCTGCGCCTTGATTGGGAATCTTCCAAAGCAGGCGCAATACTTAGATCTTCTCAAAACAACTACTTGCAGCAAAGATATTGCTGCTCAACAAATGGCTGTTCTGGTGAAGAATACATTCAGACTGCTCTCCGTCATCTCCATCAATAAAAATAGCGGGGATTTTATTTAGTTCTTATTCTATAAAGCAAAATATATTACAATAAGAACAAATAGTTTTCCATATTTCGCTATATAAAACATCTAGATATGATAGGGGGAGATTTGATGAGTCTTACTACGAAGAAAACTACAGCTGTTTTGTTAATCCTGGCGCTAGCCTTTATCCTGCTTTTGGCTGTGAGTATGCCCGCGCTGGCCGCAGACACCTGGGATGGCAGCACTGCCGCCTCTTGGGTGGTAGACGCGGATCATGATGGGACTCAAGCCAAACCATATGAGATCGCTACCGGCGCTCAGCTGGCCTATTTGGCCCAGCAGGTCAATGCCGGCACAGCCTATGCCGACGACTATTTTGTGCTCACGGCTGATATCGACCTGGACGATAATCTTTGGACGCCGATTGGCCAGTTTGCGAATGGGGGCGCTGATCTACCCTTTGAGGGAAACTTTGATGGCAAGGGCTTTACGGTGAGCGGCCTGAGCATTACTGCCAGAACAACAGACAATAATAATTACGGTCTGTTTGGCCATGTCAGCGCTGCCAATATCAACAATTTGCGGGTAGAGGGTACGATTACCATGTCAGCGGCAGTTGGGAACACCTATGCCGGCGGGCTGGTGGGGTATGTCGTTGACAACAGCATCATTAGCAATTGCAGCTCTGCTGTGGATGTGACTGTGAGCCTCACCAGTGGGTATGTTGCAGTTGTCGGCTCCCTGGTGGGGGATAATGAAAGTGCTGCCATCACTAATTGCTATGCCACTGGCGATGCCGCAGCCAGCGGCGGTACAAATAATTATGCCGGCGGCCTGGTAGGGCGCAATAATGGCGGTACAGTCAGCAACAGCTACTGGAACAGCGACGCGTTGCAGAACATAGGCAACCCTGCTGTGGCCCAAGACCCCAAGCTGGGCATTGGCTATGACGACAGTGCTCAAACAACCACTGCCATGACAGCAAATCAGATGAAGAGCTGGGACTTTATCGATACGCTCAACGCCAATGTTGCCGCGAATAACGCCGATAGTGCAAATACCCCGTGGTTCTACTGGACTCTGAACGCTGATCTCAACAATGGCTTGCCGGTCTTTCTCACCGGTTTTTCCGGCAGCGGAACGTCTGTTGACCCCTATCTCATCCACAATAACACGGAACTGGCACTGCTAGCCGAGCTTATCAACAATGGCGTTGATGACGCCGCCTACAATAACAGCGACATCTACTATCAGCTGGCCGATGATTTCAGACAGGGCAGCCCTGTTAAGCCTTACTCCGGGCCGATGATTGTTTCCTTCCAGGCCAACTTAAACGGCAATAATCAAACTGTGGATCTGGATATAGATGCTTCCGGCGATGCCGGTCTGTTCGTCTCGGTGGGAGCCGATGCCGTCATCTCCAACCTCTCTGTTTCCGGCTCAGTGACTGGGGGCGACTATGTCGGCGGCTTGGTGGGAGATAACCATGGCACTATCAGCAACTGTTCTTCAAGTGTTGCGGTTGGTACAAATAGTGAATCAAACCTAGTCTGTGTCGGCAGCCTGGTGGGGCGCAATAATGGCGGTACAGTCAGCAACTGCTATGCCACCGGTGCTGTCAGCGCTAGCGCTAAGTATGAGCGTGCCGCCGGCAGCTATGCCTATGCTGGCGGCCTTGTGGGGTTAAATCAGGAAGGTACAATCAGCAACTGCTATGCTGTCGGCGCTGTCAGCGCCAGCGCCGAGGACGGTGTGGATGATGATCCCCTCATTGCCTGTGCCGGCGGCCTGGTAGGAGAAAATTATCTCGGCACTATCAGCAACTGCTACTGGAACAGCGACGCATTGCAGACAATAGATGACACCCCGCGCGCTGCTGCTAACCGCGGCGTGGGCAATGAGGGAGATAGCATTCCCGGCGGCGATAATGATGCTACCGGCATTATCACCGCCATGACCGCCGATGCGATGCAATCCCAGACCTTTGTCGATACGCTCAACGCCAACCGTAGCCCGGATCATCAGACTGACTGGCTGCAATGGCAGCTGCCAGATGCCGGTATTAATGATGGCTTCCCCATCTTTGGCGCTGATGCCAAACCGGATGACAAAAAAAATAATTCTCAGGACACCAAGCAGCCGATAGCCTTCACTGAGCCTGATGCTGATGATAATCCTACGCTACCGCTGTTTTCAGATATCTCCGGCCATTGGGCGGAAGAAGTAATCTTGACTATGGCTGGTCAGGGAATTATCTCCGGCTATCCGGACGGCACCTTTAGGCCGGAAAATAATATTACCCGCGCCGAATTTCTCACTCTGCTGATGCGAACCTTGAAACCGGAACCAACCGGGGCGTGGATGGTGGCTCAGTTTGACGATATCGAAAGCAACGCCTACTACTATAATGATCTGCTGAAAGCCAAGGCTATGGGCATCACCAAGGGCGACGGGCAGAACAATTTTCACCCTGATGAGCCGATCACCCGTGAGGAAATGTTTACCATGACCTACCGGGCGCTGGAGACTCTGGGCCAGCTGCCGGAAGTGATGACCATGGAGTTCATCGTCTTTAGCGATTGGGATGATGTCTCGGAATATGCCACAGATCCGCTGCAGGTCTTAGCTAAGCTTAAACTGATCGAGGGCAGTAATAACGCCATCAATCCTCTGGCCAATGCCAAGAGAGCGGAGGCTGCGCAATTCTTCTTTAATATTCTGGGTTACCTAGCCCAATAATTAATCACAATAAACGCTCAAAAAGAGTTCCGTTGAAACGGAGCTCTTTTTTGATTGCGCAGCCAGCTCTTTGCTCCTGTCAGCAAAGCTGTGTTTTGCTGTTAGCCATTAGGGATGCGAACTCATGCGCCCCGGACGGCGTTTGGTCGAGCTGGAGCTTTGTTATCGCTTCTAGTCAGGCGTCCAGCCTGCCTTCGTCACTCTGCCTGGCCCAGCCCGACCATCCATCCGTCGGGGGTGTTAGCAGTTTTGACTGGAAAACAGTGAGCAGATCCTGATGAAAAAATTATTTTTCGTAGTATATCTACGGGGAACAATTTTTTTACCTAGAGATGCCAGCGTTTTCCAGTCAAAACCGTATGGGGTTCGCATTCCTAATGGCTAGATAAAATTCAGCTGGAGCTAATGGACACACTACTGTTAAAGTGTAATATCTCTTAGAAATTCTCCTTTGCCTTCAAGTTCTCCATGTCCTAAACACCATAAGCTTTCTGCCAGAAAAATTTCATCCAGGTGTAACAAAAACGTTCTTATATCGGTTATAATTATAGACAGATTCTGTAAAAAGGGGGGAATGGCTTGCTACTGCTGTTGATTTTTAGCTCTGAGGGCGAACAGGATAAGTTCACCTACATCTACGACCACTACAGGCTGTTGATGCTGCGCAAGGCAGATGCTATTCTCCACTCACCGAATCTGGCGGAGGACGCGGTGTCCGAGGCGCTGATCCGCATCTACCGCAACCTGCATAAAATTTCTGATCCGGCCAGCAACAGCGCGATTGCCTTTGTAGTGACGATCAGCAAAAACTGCGCTTTGACCCTGCTGCAACAAGAGCGCCGCTATCAGCCCGAACCAGAGCTGGAAACAGCGGACTACGGCGACAACCTGGAGCAAACAGTGGTCTCCGGTCTATCCGAGCAGGACATCTACCTACTGACCAACCAACTAAGTGAGGAGCTGCGCAGTGTATTCGTGCTCAAATACGCCTATGACTACTCGCACCGGGAAATCGGCCAGCTGCTAGGCATCAACGAGAACAATGTTACAGTGCGGCTGCACCGGGCAAAGAAAAAGTTGGCGCAACTATTGACCGAGGGGGGGGGTATGCGCATGCGGCCCGATGAACAAGAATCTCTGTTCCGCCATTTGGCTGAGCAATATACTAAACAATATGGCGCAAATCTACGCGAAGAACTGGAACAGCTGCCCCCTGCGCCAGAAACGCCTCGGCTTGACCGCAAGCTGAAACGCGGCCAACAGACCCATAAACGGATGCGCTGGTTGCCAGGCCTGGTTGCTGCTGTGGCCTGCCTGGCGCTGGTACTGCTGATACCCTCGCTGCTGGATCGTACCCCGCCGTCGGACAGCGACCCCTCATCGGACACGCCCAGTTCAATTATTCTCGCCTCGCTGCTGCCGCCCAACTTAAGCCTGACCAATACTGAGCAAGACCAGGGCTATACCATCTACTACCTGGATGATCAATACCAAGACGATGTGGTGCTCACCCTGGCTAAAGCTGAAGGAGCCCCAACTACTGAGGGGATGCACCCAATTGATTTGGATGGACAGGTAGCCTACGGCATTGCTACAGCGGACTATAGCCTGCTCACCTTTGACCAGGACGGCCTGCGCTATGAGCTGACCTGCCGTTATGATCTCAATACCCTGCTTGACTTGGGAGCTGCGCTCGTCAGCGGCAGTTAAAGTGAGCTAAAATTGCAGAAATAAAAAATTCCCGATTCTGTAAGGTTTTCTCTTTCCCTCAGGTTTACAGTGTGTAAGCAAGAACACAAAGGGACAATAATCAACGAGAAAACCGAAGGAGTAATTATCATGAAAAAAACAATACATACAGGCCGCTGCTGGCTATTGCTTTGCCTGCTGGTGATGACGCTTTGCCTGACCGCGGCCTGCAGCCCCGCACCGGCGGATACAGGCATATTTGGGTGGATTGATGGTTCAAAGGGGTACGATTACAGCCCAGACGGTCTGGATCCTGAGTACAATTATGACAGCGACGACTACGCCTACAATTACCCATACAGCAGCGAGGAATATCTGGAGATCACGGAAAACACGCTAAAGAACCCGGCCCGCGAACCGCTGACCACCTTTTCACTCAAAGTAGACACCGCTGCTTATACCAATGTGCAGCGCTATATCGAAAGCGGCAGCCTGCCGCCGGCAGACGCGGTACGCATTGAAGAGATGATCAACTACTTCTCTTATGACCAGACGCTGGAGTTTAACAATAGCTCGCCCTTTGCCATTTACACAGAGCTGGGGCCGTCCCCGTTTGACGCGGATAAGCTGCTGGCCTTCATCCGTGTGCGTACCAAAGATATCGATCAGTCCGAACTGCCAAGTAGCAATCTGACTTTTTTGATCGACACCTCTGGCTCGATGGATTCCTATGACAAGCTTCCTTTGCTGCAAGAAGCGTTCTTCTTATTAGTGGAAACGCTGGATGAGGACGACACAGTATCTATCGTCACCTATGCCGGATCAGCCGGAGTGCTACTGGACAGCGTGAGCGGCGCGGATCAAAAACGCATCCTGAGGGCTATCGACAGCCTGATGGCCGGGGGATCTACGGCCGGGGCGGAGGGCATCCAAACTGCCTATGATCTGGCGCGGAAAAACTTCAAGGAAGGCGGCAACAACCGGGTGATTCTCGCCACAGACGGCGATTTTAATGTGGGCACATCCAGCATTGAGGGCCTTGAAGCTCTCATCAGCGACCAGAGAGATCAGGGCATTTATCTGAGCGTGCTCGGCTTTGGCACCGGCAATCTCCGTGACAGTGTGATGGAGACCCTGGCCACCAATGGCAATGGCAATTACGCCTACATCAACAGCGTGTCTACCGCGCGCAAAGTGCTGGTGGAAGAGTTGGCCGCCAATCTGTTTACCATTGCCGATGATGTGAAGGCTCAGCTGGAATTCAACCCGGACAATGTGCAGAGCTACCGCTTAATTGGCTATGAGAACCGGGTGGTGGCGAACAAGGATTTCAACGACGACACCAAGGATGCCGGGGAAATCGGCATTGGTACAGATGTGGTGCTCCTGTTTGAACTGGAGCTATACGGCAGTGCATCGACCGGATCGCTGAAATATGGCAGCAGTCAGCCGAGTGGCGGTAGCGATTATGAAGACGAGCTGTTTGAGGTACGCATCCGCTACAAGGATCCAGGTGAGAGCGAGAGTAAGTTGCTGTTACAGCCCGTGCATTTCAGCGATATTACGGGCCAAAACAGCAGCGACTTTAATTTTGCCAGCTCAGTGGCTGGTTTCGGTCATCTGCTGCGTGAATCCGACTACTGCGGAGACATCACTATTGATCAGGTACAACAGCTGGCCGCTGATAACCTAGGTAAAGATGGGGCTAGCTACCGTTGGGAGTATCTGCAGCTGCTCAAGCAGTATCAGCGGTTGGCGGAGTAGGTGCTAATCAGCTGACTCGTGTGATAGAATAGAACTTACATAAAAGGGGCTATGGGGCGCTCAGCGGAGACAAGCCTTAGGGCAGAAAGATGGGGTGCAAGAGGCTGGGCTTGGTTGGCGGGAGAGCGGAAGTTTTCAAACAGCAAAGGCCAGCTATTTAAGCTGGCCTTTCTTACTTCTTACCTCTGTCTTCCGGCCTCTGACCTCCGACCTCTGCCCCGGCAAAGCAGCGGCCGGCTGGGCCCGAAGCACAGGCGGGGTTGGGGCTGCGGCAGGCAGCAGACGCGGCACGGCCCAATTCGCTCACATTTGTTCGCTCAGTGTGCCTAAATCCAGCCGCAAACTCCATCTGGAACCCAACAATTGCGGCTGGCTTTGCCCGCGCCTACCTATGCCTGCCTTGCAGCGTTCTAGCCTAGCTAAAAGCACCCGCCTGCGCTTAATGGGCCGCCTCACCCCTGCCTTGCCGGGGGTGGCTTTCTAGGCTAAGTGATACTTGCCAGAGCCAATACTCCACTAATTATCACTTTTTAATTTTTTTATACTTATTTTTTTAAATACAAATTCCAATTCCGAATCGAAATCACACAATATACGCATACACCATAATCCCGTATCTAATAATTCGAATTCTGTATAACCCCAAGCCATTTTGCCAAAAGCCCAGTTGTCTATATTAGGTACCTTAATAGAAGTACTGCATATATCTTTTAAAATAATTAAATAATCGCTATATTGAGAATCCTTAACATAATAGCTAATATAAAGTTCTATAGAGCATTTATTTTTGCCCAAATTATTTATTGAAACACTTTCAAAAAGATAATCATGGAACCAGTTATTTTTATTAAACTCTTTTAAAAAACCTTTAGGTAATTTATCCTTAACGGCATTCCAATCATATTTTTTGGCGGTCTCTTCCCATTTTTGTATTCCCATTTTACGAATTTCTGGATCTAAAGAATTTGCCATTTCCCAATATTCACCAATATAATATTTCATTAAACGAGATACCTCCTTAATCTATTGCATAATAAAGATAGACTTAACTATTAAATTGGAGCAAGTATAGGCATAGGAGCAGGCATTGGTATAGGTACCGTAGGCATTGGCAATAGATAAGTAGTATTACCAAACCCTCTAAGTAAAATATTATCTGTGTTATATCCATCAAAATACAAATTAATTAACTCAGAGCTACTTAATTGTATCGCACCAAAAGCATTAGGAAAAGTATACATTACACCATCTGGATACCTTACTGTATAAGACATAGCTTCATCCCAACCTTGATGTATCCCACCTAACCAAAAATCTGCTTTATAATTCCAATCCCAATTAGTTTTTTCTTGCAATTCTTTTATTACTGAGTTTGGGGGTCTTGTGCCACCTTTTGGTTTATCTTTTGGACCACCATCATCTTTTTGGGAATATTCTTGGGAATTATCTGTTCTAAAAACATGCATATGATTATGATTGCCTGGATTATTTGGGTCGCCAACCTCAAACCGATACATCCAGCCACCTTTCAAGGGCATATTTTTACCACTAGGTGCATTTTTCACCCACGTTGTTCCATAACCAGGAAGGTAAGTTGTCCCCCAGCCGAAATAATCATTAAATACAGAATCATCAACATATATCCTGCCATTTATATTATTTGATGACGTTGATTGTATATATATAGTCCTACCATCATAAGTTACTGAAGCATAACCAGTAGAGGCATTCCAACCTACACTCGCACCATCATAATGCGAAGCATAATCCCTTAACCCTACAAGAGCCAGACCAAACGGATCCGCAAACGCTATCGGGTTCCCATCGCAATAGCTATACCAGTTCAGGCCGTCCCGGATCGGGTCTTGGCTCGTAAATCTACCAATAGTCGGATTATAGTAGCGCGCCCGCAGATAGATGCTGCCGGTTTCCGCGTCGAAGTATTCTGCGCAGTAGCGAAAGGGGTTGGCGTCCAGGCTGGCGTCCTGATCTTCGATTGCTTTCTCCACGCCGAACGCGTCATAATCATAATACCACAGAACATCGCCGCTGTCATCCGCCAGCTGCACCACGTCCCCATGGCCGTTATAGAGGTAATATTTGCTCTCCTCGCCGTCGTCGCTCATGATCAGGTTGACTCCGCGCAGATAGGTTGTCACATTATCATCTGCGCCGATATCCGCGATAATATTGCTGCCGTCCCACAGATGCACCGTGCTGCCCTCTGCGCTTGTCTTGCTGTGCCTGAGGCCGTCTGTGCGGTAGGTATAAGTTGTTTCCTCTCCGCCTACCACCGTCCGCACCAGGCGGTTCAGTCCATCATAGCTATAGCTTTCGCTCATGCTGCCGTCTATGGCCAGGGCTTCCGGGTCTGTGCCTGCCTCGGCATAGATATCCTTCCACTTGGCTATCTGGTTGCCATTGTTATCATAGCCATAGTTGGTGATGGTTTCGGTGGTGCCTTCCTCTTTGCTCTCTGTGAGCAGGCGGTTGTTGGCGTCATAGCTGTAGGCTACGCTGTATTGCTCCGCGCCGTCTACTTCCATCGACACCCGGTTAGCGTACAGCGGCTGTCCACGCCCCAGGCATCCTTCCTGATTGAGCCCCGCCCAACGGACACCACCCAATAGAGGGGTGACGATGCCTGGGCTATGGGGCGCTCAGCGGAGACAGGCCTTAGAGCAGAAAGATGGGGTGCAAGAGGCTGGGCTTGGTGCGCAGAAGAGCGGAAGTTTTCAAACAGCAAAAGCCAGCTTGAACCGCTGGCTTTTATCTTACTTCTTACCTCTGTCTTCCGGCCTCCGGCAAAGCAGCGGCAGGCTGGGCCCGAAGCTCAGGCGGGAAGGGGGCTGCGGCAGGCGGGCTGACGCGGCACGGCCCAATTCGCTCACATTTGTTCGCTCAGTGTGCCTAAAGCCAGCCGCAAACTCTGTAGGGAACCCAACAATTGCGGCTGGCTTTGCTCGCGCCCGCCTATGCCTGCCTTGCGCTGTCCTAGCCTAGCTCCTTCTGCCCGCCTGCGCTTAATGGGCCGCCTCACCCCTGCCTTGCCGGAGGTAAAACTATTTTTTCTCTTTATCCTGATCGGATTTATTAGCCCTTTTTCTTTTTATAAAATTAACAAGTAAATAAATACCATAACCAACTGCAATTGGTGCAGCAAAAATAAATGACGCTATGCTTCCGGCTGTATTATAACTATACCCATTGTATGGGTTAAGCCCACAAACATTATCAACATATACTGCAACAATAATCATAGCAATAACTAACGCAATACATATAGGCACTATATATTTATTTTTCATATCGCACTCCAAAGAGCTTTAACTTGTGCATCAATTTCTGCCGAGCGTGTATTATATCTCTGCAATTGTTCCTCGAACACTAGTCTTCTTTGATCATAATTGCCTGCCAAATCTCCCTTTATGCCATTATAATAATTAAGACCAAAAAACTTTACTGTATGTTTACTATTCAGTAGCATCGTGTCTATTTCATACATTGTATTTACACCATCCGCTATGGATGAAAAGTAGTAATAGTGTTCCAGCATATATCCATACAATGCTTCCATTCGTGCGGTCAATATCTCTGGTGATGCGGCTGTAGTGGATAGACCATTCCGTCCAATCAGTTCAAAAGCAATTTTATCCATAACTAAAATATCTAATCCCGTGATCATATTATATGTGTCATTACTACCACTAATGATACTACCCACTAGACTAATGGTCTGTTTACTACTCTTAGCTAATCCCCCTCCTAAAGAACCCAACAATACCCCTTCCCAGCCTGTGGCTGAATTACCGCCAACAACTCCTAAGGCCTTTTCTATGCCCATAGTAATCGCTGGCCCTCCGGCAAAAAAGGATATAACGGATCTAGCGCCAAGAGTAATCCAATTATCTCTTTGCAAAACATAATATGTCGTGTATTCTCCAGATGGCATTAAATTGGGGAATATTGGTTCAATATACTTTTTCCTTTCTGAGACATAATACATACCACTCGGGTCAACAAACGCTATCGGGTTTCCGCTGCAATAGCTATACCAGTTCAGGCCGTCCCTGATCGGGTCTTGGCTCGTGAACCTACCAATAGTCGGATTATAGTACCTGGCCCGCAGATAGATGCTGCCGGTTTCGGCGTCGAAGTATTCCGCGCAGTAGCGGAAGGGGTTGGCGTCAAGAGCAGCGTCTTGATCTTCGATTGCCCGCTCCACGCCGAACGCGTCATAATCATAATACCACAGAACATCGCCGCTGTCATCCGCCAGCTGCACCACGTCCCCATGGCCGTTATAGAGGTAATATTTGCTCTCCTCTCCGTCGTCGCTCATGATCAGGTTGACACCGCGCAGATAGGTGGTGATACTATCATCCGCGCCGATATCCGCGATAATATTGCTGCCGTCCCAGAGGTGGATGGTGCTGCCCTCTGAGCTCTCTTTGCTATGCCGCAGGCCGTCTGTGCGGTAGGTATAGGTTGTTTCCTCGCCGCCTACCACTGTCCGCACCAGCCGGTTCAGTCCGTCATAGCTATAGCTCTCGCTCATGCTGCCGTCTATGGTGAGGGCCTCTGGGTCTGTGCCTACCTCAGCGTAAATATCCTTCCACTTGGCTATCTGGTTGCCGTTATTATCATAGCCATAGTTGGTGATGGTTTCGGTTGTGCCTTCCTCCTTGCTCTCCGTGAGCAGGCGGTTGTTGGCGTCATAGCTATAGGCTACGCTGTATTGCTCTGCGCCGTCTACTTCCATCGCCACCCGGTTGCTAAAGCGGTCATAGTCATATTCCGCCACAAACCCGGTGCTGTCCATCTCTGTCGCCAGCCGGCCCGCGCCGTCATAGGCATATTCCGTCAGCACCAGGTTCTGGTCCAGCTTGCCCGCCTGGTTGCCGTCCGCGTAATAGGTATAATCATAGTACGAGATGGTCGAGCTGCCCTGTTTGTTCTCCAGCCGCGTCAGCCAGTTGGCCTTGTTATATTCATAATATTCCGCCGTGCCATTGGCATAGCTCATGCTTTCCCGCGCGCCGTTTTCCGTATAGGTATAGCTGGCTTGCAGCACATTGCCTTCCTTCACTGTGGCCAGACGGTTAAGGTTGTCATAGGTGTAGCTGGTATCCAGCAGCGTATTCGTGCCCAGCTTAGCAATAAAGCTGATGCGGTTGCCTGCCAGGTCATAGCTATAGTTCTTGGTCAGCCCGCCGGTTTCCGTTTCCTCAATCAGGCGCCCCAGGGCGTCATATTTATAGCTCTGGCTGATAGTGCCGTTGCTCTCGCTATTTTTGGCTCCTGTTTTGGTATAAGTATAGATGTGGTTGATGCTGGCGCCGCCGCTGATTACGTTCTCGACCAAAAGAAGTCCCAGCCTGCTATATGAGTATGTTGTCATATTGCCCTTGCGGTCTGTTTTCGTGTTCAGCAGACCAAGGCAGGCCATTGCCCCGGTGCCATAGGTGTAGCTTTCTATCTGCCCCAGAGCATCAGTCAGGCTAATCAAGTTGCCAAATCTGTCATATGCATATTCCGTCACTTGGCCGTCAGTGGCTGTTTTGCTGCTGAGTCCTGTTGTTATAGCCGTGACATTGCCCAAGTTATCATACTCATAGGCAGTCACGCTATCCACTTCACTGCCGTTATACATGGTGGTATAGGTGAGGCGGCCCATGCTGTTATATTCATTGCTGGTCCGCGCCCACAAAAGATTAGCGCCCACCAGGTTATTGCTCACTTTGCTCTCGGTGACATTGCCTGCCGCGTCATAGGCATATTGCTTAATGGCATATTCTTTGCCATCCTCATTGTCCTCAATAACAGCTTTTGTCTCCAGCACACGCCCCAGGCCGTCATATATATTTGTTGTCGGCGTACCAGCATAGTCGGTCGATTCTGTCAGCTGACCATAGGCATTATAGCTGTTGATAACAAAATCCTCGTCGGCATTATACGCTTTCACCACGCGGCCCTTATAATCATACTCGTTTTTGCTGGTGAAGGCCGCCTCTGTTGGCGCATAGGCTTTCTTCTCTGTCAGCTGGTTGCCAAGATAATCATAGGTATAGGTGTTGAGATGCTCTGTGCTGTCCACCATGTTGCCTGCGCTGACAATATGTCCCATCTTGTCGATATACTGCACTTCTGTAATCGACGGCGCGGCAGAGTCACCCTCTATTGTTTTCTGCACCCGGCTTTGCCCGTTGTTGCCGGTGGTATAGGCGTTGTGATAGGCGTATGTCTCTTTGGCTAATGATGTTGTGCTGTATTTTATCTCCTTTTGAGTGGCACGC
Organism: Bacillota bacterium; assembly: GCA_031553915.1. GTDB lineage: Bacteria > Bacillota > Dehalobacteriia > UBA4068 > UBA4068 > HGM13862. Next base: position 112,492 of record JAVBKT010000009.1, read on the forward strand.
CCCAAAAAATCGTATTGATAAGCGGTAACTGTATCCGTAAGGAAATTTGTTTCTTTGACAATCTGCAGTCTATTATTATATTCCTTGCGCGAAAGAGTAGTGTTGCTGGTCAGGTCCTTCACCTCATACTCCTTGCCCAGGGCATTATAGGTATAGAGCGTCGAATGCTCATTAACATCTGTAACGGTCAGGCTGTTAACGCTATAATCCCTCGCATAACTCTCCTCGCTATTATCCGGATAGGTAACCTTGGTAATATTGCCCAGATAATCATAGGTATACTGTGTGGCATTGTTGTTTTCATCAGTTGTTCTGGTAGGCCGCCCCATGCTGTCATACTGATATTTGCGCACAATAGTACCATCAGCGTATCCTGGCGAGCCGGCGGCAGGGTCGCCACTGGCATCCAGCACATTAAGATGCTTGGCCTCTGTCAGATAAGCGTTATTGGCATAAGTGTAGTTGATTTGCGCATAGTTTGTTAAATCATCTGCATATTTTTTCTCTGTGGTAATATTGCCGTAGCTATCATAGCTATAGTCCGTCTTTTCTTTAGCGCTGTTGTTAACTTTCATCTGCTGGCTGACTATGTTTTTGCCAAAATCATCAAGTGTGTTTTGCACAACAATGGTGGTAGCTGCATCTTGCTTATACGTCTTTGTTAATAGTTGATTATATCGGTAATCAAAAATATAAGCTGTTTTATAGTTAGAGCTGGCAGAGGTGCTGCCGTTGGCCAGCGGCGACCAATAGGCAGTCACATTGCCCTTGTCGTCATATTCATACGATTCTATACTCTGCATATAGCCCGACCCGGTTGGGTTATATATTTGGGTGGTAATTTTGCTTGGCAGATTATAAGAGTTGTATTGCCTGGCCTCGGTTGAGACTAAAGTATTATCATGCTTTGCAGAGCTAAAGGTCTGTAGATGATCTTTATTGAACGTGACCTCATTTGCTACACTGTCAACTGTATCCGTAACGGTTGTTTTATAGGTAAAATTGTTTGGGATAGTATCCTCTGGGTCATAATCAGGAAACCCTGTGTAATTAACCTCGTGATAATTATAGTCTTTCCTGTTATATTGAACATTGCTAGAGCTCTCATACCTCCGGGTAACCCTTGGGATCTTAGCCCAGCCATCACCAAGATTAATAAAGTTGTAAAATTCACCAACCTCATATCCATATATGGTATAGTGCCCGGTAGGCTGTATAATTAAATCCAAATCAGCAAAAGCGTTTCGTGTCCTGTTAGCAATGACTATTGCTTGTTCCCATACATTGACATCTCCTGTATTAATAGAATACAAATATGATGTCTCTTGCCCCACCTGGTTTTTGAAACTGGCAATAGAGTAGCTGTTATGGTCTTCCATATCCTCAATATTATAGGTGAGCGACCCTTGCGGCAAGGACACCGTCATTTTATGCCCGGCAGTGGTACTCGTGCCGGAAATGACAATCACATTACCCAGGGTATCAGTAATAGTTATTTTGGGCAAACTGTTTTGGGTTGTGTGTACAAAATCAATTACATTATCATACCTGTCTTTTATCCCTATTAGCTGGCCGGAGCTATTAAAATACTCTTTTGTCCCGTCATTATGATAAAGAGTATATTTTGAGTTTCTGTACTGGTTTGATTCTTTAACAATGCGTAAATCAGCTAATTCATAATCTTTGAGGTTTGAATATCCCGAGCTGGAAGAAAAATCTATCTCATACATACCGCCAGAAGATAAATGGAGATATTGATCAGAACCGATTTTTTCAATCGATGAAAACATGAAACTCCAACCTTGACCCAGCCCATACATGTCTAAATAATATGTATTGGGTATGAGCTCTGTTTCATAATCATAACCAATACCCGCATATATGTCATCATCAAATATCTCATATACCCGTTTATAATAAAAATTGGCGCCCAGATCATCATCCCAAATCATCGAAGGATAATTATCCAAAACAAAGGTCCTTGCCGCGGCGTAGGAGTTAAATGGGCCAGTGATTTCCGGGCCAAAATCATGCTGATATAATCTTGTTTCTATACCATTCACAACCTTATAGCTATAATAATATACCTCAGCATAATACCCGGTAACATATGAGTCATAAGAAATATATCCGCCTGTTGGCGTGTAAATATTTGCTTGCCCAGAATCATAACGCCGGCCAATAACTAAATCCAACCCATTTATGCCCGGAATAGTAACATCAACTGTCTCATAAACTAATGCGCCGGTATTAAGGTTGATTTTTTCAGTTGAACTATAGTCATAGATAAAAGGCGCAGTAACTAAATCATAGGGAATAACCGGCTCCAGATTACCAGTTGAAGATGTTGACATTGGTGCTGACATTATTGCCATATCATCTTCATCATCTTTGCCAATCAGGCTCAGACGAAGATGGTTAATCATGCCTTCTAGTGCATCAAAAGAAAGATTATTATCCTCCGCATGTTCTAGCAACAGGTTAACATCAACACCTAGCTCCTCAGCAAATATTTCAAAATTTGATTGCTCGATATATTGCTTTTGGTTATAGTTAATATCTGATAGTTGACCTATATCGCGGACTCGTGTAGAGTTACGGCTATTAATGCTATTTTGAGATGATAATACCTCTTCCATATCTATCCCCAGCACAGAAGCGACCGCATATATTGATTTAAGTTCATCAACAGTAAAACCGTCTAAAATATAGCCTTTAAGCTCTAAATCTAATTCGTTGCCAATGATATCTTCATCAATATTAATCCTGTATTTTTGCAGCTCATCATTCAGTAGCAATACATCATCTACTGTATCGCAGCAATCAAGAATATCCAAAATATCTATATCGTTTTCATATGCAATCTGTGCATAGATTATCGATTCAGCCAGATTCTTCCCGGTTTCCTCGAGAATGGCTAAATCTGTTTCTTCAACAAAGTATGTCTGACAAATGAGCTCAATTTCTTCCTCAGTCAACTGAGAAAAATATTCGGTGTTTTCCTGTATAGTGATGTCTTGCCCTACCTCATCTTGCGCCACAAATAGTTGTTCCTCAAAATCAAGGCTCCCGGATATGGGCTTATTATCAATATCCACATATTCCTTTTCAAAAAATTGCCTTTCTTTTAAAGGAACATAAACCTCTGGCGCTGCTGTTGTCCGATCAATATATTTTTCATCTATGCCCTCAAGACTAAGATCATTATTGTCTTCATTATATGTAAAAGTTTCTCGAGCATAATACTCATCAATAGAATTAGTAGTTGGCGCACTATCAGCAGACGGCGAGTGATTCAAATCTACTACCTGACTTGAATCCGGCAATACTAATTGATTATCCGTGTATGCGTCCAAATCCCAATAATCATTTTTTGCCATGGAACTATATGGTACTGCCATAGCCGGCGAGGCTATAGAAGTCAAAGTAAAACATAGTATTAATGCTATAGCTACGATCTTTTGTGCTTTTCTATTATTCATGATAATTCCTCCTCAATTTATATACTCTTTAGCAACTCGTAGCTAGTTTATCTGGCAACTATTACATTACTCTGCTGTGTTGCTATCGCCTTTAGTCTTACGCAAGTTAAAGCGCCGGACCATGATTTGCCTGTTGGGACATTCTTATTAAAAGTAAATATGGCCTTATTGGGGTCTACCGCTGTTATCTCTAGGCCCAATTGCTCAATAGCTATTGCTGACGTTTCCTTGGCATCAGTAAAAGTGCAAAGATCTACTACCACAAACACTGTCGGATCAAACAGTAGGTCAAGCAGCCACTCATTCTCTCCGGCCAACATGCTGGCGGCAATAGTGATATCATACAGCTTGCCTTCAACTGCATTGATTGTTACCACAGAACCAGCTCCATCCAAAGTAAGATAAAGATTAACTGTTTGCGACAGGTCTCCACTCTCTGCTTTAATTACCACGATCCCCGGCGTGGCCTCCGCACTTACAGTAACAACGCCGGTGCTGCTATCAACATTTATATGCTCATATGGCGCAGCTAAAGAATAAGTAATCTCACTGTCTTCTATCACCTGATCATATATGTCATACACCTCAGCATTTACCGTGATTGTTGCTTGTGTATCACCAGAATAGTTTGCAATATACCTATTCTCAGCAAAAGCTATATAATCAGGGGGTTGCAAAGGCGGTGCGATATGCAACTCTACTGTTGTGCTAAGCCCATCACAGCTGGCCACCAGCTCTACAATGCCTAGCTCCGTATCCGAATCTACAGTGACAACGCCAGTAGTACTGTTTATTGAAACGTTATCATATGGCTCACTTAATGCATAGCTAATATCTTCTTCAATCTCCATCAACAGGCCGTTTTGATCAAAACCAACAATACTTACCATTACGGTTACCGGAGTACCATCCTCTGATTGATTGGCTACATACAAAGATTGAGCGAAAGATATTTCTGTTAGTATCGGACTGAATTGGCAAAACAAATTCGGGAACAGCTTAATTGGCGTCAATTGGTTGGGTACTGCTGCCGCCATCCCCAGCTGATAGCTACTGGCTGCTCCCCATCCCCAAATATTATCGTTGGCATCAATAGCGAAACTATTGCTAAAAGATGCCGAGATTATATCAACTTCGGTGATGCTTTCCACTTGTATTGGGACAAGAGAATTAGTGGTTGTGTTATTGCCCAATTGCCCACAATTATTGTATCCCCATGTCCAGACGTCACCATTTGAAGAGAGTGCGACCACATGATAGCTGCTTATTTCGGCTTGTACGATATCAGATAACCCTATTACTTGTATTGGGCGGTTAGATGAAGATGTACGATTATTTCCTAATTGTCCATAATTATTATCTCCCCAAGTTTTTACAGAACCATCAGAGCAAACAACTACTGTGGTATTTTCATGTACTGATACGCTAATCGCATTATCTATACCTTGTGCTCGTACTTTTGTTAAGGAGCTTGTGCTTACGCCATCGCCCAAGCCATATATATTGCGTCCCCAGCTCCAGACTGTGCCATCTGCACATACTATGGAACTTTGGTACCCGTCTGCGGCAATATCAACAGCATTGTTTATTCCTTGAATCCTGGTAGGAGTTGCTACATTAATGGTAGTGCCATTTCCTACTTGTCCATAATTATTTTTACCCCAACTCCATACTGTACCATCTTCACATAAGACCAAATAATGACCGCACGCTATAATTTTTTTTACATTACTCGAAAATCCCGTTATTTGTGTAAGCGCCCAATTATCAGTATAAGTGGACTCAGAGGTCCAAACTGTGCCATCTGCTTTCACCAAATAAACTTTACGATCATAAGCAGCAATATCCACTATATTTGACCATCCTGGCGTTTTGGTAGCGATATTATTATATGATAAACCATTATTCACCATTTTATTATATGCATTGTTACCCCATGTCCAAACACTACCATCTTCAGAAAGAACAAAGACAGCAGCAGTCATAGTTATTATTTTTATAGGTTGAACTGCAGGTACTTCTAAAATAGCCCGAGCCTCCATGGTGTCGCAGGTAGCAATAACTTCTACCATCCCCCGATAACAATTTTCAAGTATAGTCACCATACCGGTAGTACTATTTATGCTGATATTTTTATATGTTCCGCCAAGGGAATATGTTATTGACGTACCCGGTGCATTTCCGTTGCTGTCAAATGCTCTGGCTTTACAGAGGATTTGTTCAGGGAAAGAGCCAAGTTGGGCAATGTAACTATCTTTTAAAAATTCTACTGTATTACGCGGAACATAAAAACTATTGGCAAAAATGCGGGTAGGATATATTATATCTGTAATTAAGTTTCCATAAAAATCATACTTAGTTGCAAGTAACATGCCATCCAAATTACTTCCCCAACCCCATAATGTATCCAAATTAGTTACAGCTAAAGAATGTACTTTACCAGCGCCTATTATTTTCACATTGGAAACACCAGATATCTGCGCTGGTAATAATCTATAATTTTCAGCTGTTTGGGGTACGCCTAATTGGTGATAACTATTATATCCCCATGCCCATACTGTTCCGTTTGAACGCAGTGCCAGCACATGGCTGCTTCCACCAGCAATATCAATTACATTAGTTAAATTTTTTGCCTGTACTGGGCTGGTTGAACCATTGCGTGTTCCATTTCCTAATGCCCCCCAAGTGTTATCCCCCCAAGACCAAACTGTGCCATTTGATTTAATAGCACTACTAGAGCCCCCAAGACAAATTACTTTTGTTATTGTAGTTAAGGAACTTATTAGAGTGGGTATTTTTTTATTTGTAGTGTTACCAAGGCCAAGCTGGCCAACATTATTCCGTCCCCAGGCATATATTCTTCCACTTGAGTTTAAGGCAAAGCTGGAATCGTCCCCTGCTGCAACATGGGTAATATTGCTGAGACTAGTCAGTTGAACAGGACTAGATTCATTGGGAGCAGTACTCCCTGTACCCAATTGTCCCTCCCTATTATCTCCCCAAGCCCAAACGCGACCATTAGAGGTAACCGCGAGGCTATGATCCTTCCCCGCTGCAATACTAATGGCATTGGTAATATTAAGAGCCTGCCCGGGTATTGTTCCGGCACCACCGTTGCCATCACCTATTTGATGATTGCCGTTATACCCCCATCCCCATACCGTACCATTCGTGCGAATAACCAAGCTGTGTTTATCTCCAGCAGCAATATCCACAGCATCATCTATGCCAATAACCTGCACTGGCTGCCCCTCAATTGGATTGCCTCCAAGTTGTTTATTAGTATTCACTCCCCAAGTCCAGACAGTACCATCATCACAGAGAACCATAGTGTGTCTATTACCTGCTATTTTTACAATCTTTTTCGCAGCAAACAGCTCCCAGCTTTCTTCCGGGGTGGGTTGGTAGCCGTGCACGTCGAAGTCGTCAGCGCAGTCAATAGCGACAGTCTCGCTGATGACAATGTTATCCACTGCATTGCCAGCGTTCAAAGCCCGGGCATCTACCACCTT
>JAVBKT010000015.1:0-13688 GCA_031553915.1 Bacillota bacterium
GGATAGGGAAAAGAGTTTTATCATATCAGAAAGCTAGCTAGGAACAAGGGCCGCGGCAAAAATAGTAGGGCGTACTTAGCCATAGAAATAATTTCGCATGCGTCTCGGCGCACAAAAAACCGCTGCCCTTGTTCTTTTCAATAAAACCGCGCAAAACAAAAAAACTGCCAACAGGCAGTTTTTTTATCATATAATTAATATATTCGCAAGCAGTACGTTATTTCAGCTCTTTGCGGTCGAGGAGGGCCAGCGAAAGCGTTGCCTCATCAGCATAAGCCAGGCTGCCGCCTACCGGCATGCCGTGGGCAATGCGGCTGACCTTTATCCCCAGCGGGCGAATCTTTTTCGCCAGATAAAGCGCTGTGGCCTCCCCCTCCACTGTGGGGTTAGTAGCCATGATCACCTCTTTGACCTCGCCACCCATCAGGCGGGAATTCAAGCTTTTCAGGTTCAGCCTGTCCGGGCCAATGCCATCCATCGGCGAAATGACCCCACCCAGCACATGATAAACGCCGTCAAAATTAGCCAGCCGCTCCATAGAAATAATATCCGCCACGCTCTCCACAATGCAGAGCAGGCCCTTGTCGCGGCCGCTATCAGCGCAGATGGAGCACAGCGAAACATCAGTAAAATTGCCGCATATTGGGCAATAATGGATATTGGCCTTGGCCTCACGCAGGGCAGCGGCTAAATTATCGATAGAATCATTGGCCCCGGCCAGCAGATGAAAAGCCAGCCGCTGCGCAGCCTTGGGCCCCAGACCGGGCAGGCGCGCGAGCTCATTGATCAGCCTTTGCAGGGAAGCGGGATATTGATATGCCATTGCCGCCTCTAGAGCATCCCCGGCATTTTCATCCCGCCGGTGACTGCGTTCATTTTTTCTGAAGAAAGAGCAGCGGCGGAAGCCAGCGCATCCTTGAGTGCTGCCAAAACCATATCTTCCAGCATTTCCACATCATCCTTATCGACAATTTCCGGATCAATAGCCAGGGAGATCATCTCTCCATTGCCGCTAACCACAGCCTTGACCATGCCGCCGCCGGCAACGCCTTCAATCTCCATGCTGGCCAGTTCTTCCTGAACACGCGCCACATCTCGTTGCATTTTTTGTGCCTGTTGCATCAGTTTTTGCATATTAAAGCCCATTGTCTCTCCTCCATTTTTCGTCTACATTTTATCTATATGAGTATAATTTACTAGCTCTTATCTTGCTGGCAACTGCGTACCTTTTTCTGCGGAAAGAGCAGCGGAAGCCAGCGCATCCTTGTTTGCTGCCAAACCATATCTACCAGCAGCATCATCTGTATCGGCAATTTCCGTATCAATAGCCAGGGAGCGCCCTGTGCTATCGCTAACCACAGCCTTGACCATTCCGCGCCCACAAAACTTAAAATAAGCTGCTTTGTTTAACCTTAGTCTCTTCTTCCTGTGTCGCAGACTCTCCCTTTTCCTCAGCCGGGGAATTCTGCTCTTTTGGCTCAATTTCGCGCTGCTCTTCCGGAGAAGAAAATTGCCCGACGTCGCCCTTCAGCTGGAATTTTTTGCCAGCAGCAGTGTTTATCGCCTGGCTCAAAACCTGCAGATGCTCCTTGCTTGACATAATATATTGATAGTCCTCACTGCGGTCAGCAGGGAAGAGCAGCAAAAACTCGCCCTCCTTAGCTAGCGCTGGACAACAGTTTTCTACACGAAAATAGGTGCTGGCATTTTTGCGCTCCACCAGCAGCAAAGCTTCCTGCCAGATGCTCTCGTATTCCTCTGTTGTACTAGCCTCTGCCGCTGATATAGCTGCCTCAACCTCGGCTTTAGCCTCTTTTTTCGGCGCAGTTTTTGCTGCGTCTGTTTGCTGCTCATTCGCTTTTGCTTTAGCAGGCGGCTTTGCCTCCGCTGGTGGGGGTTGCTGTGCTTTGGCGGCCGGGGGCGGTGCCTTGAGGTTGCAGGCCTTGATCAGGGCCAGCTCCAAGGATATGCGCGGCGAGGCGGCAAAACGCAGCTTATTATCAGTATCAGTCAGCGCCGAAAGCAGCTCCAGATAGCGCTCAGCAGGGTAGGGGGAGCTTTTGGCGTCTTTCATCTGCAGCAGCAAATCATCACGCAGAGATTCCAACAAATCCGCCACTGCCTTGCGCAAATCCTTACCGGAATTAATCAAATCCTCCACCGCAGCCAGCGCAGCGGCAATGTCTTTCTCCAACAAATTTGTTTGCAGGGCTTTGATAAAGCTTCTGTCGACAATGCCCAAAATGCTGCTGACCGTATCGCTGTCAATGGCCGCCTCAGCAGCAGCCGCGCATTGGTCAAGCAGGCTCACCGCGTCACGCATACCGCCGTCAGCTTTTTTGGCAATCAAGGCTGCCGCGTCATCGCTGATCTTGATCTGCTCTTCTGCTGCGATATAGAGCAGATGCGCTTTAATTTCCTCATCGCTAATACGGCGGAAATCAAAACGCTGGCAGCGGGAAAGCACGGTCAAAGGCAGCTTATGCGGGGCAGTGGTGGCAAAAATAAAGATCACATGCGCCGGCGGCTCCTCCAATGTTTTGAGGATGGCATTAAAAGCGTCATTGGTCAGCATATGCACTTCGTCAATAATATAGAGCTTATACTTCTCCTGCGCCGGGGCATATTTGACCCGCTCGCGCAGATCACGAATCTCGTCAATGCCGCGGTTACTGGCGCCGTCAATCTCAATAATATCCATGCTTTCGCCGCCAATACTCCTTTGGCAGGCAGCGCAGGTTCCGCAAGGGTTGCCGTCCGCTTGCGGCTGAAGGCAATTGATAGCGCGGGCCAGAATGCGGGCTGAGCTGGTTTTGCCTGTACCCCTGGGGCCGCAAAAAAGATAGGCGTGAACAAAGCTGCCCTTGTTGATGGCAGAGCTGAGCACCTTGGCAATATGCGCTTGTCCGATGAGATTAGCAAAAGTATCCGGCCGATAACGGCGGTAGAGGGCAGTATATGACATTTAATCTCCTAATATAACAATAGCGATAAAAACAGTATAGAAAGTCAGCGCTAAATATAAGATTATTATAGCATATTCTGGCCCCCGCGCCAATAAGATGAAACAAGAGATAAAGCAAAAACTTATATTCATATTGATGGATGAAGGAGGAGTTTTTATGGCAATCTGGCAATATCTGTTAATTCTGGCGGGCGGGTTAATTCTCGTTTTTGCAGCATGTATGCTGCCCGGCCGCTTTTTCCGCGTTTTTCGTGTCATCGGCATCAATGCCGTGGCTGGTCTGGCCTTGCTTTTAGTTTTGAACCTGCTCTTTGGCAACACCTTTGCGCTGCCGCTGAACACCCTTACCCTGGCTGTTTCCGGCTTGCTGGGAGTGCCCGGCATGGCCACTCTGGCGGTTATCTCCATCATTTAGCCACGACGTAATCAAGCACAGCGCGGGAGAAACAAAGGCGACAGTAAAAACGTGTAGCCGCAGTTTATCGACACGCTACGGACAGTAAAAAAAGCCGGACCATATGCTCCGGCTTTTTTGCTTTGTCAGGTTTAGCCATTAGGGATGCGAACTCATGCGCCCCTAACGGCTAGTCAATTTGCTCAACAGTATAGCCCCTGTCTTGCAGTTGCGCGACTATGCCGTCTTCGCCGATCAGATGAAATGCGCCAACTACGTAAAAGACTTTTTTGCCATCTGCCAGATATTGCTCTGCCGCATCAGTCATAGTTATGTTGCGGCTACTGATCAGCAGTTGATAATATTCCTCCATCACTTCCTGTGCGGCCTCTTCGCCGACATCTGCATAAAGCATCCCGAGTAGAGCCTCGGCATCGCCGATGCGCCAGGCCTGATATAGCTGGTTGAGCTCTGCTGTCGCCGCGTCCAGATCAAGATAGCTGCTAATCATCGCCTGGTTGAGCTGATCAGAAAAACTGGAAAACAGATCCAGCTGTTCCTCTATCGATTCAATCTCGATTATTTGCTTATTGCTCTCCTTGGCCAAGCCAAGAAAATAATAATCCAAGCCCAGCGTAGCCGTTAACCCCGCTTTTTGACAAGCTATGTCCTGCAATAGCGAAATCCACATATACGGCTTGCAATACTGCAGCATACTGGCTGGTATTTGAACGGGGTTTTGCTCGAATATCGGCATGGCCTGATTATAGAGCTCCCCGCCGATGACATCAATAACCGTGCTGCCATCCGTATAAGCAACCTTGGACGCTATCTCCAGCATGGCGGCGGTATCCTCCTCAAAGGCCACCAGATCAACTTCCACCGCCAAATAATCCGACTCCTCGTAAGCGGACATAATGCGCTCCGGCAGCGGATATAAATCTTCGCTCCCCACATGGATGGAGCCAAAAAGATAAATCGTCGCTCCGTTTTCGGCAGTCACCTGCCAGAGCAAGGGCGCGTCTGCTTGCGGCTTTTCCTCACAGCCAGTAAGCAGCAGCACAGATAAAAGCACGAAGAGGATCGCTATCAGTAAACACAGTTGTTTTTGGCGAAAAGTTGTAATTGTCTTCATTTTTTCTCTCTCTTTTAATAGTTTTTCTAGCGTATTTGTCCGCTGCCATAGATGCGATATTTGCTAGAGGCGAGCTCTCTTAGGCCCAGCGGGCCTCTGGCATGCAGCTTTTGGGTGGAGATACCGATTTCTGCGCCCAATCCAAACTCACCGCCATCAGTAAAGCGGGTAGAAGCATTAACATAAACCGCCGCCGCATCAACGCAATCCAAAAAATGTTGCGCCTCTGTCATATCCTCGCTGATAATACATTCGCTGTGCCCGGTGCCGTGTTCGCTGATAAAATCAATTGCTTCATCCACACCATCTACCACATGAGCTGCGATAATATAGTCATTATATTCCTTGCCCCAGTCTTCTTCGCTCGCTGCTACAGCTTCCTTGCTGATGGCGCAAACCTGCTCGTCGCCGCGGATTTCCACTTGTTTTTGCCGCAGTTTTTCGATAATCTTCGGCAGGGCTTCCTTGGCAATGGCCTGGTCAATCAGCATACACTCACAGGCATTGCATACCGAGGGGCGGGAGGTCTTGGCATTATATATTATCTCGGCAGCCATCGCAATATCAGCGGATTTCGCCACATAGGTATGGCAGGTTCCGGCGCCGGTTTCGATCACCGGAACAGTGGAGTTTTTGACCACCGACTGAATCAGCTCCGCGCCGCCGCGGGGAATCAGCAGATCAACGTACTGATTTAGCTGCATCAGCTGCCTGGCGGATTCGCGGCTGGTATCCTGCACCAGATTGATGCAATCAGCCGGCAGCCCGCTTGCTGCCAATGCCTTGCGCATCGTCTCAGCTATGGCTCGGTTAGAGTTAATCGCCTCTTTGCCGCCGCGCAAAATCACCGTATTGCCGCTTTTCAGGCAGAGAGCGGCAGAATCCGCGGTGACATTGGGGCGCGCCTCATAAATGACGGCAATGACGCCGATCGGCACGGTTATCTTTTCAATGCGCAGGCCATTCGGCATGGTTTGCTTACTTTGTACAATATTTAACGGATCGGGCAAAAAGATCACCTCAGCAATGCTTTTGGCAATGCCCTCTATGCGCTCGCTATTGAGCATCAAGCGGTCGAGCAGGGCAGAAGACAGGCCGTTTTTTTCTCCGGCTACAAGATCCTTTTTGTTCTCTGCGATAATATACTCTCTGTTTTGGCGCAGGGCGTCTGCTATCGCCTGCAGAGCATTGTTCCGTGTTTGCTCATCCGTGACCGCGAGTATGCGCTCCGCTTTTTTGGCGTTGCTGCCCAGAAGCATCAGTTCGCTCATTTATCTCACCGCCTTAAATAGTGTTCCAATAGTTTGATTTTCCACCACTTTGTACATATTATCCGCGTTTTCACCATTGATGATATAGGTTGGTATACCGGCAGCAGTGGCAATTTTGGCTGCCTGCACCTTGGTAATCATCCCGCCAGTGCCCACGCTGGAGCCGGAGCCCTCAGCAATACGCTCAATCTCCTCCGTAATTTCATCCACCACGCTGATCAGCTGAGCCTCTTTGTTATGGGCCGGGTTGCTGTCATAAAGCCCGTCACAATCCGTGAGCATAATCAGCAGATCCGCCTTGATCAAACGGGCGACAATGGCAGAAAGGCAGTCATTATCGCCATAGACAATTTCTTCTACTGCCACGCAGTCGTTTTCATTGACAATAGGGATAACATTCAACTCAAACAGCTTGTTAAACGCATTAATTAAATTGGCGCGGCGTTCATCATTATCGACATCGGTCTTGGTTACCAGCAGCTGACCGACCGGATAATTATATTCGCTGAACATCTTGTCATAAATAAACATCAGCTCGCATTGGCCGACAGTGGAAATAGCCTGCCTCTCAGCAGTGCAGGAGGGCCGTTGCGCTAATCTCAGCTTCCCCAAGCCGATGCCAATAGCGCCGGAGCTGACCAGGACCAGCTCATGCCCTGCATTCATCATATCTGATAAAACTCTGACCATCTCACCCATGCGGCGGATATTGGTTTTGCCGTTATTATAGATCAGCGTAGAGGTGCCCACCTTGACCACAATACGCTTTTTGACAAAAGACATGGCTTTGTTCCTCCTTGACTACTTCCCTAATTGAATAATTTTATCATAAGCGCCAAATAAATACAATAGGAAACCGGCCGCTCATGGCGGGATTAGTGGCTGCTGCGGCCAGCTGTAAGCAGGCGCTATTCTTTTACTTTCCCTTTTTGGCAATCTGCTATACTAACAAACCCGCCGCCTCTCAATTAAAAAAGCATATTTAAAAATATGCTTTTTTCGGTTTATGCGGTTTTATTCCGGCAGCTATCTTTTTTATCTATTGCTGCTCTTTCTTGCGGTAAATATCATTTTTTGTTATCAGCAAATCCATCGTCAAATCATGCTCCTGCATGTTAATCTTATTCTCTGTCAGCTGGCAGCTGCGAGACACGCCAATACGCAGGGCAGCAGTTTCCGCCAAATAGCGGTCATAATAGCCGCCGCCGCGTCCCAGGCGCAGCAGCCCGTTAATCTCAAAAGCAACGCCAGGCACAATTGCCAGGCTAAGCTTTTCCGGCGCCAGCGTGGGGTTGGTCTTTGGCGGCGCATAAATATTATAGCGACCCTTGACCAATTGCGCCAAAGCGACAATCTGCTTGGCTTCCATTTTGCCCTCCAGGCTCAAATAGGGGAGACAAAGCGTTTTACCTTGGAGAAGCGCGGTTTCCATTAGCGGAAAGGTGTTGATTTCCCAGCCATAGGGCGCATAGCAAAAGACGTTTTGTGCTGACTGCCATTCCGGCAGGCTTAACACTGCTTTGAGAATAGCAACATCCTCCAGCTGGCGCTCTCCTTCGTCAAGTGCGGCAAGGCGGGCAATAACTGTTTCTCGTAGCTGGCGTTTCTCCATATGCAGCCCCCTTTGATAAGGATTTATAGTATATACTTTCTTGATACAGATGATATTTTCCTTTAGTTGCCCTATTACTAAAGGAATCTTGCTATCTTGCCTGTTCTTAAGACTTGCGTGGTTTTAAAGAATTTCTCTAGCCCTTCTGCTATGATCGTAAAATCCCTCACTTGGAATCATTCCGTTTTCCCACTTTTTTCGCGATCTCACGGTTGAGTTTTTCCCGCCAATCTTCCGTATATGTCCTGGCGCTGCGCAAAAGCTCATCACAGAAAGCAGCCACATCATCACCGGTGATTTCAAGAACATGTTTACCGCTTGATGCTCCTTCTTCAAACAATTCGATTAGGCCATAATGAACCTTCATCATGTCATAGCCGCTTCCCGCAGCGAACATCCACATATGCTCCTGGATTTTTTTAAATACGAATTGATAGTCCTCCGGCAGCGCTCCTACCCTTGCCATCTGCTGTCTATACTCGCGTTTGCTGGCCCTTATTTTTTTGATATTAAAATAATTATTAAAAAAATCAGACATTAGCTTGTTCCTCCTTTAATTCCTCGATTTTTGAAGCGACAAACTGCCATTTTAGCCAAAAGGCGCGCAGTTCTTCGCGCCCGGCATCATTCAAAGCATAAAATTTGCGCGCAGGACCTATATCAGAGGGTTTCTTTTCGATATTGACTAGTTTGTTTTTTTCTAAACGCAACAAAATAGTATAGACTGTTCCTTCCACCACATCGGTGAAGCCCAGCATATTCAGCTGCCGGGTGATTTCGTAGCCATAGGTTTCGCTACGGCTGATAATTTCCAGAACACAGCCTTCCAACACGCCTTTTAACATTTCCGTAAGGTTTTCCACATTATCACCTCTACTAAAATATATACCTATATAGTGTTACTTATTACCGCTATATAGTAACACCGACTAGTTGGTTTGTCAAGAATTTTTTTGCTTTATTCTTTAGACAAACAAAATGCCCTTGGCATAAACAGTATCTTCTTTTATAAACGGTACAGATATAAAAAACAAGCTGACAATAAGCACGATAGGAAAATTTTTCCTCTTCGTAGTTATTGCCAACGTGTTTTTTATATTACTTTCTATTGCTTATCTAGCTTTATTTAGGCTTGATCGCCGTCATTGGCCTTTGCTTATTGGGCGTAGGCGGCTTATCCGTTAACTCTTTGCCTGGCTGCAAATAGCTGGTCTTGATGGCGCTATCCTTATTATCGGGAAGATCGGCAGAGGTAATAATTTTGCCCTCTTGTATTTTCTTCAGCAACTGATCAAATTTATCCATGCTTTTCTCCTTCTTGCTCAAGAAAACAGCATTCCATAATTATTTTTGAAGGTAGCCACTATCGCAATCAGCAGCAGGGCAATCAACAGCAGTTTAAGCGCCTGATTAAAAAGCGCGGAGCGGGCTTCGTTGATCTGGTGGTTTTCATCGCCATGCTGAATATAAAGCGCCGTCAAAGCCATAAAATAGTCATTTTCCACCTGCGCTTGCATTTGCTTATCCAGCAGATAGCTAGGCTTGATCACGTCATATTCCCGGGTACGCAGGGCTTTGATTAGTCGTACAAAGGCAAAGGCAAAAACAATAGCCGCAGCCAATTGCAGCGCTATCTGTATGATAGCGAAAAACACCACCTCAGAATCCCCTGTATACAGCGTCATGCCACTGCTCTTTATCGTATAAACAATATCATAAAAACTAAACGCGTTATAAACAACCGTACTAAAAACCACGCCAAAGACAGCCAGCAAAATTGATAGCTTGGTATCCAGGGCCTGGTTGCGGGCAAACTGCTGCTGATAATAGTCCTTGGCCTGATCATGCAAATGCCGTGCCGAGGGATAAGCCTGCTGGCTTCCCATCTCTCGCGGCTCCGGAGATGCTTGCTGCTGAGAACGCTCTTGCTCCCTGCTGTCACCGCCGCTAATATTTTCTTCCACAAGTATTCCCCCTCTCTAAGTTGGCTTGCTTTTTTTCTTTTATTCTAAACCCATTATAGCAATTCGCCGCGTTTTTTGTCCAGTGTCATTCTCTCTTTGGTACAAACACCGTCGGCCCTCTTTCACATATTATGTTTAAACGCCTGTTTTAACAGGCAAATTTGTGCCAAAAGGTAAAAAAGGATGGTGGCCTATGGAAAACTTGATTCTCAACCCAACCTGGCAAATGGGACCAAGAGGCGGCCCGCAATATTTTTCCAGCGAGGGGGTTACCTATGACAGCCTCAGCATTGATGGATTCCGCACCTGCAGCATCAGCCAAAGCGATGGTATGGCCGGGTTTATCCGCTATGATTTGCCCCTCGTGATAGCTGGCGCATCTTGTCTCGCCTGGGGCTTTATCCTGCGCGCGGTGGACGCGGATCAGATCTTTATCCAGGCTGATTTTTATGACTCAGCGGAAAATACTATTACCAATAAATTTTATAATATTGCCCCTGATGTCATCTACCAGTTTAACTGGCATCTGGTTTGGTTTAATGTGCCGGACAATGCGCAAACCGTACACTTATCCATGCATTTCCGTGGCAAAATAACCGCCTGCACCTTTTATGCGCCCACTGCGGTTTATTGTCAGGACATTCCCTCTTCCTCCAGCAGTATCTAACCTTGAGCCAGAACAACTTTATTTAGCTATAGCCAAAAAGAGCACATCACAGGAGATGAGCTCTTTTTGTTTTTTCTCTTTAATTTTGTTTTGGGAAAGGCTACCCCATTTTCTATAGAAAAGTTATCCCGGTTTTATCCACCTGATACACTATCTGCCTTTATTGTTCTACCGGAGTGTTGCCGAGATTGCTTTCAAATTGCAAAAACTTTTCGCTGTCTTCAGTGTCACCGCGCAAAATATATTTACCGGACTGCATACCGCTGAACATACCGGCTCTTTTGATCTTGCGCAGGATATCCCAATTGGTGGCGGTATATTGCAGGTACTGTGTTTGATCTTCAGTGCTTAGTGTTTCGCTATCCTCGATATAAAAAACATATTTGTTTTTGGCTTCAAGAAAGTTGTTTTTCAATCCCATATCTGTCCGCGGATCAAAGCCGACAATAATCGCAGGCTGGCCAATTTTGTTGCCTTGATTGTCTTCGACAACCTGCCAGGGCAAAGCCGGATCATTTGTTGGTGTGCAGATTATATAGTCTACTGTCGGGTCCAGATCTCTTTTTTCTATTGCTTCCTTCATAATCGGCTGAGAAACCAGGTTGTTGATGGCATAATTGGCGCCAAAAAACACTGCTATCAGCAAAAGACCCATTAATGTCGCAATAATAACATCTTTTGGCGTAATTTTTCTCTTTACTTTTTCGGTCATCTTTTTCTCCTCAACTATTTGATGTGGCCAATGCCGTCTGTTGCTTCCACTCTCCATTTCTTTCCACGCCCAAGGGCAATATCCTGCCCTGTGGCTGTAATAAATGTTTGCGTTATTCCCGGCAGTTCTAAAACCCGTTGCCGTCTTTTTTCATCAAGCTCTGACAAAACATCATCAAGCAACAATACCGGATATTCGCCCTTTTGTCTATATGCCAGCTCCAGCTCTGCCAGCTTTAGGGATACCGCCAATGTCCGCTGCTGGCCCTGCGAAGAAAAATCCCGCGCCGGAAGATCGTCTAAAACAATGCGTATATCATCGCGGTGCGGGCCGACCAAGGTGCCGCCGCGAAAACGCTCGGCCTCCCTCAGGCGAATAATTTCCTCTTTAAAGCGAAAGATCATCTCACTTAAATCAAAAACCTGATCCTTGCCACAAATGGTGCTTTGATAGGCCAGCTGCAGTTTTTCTCCGCCGGAAAGACCGCTGTGCAGGGAGTCGATAATCTCGTTTAGTTTGCTGACAATCTCTGTGCGGCAGACGGCAATTTTGCTGCCAACCTCTATCAGCTGACTATCCCAAACCTCAATGCTGTCTTCCTCCGCTGTTTTGTACCAGTTTTTCAAGCAGGCATTGCGCTGCTTTAAAATATTATTGTAGGTCAAAAGCAAGCGGCAATAAACCGGGTCGATCTGGGAAATCTGGCGGTTGAGCCAGCGGCGGCGCAGCGTGGGCCCGCCTTTGACCAGATAAATATCCTCCGGCGAGAAGACTACCGTATGAAAAACGCCGACAATATCCACTAACCGCCGTTTGGGCTGGCTGTTAATTTTCCATTTACGTTGTTTGCTCCTGTTCATGGCCGCGCTGATTTCAATTTTTCCCTGTTTGTCCGAGGATATTTCTCCCCCCAGATAAAAATAGCTTTTTTGCTTATTAATCAAATCAATATCCTGCGCCGCGCGAAAAGAAGAAGCCAAACCCAAATAGGATATGGCCTCCAAAAGATTAGTTTTGCCTTGGGCGTTTGCGCCATGAATCAAATTGACGCTTTCATCCCAGACAACCTCTTCCTGATAATAGTTGCGCCAATTTTCCAGCTTAAGCCGATTTATTATCATCTGTTGAGCGCTTTCTTATTTGCTGACCCGTACTGGTAATACCAAATAGAGATATTTGTCATTATCTTCGCTGTCGGCACGGATAATCCCGGGTGTGGTAGGGCCGGTCAGATTAAAGACTATTTGCTCATCATCCAGAACCTTTAACGCATCCAGCAAATAGCGGGCATTATAATTCAAAACCATCTCTTCGCCCTCTATGGTCGCGTCCTGGTTTTCGTCAAATGTCCCGTCTTCCTGGGATGAGGCATAAATATTTACGGTATTGTTGGTGAGGCTCAGACGCACAATATTGCCCTTACCTCTCGCCACTTCTTTGCTGATAATGCTGGCAAGCTCCAAAGAATTGATCAACTCCCCGCGGTTAATAATCATTTTGCTGACAAAAAGCTGATCCTCGGGGATAACCTGGTGATAATCCGGAAACTGGCCGACAATCAAACGGGAGGTGATGTTCAGGTTAGCAAAGCTGAAATAGACCTGGCTGTTGCCAATAGTGATAATTATATTATCGTCATCGCTGACTGCCAAACGGCATATTTCCTGCATCACCTTATTCGGTACAATAATTGTGGATTGTCCTGACCCCTGCCAGCTGTCAGTCGATACTGCCAAGCGGTGTGTATCTGTGGCCACCATGGTGATGGTGTTATCATTCACTTCCAGCATAATGCCGGTGAATACCGGCCGCAGCTCATCGGCGGAGGACGCTATTCCCACCCCGCGTACCATGCGCTTAAACACGCGCACTGGAATGCTGCCTTCTATTTTTCCTTCGCGTGCCGGCAGCATCGGGAATTCTTCCGGCACAAAACAGGGGATGGCAATCTGCCCTTTATTATATTTTATTTGCAGCTGCTCCATGCCAATGCTTTCCATCTCTATGGGTCCGCTGGCCAAGCCTTTGGCCAAAGCAGCCAGCTTGCGCCCTGGGACAACCATTTCGCCCTCTTCTTCAATCTGGGCATTAATAACACATTCAATAGCCATCTCCAAATCTGTCGCGCGGAAGTTCAGCTGGTTATTTTTAGCAGTAATCATAATGCCGCTTAATACCGGAAGCGTGTTTTTACTGGAAACAGCGCGCTCTACGGCATTTACGGCATAAAGTAGTTCTTCTTTAAGAATATTGATTTTCATGAAAGTGGTTCCTTTCTTGTTGATTTGGTCTTGTTTCTGTGGCGATTTTTTGCTCAAAAGATCAGTTTTAAATCAAATATTATGACGTACGTTAATAGTAGCAGAAGTAGATATAAAAATAGTAATAGTAATAGGGGGTGTGGAAATTGGGGAATTTTAGCAAAAGAAAGAGGAGTAGTGGTCAAACAACTAGAATATGGCTGTGGAGATAAAAGTAAAATTTATCCACAAATTAACAGGCAGGAGAAAAAAAGAGGAATTATAAACATCCTGCCCTTTTGTTGCCCAAAGGCTCAACATGGTTTTCCACCGAATAAACGGCGTTTTCCAGAGCTAATCCCTGTCTTTTCCCCAAAAACAGCGCGGCCCCCTGTGTATAACAATTATAATACCACTATAAACGATTTTAGTCAAAAAGAAAAGGGGATATGCCCTCTCGATAAATTTTTTTTGCAAGTATTTTTAAAAAACAGCTGTAATTTTAATAGTTTAATGTTATAATGGAAAAAACTGTGAGCAAAATTTTTAAAATTTAAGATAATTAAACTAGAGGAGGATGTTAGAAAATGAAAAAGAGTTTGCTGGTAGTAATCTTAGCTATTGTGTTGGTGCTGGCCTTTTCAGTCTCAGCCCTGGCAGCAGAAAAAGTAATTAATAACATTGGTGATTTGGAAACGGCTTTTGGCAGTGCCAATTGCACTGTTAAA
>JAVBKT010000016.1:0-26935 GCA_031553915.1 Bacillota bacterium
TTTAACAGTGCAATTGGCACTGCCAAAAGCCGTTTCCAAATCACCAATGTTATTAATTACTTTTTCTGCTGCCAGGGCTGAGACTGAAAAGGCCAGCACCAACACAATAGCTAAGATTACTACCAGCAAACTCTTTTTCATAAAACCTTGCCTCCTTATATTTACAATAAATTATAAATGAAATATACAAAATAAGTATAACATAGATATTATAACATAAACAGCAACTAAAACAACTATATTATGAAAAACGCAAAAAATTTTTTGCTAAGGCAAAAAGGCGAACACAGACTAGATAATTAAAAATGTTTTTATGCCTGTTCAGCAAAAGCTCACTGAAAAGACATATCTTCTCCACAGCCCGCTGTTATTTTGGACAAAAGCCGGGGAGTATTGTATAATTAAAACAATACCAGCCTGTTCTGGCTTTTCCCCTTGCGGAGGATGCTTCCCTGATGAGAGAATTTTTTGAGAATATCTTTCACGCTGGCACTGATGGAGCCTTTTGGGGCGATCCCATCAGCTTTCTCTTGCCCTATTTCACTGCGCTCACCCGCATAGCGCTGCCTGTTCTGGCCATTATTGTCGTTGTCCGCTGCGCCCTCTCCCTCCTCCGCACCAAGCAGGATAAGGAGACCTGGGCCTGGCTGGGCCTGGGCGATGGCGTGCGCTTGCCGATTAATCACTGGGAGAATATTATCGGCCGCGGCAACAAGGCCGATATCTCGCTGCCCTTTCCGGAAATATCACGCAATCACGCAGCGCTGATTCGTAATGAGGCTGGCTGCTGGCGGCTGATTGATATTGCCCAAAAGGGAAACCTGCTGGTAAACGGCGAGGCCATAGAGGGAGAGATCACGCTCCATGAGGGAGATGTTATTTCTCTGGCAGGCAATGAGCTGATTTTTGCCAATATTACCGCTGATGAAGATGAGCAGCAGCGCAGCCAACGCACTGTGCCGGGGAAAAAGATACGCCCCTTTCGCACCCTGCTGTGGCTGAGCCTTTTTATAATCGTGCTTGCCAGCCAGCTGGCTATGGCGCAATATCAATCCGGGCATAGCCTGGCTATTTTGCTCGGCTTTGGCTGGCTGATCGCTTTGATTTGGGGCGCGTGGATTTTTTCCCGCTCGCTCCGACGCCAGGGCTTTGAGATTGAAACCATGGCCTTTTTCCTCACCAGCCTGGGCTTGGCGGTCATTTCCTCGGGCGCGCCGGAGGAAATCTTCAAGCAATGCCTGGCGATCAGCATCGGTGTCGTCGGCTTTTTTGTGCTGGGGCTAATCATGCGCGATATGAAAAGAATCAAGGCCCTGCGCTGGCCTGCGGCAGGCGCGGCTTTGGCGATGATGGGCTATGTGCTGCTTTTTGGCGAGGAAATACACGGCGCGCAAAACTGGATTACGATCTTTAATTTCTCTTTGCAGCCATCAGAGCTGGTCAAAGTTCTCTTTATTTTTGCCGGAGCAGCCACGCTGGACCGTCTGTTTATGCGCCGCAACCTCTATGCTTTCATCGTTCTTTCCGCAGCTATAGTTGGCTGCCTGGCCTTGATGAGTGATTTTGGTACGGCGATAATCTTTTTTGTCACCTATCTGGTTATCGCTTTCCTCCGCTCCGGCGATTTGGCTACTATTGGCCTCAGCGTTGGCGGCGCAGTCTCTGCGGTGGTGCTGGTTTTGACAGCCAAGCCCTATGTGGCAGATCGCTTTGCCACCTGGGGCCATGCCTGGGAATTTGCCGCCACCAGCGGCTATCAGCAAACCCGCGCCATGACGGTGATGAGCTCCGGCGGCATGTTTGGCATGGGCGGCGGTGAAGGCTGGCTGAAGCAAGTGGCTGCCTCAGATACTGATCTGGTCTTTGCCTTCGTCTCAGAAGAATGGGGCATGATTATAGGTTTTCTGGCTCTGGCAGCGCTGGTGATTATAGCCCTCTTTGCCCTGCGCAGCGCCGGAAACGCCCGCTCTACTTATTATATCATTGCTGCTTGCGGCACAGCTGCTTTGCTGCTGTTCCAGACTATTTTGAATGTGGGCGGCAGCCTTGATTTGCTGCCTTTGACCGGGGTCACCTTCCCCTTTATCAGCAATGGCGGCACCTCGATGATGTCTTGCTGGTGTCTGATGGCTTTTCTGAAGGCTATCGATACCCGGCAGAACGCCAGCTTTGCCTTGAGCCTGCCTAATCGCCGTAAAATGCGCAAACAAGAACAGCTGCGCCAGAGCGAGCTGCTGCCTTTGGATGAGCTTTTTGATGATAATGCGGAGGATATCAGCCGCAATAGCGGGGAGATCGAGCTGCAAACAAGCGCTGTGGCAGCTGATTTGGCGAGAGAGCTTGATGCTTTTGCCAGGCAACAGCGCGAGGCGGAGATCAAAGCCAAAGCTGCTGACTTAATGAGAGAGCAAGCAGCAGCCAGCGTTGCCGCTGCCGAGCAAAGAAACACGCGCGAACAAAGGCAGGAGCAAAAATTCGTCTTCAGCAAACCGGAAGATATGCCAGATGAAGAGCTGGCCTTGCGGGAGCAATGGCACAAAAAGGCAGAGCAGCCATCTGACCAGGAAAACCCGCCAACAACAAAGACGGAAGAGGAATCGCCTTTTGCCAGGCCGTTTCCCTCCAACCCCTTTGCTACTGGCTTTAGCAGCAAAAAAGATAAGCGGGAAAAGCGAAAAGGAGGTAAAAAAAGCAAATGAATAAAGTCAAACGCCGCACTTTGATTCTTTTTGTGCTGATCGGCCTCTTGCTCCTTGGTTCGTTTTCCTTCTTGATCAAGATGGAAAGTGACGGCGCTAGCTGGGCTGCTTTTGCCTCCAATGACCACACTCATCACCGCGGCATTTTTACCTCCGGCCAGATTTTGGATAGAGACGGTACGCTTTTGCTCACCACCAATGATGACGGCTACCGCGTATATCATGACGATAGAACCGTTCGCTTGGCTACCCTGCATGCGGTGGGTGATGAAAAGGGCAATATCGGCGGCTCTGCCACAGCCTCTTATAAAAGGCAGCTGATGGGCTATAATATGATTAACGGCACCTATAGCCTTTCCGGCAAAGGGCGCAACCTCTATCTGACTATTGATACGGATTTGAATGTGGTCGCCTGGAATGCCCTGGGCAGCAGGAGCGGCTGTGTGGCTGTGGTTAACTATCACAGCGGAGAGATTCTCTGCATGGTCAGCAGCCCGGCCTTTGACCCCAGCGATCCTCCGGCAGACCCCGGCTATCTCAACCGCTTTTTGACCGGGCTGTATGCGCCCGGGTCAATTTTCAAACTAGTTACCGCTGAGGCGGCGATTGAAAACCTGGATACAGCGAACTATCACTATAGCTGTGGCGGCAGCGCAGAATATGAGGGCGGAAGCATTACCTGCATGGAGCGGCATGGCGATATTAATTTTGAGCAGGCTTTGGCTGTCTCCTGCAACTGCGCCTTTGCTGATATCGCGCAGCAACTGGGCGGAGAAACCCTGGCTAAGTATGTGGGCAAGGCCGGGCTCCTTTCATCGCAGGATATTAATGGCTTTACTACTGTTGCGGGCAGCTTTGATATTGCCGAGAGCGCGCTGAACCTGGGCTGGTCTGCGGCCGGGCAATATAATGATATGATCAACCCTGCGGGCATGCTGGCTTATGTGGCTGCTATCGCCAATGATGGCAAGGCGCCGAACTTTCAGCTGATCAAAAAGGTTACTACCACCAACGGGCTGCTGCCCACCTGGCTCAATACTGACAAGGGTACAGAGAATGTTCTGAGCAGCAAGAGTGCAGACAAGCTGACGGAGATGATGAAAAATAATGTTGCCACCAACTATAGCAACAGTGTCAGTCTGCCGGAGTTTACCGCTGCCAAAAGCGGTACCGCTGAGGTTGCGGGAGCTGCGCCGCATTCCTGGTTCACCGGTTTTATTGATGATCCGGCGCACCCCTATGCTTTTATTGTCCTGGTAGAAAACGGCGGCGCTGGCAAATCTGTGGCCGGCTCAGTTGCGGCTAAAGTGCTGTCTGCCGCCCTGGATCAGTAGAGCGCTGAATCATGCGCGGAAAAGAAAAAGAGCGAAATGATCGCTCTTTAGGTTAACCCTCTTTAATATTCCAGACTTTTTTAACCAGCTTTTGCGCTTAGGCAAGGCTGGTTTTTTATAATCTTCCCAGCTCAAGCCATTTTCTTCTCAATAAAACGTTTAATCAGCGCAAATGATTTATCCTCATATTCCGTATCTTCAGAGCTAAGCTGTGGCGCAAACCCGATATTTTTGCGTTCGGCAATATCGCTCAAAACAGCAGCGGCAAAGCGGGGGTTTTTCACCAGCAGCGGGCCCAAGGTGTTAGTGAAAATAATATTGCCCCTGCGGCAGCCCTCGTCGGCGCTGTTATTATTGCCGTGGCCATAAAGCACCTCGGCAAAAGGCTTTGCTTTTTCCGCGAGAATGCTGTCTACTACCTGAATCTGATTGCCAATCAGTTCCATGCTGTCGCTCAGGCGCAGCCAAAGATCATCACCGTAAACCTGCGCGCGTTCCCGGCAGCGCATCGGCAGCAGGCCCAGCCCGGCAAATTCGCTGCCATCGGTTCTGATTGTTTGTTC
This sequence comes from Bacillota bacterium, assembly GCA_031553915.1. GTDB lineage: Bacteria > Bacillota > Dehalobacteriia > UBA4068 > UBA4068 > HGM13862. Next base: position 4,597 of record JAVBKT010000016.1, read on the forward strand.
CGCGAGAATGCAGCCGCTATTGCCAATGGCAAAAAGATAGCCGCCCCGCGTAATAAAATTTTCCAGCTGGCCGCTGTTTTCTTGCAGCGTAGCAATTACTTTTGGCATGTTTTTTATTTCTCCGGGGCAAAGAAAGACGATATCAGCGTCTTCCAGCAATAAGGGCTGCTCGAGGTTATCGACACGCTGGATCTCCAAAGCAAGCCTAAGCTTGTCCGCCACATGCTGCCAGGCCATAATGTTGCCCCTATCGCCGTGCAGGTTTAAAATATCAGGATAAAGCCAGACCAGTTTAATCTCAGCTGCCATTATTGTGCTGCCTCCCTTTCTCCATGAGCCTTGAGATATTTGGCCAATGATTTGTATTTATAGAGCCAGGTGATCAGATAAACATTATCACAATCGTATTTGCTAAGCTCATCAATAATCGTTTTATCGTCATTGGTGGGCAGTACGGAAATTTTTTCTTTAGGGACGCCGGCATAGATCAGACGCGTTGCCGCATCATAGGCCACGGTGCCGGAAAAACAGATATAGCGCAGCACATTAGAGTCCAGCAAAGCGTCAAAATCGCAGTCATAGGCATAGAAGGTGTTGGTGTAATGAGGGTGAAAATCAGTCAGCTCATCCAAGCCGAGCAAAAAGATTTTTTCTTTTTTATCCTGGCTAATATAATCCAAAGCGCTTTGCAGAGTTTCAGGGTTTTCCTGTTTCATGCGGATATATTGGATCGTCTTATCCGCGGTTTTAATCTGCTCTAAGCGGCCACTGATATTGACAAAGCCCGCCAGGGCGGCAGTACTGTTTTCCTCAGCCAGCCCCAGCTCCCGGGCTACGGCGATGGCGGCAATATAGCAATAGAGAAAATAGGGCGCGCTATAGGGCAGCGGATAGCTTTGCTGCCCGACCATAAAGGTATTGCTGGTAAAATCAATATTGTGCGCAAAATACACAGGAGCCTTTTCGCTGGCAAAAGAGCAGTTGCTGCAAGAAAAGGCGCCAATATTATCAATATTATAGCGCGAAAAACGGATGGCGCTGCCGCAGAGCGGGCAGGGCATGGTCGTGGTAAAAAAGCCTCGTTTAATAAAGCTTTTGCTATTGGCTTCCACTCCATAGTAAATCGTCTTGTCTACCAGGCGGGAGAGCGAGGCGGTATTAGGCTCCTCATTGTTGAGAAACAGCACCGTGTTCTTTGTGATTGATTCGACAATCTTGCGGTAAATAATATCCGGCTCGCCATTACGCTGCACCTGATCTTTTTGAATATTGGTTACTATCAGCCAATCTGGCGGCAATTTGCTGCTGATAATCGGCAAAAAACGCTCATCAGTTTCCATGACAATTAAATCTACTTTAAGCCGACCTGTTAGGCTGGCATGACTAAGCAAGGTCACTGCCACTCCTGCTTCCAAATTAGCGCCTTCCAGATTGATGGCAGCGCTGATACCAGCCTGTTTGATTATGGCTGCCAGCAGATTGGTGGTGGTAGATTTGCCATTGGTGCCGGTAATATAAATGATTTTCGTCTGCTCTCTTTGGCGAAAATGACCGATAAACCCACGGTCTATTTTTAGGGCAATAGTTCCGGGAAGGCTGGTACCACGCCCTTTGGCCACAATATTAATGGCGAGACGCAAGGCCCGCGCTACCCATAAAGCGAGTAAAAATTTTAGCCGCATAAAGTTTCTCCTTGAAAAGTGTGACAGCAAATGCTGATTAAACTTTATTATAAGCCAAAAAGGAGATATTTACAACGAAAGAGCAATCTTCGCCAAAAAAACCGGCCGGAAAACCGGCCGGCAAAAAGCATGTGCTTTTTGGGGAACAAAGAGAGAGCGGGATAACGCGAAAATTTTATGCTAACAGCTAAAGCGTAAATTTGCGGAAACATAAATAGTTTTTGTATCTAGGCAATGATGGGCAGGCGGAGGATAAAGCTGGCGCCGAGCCCATCTCCTGATTTAACAAGCAAAGCACCATTATGCATTTCAGCAATATCTTTACACATCGGTAATCCTAAACCTGTGCCATGAGCCTTTGTCGTAAAATGCCGGTCAAAAACATGCGGCAAATCACAAGCGGCAATGCCCGGACCATTATCTTTGATAATGACCCAAATATTATTCTCTTTTGTGTAGAGAGTTAATTGAATCAGGCCATTATCAGTAGTGTTTGTCAAAGCCTGGATGGCATTGGTAATCAGATTAACCAGTACTCTTCTTATTTGTGTTTCATCCGCCAATACATAGGGCGCGTTTTGTTCAATATTAAGCTCCAGCTGAATCTGTTCCGAAACAGCCGCCGCCTTTAACAGCGCGACAGTATCGTAGCAGATTTCACTAATATCAACCAAACGCAGTTCGCCAATTTTGCCGGAGGCCAGGCCCATAATATTGTTACAAAGATCGCTGATTTTGGAAACCTCTTCATAAAGCAAAGCAAAACGGTCAGCTTCCTGGCAATAGCCTTGCCTTTCGAGATTTTTTTGCATCAGCTGCAAATGGGCATAGATACCGGACAAAGGAGCGCGCAGTTCATGAATGATTGCCGTAGCGTTTTCACCCAATAACCACACGGTGTCCTGATATAAATCAGTTTCATTTAAGCTGCTTTGTTTGTCATTTTTTGCCATGTATTTCATTTCTAGTTTTTAGTCGCTTTTCCTTTCCCTTTTACTGTTTTCTTTGCATCATATTTCGCCTATTTTTGTCGAAATATGGCTTTTGTACAAAAAAATCAAAATAAAGATTGACAAAGCAAATTAGTAACGGTATACTGTGCCTATACTAAAACTGTACCATCTGTATTAGTACATAAAGAAAACAAGCTTATGGGGGGCAGGTATGTTTACTATCGACTATAAATCGAGAATACCCATATACCGGCAAATAATTGATAATGTGGAAAAATTAGCGGCTAAAGGCATTTTGGCCCCGGATAGCCAGCTTCCTTCAGTGCGCTCTTTGGCAGTGGAATTATCCATTAATCCCAACACCATTGCCAAAGCGTATGCGGAATTGGAAAAGCAGGGCGTTATCTATTCAATGGCTGGCAAGGGTAGCTTTATTACCACTGATACGCAAAAGTTGTGGGATCAAGGCAAAGTGAAAGTTAAAAAACAACTGCAAGACGTGGCAGGGGATGCAGTTAGCCTGCAAATTGAGGAACAAGAATTTGCTTCCCTCTGCAATGACGCCTGGCAAAAGGCTACAAAAGGAGGGAACGAGGCAAATGATTGAAAGCAATGCTGTAAGCAAATATTTCGGTCAGATTTGTGCTGTTGACAGTGTGACAGCCACAATCAAAAGCGGCAGCGCTTTTGGCCTGTTGGGGACCAATGGCGCAGGTAAAAGCACCTTTTTGCGTCTAGCCGCAGGAATATATAAGGCGGATGAAGGCAGTATTACCCTGGACGGAGAAAATATTTACGAAAATATTAGCGCCAAGAAAAAGGTGTTTTATATTTCTGATGACCAGTTCTTTTTCCCCAATACCACTGCAGAGGAACAGGGCAATTTTTTTGCTTCTTATTATCCTGATTTTGACCGGCAAACTTTTTTACGCCTGCTGGCAACCTTTGATCTAGATCCTAAGCGCAAGGTAAACACTTTTTCCAAGGGTATGAAAAAGCAGTTGTCGGTATTCTGCTCCATTTGCGCCAACACTCCCTATATCTTTTGCGACGAGACTTTTGATGGCCTGGACCCGGTGGTGCGGCAGGCAGTAAAAAGCCTTTTTGCCGAGGCGATTGAACGGCGCAAGCTGACGCCTGTTATTGCCTCGCATAATCTGCGCGAGCTGGAAGACATTTGCGACCATATTGGTTTATTGCATAAAGGTGGGTTGCTGCTCACGCGTGACCTGGAAGAATTAAAGCTGGGCATACATAAAATACAGGTAGTTTTCCATCAGGGTATGAGTGAGAACGATATCCCCGGCCTATGCGTTGTCAGCAGTAAGGGCCAAGGACGCCTGCGTACTCTGGTGGTGCGCGGCGAGGAAAATGAGATTAGCCACAAAATTAAAGCCATGGAGCCGGTATATATGGAAGTTTTACCTTTGACCTTGGAAGAGGTATTCATCACAGAAACGGAGGTGGTAGGATATGAGTTTACAAACCTTGGTTTATAATGTTGGGTTTATCCTGCGCAAAAAACTGTGGCTGATTACGCTGATCTTTTTAGCCTTCCTCTTCATCTTACCCATTGCTACGGGTATGAATCTGCAATACCATCTGGAGTCATTGCATAATAGCACTCCCGCATTAACCGCTGAGGCGGAGCAGGCTAATTATGACTTGGCTATGGCTGGCGCCCATGGGGTAATGACAAGTGTCTTTGGCTCCGGCAATATTGCTGTAATAATTTTTATTGTTATTGTCTCTTTTATTGCGGCAATTGGCTTTTTTAACTGGCTGCATAAAAGACAAAAGGTAGATTTATATCATGGCCTGCCAATTTCCCGCCATCAGCTGTTTGCGGTCAACTATTGTGCCGGCGCTTTAGCGGTAATTATTCCGCTGGTGGCCAATATTATCCTTACGGTAATTATTGCCGTGGCAATGGGTTTTGGCTCTGTCCTGCCGCTAGGCGCATTGTTTGGCGGATTGGCGCTAAATATACTGTTTTTCCTGCTTATTTATAGTGTGGTGATAATTGCCGTATTGCTCAGCGGCAACAGTATTGTCAGCGGTATCCTGGCTCTAATCTTTTTGGGCATTGGTCCGGCGACGGTTGCCCTTTATCAGGGGCTGCGCAGCCTATTCCATCCAACCTGGTATTATCAGCTGATTGATTGGTCCACCATATATGTTTACAGCTCACCGGTTGCGCGATATGTGGCTCAATTTCAGGAGGGCTACAGCGTGGGCATTGTTGCCGCCCTCGTCTTGCTGGTCATCACAGCCGGGCTATATATCGCGGCAACCCTTATTTACCGCCACCGCCCGTCAGAGGCAGCGCAGCATGCTTTGGCTTTCCCCAAAACACGCGCCTTTATCAAATATCCGCTGGTGGTATTGGCTGCGGCTTTTGGCGGCTTGTTCTTCCACTATGTCGGCGATTTGTTTGAAACCTGGGTCTGGTATTTTGTCGGCATGGTTTTGGCTGGTTTTATTGCCAGCCAGCTGATGGAAGTTGTTTATCATGCTGATTTCCGCGCTATTATTAAAAGATTACTGCCCTTGGGCATTATTTTGGCGATAATGATTACTGGCTCTGCCTTGATGGTCAGCGATGTTTTTGGCTATAACAAGTTTGTTCCTAAACAAAACGAGGTGGCCGCATTAGAGATTAACCTTTCCGGAGTCAACCGCTATACAGCAGAGGCTCATCTCGCCTATGCGTCAACGACTAATGGGGTTAATGACACTGTCTATATTGGCGACATCGGGATGGATAGCGGGACATATGCTGAACTCACTGCTGCCACAGAAGCGGAAGCTTTGCTCAGCTACGGACAGGTAGAAAGCGAGGAGGGCATTGCCGCTGCGATTGCCATTGTGGAAAAACTTATTGCTGAGGATGGTAGCGATTACGATAGTGATAGTCCCTATTATGACCCTTACCGCAACTCCACCACCGCCTATATTCGCTATACGATGAAGGATGGCAGCATTATCACACGCAGCTATGTGCAAAATGACAACTTTAAAATTGCTGATATTATCGATCAATTGGCCGCCATTTATGAGGATGAAAGCTATCGCGAAAATATTTATGCGCTATTCCAGTTTGAGCCACAGCAAATTCGTATTGAGCAAATTACCAGTTACGAACGGTATTTGCAGCAAAACTATGAAAACCAGGCGGATTCCAATGCCTTTACTCTGCTCAATGCGGATATTGGCTCTTTGCTTGCCACCTATGAGCAGGAGCTGAAAGCGCTTAGTGCAGAACAGATGATGCAAGAGCTGCCGATTGGCTATATTTCTTTCCGCGTCTATAAAGATGATCCGGGAACAATTACCAAGAAGCAAAAGGAACGCTTTTTGGCCTATCAGTACCCGGTTTACGCCAGCTTTAGTGAATCACTGGCTTTAATGGCAGATTTGGGCATCAGCGCGGAAAGCTGGCTGCCGGATTATGCCGCTATCACAGAAATAGCTGTTATCAGCTATAGTGACAAAAACAGAGGCAAGGAGGCTTTGCCTGCCGCTGCCAGCGAAGATAGTACTGTTATTGACAGTTCTTATGCTAATGAAGTAAGGGAGATTTATCGCGAACCGGAAGATATTCGCCGGCTGGTTGAGTCAAGCTATGTGGACAGTTGTTTCTACATGAATTCCTTTATTGAATCTGATAGTACACAAATGTTCCAGGTTTCTTATCAAAACGCTTTTGGCGGCATTGATTATGCGTCGCGTTATGCGAAAAAATGACAATATTATCCACTATTCGAAAAATTTTGTGGATATTGCCCTGTGGATAATGTGGATAACTTTGTGGATAAGGCCCTATATCTGGTGTTTTCAGTTTAGACTACGCCATACAAACTTACTTGACAAAATGAAATTGATGTGAAACAGCAGCTAAACTATAAATTACCAAGAAAAGTTTTTCTTGGTAATTTATTTTTATATTATTCTGATAATAACTATTTTTGTCGAAGGGTTCAATCTTGACAATAGTGGTAAAATAGGATATTTTTATATAGTTAGGGTAATAAAAATTTAGCAGGCTTATTGTGTCCTCGCGCCTTTGGCCAAAGGGGATGAACAAGGGAATCCGGTGCGAATCCGGAGCGTTGCCGGCACTGTAAATGTGGAGACTGCAGCTGTTTGGGTAGCAACCCGGCCATTGGGGAGCCAAGCGGGCTCTCTGAGAAGGCTATGAGCTGTGGGCGCAGGCAGTTTTCTGCCGATAAGCATAAGCCAGGAGACCTACAATAAGTTTTGGTTGCCAATTATTTTGGCGCAAAAGCGGCGGTGATTTTTCCGGCTGCTTATTTTTATGGAGGGAAAATGGGCGAAAGGCATGCGTTTGCCGGTTATCATCCGGCAGTAACTTTCATCTGGTTTCTTTTTGTCATCGGCTTTTCGATGTTCTTTTTACATCCGGCAACACTGGTCATTGCCATGGTTGCTGCCTTTGCCTATGCCTTTATGCTCAAGGGCAAGTCATTGCTCCGCTTCAGCCTCTCCTTTTTGCTGCCGCTATTACTGCTCTCGATGATAATCAACCCTTTGTTCAATCATCGTGGTATGACTGTTCTCTTTCATCTGGGCAAAAACGCCGTCACCCTTGAGGCGCTGATCTACGGCCTGCTTTCAGCTTTGATGCTGGTTGTGGTTATCACCTGGTTTAGCTGCTATAATATTGTGATCACTGCTGATAAATTTGTTTATCTCTTTGGCCGCATCATCCCTACCCTTTCCCTGATTTTTTCGATGACGATCGGCATTATTCCCCGTTTCATTAAAGAAGCCAAGTCCATTGCCGCGGCTCAACGCTGCATTGGCCATGATTGGGGCAGCGGTAAGCTGCGCCAGAGAATCAAGCAAGCCGCGCGTATTGTCTCTATTCTTACCACCTGGTCCTTGGAAAACGCTATCACCACGGCTGATAGCATGAAAAGCCGCGGTTATGGCAGCAAAGGGAGAACCTCTTTTGCTCTTTTCCGCTGGGAAAGCCGGGATATAAGAATGCTGGCGCTGCTGGTATTGCTGGGTGCTTTTATCATCTGGGGCGCTGCGAGCGGCTATATGAGCTATAGCTTTTTCCCCTGGCTCAAAGGGGTTGCCGCTTCGCCGCAGAGCATTTGTCTGTTTGCCGCTTTTGCTGTGCTATGCCTGCTGCCCTTGCTGATTGAGCTGTTTGACCATCTGCACTGGCGCATACGCAAAAGACAGCCAGTATAAACCACTGTGTTTTATAAGGGTAATTTATGTATACTTTTCGTTTGGAAAACTTCAGCTTTGCCTATGAAGGGCAGCAAAACAAAGCTCTCTCTAATCTCAATTTTGAGATTGAGCCAGGGCAATTTGTCACGCTTTGCGGCAGAAGCGGTTGCGGCAAAACAACATTGCTGCGCCAGTTAAAGCCGGTTTTGGCCCCCTACGGAAACAGGGAAGGCAGCATCAGCTTTATTGACCGCCCCTTAGAGCAGCTAAGCCAGCGCGACCAGGCGGCCTATATCGGCTTTGTGCAGCAGAGCCCGGAAAGCCAGATTGTCACTGATAAGGTTTGGCATGAGCTGGCCTTTGGCCTGGAAAGCCTGGGTCTTGGCAGCGCGGCTATCCGTTTGCGGGTGGCGGAAATGGCCGCCTTTTTCGGCATTGAGCCCTGGTTTAGAAAAAGAGTCGATGAGCTCTCCGGCGGCCAAAAGCAGCTGCTTAATCTGGCAGCGGTGATGGTGATGCAGCCAGCGGTGCTGATTTTGGATGAGCCAACCTCGCAGTTGGATCCGGTAGCAGCGCGCGAGTTTTTAGAGAACCTCTCGCGCATCAATCGTGATCTGGGCACGACAATCATCCTCTCTGAGCACCGCCTGGAAGAGATATTGCCCTTGTCCGACCGGGTGATTGTGCTGGAACGCGGAGAAATACTCATTGACAGCACTCCCCGGCAAGCAGCAGAAGAATTGCGGCAGCTCAATCATGAGATGTTTTTGGCCATGCCCACTCCAATACGCGTTTGGTCGCAGGTAGAAAATGATTTGCCCTGCCCCTTTACGGTGCGCGAGGGCAGAGACTGGCTCTATCAGTTTTCCATCGGCCATGCTTTGGATAGTTCGCTTATCCCCGGAGACAAGCAGCAGTCGCCAAAAAGCGATATAGCAGTATCCTTGCAGGAAATCAGTTTTTCCTATCAGCGCAATGGCACGCCTGTTTTAAGCAATCTTTCTTTAGAGATAAAGGCTGGCGGGCTGTTTGCCCTGCTGGGCGGCAATGGCGCTGGTAAAAGCACACTGCTTTCCTTGATTGCCGGCATTAACCAGGCTGACCGGGGCAAGATTTTGCTTAATGGCAAAAATATCAGCAAAATTAGCAGAGCAGAGCTTTATGATTATAAATTAGCGATGTTGCCGCAAAATCCGGCCAGTCTTTTTGTTAAGAATACCGTTTATGATGATTTAATGGAAATGTTTGACGGTAAAGACACTACGCAAGCAGAGAAAGAACAGCGGGTGCAGGCAGTAATGCGCCTATGTGAGCTGGAAGAACTGCAAACCAGCCACCCCTATGATATTTCCGGCGGCGAGCAGCAGCGCGCTGCCTTGGGCAAGGTGTTGCTTACTTCGCCGCAGATTCTTCTGGTAGATGAGCCGACCAAGGGCTTGGACAGCTTCTTCAAGCAGCGTTTGGCGCATATTTTCCGCAAGCTGCAGAGCCGCGGAACCACTATTATCATGGTCAGCCATGATATTGAGTTTTGCGCTGAATATGCTGATTGCTGCGCTATGCTTTTTGATGGAGCAATTGTCGCCAAGGAAAGCCCGCGCGCCTTTTTTGGCGGCCGCCATTTTTATACCACCGCAGCCAACCGCATGGCCCGCCATATGCTGCGTGAGGCAATTTTGACCGCGGATGTGGTTAAGGCTTGCGGCGGCAAAAGCAGCTCTTTGATGGACAACGAGACAAAGACAAATAGTGGCGGGGATGGGGATGAGAGAGACCGGCAGAACGAGGAAGATTTAGATTTACTCTTTTCGCCGCCGGACAAAGCAATGGATGCGCCTGATCATCACGCAAAGCCCAAGTTATCCGCCCGTTTTATGGCCACTCTGGCTAAGGCTAAGCAAAAGCTGAGCCTAACGCGCCTGCTTATCGGTTTATTGATGCTGGCCGCTTTTGTGGTGGCGATAATTTTTAGCAATAGCTGGAGTGTTGGCTGGCCCAGGTATCTTTATGGCGGCATGAGCGTGTCTTTGCTGGTGGCGGGCATCATAGCGCTTATCCCCGGACAGGCGCTCAGCATGCCGCTGCCGCAAATCAGCATTGATGCCAGCAAAAAAGGGTTCACCAAGAGAGATTTGCTGATCTGGCTGCCGATTGTCATTTTGATACCGCTGACGCTGTATCTGGGAACAGAATATTTAACTGGCCGCAAATATTATATTACCAGCATGCTGATTATTCTTGAGGCGCTGATACCTTTTTTTATCAGCTTTGAGGGCAAAAAAATCCAGCCCAAGGAGCTGGTACTATTGGTGGTGTTGATTGGCATCACCGTGGCCAGCCGGGTGGCTTTAGTGTTTTTGCCCCAGGTCAAGCCGGTCATTGCGCTGATCATTATCAGCGGCATTTGTTTTGGCAGAGAAGCCGGTTTTTTGGTGGGCTCTCTATCCGCCTTTATTTCTAATTTTTTCCTCACTCAGGGAGCATGGACACCATGGCAAATGTTCTCCTTTGGCCTTATCGGTTTTGTGGCGGGCCTGGCCTTTTATAATAATAACCGTATTCGCAGCAAGCTGCGGGTATCTGTTTTTGGCGTGGCGATGATTCTTCTCGTTTTTGCGCCGATTATGAATTTGAATTCTTTTCTCTTTTTCTCCGCAGAGACCAGCTGGCCCGCCTTTGTTACCACCTATGCTTTAGGTATGCCCTTTGATATTCTTCATGCTGCCGCCACTGCCGGTTTCCTCTTTTTGTTGGCGCCGCCGATGATCGAAAAGCTGGAGCGCATCAAAATTAAATATGGTCTGCTGAGCCGTCCGCCGGCAGCGTAGAAATAGTAATGAGCAAGTTAAGCCGCGCAAGTGGAAAAAACGGAGTAAGATGGAGGAAAAGGCTATCAGTGGAATAGTTGTTAATAAAGCTGTGGAGCAGAATTAAAAAAGAAATTTGTTACATGCCTTTTAGAATGCAGCGTCAAGAGACATAAAGTGGAATATCCACAAAAAATAAATTTATTGTGGATAAATTTTTTGCACAACACGCTGCATATATCTAAAGCGAACAAAGCATAACGCCTGACCAAACAGGAACGCTACCCTGTCAGGCCCTTGACTTACAGCTGCGGCAAGCGGTGCGTTGTGCCAGACAAAGAGTCTTTATTGCTCGACAAAGGCAAATAAAAACAAAGGCACAGCTCTTGTGCCTTTGTTTTTATTTACGCATAAGTTATTGCGGCTATTTATCGCCAGTCAGCTCGGGACTATCCTCAGAACGGGGAGGAATTTTTTTGCTGTCTTTAGCGCCGGATTCTGTCTTGGCGGGTGATTTTTTGTTTGGCGTCTCTTTCTTTTTGCCGCGCAGCATGCGCCATTTCCCGCCCGGCAAAGCAGTGAGCTCCATTTCAAACCAAAAGGTGCTGCCCACACCAACAGTAGATGTCACACCATATTTGGCATTATGCATCTCCATAATCCCTTTGACAATGGAAAGGCCCAGCCCGCTGCCATGGTTACCCTTAGCAGGCGCATCAGTACGGTAATAGCGTTCCCATAAATGCGGCAGATCTTCCGGGGCAATACCGCAGCCGCGGTCACTGATTTCGATGCGCATTATTTTTCCGCGGACAATTTGTCGCACAGTGATCAATCTGTCACTGCCAATATGCGTAAGCGCATTATTAAGCATATTAGAAATGGCCTGAAGCAGACGCTTCTTATCGGCATTGAGCCAAACGGTTTCATTGATAATCAGCTCAATACGGTAATTCTGCGGCTCGATTAAGTGGTTGTAGGTATCGATAAACTCGCTAAGCTCCTGGCTGAAATTAAACAGCTGCGGGTTAATGCTGCTAACTCCCGCTTTCATCCGCGATTCATCAAGGATATCATTAACCAGATCGCGCAGGCGGTTGGTTTCTTTGATAATTACATCAATGCTTTCGTTATGGTCATCATTAGGAAAATCACGCATCACTTCCGCATAGCCGCCAATCAAAGTAAGCGGGGTTCTGATATCATGGCTGATATTGGCGATGATATCCTTTTGCAGGCTATCAATGCGCGCCAGCTCTGAGCTGGCATAGTTGAGCGTTTCAGCCAATTCGGAAATCTCTTTATACCCTTCCGGCGAGAAATTGCCGGAGAGATCGCCTTTGGCCATTTCTTTAGCAGCAGCGTTCAGCTTGCTGATCGGCCGCGAAAGACGGCGCGCAATCATAAAGCTGATGATTAAGGCCAAGGCAATCAAAAGAAGGGAAATTACCAATAGCTGTACCTGTAGGGTCGCCACAGTAGCGCTGATAGGGGTGATGGTAGCATTGAGCAAAATCAAATAGCTGTTTCCCTCCGCATCTTGGGCAATCCGTGCGTAGACCAGGCTTTTCATTTCCAAATTATCTTGCGGCAAAAGGAAGAAGCGGTCTTGCAGCACAGCGCTGTAGTCATCACGGGAGTATACCTCCATAAATTCGTGGGGGTATTTATTTTGCGCTTCATTATAAAAGCGGATGATTTCCAAACCAGGGACAAGATGAATGATGCAATCCCCCAAAACCTCGGCTGAGGCAATACGGTTGGCCTCAAAAAACCAGGTTGTAGTCAGCGCATAAACATCAATACAAATACTATAGCTTACGCCGACATCAGTGACGATCTCCTCCAGATCTTCAGAGTTGAGATTGCGCACAATCCGGTCATAGGCGGCTTGGATCTGATCCTTTTTGATTTCTTCATAAAATTTTTCCAGATAGACAATCTGAAACAGCCAGAGCAAAACAATCATAATCATAGCAAAGCCCAGCAAATAAATAAATATCCGCCAGCGCATTCCCATATCATGGAGAAAGTTTTTACGTTTAGGTTTCTTTTGCGTTTCGCTCATGAACTATCCTTAGCAGGTATATAATATAAAAGAGAAAAGAAAGCAAGCCAACCTCACCTGCCCCAAAAACCCTGCAGATAAGGGCGTATGCTTTTGCAGTACTTGTTCGTTAAAGCCTAGGCCTCGAAGCGGTAACCAACGCCGCGGATGGTGACAACATAATCGCGATAGGGGCCAAGCGCCAGGCGCAGCAGCTTGATGTGAGTATCCAAAGTGCGGTCATCGCCATAATAGTCATAGCCCCAAACCTTGTTGATCAGCTGTTCGCGGGTCAGGGCCAAGCCTTTGTTTTTCACCAAATATACCAGCAAATCGTAAACCTTAGGCGAAAACTCTGCGCGCTCGCCGTCAACATAGATCAGCCGAGCATCATAGTCAATCACCAGCCCGCCAAACTCATCTTTTTCGTGTTGGTCATTGTTGGCGGCAGTGTAGCGGCTGATAATAGCATTGATGCGCATCATCAGCTCGCGCGGAGAAAAGGGCTTAACCACATAATCGTCAATTCCCAGCTCAAACCCGTGGATTTTGTCATATTCTTCGCCGCGGGCAGATAGCATCAAAACCGGGGTCTGCTTATTCTTTCTAATCTCGCGGCAAGCAGAAAAGCCGTCCAGCTCAGGCATCATAATATCCATAATGATAATATCATAATCGTTTTTATTGGCCATATCAACGGCTTCCATGCCGTCAGCAGCTTCTTCTACTTCGTATCCCTCATATTCGGCATATTTGCGGATTAATGAGCGGATCTTTTTTTCGTCGTCAGTAACAAGTATTTTCCCTTTGCTGGAGTTAGAAGTATTCATAAGCAAGGTCTCCTAATTTTTATTTAATAAACTTTTGCATAAAACAGTTTTTGTTATCCCAAAATTACCTGGGGTTAAGTGCTGAGATAGTGGAGACAGGCAGTCCCTGTCTCCACTATACTACGGAGGAAGTATATTTTGCAACTATGATGAAGAAAACAGTTGTAAAAATTGTTAGTTTAATGCTGCTCCTTATGTTGTGCTGTCAGTTGGCACAACTGCATAAAGAGTAATGTCTAGGGTTATTTGCTCGCCGTTGCGGTCAATTACCAGCTCCAAATTATCATTGGCTGCTTTGCCCGCTACCAGTTCTACAACCTGATCTGCGTTTTCTACCAGAGCGCCGTCTGCGGAAATAATCCGGTCACCGCTTTGCAATCCGGCATAAGCGGCATTGGAGTTTCCCTGGACGCTGTAAATATAGCAACCAAATTCATTAACGCGGTAGTTGGTGGCAGTGCGCTCGTCACTGATATCAACCATAGTCACGCCCAATGTGACGCCGTGGCTGGTAACATATCCATAGTTGAGTAGGTCATTGATAATTTCTTCAATATCATCAGTGGGCAGGGCAAAGGCTAGTCCTTCCACGCCAACGCTGTTAGCTTTAGCATTAACCAGGCCAATCAGCTCACCGCGCATATTGAACAGCCCGCCGCCGCTGTTGCCGCTGTTAATCGCGGCATTGGTTTGCATAACAGTAAAGGTTCCCTGGTCCTGAATAGTAACCTCGCGGTCAAGAGCGGAAATAATGCCATTGGTAACAGAGCCGCCCAATTCGCCCAAGGGGTTGCCGATGGCGACTACCTCGTCACCAACCTTGCTATTATCAGAGCTGCCAAATACCGCCGGTACCAGGTCTTCCGCCTCAATCTTGATAATAGCAACATCGCTTTGCGTATCGCTGGCAAGCACAGTGGCCTCATAGGTTTCACCATTGCGCAGGCGAACAGAAATGGTATCTGCGCCGGCAATCACATGCGCGCAGGTAAGAATATAACCGTTATCAGAGATGATAACCCCTGAGCCTGCGCCAGGCACCAAATAAGCGCCGCTGTTGCCAAAAATATTCCAGCCGGAAACAGTGGTTTCTGTGCTAATTTCCACTACGGAATCCGCGCACAGCTCGGCAACCTGCGAGACAGAGAGGTCTCCGTTCTCCCCTTGATAAGCAGCGGCAGTAATATCAGTTTGCACGCTGCGGTAAAGGACCGCGCCGCCTGCTTCTTCCAGCAGCTGGGAAAAGTTGTCGGCCAGCTGCGTCTCCAGCCGGTTGCCCACCTGATTGGCAGCCAGCAGCCCGCCGCCAAAGCCCAGAAGAGCAACTGCGATAACACCCAGGATAATGGCAAAAAGCTTGCCGCCTCTTTTGGCGCTGACTCCGGAGACAGGGGTATAATAGCTGCTTTGGCCATTCTTTTTGTTATTGTAGTAGGATTGCTGCTGCGCTTGCGCGCTCTGCGGCGGGTTTTGTTCAGGCTCGTTGGCCTGAGTATCCGGCTCCTTTTCGGCCAAAGTTGCCGTTTCAGGCTGCAGCAAAAAGTTTGGCTCAGACGCGGTACCAGCTGAGAGCAGTTCTTCTCTGGCAGTTTGCTCGCTGCCAAAGGAAGGGGCAGGAGTTAACATCCCGCCCCCGGCCCGGCCGGCAACAAAGCTTTCCATAGGGGTGTCTTTTTTATTATCAGTAGTATCGTTTTTGTGTTCATCAATCATCCGCATACCTCCTTAGGTATAAAATAGGCAAAAATAAAATATGCAATAGAATCAAAATTTAATAAGCAAATTTGTTATTATTAAATCAACTGTCTTTAGCATATACAGATGATGTGATAATAACTTGACAGAACGATAAACATGTGATGAATAGCAGCTAAAAGCAGTGAAATGAAAGGTGAACACCAGGTTTTATTTTTGCTGCAAATATTTTTGCGCCCTTGCCTTTATCGCCGCATTCTTATATAATAAAGTTGTTAAAGCAATATTTTGTTGTGTTAAATTATTTGAGAAAAAGGCAGCCTTTGGCGGTTGCCGACAACAAGGAGAAACTGATGGCATACGCTGACCAGCTCTTTTTGGCAAATTGCCGCGATATTTTGGATAATGGCGTCTGGGATACTGATGCGCCGGTGCGGCCGTATTGGCAGGACGACAACGCCCCAGCGCATACGGTGAAGCGTTTTGCCATTGTCAACCGCTATAACCTCGCTCAAGAATTCCCCATCCAAACTATACGCAAAATCAACTTTAGCGCGGCTGTTGATGAAATTTTGTGGGTTTGGCAAAAGAAATCAAATAATGTTCATGAGCTAAACTCCCATATCTGGGACTCCTGGGCCGACCAAACAGGCAGTATTGGCAAGGCCTATGGCTATCAGCTGGGTGTTAAACATAAGTTTCCCGAGGGTGAGATGGATCAGGTGGATATGCTGCTTCATAGCCTCAAACACAGCCCCTGGTCGCGCCGGATGGTCAGCAACATCTTTACGCATAGCGACCTATCGGAGATGCACCTCTACCCCCGCGCCTATAGTTTTACCCTGAATGTCAGCGGCAACAGGCTGGATGCGATTTTGAACCAGCGCTCGCAGGATATGCTGGTCGCCAATAACTGGAATGTGGTGCAATATGCGGTTTTGCAGCATATGTTTGCTATCAGCGCCGGGCTGGAAGTAGGCGAGCTGGTGCATGTGATTGCGGATGCGCATATTTATGACCGCCATATCCCCCTGGTAGAAAAGCTGTTTGAACGCGAGCCCTATTCCGCGCCAAAATTGCTTATTGATGATACGGTCAAGGATTTTTATGCTTTTGGCGTAGATAGCTTCACTTTGGAAAAATATCAGAACCACGGCAGCATCGGCAGAATCCCTGTCGCAGTATAGAAAGGAGAGCCGGTTATGAATTTAATTGCCTCTGTTGACAAGAACTGGGCCATTGGTAACGAGGGCCAGCTTTTGGCCAAGGTCTCTGAGGATATGCGCTGGTTCAAAGAGCATACCCTGGGCAGGGCTGTTATCATGGGACGCACCACCCTAGACACCTTCCCCAAAGGCGAGCCTTTGCCTAACCGCACTAATATCGTCTTCAGCAAGGATCAATCGCTGATGATTGACGATTGTCTGGTAGTAAACAGCCTGGAAGAATTGCGCAAGGCGCTGTATGAGTTTCATAGTGACGATATTTTTGTTGTCGGCGGCGCCTCTATTTATGAGATGCTCTTGCCCAGCTGCCACTATGCCTATATCACCAAGTTTGATCAAGAGTTTGCCGCTGACCGCTATCTGGCTAATATTGATAATTTGCCGGATTGGGAGCTGCTTTATACTTCGGAAGACAAATTCCAGGATGGTATGCGCTATAATTTCTGCAAATACCGCAATAATAATCCCAAGTCATTATAATTGCTAAATTTAAGAAGAGATGCAAAAGAGCCGCTCTCATTGAGAGCGGCTCTTTTATTAGCTTTATTTTCCTGTCAGCAGCCACATCAGCGAAACATTTAGGGCCTTGGATAAAATAATTAGTTCAGAATCTGATACCAATCTTTTTCCGTTTTCGATCTTTGATAATGTTGATTGTGATAGCTGCCAGCCTTGAAGATGAATATGAGCAAGTAAATCGGCTTGAGACAGGTGAGGGGTTTGTGTTGCACGCAATATTTTTATCCGCTGGCCGATAATATTTTTGCCCATAAGCCGCACCTATTATTTAGAATGTATTTATAATAGCAAATTTTATTTTTCTAATTATCCTAAAGATGACTAAATGAAAAATTTATTAAAAATTTTTTAGCTAGATTATTCGAGATTAGAATAAATATTATTATTTGTAAACAATATTCTTCCGCATTCAGTTAAAATCAAAGAAAGTATCAGCGCGGGGGTAGTGATGGGCAAAAATATTATTGGGCATAAAATACGGCTGTATCGTGCTATGCAAAATCCACCGATGCCACAGAGGCAATTGCTTGCACGCGTCCATTTAAACGGTTGGTTATTATCACAATCTACCCTCTCAAAAATTGAAAACGAAACGCGGTCTGTTTCTGATTCTGAGCTGATGATTTTGGCAAAGGCGCTTGATGCTGATATCCTTTGGTTCCTTGATAAAAGTAAAAAGAGTGTCTGATTATGTTTGAAAGGAAAAAATGATGACTAATTTTGAAAAGATGTATTATCGGCTGATGAACCAGGTAAGCGATGCTATTGATTTGCTCAAGATGGCGCAACTAGAAGGGGAACAAGCTTTTATCGATGCAGGGGAAGAGGCGTTTGACTCTGAGTTTGGGGAAAAGAGGACAGGCGCGGAGATCATTATCTGCACGCGAGACGAAGAAGATATATAAAAAACCCCACCTCTTTCGAGGTGGGGTTTTTATTTTGTTATACTTGGGTTTAGTCGCGCGCCATCCGCTGATAGCTGAGCCAGCGGTCGCTGGCGTCGCCTTCTGTTTTTTGGAAAAGCGCTTCCGCCACTTCCGCATTTTGACGCATCAAGGCATTGTAGCGAACCTCGCCCATGATGAAATCGCGGAATTTGGAGAGGTCAGGCTCTTTGCTGTCCATGGTGAAGGGGTTTTTGCCTTCATTTTTAAGGCTGGGGTTAAAGCGGTACAGATGCCAATAACCGCAATCAACCGCATTCTTCATCTCAGTTTGGCTATTATTCATACCAGCGCGGACGCCATGATTAATGCAGGTGGAATAAGCGATAATCAAAGACGGTCCGGGATAGGCCTCAGCCTCCCTAATCGCTTTCAAGGTCTGGTTCATGTTGGCGCCCATGGCAATCTGCGCCACATAAACATAGCCATAGCTCATGGCCATCATGCCCAGGTCTTTCTTTTTGATCTTTTTGCCGGAGGCGGCAAATTTGGCGATAGCAGCGGTAGGGGTGGCCTTGGAGCTTTGGCCGCCGGTATTGGAATAGACCTCAGTATCAAAGACGAAAACATTAACATCTTCGCCGGAGGCTAACACATGGTCCACACCGCCGTAACCGATATCATAGGCCCAGCCGTCGCCGCCAAAGGCCCAAAAGCTCTTCTTGACCAAGTGGTCTTTGCGGGCAAAAATCTCTTTTGCGGCAGAGCTGCTATTGGTTTTGAGCAAAGGCAGCAGGGTGGCTGTGGCAATTTTGCTGCCTTCGCCGTCATTGTATTTTTTCAGCCAATCATGCAAGGCGGCGCAGAGAGCTTTATCGTCACAGATGTCGCGGGTTTTAATCGCATCCTCAATAACAATTTTCAGCTGCTCACGCTGCTCGCTGGCGCCCAGGAACATGCCGAAGCCAAATTCAGCGCAGTCTTCAAACAGGCTGTTGCTCCAGGCCGGGCCCTGGCCCTTATCATTGACAGTATAAGGCATCGCCGGTACAGCCGCGCCCCAGATAGAAGAGCAGCCGGTAGCATTGGCAACCATCATTCTATCACCAAAAAGCTGAGTGATCAGTTTGGCATACGGAGTCTCGCCGCAACCGGCGCAGGCGCCGGAGAATTCCAGCAGCGGTTTTTTGAACTGGCTGTTCTTGACATTAGTGGCGTCAATCTCCACTTCCGGCTGAACAGTAGCAAAGCCCCAGTTCGCCGCCTGGTTTTCCTGGCTGGCAAAGGTATCCATTTTTAGAGCCTTTTCCTTGGCCGGGCAGGTCACTACGCAAGAACCGCAGCCCTGGCAGTCAAAGGGGCTCACCTGAATGCGGAACTGTTTGCCGGCAAATTCTTTGCCGATAGCCGGCAAGGTTTCAAAGGCCGCCGGTTTGGTTGCGCCTTCATCTACGAGAACCGGGCGGATGGAGGCATGGGGGCAGACGTAGGAGCATTGGTTGCACTGGATGCAGTTTTCTTTGATCCACTCCGGCACAAAGGCAGCTACGCCGCGTTTTTCATATTTTGAACCGCCAGAGGGGAAGGTGCCGTCCTCACGGTCCTTAAAGGCAGAGACAGGCAAATCATTGCCGCGGTTGGCCGCCATGGTGCGCAGCACTTCTTTGACGAATTTGTCGTCGTCCGGATGCTTTTCTGCCGCGTCTACCGCATTGAGCCATGTGGAATCAATTATGACCTCAGAGTAGTTTTTCATACCGGCGGCAACAGCGTCTTTGTTCATGCTGACAATCTTTTCGCCCTTTTTGCCATAGGCATGTTCAATACTGTCATTTAAAGCCTTGATGGCAGTATTCTCGGGAATAACGCCGGTAAGCTTAAAGAAAGCGGCCTGCATAACCATGTTAGTACGGTTGCCCAGCCCCAGATCCTTGGCAATGTTGACAGCATCAATAATAAAAAGCTTAGCGTCCTTTTCTACCAGGACATGCTTCATTTTGGCCGGCATTTTTTCCGCCAGCTCATCTACTGTCATGGTGGTGTTGAGCAGGAAGATGCCGCCGTCTTTTAGTCCGTCCAGCAGGTCATATTTATGCATATAAGCCTGATTGGAGCAGCTGATAAAATCAGCTTGATTAATCAGATAGGGAGCTTTAATCTCTTTATCGCCGAAGCGGAGATGAGAGATAGTCAGTCCGCCGGATTTTTTAGAGTCATAATCAAAATAGGCTTGCGCATACATGTCAGTATATTCGCCAATGATGTCAACCGCCTGTTTGTTAGCGCCGACTGTGCCGTCAGAACCAAGACCCCAGAATTTGCACTGAATGGTACCTTCGGGCAGCATGTCTTTGTTTTCGCCGCGAGGCAGCGAAAGGTTGGTTACATCATCGGTAATGCTCAAAGTGAAGTTGTGCCGGGGGGTGGCGCTCATCAGATTGTCAAAAGCAGCGAAAATATCAGCCGGGGTGGTGTCTTTGCTGCCCAGGCCATAGCGGCCGCCGATAATTGCAGGCGCGTTTGTTTTGCCGTAAAAGGCGCTTAAGACATCCATATAAAGAGGCTCGCCCGGCGCGCCGGGAGTTTTAACCCTATCCAACACAGCAATACGTTTAACTGTTTTGGGCATGGCCTCCAGGAAATATTCAGTAGCAAAAGGCCGGTAGAGGCGGACTTTCAGCAAACCAACCTTGCCGCCATTGGCATTAATATCATCAACAACAGTTTCCATAGTCTCGCAGGCAGATCCCATAGCTACCAGCACATACTCAGCATCAGGCGCACCATGATAGTTGAATAGCTGATAATCGCGGCCAGTTAGCTTGCTGATTTGCTTAAGATATCCGGCAACAGTTTCCGGAACAGCGCTGAAAAAGGGGTTACAGGCCTCGCGCGCCTGGAAAAAGATGTCCGGGTTCTGATTGGTGCCGCGAATGACCGGCCGTTCCGGATTGAGAGAGCGGCTTCTAAAAGCAGCCAAGGCGTCATAATCGATCAGCTTGGCAAAATCATCATATTCAAGAACTTCGACTTTTTGTTGCTCATGGGAGGTGCGGAAACCATCAAAAAAGTGCAAAAAGGGTACGCGGGCCTTAATCGCAGAAAGATGCGCAACGCCGCCCAGATCAATAACTTCCTGAACAGAGTTGGAGCATAGCATAGCATAGCCTGTTTGCGCGCAGGCCATCACGTCAGAATGGTCGCCAAAAATGTTCAGGGCATGCGTTGCCAAAGAACGCGCAGAAACATGCATTACGCCCGGCAGCAGCTCGCCGGCAATTTTATACATATTGGGAATCATCAGCAACAAGCCTTGCGATGCAGTATAGGTTGTGGTCAGAGCCCCCGCAGAAAGAGAACCGTGCACTGCGCCAGCAGCGCCTGCCTCAGACTGCATCTCAACCACCTGAACCTCGCGGCCGAAAATATTTTTTTTGCCCTCTGCCGCCCATTCATCAGAGTGTTCCGCCATGGGAGAACTGGGGGTGATGGGGAATATTGCCGCGACTTCGGTAAAAGCATAAGACACATAAGCAGCAGCCTTGTTTCCATCCATTGTTTTCATTACTTTAGCCATTTTCTATAGAAACCTCCTTTGAGCGCATCAAGACCGATGATCACTGTTTTTCGGAATAAAGTTACCCTATTATAAAAATAACTATTTAATTATAATACGTAAGCTTTAAGTTGTCTATCTAAATTAAGGATAAAACGTCGTATTCAGAATTGTCAAAATTTTGCTGCCAGCTTTTTCTACACAATAATTGAGCTATAAATGTTTGATCGATAGGATTGGCCTGCCTAGACAGGTGGTACGATTTTGTGTTGACAAATGGGGCAACCTAGGTTTATAAACAAAAATAAGAACGCGGCTAATTTTTTGATTGTTTTGCTTGCAAAATTTCCTTATATAGTGTATAATATCACTACACGGAAAGAGGGTGATTCCAATGGGCAAGGAAGGAATAATTATTGACAGCTGAATAAATTATTGGTAGGAGATACTAAGATATCTCTGACAAATCCTCTTTTGCAGAAAGTCTGGGCAGAGCTGTTTCAGACATAACCCAATTGCGCCAAGCGGGCACAATGACAACTGTGCGGGACACAGATGATATAGATGATTTTGACTCTGCCAGATAATAAAATGCATATAAACTGCCGGGCAAACCCCGGCAGTTTTCTTTATCTGTGGATAATTTTGTGGATATTGTGTTTAATAATAGTGCCCGATTGTGGTAGATAGATGGGATATTTGCTATATATGGGGGTGGCCTTGATGCGGCAAAACTATGGCAGAAAAAATTTGGTTTTTTTGAAAAATTATGCTTGACATCATTGATCATCAGATGATATACTAGCGGAGCGCGCTGGAAGGCGCAATAGGTCTTTGAGAACTGAACAGTAAGAACAAGCCAAAAAAGCGAAGTCATCGGCGGAAGCTGATGGCTTAAAAAGTCCTTGAAAACTTTGAGGGGGTTGGGAGAC
>JAVBKT010000012.1:0-61371 GCA_031553915.1 Bacillota bacterium
GGGTTTATGGCGGAGAGGGAGGGATTCGAACCCTCGTGAGATGTTATCTCAAACTGATTTCGAGTCAGCCCCGTTATGACCACTTCGATACCTCTCCATGTAGGAATTATTCAATTTTACGGCATTGTCACATGATTTCGAATCAGCCCCGTTATGACCACTTCGATACCGCTCCATCTAATAAGTTATTTAATTTTTCGAGTGCCGAGTGCTGCTGCCTGCCTAAATTGCTTAGCTACTAATATACCATAATTAGCGTCTCTCATCAAGAATTTTGTGCGGGATAATCAAGCGCCGGGCTTTGCCTTACTCTGCCGGGATGACTAAACGTGCGGCGAGCGGGCAAACCTTAATGCTAAGTGGCAGTTTGCCATAATCTTCTCCGTCCAGATCTACCGCAACATCAGCTTTGGTGGCGGGATGAAAGGAAATACTTTTGGTCTGCAAATATTTAACGCCGGGAGAGGTAAAGCTTTCGCCGGAAATAATGCGGTTAGTCAGCTCCTCGGCAGTGAAGGCAAAAAGGTTTTTCTTTTTCAGCAGCAGCACGTCAAATAGGCCATCGCTGACATCGGCTTGGTTCATCAAGCGGCGAAAAGTGCCGACGCTGGCAGAATTTGCGACAATGCACAGCTGAAAATCATCGCTGAAGCTCTCGCTATCCGTGACAATATCCAGGCTGTAGCTTCTGAGCTTTTGTTCAGGCGCGCTGACCGCGGCCTGAAGATAGTAGGCGAATTTGCCCAGATTATTTTTGGCGTCACGCGGCGTGCTATGCGATACCTCCGTAAAAATACCAAAGGAAGCGACATTAATAAAATAGCGGTCGTTGTTGGCCAAGCCAAGATCAATATCCTGATATTGCTTGAGCTCAATCATTTGGCAAAAGCCCTCTACATCTTCTGGCAGATGCATGGCCGTGGCAAAGTCGTTGCTGGTTCCCGCAGCCAGAATCGCCAGCGGAATTTTTGTCCCCGCTGTCATCAGTCCATTGACTATTTCATTGATTGTGCCATCGCCGCCGCAGCCGATAATCAAATCAGTTTGCTGCGGCTGGCAGGCCGCGGCCGCAGCCTGAGCATCACCGGCGCCCTTGGTGCTGGTGACTTTGATTTCTGCTGCTGTGCCGTCGACAAGCAGCTTGCCGATGATTTGCTGCAAATTGTGCTGCACCACTTTTCGCCCGGCGCCGGGATTGACGATTACCCTGATTTTCATTGTGGGATAGCCCCCTTTTTGTTCCTAAACTTATTATATTATTAACATATTTGCACTACAATAGCAATTTTGCAGGAAGAATCATATTTGTTGTGGAAATATGAAAAATATTGACGAAAGAAGTTTATGGCATGGAGGGGGATGCTGTGGGGAAATCTTCTTTACGCGATAAAACTCCGCTGCTGAGTATGCAAGGGATTATTATCGCTGTTGCTTTATTGCTGGTTTTCTTTGCCGCGGGGGCGCGTTTTGGCGTCTATTTACAGAGGGACGCCGTGCTGGCCTATGATATGGGAGGAGAAGTCTCCCTGATTACTGTTGATATCAAGGGTGCGGTTTCGCAGCCGGGCCTATATCAATTTCCGCAAAACAGCCGTGTCGAAGATGCGCTGGCGGTGATCGCCCTGGCTGCTGATGCGGAAACAGCGCTGCTCAACCAGGCGGCTTACCTGGTTGATGGCACAGAGCTGATTGTACCGGTTAAAGACGGAGAGATTAATTGGAACAGCCTCGCTGCTACCCGCGGCGGGGTTTATTATGGCAACAGCAGTTCTGTCTCTGATAGCAGCTCTGTTTCCGCGTCGATCGGTGTCATCAATATCAACACTGCCGCCTCGGAACAATTGCAGCTTTTGAACGGCATTGGCCCTTCTAAAGCACAAAATATTATTGATTACCGCGACAATTACGGGCCATTTTTGACGATTGAGCAAATCATGAATGTCTCCGGTATTGGCAGCGCTACTTTTGAAAAAATTAAGGAGCATATTTGTGTTGAATAAATATCTTCCTAAATTTCTGCGGGGCAGGATAATTTTATCCCTGCTCCTTTGTTTTGCCTCGGGCATAATTATTGTTTATTATTTGCCGCTGCCTTTGCTTGCCGCCGGTATCATGGCGCTGCTGGTGACGCTGGGTAGCTGTTTGCTTTTTTGTAAAACAAGGGTATGGACAGCCTTTTTGCCGATGGCTTTGATTCTTGGCATCTTGTTTTGCGCGGGCGAAACCACTGCTCTTGATCAATGGGATTTCAGCAATAAGCAGACCATAGAGCTTGTCGGCAGAGTGCAGAAGGTTGAACAAAACGAGGGTAACTGGAGGGCAGAGGTGAAAGTGGAATCTGCCAATCACAAAGCCATGCACGGGGTGAAAATTCAAATTTATGCTGATATCGCAACGGATGAGGCAATGCCCTTGCCCGGCGCCAAGATCAAGGCTATTGGCACTGTTTTTGAACCGGAGCCTTATGCTAATGCCAATGCGTTTGACTATAATGAGTATCTCAAAAAAGAGGGTATTGCCGGGGCAGTCAGCACTCAGTTTACCGGCAAACTAATTGTTCTGGAGCAGGGGAAGAATATATATCTTGGCCGTATCACTGAATGGCTGCGCGACGGCTTTGATCAGGCGGCAAGGGGATTGAGCGACCGGCAAAAGGCTTTGATCTATGGCGTTTTTCTGGGTGATAAAAGCGGCCTTGACTATAATATGAAAAATGCCCTCGGTTTGACCGGCGCTTTGGATGCTTTTGCTGTTTCCGGCTTGCATGTTGGTTATCTGGTCGCTTTTGCTTTGCTGCTCAGCGGCGGGCTGAATCGCCGTACCCGCTTTTTGCGTTTTATCATCAGTTTGCTCCTGCTGATGATCTATTGCGGCTTAACCGATGCTCCGGCCTCAGTACTGCGAGCATCGTTGATGGCTGTCTGTTTACTCGCTGCCGGGCTTTTTGATGAGAAAAATGATCCGCTGACAACTCTATCGCTGGCAGCCTTTATCTGTTTAATTGTTCACCCGCTATGGCTTTTTTCTGCTGGTTTCCAGCTATCATTTGCCGCTGTTCTTGGTATTGTCGGCGGTGTGCCCGTTTTTGCCAAACTGTTTGCTTTTATGCCCAAAATTCTGCGCGAGTTCTTGAGCGTAACTTTTGCCGCTACCATTATGATCCTGCCCTTTATCAGCTATTATTTCTATCATATCAGCTGGCTGGGGTGGCTGCTGTCACCAATTGTTATGCTCGCCACCGGCATTACGGTTATTCTCAGCTTTGTCGCGGTGGTTGTCGCCATCTTTTCTCCCTGGTTAGCCGGAATATTCGTGGAGGCAGCGGCCTATGCCATTGAACCGGTCTATCTTTTGAATGAAACAGCCAGTCATTGGCCGCTGATGGCCAGTATTACCGGAGCAGTGCCAGGATGGACCGTAGCTGTCTTCTTTTTGGCCTTGTTTTTGTTGCCCTGGCTGCTCAAAAAATATGGCAAAATTATCTGCGCCCTCTTTCTGATTATGATTATCGCTGTTTTCAGCATTTTTGCTCCGCGCAGCGTTTTGCCGCAGCATAGCTTAAGCGGCGCAGTGACGGAAATTGTTTTTGTTGATGTTGGGCAGGGAGATTGCTCTTTGATTATCACGCCCGATCATAAAACGATTCTTATTGACGGCGGCGGCAGCTTATACAGCCCCGGCTCAGTCGGTGAATATTCCTTGTTGCCATATTTGAAAAGCCGCGGCATCACCAAGATCGATCTGATGATTAACAGCCATCCCCATGACGACCATGTCGACGGGCTCTTTAGCGTTCTTAGTTATCATAAGGTGGAGACTTTGGCTTACGCTGACATTTGGCAGGGTGATCCGCTGCAAGAGCAGCTCTTAACAATGGCGGAAGATAATGGCGCAGAGCTGCTGGCCTGCACTGCCGGAGATGTTTTGCAGGTGGGCAGCTATGTGACAATTAGCTTTTATCACCCGGCAGCTAGCTATGCCTTTGATATAGCGGATAATGATGAAAGCAATGACGCCTCTTTGGTCTGCGAAGTATCAGTCGGAGCCATTGATATTCTTTATACCGGCGATATTGGCGGCGAGCTTTTAAGCTATCTGTGCCGCGAGCAAGAGGTTGAAGCGGAAATCATGAAAATTCCTCATCATGGCAGCAATACCGGTTATGCTGAGGATTTGGCGGATATTCTAGCCAGCGAAATAGCCATATTTTCTGTGGGCAAGGATAACAGCTATGGTCATCCCACGGCAAAGGTGGTAGAATATTGGCAGGAGTATGGTGAAATCTACCGTACAGATATTGATGGCGCCATTTCTATTTTCACCAATGGTACGGAGTATCAGATTTTCACCTATTATTTACGATGAAAAACCTTCAACATAGCTTACAATTAGGCCTCATTTCTCCTATATATCTTTTGCATGGCGAAGAAGCTCTGCTGATGGAACGGCTGGCGGAGCAAATCAGCGCTTTGGTCTGTCCGGATGCCATGGCTTGGAATAGGGAAGTCTACCAGGCAAGCGATCTGAGCATAGAGGATATTATCAGCAATGCGAGTAGCGGCGGCTTTATGGGTATGCGCCGGCTGATTATTATTCGTGATATTGATTGGTTCAAGCGCGGCAAAAAAGAGACGGAAGCGAGACAAAACACTGCCGCTGATCTGGAACCGTTGATTGCCTATGCCCTGGATCCCAACCCTGATACAGTGTTGGTGCTGCTGGTAGCTGGCAATGTTCCCAGCACCAGCCGTCTGCTCAAGGCGGTCAACAAAGGCGGTCGTGTGGCGCAATTTCCGGCGCTCAAGGGTGCGGAAAAGGAACGCTGGCTCCATGACTATCTGCATACTGCCGGCAAAGTGGCTGACAAAGGGGTTATCGCTTATCTGGCCTTGATGAGCGGGGACGGTCTGCTATCCGCGAAAAGTGAGGCGGATAAGCTGATCCTTTATACTGAGGGCCAAACCAAAATCACCATGACGGACGCGGAAGAAATAGTCAGCCGCAGCTCTTTGGCTGGTGTGTTTGATTTGTCAGACCGGATGGCGGAGAAAAACGGCGCTACCGCAGTGGATATTCTGCGCCGCTTGTATTTGCAGGGAGAGGCCCCGCAAAAATTGCTGGCGATGATCGGCACGCAATACCGCAATACCCTGGCGGTAAAAGATATGCTGGGCCGCGGCTTTACTGCTAAAGAGGCAGCCTCCCGCCTGAGCATCAATCCCTATGTAGCGCAAAAATGCGCCGCGCAGGCCAGACGCTATAGCAACAGGGATCTTTCCAAAGCCCTGGAACTATTGCTCAATGCGGATATTGCGCAAAAACACGGTGAAGGCGAAATGAAAGAACTCTTGGAAGTGGCGGTGTTACATATTTGCGCGATGTAGGCGAGGACAGATGTGGCTAGCCATTAGGGATAATAGATGTTAGAGAGGATAACAGATGAAAGTCAATTCTATATATATTCATATCCCCTTTTGTCTGCGCAAATGTAATTATTGTGATTTTGTTTCTTATCCGCAGGCAGAGTATACTGCCTTGCGCGCGGATTATTCACAGCTGCTTATATCAGAGCTGGGTCTATATGCGGATATCGATTTGTCAGCAGTACAGACCATCTATTTTGGCGGCGGCACACCTTCTTTGCTGGAGCCCGCAGAGATCGCTGATATTTTGCGCCACTTACCCCAGGCAGAGGAAATTACCCTGGAGGCTAATCCGGAAACGCTCAACCGCGAAAAGCTGGCCGGATTTTTGGCGGCAGGCATTAACCGTCTCAGTATTGGCGTCCAAAGCCTGCAGCCGCATTTGCTCACTGCCATGGGGCGGGGGCATAGCGCCGCGCAAGCGGTTCAGGCAGTTGAGACAGCAGCTGAGATTGGCTTTAAGAATATCAGCATTGATTTGATCTATGGCCTGCCCCGGCAAACCTTGGCCGAGTGGCAGGATGATTTGCAACAAGCGCTGGCTTTGCCGCTGCAGCATATCTCTTTATATTGCCTCTCTTTGGAAGAGGATACGCCGTGGACGCGAATGGCGGGCAGAGGTGAGCTGCCAATGGTTGATGATGATTTGGCAGCTGATATGTTTGAGCTGGCAGTGGAAAAACTAGCGGCAAATGGTTTTGCGCATTATGAAATTTCCAATTTTGCCCGCAGCGGCTTTGAGAGCCGTCATAATCTTAGCTATTGGCAACGGAAAAACTACTTGGGCTTAGGCGTTGGCGCAGCCGGCTGCCTGCTTAACCACCGTATATATAATGAAAAAGATCCGCAGGCTTATGCGCAGAAAATAGCCAAAGGCGAATTGCCGGTTATTGATCAGGAAAATCTTACCATTGAACAGGTGATAGCTGAGGCAGTATTCTTAGGGCTGAGAATGATGGCGGGCATTGATTTTGCCGCCTTTAGCGCCCAGTATGGCGTTGACCCGCGCCAGCGCTTTAAGCGTGAGATTGCCAATATGGCCAAACAAGGTCTATTGCTGGTTGATGACTTTGGTATGCGTTTATCTGCCCGCGGGGTTTTGCTCGGCAATGAAGTATTCCGCGCTTTTGTCTAAGATGATAGCTGTTTATACTAGCGGATAAAATCGTGATAATTATCTTTGTCTGCGGCCGGGTGTGCAACCATGGCGATCGCAGCGGAAAGAATTTCCGCATCCTTGGCAATCAGGTCGTCAATATCCTTGGGCGTAACCATCAGTTTGCCCTGGAACCGCTCTAAAAGCTGTTCTTCAGCATAGCGGCAGGCTTTTTCATCCAGCTTGGCCGAGAGCTTTTGCTGGCCCTGCCAATAGCTATCAAGGCTGCTCAGGGTTTCCGCAATAATCGAGGAGGTATCAACCACAGTCGGCACGCCGACTGCGACAACAGGGCAGCCGGTCAAATTGCTGTCAATGACAGCTCCACGATAGCCCACGCCACTGCCGGGCTTAATCCCGGTATCAGATAGCTGTATGGTGGTGCCGACGCGGCTAATCGAGGCGGCGGCCAGGCTGTCAACGATAATCATGGCAATAGGCTTGGTGCGCTCGCAAATACCCAGCAATATTTCCGCTGTTTCAATGCCGGAGTTGCCGAGCACGCCGGGAGCAATAGCGCAGACAGAAGCCAGCCCTTCCGGCGGCTGATCATTTTGGAAAATGTGCCGCGTAGCATAAGTCATTTCCACTACGCGCGGACCGAGCGCATCCGGGATGGCATTGCTGTTGCCCAAACCAACAACGAGCAAAGGCCGCTCCCAGCTGGCGCGCTCCGGAAGCAGCAACAATAGCTGGTCCGCCAGTATTGATGCCACCGCTGCGATATCAGCGTCATTTTCAACCGGCGGAATATCAAGGGTGATATAGCGCCCGGGCGGGCGGTTCAGCAGCTTGGCTCCATGCTCGTTTAGCACCGTAATAAGATGGATGGTAACGCCGTCTTCGGTGGAAACATCTTCAGAAACGCCTGCTACTTCGACATCGGCGTCACCGCGCACAAGCGCATTTGCTTCGACTGCGAGATCCAGCCTTGCTGCCAAAGTCGATAAACCGGGATTATCCTGCCAAAAATCTCTGTTGTTTTTCATAAAAATAGTATGCCAAAAGCGTAAAATATCATCAGTTAAATTACTGGTAAATGCAGGAAGTATCAACAAAAAAACGAAAGTTATAAATATAAGAACATTTTTCGAGCCATTATGCTTGTGTAACAAGTCAAACTTAGGCATAATAGGAGTGATTGCTTATGAAAGTTACCTGCTCTCTTTGCGGGCAAAAAGAGGATATCTCTAAAATGCACAAGGATTATCGTAAATTGGCGCAAAATGACCAAGCCATTTTTATCTGTGCTGCCTGCGAAAATAAAACCAGAAAACAAGCATTAAAAAGTAAAAACAAATAGTTGCTGTCAATCAAACATATACTTATAAAGAAAAAATTTTATCACTATCATCAGGCCTGTCAGGTGTCAGCATTGTTGGGAGGGATTGCTGATGAAAATAACCTGTATAATGTGTGGCCAATCCGAGGAAAGACCAGATACGCATCTGCATAGAAACTATCAACGCAATGAAACCGCTACTAAAGTTTTTGTTTGTTACCTCTGTGCTAATAGAGCCCAAAGACAGGCCTCCCGTGATAAAAAAATACCGCACCACCGGTCAGGGAAATTGAAATGAGAATTATTGCTGGTTCTGCTAGAGGGAGGCGCCTAAGTACGCTGAAAGGTGATGCCACCCGCCCCACCGCAGACAGGATTAAAGAGGCGATATTTAGCGCCATCTCCCCATATATAATTTCCGCCAAGGTGCTGGATGCTTTTGCCGGCAGCGGCGCCTTGGGTCTGGAAGCCTTGTCCCGCGGCGCGGATTCAGCCTGGTTTTGCGAAGAAAATCCGGCCGCCGCCCAAATAATCACTAAAAATATTGCTGCCTGCCGTTTTTATAAGGCTTTTGTTTACCAAGGGGATTTTTTTAGCATTTTAAGCAAAATTGAGGCGCAGGACCCCACACGCCGTTTTGATCTGGTGTTTTTGGATCCGCCATACCGAAAAGACTATATTGACCGGGCGGTGCAAATGATTTATGAAAAAAATTTGCTCGCGGAGCAGGGACTGATTATTGCTGAAACAGCAGCGGACAAGTCTCCGCTCGACCTGCCCTTTTGCCAGCTGACGCGGGACAAAAAATATGGCGATACAGCTGTGCGTTTTTACCAATTTTTACCTAATGACTAAGCTCAAATACAAGTAGTTAAATAAACATATCAGGAGGACGCATAATGGAAAACACAGAAAATATCGGCTTGTCCACAATACTTAAAGATTTAGAAGAGGCGGTTGCCAATGCCAGCAGGGTGCCGCTTACCAATAAGATCATGGTCAATGAGGAGCTGCTTACTGACTGTGTCGACAAAATTTATGCTGCTTTGCCTGAAGAAATTAAGCAGGCTAAAAGAGTTTTGGCGCAAAGCGATAAGCTGTTGGAAAGTGTCGAAGGCCAGGGTCAGCGTATTATTGCTGAGGCCAAAGAGCAGGCCATAGCCATGACGCAGGAATCATTTGTTTATCAGGAGGCCGTGGCCAAGGCTGAGGCCATGCTGGCCCAGGCGGAAGAAGCGTCCTTGCAGCTGCGCCGGGATTCGCTCCATTATTGCGATGATGTCCTGAGCCAGCTGGAAGTTACCTTGGACAAGATGCTGCGTAGTATCCGCAAAAATCGCGAAGATTTGCACGGGTTCAGCTTTTATGAAGCCGCTGAAAAAGAGGATGCAGCCAAAGGTTAAGCAAAGAAATTGTGAGAAGGCTGCCCAGCGCGATGGCTAAGGTTTTGATGGCAAACCTAAGGATGTTGATTTCCGGCGCAAAATAGGCGACTCCGCTAGCAGGTAGAGTGATAACTGTGCAAAGCAGAGCAGCGATGCCAAAGGAAAGCAGCGCATGGATGATGCGGCTGGCCAGATAGGGAAATATCCTGATATCAGTGCCGCCAATCATCGCCAAAACCTGCATTTGCACTGACAACCCGCCAAAACCAAGCACTGCGGCTGTAGCGGGGATGCTTGTGCAGAGTGCCAGCCCGCTGTCAGCCAGGGCATTGACGCCCAGGCTCATTTCCCAAAACCCTTGATAAAAAGCCTGAACTATGCTATCACCCGGCAGATCAAAGCTCATAATAGCGCCGGTAGTGACCGCAAAGAAGGTCATCAGGCAACCAATAGTTGTAATATTAGCGGCAGAATGCTTTACTGCCGCTTTTAATATGCCGCCAAAATCTTTGAGGGCAATATCCGCCTTGTCGTCAAATTGCGCGGCAGTCTCTTTTGGGGTTACGACTCTTCTCAGGCGGGCGATTAAGCCCAGGCCAATACCAATCAGCAGATTACCGCCATAATGACTGAGAGCAAGAATAACCGCCGCCTGGGGACAATGCAACAAGCCTCCGGCCACAGCGACAGATATGTACAGCGGGCCGGAATTATTGGTAAAACAAATCAGCCTTTCTCCTTCTTCGCGGCTGATTTGTTTTTTTCGCCGAAGCGCGGCAGTAATGGCCGCGCCGCTGGGGAAACCGGAACAAAAACCGAGAGCCACAGCCAAAGACGCTGCGCCGGGCAAGGCAAAAAGCGGGCGCATCAGGGGGCTGGTGGCCTTTTCCAAATAGCGGGTAATATTTAGCTCCAGCAATAACTCGCTGATCATAAAGAAAGGCAGCAGGGCAGGGACCACGATTTCCCACCACAGGCTTAAACCGCGCATAGCTGAGTCATAAGCTGTGCTTGGGCTCGCCATAATAGCTATCAGCAGCGCTACGAGAAAGACAAGAATGATTTTATTTCCTTTATTATGATTTTTACTCAATTTTCTCTTTTCTCCCATAAATATTTGTGATATACTTATTCTCGGTGTGCACAGCTGTATACTTATTTTTAGTATGCGTGCCTATTATGATAATTTTTATAAATTTAAATTATAATATTTTTGGAGGTTTGTGGTATGAAAATCTTGGTGTTAAACAGCGGTTCGTCTTCTCTCAAATATCAGCTTTTTGATATGCAAAATGAATCAGTCATGGCCAAAGGCTTGGTTGATAAAATCGGTCTGGATGGTTCTGAGCTGGTTCATCAGCCCGGGAATGGCGATAAGGTCACTATTAGTGAAAAAATTTTCGACCATAGCGTGGCTATCGAATTAGTAGTTAAGGCGCTGCTTGATAGCAAACACGGCGTCATCTCAGATATGAAAGAAATCGACGCGGTTGGACACAGGGTTGTTCATGGCGGTCAGAGCTTCTCCAGCTCTGTTGTGCTTGACCAGGCGGCAGTTGCCGAGATTGAACAGCTTTCCGAGCTGGCGCCATTGCATAATCCCCCTTGTGTACTGGGCATTCGTGCTTGCCAGGATAAAATTCCCGGCGTACCCAATGTCGGCGTTTTTGATACCGCTTTCCATTCCACCATGCCCCCCGCTAATTATTTATATGGTCTTCCCTATGAATATTATGAAAAATATAAAGTGCGCCGCTATGGTTTTCATGGCACCTCGCATCGTTTTGTCACCGCACGCGCTATGGAAATCCTCGGTAATAAAGATGCCAAAATCATTACCTGCCATTTGGGCAACGGCTCTTCTATTGCCGCTGTCAACGCAGGTAAAGTTATTGATACCTCTATGGGCTTCACTCCGCTCGAGGGCGTTTTGATGGGCACCCGTTCTGGGGATCTAGACCCCGCTATCCTCACCTTTTTGATGGAAAAAGAAAATCTTTCCACCGGCGAAATGAATGCTGTACTCAATAAAAAATCCGGCCTGCTCGGTATCAGCGGCGTCAGCTCTGATATGCGTAATGTCGAAGAAGCTGCTAAAGATGGCAATGAACGCGCGCAGATGGCCTTGGATGTCTTCAAGAAAACCATTGTCCGCTATATTGGCGCCTATGCGGCAGAACTAAATGGCGTGGATGCAATTATTTTTACCGCCGGCATCGGTGAAAACGGCATTGACAGCCGTGCTTCTATCTGCGCAAATCTTTCTTATCTGGGTGTTGATTTTGACGCTGCTGCCAATGATTGCCGCGGCAAAGAAGTGGAAATCAGTAAAGCCGGTTCAAAGATTCGCGTTTTTGTGATCCCCACCAATGAAGAATTGATGATTGCCCGTGATACTCAGGAGCAGGTGGCCAAATAGTTTTTGCAGATCAAGGCAAACAATTGTTGACAATCGGCCAGCCAGTCTGTATAATATTAAAGCATTGTTTATCAGCTATGGAGTTGCTTAGATGATTCTGCCCATCACAAAAATCAAACAGCATCAGCAGATGAGCAGCAGCTATCAACTCTCGGGCAAACTTTCTGCCAAGAGCACAGCTGGTATTGATCTTTTCCAATTGACGGATGATATCATTTGCAGCGGCCAGGTTACTAACCACGGCAGTGGCTTGTTCCTTGTCAAAGGCGTATACCAGGCGTTTCTGCGCATTAGATGCAGCCGCTGTTTGCAGGACTTCACTTTGCCGCTGGCAGGTGAAATCGAAGCCCTCTATGGCAATGCCCCGGATATTGATCAAGCCGGAGAAATGGTTGTTTACCCCTTTGTGGGCGATCACATTGACATCAGTGACGTTTTGCTGGCAGAAATTAATTTTCAATTGCCGATGCAGCCTTTATGCCAAAGAGACTGCCGGGGTATCTGCCCTGATTGCGGCGTTGACCTTAATCAACAAACTTGCACTTGCGCCGGAGAAAAAATTGACCCGCGCTGGGAAAAGTTGAAAAATTTTAAGTTTAATGGTGATGAGTAAGAAAGGAGTGCTGAGACATGGGTGTTCCAAAGGGTAAAACCTCTAAAGCGAATAAAAGAATGAACAGAGCAGCCCGTTATACGATTTCTGCTGCCGCATTCAGCGAATGTCCGCAATGTCATGAGCTGAAGCAACCGCATCATGTTTGCCCGGCATGTGGCTATTACAAAGGCGAACAGATTGTTGTGGAAAAAGTTAAAGCAGAGCAATAATAAAGCTTGGCTAAACCAAAAATACCTCTTGATTAATTCAGGAGGTATTTTTTCTTTAATTTGACTGTACATCAGGCACAGAGTATAATATACAATAGTAATTCAACCGATACAACGTAAAAAATATTAGTCATTTTCTTTGCTGTTTCAAGGCAGGAAATGGCGGATACTTTAAGAAAAGAAAAGTGATTGAGGAATATATAATGAAAATTGCGATAGATCTGATGGGCGGTGATCATGCCCCGCACGCTATTATTGAGGGCGCGATAGCGCTGGCAAAAGCCTATCCTCAGCATCAGCTGGTTCTAGTAGGCTTGCCGGCAGTGCTGGAAGCCCTGGCGCCTCCGGCCAATGTCAGCACTGTTGCCTGCGGCTCGATGATGGCGATGGATGAGGATGTCAGCAACCTGATGACCAAGCGGGACAGCTCGATCTGGGTAGCCACTGAACTGGTGAAAAAAGGTGAAGCGGACGCAATTATTTCCGCGGGCAGTACTGGGGCGCAGATGACAGCGGCAACCTTGCTTTTGTCGCGGATTAAAGGCTGCGAAAGACCGCCGATTGCGGTGTTGATTCCGACGCCGGAGGGTAATAAAGTACTGCTTGACGTTGGCGCTAATGCTGAATGTACCGCAGCGATGCTGCTCTCCTTTGCGCGGATGGGCGTGGTGTATGCGGAGCAATTATTAGGTTATAATAAGCCGCGTGTCGGCCTGCTGGCTAATGGCACGGAAGAGCATAAAGGTAACAAATTAACGCAAGAAGCATATGCTCTTATTAAGGACAGCGGGCTCAATTTTATTGGCAACTGCGAGGGACGCGATATTTTGAAAAGCGGTTATGAGGTGTTGGTTTGCGATGGTATGAGCGGTAATATTGCGCTAAAAAGCATAGA
The DNA here is from genome assembly GCA_031553915.1 of Bacillota bacterium. Taxonomy (GTDB): domain Bacteria; phylum Bacillota; class Dehalobacteriia; order UBA4068; family UBA4068; genus HGM13862. The sequence continues at coordinate 13,386 of JAVBKT010000012.1, forward strand.
AGGAGCGCTTTCCACCGTGCTGGGTTTGATTAAAAAGGAGTTTACCAGTAGTTTTTCCGCCAAAATTGGCGCAGCTTTGGTTAAAGATAAGCTGTCAGCCATCAAAAAAATGTTTGACCAGGAAGAACATGGCGGCGCACCGTTGCTTGGCGTCAAAGGTATTTCTATTGTTTGCCATGGCGGTTCCCGTGGCCGCGCTATTTTCCGCGCGGGAGAAGTTGCTATCCAATGTCATGAGCATGATTTTGTCGCTAAGCTGACCGCTGCCTTAGATTTGGAATAAAAGGATGTGAGGCTTTTGAGCAACGAAGAGAGAATAAAGGAAATAGTTATTGATCAGCTGCAAATAGATGCTAATACTGTTGACAGAGATATCAGTTTTGATTCGCTGGCGCTTGATTCTCTGGAAATGTTGGAATTGGTTGTGGCATTGGAAGAGGAGTTTGACATTTCCCTTGATGACGCGGCTTTAGCCAAGCTGGACACCTTAGGTGAAATGTGCGATTATATTTCGGAGATTATTCAAGAATGACAGCAAACAAAAGACAAACTGTAGATAATGATCAACAACTGCAAGAGCTTGCGCATAAGCTGGGTTTTAATAATGATGACCTTGATATGCTGCGCTGTGCAATTACGCACTCGACCTTTTTTGAAGGGAAGAAGAAGCAAGATAAGGATGATGATAATCAGCGTTTAGAGTTTCTGGGTGACGCAGTGCTTAGCTTGGTCGTGGGGGAAGCCCTGTTTAACCGTTATCCGGCAGCGCGGGAAGGCGAAATGTCGAAGATGCGGGCCTTTTTGGTTTGCGAGGCCTCTTTGGCAGAGCTGGCGCAGCGGATTGATTTGCAAAAGGCTTTGCGTATGGGCAAAGGCGCGGAGGTTGGCGGCGACCGCTACCGCCCTTCTGTCCAGGCAGATGCCTATGAAGCCCTGATCGGCGCCATTTTTGTCTGCCAGGGTTATGCCCAAGCCAAAGAGTTTTTGTTACAGCAATTTGCCGATCGCCTGGATAAGCTGTCGCCGGAAGACTATGAAGATAAAAAGAGCCTGCTGCAAGAAGTGGTGCAGGAGAGGGTGCCACATGGTGTCATTTATAAGATTCTCGGCCAGAGCGGCCCTGATCATCAGCCGCAGTTTGAATCCGCTGTTTATTGCGGCAAACTATTGCTGGGACAAGGAATAGGCAAAAGCAAAAAAGAGAGTGAATTGGCAGCTGCTGCCGATGCCCTGAGTAAAAAGAGTAATTGGCTGGATATCATAGAATAAATTTATTTTATTATCATTCAGAGAAGTTGCTCGTTAGATTATTCATGAGGTACGATATTTAATATAATTGTTACTTTGAACCTTGACAATCAGCCCTTTTAGTGGTATTATCAGCTCAATTAAATTATGCAAAACGTTGATCCGGACATGAAATTTCTGCTCATGCGCTTACAGAGAGGCAGCAATTGCTGAGAAGCTGCCAGCGGCAACAGATTTTTTACCACCGGGGAGTGCGGGGGCGAACCCCTGCCGTGAAGCTGCGTCAAAGCGCTGAGTGATGTTGTTTTCAACATAATTCGGGTGGAACCATGGAGCGATAGCTTCATCCCGTAGAGGGATGGAGTTTTTTTATTTTATAAAGGAGGCAACAATGAATATCAATATTGAAGGTTATGGAATGCAAAATTTTGATGACAGCATGATTGCTATTGCCATTGCCAAAGAGCTGGACAAAGAGGCAGCTAAAGCTTATTGCGCCGTGCAGGTGGGCGATAAAGTGCAGGGGCTAGCCTATCAGCCGCAGGATGGCGAGACGCTGAAATTTCTTACCTTTGCCGATGATGGCGGGGCGCATGCTTTTCGTCATAGCAGCTCGCATATTATGGCGCAGGCTATCCAACATTTGTTTCCGGATACCAAGTTTGGCATCGGCCCGGCGATTAAAGACGGCTTTTATTATGATTTGGATAGTGAGCATATTTTCACTGAGGAAGATCTGGCTGCGATAGAGCAGGAGATGAAAAAAATTATCAAAGCCAATTATAAGTTTGAGCGCGCGGAGGTTGATCGCAGTGAAGCGCTTAAATACTTTGCCGATAAAGATGAAATTTACAAGGTCGATTTGATTGAGCATCTGCCTGAGGATGCGGTCATCACCTTTTATACGCAGGGAGATTTTGTTGATCTCTGCGCTGGGCCGCATTTGCTGTCCACCGGCTCTGTCAAAGCCTTCAAATTGATGAGTCTGGCGGGCGCTTATTGGCGCGGCGATAGCGACAATAAAATGCTGCAGCGGGTTTACGGTACCTCCTTTCCCAATAAAGAGGAGCTGGATGCCTATTTATTTAAGCTGGAAGAGGCTAAGCGGCGCGATCACCGAAAGCTGGGCCAGGAATTGGAGCTCTTTTTGCTGATGGACGAAGGCCCGGGCTTCCCCTTTTTCCTCCCCAAGGGTATGGTTCTGCGTAATCAGCTGGAAAATTATTGGCGCGAGGAGCATGCCAAATGGGGCTACTCCGAGATTAAAACGCCGTTGATTTTGAACCGCGCACTGTGGGAGCGTTCCGGACATTGGGATCATTATAAGAACAATATGTATTTCACGCAAATAGATGAGGGCGATTATGCGGTGAAGCCGATGAATTGTCCGGGCTGCATGCTCACCTATAAGGCCAAGCCGCACAGCTATAAGGAGCTGCCTCTGCGCCTGGCGGAAATGGGTATTGTCCACCGGCATGAGCTTTCCGGCGTGCTGCACGGGCTGATGCGGGTGCGTTGCTTCACTCAGGACGATGCCCATATCTTCATGACCGAGGAGCAGATAAAAGAGGAAATTATCGGCGTTACCAAAATGATCGATAGCTTTTACAGCCTGTTTGGCTTTAATTATCATGTGGAGCTCTCTACCCGCCCGGCCAAAGCCATGGGCTCTGAGGAGATCTGGCATATGGCAGAAGCTGTGCTGGCAGAGGCCATGCAGGAGATGAGTAAGGAGTATGTGATCAATGAAGGGGACGGCGCTTTTTATGGGCCAAAGCTGGACTTCCATTTGGAAGATAGCTTGGGCAGAACCTGGCAATGCGGCACTATTCAGCTGGATTTCCAGATGCCGGAGAAATTTGATTTGAGCTATATTGGCGCGGATAATCAGCCGCACCGCCCTGTTATGATACACCGCGTTATTTTCGGCAGCATTGAGCGCTTTATCGGCATTTTGATTGAGCATTATGCCGGCGCTTTCCCGCTATGGCTGGCGCCGGTGCAAGCCAAGGTGTTGACCATTACCGACCGCCAGAACGAATATGCAGCCGCTGTTGCCGCGCAATTGGCCCAGGCTGGTATCAGGGTGGAGCTTGATGACCGCAGCGAGAAAATCGGCTATAAAATCCGCGCGGCGCAGACAGAAAAAATCCCCTATATGCTGGTTGTCGGCGATAAAGAGGCGGAAGATGGCACTGTTGCCCTGCGCAAACGCGCGGAAGGGGATTTGGGCGTTTTTGCCACTGCTGATGTGATTAAGCGTCTGCAAGAAGAAATCGCCAGCAAAGCGCAATAATTTCTGTGGCGTAAAGATGATTGCAGCAAACAAAAAAGCAGCCTTATGATGGCTGCTTTTTTGCAAGACTATATTTAATTTGAATTTCTAAAACTATTGCTTTGTTTTATAGTATTGCTTAAACACAATTAAGCTCATTCCCATAGAAACAATGATCATTGCCCGACCGGCGATAAAAGGTATGTAAGTGAATGCATTCATAAGAGCGCCGGAGGTGCTCCAATAGTCTCCCTGGCCAATACTTGAAAAAAAGCTGGCCATGCTTTCTCCGGCAGCAAGACCAATAAATGCAATTATTATGCCAATGATAAATGTGATAATAATTATTCTGTTGACCTTTTTGTCTTTGAACATTTAATTTTCCCCTTTGTCTGAAATAGTCAAAATAAATAAAATCCTATTTTATTAGCTTAGCATTTTATTTTATCTTAGACAAGATTATTCGTCATATTTATAAAAATATCCATAGTCTTGCCACAATAAACCGCCGCTTTCGCAGCAGATAAAATTTGTCACATTTTTTGCGCCGCCGCATATCTTTATCTATCATACAAAATTTTGTGATAGATGGGGAGGTACGCTAATGGCTGGTTTTTTTGCTAAATGTAAAAGCTCGATCACCAAAGCCTTTGACAGCTCTTTTCTCAATAATATTGCCAATATTATCCTGATAGTTGTCGTGCTGATTTTGATTATCTGTTTGATGATTAACCCCTCTGTGCTGATTGCACTGGCGCTTTTTGGCCTCTTTTTATGGGCCTTCCTTTACTGCTGACCTTGACTATGCTATGATAAAAACATACAAGCATAGCAAGGGAGTGGTCATATGCAGTTGTTTTATGAGGGACATGCCTGCTTTAGAATTATCAGCCAGGGTATAGAAATATTGATCGACCCTTTTATCAGCGGCAATTCTTTGATAGCCAAAGACAAAAGAGACTATCAGCCGCAGCTGATCTTGCTCACGCATGGCCATGGCGATCATTTGGGCGATGCTCTGGATATTGCCAGAAATTGCCGCTGCACCCTGGCCGCGCAAGTGGATTTGCTGGCCGCCCTTGATACTGTCGATATAGACAGCATTGGCTTTAACCTCGGCGGCGCCTATCATTATCAGCATTTGGCCATAACTATGGTGCAGGCTTTTCACGGCAGCACGGTGACTGGGCCAAACGGACCGCTTTACGGCGGTCTGGCCTGCGGATATATTATTGACGATGGCGAATTCCGCATTTATCATGCCGGTGATACGGCGCTTTTTGGCGATATGGAAAAGGTGATATCCCGCTACCAGCTGGATTGCGCGCTGTTGCCGATTGGCGATTTTTATACGATGGGGCCGGACGATGCGGTGACAGCGGCTAAGTGGCTGCAAGCGGAGCTGGTGATCCCCATGCACTACAATACCTTTGCCAATATCCGCCAGGATCCCTATCTTTTTAAAGAAAAGCTTGAAGCTAAGACCAAGAGCAAATGCCTAGTTTTGCAGCCGGGAGAGGGTTATCAGCTGGCTGACCGTGAACAGTCAAAATAACAAATCAAGCGAAGAAAGAGCCATGCCATTTAAGTGCCAAGATATTTGCTGCTGTTTTGCATAAATAAAATTTTGATGCATATTATTGAGGTATATTATGTTAGGGAGCGGATATTCCGCTCCCCTTTTTTAACTATTTTTGCGCAAAAGTTTCGCATGCTGTATCATCAGCGCAAGAAACATTAGAAGTATTACTACTGCGAACCTCAATGGAGTGAGCTTTGCAATAGGCATCTTCGTTAAATTTACATTCTTCTACTAAACACTTAATATCAGACATTTTGTCACCTCCTTTGGCTCTTAGTATTCCCGCTGATAGGCAAAAAAATCAGCAAAAAAGCAACAAATAATTTTTATTTTAGTTTAGTAAGCTCACTTAATAGATAAATAGATTATTAGCTTGTTAAGCAGGCTTTCGACAAAATATTTTGTAATTTTACAACATTATTGGTTATTTTTAGTGATAATTACAAAAAAAATACTGTTTTTATGAAAAAAAACCAAAATATACTTGACAAGAATGTGAATTCTTGCCATAATGACATCGTATGGTATGGCAGTTTATCCTTTCCGGATTTTCCTACTTTTTGCTAGGGGGTAGGGGACCCAGGTTCAGATTAAGCTCCGTACACCAAATTAAGTAAAAAATGGTAGTTAATTCTGAAAGGAGAATACTTAATATGAAAGCTTTGCAAAACAAAAAAGGTTTTACTTTAGTTGAAGTTATTGTTGTTTTGGTCATCTTGGCTATTTTGATCGCCCTCTTGGCCCCGTCTCTCACTGGTTATATTGACAAAGCACAGCAAAAGGGTGCTTTGGCTGAAGCCCGTAATGTTCAGATGGCTGCCCAAACACTTGCTTCTGAGGCTTATGCAACAGCAGCAACTCCAGCTGCTATTACTGTAGATTGGACAAATACTGATCCAGGTAAGTCTGTTCAGGCATTATCGGAATCGCCAGGCTCTTTAGATGGAGGTGCGACAACTATTGCTACGCCAAATGGCAAAGTCGGCGCATTCACTTATGTATCTTCAAAAGGCACTAAAGTTAAATATGACCCTGCTGCTGCCGAGCCATTTACTGTTGTCGAATAAGTTAACCCACCCATGCTCAGCATGGCCTAGTTTGAAAATTATAATATGAAATGATGGGCGTGAACCCCCTCAAGGCCCAAGAGGCTTTGAGGGGGTTGCCTGCTTAATTATCCATTTTTCTTTTGCTGTTTGCCGTCCCTAGCAAATATCGTCCTTGGGGAAGATGATCTATGACTTATGAGCCTGAGCTATGGCTTTTGTATATTATCCTTTATCTGCTGGTCTTTGTCTTTGGCAGCGTCATCGGCAGCTTTTTGAATGTCGTCATCTATCGTGTGCCCAGACATTTGCAGTTCACCAGCGGGCGTTCCTTTTGCCCGGCTTGCGGGGAAAAGTTAACAGTCCGCGATTTGGTGCCTTTTTTTAGTTATCTGTTTTTACGCGGCAGCTGCCGCCACTGCGGCGAGAAAATTTCTGGCCGCTACCCTCTGGTAGAGGCTTTAGCTGGCCTGTTGGCAGTGGCCTCTTTGGCTGTCTATGGCCTAAGCTTTACTACTATTGCTGCTTTTGCCCTGATAGCGGGCTTGATAGCTATCGCCTTTATTGACCGGGACACCATGGAAATACCCAATGGCCTGGTCATTTATCTTTTTATCCCGGCCTTGGCGCTCTGTTTTTTCTTGCCCGGGGTCAGTTGGCTCTCGCATGCCATCGGCTTTTTTACTGTGTCGCTGCCCTTGTTCCTTTTTGCGACCATCATCAAAGGCAGCTTTGGTGGCGGCGATATCAAGATGATGGCAGCCTGCGGTCTGGCCCTAGGCTGGCAGCTGAGCCTGGTCGCCTTGTTTATTGCCCTCTTAACCGGCGGCATTTATGGCATTTATATGATGCGTTCGCGCCAAAACGGGCGCAAAATGCACTTTGCCTTTGGACCATATCTGGCGATAGGCGTGACAGTCTCTCTCTTAATTGGCCAGAATATACTCAATTGGTATTTGGGCTTTTTTGCATAAATATTTTGGAAAAACATGGATATAAGCAGGCAATCTCTGGTATTATCTGTCGTTGTCTGTTATAATATAGATAAATATGGGGAATAGTCGCATGAATTCATTAACATATTTATCAGGAAGGTAAAGATATGCCTCTTTACAATTATGTGGCAAAAAATTTGCAGGGCAAAAGCATTAAAGGCAAGGCTGATGTCCCGGATATTGATACTCTGCTCAGTTATGTTAAAGACAAGGATCAGTTCCTGATTTCCTATGAGCCGGCAGTAGAAGCCAAAAGCTTTTTTAAGCTGAACGGCAAGGAATTGGCGGAGTTTAACCGTGAGCTTTCCGCTATGCTCTCTGCGGGCATTTCGCTTTTGCGCGCTTTCGAAATCATGCTCCGGCGTGACCTTAAGCCCGCTCACCGCAAGGTATATGAAAAGCTCTATACTTCTTTGCTTTCCGGTATTTCTTTGAGCGACGCCATGGAAGAGCAGGGCAAGGTTTTTCCGCAATTATTGATTAATATGTTCCGCGCCGGTGAGGCCAACGGTACTATAGAGCTGACAGCCAGCCGCATGGCTACTCATTATGAAGGTGAATACCGCCTGGCCAAAAAGGTTAAAAGCGCCTCTACCTATCCCATGGTGCTCCTGGTGCTGACAGTGGTGATCATGATCGTCATGTTTACCTTTATTGTCCCCACCTTTGCCGATATGTATGGTGATGCAGAGCTGCCAAAGATCACCCAGTTTGTCTTGGGCATTAAAGACCTTTTTACTAAGCACTTGCTATGGGTGATTATTACGCTCCTGGTCGCTATTTTTGGCGTTAAGGCTCTGTTGAGCGTGCCCAAGGTGCGCCTGGCCTGGGATAAGTTCAAAATAAAGATGCCTGTTTTTGGCAAGCTGCGGCGGACGATTATCACCGCGCAGTTTTCCCGAACGCTCAGCTCGCTATATTCCAGCGGTTTGTCTATTCTTTCCGCTCTGGAGATATCTAAAAGCACGATTGATAATGCCTATGTGGCCTCTCAGTTTGACGAGCTGGCCAATGATGTGCGTATTGGCGGCACCCTGGCCGGCGCCGTAGAAAAGGTAGATGGCTTTGACCCCAAGCTTTCCGCTACGATTATGGTTGGTGAGGAATCCGGACGTTTGGACAGCATGTTGATTTCTATTGCCGATTCTTTTGATTATGAGGCAAATGAGGCGTCACAACGGATGCTGACTATCCTAGAGCCTTTGCTGATCTTTATTATGGCAGCGGTGATCGGCGGCGTGATTATTTCTGTCATCCTCCCAATGTACGGATCATTGGATATGATGAGTCAAGGCTATCTCTAAAGCATAATCTGATTAAGATAAAGGCAGGTAAATTCATGAGAACATCTATTTATCTTTCCAACCAGTCAATTACTGCGGTGATCGGCGAAGATAAAGGAAGAACGCTTAAAGTTAAAAGCTGTCACAAGGGCGCTATGCCGCGCGGCTTAATGGTTAATGGCGTCATTGCCGATGTTGAGCAGCTGGCTTCTTATTTGGGCGGGTTTTTCAATATGTATCATCTCAGCCGCAAAGATGTCTCGGTGGTGGTTGATAATCACAACATGGTCAATAAAATTATCGAGGTGCCGATTTTGAAGCGCAAGGAACTGCTGGAACTGGTGCGCAATGAGTTCGGCGGCACAGATGATGACAATATGGTCTATGATTATGCTGTGCTTTCGCCGCGTACTCTTGATGGCAAGGGCCGCATCCTGGCCATTTCTATGGAAAAAAATACAGTGAAAAGCTATACTGATTTGTTTGATAAGATCGGCGTGCGGCTGATCGGCATAGATTCCACTCTGGTGACGGCAATTTTGCTCTGCCAGCGTATAACCGAGCTGAGAGGCTATACATACATTATGTCCATGCTGGAAGGCCCGGAAATATTCTCGATGCTTTTTGCTGACGGCGAATACGCCTTTAGCCAAAGAATATTGCTCAGCGAAGAGAGAGGCACTCCGGCGGCAGCGGTAGAAATTACCCATGCCCTCTCCTCAATGGTGCAGTTTAACTATGCCGGCAACACCCAAAATCCACTTTCCAATGCCTTTATATCCGGACTGATTGGCGAAGAGCTACAGTTTTGTCCGGATATGGCAGAAGCGCTGTCTGTGGCAGTAGGCCTGCCGCCAAACTCGCGCAATGTCAGCAGCTCTTATATGCAGGCTAATAAAATTAATTATGGCGAATACCTGTTCTGCTTAGGGGATCTACTGGAAGGCTAAGCCTCAAGAAAAAATCTGGAAGGGACAAAACTATGCAAGGACTAAAGCAAAAAAAAGTCAATTTTATTGAGCGTTTGCAAGCTGATCCCAAACGTGATAACGCCTCCCGGCGGCGGATGAGGATGATTATCCCCCTGGCAGCATTGTTGCTGATTATCCTTTTGGTGGAGGGCTATATCTTCATCATTTTGCGCGGCGGTTTGCAAAAAGAGTATGATGCCAATATGACTTATTTGAATGACCCCACTGTGCAGGCAAATTTTGACCAAGTTCTCTCCCTTAATATAGAGCTCAGCACCTTGCAGCAGGACTATCAAAACAGCCAGTCTGTCTTTGATAATATGGATACTTTTAGCGAGCTGGACCGCACTTTGTATGATGCAGTCAATAATCCGGCAGTTGCCTATTCGATCACTGTCGCTGATTATTCCTTTGACAGGGCAACAGGGGTTTTGATTCTGAATTGTTCCGGGCCGTCCAGCCTGTCTGCGTCTACCTATATGGAGGCCCTGCGTACCAGCAATAAGTTTGTGGCGGTGTCATATATAGGCTATTCCGGGGCGGATAATAACTATGCTTTTACGGCGACCCTGCAAGTGATAAAGGGAATGGAGGTGAGCCGCTAATGCAAAAATTATCCAAACGCGAAAAATTGATGCTGTATGTGCTGGCTCTGATTGCCATCATCACCGGCGGGCTTTATTTCCTGATTTTGCCCACTATTGATAATTATATTGCCTATAGTGATGAAGTCGCAGAAGTAGAGACGCTGGTATCTGAAATGGAGCTACAAATTACCACTATTCCTACCCTGGAGGCAGAGGTAGCGCGTTATCAGGAAGAAAAAGCTAAGCAAAAGGGCACTTTATATGCACCAATGAGCCTGGATCAGCTGGATGCTCTGATAACCGGTATGCTGCAAAGCGCGGCCTTTACCATCAGCTCTCTGGAAATGTCTGAAATGACAATGGAGAGTGTAGCCCCCTTTGGCGCGAATGCAGAGGAGGCCACAGACGGAGCCATGGCGACGGCAAGCTACCCGCAGGTCTATTGCCAGACGGTGGCTGTTAGTGCCACGGCGCGGCTGGTTGATGTCATTACCTTGCTTGAGATAGTGAGCAATAATTATAGTATGCGCGTTACCGTTATTAGTATTAATGCAGGTGGCCCTTCGGCAAACAATCCCCTGTGCGATGTCATGATGACCTTTGCTGTCTACATGAACATGAACGAAAAATTTGCCAGTGACGTGCAAGAGGTGAATATCGAGCGCGACCCGAATGCGGATGTTTATGTGGATACGCCAACAGATACCGATGAAGAGGACAGCACCGAAGATCAAGAGGCGAGCGGCGCGGATTTGTTAAATGAATATCAGGAGGCTCTTGATGCCTCGCAACAGACAATTCAGCAGCAACAAGATATGATGAACCAGCTGCAGGAAACAATTAATAATCAGCAGCAACAGCAACAAAACAATAATAACCCTACTTATGACCCGAACATGCTGCCATATTAGACGCTGCTGGATATGACTTTGTAAAAAAGGGATGAATGGTATGCTTGACAAAAAAGGCTCAGCTCTCATCTGGGCAGTATGCACATTATTGATATTGATGCTGGTTTTGTCAGCGGTACTCACCTCCAGCGCTGCTTATCATGCGCGCTCAGTACGCGAGACAGAGAAGAACCAGGCCTATCTGACCGCGCGCTCCGCAGTGGATGCGGTGTTGGCGACTGTTAATGGTTATGAAGCGAAAATTGTCGGCGAAGATGAGCTGGGCGACATCATTCCAGGAGAAATTAGCGAAGAAGATGTTTGGGAAAAAGTATCAGCGGAAAATATCCTGCTCGTGCAGAGCGGACGCTTGGATTTGACTAATTTCAATTTTGGAAGCCAGGCTGCTAATATGGGAACAATTACCGGAGCCTATATTGAGCGTATTGAGGGTACAAACACTTGGAAAGTTAGTGTGTCTGCCGCTTATGGCCGAGATACGGAAACAGTTACCGCCACGCTGCAAATGATCGATAGTAAGCAAGAGGCAAGCTATAGCTATGTTCCGGAAAAAACCAATATGCAGGATATTTTTAAAACATTTTATTTCAGCTCTTATGATAATCCTGGCAGCCGGGGCTCGGGGAACTCTGCTACGATAAAATTTTATAATGCAGATATCTATATAGAAAATATCGTAACCAGGCCTGATCTCAGACGTTTGACATTTGATAATCACAAATTTGTGACCGCTATGACATTAACGGAAAGCAATGATCCGAATTTTGATAGAGCAATAAATTATTCTACCGCAGATAGAGAAGGTGTGCTGCTGGATGGCGCTTCAGCTTATCTGGGCAATGAGTCAGATTTTTCTTCTGTTGCCCCCCCAGCGTATATTAATTTGACTCCGGGCATTTCTACCATAGATATTCCAACGGTTAGCGGCACAATCGACTATAGCAACAAGGCTGCCCAAAATGGCTATTACAAAACAGGCAACACTGATAATTATTTTCGTTATGTTAGTGCGAATGCCACCCTAAAAATGAACAGTCTTCCATCTAATAGTGAGGTGTATATCTTTTTAGGCCCATCAGCACATCTGACTATTACTAATGCAAATAGTTCCAGCAAATGTGTTTTTGTTTATGGGCCAGCAGAAAGCCAGGTAACCATTTCTACAAACAATACTAGCTTTTATGGTGCAATTATTGGCCCAGAAGTAACAACTAGAGAAGAGATGGATTTCTATTATTATCAACCAAAATCAGAAGTTGAGCTGGCTTTTGCTGATGATGAAGAGCAAATTGAGAATGGTGAAGCCGGCTACCGCATTTTCCGCTGGCAGTTTGTCACATATGGCGACTAACAAAGGTGATGAGATATGAAAAAAAATAGTAAACCTGCTGTGCCGAATTTAATAAAAAGCAAAAAGGGCATGACTTTGGTAGAGATCATCGTAGCTTTTGCTATTATTGCCTTGTCGGCGTTGATTTTGGTTTCCGCGATTGGCGCGGCCGGCAATATTATGCGCCGCGGCGCGGATTTGGAGACGGCGTCCAATGCCGCCTACGAGGGCGCTGAAACTGCCACTGCCGGTGATAGCGGCGCGGTATCCTTTAGTGCTAATGGTCAAACCATCACGGTTAACGGCAAATATATTAAAGATGAACAAGATGTCAATGATGTAACAAAAGAATATAATTATTTTGAACCAAATAAATAACAGGCGAGACGATTATGCATATTAAGCTGGATAAAAAGGGAATGACTTTGGTTGAAGTGCTGGTTGCCAGCGCTCTCTTAGTTGTGCTGATCGCTATAGCCGGCGGTCTAATTCTCTCCACCATGAATAATTCTACCCGCTATGCCAGGAATGACCAAGCCAAACAGCTGGGCCTGGCCATCTATAATTATTATGAAGGCCGCCTGCAAAATGGCGCGGAGATAGTTGTCGTCCCAGATGGCGACGATGCCAGCGCCTATATTACGGATACTGCCAAACCAGCGGCAATCAGAAGCAATGGCAGCATTGTGGAGGCCAAAGCCATTGATTCCACTGCTTTTGTTGATCTTTATAGTGAAGATACTTATAACAGGATGACGGTTAATACTGCTGTTTATGTAGCAGGAGTAATCATGCACCTGCAAGTTGATATTCTTTATGAAAACGAAGTTATCTTTAGCAAAAAAAGCGCCTTCCGCTTGGCAACCATGTACCGGCTCGGCACCTCAGTAAAAGGTGATTTAGGCTCTGAGACGGCCCAGCTTATCAACCCGACTATCTATTACCTACCTTAATTTTATTGCGATATAAGGAGAACAACAGCTAATGAACTCTATGGCCAATCTCAAAAGTATTCGTATCGGTGAAGTCCTGATCAACCAAGGCTATATTACTGAAGAACAGTTGCAGCAAGCCTTGGCCATCCAAGCCCAAGACAAGAGTAAGCGCTTGGGCGATATTTTGGTTGAGATGGGCTTTGTTAGCGAGCAGCAAAAACTGACCGCCCTGGCGCAAAGGCTTAATTTGCCGATGATTAATTTGGACGCCTTTGATGTCAATGTTGATGCCGTAGCCCGTATTCCCAGAGCTCTTGCTGATAAATATAAGGTCATTGCCATTAGTCTGCAGGGCGGACAACTATTAGTAACCGTTAATGACCCGCTCAATTTTTTCGCCATTGAGGAAGTTCGCCAAATTGCCAAGATGCCGATCACTCTTTGCTTGTCAGAGATGGAACAAATAATCAAGGCAATTGGCTACTATTATTCTGAGGTCTCCACCCGCCAGGCAGTTACGGCAGCTAACCAGACTGCAGCGGCCATGCCTGTTTTGCAGGATATCATTGCGGATGATTCTGCTGATGACGCTCCGGTGGTGAAATTGCTCAACAGCTTACTGGTCAAAGGCTACAGCACCAATGCCTCAGATATTCATATTGAACCCTTTGCTGATAAGGTGAGTGTGCGTATCCGTGTTGACGGCGCGATTGTCGATTATACGGAATTATCTCTAAACGTACACCAGTCCCTGATTGCCCGCATTAAGATTCTTGCGGATCTGGATATTGCTGAGAAACGTATCCCCCAGGACGGGCATTTCCGCCTGATGGCCAATGGCATCGATCTTAACATCCGTGTTTCTTTAGTGCCGACAGTATATGGCGAAAAGGCTGTGCTCCGCTTCCTGGCGACTAATACTAAGGTAGATAATGATTCTACCTTTGGTATGACGGAAGAAAATTATCAAAAAATGCTCAAAGCGCTTAATTCCCCGCACGGGATTATTTATATGACCGGCCCGACCGGCTCCGGTAAAACCACAACTTTATATATGATGCTTGATTATCTGGCGCAAAAGCAAGTTAATATTTCCACCATTGAAGACCCGGTGGAGCGTAATATCCTCCGCTGTAATCAAATTCAGGTCAATAATCAAGCCGGGCTTACCTTTGACTCAGGCCTGCGCGCCCTCTTGCGTCAGGATCCGGATATTATCATGGTCGGTGAAACGCGTGATGCGGAAACAGCAGCCATCTCTGTCCGCGCTGCCATCACCGGTCACTTGGTGATGTCTACTCTGCATACCAATGACGCGGTCAGCTCCATTGTCCGCCTAAAAGATATGGGTGTTCCGCCCTATTTGATCGCCAGTTCTCTGGTGTCTATTGTGGCCCAGCGTCTGGTGCGCAAAATTTGTCCGGACTGCAAATATGCCTATGAACCGACAGAACGTGACCGGGCTTTAATTGGTGAGGATATTCCGATGCTGCATAAGGGCAGCGGCTGCGCCCAGTGCAACTATACCGGTTATCGGGGACGTATTTCGATACACGAAATTTTGTTGATCGATAAAAATATCCGTAATATGATTACCGCCGAAGCGTCAAATGATCAGCTGACAGAATATGCGATCAACACCCAAAAAATGCAAACGCTGCGCCAGTCAGCTACAGAGCTGCTGCTCCAGGGCATAACCAGTATTGAAGAATTGCAGAAAACAGTATATTATGAGGGCTTATAATATGGCGATTATTACCAGCTTGATTGATTTTGCTATAGCGAATAATGTTTCTGATATCCACCTGACTCAGGATAAGATGCCTGTTTATCGCCGCAATGGCCAGCTATTGCAGCAACCCGGCGCCCCCACGATCAGCAGAGACGATATCCTCGCGCTTTTGGATGAAAAGCAACGTCGTCAGCTTAGCGATGGCAATGATGTTGATTTTGCTATCTCTGAGGCCGGCGGCAGGCAAAGAGTCAATGTTTATCAGGAAAGAAATAACCTGGTAGCAGCCATCCGTCTGCTCAATGACACTATTCCCACATTAGAGCAGCTGCGTTTGCCGCCGGTGCTCCATACTTTGGCCGAGGAAAAAAGAGGCCTGGTTTTGGTCACCGGGCCTACCGGATCAGGTAAATCAACTACTTTGGCGGCAATGATTAATTATATCGCCCAAAACCGCAGCGAGCATATTATTACTATTGAAGACCCGATTGAATATGTTTATGGGGAGACCCGCTCGCTGATTCATCAAAGAGAGGTTGGCCGCGATGTCAGCTCCTTTGAGGCTGCCTTGCGCTCTGCCCTGCGTGAAGACCCGGATGTCATTCTCGTTGGCGAGATGCGCGATTATGAAACGATTTCCGCTGCTGTCACAGCTGCTGAGACCGGGCATTTGGTTTTTTCTACACTGCATACCACCGGCGCTGCCAAAACAGTAGACCGTATTATTGACGTTTTCCCCCCGCATGGGCAGGGGCAAATCCGCACCCAATTGGCTGGCGTGCTAAAAGGCGTTATTACCCAATGCCTGGTGCCGCTGCTGCCGGAGGCGCATACCGAAGGAATCCCCGGCAGAATAGCTGCCACTGAAGTGATGCTGGGTACAGACGCGATAATGAATTTGATTCGTGACGGCAAGGGGCATCAGATCAATTCCGTGATGCAGTCCAGCGGCGCATCAGGGATGATGACTTTGGACAATTGCCTGGGCAATCTGGTTCGTGAGGGGCTAATCAGCCGCGAGACGGCCTATCAATATGCAACTAATCCTGCTGATCTGCGCCAATTTATCGGCTAGTTGAGCAAAAAACCAACGTATATATGAGATTAATTAAGACCATCTGTATACAGGTGGTCTTAATTTGTGCAAAGATATCAACAAACGCCCTGCTGATGGTGAGTATTTATTTACTATGACTATTTTCAGCGGTATTGTCGGTTGACTCCGCAGTTTCCAGCTTGCTGACTAATACCCATTCCACGCGCCTGTCGACAAATTGCTCAACTTTCAGATGCAGGCCAAAGGCGTCAAACTCAATATTGCTGCCATCCGGGGGGATCTCATTCATCTGGCTAAAGAGCATGCCGCCGACAGTATCAAAATCATATTCATCCTCATCGATAGGGATGACGATATCCAGCTCTTGCTCTAAGTTGTCTATCTCCACGCTGCCGCGCATCCGCCATAAATTAGGCTCTAACTGGACAATCTCCTGAGTATCCAAAGGATCAAACTCATCATAAATATTGCCGACGATTTCCTCGAGGAGGTCTTCTAAGGTCACCAGTCCGCTAGTGCCGCCATATTCATCGACCACACTGGCCAAATGCGTTTTTTTCTGCTGCATATCGCGGAACAGTTTGTCCGCAGGGACAGATTCCGGCACAAAATAGATCGGCACCACCAGATCCCGCAGAGGTAGGGGGTTTTCCCTTTGCGCGTTGAGCAGATATTCCCTGGTCCTGAGCAGGCCGATAATATCGTCGGCGTCCTCACCGCAAACAGGGAAGCGGGAGAGGCCGCTGCTTTCGATCAGCTCCATAATATCTTCGGTGCTATCGTCCAGCCATACCACCTTCATGTCTGTACGGTGTATCATTACATCTTCAGCGGTGATATTATTAAACTCAAAAATGTTTTGAATAAACATTTTTTCAGCAGGTTCAATAGTGCCCTTTTCTTCACCGATATCAACCATCATGCGGATCTCTTCTTCAGAAACGTCTTCCGGCTCGGCATGAGGATTAATACGCAACAAACGTAAAATACCATTGGTGGATTTGGATAGCAGCCACACCGCAGGCTTAAAGAGAATCCCCGCGCCAGTAATAATAGAGGCTATGCTATTGGCAATCCTCTCTGGATATTGCATGGCAATTCTTTTGGGTACCAGCTCTCCCAGCACCAGGGTGAAATAGGAGAGAATAATAGTAATGAGAATAACGGTAATGGTATTCAAAGCGGCAGGGGAGATAAAACTCCAGCCATGTGTGTTGATCAGCCAGTTTACCAACGGGGCAGCAAAGCTGTCCGCCGCAAAGGCTGAGGCCAAAAATCCCGCCAGGGTAATGGCAATCTGGATAGTAGAGAGAAAATCTCCCGGGGTGTCCAACATTTTTTGCAGCTTAGCGGCTTTTTTATCGCCTGCTGCCGCATCACGGCGCACTTTGTTGTCATTGAGCGAGATCACCGCAATCTCTGCCGCGGCAAAAAAGGCATTAATTAAAATCAAGACAAAAACGAGAATCAAACGCAGACCTAAATGGCCATCTTCCAAAACTGTTCACTCCTTTAAAAATTTAGCTCCAGCTATACGAAAAGGGCATGGTTAACCACAAGGTAGTTAACTATGCCCATTTTATTAGTAAAATATTGATGTGTCCGTTACCGCTGGGGTCGGGATCTTCCATGGTGGCTAAAAAACCTTTCTCTTCCTAATAGCTAATGCTATTATTACCAGCATTCTACCAAAACCGTAGCTCTTTGTCAAGCAGGGGCCTTTTACCAGTCTTATGGTTATACATTAAAGATGCTGTTCCCGATAAATTCCTGCAAAATCGAGCTTCTGGGTACAGCAGCATCAGTTGCCGGGCTAAAATAGCGCAGCAGCCGCAGAATCCGGCTTGCTTCCAGATAGCAGCAGGAGGTAGGGGTAATCGCCGCCAGCTTCTCTTCAATCAGCGGCCGCAATATGGGCAGCTCATAAATCAGCGCCGAATTAATAAAGAAATCCGCCTCTTCCTGGAAAGGGAAAATATTGCGGTGCTCGCCGCGGCGTACTTCTGCCCAGCGGTTAAGAGTTTGTTCCGGGCTGATGCCCCGGGCATAGCCGTCACGAACCATGCGCCGGATCAGGCGGTTATCAGAAGTGGAGAAGGGGGTCGAGGCGTCGAGATTGATTTGTGTCAGAGCAGAGACAAAAATTTTGCGCTTATTGGCCTTGGGGATATAGGCGCTGACCGCCTCATTTAAGGCATGAATGCCCTCGACAATAAGAATCTGGTTTTCGGCGAGAGCCATCTGCCGGTGGCCGGGGATGCTTTTGCCGCTTTTGAAATCATAATAGGGGAGGTCAGCTTTTTTACCGGCCAGCAAAGCTGTCATATTGGCATGAAACAGCTCCAAATCCATGGCTGTCAGCCCTTCATAATCAGGCTTGCCAAATTCATCCGGCGGCGTCTTATCTATGTCAACAAAATAATCATCCATGGATATAATAATCGGGTCAAGGCCACTGGTGCGCAATTGAATGCGCAGACGATTGGCTGTGGTGGTTTTCCCGGAGCTGGATGGCCCGGCCACCAGCACAATCCTCACCTGCGGAAAATCAGCGACAATCGCATCACTCACCTTGCTGAAAACACGTTCCTGCAGTGCTTCGGCAATCAGTACCAGCTCATTAAAAGCATTGCCGCCCCTGTCAATAATAGCATTAAGATCGCTTACCGTGCGGATATGCAGCAGCTCGCTCCATTCGCTATAATCACGCAGTACAGCATGCAGCTGCTTTGGCTCATGCTCGTCTTGAATTTGACTGCCCAGATAGGCTCTTCTTGGCAGCTGGAGAATAAAGCCATTTTCAAAAGGGCTGAGGCGGAAATCTTGCAACAGGGCGGCATTGGTGGCCATGCGGCCGAATAAATAGTCAGTCAGATTATGCGCGCGGTAAAGCCCCAGGTATGCGTCTTCCCTGCGCAGGAGCAAGCTGGCCTTTTTCATTTTGTTTTCGCTGCGGAAGAAAGCGACGGCATCCTCCTTGGAGACCATATCGCGGGTAATGGGCATATTGCTGTCAACGTATTCGCGGATCTTTTGCTCGAGAACAATCACATCATTGCCGGTGAGGCGTATTCCCTCCGCATTTTCCGCCCAGCAAAACAGCCCGTCGGAAAGGCTATGGCTGACCCAGAGCTTAAAGCCGGGAAAGTTTTCCTCAATCGCTAGCAGCAGCAGAAAGGTCAGGCTTCTTCTGTATATCGGCCAACCTACAGCAGAATTGGCATCAACCCACTGCACCTCGCTATCGATATGCATAGGATAATCCAGTTCCTGCAAATCGCCGTTGACGAGGGCGGCAATCGGCATATAGGAGCGCAGTGGTATCAGCTTGAGAATCTCTGCCAAGCTAATGCCCTTTGGCGCGCTAATAGTTTGGTCCTGGTCATATTTAATGGTAATTTCCATAGCAATACCTTTCTCAAAGCTCAATTTGCAAAGATAAAATATATTTCATTTTACATGGTTTTCGCCCAAAAGACAATACACCCATTTGGGGCAGCGGCATATCATGTATTATGACCAGCCACTACTCGCGGTTTCGGTAAAAAAGGGCTAACGGAATGACCGCATTCCCTCCTTTGATATTGGTTAAACCGAAAGCAGCGTGAATGAGCGGCCAGGGACAAAAAAATATAAAAGGCTAAAGGAGAGATGACAATGTTTAATTTCGGTAATAGCTGCGGTGATGGCTGTGGTAACGAATTGTGGGGTTGCCTCCTCAATTTGATAATCCTCTTCATCGTATTGGAATTCCTCTGCAATATCATTGGTGGCAGCAATGGACTCAACTGCGGCAGCGGTTGCTAAAGGAGGGACTAAATATGGTATGCTATAATAATTATCAGCCTCCTATGATGGACTCTTATAACCATAGCGCTCCCAGTAACAGCTGCTTTGGCGGCGGAGAAGGCTTCTCTTGCATTATCAATCTGATTATTATCCTGGTAGTTTTGCAGTTCTTGACCTCTATTCTCTGCCCAACTACTTGTGATATCTGCTAGGTAGCTAGCTGATCCGATGCCAAACCGTCTTAGTCAGTCGATTGACCGGCGCTCTCCCCAGCCTATGGGGAGAGTTGACGGAAAAGGGTAGGGATCCGATTTTACCTATCTAGCGTAAAATCCTCCTTAGCTGCCCATTGGCGGCGACTGGGGCCGGTGTTGCACCGGCCCCGTTTCTATGTGGCAAAATACAAAAAAAGCAGTACGCCAAAGCGTACTGCTGCATGATGCTGCTATTTGTTTTGGCCTTTTTGTGCTTTATTGGCAGCTTTGGTCATTCTCTTCGCCAGGTCCTGCAGCTCGTTTTTATCAGAGCCCTTTTCCAGATTATTGATCAGCTCATTGATAAATTGTTTGTTTTGCGGAGTAAGTATATTATCATAGTGCTTTAATATTTTTTTCAAATCATTGCTGTTTTTTGGTTTATCGGGGTTGTTAGTAGCCATCAAAATCCTCCTTATATTTTAATATCTCTGCCAGTTCTGGGCCATTTTTCTTACCGCCGCATAGGTTGGTAAGCCAAGGTGGGCACGGTCGCAATGAACATAACATTGGTCGCAAGGATAGTCGGGTTGATGGGATGCGGAGGCAAATGCGCTGGCTTTGTCAGTCTCAAAACTGTTCTCAGAATAGTCATTTTCGCTGATTTCGTCGTCATCGTCATCATCTTCTTCATCGCTATCATCACTATTGTTGCCAAACATATTAAATATGTCATTGATATTACCCATATTACCGCCCTTGCCCATATTGCCAAGGTTGCTGAGCATGGAGATTGCTGCCAGAGGATTAGCTCCGCCGCTGCCGCCTAGGCCGCCCATCATGCTGCCTAGACCACCAAGGCCGCCTAAACCGCCTAAACCACCCATCATACTTCCCAGGCCGCCTAGGCCGCCCATCATGCCGCCCAGCCCGCCCAAGCCGCCGAGGCCAGCGCTGTCGCTCTTTTTTCCGCCCAGGCCGCCTAAGCCGCCGAGCATACCGAGAATATCTTGCATACCCTGCATAGACTTGCCCTCCTTTATACCTCATGATATGAAAAGGACAGACACAAGGTGTCTGTCCGCAGTGAATAATGAGTTAGAAAGTTGATTTATTTATGCTTTTGCAACACGAATATTAATCTCTGAATCTTTATCAAAAACATGGATATGCTCCGGATTAAAATAAAGCTTGACTATATCATCCATTTTGATAGTGGGCACACCTTGCTGTTTGACAACAATTTTTTCTCCGTGGCATTTAAGATAAATATAAGTCTCGCCGCCTAAGCCTTCAACAACCTCCACCTGAGCTGGGATTCCCTCTGTGCCAACCTTGATATTATCTGGGCGTATACCTAAAATAACTTCCTTGCCCAAATAAGCCCGCAGCTGTTCGGCCGCGCTATTCATCTGAATATGAGCGATTTCCATATCCAGGTGAATGCCCTCGCTATCCTCGGCAATAACTGCTGAGAGAAAGTTCATCGGCGGGGTGCCGATAAAGCCGGCGACAAAGAGGTTTGCCGGAGCATTATAGACATTGGCCGGGGTGTCCGCCTGCTGAATGATGCCGTCTTTCATGACCACAATTCTGTCTCCCATGGTCATAGCTTCGATCTGGTCATGGGTAACATAAACAAAGGTGGTGCCGAGGCGTTTATGCAGTTTGATGATTTCTGTACGCATGGAGGTACGCAGCTTAGCATCCAGATTGGAAAGGGGTTCGTCCAGCAGAAAGACTGCCGGGTCACGCACCATAGCGCGGCCTAGGGCTACGCGCTGTCTTTGCCCGCCGCTCATCGCTTTAGGCTTGCGTTTGAGCAAATCCTCAATATCGAGAATTTTGGCCGCTTCATGTACCTTGGCGCTGATTTCTTCCTTGGGCAATTTGCGGTTTTCCAGGCCAAAGGCCATATTTTTATATACGGTCATATGCGGATAAAGGGCATAATTTTGGAACACCATCGCAATATCTCTATGCTGGGGAGGGATAGAATTCACCAGTTTATCGCCAAGATAAAGTTCACCCTCAGTGATCTCTTCCAGCCCAGCAATCATTCTTAGGATGGTCGATTTACCGCAGCCGGAAGGCCCAACCAGGACGACGAATTCTTTATCGGCAATTTCCAGGGAAAAATTATTGACGGCAAGGACATTGCCATCATATATCTTCACTAGGTTTCTTAAACTGATGCTTGACATGTTTGATCTCCTTAACAATCAGATATATTATACAAGCGGAAGGGAATAAGGCAAAGAGAAAAATCAGCAAAACCAACAAGGCCATCTGGTTTTCTGCCAGGCGGGCAGCGTTTTCCCAATATGGATAAGCAATCTCATTGGTTTGGATAGTACGCGAGCCAAAATGCAGCAGGTTATCAATATTTGTCTCCAGCCCAAAGCGGCCGCTGTTTTCCAGCGCCTCGCCATGAGCGCCCAGAGGGAAGCTCTCTTTGGCGATATTTAAGGCAAAGTCAGTAATGGGGCTGGGCGCTACCATTTCATAGCAGGTAATGGCGGATTCATCCAGCTGGTACAGAGCAGTATAGGAAAGATAGACGCGGGGTTCGCCATCGCCATAGGCCTTGGCGCTGAACTTATCTTCCTCGCGCGCGACTACTCCGGCGATATAAAAGGGGGTATTATTGATGTATAGCAGCATACCATCAAGATCAATTGAACCAAAAATGCGCCAGGCCAGCTCTTCATCAATGATTACCCGGTCTTCCATCAGATCATCACTGCTAAAATAGCTGCCGCTTTTGAGAGGCAGAGGGTGAAAAAGAAAATAATCACCGCCCACACCAAAAGCAGTGGCAGAGGCGCTGGCATAACTGCCGAGTACGGTCAGGGTGCTCTCGGCGGAAAAGGCATAAGTCCACAGTGATCCTGTGTCAGGCGCAGCCAGCGAGGCTTCTGTCATTTTGCTGTCTACCGTTTGCGCAAAGGTATAAATGCTCTCCAGCTCAGGCGCTTCTGTCTCATTGATAAAACAGGTAATTTGCGCATAGCGGAGCTCACTATCACCGGCCCAGCGCGAAATGGCCTTTTGCGCCAGCAGATTATCGGTGGCATTGTGATAGACAAGCAGGCAGATTAGCAGAGCAATCAGGCAAGCGGCATTGACAGCAAGGATAATGATGCTGCTTTTGCCAAACTTGATTTTATCCGGTTTTAATTTTTGCCAAATATTTTTGAAATTAATTTTCGGCAGTTTTACTTTTTTTGCTTTCACAGGCTCACTCCGCAAGCTGAGATTTTTTGTAGAGGAATAAGGCTTTACTCATTAGTTTTCTGCCATCCGCACCTGCATCCCGGGGGTAATCGGCTTAGACGAGGTGGTGATCACAAAATCCTGATAGGCTGCAATACCGCCGCTAACTGCGCTGGAATTATCATCCTTGGCCAAAACCTGAACATCTATACGTCGGGCAATATAGCGGTTGCCAAGCGGGGTGTTTCTGGATTCAAGGATCAGCACAAAATCACCATTGCTATCATTACGCACCGCGCTATTGGGGACAATGGTAGCATACTCAGCGCTTTTTTCTCCGACGGAGAGAGAGAGGTTATCGCCGGCATAAATATTTTCACCGCTCAAAGTGAAATAGAGCAGGCGTTTTTTGTTGGGGTCTTCTTTATCAGGGCGAATAGCAGATAAAGTAGCCTTGATTTCAGAGGACCAATAATAGGTGCTGACATCTGCCGCAGCGCCGACAGTCAAGCGTTTTGCCTGCTCGGCAGTGACAGAAAAAGTCAGATAATAGCCCTGATCAGGGGACTCGATAATGGCGAGCGGCGTATCCACTACGCTGTCATTGCCTGCGGTAATATTAACAGCAGTGACTACGCCGGCCATCGGCGCGGTGATAGTCGAGCCGATCGCCTCGCTTTGCAGCTCATTGACCAGCTCTTGTTGCAGGGCGATCTTTTTCTTTGATGCTTCTAAGTTGATATTGGTAACAGCGCCCTCAACATTTTGTTTTTGTTCCAAGGCGTAAACCAAATCATCAAGAGTTTTTTGCGCAGCTTGCACAGCTTCATCAGCAGTGGACCAGTTATCAAAACCGGTTTGGGTAGTTGCCAGCTGCGCCTCTTTGCTGGCCAGTTCAGCTTCAGCTTCTACTCTTTTTTCATATTGTTTATTGGCGTCCCGCATATCATCATAATCTTCCCGGGCGCGGTTATAAGTGTTCCGCAAACCAGCATACTCAGGGTCAGATGAATCAGTACTATCCAAAGCCAGTTTAGCGTCCTCAATAGCGCGTTGTTGCGTTTTTAATTTTGCCTCGTCAACATCGCTAAAACCGGTAGCTGCTTCTTTGCTTTTGTATTCGGCAATATTCTCTTTTAGCGCAGTGATATCGTTCTGCAATTGCTGCACTGCCGCGGAAGAGCTGTTAGCATAGCTGTTGCGTTTGGCAATGGCAGTATTCAGGGTATTCTGCGCATTAGTAATAGCACGCTTATCCTCAGTATAAGCAGCAGAGGCATTAACTAAATCAATGCGGTATTGCGTATTGAGGCCATCCAGGGTCTCCTTGGCAGCGCGCAATTCTTCGCTTTCGCTATCCGCCAGGGTGAATAGCTCATCGCCGACTGCCACAGTGTCGCCTACCTTGACCAGGACTGTGGCCACTTTTCTGGTTTGCTGCAGGAGTACCTCATATACTGACGTGGCCTGCACTGTGCCTGAACCACGTATTTTTGCCGAGATAGAGCCGCTTTGTACATTAGCGCCAGCCACCTCCGGCAAAGAGCGGTTCAAAATAGTGTTGGAAAAAAAGGTTAAAACCAACATTATCGCAAGGAAGATGATGGCAGCGTTTTTGACCCATCCTCTGTTATGTATTTTCTTTTCTGCCATAGATGAAGCCCTCCTGATAATCAGTAAATAATTGTTTGATAGTGGTAAAGTTGCCTAAAAGCTTAGCCTTTAACTGAGCCGGAATGAGTAATGCCTTCCACCAATTTGTCCTCGCCATGGAGGAAGAGCAGTAATGTCGGTATCATGTAAATGGTGGCGACGGCAAAAGCCACGCCTACCTCGCCGGCATTAATCGTTGATAGGTATACGGATAGTGGTTGCTTTTCCGCATCAGGGAGCAGAATCAACGGTTGCTCGACCATATTCCAGTAATCGATAAAGACCAGGATAACAATAGAATAAATAGCGCTGCGGCATTGCGGCAGACAGACGCGGCTAAAGATACGCCATTCGCTGGCTCCGTCCAGCTTGGCCGCCTCAATCAGCGAGGCGGGGATGCGTTTCATGAATTTTGTTAGCAAAAAGACGGAGAAAGGAGCGAAAATGCCGGGGAGAATAATCGCCCAGCGGGTATTGAGTAACCCGGTCCAATCAGAGATTAGATATTGGGGAACCAGCATCACCTGATAGGGCATGAGCATGAGAATAATATAGAGGAAAAAGAGAAACTGTTTGGCATGCCCGGTGTAGCGCGTAAAGCTATATGCTGCCATGGTGGCAATGCCTACTTGTCCGAGGACAATCGGCACGACCAGGATAACCGAGTTCCAAAACTTGAGCAGATATTCGGGGCTGCGGAAAAGCACAGCCGCGTATTGGCTGAAGCTAACCATATCCGGGATAAACTTGAGATTGACCGTCTCGGATATATATGATGTGCTGCCGCGGTTGAGCGATTCAAAAATCAGCCCGTAGTTAGCTGTCAGCTCTGTTTCGGTCATAAAAGAATTGGTGATAGTGAGCACTGTTGGCAGGAGAAAGGTGACCGCAAAGAAGGCAGCCAGCAGAGTGAGGGCAGTGCGGCCCAGATAACGTTTTTTGCCGATCATCCTTCCACATCCTTCCCAAAGCGGTTCTCAATGAAAAAGAGAAGAGCAATAATAATCACCATCGCAATCGCCATCACAATGGCAGCTGAACTCAGCCGCTGATAATCGAGTGAGTTAAAAGTATTGTTCATGAAATGTTGCAGCATATATAATCCCCCATAAGGATAATCACCGGTGAGCAAATAGACTTCACGGAAAACCTTAAAGGAGTTAATCAGCGAAAGAATAGTAACAAACAGGATAGTTGGCGAGAGAAAACGCAGCTTAATCTGCACAAATTTGAACCAGGGGCTGGCGCCCTCCATATCGGCAACTTCCAGCAGATCGCGGGGAATATTGGCCAGGGAGGCCATAAAAAGAATCATGTTGTAGCCAAGGTTTTTCCATAAAAAGAGAATAATAACTATCCATTGATTATAATCCGATTTGAACCAGTCAACCCCGCTTAAGCCAAGGGTGGTTAAAAAGGAATTTAAGGCGCCGTTATCATGGAAAATAACCTGCCAGATTAGAACAACAGAAGCCACCGGCACCATCATCGGTGAGAGGAAAAAAGTGCGGAACTGGCTTTTGAGCGGAATACGCGTTTCCAAAAGCACTGCCAAAGCCAGGGCCAGAATTACTGCCAGCGGCACGGCAATGGCGGAAAAAGTGCCGGTATTTGTCAGAGCATCTTTGAAGGCCTGGTTGTGGAAAAGGTTGATATAATTATCAAGCCAGACAAAGTTGTGATTGATAGGGCTGTCGATAAAAGAATAATAGAGCACTACGCCCATGGGGATGATAAAGAAAAGGCCTACCCCTAAGAGGCTCGGCCAAAGAAAAGCAGAGCCTCTTAGATGGTCTTTTTGCATCATAGTCAAGTTTTTGGGGTTTAAGCTTTTGCCAGCCAGCTTTTTGCTTGCTTTTTTATCAGGACTACCCTCTGCGGGCAGCGCTTTTTGGTCGGCTGACTTTTTGAAGGGGGATTTCATCATATATTACCAGCTTTATCAAAAAATAGTGAGACTGGAGCAGTAAAAAGCAAGATTAGCTTTGCTCACTGACATAGGTGCCGATGCGGCTTTGAATAACCTTTGCTGTTGCTTCAGCAGTCTTTTTGCCGGCAAAGAAGGGAGCAGCCTCTTCCATGATAATATCAATAATCGATTGGTCGTAGTTGGCAGTGTGGTCGATTTTGCTAATCAAAGAATTGATAGCGTCAATATCTTTTTGCGTTATCTCGGGCATATTATATTCTTCCGGGCCGCCCGCATAAGCGCGGTCAACAATTACACTGCCGCCGCTGCTTTCATCGTCAGTTTTTAAAGCGTCAGCCGCCTTTTGTTCAAAAACAGCTTTGTTGGTAGGCAGGCCCCACCAGATATGCTCTTCCTGATATTCTTCGGTAAGAATGGTGCGGACAAATTGCCAGGCAGCGTCTTTATGGGCGCTCTTAGAAGAAATAGCTAAGCCGTTTTCCACATAGAACACGCTGCCAATACTGGTTCTGCTGGGGAAGCCGATAAAAGTTACCGGTTCGTTAAAAGAGGAAACATAATAAGGCATATCGTCAAAGGAATAAATATTCATCAACGAGAGCATCATTTTGCCTTCTCTGATCAGGGTTTGGTCATCAATATATTCTTCTTGGTAATAGGTTTCCCAGTCAATGTTTTCCCAATCTAATGGTTCGGGAGCTGTCTTGCAGAATTCCAGCAGTTTGATAAATTCTTCATTATCAAAGGAGCAGGTGGCAGTGGACCAATCAACATAGTCGTCAATATTCATCGCGCAGATGTATTGCAGCAGTGAATTTTTATCCATATTGGGGCCAAAAGCGGTGCATCCTTCCGGCATGGTTGCCAAAGCAGCGTTCAGCTCATCAATAGTCCAGCCCGGCTCTTCGCCAACAATGCGGCTGGCGCCAAGCACCGAGAGTATACCAAAATTAGAGGTAACAGCAGGCAGCATATCGCCAACACGGCTGGCGTCAAAAACATCAGTGATAAAAGCATCCATGCCGCCCAGGTCAGTATCGTTTTCGATATAAGGGGTGAGGTCTTCCACCAGTCCCTTGGCTGCATATTGCTTAATTGGCAGCTGTGAGGTCAATAAGATATCCGGAATTTTGCCGGAAATAATTTCCGTATTCAGCTTGGTCAGCCCGGCAGAATAATCTTCCTCTGTATTATAGCTGGAATAGTCTTTAAGCTGAATACGGTATTCTTGATTGGTTTTATTAAAATTGACTACTCCTACGCGGATGGACTGATCAGGATAAAGACAGGCCAGAGTAATAATTTCCCGCTCCGGCATCTCAGAACGCGGGGTTTTGGTGAGCATAGCCAGTTCATATTTGCTTTCACCGCTATAAGAATAGGAATAAAGACCGCAGAGGATTTGCTGATCACTGAGAGGGATCACAAAAGAAGGATCTCCTGAAATATCAGCATCAACCCAATTGACCAGCTGTTCACCGCTCTGTTTTTTGATGTTATAGCCACAAAAGTTGCTGCTATCAGTATAATAGAAATCATATTCGCCGGAGCCTGCATAAAGAGTATTGATATTATATGGTAAGGGTACGGTTGTTCCCCATTTTTTCCCGGCAGTATCAACAGTTTTTAATTCCTGGCCGTTGTTACCATAGCTCAAGATGGCAGTGGTTCCATCAGCCAGGGTAATCATATTATATGAATAGTTATCCAAAGGCAGTTCAAAGTCCTTATTGCCATCGGCGCTCAGCACATATATCGCATTTTCGCCGTCAGATAGGTAGATATAACCATCAACACCAATAAGAAAATTTTGGATATAGAAATATTCCTTGCCTTCCCCCAGCTTGCTTATATCAATGCTGCTAATTTCCGCGCCGGTTGTGTCCAGCTTACGCAAGAGATAGCTCTGGCCGTCACTCATATAGATATCGCCTTCCCAATGATAAGCGGAGGCGCTTTCCAATACCCAGAGATTGCCTTCCTTATCCACGGTAATGTTTTGCAAATAGACATCAGCTTCTTTGCCTTCGACACTGGTCGCTAATTGATAATTTTCCAGGCGCGCAAAGCCGGTGCCATCAGTTTTCATTTTACAAAGAGAATAACCATAAGTATCATACATGCCCTCATAATAATCAGCTGAGCCGGGCTGAGGGTCGCCCTCTGCGGGCTCTATCTCGCCGGTTTTGGCATAAGTAGAGAAATAAATGGTGTCTTTGCCGTCAAAAAAAGTAGTTGAAATATCCGTGATTTCCTTTGGCAAATCTATGTATTTTGGCATATAGACATATTCTGAAACAGGACCGCCGTCATCCTCACCGCAAGCAGCCAATAAGCAGGCGCTGATAATCAGGATGATAGTGATACAGATGAGAGCTTTCGTTCTTTTCTTCATAGTTAGACTCCTTTTTTGTTTTCTCCAAGATAGATCCATGACCGCACAAATTATTATCATTTTCCAAACTGCAGCCAAAACCAAAGCGAGGGCAAAAAAATTTTGGGCCGGGCATTAGTATTGGCTGATAATTTAGCAGATAAAACTTACTCTTAAAAATAGGCCCGCGAAAGGAGATCGGGCAGATACACTGTACTAATTAGCTTAATACAGTAGCAACTTTATCACAACGGACCTTCCCTGTCAACGGTAAAATAGGGCTATCGGGCAAAATTAATCATTTCTTAATTGTTTATGCTGATTTTATTATAAAAATGAGCAAAAGGCTTAAGAATGTGCCTTAACGACAATGGCTAACGACAACACTAAAAAGACAATAAAAGTGACTACTTTGTTCCCCAAATAGCCACTTTTATTGTCTTTTATCAGAATAAATTATTTTTCACTGCAGTGCTGCTGGTATCCCCCTTCAGCAGCCAGTAAATTTTATATGGTATCAGATTCGGCAGCCAGAGCCGGCCGTCTTTGGCAGTAGCAATATCTGCCAAATGCCGCTTTAACAAATCAATATCGTAGACGCCGCTTTTGCGGCTGATAAAATCAATCAGTTCGCTGTCTTCTGTATCATAAAAGCAGCCAAAGTCACAAGACAATTGCAGATGGTGCAGCTCATACTGCCGAGCTTCGGCAAGTGCAGTGATATATTCTTCTACGCTGTTTTCCTCCCAGTTGCGCGGGCGGAAATCTTTGTCTTTTTTCAAAGATGCAGTGGCAAACTCGCTGTTCTTGAGGCCGTCATGCATGACAAAGACAGCAATTTTGCTGGCGGCGTCAGCTATTTTGGCTACCATTGCCGGCTCTGCCATATCCTCAGAAAAACAACAGGCCGCAATTACCAGGTCTGCTTGAGGGGGAGCTAAAATGCGGAAATCTGCGGCAATGGTAGTGAGCTTGCTCTTGGGATAAAGCTGAGCTTTTTCCGTGAGAGCAGCCAGGGAGTCTGGCAAAATATCAGTGGCTGTAACCTGCATCCCCTCGGCTAATCCCCAAAGAGAAAAAGCCCCGGGACCGCTGCATACATCAAGCATGCTGGTACATTGCTTGATAACCGGGCCGAGTGAGTTCATTATTTTTGCCGGATATTCGCCGAAAAGAACCCCTTGGTAATAATATTTAAGTGTGCTTTCCTGCCAGTTATTCATGGAAACTCCTATATTTAAAGCATAGCATGTTTTTGCATGTTGTCAAGCTAGCCATTAGAGATTTGAACCGTTGCGATTTTGCGACGCGAAACTAGTGCATTACCTGTGACTTTGCGGAGCAAAGGCCAGGTAGGTTCGGAAAAACGCTGGCATCTCCCGATAAAAAAATTGCTCCACGTAGATATACTACGAAAAGCAATTTTTTCACCAGGATTTGTTTAGTTAAAATCAAGATGTTTCATCTTGATTTTTAACTAAATGCATAGCTGAGATTTTGCCATAGGCAAAAGCCAGCTAGGCCTCACTGTTTTTCTGCCAAAACTGCTGGCACCCCCGACGGATGGCTGGTCGGGCTGAGCCAGGCAGAGCCAGGCAGAGCGACGACGCGTAGCTAGTGCATTAGCTGTGGCTTTGCCAGAGGCAAAGACCAGCTAGGTCGAAGGCAGGCTGCCTGCCTGATGAGGCAAGGTAACGACGAGAAGCTAGTGCATTACCTGCGACTTTGCGGAGCAAAGGCCAGGTAGGTCGAAGCTCCAGATCGACCAGCCGCCGTCCGGGGCGCATGAGTTCATATCCCTAATGGCTAGCCTTGTCTGCACTATTCTATGGGCCAGGCATATTATATATAAAGGTGAATTGAAAGGAGAGTCAATATGTTCTTCCCTGATGATAGCTGCTATGAAAATGAATGCCGTAAAGAGTTTTTCTTTGACCGCTGCCGGAGCCAGCTGCGTGATTGTTTATGCGAATGGCAAGAGGTTTTGATCCCTTGCCGGGTTCCTTGCCGCAAAGATGATTGTTTTATCCCGCCGCCACCTCCTTGCCCGCCTCCGCATCACCATTGCCATAAACCCTGTCCGCCGCCTGCGCCGGAGCCGCCATGCCATACCAGCTGCGCGGTAGTAGAGCGCAAACCGCGCGTGTTGGAGAGCCATCTTTGCGCATCGATGCGTATTCCCGCAGATGTTTGCCTGGAAACGGTTTGTGTCAATATTATTGATGAATACAGGCATTGCAGAAAATATATCGTTTGCTTTGAGGTGAAGATTTGCTATATTGATTGCTGCGGTTGCCGTCATCAATGCTGCCGCACTTTCCGTAATTGTTGTGATGAAGAGCGCTGTTGTCCCTTTGCTCCTTGCATTGAGCTTATTGGCCGTCCGCGATATGAAGTCTGCGGCTGCTCGGTCGAGGTTAAGGCGCCGATCAGAGTGGTGTGGAAATAAACTGGAGCGGTCCTTTTATTATACTATGCAGAAGCCCCGGCTTAGGCCGGGGCTTCTGCATAGTAATCTATCCCTCTTGCATATATTTATTTTATGACAGATAAAGAAGAGGGATAATATGAAACAATTGCTCAAAGTATTTTTATCATTTTTGCTGCCGCTCGCAGCCGGGATTATCGTTGTTTTTTTGTTTGCGACAACTACCCACGAGGCAAAAAATTTGCAGCTGTTTTTCACACTCTGGCTGGTATCTATTCCTCTTTGTGCGGGCTTTGTCAGCGGCTGGCAATACCCACTACACCCGTATCAGGCCGGATTCAAGGCCGGGTTGGTTCTGGTGCTATTGTTGATTGCCGCCTTGTTTATCTTTGTGCCGCTGTTACGCGTGCCGTGGTTTTTGATAAGCTTAGCGGCGATAACGGTCGCTATCACGCTTGGCGCTGCATTGCTGGCGGTGATAGCGCTTAAAGCCAAAGCTATCTTGCAGCAGGAGAAAGAGCAGGAGCGACAGAAAGAGGAAATGCTCATGGTAGACGCGGCAACGCCAACCGCGGAAGAAACGCTCTAGTTTTTATGGTCTCCACTTGCATTAACACTGCAAAAAGTGTTATTATATACGGTAATGTTTGAGCAATTTTTATAAGGAGACCGAACAATATGGCAGGGAACAGCAAGGCGCAGCTCGCCACGATTTATGCCCCGCAGGATGTGGAGCAGAAATGGTATGATTTTTGGCAGACAAACGGCTATTTTAGCTGTGATATCAATCAAGAGGCAGAACCGTTTTGCATTGTCATGCCGCCGCCCAATGTCACCGGGCAGCTGCATATGGGACATGCCCTGGATAATACTTTGCAGGATGTTTTGACCCGCTGGCGCCGGATGCAGGGCCGCCGCGCTTTTTGGCTGCCCGGTACTGATCACGCGGGTATCGCCACCCAAGCCAAGGTAGAGGAACATCTGGCCAAGGACGGCATCAGCAAATATGATTTAGGGCGTGAGGCCTTTGTCGAGAAATGCTGGGAATGGAAAGAAACCTATCATAGCCGCATCAGCAAGCAGCTGCATAAGATGGGCAGCTCCTGTGATTGGAGCAAAGAGCGTTTCACCATGGACGAGGGCTGCTCTGAGGCTGTGCGCGAGACCTTTGTCGAGCTCTATAATAAAGGGCTTATTTACCGCGGCTCCTATATTGTCAATTGGTGCAGCCATTGCCAAACCACCATCTCTGATATTGAGGTGGAGCATAATGACCATGACGGGCATCTCTGGCATTTGCGCTATCCTTATGCTGATGGCAGCGGCTATCTGGTGGTAGCCACCACCAGGCCGGAGACTATGCTCGGCGATACGGCTGTGGCAGTGAACCCGGGTGATGCGCGCTATGAGGATAAAATCGGCAAGACGATTGCGCTCCCGCTGGTAGGCAGAGAAATCCCGATTATCGCCGATGAATACTGTGATATGGAGTTTGGTACCGGCGCAGTCAAAATCACCCCCGCGCATGACCCCAATGACTTTGAAATCGGTCTGCGTCACAATTTGCCGCAGGTGACGGTTATTGGCAAAGACGGCCTGATGAATGCGGAGGCGGGCAAATTCCAGGGCATGAGCATTGAGCAATGTAGACAAGCTATTGTTGAGGAATTTTCAGCCTTAGGGCTTTTGGATCAGATTACTGATATCTCCCATGCGGTGGGCGAATGCTACCGCTGCGGCACCCAGGTGGAGCCACTGGTTTCTCCGCAATGGTTTGTCAAGATGAAGCCGCTCGCCGAACCGGCGATCAAGGCAGTGGAAGACGGCGATATCCGCTTTATCCCCAGCCGCTTTACCAGCACCTATACTCACTGGATGGAGAATATCCGCGATTGGTGCATTTCCCGCCAGCTGTGGTGGGGGCATCGCATCCCGGTGTGGTATTGCCGCGATTGCGGCGAGATACTTTGCGCCAAGCAGGAGCCCAAGCAATGCTCATGCGGCAGCAGCCACCTTGAGCAAGACCCGGATGTGCTGGATACCTGGTTTAGCTCCGGATTGTGGCCATTTTCTACCCTGGGCTGGCCGCAGCAGACAGACAATTTGCGCGATTTTTATCCGACAGATGTGCTGGTCACCGGCTATGATATTATTTTCTTCTGGGTAGCGAGAATGATATTCTCCGGCCTGGAACAAACAGGCAAAAAACCGTTCAGCGATGTTTTTATTCATGGCATTGTCCGCGATGAACAGGGGCGCAAGATGAGCAAATCCCTGGGCAATGGTATTGACCCCTTGGAAATCATCGATGAATACGGCGCAGACAGCCTGCGCTATACCCTGATTACCGGCAACAGCCCCGGCAATGATATGCGCTTTCAGAGGGAACGGTTGGATGGCGGGCGCAATTTCATCAATAAAATTTGGAATGCCAGCCGTTTTGCCTTGATGAATTTGCAAGATTATCAGGAAGAGCAATACCCCTTGCAGCTCACCTTGGCGGATAAATGGATTCTCTCCCGCGCCAAGGCCGTTGCCGCAGCTGCTGATACTAATCTCGAAAAATATGAGCTGGGCGAAGCTCTGCGCGCTATTTATGATTTTACCTGGGACGAGTTTTGCGATTGGTATGTGGAGCTTGCCAAGCTGCGTCTCTATAAAGGCACAGTGGAAGAAAAGCATACTGCTCAGGCCGTGCTAATATCTGTGCTGCGTACGATCTTGCAATTGCTGCATCCCTTTATTCCCTTTGTCACCGAAGAATTATGGCAGCAATTGCCCGGCAGTGGCGCCACAATTATGCTGGCCAAATATCCCGACGGCAAGGAGGGAGAAAGCTATCCCGAAGAGGAAGAGCAGATGCAGCTGTTGATGGAGCTGATCAGAAGCGTGCGTAATATCCGCGCGGAAATGAAAGTGCCGCTCGGCAAAAAGGCGGAGATTATTATTGCGGCAGACAGCGTTTTGGCGGCGAAAATAGCAGAGGGGGAAGCCTATATTACGGCATTGGCTCAGGCATCATCTATCCAGTTTGCCGCCAAAGATATTGTTCCTGATAAAGCAGCCAAAGCCCATGTGAAGGGCGCGGATATTTATCTGCCTTTGGCTGGGCTGATTGATCTGGATAAGGAGATGGAGCGGATAAATAAAGAGATCGCTGCCACGGAAAATGAGCTGAAACGTCTGGCAGGCAAACTTAATAATGCCGCTTTCATCAGCAAAGCTCCGGCTGAAGTCGTGGAAAAAGAGCAGGCAAAGCAGTCAATATATGAAGAAAAACTTGCTTCTCTGCAACAGCATCTGGCAATGTTTGAATAAACGGCTAGTCATATGAAAGGCTGGGGCAACGCTTGTGCTCAGCTGTTGCGTTCTTAATATAATCATCGGGCGGGTCAAACGGCCCGCCTGCTTTTATACCCTGTTAAAAGGTGAAAATATGGATTATCAGCAAGCCTTAACAATATTGCATCAGTTGCAGCGCGCCGGTATTAGCCCGGGCCTGGAGCGGATAGAGGAGCTATGCCGCCGCTTGGGCCATCCGGAGCGCCATTTAAAGCATGTTATTCATATCACCGGCACCAATGGCAAAGGCTCAGTGGCGGCCATGCTCGATGCTGTTTTGCGTGCGGCAGGCAAGACGACCGCCCTCTTTACTTCGCCGCATCTTTATTGCCATGCTGAGCGATACCGGGTGAATGGAGTGCCTATTAGCCAGCAGCGTTTTGCCGAGCTGTTTGCTGTGGTATATCGCGAGCATCAGGCTATGGTGGCCGATGGTTTTGCGCCGCCAACAGAGTTTGAGACAGTGACAGCTTTGGCTCTGCTCTGGTTTGCCACGGAAAATGTTGATCACGCTATTATTGAAGTGGGGCTGGGCGGTTTGACCGACAGCACCAATGTGGTGAGTGGCGATATCAATATTATCACTAATGTCGCTCTGGATCACAGCGATTTTTTAGGTGACACGATTGCGGCAGTGGCTCACCATAAAGCAGGCATTATCAAGCCAAACTCTCTGGTTGTTACTGCTGCTACGGGTGAGGCTCTGGCGATTATTGCCGCTAAGGCCAAAGAGCAACAGGCCAAGCTATATGTTGAGGGGCAAGACTTTACTTATAAGCCAGTTTTGCTCAACAGAGCAGGCAGCATTGCTGATATCACCACCAACCTTCACAGCTATCAGCAAGTAGCTGTCGCGCTACTGGCCGAGCACCAGCTGATCAATGCGGCGATTGCGGTGCAAGCAGCGGAATTGCTGGGTATTGACGAGCAGAGTATTCGTAGCGGACTGGCTGCGGTGAAGTGGCCTGGCCGCTTGGAAATGATCAGCGAGCAGCCGCTGATTTTACTGGACGGCGCGCATAATTATGCCGGTATGCAGGCTCTATGCGCAGCCTTAGACCGGCTGTGGGCCAAGGAGAAAATTTTTTGCGTTTTAGGTATGCTGAGCGATAAAGAGCGGGAAAAGTCTTTGCGCCTGCTTTTGCCTTATGTGGAGCGCTTTATCATTACCCGCCCGCCCTATTTGAGCCGCAGCGAAGATTGGCAAATATTGGCGGATTTATGCCGCGAGTCAGGCAAAAAGGCGGAGACAATTGCCGACAATGGTCAGGCGATAGAGCAGGCTTTGAGCGCAGTTAATGATGATGAGATGATTCTCGTCTGCGGTTCCTTGTATATGGTAGCGGAAGTAAGAAAATATTTATTTGAGGAGACAAATTTATGCTCTTTGCGGGAAGACAAATAGTTCTTGCCAGCTCCAGCCCCCGACGTCTCGATATTTTGCGCCAGATCGGCATTGAGCCAATCGTGCATCCGGTGCTGGTGGACGAATATAGAGATACTACCGAGCAAATGGATGCGGAAGGCTTGGTTGCGGCCAATGCCGCCAATAAGGCCAAAGCTGCGGCAACAGCTTATGACGACGCGGTTATCATCGGCGCGGACACCATGGTGATGCTGCGTGATGTGCCCTTTGGCAAACCGGCTGACGCTGAGGAGGCCAAGGCCATGCTCACCGCGCTTTCCGCTACGGTGCATCAGGTATATACCGGACTCTGCCTGATTGACACTAAAGGCAAAAAAACTGCCGGCGGAGCAGATGTCTGTGAAGTAACCTTTCACAGTCTAAGCAGCAGCGAGATGGACGAATATATTGTCAGCGGCGAGCCCATGGATAAAGCCGGCGCCTATGGCATACAGGGAGCTGGCGCGCTTTTTGTCAAAAAAATTAATGGCGATTATAATACGGTAGTGGGGTTATCTGTAGCGCTGCTGCGGCAGCTGGCAGCTCTTCTTGGCTGCTAAACTTCGACGAATTAATAAGAGTGGTTCAGGCAGGAAATATCAGTATTAAGCGAGAAGATAATTAAGTCGAAAGTTTCATATTAAAGGAGTGTTAGATATGCGCAATTCCTGGCCCGCATCCATCAGCAACCGGCCAACAATGCTCTATGAAAAAAGTCTGCGTTCCGGCCAGAATATTGATTTTGACGGTAATGTAGTGGTGCTTGGCGATGTCAACCCCGGCGCGGAAATTGTGGCCAGCGGGCATATTTTGGTGATGGGATCACTGCGCGGGCTGGTGCATGCCGGAGCCACCGGCGAAGAAGGCGCAACTGTGACTGCGCTGCATTTTGCACCGACGCAGCTGCGTATTGCCTCGCATATCACCCGTCCTCCTGACGGAGGAGATGCGGAGAACAAACCCGCGGAAACAGCAAGGATTAAAAATGACGAAGTGATAATTGAGAGATATGTAACGCCAAAATAAAATAGAATATTACATTAATATCATTGGTCAAAGGCTCACATTGATTATTGAAGGAGGAAAATATGGGCAGAGTTATTGTTATCACCTCCGGCAAAGGCGGTGTTGGTAAAACTACCACTACAGCCAATGTTGGAACTGGCCTGGCAATGCTGGGTAAAAAAGTGGTGTTGGTAGATACTGATATCGGTTTACGCAACCTGGACGTGGTTTTGGGTTTGGAAAACCGTATCGTTTATGACATAGTTGACGCAGTACGCGGCAATTGCCGCCTCAAACAGGCCCTGATTAAGGACAAAAGGCTGGAAAACCTGTTTTTACTGCCAGCGGCGCAGACTAAGGACAAAACAGCAGTTACTACTGAGCAAATGGTAGAGCTGTGCGAAAAGCTTAAAGAAGAGTTTGATTATGTGATTATTGATTGCCCGGCCGGTATTGAACATGGCTTTAAAAATGCTATTGCAGGCGCGGAGCAGGCAATCGTTGTCACTACTCCGGAGGTCTCCGCTGTGCGCGATGCCGACCGGATTATCGGCCTGCTGGAGGCGGCGGGCATTACCGAACCAACCCTGATTATTAACCGCATCCGTGCCAATATGGTCAAAAGCGGCGATATGATGAGTGTTGAAGATATTTTGGAGATCTTGGCCATTAGCTTGCTGGGCATAGTCCCGGACGATGATCAAATCGTCATTTCTACCAACAAGGGTGAGCCAACGGTGCTGGATGACAATTCCCGTCCGGGAAGAGCCTTCCGTAATATTTCCCGCCGCATTGACGGCGAGGATGTGCCGTTGATGAACCTGGAGGAGAAGAAAGGTTTCTTCGGTCGTCTTAAGCAGATGTTAAAAGCGGAATAGGGGGGCTGAAGCATGAGTATAGTTTCTTTTTTAGGTAAGTTTTTTGGCAGAGAAAACGAAGCCGATGCCTCGAAGGCAGTGGCCAAGCAACGCTTGCGGCTGGTGTTGGTGCATGACCGGCTCGATGTCTCAGAGACGATTATGAATAGCTTGCGCGAGGATCTGATCGCAACTATCGGCAAATATATGGAAATTGACAAAGAAGCCCTGGAGGTTTCTCTTTCCCGCGAGGATGAGGGGGTGGCTTTGGTAGCCAATATTCCGGTTATCAATGTCAAACGCCAGCCGGACGCAGTTAAACCGGTGATTCAGGCCAAACAAGTGACAGTAGAATAAAGAGCAAACAACTGCTAGCTTTTGCCATGCGCCTTTATTTATTAAGGGCGCTTTTTCTACGCTCTTTTGTTGCTAAAATACTATATCTTGTGGTATAATTAAGTATAATTCCCTTTGGAGGAACAAGATGTATTTAAAAAGCATAGAGCTGCAGGGCTTTAAGTCATTCACTGCCAAAACCGATGTCGCTTTTGAGCCCGGTATTTCTTGTATTGTCGGGCCCAATGGCGCTGGCAAGAGCAATATTGCTGATGCCCTGCGCTGGGTTTTGGGCGAGCAAAATGCCCGCAGCATTCGCGGCGGCAAGCTGGAAGATGTGATTTTTTCCGGCACGCAAAAGCGCCGCCCTTTAGGCATGGCAGAGGTCACAATTATCCTTGATAATAGTGATGGCTATTTGCCGCTGCAATTTTCCGAGGTGAGCGTTACGCGCCGCGCTGTGCGCAATGGTAGCAGCGAATATTTAATTAACGGCGAGCAATGCCGCTTGAAGGATATTCGCGAATTGTTTGTTGATACGGGGATTGGCGTCGAAGGGATATCCCTGATCAATCAAGGCCGCATCAATGAGCTGATCAATGCCCGCCCTGATGAGCGGCGTGTCCTGGTTGAGGAGGCGGCAGGTATTGTCAAATACCGTGACCGTAAAAAAGAAGCACTACGCAAGCTGGCTGAGACCGAGCGTCATCTGGAAACAATCGGCGCGGTAATCGGCGAGCTTGCTTCGCGGATTGAGCCGCTGGGCATAGAGGCCGCCAAGGCTGAGCAATATCTGGCTTTGCGCGCAGAGGCTGACCAGGCGGAGATGGGTATTTCGGTACGGGTTTTGAGCGAGGCGGAAGACCGGATTAGCGAGCTGGAAGAAAAAATATCAGCGCGTGAGCAGCAGTTGATGGAGGAAGAAAGCAAACGTTTGACTTTGACAGCGGAGATTGAAACGCTGCATTTGCTGATTAATGAGCGTGATGAAAATGTCGCCAGCGCATCGCAGGCCTATTATGAACTGCAAACCAGGCAGGAAAAAGAAGAAGGCGAGCTGCGGCTGCTCAAAAGCAGAAGAGAAAATGCTGAGCAGAGTGCGGAACGTCTCTCCCGTGAGCTCGGCGCATTAGAAGAGGCTCTGCTAGTCAAGGAGAAAGAGATTGCGGATTTAGCCGCTCATGTGGAGCGTACTGCTGCTGAAATCGCCGAGGAAGAGCAGTCTATCCTCCATGGGGAGGGCGGCGAAAGCGATATCCGCGGTCATATCGGCCTCTTGGCTGATCAATTGGCGGAAATGCAGCGGCAGATGAATACAATTACTGTTGATGATACTGCTTTGGAAAATCAGCTGGGCTTTAAGCGTCAACTGGCGGAGAAAAACGCGGAAAGTATCAGCCGCCTCGCCGAAGAGGAAAATGAGCTGAATACCGCAATAGAGAAAGCTGCAGCCGAGGAAAGCCAATTGCTGGCAGAGCAGCAAGAGCTCAAAAGCAAGCAGCAACAAATAAATACGCAAGCGCATGAAAATGAGACAAAATTGCGCGAGCTGAATATGCAGATGGCAGAGGCTGCAGCTGAGGAGGCGGATAAAAAATATCATGTCACTTCCGCCGCCACCCGGGTGGCGATGCTGGAAGAAGTGGCAAAGGGATATGAAGGGTTTTTCCCGGGCGTCAAGTCTCTGATGCTAGCCAAAGGCAAGAATAAGGCCGGAGCTGGCATTATTGATGTTATCTCTTCCCTGATGGATGTGCCGGAGCAATACCGTGTGGCGGTGGAAGCGTATCTGGGCGCTAATATTCAAAACGTGGTGGCGGAAAACGCTGCTGCTGCTGAGGAGGCTATCGCTTATCTCAAAAAAGAGCATTTGGGCAGAGCCACCTTTTTGCCGCTGGATATTCTCAAGGTGAGACCCAAGGCGGATATTAGCGAGGCCGCTACGCTTAAAGGTGTGCATGGGCTGGCCTCTGAGCTGATAGATTGTGAAAGCCGTATTCGTCCGGCAGTAGATTTTTTGCTCAATAATGTGATGATCGCGGATAATATGTCCACAGCCATGACTGCGGCGAAAAAGCTGAAATACCGTCTGAGCGTGGTGACTCTGGATGGCGATATGGTTAACCCCGGCGCCTCGGTATCCGGCGGCTCGAGAAATAAGAAAAGCGGTGAATTATTGGGCCAAAAGGCTAAGATTAGCGCGGCTAAGGCAGAGCTGGCCAAGCTGGAAAAAGCGCTGGAACAGCAAAGCCAATATCTGGCTGAGCTGCGCAAGACCCAGGAACAGGCGATGCAGACCAGCGAAGAGCTGGCCAAAAACCTGAGCGGATTATCGGCTGAATTGGCGGAGAACAATAATCAGCGGCAGCAATTGGCTTATGCCGAAGAGGCTCAGGAAAAGCGCTTGCAGGCAATTGCCGAGGAACAGGCCAGAATCGCCCATGAGCGGGAAAATATCAATAATGAGCTGGCTTATTTGGAAGAGGAATATAGTAGAACAGCCTCCACTAAGGAGCAATTAGCAACGGATATCGCCAGCAGGGGCAGCGAACTGGCTGCCTTGCAGGAGCAGATGAGTGGCCAGCAAGACCGGATTACCACGCAGAAAATGAATTTGGCTTCATCTAAGCAAAAGCTGCATGGGCAGACGCTTACTCTCACCCGGCTGAAGGAAGAGCTGGCTAACCTGGGCTGGGAGGCGGAAGAAAAAGCTGCGGACAAAGAAACCGCACTTAAGGATATAGAAGAGCTGCTTCGCTGCAGCGCCGAGAGCGAAGAATTATTGCGCGCAACCGGTCTGGCCCTGCATGATGCTTTGGAACAGCTGGAACAGCTAAAGCATGGCCTGTCTGCGGAAACAGCCAGGCAGAGAGAGCTGGAAAAGCAGGAAAGGGAAAGCAGCAAGCAGCGCGAAAAATTACAGAACGAAATCTATCAGCTGAATTTACGCTGCGAGCGCTGGAGGGCTGATTTTGCCAACGAGGCGGCTAAGCTTTCAGAGCGTTTTGCGATGGATTTGGCTATGGCTCGCGCCAAGCTGGGTGATGATATTGCCTCCCGCACAGCGCTCAACACCCGTCTTAGCCAGCTGAAGCGGGAAATAGCTGCTCTGGGAGATGTTAATATTGGGGCTATCGGCGAATTTGCCGAGGTCAAAGAGCGGTTTGAATTTTTGAGCAGCCAAAAAGCGGATATGGTTGCGGCCCGCGAGAAGCTGGACAAGGTTATCGCGGAGATGGACAAGATTATGATGGGACGCTTTAATGACGCTTATCAGCAATTGAGCGCAGCCTTTGACAGGAGCTTTAACCGTCTTTTTGGCGGCGGCAGCGCCTCGCTCTATCTTTCCGAGCCTGATGATATATTGGAGACCGGCGTGGAAATCCGCGTTGATCCGCCCGGCAAAAAGGTAGCGAATTATAATCTGCTCTCCGGCGGAGAAAAATCATTAATCGGCATTGCCTTGATGTTTGCCATGCTAGCGGTGCGTCCCACGCCGTTTTGTGTGATGGACGAGGTTGATGCAGCGCTGGATGAGGCCAATATCAGCCGCTTTACCGATTTCTTGATTGATAAATCCAGTGGAAGCCAGTTTGTGATGATTACTCACCGCCAGACTACCATGGAAGCAGCATCGACACTGTGGGGTGTGACCATGGAAGAAGAGGGGATATCCAAAGTTCTTTCCGTTAAACTGGATGAGGCAGTATAAGACGCGGCAATATATATAGAATTAACTAGCTAAGGAGAGCGTTTATGGGCTTGTTTAAAAAAATATCAGAAGGACTATCGAAAACCAGAGCGTCCTTTACCGGCAATATTAAAAGCATTTTCAGCGGCAGGGTTGATGAAGAGTTTTTCGAAGAGCTGGAGGAGAGCCTGATACTGGCTGACGTGGGGGT
Organism: Bacillota bacterium; assembly: GCA_031553915.1. Classification (GTDB taxonomy): domain Bacteria; phylum Bacillota; class Dehalobacteriia; order UBA4068; family UBA4068; genus HGM13862. Next base: position 55,769 of record JAVBKT010000012.1, read on the forward strand.
TGATACCTCTTTGAAGCTGGCTGAGACCCTGCGGGAGCGGGCTAAAGCGGAAAAAATTAAGGAAAGAGAAGAGCTGTGGAAAACGCTGCAAGAGGAGATTGCCAAAATTCTCATCACCCATCAAGGGGATGGTTTGCAGCTTGAAGCGGGCCGGCTCAATATCTTGTTGATGATCGGCGTTAATGGCGCGGGCAAAACTACCACTATTGGCAAGCTGGCCGCACGCTGGCAAAACGAGGGCAAAAAAGTGCTGCTGGCAGCAGGCGATACCTACCGCGCCGCAGCGGCTGAGCAGCTGGAGGGCTGGGCCAAGCGCATTGACGCGCCGTTGATTAAGCAAGGAGAGGGCGCTGACCCGGCTGCGGTTGTTTTTGACGCCATTGCCGCGGCTAAAGCGCGGGGCACCGATATTTTGATTATAGATACAGCCGGCCGCCTGCAAAACAAAACCAATTTAATGAATGAGCTGGCGAAAATCGGTCGCGTGATTGAGCGCGAGGCTGCTGATGCCCACTTGGAAGCGCTGCTGGTCTTAGACGGCGGCACCGGCCAGAATGCCATTTCTCAGGCGCGCCAGTTTGCCGAGGCCATACCCCTCACTGGGCTGGTGATTACCAAGCTGGATGGCACTGCCAAAGGCGGCGCAGTTATCGGCATCTCTGAGGAGAGCGGCTTGCCGGTACGTTTGATTGGCGTCGGCGAGAAGATTGAGGATTTACGCGATTTTGCGGCTGAGGAATACGCGCAAGCTCTTTTCCAGGAATAAACAAAAAACAGAGGGGGATATTATGAAAAAATATCTAACAGCGATTATCGGTGGTATTATCTGTGTGCTGTTAATAATTGTTATTACCCAGTTGGCAGCTTTAAGAACTGAGGTAAATTATCAGGGAAACAATATAGCGGGAAGGCTCAGTAGCCTTAATGGGGAGCTGCAATATGACATCAATAGCTATAGCACAGAGCCAAGCCTGCTATCTATGTCTGAATATCAGCTGGCTAATTTTGATAAAGAAGCCTTGACGGCTGATCTCAAGGTATCGCTGATTCCAAGGGAGACAACAGGGGATGCGCCTACTGCAACATTGATTATCAACGGCACAGAATATCCGATGCAATTTGCCCAAGGCGAGTTTACGGCTACTGTTCCGATGTCAATCTTTGATCAGCTGGAGGTTAACCGGGTATTAATCAAGGATGACAGCTCCGAGCAGACAGAGGTTTTGCTGTGGGATATTATCCCGGCGGAAAAGTATTTGCCGCATATTCAAGCTGAACCTAATTGGCAGTCTTGCTATAGCAATGGCCGCTACGAGTACAATGCTGATGTAACAATACACTATTCTTATAGTGAAACGGCCATACAGCTGGATAACATGGTTATTAAATCTTATCGGGACGGGCAACTGATGGAAACAACAGAGCTATCAGCTGCTGCGGACAATAGGCATTCTGATGAATATATGACGGAAGGCACCTATTGGGATGATTTTTCTTATAATAGCTCTACTCTGTCTGCAAGTCTTGCCGCTAAGCTAACAGCTGAGGATATAGGTAGCAGCTATGAGTGGGTGTTTGAGGCCACGGATCAAGCCGGCAATAGCTATAAACAAGTCTTACAACAGCTATCATTTGACGGCAATAATACGCCGATAAGTGAAGGTAGAGGTTTCCATCTTGAGGTATATAGTGTAGACAACGTGCTGTTATATACTTATGAAAATTGGCTGTAGATAAAAGCAAATGATTGACTGCAGACATAAAAAAGCCTCCCCTAGGGGAGGCTTTTGGGTTAGCTAAAAGGGTTTTAACTATTTGAGTTCAACAGTAGCGCCGGCTTCTTCGAGCTTAGCTTTGATGGCGTCGGCTTCATCTTTGTTAACGCCTTCTTTAACAGCGGCAGGAGCGCCTTCAACCAGTTCTTTGGCTTCTTTCAAGCCCAATCCGGTAATTTCGCGGACAACTTTGATAACAGCAACTTTCTGTGCGCCAAAGTTGGTCAGAACTACGTCAAAGTCAGTTTTTTCTTCGGCACTGGCAGCAGGAGCGGCAGCGCCGGCGGCAGGAGCAGCGGCAACTGCTACAGGAGCAGCGGCGGATACGCCAAATTCTTCTTCAAAAGCTTTTACCAATTCGCTGAGTTCGAGTACGGTCATTTCTTTGACCATTTCCAAAATTTCATTAACTTTAGACATTATAAAATCCTCCTAAAAATAAGTGTAAATTAGTTTTTTATTAAGTGAATTAAGCAGATTTCTGCTCTCTAACAGCATCAACAACGTTAACCAGTTGGCGCAACATGCCGGACATAACGCCGGCAAAGCTGGCCATGGGGGCGACCAGGCCACCTGCGACCTGAGCCAGCAGGACTTCGCGGCTAGGCAGTTTTGCCAAAGCATCAATACTGTCCGCATTAACAAACTGTCCGGTCAAAAGTCCGGCTTTGATTTTAGTCTTTTTAGACTGTTTGACAAAGTCGCTGAAAATTTTGGCTGCAGCTACCGGGTCATTAGCAAAAGCGATAGCGGTGGGGCCATTCAAATATTCATCGAGAGCAGTACTGCCATAATTGTTGCAGGCTATTTTGATCAGCGTATTTTTAGCGACACGGTATTCAATGCCAGCATCACGCAGTTTTGCTCTTAAAGCTACGTCTTCACTGACAGAAATACCACGGTAATCGGTAATAATAGCAGCTTGGCAGTTGTCGAACAACTCTTTCAGCTCGGCGACTTCGTTTTCCTTAGCAATCAGTTGAGGTTTTTTCTCCATAAATGCATTCATTCCTCCTTTCAGCAAAATATCTAAAGGGTCAAACATTGATAACGTAATCAAGAAAATCCCCTGCCATAGCTCAGCAGGGGATAGTATAAACAACCTGAATCTTGTGATCAAAGGTTATTATTCCTGCCTCGGCAGGCGGGCGAGCCGCTTACATCTTGAAAGATACCTGCTGTCTATGGTAGAAAATATTTACTTGTGGGCAGCGGATAAAGGCTGCCTGATGGGATGGGTTTATCCCTGCGGTTTTTGCGGGTTGATCTTAAAACCAGGGCCCATTGTAGAGCTGACAGTAACGCTTTTCATATATTGCCCTTTGGCAACAGATGGTTTGGCACGGACTAAAACATCAACAATGGTGTTATAGTTTTCCAGCAGCTTATCAGTATCAAAAGATGCTTTGCCAATGCGGCAGTGGATGTTAGCGGCCTTATCTAGACGGTAATTAACTTTACCGGCTTTCTGGTCATTGATCGCCGCTGCGATATCCATGCTCACAGTACCGACTTTGGGGTTTGGCATCAGGCCTTTGGGGCCGAGCACGCGGCCCAATTTACCAACCAGACCCATCATATCCGGGGTAGCGATGGCAACATCAAAGCCGAACCAACCGCCCTGAATTTTTTCCACCATATCTTCCGCGCCGACAAAATCAGCGCCAGCGTCTTCTGCTTCTTTAGCCTTTTCGCCTTTAGCAAAGACGAGAATTTTCTTGGTGACGCCAGTACCATTCGGCAGAACAACTGCGCCGGTAACCTGCTGATCAGCCTGGCGGGGGTCAAGATTCAAATGAACGGCCAGTTCAATTGTTTCGTCAAACTTGGATTTGGCATTGCTTTTTGCCAGCTCAATAGCTTCGGTTGGCTCATGCAATATGTGCAGATCATTATTTTTGATAATTTCGTTATATTTTTTGCCATGCTTCGGCATCGTAAATTCCTCCTTAGTGGTCAAAGGAGCTAAACTCCTCCCACAATTTTTATAACTTAGTCAACAACCTCAATGCCCATAGAGCGGGCAGTACCTTCGACGATACGCATAGCAGCCTGCAAATCAGCTGCGGTTAGGTCAGGTTTTTTTAACTCGGCAATCTCTTGAACCTGGGCGCGTGTTACCTTACCCACTTTGTTTTTCAAAGGATTGTCAGAAGCTTTGTCCAGACCAGCAGCTTTTTTCAGCAGCACGGCTGCCGGAGGAGTTTTCAAAATAAAAGTGAAGGAACGGTCTTCGTAGATAGTGATTTCTGCCGGAATAATCATACCAGGCTGATTGCTGGTCTTCTCATTAAACTCCTTACAGAAACCCATGATATTGACGCCATGCGGACCAAGAATGGAACCAACCGGCGGTGCGGGATTAGCTTTACCCGCAGGTATTTGCAGCTTAACAACTGCGCTAACCTTTTTTGCCATTTGTAAAACCTCCTATAATATAATGTGGTTAAGCGGAGCGGATAGCCGCCCCTCCCACAACGGGGAACGAATATATTAAGCGTCGAAGCTAAAGTTTTTCGACTTGGGAAAATTCTAATTCAACCAAAGTATCTCTGCCAAACATCGAGACAGAAACCTTCATTTTGCCTTTTTCCGGGCTGATTTCCTGGACACTGCCCATAAAGTCTTCAAAAGGACCGCTGATAATACGGACGTTTTCTCCTTTGGAAAAATTGACTTTAATGCGGTTCTCCATGTAACCCATCTGAGCCAGAATCTGTTCAGCCTCTTGCTCGTGCAGCGGAACAGGTTTATTGCCGGTGCCAACAAAACCGGTGACCCCGGGGGTGTTGCGCACAACATACCACGAGGTGTCAGTCAAGTTCATTTCCACCAGCACATAGCCAGGATAAACTTTGCGGGGCGTAATTTTACGCTTGCCGTCTTTAATCACGACCTCGTTTTCCATAGGCACAATAACCCTGAAAATATTGTCCTCCATATTCATGGATTCAACACGTTTTTCCAGGTTGGCCTTGACTTTATTTTCATATCCGGCATAGGTATGAATCACATACCATTGTTTTTCCATGCTAAAGGCGCTCCTCTTTATTTACACTGGCTATAGGCTTAGGCCCCAGTTGATAGGCATAGAGAGCAACCAGTCAAACAGGGAAATAGCCAATGACATAATAAGAACAGCCACGATGACAACACCGGTATAAGTGACCAGCTGTTTTTTGGATGGCCAATGAACCTTTTTCAGTTCTGACCAGACGCCCTTGAAAAAGCCTTTAAGACGGCCTCTTTTTTTAGGTTTTTTGGTGTTGTTTTTCGCAGCGGCTTGCTGGATTTGTTCGCCCAGTTTAGGCATATCAGTCACATCCTTATTGTAATTGCTTTACTAACAACAAAACTATTTGGTTTCCTTATGCAGGGTATGAGTTTTGCAAAAGCGGCAATATTTTTTTAATTCAATACGATTTGGGGTAGTTTTTTTGTTTTTTGTGCTGATGTAGTTCCGTCTTTTGCATTCGGAACAAGCCATAGTAATTGCAACGCGCATTTGTTTCTCCTTAAACCGTAAATTTTCCGGATTAGCTGCTGGTTTCAAGCAATGCTAATCAGCCCAGATATAATTGGGCACTTAGTTAGATTATCATAATATGACAACCTTGTCAATAAATATTTTCAATGGAAGGTAGAGAAAGTGGCTGCCCGTAAGCAGCCACCTTATAACTAGCTTTACCTGTGTTTCTTACATTATTTATTGATGCCGACAACAACGCCGGAACCAACGGTGCGTCCGCCTTCACGAATAGCAAAGCGGAGGCCTTCTTCAATAGCGATCGAGGTGATCAGCTCAATGTCCATGACAATGTTGTCGCC
>JAVBKT010000007.1:0-91639 GCA_031553915.1 Bacillota bacterium
AGGCTGCCTGCCTGGCTAGGAGCGATAACGACGCGAAGCTAGTGCATTACCTGCGACTTTGCGGAGCAAAGGCCAGGTAGGTCAAAGCCCCAGCTCGACAAGACGCCGTCCGGGGCGCATGAGTTCGCATCCCTAATGGCTTAAAGGGTGCCAGTAAAAGAAAAACCCGGCTGCCATCTCCCAATCTTGTCTAGCCGTAGCAAGGGCGGTCCGCGATTTTCGATGTGCCATCCTTAAGGCCTTCTCGAAACCCGCCTTTGATAGTGAGTTTTTCAGAGTTGTTACCGCTACTTTTTTCTTAATAAAATGGGTTAGAATCCGGACTAATACTAAAAAGCCTCATACCCAAAAGGGTATGAGGCTTTTTGGCGGAGTGGGCGGGATAGTGCTGCACGGCTAAAGCCGTGCACCTGTGGGCAACTGCGTTGCCCTACCCGTAACCCCGTTTTGCTGCGCAAAACTCGGGTTCGAATCATCTGAACAATTTCGCCAAAAAGAGGGCAGGGCTTTTGCCCTGTCCTCTTTTTGGCGGAGTGGGCGGGATTCGAACCCGCGGTACCCGGAGGTACACCGCATTTCCAGTGCGGCTCGTTACGGCCAGACTTCGATACCACTCCACGACTATTATTCACTTGATACGGCTATGCCACAAACCAGCTCAACGCGCGGCATCTGCCCTCTAGTTTGGACAATTTTTTTGCCGCTTATCCATTATACATAAGGCCGCCTGATAATGCAAGAACTTTTTGACGCTTTAGCGCGGTTCCAGTGCTTTGATTCGGGCCATAATAACTTGATTGGCCGGCGTGGCAATACCATGCAATTGGCCATAGCGAACAATAGCGCCATTGATCACGTCAATCTCAGTCTTTTTCCCCCGCTCCACATCAACCAGCATCGACGACTTATTGGGTGCAGTGAACTGGCAGGCTGCAAGCACCTTTTGCCATGCCTCCTCTTGATCAAAAGCTATACCCAGACTGTTTGCTACCGCCACTCCTTCCGCAGTAAGCTCAGCCATTTGCGCCAGGGTTTCCGCGTGGAGGGTGACTTCGCCATTAGTCATTTTCGTCAGCGCCGAGACCGGGTTAAGCGCCGCGTTAACCAGCAGCTTTTGCCAACGCTCCCGCTCCAGCACAGCAGGCTCCACCGCCTCCACCGGGATAGCATGAGCAGACATCACCTTAGCATAGTCAGCCGCGTCTTTCTCTCGCGTGACATCCATTGCCGCAATCATCGTCCTCCCTGGCCCGGCATAGAGCACATGGCCCGGTGTAACTTCCTGCGCGCCCTGATAAATCACTCCGGGGAAAAGCTTTTGCTCCGGGAAGAATTCAGCTAAAACCTGCATATTACCGATGCCGTTTTGCAGAGAAAGGATATCCGGAGCATTGCCCGGCAAACGGCTGATATCCTCCGCAGCAGAGCGGGTATCATAGGCCTTGACCAGCACAATAGCCAAATCAATACCATTAATCTCCGCCGTATCGGCAAAAATAGGCATATGAACAACTAGCTCTTCACCGCTGGGATGAGTGATTTTCACGCCATGTTTTTGGATGTGGCTAACCTTTTCCTGCCGCGGATGATAAAGGTTGATATCAAGCCCGCTATTAAATAAAGTGGCGCCAAGCCAACAGCCCAGCGCCCCTGCACCAACAATTAATATTTTCATTTTTAATACAACCTCTGCGCCTCGTCCTCTTCCATAGGCACGCTGTGCTCATCATCAGGAAAACTGCCTTCACGCACTTCTTGGGCATAAACAGCAATCGCCTGCTCAATATCTTCACCGATATTAGCATATTTTTTAGCAAACTTGGGCGTATGCCCGGGGGTAATCCCCAGCAAATCATGGAAGACCAGCACCTGTCCATCGCAGCCAGCGCCGGAACCAATACCAATAGTGGGGATATCAATTTTTTCCGAAATCAGCTGCGCTGCCTCAGCAGCAACACATTCAATCAAAACCGCAAAGGCGCCTGCTTCTTCCATCGCCTGCGCTGCATCAACCAAGGCCCAGGCAGTGGCCTCGTCACGGCCATGTGTCTTATAGCCCCGCCACAGGCTGGCAGTTTGCGGCTCCAGCCCCAGATGCGGCATCACCGGAATACCGCGCTGGCTTAATTCCCGCACCAAGGGCGACCATTGGCTGCCTTCGAGCTTAACAGCTTGCGCGCCGCCTTCCTGAATCAGGCGTAGAGCGTTTTCCGCTGCTTGCTCAGTGCTGATATGATAGGAGCCATAGGGCATATCAGTCACGACCATCGCCTTGTTGACAGCGCGGCAAACTGCTTTGGTATGGTGAATCATATCATCCATGGTAACGGGAATAGTGGTGTCATAGCCCAAAACCGTATTGCCCAGGCTATCACCAACAAGAATCATGTCTACGCCTGCTTTTTCCGCCAGGTAGGCGGAAGGATAATCATAGGCTGTGACCATGACCAGTTTTTTGCCGTCATTGACTATGCTTTGAATTTGTTGAATGGTATTTCTCATTTTTCCTGCTCCTTACTGATTGTGGCAAACAGCTGATCAAATATCTGCGCCAGCTTGTCCTGTTTGCCTTCTAAATATAGCCAGCCCACCAGCGCCTCGACACCGGTGGCGCGGCGATAAGCGCCGACAGAGGTATTGGGTGGCTGATGCCCGCTTTTGGCATTGCGCCCCTGGCGCATAATTGCCTGCTCGTCTTCATCAAGCAACTCAAGAATCTGCTCATACAGCTGACTTTGCTTGTCCGCCCGTACTAGCTCCACTGTTCGCCGGTGCAGCTCTTTGTTATAGATTTGGCCGCCTTTGAGCAAATATTCGCGTACTGCCAGCTCGTACACGGCATCGCCCAGATAGGCCAGAGCCAAAGGTGATAATTTTATTGATTGATCCGTCATCTAGCTTTTGGCTATTCCCTTCTAAACTCTTTTCCAGCGGGCGCCGTCTTTAGTATCTTCAATGACAATGCCGATTTCTTTTAACCCGTCACGAATGGCGTCTGCGCTAGGCCAGTCTTTGTTGGCGCGTGCTGTTTCACGCATCCTGAGGATCAGGGCCATCAAATCCTCAGCCAGACCGCCTGTTTCCTGCGCCGGCGGGATAATCATCCCCAACACCGCTTCAAAATCATTAAACAAGGCCAGCGCTGCTCCCACATCCGCCTTGCTGACAACCTCTCCGGCCAAATAGCTATTGCTTTCATGGCAAAAATCAAAAATAGTGGAAATAGCCAGAGCAGTATTGAAATCATCATCCATGGCAGCGATGAAGCTTGCTCTGGCTTTGTCAATAGCAGCAGCCAGCTTTCCTTCGCCGACAACGGCAGTCTTGGCAGCCTCCTGCAACAAGGCATAGCTGTTGCGGATACGCTCCAGGCTTTTGGCAGCGGAAGTCAATTTATCATCAGAAAAATCAATCGGGCTGCGGTAATGCGTAGCCAACAAATAATAGCGCACCACATCTCCGGGGAATTTGGCTAGAATATCACGCAGAAGAAAGAAATTGCCCAAAGACTTGCTCATCTTTTCTTCATTGACAGTGATAAAGCCATTATGCAGCCAATAGTGGGCAAAGCCATAGCCTGCCGCATGTGATTGCGCCAGCTCGTTTTCATGATGCGGGAAGACCAGATCCGCGCCGCCGCCATGAATATCAAAGCTATCACCCAAATATTTGCAGCTCATAGCCGAGCACTCGATATGCCAGCCCGGGCGGCCTTGGCCCCAAGGGCTATCCCAGCAGATTTCGCCTTCTTTAGCCGCCTTCCATAGGGCAAAGTCGAGCGGATCGCGCTTGATATCCGAGGCGTCTACCCTGGCGCCCGCACGCAAATCATCAATATCACGGTGGGAAAGCTCGCCGTATTCCGGCAGGGAGCGCACCTCAAAATAGACATCGCCATCAACCGCATAGGCATGGTCATTGTCAATGATGCGCTGCACCAAAGCAATAATATCGGCAATATGCTCTGTGACCTTAGGATGGACATCCGCCTTGATAATATTCAAGGACGCCGTATCCTCAAAATAGGCGGCAATATATTTTTCGGCAATAGCCTGGGCATTGCTGTTTTCTTCTTTGGCGCGGTTGATAATCTTATCATCAACATCAGTAAAATTCTGTACATACTTAACATCATAGCCGCGCCACAAAAAATAGCGGCGGATGGTATCAAAAACCACCAAGGGGCGGGCATTGCCCAAGTGGATATAATTATAGGTTGTCGGTCCGCAGCAATAGATACTGACTTTTCCTTCTAGAAGAGGGATAAATTCTTCTTTTTGACCCTGCTGGGTATTATAAAGTCTAATCGGCATCATGTCCTCCTTGAGGCTGTGATTAATATAGTTTTGCTATTTTGTTATTATACCCCCGCTATCAATTTTTTTCAAGTAGCGGAGTTTGCGGCTATTTTTTTAGCTGGCATTGACAAGCTATGAGCAACCGAGGGCTAGTTCACATATTATGTATTGTGGGGTGGCTTATATAACAGCCCCAAAAGCACCAACAAAGGAGTGCATATATGATTATCCCTATTGATGCAACAACAGTTGCAGTAGATACTTTGTCTGATTTACGCAGTGTCATAGTTGATACCTTAAATCAAGTCAATTATATTTATCTGGCTGCGGACATAGCCATGAATGCCAGCAGCATTACCATACCTGCCAACAAAGCTATTCTTACTATTGACGGCACATATCAAGGCGAGAATGATCCGGCGCCAGTACGCCACACTTACAGCGATTATGGCACCACCAGTGCTGATAACCCCATCAGGATAGCCTCCCCCGGCGGCAGCACAGTCAAGATTACTTTCAAAAACATGAACATTATTGGCACAAATTATTACGGCATTCTTTATAATAGCGGCGGTTCAGCCTATGCTAATGTCACTTATGCTTTCACCAATGTTGTTTATAATGGACCCCAGCTTGTTTTTAACCAAAATGGCGCGCTGGAAATTAATGGCGGCGATAATGAGGGTGATCAAAGCATCATCAATATTCTCCATCCGCTCACAAATTCGCAAGAAGTCGCTGAGGTTAACAGAGCCACACTGAGCGGCAAGGTGATAATCAATCATAACCCCCATAACACTAATATGGTGTTTAATATGACTACCGGCAACAGCGCCACCTGGGCAATCACTATAGCCGCTAGCGCTGATGTCACTATTTACACTAATCAATGCCTGATAGATGCTGATACCAGCGGCGTTTATGTAAGCATCGGTAATAGTGCCAAGGTGAATATTGAGACAGTAAACGGCTTTTCTTTTTGGGATTCTGATCGGGTTTCCAGCCTGGTGATCGGCGCCAATGCTACTTTTATCTGCAAACAGACTGCACAAAGGGGCTCTTATTGTATGTTCTATATTAATAACCTCTTCCAAGTGGGTGCGGGTGCAACCGTGTGGTTGGAGCAGGCCTATGCTAATGGTAACCCAATTTTTTATGCTTATGCTAATTGTGTCTTTGATATTCAAAACCCCAAGAGCCTGGTGATGAAAAGCACTACAGCCAGGCTTATCAATTTTGGCGCCAGCAATATCCGCCTGCAACTATCCGCCGGGCAAATCAATTACTGGAAAACCAGCTCCACGGGCAATATTAGCAGTCTCCCTTTATACCACTGGGCAAAAATTGATCAAAGCAATGCTTATATTAAGGGTATTTCCACCAATAGCGTATTCACCTTGGACAGCACTGATGGTACTAATCTCAATGGAGAAGAATTAGCTAACCAGCCACTTTCTGGTTTATTGCTTTACAATGCTTTTTGCTTTTCTATGGGAGAAGTTATCCTTCCACTGCATCTTGACCCTATCACCGATGATAATTATCCGATTGAGGGAACCGCTACAGCCCTAAGCAATTTGTTGGCCAACTATACGGTAGAGAGCATTGTCCACAGTCATCCCACCACTGCCGATGATCTTGGCCTGTTTACTATTCATACTCCTGCCGCTATCCCTCTTGGCACAATAGTAACTATCATCAATAATCTCGCCTCGTCGTATCTATATGCCTACGTTAAAATGGCAGTTATTAGCTCAGGTGAAATATTTTTGGATACCCCACCGGAGCAAGTCCGTTTTGATCTTGGCATCCAGATTAGCCCTTCTCCGCTCATTTTCGGCAGAACCTTGGGCACCTGGGATTTGCTGGTGTATGATACCAGAGTGCGAAAAACCCCTTGGCAACTTCTGGCTGCAATTGACGCTGACATGACCAGCTATGACTCAGAAAAGCAGCCCCTGCACACCTTGCCCGAGGCGCTGGTCTTTATTGATGCAAGTGACAATATCACTCCTTTTATTATCAGCGCAGCGATGACAGTTTATACTATGGACGATACCACAGGTACGGAGACGGTGATCCCTATTACCTGGAAAAACCATCAGGGTATTTTGCTCAGAGCCTGCAGCCAACCATTTCATAACAAAGAGGAATATCTTACCAATATCACCTGGAGTTTAGAAACTATTGACTAGTCCGAAAACAAAAAATAAACCCCTTTGGCTGAAGGGGTTTATTTTTTGTTTCCTGCTTTCTAAAAGGAAGTCACCTATGTAGCTGAGAGTAGACCACACTGCGTCCTGCATAACTGCTGTACCGCAGGCTCCGGCAATATCTGGGCGCACATCTATGCTGTCTGCAACAGCATATCGGGTAACAATAAACCGGAGAAGGAAGGGGCGGCGGTATCGGGGGACGAACAGCCACTAATTTTACGCAACAAACATTACTTACACAGATTACTGCTGGGCCTAAATAAATATATGCGCTGCTTTTAAGTATGCCGGAAGAATATGAATTAGATTTTCTGCACCTGAAAGGTAACCACAGCAGACGCTCCGGCTGCAACACCAGCGGTCAACTCAATAGTCAACAACCCGGTACCATTGTCATAAGTATAAGCAATCGGCGCACCATCAAGCATAACACTATCTGTGACCAGATCAATCAAAGTGATATCCAAAGTATCGCTGATGGTTGGCAAGTCATAGCTAAATGTAGTGTCCGTATTAGTGATGGTAATGGTGTAAACCAATTCATCAGTGCCGGCCCAAATGGTTTTATTGGCTGTTTTGGTTATAGCCAGGGTATCGACAAGCTGTACTGTTATAGCCTCAGAAGTAAGCTCTGTTGAAACGCTATTATAAGAACCTACCGCAGCAGCTATATTAATAAGATCTGCCATAAAAAATTTCTCCTCTTTCGTCACTTGGTTTTTGATGACATTGCAGTATTTGCCTAAGGCCATCATGCTTTATTATATTCGGACAACTTGTAATTGGTTACGAAAAGCTCTTTTTCTTTTGGCGCTAGAGGTATATTTACGGCAATTTATGGGGAAAAAAAGAATAAGAGTTCTTGCGGAGGAGAAAACAATGAAAATCACCGAGAGTATTAGCCAATTTTTCCAAAGCAGCAAAGGCCGCTGGGTATTAACAGGCATTTTTATCGTTATGCTGATTGGTATTGCTGCCTATAGTGAATTTTTTGATAGAGAAGAGCCGGCACCCTTAATTTCTGCCGAGGGGGATATAGCAGACGGCGCAACCATTATTGAGCCGGGTATCAATAGTGATAATCCTGACTATGCTGACGACGGGCAAGCCCTGCGCCCTGACCCGGACACCATTGTCAAAGACCCGCTGGCAGTACAAACAGAGGCGGCGCCTTCCGCCTGGTTAGCGCCGCTCTCCGGCGAAACCGGCCGCAGCTATGGCTTTAGCTACGATTTCACCTATAATGATTACCGCTTTCATCACGGCATTGACATCATGGCTGAGCCGGGGACCTCTGTCTACGCCGCAGCCGGCGGCACTGTGCACACCGCAGCCACGGATAGCTATTGGGGCGGGGTGGTCGTTATCGAGCATGGCGGTGGCTGGAGGAGCATTTACCGTTGCCTGGAGCCTGCTGTCAGCACGGGGGACAGCATTGAGGCTGGCAGCGCACTGGGCTATATTCTGGAAAGCACAACTACTGAGGCCGGACAAGAGGCGCATCTGCATTATGAGATGTATCTTGACGGCAATGAAGTCAACCCGGCGGACTGGCTATAATATTTCCCTTACTTTAGTAAATATCTAATCCTTCCAGATAATAGTGGCTGCCTGTGGCTGCCACTATTATCTTTTGACAATTGTTCCTGCTAAGACATATTCTTTTCGCTTTTATTCACCTTTACTTCATTTGACAATAGCCTGGATAATGATATAATTAATTAGTTAGCTATATAAAAAAATAATTGTTTGAACAGATAAACTGGAGGATTTTTTATGGGTCTCTTTGGAAAACTATTTGATGATAATGCTAAAGACATTAAAAAATATACCAAAACACTTACTGAAATAAATGCACTGGAACCAACTATTGCCGCCTTGTCTGATGAAGAGCTGAAAAACAAAACAACCGAATTCAAGCAGCGTATTGAGCAGGAAAATCTTGAACCGCGTGATTTGTTGGTCGAGGCCTTTGCCGTGGTTCGCGAGGCTGGCAAAAGAGTGCTGAATATGCGCCATTTTGATATGCAGCTGATCGGCGGCATGGTGCTTTCTGACGGGCGTATTGCCGAGATGAAAACAGGTGAAGGTAAAACCCTGGTGGCCACAGCCCCGGCTTATCTGCATGCCTTGTTTGGCAAAGGCGTGCATGTGATTACGGTCAATGACTATCTGGCCAAGCGCGACAGCGAATGGATGGGGCGCATCTATAAATTTCTTGGTCTTAGTGTTGGCTTAGTTATCCACGGTATGGATCCGCAAATGAAAAAACAAGCCTATGCCGCAGACATTACCTATGGCACCAATAATGAATTTGGCTTTGATTATCTGCGTGATAACATGGCCTTTCGCAAAGAAAGCATGATGCAGCGTCCGCTTTATTATTGCATTGTCGACGAGGTGGACAGTATCTTAATCGACGAAGCGAGAACCCCTTTAATTATTTCCGGCCCTTCCGGCAAAAGCTCTGATATGTATGTCACTGCCGCCAGCATTGTGCCGCGCCTGCGGGAGCAAATAGAAAAAGATGGCGAAGTGGAAGAAGGCAAAGAGGGAGATTTTACTATTGACCTCAAAACCCGTCAATGCGCTCTTACTGAGCGGGGTGTGGCAAAGGTGGAGCAGGCCCTGGGTATTGAAAACCTCTATGACCCCAGCAATACCGAGGTTTCCCACCACATCAACCAGGCCCTAAAAGCGCAGTTTGTCTTCAAGCGGGACCGGGATTATGTGGTCAAAGATGACCAGGTGCTGATTGTTGATGAATTTACCGGGCGTTTGATGTTTGGCCGCCGCTACAGCGATGGCCTGCACCAGGCGATTGAAGCCAAAGAAAAGGTCAAAATTGAACGCGAAAACCAAACTCTGGCTACCATCACCTTCCAAAACTATTTCCGCATGTACGATATCCTGGCTGGCATGACCGGTACCGCCAAAACAGAGGAAGAGGAATTCCGCAAGATTTATCATTTTGACGTGGTAGAGGTTCCTACTAATCTGCCCATGGTGCGCCAGGATTTTGCGGATATAATCTACCGCACAGAAAAAGGCAAATTTGACGCTGTGATTGAAGAAATCGCGGAAAAACATGCCAAAGGCCGCCCGGTGCTGGTCGGCACTATCAGCATTGAAAAATCAGAGCTGATCAGCAAAATGCTCAAAAAACAAGGCATAACGCATCAGGTCTTAAACGCTAAATATCATGAACAAGAAGCCTATATCGTTGCTCAAGCCGGTCAAGAAGGGGCAGTTACTATCGCCACCAATATGGCCGGCCGTGGTACGGATATCGTCTTGGGCGGCAACAGCGAATCCCTGGCTATGGAAAAAATCACCAAAGACGCGGAAAAAGACATTACCTACAGCGACGAGGAAAGAATGGCGCTGATTGCTCAATACAAAGCAGACTTTGCCGCAGAGCATGATCAGGTGGTCGCTCTGGGCGGCTTACATATTATCGGCACCGAGCGTCATGAATCGCGCCGTATTGATAACCAGCTGCGCGGCCGTGCCGGACGACAGGGCGACCCTGGCAGCAGCCGTTTCTTCATCTCCATGGAAGATGATTTGATGAAACGTTTTGCCGGCGACAATCTGATGATGATTATGGACAAAGTGGGTATGGATGATACGGTACCGATTGACTCCGGCCTGGTGAGCAAAAGCATTGAAAGCGCGCAAAAACGCGTGGAAGAACGGCATTTTGACGCCAGAAAAACTGTGCTTGATTATGACGACGTGATGAATGTCCAACGCGAACTGATTTATTCTGAGCGGCGCAAAGCCCTTTTTGAAGACAATATTCATGAAAGCGTCCTCTCGATGATGGAGCAAACCATTGACACTGTGGTTGGCCGCTATTCTCCGACCAGCAACTTCCCCGAGGAATGGGATTTGCCTGCTCTGTTACAAGACATGGCTGCCTATATTCCTGATAATCTTCCGGATGAGGAGCAGGTCAAACAGCTGAGCGCGGGAGAGGTTGCGCCGCTGTTTTATGACCTTTTGCTGGAAGCCTACCAAAAACGTGAGGAAGAATTGGGCGAAGAAAAGCTGAATATGCTGGAACATGCTGTGGTATTGCAGGTGGTTGACCGCAACTGGATGGATCATTTGGATGCGATGGATCAATTGCGCCAGGCTATCGGGCTGCAAGCCTATGGGCAACTCGACCCATTGGTTGCCTATAAAAAAGAAGCCTATGAAATGTTTGAAGGCTTGATTTCTGATATTCAGATGGAAGTAAGCCGCGGCTGTATGCAGGCGCAGTTGGTTGAAGTTCCGCAGGAACGCGACAATCTGCAAGCCAGCCATAATGATGGCGCGCCGAAGAAAAAACAGCCTGTGCGCAAAACCGCAGAGCAAAAAACCGGCCGCAATGACCCCTGCCCCTGCGGCAGCGGCAAAAAATATAAAAACTGCTGCGGTCAAAATAATTAAGAACATTTTTGCTGCATAGACTAGAATATACCACAATAATACATGGAGGAAATTATGCTCGAAGATATCCGTCCCCTCTTAGCTGATGGTGAAAAACGTCTCAGCGCCCTCCGGAGGTCTCTTTGACATCGAGGGCAAGCAAACGGCCATCAGCCAGATGGAAGAAAAAACCTATAGACCCGGGTTTTGGGATGAGGCAGAGGCAGCGCAAAATATTATCAGTGAGCTAAACAATAAGCGGGAGCTGATCAAAACCTATCAAGATACGCTCGCTGCTTATCATGAAGCAGAGGCAGCCTTTGAACTAGCGCTGGAGGATGCAAGCTTTAGCAAAGAGGCGGAAAAGACCGCCGCCTATTTCAGCAAGCTTTTAGCAGAAATTGAGCTGGCGCAAATGCTTTCCGGCGAATATGATAACCACAACGCCATTCTTTCCATTCATGCCGGAGCCGGAGGCCTGGAAGCGCAGGATTGGGCGGAGATGCTTCTGCGGATGTATAGCCGCTGGGCAGAACGCCGCGGTTTTAAGACAGAATTAATTGACAGCCTGCCGGCAGATGAAGGCGGGATTAAATCCGCCACCTTGTCTGTGCTGGGCTTAAATGCCTACGGATATTTGAAAAGTGAGCGCGGCGTGCATCGGCTGGTGCGTATTTCTCCCTATGATACCCAGGGCCGCCGCCACACCTCTTTTGCCTCAGTGGATGTCTTGCCTCAGGTGGCAGATGACACTGAGCTTGTCGTGGCAGCGGATGATCTGCGCATTGATACCTACCGCAGCTCCGGCAAAGGCGGGCAGCATCTTAACAAAACAGACTCCGCTGTGCGTATCACGCATCTGCCTACCGGTATTGTCGTGCAGTGCCAGGATGAGCGCAGCCAGTTTAATAACAAAGAGCGGGCGATGCAGCTTTTGAAGGCGCGTTTGCTGGATATGAAAATTAAAGAACGCGAGGCAGAGCTGGCTAATCTGCGCGGCGAGCAGCAGGAAATCGGCTGGGGCAGCCAAATACGCTCCTATGTTTTCCAGCCCTACCGCTTGGTCAAGGATCACCGTACCAATTATGAAATGGGGAATACCGACGCTGTGATGGATGGCGATATTGACGGCTTTATTGCCGAATATCTGCGTAGCTTTGCCCGGCATGATTGAGTTGATTTAATCATCATTTTAAGGTATATTGTTAATATAAAAGAGGTACTGTTTCGCTTCACCCAGGAGGAGGATGAGATTATGAAATTTGGCAGCGCTGATGAGTTTGCCCTGCAAATGCGCAGGGAAATCATAAAAATGCTGGCCACTTCCAGCAGCGGACATCCGGGCGGCTCGCTTTCGGCAACAGATATTATTGCCGTGCTTTTCCGTGATGCGATGAATATTGACCCCAAAGACCCCCAAAAAGAGGATCGCGACCGTTTTGTCCTCTGCAAAGGACATGCTGCCCCTGCTCTCTATGCGGCGTTGGCGCTGCGGGGCTTTTTCCCCATGGAGGAATTAGCCGGACTGCGTAAGCTGGGCAGCCGTCTTCAAGGCCACCCTGATATGCATAAAACACCGGGAGTAGATATGTCCACCGGCTCCTTGGGCCAGGGCTTGTCCGCAGCCTCAGGCATGGCGCTAGCGGCAAAAAAATGCCAGCAGGAAAACTTTGTTTTTGCGCTGCTGGGTGATGGTGAAAATGAAGAAGGCCAGGTTTGGGAAGCAGCCATGTTTGCCGCTCATTATAAACTGGATAACCTGATCGCCTTTCTCGACCATAATCATTTGCAAATTGACGGCAATATCGAAAATGTGCTATCGCCGGAGCCTTTGGCTGACAAATGGCAAACTTTTGGCTGGCATGTGATTGAGATAGACGGACATAATACCGAGCAAATCAAAAACGCTATTGCCGACGCTAAAACTGTTGACGCTAGACCAGTAATGATTATCGCGGAAACGATCAAAGGTAAAGGCGTCAGCTTTATGGAAAACCTTGCCGGCTGGCATGGTGTTGCGCCTACTGCGGAAGAAGCAGAAAAAGCAATTGCTGAACTTTTTTGGCAAGGGGAATAAAGCGCTAAAGCACAACAAACTTGCGGAGGGGAAAACTATGACTGAAATTAAAAAAATTGCTACCCGTGATGCCTATGGGATAGCCCTGGCTGAGCTGGCAGCAGAGGATGAAAAGCTTTTTGTTCTGGATGCAGACTTGTCACAATCAACCAAAACAGTGGAGTTTGCAAAAGTATGTCCGGAACGCTTTATCAATGCCGGCATTGCCGAAGGAAATATGGTCAGCGTAGCGGCTGGTATGGCCGCTACTGGTAAAACTGTTTTTGCCAGCAGTTTTTCGGTGTTTTTAACTGGCCGCGCTTTTGAACAGATCAGAAACAGCGTTTGCTATCCCCGGCTTAATGTTAAGCTGGCCGGCTCTCATGCCGGGATCACTGTTGGCGAGGACGGCGGCTCTCACCAGGCTATCGCAGATATTGCGCTGATGCGCGCCCTGCCCAATATGACAGTGCTTGTCCCGTCAGACGCGGTTTCCGCCAAATGGCTGGTCAAAGAAGCAGCCAAATATGATGGCCCGGTATATATCCGTTTGGGACGGCAGGCCTGCCCTGTTCTCTATGACGACGATTATCAGTTTCGGTGGGGACAAGGAGAAATTATCCGCATGGGTAAAGATATTGTCGTCTTTGCCTGTGGGATGATGGTTGGCACGGCGCTGGAAGCGGCTGAGCTGCTGGCAGCGGAAAATATCAGCGTAGCTGTTGCTGATATTCATACGATTAAACCCCTTGATACTGCCTTTGTCCTTGACATGGCCAAACGCTGCGGAGCTGCCATGTCGCTGGAAGAACATAATATTATCGGCGGGCTGGGCTCTGCCATTGCCGAAACCTTGGCCGGCAACTGTTCTATTCCCTTTGCCCGCTGGGGTATGGAGGATAAATTTGGCCAAAGCGGATCGCCTGACGCTTTGATAAAGCATTATGGCTTGGACGCGGAAACTGTGGCCACCAAAATTAAGCAAGTTATCGCTAAAAAATAGCTAACAAAAAGGGGTACTGTCAAGTATCCCTTTATTAATTAATAAGGAGCTATATGGAAAAACTTTTAGTCGCTACTGAAAATCAACATAAGCTGGCGGAAATTCGCGAGATTTTTGCTGAAGCAGCTCTGGACAACTACCAAATTATCGGGCTTGATAATTATCCTGATTATCAAGCGCCGGAAGAAGACGGCAGCAGCTTTGCCGAAAACGCGGTGATCAAGGCTGTTGCCGCCGCCAAGATGAGCGGTATCACCACCCTGGCTGATGACAGCGGCTTGACTGTTAGCGCTTTGAACGGAGAGCCGGGTATCTATTCCGCCCGCTATGCGGCTGATCTTGGCCATGACCATGATGACGCGGCCAACCGCGCCAAGCTGCTATCAATGATGGCTGATATCCCCGCACAAAACCGGCAAGCTGCTTTTGTCTGCGCGGCTGCTATCGCCACCCCGGAAGGCGACGCGATCTTTATTGAAGGCCGCTGTGAGGGGCAAATTGCTCACGCGGAAAAGGGCAGCAACGGCTTTGGCTATGACCGTCTTTTTTATCTGCCGCAGAAGGGCAAAACCATGGCGGAACTAAGTAACGAAGAAAAAAATGAGCTGAGCCACCGCGGACAAGCCATGCGTAAAATTGCGGCGATGCTTGGTGAATAATTTTTACTCTCAGCGCACATAGCTAGTCATACGGCAAGCAGCCCATACGCCTAAACAACATCTGGCGTGCCGACCTAGCTGGTTTGCCTAGAGAAAGGAGTTTTTGATGAAAAAATTATTATTTGTGCTTTTGGTGATGCTGTGCCTGGTCGGCCTGACAGCCTGCACTGATCTTCAAACACCCGATCAAGGAGAACCAAACCAGGATAATAACGCTATTGACGCGGCGGATGATTTTGCCAACCTGGCTAGCGGCAGCTATGCGCAGATGATCAAGAACCAGCATTATTATATCGAATACACTTTATATACCGGTTCCAGCAATACCATCACCGTCAAAGAAGCCAAAGACGGCGCTAATGTGGATACCATGGGCATAGCGATGAGCTATCCCTACCGCTCTATTCTGCTCGACAATACTCTCTACAATTTTTCTGAGCCTGACAAAACCTATACCACTCATCCAATCAGCTCTGATCAAGAGATGACTGTTGAAGATAGCATTGATTATAGCGGAATGGTTTTTGTTACCAGTGGTAACGACGCTATCCCTGGTTTTGACGCGGCGGAGGGGCAAAGCTATGACTATGACCAATATCAAATGACTGCCCAAACAGCCACGGAGGAAGTTGCTGTGGAAATGAGGTTTTATCTAAAAGGCGGAGAACTATATGTAATCTATACCAACATTGGCGATAATGAGGAAATCTGGGTGGTCGATGTCTTGACAGACGAAATTCCAGCGGGGATGCTGGAGATCCCCGCCGGCTACAGCAATATCGGCGCCATTTAAGCGAATACAAAACAAGCAAAAACAGCAGGCAATTTGCCTGCTGTTTTTTTTATAAGCGCCTAATTTTACCAGTTATACGGGGCAATCACCGTAGAGGCGTCGACACCGGCCAGGCTTTCAATAGCCTGCCCGTTGACTAAAATACGCACATAGTCAACGCTGTCAAACTGGGTCAGAGTGTTAACAATGCTATAAAGTGCCAACATCTGGGCACTCTGGTCATCAGACATATCTGTCAAAAGATCAGAGCTAAAGTCCACTGTGCAGATGCCTCCTGCAATATTGATATCCTCAAGAATGGTGGCCGCAGGCAGGGTGGGCAAAAGCTCTTCACTCTTCGGCCCGGCAATCAGTTGATTGATGGTCGCGCGGGCCAAGCCTTCCTGCTTAGGGATGGCTCTGGTTTCACTCTTCAATGAGGTACCGTCGCTGGTAGCAAAATAAAGCACAACCTCGTTGGTCTCGCCGCTGATGGTCTCCTGATCTTTATTTTCATCAGTTTTGTCCGGGTCTTCTGTCAAATTAAGATCCTGTTCAACAGTTTGCTCATCAGCTTTGTTTGTATCTTCATCTTTAGCATCGCCGGTTTGTTGATCCTGCGTGTTGCCGTCCGGGTTGTTTTGATCCTCTTTGAAGGTAGAAAGATTATCAACCAGCCCGCAGGCCCCCATAACAAAAATAAGTGATACTGCGATAGCAGCTATTATTAATACTTTGCTTAATTTCATATACTCCCCAACCTTTCTCTTGCTTTTGCCTTAAATATATGAAAAGGGAACCGTTCTTAGAACGGTTCCCTTAAACTTGCTTTGCTATTTAATGTTAGGCGTTACAAAACTCCTCACTGCTCAAAAGTTTAATTCCGGCTTTTTCTAAAGCAGCAATCGCCTTTTGCATATCATCAACCTTGATAATATTCAAAGCAGTTGCTTTGTCTGAATTATAAAAAGCATAAATATAATCAACATTGATATCTGACCCATCCAGCACATGCAAGGCCTCGTTCAGCCCGCCGGGACGGTCTGCGACACGAATAGCCAAAACATCTGTTTCCACTACGGTGAAGTCAGCCGCCTTCAGCGCAGCATGCGCTTGCTCAGGCTTATCGACAATCAAGCGCAGAATACCAAAATCAGCTGTATCGGCAGCGCTTAAAGCATGAATATTAATATCATTTTTAGCCAGGCAATCAGTCATTTTGATCAAATGGCCCTGCTTATTTTCCATAAACACCGATATTTGTTTTACGACCATTATCATTCCTCCGTTTCTCTGGAAAATCGTAAAAAGAACAACTCTTTTTTGCAATAATTATATCACCTGCCATATGAATAATCAATTATCTTTGGCACATACTATACCTGTCAGATGAACAATTTACCAAGATGGAGGTAAAAAGATGAAGAACAAGAACAAAAATAATCAGCAGCAGCAACAGCAGCAACAACAGAATCAGGAGCAACAGGCTAACTGTGATGACTGCAAAGAATAGTTACTGCTCCCCAATGTTTGGGTAAAAATAAAGAGCGCCTGGGCGCTCTTTATTTTTATTTTATTTACTTAATGCTAAGCTATGGCTCTATTTATTCAACAGCAATACCGCGAATAAAACCAGCAATCTGGCTGGCGATAGCCTGGCTATCCCAATGTGTATTATGAGAAGCGCCCGCTATTTCTTCAAACTGCACGCTGGCGGCATTAGTGAGACCGTCCTGCAAGGCCTGCTGCGCATCTGCGCTCATCATTTCGTCGTTAGTGCCCCAGATAATCAACACCGGGCAGGTGATATCGCCAAGATGCTCCAGATTATCATAGCCCTCTACACCGCCAAAAACATAAGACCAAACTGGATATGGCAGCTGAGCAGCATGCATATAAATGCCTTCGCCAAAATCCGCGTCCTCATTGGTGGTTGCTGTCCACATGCGAATAAAGTCATCAGGCAAGGCCTGCTCTTCTTCATAGCCAGCTACACCGAGGAAGGTCTCTCCATCGCCTTCGAATATCCAGTCAACACCTTCAATTTTAGCGGTGCTGCCAATAAGTGTAGCGCTCGCGACTCTGTCTGCTGCAGTGATGGCCAAAGTTTGGGTAATCAAAGAGCCGAGCGAATGGCCGACAATATTGGCTTTGGCAATACCCACCGTATCCATAAAAGCAAGGATATCAGCGGCATGTTCAGCTACAGTATATTTACCATCGATAGCTTCCGGCTTATCTGTTTTACCATGTCCGCGCAGTTCCGGCACGTATACACGATAGGTATCGGACAAAGCAGGGACTATTTGCGCCCAGGAGAGGCGGCTGTCAGTGGCGCCGTGGATAAGTATAATCGGGATGCCGTCTTCCGGTCCGCTGACCATATAGGTCATATTAATGCCGGTGTCAAGAGCGACAGCTTGTTCTTCCCAATCAACATCAACCATTTGCCACCATTCACGCGTTTCCTGATCCGCAGTTGGGTCATCAACTATGCCAGGATCATCCGGCGGTGTATCCTCAGGCGGGGTAGCACAGGCAGAGAGTGTTAATGCCAGCAACAAAACAACGATCAACAGCAGTAAAAAATGTTTACCTTTCATCATCTTTCCCCCTTTAGTAAAATAATTTTTTTCAAAGTTACATGTGTATTTTTAATCAACCACATTGCTATCATACTACTTTGTAACCACTATTACAAGCAAATTTAATCGCTGATTTTACGCCAAATTATTAATTGTTCATATATAAATATTGTTTTTAACAAACATTTTTTCCATTTCCGCCGCATTTATTGCTGTCATTTGCTAAATACTTACAAGGCATGTTGCTATAAAGAAAAAGAACCGCACAACTGTGCGGTTCTTTTTGCTTTGCAAAATCCAGGGGGGTTCTTCTTCGCTAACGGTTTACAGACCGTATTTCTTCTTGAATTTATCCACACGACCGCCTTGTTCCATCAGCAGTCTCTTGGAGCCGGTATAAAAAGGATGGCAGGCAGAACAAATTTCTACTTTGATCTCTTTTTTGGTAGAACCGGTTTTGAAACGGTTACCGCAAGAACAGGTAACTTCTGCCTCGTGATACTCCGGATGAATTCCTTCTCTCATGATAGTCACCTCTTTTTCTTCACATTACAGGCATTACTATTATAAATGCCAGCCAAAGTATAATATCATATCAGTGTAAGTTTGTAAAGCAATTTTTTATTTTGTTTGATTTTGGGCAATTGCCGGTAAATTCTTTAATTCTTCCAGATCTTCCATCAGCTTTAACATTTCATTTTCCAGCTGCTCCTTTTGCGCCACAAATTCCGCCAACAACAAATAATCCTCTGCTGCGCAGGCGTCCAGCTGCTCATCCAATACATCTATTTCCTTTTCCAACTTAGCAATTTCCTCCTTGAGATGCGTTTTTTTCTTGGCGATTCTTCTTATCTCCGCCTGTTCCTCTTTGCGGCGTTTATATTCCACTGCCGCAGCACCGGCATCTGCCTCTGCCGCCAAAGCTTTATCCTTTGGCTCAGCAAAAGCTGCCGGCATTTTCACCTGGCCTTTTTGCAACATTTCCAGATAATCATCATAATTGCCGATCGACTCAGTCAGCCCCTGTTCGCCGAGGCAATAGATGCGGTCTGCCAAGCGGTTAATCAAATAGCGGTCATGGGAGATAACCAACATCGCGCCCGGATAATCCAGCAGCGCATTTTCGACTGCCTCGCGGCTGTCAATATCCAGATGATTGCTTGGTTCATCCAGCAACAAAAAATTGGCAGGATAAATCATTAATTTCAATAGCTCCAAGCGGGCCTTCTCGCCGCCAGATAATGAATCAATGCTTTTTTCTACACTATCACCGGGGAAAAGAAAGCTGCCCAGCAAGGTGCGCAATTTGGTCTGAGTCAGGCGCGGATAGCAATTGGTCATATGCGTAAGAGTGCTCTCGCTACCCCTGATATGGCTTTGAATCTGATCATAATAGGCAGGCTTAATATTAACGCCCAGCTTAACCAGACCGCTGTCCGCTGTTTCCCAACCCATGATAATTTTCATCAAAGTGGTTTTGCCAATGCCATTCCCGCCAAGGAGAAAAATGCGTTCCCCCCGGTGTATTTCCATATCAAGATGGGCAAAAAGCTTCTTCTTGCCAAAGGCCTTACTCAGCTGGTGCAGCACGAGCACATCATTACCACCGGGAGGCGGCGTTTCAAAAGCAAAGGTCAAGGCGCGGGCATCCCGCTCCGGAGCAATCAGCCCGCTTTTCATCCGTTCTATTTGCTTTTGCTTGCTGGCGATGGTCACATAATTGCGCTCCTGGTTGAAACGCCGTTGCTGGACAATAATGCCCTCAATGCGGCGTATCTCCCGCAGCTGGTTTTGATAATGGCGGCGCAGGGTTTCATCCTCGCTGTCTTTTTTGAGCAAATGCGCACTGTAATTGCCGCTAAAACAGCGCATTTTGCCATGCTCAATAGTCCAGGTCTCAGTGGTCACCTTGTCCAAAAAATAGCGGTCATGGGAAACAATAATAAACGCGCCGCGATAGTTGATGAGGAAATTTTCCAACCATTCTATACTGTCAATATCCAGATGATTGGTCGGCTCATCGAGCAGCAGTAAATTGGCGTCAGTTAAAAGCACCTTTGCCAACGCTGCTTTAGAACGCTGCCCTCCTGAAAGGGCAGCCACCGGTAAAGCGAAATCATGCTCGTCAAAGCCTAGGCCTAGAAGAGTAGAACGCAGGCGTGCCTGATAGGTATAGCCGCCCAGCGCAGCATAAAGCTCGTTCAACCTGTTTTGCCTGGCAAGCATCGCCTCGCTATGATCATCTTCAAGCTGAGCGTTCAGCTCAGCTATTTGTGACTCCAGCGCAATCAAGTCCGCAAACACAGCTAAAACTGCCTGATAAAGAGTCATCGACTCATCAGCCAGCAAAAATTGTTCCATATATGCCAGTTTTGTTTCTTTGCTATAGGCAACTTGCCCCAAGTCCGGCTTAATCAAACCCTGCATCAATTTTAGCAAAGTGGTTTTGCCGCAGCCATTGATGCCGACCAGACCGATATGGGCATTATTCTCCACGCTAAAGCTGAGGCCGGAAAAAAGATTGCGGGTCACAAAGCTGACGCTTAAATCATGTCCCGCTGCTAGCTGCATTGTTTTCCGCCTTCACCTATCATTTGTATCGACATTTTACTGTTCTTTGTCCTTTGTCTCATCTTTATCAAAAAAGGAGGTGTTCTTAATGCTTTGCCAGGTTGAGGCAGCTGTCTCTTTGAGGCTTGCCACCTTTGGCTTGGCTGCCTCGACAAATTTGTCGGTGCCCTCTTTGAAGGTTTCAGCAATCTTGCCCCGCTCTTCTTTAGTAGCGCTGGCAATTTCACTGCCTTTTTCTTTAATTGCCGTGAGCACCTTGCCGCCCTTCTCAGAAACAGTATCAGCTATTCTCTCCCGGTCCTCTTTAGTAGATTCCGCGATTTTAGCTGTGCCCTCTTTGGCGGCTGTGGCTACAGTAGTTGCGCCTTTTTTGGCGGCTTGGGCAAATTTTTTGCTGCCTGCCTTAACCTCTTCGCTAAATTTTTGGCCGAAAGATTTCATACCCGCCCCTGCTTTCTTAAGAGAACTATTGACCTTGTTTTTAATTTCATTAAATTTAACCCAAATTTCTTTTTCGCGTTCTTCAGCGCTCAAATCTTGCTCTTCCAGAGCATAAACCACCGGCGCAGCGGCAACTACTGCTGCCATAGCGCTGGTATTCTCTGTTCCCGCCGCATCTTGTCTGTTTTCCGGCTCAGCTAGTGGTTGCGGATCAGCTATTACTTCTGCCGCAGCCTCTTCTAGCTCAGCCGCTTCAATATCTATAACTGCAACGGCATCTGCCGCCACCATATCATCTTCTGCTGCAGCCGGCACATTTTCGTGTACCTGCACGGCATCAATCTGCTCTACTTCTTCTAGCATAGACGCAGCTTGATCCGGGCTATCTTTAGCAACGGTGCTGCTGTGGCCAGTCTTAATGTCAGCTTTTTGCCAAGTAAATTTCGCTTTGGCAGTGGGCGGTACTAGCTCATCCTTACGCCAAACCATAGTCTGCTCTATATTTGCGGCATTTATCGCCGCAGAATTATCTTTGGCATCCGCTTGTTGCTCAGCCCTCTCCCGGCTATCCTGAGCTGCCTGTTCAATGGCTGTTTGCGCGGCAGCCATAGCTTGCTCATTGGCAATGGATAGCGCCGCTGCCCGGGCTGTTAATGCGGCAGCTTCCTGATCGCGTCGTTGCTGCTCCTCTTTGAGCCGCCGCTGCTCTTCTTTGGCCTGGCGCTTTGCCTCCCGCTTTTGCCGAGTGGTACTCATAGCCTCAGTTCTGGCCGCAGCTTGCTGTTCCATCCGTTCCGTATCAGCCAAAGCAGCCGCACGGGCACGCGCCAATTGTTGTTGCTCCATCGCTTCAGTATATCCAGTGTTATTCCCTGCTGCCGCCGCTGCCAGACGTTGTTCACGCATCATCCGCCTTTGTTCCTTTTCACTGGTGCGCTTGGCGCTAGCTTTTATTTTGCCATGACGGCACAGCAGCAAAAGAACAAGCAAAAGCGCAATAACTGCCAGACCAAGATAGATAATCATTTTTTGCCCGACCTGATTGAAAGCCCCGACTAACGGCACTGGCAGATCAAGGACAACATAGAGGCACATGGCCGCCAGAAACACAGGCAGAACAAGCCCCCAACCCAAGGAATGCCGCAGGGAAAGAAATACTTGAACCAAGGCAAGCAGGATGATTAATACACTTAACAGGAGAACAAACAAAAATTGGTCTAGCATAAGCTCCTCCCCAGTAACACTAAAAGTATATCAGAAAAACAATAAAAAATAAAGCAGTAAACGCCGGATATTGAGTATTAGATAAATTAATGATAAAATCTATTTATGCGAAACGGAGGTACGGTTTTTTGGACGCATTCCTTTTTAGTTTTAATGCGGTTTTTCCCATTTTTCTGGTGATGGCCCTGGGCTATTTATTGAAAAGATTTGGCATCATTTCCGATGCTTTTATTGCTGTGGGCACCAAGATCGTCTTTACGGTTGCCATCCCCTGTATGCTCCTGCCCAATATTCTTGATGCGCATATTGATGATAGCTTTGACCCTAAGCTGACCTTGTTTGCTATCATCGCCACTCTGGTTTGTGTTTTTGTTTTGCGGCTGATGGTGCCGCGCTTTGTCAAGGGCGCGCCACACTGGACAGCCTATATCCAGGGCGCTTTTCGCAGCAACTATCTGATTATTGGTTTAGCGCTCTCTTTTGCGCTGGGCGGAGATGCCACTCTGGCAAAATCAGCAATGCTCCTGGTCTTTGTGGTGCCGCTTTATAATTTGTTAGCCGTATTGGTTTTATCTGAGGCCAAAAAAGACGAAGGCGGCAAAAAACAAATCTGGCGGCAGATTTATACTAACCCTGTTATTATCACCACCACCTTGGCAATAATTCTTGCTTTGCTCAATATTCAACTGCCAAGCATTTTGCGCACGCCTATTGATATGCTGGGCAATATGGCTTTACCGCTGTCACTCATTACCCTGGGCGCCTCCATTAGCTTTAAGCATTGTGAGGTCAACATCAAGCACGCTATCAGCGCGTCTTTGATCCGCGTTCTGGTTATCCCTTTGCTGTTGATACCGATTGCCTGTTGGCTAGGGTTCAGAGGAGTTGACCTGATCATCTGCTTGATTCTTTTTGCCTCACCCTCGGCTGTATCTTGCTTCCCAATGGCCTATCAAATGGGCGCGGATTACCGTCTCTCCGGTATGATTATTGCTTTTACTAACACGATGGCCATCTTTACTCTCTTTGTTTTTGTCTATATACTGCGTGTTTTGGCTCTTATTTAGCTGCTTTAAGCATAAATATCGAAAATTATTTGACATCTATCAACAGCATAAATATAATAATATAATCAAATATACACATCTATTCTTAATATCAAGTGACAAATAACTGACAAATATTGGCTAGAAAGGCAGACTGATTATGAAAAACCTTGTTGATTCTATTCCACATGTACTTTTGCTTGGCGCCGGACCCAGCTGCGTCGCCCCCGCGACTTACCAGGCCCTCGCTCAACATACGCTCAGCCATATGGATCCATATTTCATTGAGATCATGGATGGAATCAAGGCCTTTTTGCAACAGCTGATGAACACCAAAAACCAACTGACCGTACCTCTTTCTACCAGCGGCAGCGGCGGTATGGAGGCCTCTTTTGTCAATGTGGTGGAGCCTGGCGATGAGGTACTGGTCATCGAAAACGGCATTTTCAGCGACCGTTTTGAAGATGTTGCTTCCCGCATTGGCGGCAAGGTTGATGTCTTGCATTATGCCTGGGGCGGCCCCATTAATATTGACCAAGTGGCAGAGCAGATCAAAAAAAAGCGCTACAAAGTGGTAGCGATGGTCTATGCCGAGACCTCCACCGGGGTCAAGAACCCAGTCTGGCAAGTCGGTGATCTGCTCCGTGGCAGCGATACGCTCTTTTTGGTTGATGCTGTGCCTGCCTTGGGCGGCATACCGCTCAAGGTTGACGAATGGAATATTGATATCTGCTATAGCGGCTCGCAGAAATGCCTCTCCTGCCCGCCCGGGCTTTCGCCCATCACCTTTTCCGATAAAGCAGTGGAAGTTGTTAAAACCCGCAAAAGCAAAGTACCCAACTGGTATCTGGATATGAACATGATTCTTGGCTATTGGGGCGGCGGCACCAGAGTCTATCATCATACTGCGCCGGTCAATATGCTTTATGGTCTCTATCAGTCCTTGTTCAATATCTTCGACGAAGGAGTTGAGCAGGTTTTCACGCGGCATCTTGAGGCGCATAAATATCTGATCAGCCAGCTGGGAACGCTGGGCTTGGAGCTGTTTGCCGAGGAGCCTCACCGTCTGGAGGTTGTTAACGCCATCAAAATGCCAGCGGGCATGACCACAGCTGAGCTCAAGACCAGACTTTTGCAGGAGCATCATATTGAGGTCGGCGGCGGTTATGGCTCTTTGGACGGCAAAATATTCCGTGTGGGCCTAATGGGCTATAATGCGCAAAAAGAAAATGTTGATATTTTGATCAATGCGCTCGGCCATATTCTTCAAAAGTAGGCTCTGCAAAACAAGAAGATAATAAAAGAGAACAGCAATGCTGTTCTCTTTTATTATCTTCTTTTAATCAGCTTGATTAGAGTTCCACAGTCCAGCCAAATTTATCTTCAGCGCGGCCCCATTGGATATCCGTCAAAGCATTATAAATCTTCTGCGACAATAGGCCGATACCGCCATTGCCCACCTGATATTTTTGCCCGCGGATATTAAACTCGCCAATGGGTGAAATGACCGCGGCAGTGCCGACGCCAAAAGCCTCGCGCAGACGCCCTGTTTTGGCTGCGTTTTCCAATTCATCCAAAGGAATGCGGCGTTCCGCAGTTTTGACACCCCAATCACGCAGCAGGGTAAGCACACTGTCTCGGGTAATCCCCGGCAAAATGGTACCTGACAGCTCGGGGGTAACTACCTCATCCTCGATCACAAACATCACGTTCATGGTGCCGACTTCGTCAATATATTTATGCTCTGCGCCATCCAGCCATAATACTTGCGAATAGCCAAATTTTTTGGCTTTATACTGGGCAGCAAGGCTGCCGGCATAATTGCCGCCGCATTTAGTATAGCCGGTGCCGCCCTTAACCGAGCGCGACAGTTCTTCTTCGACGAAAATTTTGACCGGGTTAAGCCCCTCCGGATAATAAGCGCCGACCGGAGAGAGGATGATGCAGAAGGTATAGGAATCTGAGCGGGAGACGCCCAGATGCGCCTGGGTAGCAAAACTAAAGGGGCGAATATAGAGGCTCTGATCAGAACGGGTGGGAACCCAATCTCTGTCTAAGCGCACCAGAGCTTTCAGCCCTTCAATAAACATTTCAATAGGCAGCTCCGGAATAAGCAGACGTTCCCCGGAGCGGTTGAGACGCTTGGCATTCTCTTCCGGCCGGAAAAGCAGCAAACGGTTATCCGCGGTATTATAGGCCTTCATGCCCTCAAAAACCTCTACCCCATAATGAAAGACACAGGCTGCGGGATCGAGACAAATATTCTGGTAAGGAATAACACGCGCATTGCCCCAGCCCTCGCCCTCCTGATAATCAAGCAAAAACATATGGTCAGTCATTACTGTGCCAAAGCTTAATTCAGCCCAATTTGGCTTAGCCTTAGGCGCAGTCGTTTTGGTAGTTTTTATCTCCATTGTTTCCTCCTTGCACAATCTGTCTCTGATAAATTTAGCTGATAATTAATATTGAAATTATACTCCTGCCCTTGCTTGATGGCAAGCCTTATTTTTATTTTGCCCATCTCTGACGGGCAACCTCGCAAAGCATAATGGCAGCGGCATTACTGACATTGAGCGAGCCGATCTCATTTTTGGCCATGGGGATGGCTACACTCAGGTCGCAATTTTTCTTCACTAGCGGGGAAACGCCATTGCCTTCTCCTCCCAGCACCAAAACCAGCGGGCCGGACAAATTACTCTGCCATAAATTTTCGCCATCCATATCCACTGCCGCCACCCAACAGCCGGCTTTTTTCAACTTTTCCAGAGCCTGGTTCAAATTAGTTACCCGGGCCACTGGCAGCCTTGCTGCCGCGCCGGCAGATGTTTTCATCACTGTTTCGTTGACCGAGGCGCTGCGGTGGCTGCTAATCACCACTCCGTGTGCGCCCAGGCAATAAGCGCTGCGAATAATCGCACCCAGATTATGGGGGTCCTCCACCCCATCCAAAAGGACCAGCAGAGGCGGTTCATTTTGGCTGTGAGCCGCCCCTAAAAGATCTTCAATATCCAGGTAGGCAGCAGAGGCTACTTCGGCAGCAATACCGCGGTTATCCTCTCCGGCTATTTGGGCCAGCTTATTTTTGGGCAAACGCCGCACCGGGATTTGCTGTTCGCGGCACAGCCTGAGTACGGCTCCGGCAAAGTTTTGATCAATATTATCCGCCACCAAAACCCGGTTAATGGTCATCCCGGATTTGATCGCCTGCAGCACCGCATTTTTGCCACTGATGATTTCCATGTGAATTATCTCCATAGTTATTTATTGCCCCGCGTAGATACGCAGGGCAATAAAATAATTGCAAAATTATTTGTTTATTCCGGTAATACTGTTACTGCGCCAACAGTCTCCCATTGGCTGTTAACAGCCCGTTCAATAGTCAAAGGATGCGCCATATCCAAGCCTGAGGCTGTGGCCAGTACAATCTCGCCATTAACCATTATCTGCACTGCGGATATGCCCTCCAAAGAACCTACTGTACGCAATAGGCAGCGCTGGAAAAGGCCTTCTTCTCTTCTGCCAAAGGGCTCCAAAATAGCTTCGTTAAAATCGCAATAAGCGATCCCGTCTTCGATATAGAGATTATTTAAGAGCGGGACTGGCTCGCTCCAGGCAAAAACTCCTTCCATTGGCGGCAAGGACAGCATGGCATTAACAGCAAGAGTTGCCTGGGCAGTAAGTTCATCTTCTTCCATATCCTCTATCTCCTCAAGCTTGACCAAAGAGGTAAAAGGAAGTACATACTGGCCTGATTCTGTGGGAATATAGCAGACTATCGCCTGATAATCCCCGGCCACAAAATCACTGCTGTTGGCAATGGTAATACTATCGCCATAAAGATTGAGATACGGCATAGTAAAGGCCTGATTAATCGGTCTGCCGCCAAACTCGGTAGCTGACTCTTTGCCGTCAATCAAAATCCGCAGCTGATCAGTGCTGCTCAAAGAAAGAATCGTGGCGATAATGGCATCAATTGCTAAGGGGTTTTCCTGTTCCGCTTTAGCAATCAATTCCCCGGTCACATCAAGATAAGTTGTTTGCCCGATCATATAAAGATTTTGCAGCTTGACATCGCTGATAAAACAATCCTTAACTTCGGCAACCGGCGGGCCGGCCAATAATTTCTCTACGGCAACTGTGGCAGCCTCTGTTGTGGCGGCAATGGTATAGCTAAGCGGCAACAAATACTGGCCGTTTTCAGACAAATAATAAACCGTCACCGAGGTCTTTTCCACTGTGCTGAGCACAGGAACACGCTCCTGTTGCGGGTCTATAACCGGGTCAGGTTTATTAGCATCACTCACCAAAATAAAAACAGCGAGTGCAACGATTAAGATTATGCCGAATATATAAATCGATTTTTTCATATTAAATAATTTTCTATGCCAGATCGCTAAAAACCTTTTTTTCATCTAATCTTCATCTCAGGGAATAATCACCAAAAGGAGGAAGAGACCGGGGAAAAGAGAATATTATTAAGGTTAGATTTCATTAAATAATGAAAGGAAAACTTTGCCATCATGCTTGATCAGGCAAGCCTTTTTCTTCAAACCGATCAACTAATTGATGATATGGCAGAGCCAATGCTAAGCGACCTGTTATGGCTAATCAGCTGCAACAGTGTTGGCACAGCTGCCACAGGTGATGATCAGCCATTTGGCAGCGGTGTGGCTAGCGCGCTGGAAACGGCCTTAGCCATCTCGCAAAAGTTTGGCTTTATCACCCAAAATATTGACGGCTATATGGGCATTGCCGATATCCCCGGAAAAGCTGACGCAGCAGTGGGCATTCTTGCTCATGTTGACGTGGTTCCGGTGAATGAGGCAGATTGGCATACCCCTCCTTTTACCGGCAAAGTGGAGAACGGCTGTATTTACGGACGCGGCGCCCTCGATGACAAAGGCCCGCTGATTGCCAGCATCTATGCTTGCGCTGCCTTAAAGCAAGCGCTTGACCAGCCGCTAAACAAAACTATCCGCTTAATGTTTGGCGGCAATGAAGAAAGCGGCATGGAATGCCTGAAATACTATCTTAGCCGCTACCAGCAGCCTGAATGCGGTTTCTCTCCCGATGCGGAATTCCCGCTGATTATCGGTGAAAAAGGTATTATTCAGTTTCAACTGAGCCAAAGCTGGGACAAAGCAAACGCTGCCGCCCCCTTAACCTTGACCTCAATTAAAGCAGGCGATGCCATCAATATTGTTCCCGCTAAAGCAGAGGCGCGTCTAGCTATCAACCAGGGCAGCATCCCAAGAGGCAGCGACAAGATAGCTATCAGAGAAGAAGGCGGGCAGCTAATTATTACCGCTATCGGCAAAGCTGCTCATGCTTCCACCCCCTGGGATGGGGATAATGCTCTTGCCGCTTTACTCAGCTTTCTCGCTACGCAAAAGCTGGAGCCAGCTGCGGCAGAGTGTATAGAACGCCTGGCAAAAATTACGGCGGACAGCTGCTATGGCGCAGGGCTGGGCCTGGCTGGCAAAGACGATATCAGCTGCCTGACTCTGGTGCCCTCGATGCTGGATTGGCATGAAACTGGCTGCACACTCACCTGCGATATCCGCTTCCCGGTTAGCCATAGTATCGAGCGCTATCAACAACTTTTACAGAAATTTGCCGCAGACAATGACTTTAGCTTAGCTATTCTTGAAGCGCAGCAGCCAATGTATGCAGGAAAAGATAACCCTACCGCAAACACCCTGCTCAAGGCATACCGGGAATATAGCGGTGATGATAGCGATCCCTTGGTCATCGGCGGCGGCACTTATGCCAAAGCGCTGAAAAACTTTTTTGCCTTTGGCCCGGAATTTGCCGATTCGCCAAAGGTGATGCATCAGGCTAATGAATTTATTCGTCAGGAAGATTTGCTTAAGGCGACAAAGATTTATACCCGCGCCATTTACTACTTAGCACAATAATTTTTTGCAACTAATAAAGAGATCAATAAAAGACATTTCGGAGGTTCAAATATGCTTATACCTATCTTGTCATTCGTCGTTGGCGGTGCGCTGCTTGCGCTATTACTTACTCTTTTTATCCGCCAAGGGAAAATAGAAGAAGAGGATATGAACCCCAATATCAGGATGATGAAAAAAATTAGAGCCTATGGCGATCCGGCGATTATCTCCCTTTTTGAAAACGCCGGCAGCGATCAGGAACGCGCGGAAATTGTGGCTTTTGTGGACGCGGAAATAGCCAAGACCAGCGGCAAACAGCCAGAAACGAACGACAATGAAGACACGGATGATGACGAGGATGAGGATGATCGCCCCCGTCGCCGCCGCGGTTTGTTTGGCCGTAAAAAAGATATCATAGAAGACGAGGATGAAGACACAGAGGATAGCGGGGAGGCTGATGTTGATGACGAAACTGACGACACCTCAGCGCAAACACTGGATATCGACCCCAAAGAAGATGAGGACGATATTGGCCTGACTACCATCATGCAGTCGCCGGCCTATAATTTTTGGAAGGACCCGGCTATTGTTGATGAGCCGCCCGCCCCTGCGCCAAGCGTGCAGGACGATGCCCCGGTGATCAGCGAGGCTGCCTTTGAGCCGACGATGATTATCAGCAAGGAAGAATTGAGCGCAGCTGCGCTAGCCGCGCAAGCAGCCAATGCCGCAGCAGAAAGCCCTGATCTGGAAATAGCTGTCGACAAAATGAGCCATACTGAAGAGGTGGCTGAGGTTGATGCTGAACCTGTTATGGAAGAAGAGGCAGCAAGCGCAGATATTACTATCAGCGAGCCTGAGCCTGCGCCGGTTGAGACAGAAGAGAGCGAAGAGCCAGAACTCACAATCGCCGAAGTAGATGCTGACAACAGTGAGACTGAGCCAGTTGAGATAGAGGAACCAGAAAGCGCAGATACTGCCGGCAGCGAACCTGAGCCAGTTGAGGTAGAAGATGCGGATACTGTAGCTGCTGTCGCGGCTGAGACCCCTGCCGAGGCAGAAAAATTATGCTCTGCCTGCGGCAACCCCATTGAGGATGACAATGCCTTTTGCATCATTTGCGGCACTCCGGTTACTGCTCCCGCAGTACCTGTGCCGGACATTGACCCGATAGAATTTACGGCCTCAGTGCCGCTGCCCGTGAAAAAATCACGCTTTCGTCTTTTTGGCCGCAAGAAAGAGGCCGAAGAGACAGCGATAGAAACAGAACCCGCAACAGAACCGACCACAGACGCGGCAAACAATGCGCCGATAAAATTATGCGCCAGCTGCGGCAGTGAGCTAACAGACGAAAACGCCTTCTGCACCACTTGCGGCGCCAGTATTGCCGGTTCGGCAACGCCACAGCCAGTAGTAAGCCTGCCGCCTGTTGAAACTGCCAGCCAGCGCGATATCTGGAATGACAATGCTGCCCCAAAAGCCGCCACCTCTTTTGGCTATATTTCCGGTGCGCCGATTGGCACAGCAGCTGCCGAAAGCTCTGCCAGCCAACAGGCAGATCCGCAAAAGGCACAAGCAGATCCTGATGCTCTGGCAGCTTATCAGGCCAGCATTGCCGCTGCCCGCGCCGCTGCCCAGGCCCGCGGTGTCTGGTCTGGCGCAGATGATGATTTTACTGCTCAGCCGCTGCGCGAACCGGGAATTATTGCTCCGGCAGCAAAGCCGGTCCAGGAAGACATCCCCGCTGCTGCGCCAGCCGAAACAATCGCTGAGGAAGCGGCCAACAATCCCTTTGTGATGCCGGATGGCGTCACTCCTGTGGCTGAGGTTGTCAGCGCGGTTGATGAGAACACTATCTCGTTAAAAGAAATCTTGGAAAACGTCAAGGCCCTGGAGGACCGCCTCTTTGCCGAGGCGCTTAATAAGAATAAGCCAGACAAAAACGAATAAAATAAGCCTAGCAAAAATAAAAATGAGGCGAAAACATGAGTGATAAATTATTATCCCGCAGCGATATTGCCCAGCAGTATCAATGGAATATCGCTGCCGTATATAAGGATAAAGAAGCCTGGCAGGCGGATTTGGGCGCTGCCCAAAAAATGCTGCCGAAAATCAGCGCTTACTGCGGGCATTTGGGGGATAGCTCCTCTGCCTTGCTTAAATTTCTTGCCTTTGAAGAAGAACTGTCTCAGCTGATCAACAGAATATATCTTTATGCGGCGATGCGGCAGGATGCGGATAATACTGACAGCGAAGCCCAGGCTATGCGCAGCACTGCGGAATCCCTGGCAGTGCAGGCATCTGCTGCGCTTTCCTTTTTTTCTCCGGAAATTCTCGCTATTGACGAAGCCAAACTTGAGAGCTTTTTAGAAGACAGCCGCCTCAGCCAATACCGCAAAATGATTGATGATATTACGCGGATGCGTAAGCATACTCTAGCCCCGGAACAGGAGCAAATCCTCGCCGGCACCGCAGAAATGGCCGGCAGCTTTGATAATATTTTTTCCATGCTGACAGATGCTGATATGGACTTTCCTAAGGTTCGCGACAGCAAAGGCAAAGCGCAGCCGCTAAGCTCCGGCAATTATATTCTCTACCTTCAATCTCCTGACCGCAAGCTGCGCAAAAACGCTTATAGCGCGCTGTATGGCGCTTATAGCAACTTCACCAACACCATTGGCGCCACCTATAGCGCATCGGTGAAAAAGGATAATTTCTACGCCCAAACAAGAAATTATGACAGCGCGCTGGCGTCCTCTTTGCATGGAGACAATGTGCCAGAGAGCGTCTACCGCAACTTGATTAAAACTGTGCGCAGCTATCTGCCTGCTTTCTATGAATATATGGATATTCGCAAACAGCGTCTTGGCGTGGATAAGCTGCAGATGTATGATCTTTATGTGCCGCTGTTCCCGGAGCTGCCGCTCAGCTTTAGCTGGGATGAGGCCAAGAATATTGTTCTGGCCGCGCTGCATCCCCTGGGCGGGCAATATTGCTCTGAGTTGGAAGAGGGGCTGAACTCTGGCTGGGTGGATGTCTTTGAAAGCAAGGGCAAAAGCTCCGGCGCTTATAGTTCCGGGGTGTATGGCACACCGCCCTTTATCCTGCTCAACTATAAAGAAAATTTGCATAGCGTTTTTACCCTGGCGCATGAGGCAGGGCATTCGATGCATTCGCTTTATTCCCGCCGCATTCAGCCCTATGTCTACAGCGATTATCGCATTTTTGTGGCAGAGGTGGCCAGCACTGTTAATGAAAACCTGCTGATTGACTATCTGCTGCAAAAAGCAGAGAGCAAGGATGAAATAAATTACCTGATCAACCACTATCTGGAACAATTCCGCGGTACTGTTTTTCGTCAGACTATGTTTGCTGAATTTGAGCTGACGGTGCATGAAATGGCGCAAAATGGTGAGGCATTGACTGCCGAAGTGATGGATAACCTTTACTACCGGCTCAATCAGGATTATTTTGGCAGCAATGTGGAGCTTGATCCATATATCGCCAAAGAATGGATGCGCATCCCCCACTTTTACCGCGCTTTTTATGTTTACAAATACGCCACCGGTTTTTGCGCTGCTTCGGCCCTGGCTTTGGGGCTGCTGGATACAGACGCAAACAAAGCCCTGGCGAATCAAGAGAAATATTTGCGCTTTTTAAGCGCAGGCAGCAGCAAGGACCCGATTGACCTTTTGGCTGATGCCGGTGTGGATATGACCAGCACCGCGCCAATTGCCAAAGCGCTTGACCTCTTCGCTGATATGGTTAACTCTTTGAAATGATGCCGAACACTTTAACAGATAAATATCAAAATCTATTGCAGATTTTGCAGCAAATAGACCGCAGCGGGATTGTTGTTTGTTTTTCTGGCGGTGTAGACAGCTCGCTCTTGCTTGCTGCGGCCAAAATTGCCGGAATAGATCCGCTGCTGGCTGTGCATTTTATCACGCCAACAATGGCCAGCGCCGACCAAAAAACAGCCAAAACCATTGCCGCGGAAATTGGCGTGGAACTGATTTGTGAAAGAATTGATACCCTGGCTATCGCTGAGGTAAAGCACAATGACAAAAGCCGCTGTTATCACTGCAAGCTGGCCTTGTTTGAGGCGGCTTGGCAAATATCCAAAGAGCGCAATATCGCTTGCGTAATTGACGGCAGCAATGCCGAAGACATGCTTGCCTTCCGCCCCGGCAACCAGGCAGCGGACGAGCTAAAAGTTGTTCATCCGCTGGCAGAGGCAGGCTTGAATAAAGCAGAGATCAGAATGCTGGCGCAGCACCTGGATCTATCCAATCATGATCTGTCGGCATCGCCCTGCCTAGCCAGCCGTTTCCCCTATAATACGGTTCTAACCGCGGCCAAGCTCTCCGGCGTAGAAAAAGGGGAGGCTGCTTTACATAATCTTGGTTTTGACAACTACCGGCTGCGGCTGCATGATAATCTCTGTCGCATCGAGATCCCGCCAGAGCTAATGGATCTAGCCATGGAACAACGCGACATTATTGTGGAGCAGCTGCAACAATTAGGCTATTGCTACATAACTCTGGAC
Source organism: Bacillota bacterium (assembly GCA_031553915.1). Classification (GTDB taxonomy): domain Bacteria; phylum Bacillota; class Dehalobacteriia; order UBA4068; family UBA4068; genus HGM13862. Next base: position 33,734 of record JAVBKT010000007.1, read on the forward strand.
TTGGCTGGCTTGCACAGCGGCTCTTTTGACCGCTGAGCGCGAAGGGGGAACAGTATATGGCAAAAAGTCTTTATCTGGATTGTCCCACCGGCATTGCCGGTGATATGTTCCTGGCTGCGATGGCTGATGCTGGTTTGGAGATAGACAAGATTGAAGATAAACTGCGCCAGCTGAACCTGGGCGACTGGCAAATGCAGCTAAAAAAAATCAGCAAGCATGGGCTGATGGCCAGCCAGCTGGAATTCATTTTCCCTCCGCAGCACCATCACCGCACTTTTAAGGACATTTGCGCCTTATTGGAAAAAGTGTCCTGGGATGAGGATGAAGTACTCCTGGCGAAAAATATTTTTCAGGCGCTAGCTGAGGCTGAGGCTGAGGTGCATGGCTGCAGCGTTGATGAAGTGCATTTTCATGAAATAGGCGCGCTCGATTCTATTCTCGATATCTGCGGCGCTGCCCTGGCGATACGGCAATTGCAAATTGGGCAGATTTACTACTCAGACTTGCCCCTATCCAGCGGCTATGTTGATTGCGCTCATGGCCGCATGATGGTGCCGACCCCGGCAACGGCGTTGCTACTCAAGGGGAAAAAACTGCTGCCTACCAGCTTAAGCGGGGAACTCATTACCCCTACCGGCGCGGCGATTTTGCAGGGAACAGGCGCGATCCAGACCCTACCGCAAATGACAATCACAGAGATTGGCTATGGCGCAGGCAGCCGTGATTTGCCTGATATGGCGAACGTCTTGCGTGTTTTCATCGGTGAAGATAATAGTGCCACAGCTAGTCTTAGGCAAGACAAAATAGAGGTGCTGCGCAGCAATATTGATGATGCCAGCGGCGAGCTGCTGGCAACGCTATGGCAAAAGGCTTTTGCTCTCGGCGCTCTCGATATGAGCTATAGCCCCCTGCTGATGAAAAAAGCCCGCCCAGCCTGGGCTTTGGAAATGATCATCCCGCTGGGAGAAAGCAAGAAATTTGCCGAGCTGATTTTTCAGGAGACTACCACTCTTGGCATACGCGTCAATCAAGAGCATAGATATATATTGGCGCGCCAAAGCGAGCAAATTGCCACGGCCTATGGCAATATCACGATCAAAATCAGCGGCAACACTATTTCCCCGGAGGCGGACGAAGTATCCGCTCTGGCCGAGCAAAACAATCTTAGCTTTAAAGAAGTTTATCAAGCGGCGATGGCTGCTTACTACCTGAGAAAGGAAACAAAATGACCTCATTTATCTTTGATCTCGACGGAACTATTATTGACACTGTACCTTTGATTCGCTTGACAGCCGAACAAACAGCCCGGCAATACGGGCTGCCCATAGATGACGATATGATTATCAACAGCATTGGCATTCCCCTGGTGGTCACCGGTGAAACCGTGCTGGGCCCAGGGCGGGGGCAGGAATATGCCGACGCTTACTCTGCCCTTTATTTTCGCAATCAGCAGGATTTGCATAGCTTCCCCGGTTTGCCGGAGCTGATCGAAAAATTAGCCCAAAGCGGCGCCAAGCTAGCTATTGCCACATCCAAACGCGGAGACCCGGCCAAAAAAAATCTGGAGCTGTTGAATTTGCGCCAGTTCTTTCCGGTGCTTATCCATAGTGAAAGCGGCTGCGGCCACAAACCCGGGCCTGAGCCTGCCCAGCAGGCAATGCTGGAGCTGGACAGCGACCCTGCTGATACCTGGTTTATCGGCGACAGCATTCATGATATTGCCTGCGCCCATAGCAGCGATATCCCTGCCATTGCCGTCAGCTGGGGCGCCACGCCCAAGGACGCTTTGCTGCAAGCGCAGCCGGAATATCTCTGTGAAAACGTAGCGGAACTGGCCGAATTACTGCTAAGGCTGAATAAGACGGTGGAATAAGCTAGTATAAAATTAGGCAAATCAACGCCTATTACAACAGATGCGATACAAACAAAGCAGCCCGTAAACAGGGCTGCTTTGTTGTATAATATATTTATTTGTTGGTTCAACACGTTGCACTGGTTTGAATAATCTTAGTAATTTTACCTTCGTGAAACTCAATCTCTAATACATGCAACTCATCAAAAAATTGAAAAGACCCTCTTAACTTAGCATCATCTATATACATTATAGCATGGTTGGTAAAATGTCCCTCTTCTATTTCATACAGAGTAATGTAGTCATATTTATCAACTATATCCGCTTGTTGAGGAAAGACCTCCAGCACCTTCGTATAAGGATCACCTACCTTAATGCCCCGTGCCCGACTATATCCGGGGAGGTGATTTCAATATATTCTGCCAGGTAGGTGTTATTGGGGCTATCGTTTACATATATAATCTGGCCAAAATCATAATCGGCATAAAACATATAATTTTCATAAAAATATTCATATATATGAACAGAATACCGCACCATTATCTGGTTGGGCTCACCAATAGTATCATAAACTTTGCTGATACTGTCGCCCTGTGTAATGCCCAACTGTTCAGCAGAAAATTTAAAATCCTTAGTCCAGTTAAATATCTCCTTCCCTTCGATTATCGGACAGTCACTTGGCTCATAATCAGGCCTTATTGCGTCTACCTGATAAAACAACTGATAAAACGCACTTTCTTCCTCTGGCCAAGTGATTGCTTGCCAATAATACTCATCATGGGAATGCCAAAACGCCTCATACCCAGGCATATAGGCAGCATGGTATTCATATACAATCTCTTCTTGCATATTTTTGATAACTAGCGTGGCATCATGATATGTTTTTATGGTATAGCCATAACTATTTGGTTCGCTTTCATCATAAGGAATATCCGCTTGCACCTGATAAAATATCTCCTCGATATCAGCCAGGCTATAGCCTTCTACCACCGTCACCTCAACGGTATATGTTTCCTCATCAGTCACCTTCACCGCAGTTACCGCCTCAATCTCGGCTAAGCGTTCGTCAATCGGGAGAGCTACCTCTTCAGTATCAGCAGCATACTCATCAATATCGCTGCCGCTAGCAAAAACATCTGCCTGCTCATTATCCAAAGTCTCTTCCCGCGCTTCACAGGCGGCGCAAGCAAGCACCAGCAACACAGCCAAAACAATCACCAAGCATCTTTTCATCTGGTTCCCCTCCCAAATAGTACTGACTTATTCCCCTATTCGACAAGGAGCCTCTCTTCCCCTATGCGGCAGGACATTCTCACTCCCTATGCATAAAAGAGCGAGCCGATAAACAGGCGAGACAAGGCAGCTGCCATAAGCCACCACGGGCACATAAAAGGTACACCCAGCAGATTATGACAACAATGCAGTCACGCGACGTTTATCAGCTCGCTAAGGATGAGCAAGCTCACCCTTTATCGTCTTCTAATTTAGTCTTTCCAACAATTTATTCTTTTTATTCTTTGCGGAAGTTTTCTTTACCAACGCCGCAGACAGGGCATTCCCAATCATCCGGCAAATCTTCAAATTCTATGCCATCATGTTCGCTGGGATCATAAACATAACCGCAAATTCCACAAACCCATTTTTCCATAAAAGTGTCCTCCTCATTTAAAAATATCAGTAATTATAGCACATAAATATCATATAAATCTATGCTTTTTGCAAAAAATTCATTATTGCTTCATCTTTGTCCATTCTTTGGTCAACGGCCTTCTTCAAAGCAATCATTTGCGACATATCGCCGATCAGTTCTGCGCCAACCAATAGCCCCTGATCAAAAAAAAGCTTACAAAACAGCTCTTGCTGCGAATCCTTAGCAGCATAGCCGTCTTTGGCATTAATATCACCATAGCTCCAAACCTTTGTGCCCATGGCGTTCATCATATAGGCAGGCTGCTCCGGCTGATAGGTTCTATCGCCGCCCGCGGCATTGGCTCCGGCTACTGCCCCTTGCGCCATGCCGACTGTCCATAGGCCCGCCACTTTTCCCTGATATTCGGCGCAGTCGCCTGCGGCAAAAATATCCGGCGCCGAGGTTTGCATTCGCTCATCAACAACAATCGCCCTATTGCATTCCGCTCCGGCAGAGCGGCCAATTTTGGTCAGGCTCTTAATCCCGGCGGCAAAAATTACTGCTCCGGCCGCAAAGCCGCGGCCATCAGCCAGGCGCACCAAATTATCATCTATGGCCTCCAAATAGCCGTTTAGAGCTATCCTGATCCCTGCCTTTTCCACAATGCCAAGGAAGAAGACGCTGCCTTCCTTATCCAGCTGACGGGACAAGAGGCGGTCTCCTCTGCCCACAATAACCACTGAGCGCCCGGCGCGGGAGAGATGCCAGGCAGCCTCTAAACCCAGCAAGCCATCGCCAATAATGACTACCTGCCCCAAAAAGGCGCTGATGCGCTCAATATCCGCCAGAAAACGCAGCGGCATAACATTATCGCGGTCATTGCCCTCGGCCTGGGGAAGATTGCCGACCGCGCCGGTGGTAATAATTAATTTATCATAATAAAGATAGCTGCCATCAGTAAATTTAACCTGTTTTTCTTCTACATTGACTGATGTCACCCGATCATTGATCACCTCAATTTGCTCATCAGTAAACCACTGATAATTGCGCACCAGCAGCTTTTCCGGATCAGTACCCGCAAAAACCTCGCAAATCCTGGTGCGGTAATAGGGCAGACATTTTTCGCCGCAAACCAAATGAATCCTGGCTTGGCTGTCCTGATCCCTAGCTGCCTGGGCTGCGGAAAGCCCGGCAATACCGCCGCCGATGACAATAATCCTTTGTTCCATATTTCTACTCCTTGTTCAAACAGACATCATAGGGTGGGTAAAATCTATAAAAGGCAGGGAAAATCCCTACCTTTTATTGTATGCTTTCCTTATTTTATTAACTAATTAATATTATCAACAATTTGAAATATCTGGCTCCAATTATCGATTCCCATCTCAGTCAGAAAACCGGATAAAATGCTGCCTAACACAACCACTAGCAAGACTAAGATCACAACAATAATCACGATGAAAATCAACAATGCGCGGAAGAAATTACGTTTAGAGGGGTTAACATTGCGGCCAAATGCCCACAGGCAAATCATCAACAGGAAACCAAGCGCAGGCACAAAGCCAAGTATCATTACTACTACCGGGGTAGCGATTAAGCCGCCGATTATCCCGCAGACAATGGCCAGAACCAGTGGCACTACCAAAAGCAATAGCAGTGAAACCAACCAGCTGCCAAGACCCACCACCGGGGTTAAATTGTTTTCAAAGAACTCCGGCTGGGCAGCGCGGCCCATGGGGCGCGGCGCGGTCGGCGCCGGGGCGCTTCCCTGAGGTGCAGGCGCCGCTGCCGGCGCGCTATAGACCGGATTGCCAGCGGGCGCTGTTGGTGCGCTATAGACCGGATTGGCCTGCGCAGCTGGCGCAGCCGGCGGAGCAGCATAGGCAGGAGCAGCGGGGGGTGCAGTATATGCAGGCGCGGCAGGTGGGGCTTGCGTCGCCGCAGGATTCACCGGAGCAATTGGCTGTATTGTGGGGATTGTTCCCTGTGCGGGTGGTGCTGCAACAGGGGAAGGAGCAGGAGGGGCATATTGTACGCCGGGCAACCCTGGGGCGCCCATTGCTGGGTTGTCATCCATCTTAGCCCCGCAGGCTAAGCAAAACCTATTCCCCTCTGACATTTCTACGCCGCAAATATGGCATTTCATAAATATTTCCTCCTTGCATCAAATAATCATCGTGTCCTAATCAAATAATCATAATGTCCTAGATGATTCCAACTAAGTAGTTATTATTCTGCCTGGATTCTTATAAATCCTGCTAAATTCACTTATTTTATCTGTAAAAGTATAGTTATTTATTATATTGACGCAACTGATAAAAGAGACTAAACATTTTTATTTTATCGTATGCAGGCCTTGGCCATGGGAGTGCTTGAAAAATCACAAAAGCTGATAAAAAACCGCTACCCATTTAAGCAACACTAATAGCGGTAGCAAAAAATGACCGCCCTGAAGGGCGGTCATTTTTTAAACATTACTTTATCAAGACTTTATCAAGCTATACGTTTCAGCAATTAGTTGCTCTGGTAAGCGTTATAAGGACTGCTGGTGTTGATAGAGATAGCTTTGGATACAGCATTGTAGTTAACTTGTGCGTCAATCAAAGCGCTGATCTGACGGAGATTGACATAGTTGCTGCCGCCAATATTGTAGGCTACAACCTGTACTTGTTGGCCATTAAAGGTCAGGGTCTGAGCAGAAGGCTGCGGATTGACAAAGTTTACTGCCTGATTGTCAGGATTTGCAGCATCCGGAACATAAGCGGTGAGAGCAGTCATGGCCGCAGTATTATCACTGCCGGTATAAACAACATTGAATTGTTTAGCAGAACCATTGAATGCGGAAGCGATGTCACGGAGTCTGACAAAGTTGTTGCCGTTGATATTAACAGCATTGAAGGATTTGGCAACGCCATTGATGCTGAGAGACTGTTTGGTCAACTGATAAACCGGGGTTGCAGCAGGTTGACGATAAACATTCAGCACATAGGTGGTGGAGCCAACAGTAACTTTAACTTCATTCAAGCCTTCGTTAAGAGCTACTGCCTGAGCAACTCCGCTTTTGCCAGTGGAAGTGATTACGGTAGCGCCGTTTTTGATGGTGATATTAGCGCCGGTATCATTGGCAGTAGGAGTTACGGTGACAGAGCTAATGCTGTTAGGAACAGCGCTGACATAGTTGTAAAGATCGGTTTTGAATGTCGGAGCGGAGAAATAGGCGGTATTGCCAAAGTTGAAGACGAGATTGCTTAAACCGGCAACCGCGCCAACATTCAAGGTAACTTTGTAGGTGCCTACGACTTCGCAGTTTTCACCAATCAAGACGATCTCATAAACATTGGCGCCGGCTTTCAAACCAGTAGCTTTTATAGTCTCGCTGGTGGTGCTGTCCAGCTTCACATCATTGCAAATGATTGCCAAAATGTTCTCGCTGCTCTTAGCTTTGATAGCGATCTCAGCTTCTGTAGTGCCAACAGGCAATGCTACTGAATAGTCTTTAGTGGCAGCAGCGAAAGCAGGAGACAAGGTTGCTGCAACAAGTTTCTTTTTGGAATCTTTGTATTTAACAGAAATGCCGTTCAAGACCGCATCATCATCATCCGCATTGCGGGAAGCATAGTAAACATATACTTTGTAGGTGGAGGATATATTATCATCATTGGTAACAACGATAGTATATTCTGTTCTACCGCCTACGGTCAATCTGCTGTTAAAGACATTGTTTCTCTGGGTAAGAGAACTGCCATTAACTTTCACAGTATAATCACTGTCAAAATCGACAGTCAGGAAAGCATAGGCATTGGTTTTCAGGTTGTCATTATCATAAGGAACGAATACATAGTAATTGAAGGTTTCTTCATCAAATTTACCAGGGAACATAGTGAAGTCTGTTTCATCATCTTCACGGCTGTCGGCAATGACAATATCCAGGCCGTCGAGGAGAACAGATTCGCCTTCTGTAAGCTCAAGAGTATATTCAGTACTATTGAGGTTGCTGGCGGAGTATACGGTGAAATCAATATCATAATCGCCGCCGTCAGAGAGGTCAATCTCGAAATAACCGTCATCTTCATCCCAATCGATATCAGCGCCATCTTCATCATCAATTTCAAAGGTGGCTCCAGGAGCCAAGCCCTTTAAGGTGACTTTCAGGGTATCGGTGCCATAATTATAGGTATATTTGATAACGCCACTGGCATTAGGAGATTTGGTTATATCTTGGTCGTCAAAATGAAGACCGGTAATGGTTGCTAAATCATAGTTTTTGGTGACCACAACATTATAGGTTTTTTCACGGCCATTTTCGGCTTTAACCTTTACCGGGATTGTGGTAGAAGCAGTGGTAAGGTTTGTAGTGGCTGCAACTGTTGCATTTGGCTGAGTGCTGGCAAGAGCAATAGAAGAAGCAGCACTGTTTACCGAAATAGCAATTTGTTCAGTATCATAATTTCCGGCAACTGAAGCAGGGATGCTTAAATTGCTATGTACAGAAGGGCTGGTAACAGTTAAATTGGTTAATCTGGCATCATTGTCACCAACATAAAGTATAATGTTTGCTGTAGCCGTCAAATTAGTATTATAATTAACTACTACAGTAAGTTCGTTCTCACCAGCGGCTAGAGCAACATTTACATTATCAGCATTTGCGGTAGCGGTAGCATCACCAGAAACTTCAATTTTATCAATTGATGTAGCTGTTGCTCCAGTAATACTATCCGCCTTAATGTTTACTGTGCCCGCACTAGAAATATCTAATCCCGTAGATGGTACAGCGGTTCCATTTACGGACAGTACTGGCGCTGCGGCCGCCATGGCTGCCGCGGAAAAGGCGAAGACCATTACCATGGCCAACAAAACAACAAGAATCTTTTTCTTCATAATGTAATACCTCCTTTAAAATACGTACCAATTAAATAAATTTCATACTTACAAACGATTAATGTTAAGACATAAACTCCGTTGACAATTGTTGGACTATCACCCTCCTTTGTTTGTTCCCAAATTTTAGAGAAATTCCAGAAAACTTTTTGGAACATTTATCAATTAATCTATAGGCACCGCTGCACAGGTGCGCAGCAGGCTGTTAGCATAATTATTCAGCCGGGGGAGCTTGGTCAGCCGCGCCATCGGCCCCGCCTTCTGCCTCAGGATTCTGCACTTCGACAACATCGCTGTTCTTGATCAGGCTTTCCATAGCTTCAATCAGCTGCGCTTTGGTGGGGTTGGTGAAGATGACCACCAGATAGGTGACGTCCTTTTCCGCATCCCAGACATCGGCAATGCCGATTTTGCCGCTAAAGGCGGTGACCTCAGCATCCGGATCAGGATAGCGCAAGCGGGCGGGAAGACCTGAAATTTCTGTTTGTTCATCAAAATCAAAGGTTGAAGTGTAACCGCTCATATTCTCCCGCTGCCCCAAAGCCATGCGGCCAAAGGCCATGCTATCGCCAACAGAAAAATCTACCTGAGCCTGGTCTGTCTCAATAACGCTATAGCGGTCCGGGGAATATTTCTCGGCGACATCGATATCTATGCCAAGCATGGTAGCCAGCTCTTGTTTATCCTCCAGGGCCTGTTCGGTGATGGGCGCCTCAGGATCATCAGCCTTTTGCACACCAGGATCATCATCGGCGGGGTTGTTGTCACAAGCAGCCAAAACCACCAACAGAGATATGGCCATAAAGGCTAGAAAAAACTTCTTCATAAACTTTCCCTCCCAGAAATAAATAAGAATTATAAAGTTAATAATATATCTAAATTATTATAACATAGATATGTTTATTTAGTATACATAATATATACAATATTTGTAGAGAAATTAATGCAAAAAGCAACTGACATTTGTGTGAAAAGCATTTTATCACACCAAACCTCAGACATTAATAGCCCGCATAATAGGAAATCGGGCCGCTGGGCGGCAAAAACTCCAACAGGGCATTGATGTCGCTGCCTTGATAATCCAGAGAGAGCAGCTGCTCCAAGAGGCTGGGGGTATAAAGCGGAATATACTCTCTGGCCGGGTAGCTATAGCCCAGTTCTTCCTGCATCGCAGCTAGGGCTGTGTCATAATCGCCCACTTCATCAATCAGCTTCAGCTCTACGGCCTGGCGCGCAGAATAAATGCGGCCATCGGCAAGGCTGATAACCTGATCCTTCTCTAGCGGGCGGTTCTCAGCGATCCACAGCACAAAGTCATTATAGTATTCATCAATCATCGTCTGGTAAATAGCCTTGGTTTCCGGCGTCATCTCTTCCAAATAGCTGCCCATCGATTTTTGCGCGCCGCTGGTAATGGTGTTCACCGTAACCCCCATCTTATCCAGGAGGCCGGAAATATCGAGCATAGAGCCATAGGCAACGCCAATGCTGCCGGTGATGCAGTACTCATTGGCAAAAATCATATCGCCGGCGCAGGCCAGCCAATAGCCGCCTGAGGCCATATAGCGGTGCCCGTACATATATACCGGGCGGCCGGTAAGCTCGCGATATTCTTCAATCTTATCTGTCAGCTCGGCGCCTGCCAACAGCTCTCCGCCCGGAGAATCGATATAGACCAGCAGACCCATGTTGCTTCTGTTGTCAATCAGATGATCAATCGTCTCCAGCAAGAAAGAGTGGTTATAGGAGCTGGAATCAACACTGCTGATTGTCCCCTCTACATAAATTACCGCAATATGCTCGCTATTGATATTATAGTTATAAGAATTCTCCCGGCTTGTGCCCACTATCACCGCAATAATCAGCGCCAGAAAAACAGCGGCCCCGATCAATATCCATAGCCAGGTTTTACGCGGTTTGGATCGGGCATAATAACTATTGTCATATGCTGTTGGCGCGGCAGCGGGCTGTTGGCCGGATGCTTGCAGCGGCTCTTGGTTATTGTTTTGTTGCGTCATATTAATATTGGCCTCCACAACCAGCTTGGTTATTCCTTTGGTAAATAATTTTCGGGTTTTGCTATACTGAATACTTTAAATATAATTATATCAAAATACAACTGTTAAAGCAAAAGAATATCTATTTTAATGAAGAGAAAATATGTTGGCATATAGTATGGTATTGTGTTAAAATACAATCTAATGGAGGTGGCAATAAACTGAACGCGGAAATCAAACAAAGAGAAGGGAAAACGCTGCTGACGCTGTTGCGCGTGGTTATTTTTGCCATTGCTGCTTTAAGCGTTTTTGGCATGTACGGTTTTGCCGAAAAAACATTAGCCTTCTTTAACAATAATATTAATGCGGCCGACCAGCCGCTTATTGATGACCCTGATCAGCCTGACATACAAGGGCGCAGCTATACGCTATACTACGATGAAAAAATTTATAGCGACAGCATGGCCGGATACCGCCACATCTATAAGCAGTACTATATTGTCGGCCAGGAGAATGCCGTGGGGCTGGTTGATGCCGCCGGAACGGTATTGCTGCCCCAGCAATATCAGGACATTATTATTCTCCCCTATACCTATATTCTTAAACAGGACGAGTTCTGGGGTTTCTATAGCAGAGAGACACTTGAACTATTAAGTGACAATATCTGGAATCAGGCTGAAATTGAGCTGTCAGAGCAAGGCAAAATTATCAGCGACCTGGTGAAGGTTAATAAAGACGGTGTTTATGGCGCTACAAATCATAACGGAGAAATCATCATCAGCCCGGCCTGGGATGGTTTGGAGCTTTACACCTATGAGGCTGAATGGCCCCTGATCCGGGTGCAGCAAGATACGCAATATGGCTTTATCAACAATTCCGGTGATGTCATTATCAGCGTCAGATATGCATATGCCCAGCTCAACACCTATTCTGTTATCAACACTGATGAGCAGGGCAATGAAAACACCGTCACCGTACCGATCATTTATGTCTGTGAGGATGGGCAATGGGGCGGTATTTTCCGTGACAGCGACGGCGACCCTACCTCTGTGGACTGGAATATTGAGCCGACAACGGAAGTGCTCGCAGACTATAATGCTTCCCGTGTCTAAACGGCAGATAAATATCTAAAAAAGAAAGTGGGGAATGTTGCAAAAGCAACGTTATTGCCGCTTTCTTTTTGTTATACTTGAACCAATGAAAGGCTTAATTCAACGAAAGGGTGATAATCATGACCGACTTAATTTTTGATCACAGCCGTCCGCAGCATAAAAAGAAAATCCTCAGCGAAGAAAGAAAGCTGGAGATACTGCAGAAGGCGCACTGGGGCACGCTGGCGACATGCGGCAAGGATGGCGAGCCATATTGTGTACCCATTGGCTTTGCCTATGATGATGCCAGCGGCAATATTATTTTTCATACCGGCAAAGCAGGGATGAAAATCAGCAACCTGGAGCATGACAACCGCGTTTGCTTCAGCATTGTTGGCAGCGCGGACTTAGTGACAGAAAAATTTGCCGCCACCTTTGAATCTCTGGTCATCTTTGGCCATATGGAGCGGGTGCCGGAAGAGGATGCGCTGGCCGCGGCAACGATCTTTTGCCATAAATTTGCGCCCAAAGCTACCGACCAGCTGCTGATGGAAGAAATAGATGACAGCAATGCCATGGCGGAAATGATGCACAAGGCTTCGCAATTTATGGTGATGTACCGCCTCATCCCCGAGCATATCAGCAGCAAAAGACGAGTATTGGAAAAATAAGGCCAGACAGAACAATGCCGTAACCGCGGCCAGGCCGAAGTCTGTCAATTAAATTAAAAGCGCCTCCATGGGGGGCGCTTTTAATTTAATTGATCGGGATGCTAACGGTTATTGTTGTCCCCTGCCCGACACGGCTGTCAAGGCTAATCCTGCCGCCATGGGCCATGACAATATGCTTGACAATGGCCAGACCCAGGCCGGTGCCGCCCGTTTGCTTAGAGCGGGATTTGTCAACACGGTAGAACCGTTCAAAGACATGGTCCTGAGCCTCTTTGGGTATGCCGATGCCGCAATCAGAAACGCTCAGAATTATTTCATCAGCTGAGCTGGCAATATCAACCTTAACCTCGCCGCCCTCTTTATTATATTTTATGGCATTATCGATTAAATTATAAAACAGCTCATATATTTGTGAGCGGTTGGCATTTAAGCTAACCGGATCGCCGGAGAGGATAAGCGAAACATCGCGCTCCTCCGCCCGGGGAGATAGAGCCTCTATTGTTTCGGCAGCTACAGATAAAATTTCAACTTCCTCAAAAAGTTCTTTTCCGCCATCCTCATCCAGGCGGGAAATGAGGATGATGTCCTCGATTAAGGCAATCATGCGGCCGGCTTCTGTTTTAATTTTTTGATAAAAGGCCTGTTGATCGCTATCCTTGACCATGCCCCTTTCCAGCATTTCCGCATTACCGAAAATGGTGGTCAGTGGTGTTTTGAGCTCATGTGATACATTGGCCGAAAATTCCCGGCGCAAAGCTTCGGCATTGGCCTTGGCGGTGATATCCATAAAGAGAATGATCGCGCCAATGCCGGATACCGGGCTAAAATAAGCGCGATAAATTTTCCCATCCTGCTCATAGCTTAGCTCGCTCCTGTTGCCGGACAAAGCGCTGCGCAAATTATCAATCAGCTCGATATCGCGGAAAAGCTCTTGAAAGCTCTTGCCGGCTGATTGAAGCGGCAGAGAGAAAAAGGCGGCCGCGCTTTTATTAATAGAAAGCACAGTTCCCTGGTGGTTGACAATAACAATGCCTTCACTCATGCTATCCATCAGCGCTTCAATGGTATCAGCCCGCTCCTGCAATGAATTCATTTGGCGGGCAATTTCATTTTGCTGCTCAGCAATAGTTTTGACAAACGGCGCCAGCTCGTCATAAGGAGCTGACAATTTCTCTTTCAGATCAACCCGGTTAATCGGCTCGACAATCCTGCGCGTCAGTTTTCCGGCCAGCAGATAGGAAACAATGCTGATAATCAGCACCACGCCAATAACCACCGGCAGCGCACCGCCGAACATGCCCCAGATGCTGTCCATTGTTTTGGCCACACGCAAAATAGAACCGTCCCCAAGCTGTACTGCGCAATAGTATGTTTCCTGCCCCAGCGTATCAGAAAACCGTTTACTCTCGCCTGTACCGCTGGCCAGGGCTTCCTGTACCTCTTCGCGGTCAAGATGGTTGGGCAGCAAAGATGCGTCTTCATCATCATCGTACAAAACAATACCCTCTGCGGAAATTATCGTCAAGCGCATGTCAGATATGGCTAATGAGGCGTAGTCTCCCTCAGTAACAGCTGCTTTTAACATATTAGCCCGCTCCCGGACCTCGCTTTGAACAGTGGTCGAAAGCTGATTATAAAAGACAATGCAAATTAATGCCGCGGTCACAATCAGGCTGATCACCATCAGGAGGAGCATATTAAATAATATCCGTTTTTTCATCTGCTACCCTTCAATTTTATATCCGACATTACGCACCGTAACAATGGCTTCGCCGCCTGCGCCTAATTTGTGGCGCAAAGACTTGATATGCATATCCACGGTGCGGCTCTCGCCATTATAATCAAAGCCCCACACTTCTTCCAGCAATTTATCGCGCGACATCACGATGCCATGATTAAGCATGAGGTAGTAAAGAAGCTCAAATTCTTTATAGGTCAGCGCTATTTCCTCATCAGCGACTGTTATTTTACGCTTATCGCTGTTTAGTGAGATGGCGCCTATTTTGAGATCAGCATGGCTATCGCCGGCATTATCGCAGCGCCGCAACACAGCGCGCACACGGGATATCAGCTCCATCACGGAAAACGGTTTGGTGACGTAATCATCGGCACCCAGGTCAAGACCTTTGATGCGGTCGAACTCAGCGCCTTTGGCGGTCAGCATAATCACTGGGATGTTTTTATATTTTTCCGTTTGTTTCAGCTTTTTGAGAATAGTAATGCCGTCATCACCCGGCAGCATAATATCAAGCAAAATAAGCGCGGGGATTTGCTTTTTTAGCTCATCCCATAAAAGATCACCGCTGATCATGCCTAGGGCCTCAAAACCGGAGGAGGTTAAGGCATATGCCACCATCTCGCGGATGCTGTCATCATCTTCCACTATATAAATTGTTTGCAAAGGCAGGCCTCCCCTTAGAGAACTTGTTTATCCTTGTGCTTGCCGGTGATGGAAAAGATAACCCATTCGGCAATATTCACGGCATGGTCGCCGATGCGCTCATAATACTTGGCAATTTGCAGCAGGTCAAAGGCCTGCTCGCCGTTTTTGGCATCATCATGGATCAGCGCGATCAGATCATTTCTGACTGTCACATATAAATCATCGACAACATCATCATAGACGATAACCGACTGGGCCAGCGTCAAATCCTTTTTGACAAAGGCGTCAATGCAATCCGTCACCATTTTGATAGTAGCCTGCGCCATTTGCGGGATATGCTCAAGTTTTTTAATATATTCCTGATCGGACAGATAAACGCACAGCTCAGAAATATCGGCAGCCTGGTCGCCAATGCGCTCCATATCGGTAATCATTTTCAGCGCGGTGGAAATTTGCCGCAAATCTCTCGCCACCGGCTGCTGGTTGAGCAAGAGCTTGAGGCAAAGGCTCTCTATCTCCTTCTCCTTGTCATCAATGGCAGTGTCCCCATCAATGATAGCGCGGGCAGTAGCGGCACTTTGCTCCAATAGCGCCTTGGTCGCTTGGGAAATGGCGCGTTCAATCAGCGCGCCCAT
Organism: Bacillota bacterium; assembly: GCA_031553915.1. GTDB lineage: Bacteria > Bacillota > Dehalobacteriia > UBA4068 > UBA4068 > HGM13862. Next base: position 48,871 of record JAVBKT010000007.1, read on the forward strand.
CTCAATCAGGCTATTATTTAATTCGGTTAGTTGTTCATCAAAGCGGCTGCGCATTATCCAAACCTCCCTGTAATATAATCCTCTGTCCGCTTATCAACCGGCATAGAGAACATTTTTTCCGTTTCGCTGCATTCAATGATCTCTCCCAGCAAAAAAAATGCCGTTTGATCGCTGATGCGGGTGGCTTGCTGCATATTATGCGTTACAATAATTATACTATACTTTTCGCGCAAAGTCAGCAACAGTTCTTCGATTTTGCCGGTGGAGATCGGATCAAGCGCACTGGTCGGCTCATCCATCAGCAAAACCTCCGGCGATACGGCAAGAGCTCTGGCAATACACAGCCTTTGCTGCTGGCCGCCGGAAAGCCCCAGCGCGGATTTGCTCAGCCGGTCCTTTACCTCGTCCCAGATGGCAGCTCCTTTTAAGGATTCCTCCACAATATTATCAAGATCGTATTTGGCTTTGATGCCATGCGTTCTCGGCCCAAAGGCAATATTATCATAGACGCTCATCGGGAAGGGATTGGGCTTTTGGAAGACCATGCCCACACGTTTGCGCAGCGTATTGACATCCATGCTGCCGTAGACATCCTCACCAAACAAATCAATCTTGCCGGTAATTTTGCAGCCCTCAATCAGGTCATTCATGCGGTTGAGCGTTTTCAGCAGGGTGGATTTGCCACAGCCGGAAGGCCCGATAAACGCGGTAATTTTACTCTCTTCAATGCCGATGTTGACATTTTTGAGCGCCTGAAAGTCGCCATAATAGAGGTCTAGCCCTCCGATATCAAAACAGTTCATGCTTGCCTCCCAATTCTTTTTGCCGCCAAAGCCGACAGGGTATTGATGCCAAAAACAAGAACCAGCAAAATAACAGCGGTAGCATATCCCTCGTTGGTATGCAAGCTTTCGCTGGAAAGCTCATACATATGCACGCTCAGGGTACGGGCTGACATCATCGGGTTTGTCGGTACCTGCGCCATGGTGCCGGCTGTATAGATTAGCGCTGCTGTTTCGCCGACAATACGCCCGATCGAGAGGATGATACCCGCGAGTATTCCCGGCATAGCGGCAGGCAAGACAATTCTAAACACCGTGCGCAGCTTGCCCGCGCCCAGACCGAACGCGCCTTCGCGGTAGATGTCCGGCACCGCCTTTAAAGCCTCTTCGCTGGAGCGGATAATCAGCGGTAAAATCATAATGGCTAGCGTAAACGCTCCGGCCAGCACTGAAAACCCCCAGCCGAGGAAGGTGACGAAGAACAGCATCCCGAACAGGCCATAAACAATAGAGGGAATGCCCGACAGGGTTTCGGTGGTCATGCGCACTATATTTACCGCCTTGTTGCCGCGTTTGGCATATTCGGTGAGGTAGATGGCGGAGAATAGGCCAAATGGCACCGCAATCAACAAGGACATCACTGTCATAATCACGGTGGAAATCAGCGCCGGCATCAGCGATACATTATCGCTGTTATAGGTCAGCTCAAAAAGCGATGGCTTTATATATGGTACCCCTTTATAAAGAATGAACACCACGATATACAAAAGAATACCGAGTGTGATAATCGCAGCTCCCCAGGTAAAGTAGGCCATGATTCTTTCCGATAATTTCTTTTTCATCCTTCTCACCTTTTTCATACCTTAGCCCTGCCTTTCAGCGCAGAAAAGCTCAGGTTGATGATGAGGATGAAGATAAACAATACCACACCGGTAGCGATTAGCGCGTCATAGTGCAGCCCTTCGGCATAGCCCATCTCAATGACAATATTAGCGGTCAGGGTGCGTACTCCTTTGAATAGCGATACCGGCATCATCGCCTGATTGCCAGCTACCATGATCACTGCCATCGTTTCACCGATAGCGCGGCCAATGCCAAGCACCACCGCAGCAAGGATGCCGGATTTGGCCGCGGGCAATATCACCCGGAACACACTGCGGTAATGCCCTGCGCCTAGGGCCAGAGCGCCCTCGTAATAATTATCCGGCACAGCCCGAAGAGCGCTCTCTGCCAGACCGATAATAGTTGGCAGAATCATGATACCCAGCAAGATACAGGCCGAAAGAATGCTGTTACCGCAAAACGGAACAATAGCCGCCATCCCGAAAAAGCCGTAAACGACCGAGGGAATGCCAGCCAAAAGCTCTACGCCGGGCTTGATTGCTTTATAGACCCGCCGGGGACAAACACAGGCGAGAAAGACAGCGGTCAGGATGCCAATCGGAACCCCGATGATAATTGCCCCTGCTGTGATATAGAGACTGCCGACAATCATCGGCAAGATGCCAAAGCTGGGCGGGATATCCGTCGGCGACCACTCTGTACCCAAAAGAAAATCAAAAAGGCCTATTTTCCCGATGGCAGGGATGCCGTTGGCGAATAAAAAGATGCAGATCAACAGTACTGCCAAAATGGAGGTGAGCGCCGATGTTAAAAACACGGCGCTCATGGCTTTCTCGCGAAACTTGCCCACTAGATAACCTCATCCCAGGTGTAGGTTTCGCCAGTAAAAATCGCCTTTACCTGTTCTTTAGTCAGATTGGTCAAAGAATTCTCCTGGTTTACGATAACTGCCAGACCATCCCAAGCGATTTGGGTGGAAATGAGTTCTTCCAGCTCACTGTCTTTTAAATCACGGCTGGCCATGCCAATATCGCAGGTGCCGCTAATGGCAGCCTTCATACCGGCAGAAGAGTCATTGGTCTGCAATTCGATTTGCGCATTGGGATTGATAGCTTTGTAGGCTTCGATCAGCTTTTCCATCACTGGCGACACTGAGGATGAACCGGCGACTACCAGTTTGCCGGAAGGCTGATTGCCAACATAGGCGGCTGCGTCCTCGACGATGGCGATATAGCTATCTGACACCACCGCTTGACCGTCAGCAGAAAGGATAAAGTCGATAAAATCTTTGGCCAGGCCGCTTGCCTCGCCTTTGGTGGCAATATTGAACGGACGTTTGACCGGATATGCGCCGTTTTTGACATTTTCAGTAGTAGCAGTGACGCCCTCAATCTGAATTGCTTTGACGCTGTCATTCAAAGAGCCTAAGGATATGTAGCCGATGGCGTATTTGTCGCCGGCAACATTGGTCATCATGATATTAGTTTGTTTGGCGATGACCGCCGCTTTGGTGGTCAGATCTTTTTTGGTGCCGTCGTCATTTTTCTGTTCAATCTCAAACAATTCGATAAACGCGCCGCGTGTACCAGAACCGTCCTCGCGGGAGATAACGCTGATGTCTTTACTGCTGTCAAAGTTGGACGGAGTATCGACCGAACCGTTTGGATCAGCAGTGTTTGGATCGTTAGTGCAGCCTGCAAGCATTGCAACTGTCAGAACAGAAAAAAGAATAATCGCAAATATTTTTTTCATAAATAATTCCTCCAAATTTCATAATTACAAGCTGATAATAACGGTGGCTTATATAAAACAACTGCAGTTTTGTGTAAAAAATATGTAAAAGCAAATAAGTAATACGCAAAAGATGAAAAAATTGCTGTTCTATAGGCAAACAAAAAACCCCCGGCAAAGGGGGTTCTTGTCTGGCATTACTATTAAAACTTACCGCTATTTTCTAGCAAGCTTTTCTTCAAGCGCGGCGCACTGTTTTTGCAATTTGTCTACAGCCTCATGCAAGCGGGTAAATTCGTTCATCACTGGGTCCGGCAGATTAACCTGGTTGAGATCGCTAGAGGGTACACGTTTTTGGTCTTGTTTGACAATGCGGCCGGGAATACCTGTCACCGTACAATCAGCAGGGATTTCTTTTAGAACTACCGCATTAGCGCCGATCTGCACATTATCGCCCACCTTAAAGGGGCCAAGCACCTTTGCTCCGGCGCCAATCAGGACATTATTGCCAATGGTGGGGTGGCGCTTGCCTTTATCTTTACCGGTACCGCCCAGGGTAACCCCCTGGTAAATCGTACAATTATCTCCTATTTCCGCTGTCTCACCGATGACAATACCCATGCCATGATCAATAAAAAGATTACTGCCGATTTGGGCGCCGGGATGAATCTCTACCCCGGTAAAAAAACGGGTTATCTGAGAAATGAGGCGCGCTAGGGCAAACCAGTGATGACGATAAAGAAAGTGGGCCGGACGATGCCAAAACAGGGCATGATAGCCCGCGTACATAAAAAGTACGCTCCAAACTCCTTTGGCTGCCGGGTCTTTGTCGGCAACATTTTTTGCATCTGACCACCAAGACATAAATTTTCCTCCCGAGCAACAGTGATAGCATACAGCCTTGTATATCACCGCATGATTCTATTCACACTAACTTCATGATACTACATTATACTCATATGGGTAGGGAAATGTAAATACTTTTTGTCAATATATGCATTATCTTCATTGCTGCAAAAGCTTTGCACTAAAAAGCCGCCTCCTCATACATCGCTTGTATGAGGAGGCGGGGATCAAAACCCTGATTTGTTTACATGCCCAAACCAATGCTCACGGCAACCGCATTGGCAATTCTGTCCATCGTCGGCTTATTCAGTTCCGCGACCTTTTGCCGCAGGCGGCTTTTGTCAATGGTACGCATCTGTTCTGCCAGGACAACTGAGTCACGCCGCAGGCCGCTTTCTAGAGCCGGAACCTCTACATGGGTTGGCAGCCGCGCCTTATTGATCTGCGATGTAATGGCCACAATAATGGTAGTTGGACTATAGGTGTTGCCAACATCATTCTGGATAATAAGTACCGGACGGACACCACCCTGCTCAGAGCCTTGCACAGGATTTAGCTCCGCAAAATAAATTTCTCCGCGGGAAACCATATTAACACCTCTTTTACCAAGTGTTTTATGGCTAAGATTATTTCCATTTTAGCAAGCTTTTATACATATTGCAAAAATAATTGCTAAATGATATAATATATTGATAAAAAATAATAGCAGGGAAACCTGATATAACCATTATTTGCGAAAGGAGAAAACTATGACTAACCCTAGTTATGGTGGGCAAGCCGTTATCGAAGGCGTGATGATGGCCGGCCCAAAAGGTAAAGCAATAGCCGTACGTAATGAAGACGGCAAAATCGTATATAAAGTCGAAGGCAGACTATCCCTCGGCCAAAAATATCCGATATTCAAACTGCCCTTGCTGCGCGGCATTGGTTCTTTTGCCAGCGCCATGGTCAGCGGCATTAAAGACCTCACCTGGTCAGCAGCGCAAGCAGGTGAAAGCGAGGATGAAAAACTCACCGGCAAAGATATCTTCTTTTCTATTTTGATCGCCCTCGTCTTTGCGGTGGCAATTTTTATTGCCCTACCGGTTTTAGCAGGCACCTGGCTGCATCCCTATGTTGGTGATTTTGGCCGCAGCCTGATTGAAGGCATCATCAGAATAGGCCTTTTCATCGGCTATATTGTGATCATCGCGCGCATGGATGATATTAAACGCCTCTTTGCCTATCATGGCGCTGAGCACAAGACCATTAATGCTTTTGAGGCGGGAGCGGAACTAACCCCCAAGGAGGTTAGCAAATATTCACGCATCCACACCCGCTGCGGCACCAGCTTTATTGTTATGACAATGATCTTGATGATTATCGTCTTCACCTTTGTCGGGCAAACCTCAGCTGGCTGGCGCATTTTGATTAAGGTAGCCACTATGCCTTTGGTAGCTGGCCTGGCCTATGAGCTATTCCGTCTCCCCTTAAAATTCCCCAACAACAAAATCGTCAAAGCGCTGGTAGCGCCCGGGCTGGCTTTGCAAAGGATTACTACCCGTGAGCCGGAGCTGGATCAGCTGGAGGTTGCTATTGCCTCGCTCAAGGCAGTACCCGGGTTTGAGCTTTCTGACGAAGCCGAAGCAGAGCTGCTCGAACCGCAGCCAAACGATATAGAAAAAACCTTGGTTATTGATATGAAGAACCCCCGCGCTGAGCATGAATAGATAATTCCCTTTAAAAAACAGCATACTAACACTATATTTTAAGGAGAATTATGATTAATGATTGAAAAATTAGCTGCCCTTAATCAAAAATATGAAGAGCTGACTAAGCTGGTCTCGGATCCCGAGATCATCGCCAATCAAAGCGAATGGCAAAAACATGTTAAAGCACGGGCGGAAATTGAAGATGTAGTACTGGCCTATCGCGAATATGCTGCCGCAGACGAGGCAATCAAAGAGGCGGAGATACTGCGCGAGGACAAATCTGACCCGGAAATGGCGGAGCTGGCAGAGCTAGAAATTGCCGACAACACCGCCAAAAAAGAACAGCTGGAACAACAGCTGAAAATGCTGCTGATCCCCAAAGACCCCAACGACAGCAAGAACGTCATCTTAGAGATCCGCGCTGGCACAGGCGGTGACGAGGCGGCGCTTTTTGCCAATGACCTCTATAAAATGTATACGCATTATGCGGAGAGAAACCGCTGGAAAACAGAGATCATGGATGCCAATTTTACCGATATTGGCGGCCTGAAAGAGCTGATCCTGCTCATCGAAGGCAAGGGCGCTTATTCCCGGCTGAAATTTGAATCCGGAGTGCATCGCGTGCAGCGGGTGCCTTCCACAGAAAGCTCCGGCCGCATTCATACCAGTGCTGCTACGGTAGCTGTTTTGCCGGAAGCGGAAGAAGTAGACGTCGAAATCGGAGCGAATGATATCCGCATTGACCTGTTTTGCGCCACCGGCCCGGGCGGCCAATGCGTCAATACTACCCAAAGCGCCGTGCGCATTACTCATCTTCCTACCGGCATTGTTGTCTCCTGCCAGGATGAAAAATCGCAGATTAAAAACAAAGCCAAGGGCATGCGCGTACTGCGCGCCCGTGTTTTGGAAAAAATGCAGGAAGAAGCGGCCGGTGAAGAAGCGGCTGCCAGAAAAAGCATGGTGGGCAGCGGTGACCGCTCCGAGCGCATCCGCACCTATAACTTCCCTGAACGCAGGGTCACTGACCACCGCATTGGGCTTACCGTACACCGGCTGGAAGCTATTTTGCAGGGAGAGCTGGATGAAATTATTGATGCCTTGATCACCTCTGATCAAGCCGCGAGACTAAAAGGATAAGGATAATGAAACTCCGTCAAATGCAGGACTATATTGTCGGTGAGTTAGTCGCCTCTGACATTGACAGCAATGAAGCTGCCAGCATGGCGCGGCTATTGCTGTGTCATAAGCTGGCCATTGATTTGCCGCACTTGCCACAGCATTATGCCGATAATATGGAAATTTCAGATATTGAAACAGAGCTGAACCGTCTCAAAGACGGCGAACCTCTGCAATACATTACCGGCGAAACAGAGTTCATGGGCCTGCCGCTTTTCTGCGCTGCTTCGGCTTTAATCCCCCGTGGAGATAGCGAGGTTGTGGCAGAGCTGGCGATTAAGCTGATGAAAGATATTGACACGCCCTTGATTGCCGATGTTTGCACTGGCAGCGGCGCTTATGCTCTGGCTCTGGCGGCAAATTTGCCCAAGGCGCAAATTTGGGCGGTAGATATCGATAGCACTGCCCTAGAGCTGGCCGCAGCTAATGCCAAACGGCTACAGCTTGAATCGCGCATTAACTTTTTAAGCGGCGATTTGCTGGCCCCGCTGCAAGAGCTTAACTTATCTCTACATATGATTGTCAGCAACCCGCCCTATATCAGCAGCAATGACTTGCTTGATTTGCCGCCGCAAGTGCAGCGTGAACCTGCTATTGCCCTGGATGGCGGAGCGGACGGTTTGTTCTTTTACCGCCGCCTGGCAGCTGACGCGGCCAGCCTGCTCGTTGACCAAGGGCTGCTCTTAATGGAGCACGGCGCTGACCAAGCGGAAGATGTAACGGAAATCATGCTCTCAGCCGGATTTAAGGTGCTGCAAGTGATAGAAGATTATGGCAAAAATCCCCGCGGAACCCTGGTGCAAAAATAATGACAAAAGCATATCAAACAAAAATTTACCCGGCTGCCAACTGCGAGCATAGTCAAGCTATGCAGGCAATTGAGCTAGCCGGGCAATATATTAATCAGGGTGAAATTGTCGGCTTCCCCACCGAGACTGTTTATGGCTTAGGAGCGGACGCGCTAAATCCTGAGGCAGTAGCCAAAATTTTTGTCGCCAAAGGCAGGCCTGCTGATAATCCGCTGATTTGCCATATTAATGCTCTCAATATGGCTGAACAAATAGCAGATTTTACCCCGCTTGGCCGAACCTTGGCCCAAAAATTTTGGCCCGGGCCATTAACTATTGTTCTGCCGCGCAAAGAAATCGTTCCTGATATTACTACAGCCGGGCTGGACAGCGTAGCTATCCGTTATCCGCTGCACCCAATAGCCCTGGCGCTGATTGCCGCTGCCGCAAAACCAATAGCCGCGCCCTCGGCCAATCTCTCCGGTCGTCCCAGCCCCACTACCGCGCTACACGTTTGGGAGGATATGGCTGGCAAAATCCCGCTGATTCTAGATGGCGAGCCAGTGCAAATTGGTTTGGAAAGCACGGTAGTTGACGCGCGCGGCGAGAAGCCGCTGCTGCTCAGGCCGGGACAAATCACAGCAGAAGAACTGGCGGAATGCTGCGGCGATTGTTTATTCCCGCAAGCAGCGACGGACAGACCGCCCTCTCCGGGCATGAAATACCGCCATTATGCGCCCAAGGGACAGCTATATTTGGCTGAGGATGCAGCAGAAGCCTTGCTGATTGCCCAGCGTTTGCCGCAGACGCCGCTGTTTCTGGTCAGCCGCGAAACAGCCCGGCAATTACTGGCAGCCGGTGTCGAGGAGCAAAGGATACGCGCGCTCTTTGGCCAGGATGATTTGGCAACTTACGCGCAGGTGTTTTTTTCCGAATTAAGACAGGCGGATGAGCAAAAAGAGGCATATCTTATTGCTGAAAAAGTAGCAAAACATGGCCTTGGATTGGCTATTATGAACCGGCTTGAGAAGGCTGCCTGCAAATAAGCGTGAGCGGTTCAGCTTAAATTCACAGCGGCCTGTCTTGCAATTACTGCGCTGATAGCATATAATAAGTAAACTAATAGCTACTACTCAATTGAGACTGGTAATTTTTTCATCAAACAAAACAATGTTAAGTAGAAAAGGGAGTTATGCCTTTGGAGTCGCTGGAAAACTATAATATAGATTTCACCCTGATGAGTGACGAAGATATTGTGGCTTTGGCAAACAGCGGTAATTCGTTGGCTCAAGAATATTTAATCGATAAATATAAAAACTTTGTCCGGGCCAAAGCACGGTCTTATTTCCTCATCGGCGCAGATAAAGAGGATATTATCCAAGAAGGAATGATCGGCCTTTATAAAGCGATCCGCGATTTTCGCGCGGACAAGCTTTCTTCCTTTCGCGCTTTTGCCGAGCTATGCATCACCCGGCAAATCATTACCGCCATTAAGACTGCCACCCGGCAAAAGCATATTCCGCTCAATTCTTATATTTCCCTGAACAAGCCGATTTATGATGAAGATTCTGACCGCACCCTGATGGATGTGCTTTCCGGCACACGGATTACCGACCCGGAAGAGCTGGTGATTTCCCGCGAAGAATTTGATAATATCGAAGCGAAAATGTCAGAAATCCTTTCCTCTTTGGAGTGGAAGGTGCTGATGTATTATCTGGAAGGCAAAAGCTATCAGGAAATAGCCAATGACTTGGGCCGTCATGTCAAAAGCATTGACAATGCCCTGCAAAGGGTGAAACACAAACTAGAACGCTACCTGGAAAGCAGGGGCGAATAAAGCAGACAAACAAAAAAGGCCCTCACCATCGGTGAGGGCCTTTTTTGTAGACAAAGCACAGCGGCTTATTTATCCTTGCAATAATTTTAAGAGATAATTAAGCGCGGTGCTTTTTTGCTCAGAATTATAGTCAGCGGCAAACTGTTTCTCTTTAACCGCCAGGTTCAAAATCTCCATTGCCTGATCGTCGCTGGCCTGCGAAAGCTGCAAGGCCAAAGTAACAATCGCGGAATTAAGCGCGCCGGTCACATCGCGCTCTGCATCTGCTGCCAGCGACTGCCCATAAACAGTATCATAAAGGCCCTGTTTTTCCAGCCTCTGGTTGGCATTGGCCGCTGACGCGGCATAAGTCTCCTGATATTGCGGGGTGATGATTCGCTCCGCCATCGTCACCGCATCATCAAAACTCATGCTATTAATCTTTGACGCCGTAGTAACTGCTGGCGTATAGGAGCTGTTGTTCTTCTGGCTGAGCGTATTTTGCAGCTGGCTGGCCAGATTAGCATAGCTGCCGCTGATAGCGCTGGTGCTATTGCCGGAGCTGCTACTCGCAGCAGGCGGCGTGCTATAGGCGCCGGTGTAGTTGTAGGTAGTAATGTTGGGGTCAATCAAGGCGCTTTGATAAGCGCCGTCATTTTTGAAACCGATAATTTTGTAAGTCCCGCCACCGGTCACAACCACATCTCCCAGGCTAAGACCTGACGGCGCTTTGCCGTCCGAATTTACTTTATATGTAGCCATACTTACCTCCTCAAAGTTTGTTTATAGTTCGCGCAGGGGTTATACTTTATCCCTGCATTAAAAAAACCGCTCCAAGCGATTATTGTACTGCTAGCAAAATTTTTAATATCGGCCACTGCATGGCCGTCTCCATACGCAGGAGCAACATAACCTAATATTTACCTCCTGAAATATTTCAAAAAATGCCATATAGTGGTCTAAAGCTTTTGTTGTCGATGCTTCTTTATATAAAATCATTCTATCTCAACTAATGATTTTTATGGTAAATCTCTTATCATCAAAGTTGTCCAAAACGCGCTGAAACACTTTGATCATGATTGTCTTTTCACTCTCTAATTCTTTAGGGAGTTTGTTGACTCCTTTTAGGTATATTGTGGCGGGATATTCAACGTATCCCGTAAGCATATCCCATATTGCATCAGGATTTTTGCCACACCAACCGGGCAGTGATAATCCCTGTATTATCGCTTCATAGAAATACCATACTGTCTTTACACCGGTAAAATCAATTGTAAATTGTCTCATTAATATCACCCCTAATTTATCTCATAAAAAGTATTATAATGGTCATCTGTTACGAACAACAAACCGTCATTGGAGTAAAGGAGTCGGTGATTGTTCCTAAATCCGCCAGTGTAATTTATGTCTGCTTCATACCATACACGCCCAGCCGCACTTGGAAGTTTTCCTTTATCATTATAAAAAATATTCCCTCCAATGCTTGCGCCAGGTATTACTTGACACAAATTACCTTTGTAACTTTTCCAACCCCTTTTTTCTGCCATTTGCTTTGTTAGATAGTTATTTGGCAATGATTTCAAATACTTGACCCAATAATCCGCTCCTGAGCTACCATTAATAGTTGCAGTACCAGCAAGTATAGCTAAGAGGGATTGCAACAGACAATTGCATCTAGCATGAACCGGTGGTTTGATTGAAGGCGGGTAAAAACTATCGTAAATTTTACCATTCTGCTGAGCACAATCAGTACAAGTAAAGGAGCCGAAATTTGTTATCCATCGGATCCATTTTGCGCTTTTTGAAAGCACAGGATTAAATCCTTTAATACCAAAAAATTTTAAAGATATTGCCGTCTGCAATAAAACGGCATCCATTGATATATTCATAATTTTTCTCCGTATAAATTTAGATTGTCCTTTATGTACGAATGTGCGATCAGGACTTTTATAAGATGTCCTGATGACACCTTCGATCAAAGCATATCCTAACTGTTAGCGCAGTTTTGGCATGCTTTTTTTGTTTTTTCAAGCAAGAATTCTCCGTGCCCTTCTTTAACTTAAATTTAGCCTCAAAGCTATATTCCTGCCTAATCTAGCTAGGGTTCATTTCTTTTATCAAATACCTTAATTCCCCCACCAATGCGCTGATACCTGCCTACTACGCCTCCCGTTCAATCTTTCCCTCTTTATTCCATGGCCTGTTTAGCAAAATAGAAGGTAAAGACCATTACGCTGATCTGCATAAACTGTTCAGAGCTGATCATCCCGCTACAAAAACCGTAGAGCAGCCCGCCTGAGACAATAAGAGTGATCAATGACTTTACTTTCATCAAATTAAGCAATACTTTTTGCATATTCCCCTCCCACTATTGTTTTGGCGCATGCATTTCGTCCAGACGCCGGTGCGCTGCCCTAATATCACGCTCTGCTACAGCCATTCTTTCGATAATGCAATTATGTTTATCCATCTTTTTTTCCAGGGCAGAAATGCGCCACATGGCAGCTCCCCAGGTTGCAGCTAAGCCAACCACATAAACAACTACATCTCCGCTAAAAACTAAAGCATCCATATTTTTCTCCCTACTCCAGCTGATTTTAGCTGGTAATATTCCAATCTGTACCGGGGAAATATCTCGTTATCCCCGTGCAGCCGGCATCTTGCGCCAAAGCTTTGCCCTTGAGCCAATTGCCAACTACAACCATGCTATTACAACTACTAAGGTAAATTGAATATTCGCCTGTGCCATAGCTGTCGCTATCCTCTTTGCGCCGGATAGTATTGTCACGAATCTGGCAGCAATTGGAAAGGTTAACAGAGATGCCTATTGGCTGCGTAAAAAGTGAATTATTGCTTATCTGGCTATAGCTAACCATGTCCAGATAAATCCCCATGCTGCCGCTACTACTGATATGATTATGGCTGATAATATGCTCGCCGCCATTGGCGGAGATGGCATCCCCCGCGCATTCGCTGATATAATTGCTGTAAACTATATCAATTCCGCCTTGCAAACGCATGCCATCGCTGCATAGCTCAATAATATTATCAGCGATAATCACCTGTTCAGCCTGGCTGTCAATCGCACACACTGAGCAGCTGCGGAAAAGACAATTCTTGACCTGGCTTGCTGCTGCCTGATAATTAAGGCGCAGTCCCTCCACATCACCGGCGCTGTTATTGCTGCTATTGCCATCGATGACAAGATCATGCAGACAGAATCCCGGCGCAGCAACGCGCAAAAGCTGATAGCTGCAATCTGCTTCGCCAACACTATCATCAAACTTTAAGACCGTGTTCCTCCCCATGCCCGCGATAGTCACATTGGGAATGGTGACATTCAGCAAGGTATATTGCGCAGAAGAAGGAGTAATTCCCTCCGTATCAAGATGATAAGTCCCCTCCTGCAGCAATATTTTTCCGCCAAAGGGCGGCAGGCTGTTGATGGCCTGGCGAATAAGTACCTGGTCGCCTTCGCCATCACAAAGATAGTCCGCGCAGTGCTTATTCTTGCTGTCAGCCGCCGCAATAATATATGTAGCCGGCCTTTTACCGCCATTGTCATCAATGTAGCTGAAAATATCCTGATGCCGGTTGTCCGGATCATAAACGCTTGCCAGCATATCCCCCTTGCCCGCACTGGGAATAGCAAAATCAAAAACAGGCGAGCTATCCGGACTATCCGCCCTTCTGCTCACATAGGCGGCTTCTCCGGGCGGCAGGGTAATAGTATTACCCGCCGTCAGGTGGGGAACAGGCCCTGTTGTGCCTGCCGGTCCGCTTGGTCCGCTCAGGCCAATATCCCCTTTATCGCCTTTAATATTCCCCAAATCATATTCTTTTACCATATTGTCCTCCTTTGCCATCAGGCTTTCCCCTCATGCTATTCAATGGTATAAATCAAATGTCCGCGAACATCAATACTAAATGGCGGCTGCGCTGCGCCGTCTGCCACCCCGATATAAAGGTGCCCATCTTCACCAACGCGGAAATAATAAATGGCATCCAGGGCCACGGACACGCCATCCTTGCCATTGAACTCGTTATTATCCAATTTTTCCTGCATGGTGCTGCCATCCTCAAAACAAATTGCCTTGGCATTGCCCGGCTCGCAGGCAATAATTTTGTTGTCGATTATTTGCTGCAAGGCAGCTGACAGCTTTTGATAGCTGACTCCGCCATCCTTGATATCGGCAATGATTGTGCGGGTGCCGTCAACAAATGTAGCAATGCTCTCGCTGTCTGTTCCGCTATAATCATTGATAAAAGGCGCCATTGATAGCTGGAACAAGGCCCCGTCTTTGAGCTCTATTTGCAGCATATGCGTGCTGCTGTCATACTCCAAGGCAGTAAGCGTCTTATTCTGCGCTTTGGCCTCAGCGTCAATCAAAGCCTTCAGCTCAATCAAAGCCTGTTCAACATCACTGCTCATCAGGCCCGGTATGGAGACATTGTTAAGCTTGGCAATAATGGCGTTCAAATTTGCCATTACTCTGCTGGCATAGGCGATCTGCCCTTCCCGCAGGATATATGGCAAGATAACTTTACTCATAGCTCTAACCTCCCTAATCTGATACGGCTGCTGCCGCAACACCACGTCTGCTGCCTTTGATGCGCTTTTTGCGGTAAAGGATCGCCAAACCATAAATCAATAAGGGCTGCTCGTTTTCCACTGTTTTGATGATGAATTGCAGCCTTTTACAGCGGCGGCGTACTACCATTTCTTTGGTGACTGTGTCCTGCCAGCCCCAGATACCCACACCCAAAAGCCCCTCGCCATAGACCAGGCTATCATCAGTATCAGTATCCCAGACCAGCTCCGTATCCCAGCTCAGCTCACCATAATCTGCCTTGACCTGCATATTGAACCGGCAAGTCTCGCCCATAAACTGGCGGCTGGCAACCTCCAATCTTTCCAAGCGCACCTCTTGCACCATTGAGCCTGCTACATCATAGCATTTGGTGCGGGCAACACTGTTAATTGCCGTTTGTTCACCAGTCATGGTGTCAATATAGTTATTGCTCTCTTTATCATAGCGCAACACATAACCATTATCGCAGCCCAAAAACAAAGCGCGTTCTCCGGCCAGCCCCACAGCATAAGTGGTTATCCCTTGAGTAAACTCACCAAAAAAGGCTTTGCTCTTAACCTGATAGCGGTATTCATAGTTGACTATTTCTGTACCTGTCTCTACGCCATCTTCGCTGGTTGATACTGTTTTGCGCACTGATAAGTAATAGCTGTTATCCCAGGCTGCGGCATGGGCCTCCGTTATTATCCCGCTATCAAACAGTCGTCCGGAAATTTTACCCTCGGAAATATTTTCCGAGGCGATAACAGTGGAATAGCTGGGGAGGCTGAGACGGTAAACGCCATTAATGCCCAGATAAAGGATGCCGTTTTCCACAGTGATAATACTTTTTGGGAAGGCTGTGCCAGAGCTGACATTCAAATGAATCAGCTGCACATCAGTACCGTCGGCAAAATCCCAGCCCACAAGATAATGAATACTGCGCTTCTTGAAAATCAACAAACCGTCATTAAACTCATGCAGCGCAGTAATAGAATCGCCGTTTTTAGTATTGACATTAATAATATTGGTAGGAGTAAACTGGGTCGGTTCGCCAACCTCAGAGAAGATAATCTCATTATCCGCAGTGCCATAAAACCAGCGTTGCCCTCTTTGCTCCACTGCTACCGCAGTTTTCACCTTGGCCCAGATGACTGTTTCCGCAGCAGTCGCACTGGCGCCAAGCGGGGTTAGCGTCACTGTTCCCACATTGCTGCCATCATATACCTTGATAGAGGCGCCATTCAGCCAATACAGCTTTCCGGCCTGGATAAACCAGTCTTTTATCGCCACCACGTTTTGCTCAACCAGCAGCCAAATATTGTTTGCCTCGTCATAAAAATACATATCCTCATAGCCTGCCGGTTTATCAATAAAGGCCAATATCTGAGTATCTTTTCCCACTGGTTTTAGCTCAATCAGCCGGGTCACCTTGTTTAAGGTCGGCTGGCTGACCGGGATTTGCGGATAGGCGATGCTGGTGCCAAAGGTTCTGGCAATGCCAAAACCATCGCCCGGCATAATATTTCTGGCTTCCACCATCTGGTTATCGGCAATATTATCATTGGCAGCCTCTGACAGGCCGCCGGAAAAATCCCGGTATATGCGTAAATATCTGCCCATATATACCTCCTTCTTTCTTTACCAAAGAACAGACCCTTCAAAAAGGGTCTGTTCTTTGTCGTTCTGTGGGCCCAAATATACCCTGTGCAAAACTTATTCAGCAGGGATATAACAGCCCTTGATCAGCATATGTGTCTGTGGCAAGCGCAATTCCAGGGAGCATTCGGTCAAATATTCATCAATAATGCCATCAACAGCATTTTCCTGGATATCAGTATAAAGCTTGGTATCGCGGCCATCCAGATAAGCATAGCGGATATTTTCCGGGTCAACGATAAAGCCATAGCCGGCATAAGCGCCTTCCAACAGCGGGTCATAGATAACCTTTAGATCACCATAAGTGGTGATGAGGTTTTTGACTCTGATGCCATAGGTAGCGTCTTCCGCCACATCCGAGACCAGGCGGCTCTCAGACCAGCTATTGATGGCAGAGGCCAAATACGGACCAGCGATCAGCAGTTTTTCTTTGCTGCCATGGCCGAAAGCCTCCGCTGCTACAGAGCTGTCAAAATTGCGGTAGGTAAGCTTGTTTGTGCTGGCATTAAAAGTAATGCTGCTATTACCCAAAAGCTCTATCATGCCGCCCATAGTACGGCGCGGCGCAGTGCCGCTATTATCCTCTTTGCGCTCAGAAAAATACAGCGCCCGGGCAATATCGCGCTTGTGTTCCAAAGAGGCCTTGCGTCTTTGATAAGCGCGGTCGCGCCCGCCATGCAGCTTGCTGGCGGCCTCAGTGCCGGAAAGCGCAATCGGTGTGCGGAAAATCTGCGTAAAGTTATAGCCATTATTTTCCTGGGTAGATTTTATCACTCTGCCTGCACTATTTTCCGGCATAGCAGAGCCGATAATCAAAAACTCGGCATCCTTGGCAATAGCTGCCGCAGCGGTAGAGCCATAACCGCGGCTAACGGTTAAATCATTGCCTGCTACCCCGCTTACCAACATGGATTCACCGGTTGCGGTGTTTTTGACGATATCGCCGACACGAAAAATGCTGCCATCGCTAACGCTGACAGCAGTAGCGGTAGTGCCTGCGACAGCTGCCGCAGCTTTGCTCCAGGTTTCCATCAAATCATCTTCCAGCCACTCAAATTTTGGGTTATATACACAGCGGCTATTGTTTTTTGCCAGTTTTAGAAAACTGAGCAAAGGCCCTTCATTGGGATCAAGCAAAGCAATTTGCTTAGCCATATCGACAATTCTTCTGCTTTGGGCAATGTTTTCCGTGGTGCGTACACCTGAAATATTAGTCATATAGTAATTCCCTCCTGCTTTTTGCATACATATTTGTTTACACTTGTTGTTTTTGACTGCTTAAAAAATGCTGCCCCTGCGAGCTTTGGCAATGGCATTAATAATTTTTTCCTCTTCAGTAAGAGGGGGCGGCGGCGCCTGGCGGCTCTTGGTTTTGGCAAGCCCAGTTTTTGCCTGATCGCGCAAACTCATCTCCTGCATGGCCGCCTCGCGTGCTGCTTCAGCGGCAATCCTTGCATATCCATTATCCCGCTCTTTTGGCAGGCCAAAAAGTTCAATTGCTGCCTCGCGCATGATGCCTTGCGGCGAACGCTGCCAGAGCTGGGGGTCTCCGTAGCGTTCGCCTATTTCAACCATCCTGGAGATGAGTTTTTCCCCCTCACCCATTGCCTCAGGCCACAGGTCCGCGATTTGCTCGCGTGCCTGTTGCCATTGACTTTCCCTTTCGGCTTGTGCTTCTTGATCCAGGGGATTGTGCTCTGCTTGTTCTGCTGTTTCCTCTGAATCATCCTGAGCGTCACTCTCTGGGTTTTGTTGTGCTGAAGCCTCTGCAGCCTCTGTCGCAGACCCGTTAGCGATTTCATTACTATCCTCTGCCGTTTGGTTCAAAGCTTCATCGCTCAAATCAATATCATGTTTCCGAAATATACCCATATTCTCACCCCCTTATCGACCAGGCGTCAATCGGCTCTATCACGCCAAATAAGCGAGACTTGGCCAAACTTTTACCTTGGTAGTAATAACTAAGCCATCTGTTGGCTTGCGCGCTTTCTTCGCTGTCCCCCTCAGCCTCTTTGTCCCAGTAGCGCGCCGCCGCAAAAATTGGCAACAGATAATGCAGCCCCACATGCAAGGCGCTTGTTTCCTGATCATCTGTGCCGCTAAAGCTTTGCGGGATTTCCCGGTAATACAGTTCCGCGTCGCCGCCTTCTTCAAAAATAATTTGCCCGTCCGGTGTTAAGCGGTAAAGCTTATTGCTGCCAATCACAGCTAACCAGTTTTGCGGCGGAACAAAGCCGCTGTTTGCCGCTGGAATATCCTCTTTCTGCACTTCTGCCAGCTCCCAGGCTAAGTCTAACTGCGCCTCATTAAACCACAGGGCCAGTTCATGAGCATCTATTTCATCGGTAATGCCGGTATGTGATTCAAAGGCTTCTTTCATCTGCCCAAAGTTCATTGTTGCTCTCCTTTCTCCGCTTGCTCCGCCAACAAAATAAGCTGCCGGCAAACCGACAGCCCTCCTTGCAGACGGCAGATTTCTTCCCAGCTATCAGCCTCGCTGATGCGGGAAGTATAATAATCTCTTTTTCTGTTCAGCTCAGCCAAAAAAAGCTTCCAAAAGCGGTTCTCTTTGATCGCCGAATAGGCTTCGAATAGGCTCCGCTCTTCTTTGCTCATCATAAGCTTTCACCGTCTATCCCTGTTTGTGTCGCTGCCGCCATTGCCAGCAGCTGCGCTTGCTCAGGCTCGCCCATCTGATCTAAGGCCGAGTCTTCCCCGTTTGCAGCAGCAAAAACATTTTGTGGCAGCAAGGAGGTGGCATTCTTAATATCCAAGGCCTCTAAAACCCGCTTGAACAGCCGCATCCTCGCCTGGTCATCAGCCTGATAAGCCGGGTCTGCCAAAGCCAGCGAATATGCCTGCAAAGCCTTTTCTTTATTCAGCTGCTTGTTAGCGGCAGCATCCATCGAACTGCCGCAAAAAATAATATCAAAATTGCCGATCAGATCATAAGGGCTGATACCCTGCAGATCATTGCTGGGAGTATTATCCTCGCCCACCAGGCGGATCAAACGTTTATTAGTCAAAAACTGCTGGTTCATTGATGCGCATTTGCGCGCAATCGGCACCAGCAAATCCCTGATTATCAAAGAGATAATCGCCCGGAAACGCATCGAAGCATTAGAATCCCTGGCCAAAGTAGTGGTGGCTGTCTCGTTGGTATAAGAAAGCCCCATCAAGATATCATGGCAGCCGGTAGTGTTTTGCATATCCTGTTTGATTGATGCCTCATCAGCAAAGGCATTGGCCGGCATCGGCTGAATATTGATTTCCATCACATCATCCATATTTTCCACCTGCAGCACGCCATTTTGCCGCCACACCAGATCATGCGCTGTCAGGCCACAGCCGCGGCGCATTTTCCACATTCGCCGCAGGGACATCGAGTTATAATCAATACGCTGGTTGCGGGTAGTGTTCAGCTCGTCTTGCAGCCCGGCCAAAACCTCAGGAATACCAATGCCGTAAAAGGCATCGGGCAGGGATGAGTAGCAGCATTTATCATAGGGCTTCATGCCATGCCAAAACGGATTCGCCTCATCGCAGATAAGTTGTTCTCTGTTCAGCAGCACCATATGGCAATCATCTTGCCAATAATGATGCACCTCGTAGAGTGATTTGGCGTCCTCGTCGCTAAAATAGGCGTCTGCATTATCCTGCTCGCTCAAGGCTTGCCAGTCAATGCGGTATTTCCCCTGCATTACCAGTTCTTCCAAAGCTTCTTTGGTCTGATATTCTCTATGCCCGCAGAATCGGGCGTCGTCAATATTGGTAGCTTCTTCATCAACAAAGAAATCATTGAGCGGGATAGATACTACGATTGGATCATCATAAACTACCACATTTTTGGCTTCCGGCGCAATCGACTCCATCGTCAGGGGTTGGCCAGAATCATCAAACAAGGGCAGGCCTTTAGCATCCAGCAAAGGCTTTTCCATTACTGCCGCCTCAACCATTTTTCTGGTTTTAAGCTGCCAGCCGGTATAAGTGATGGCTGTGCCATAGATAATCAAGTTTGCGGCTACGCTCTCGCCGATCAGGCTGCCAAATTCCATCTGCTCATTCATCTGCCAATCCAACAAAAGCTGCATATTGGCAGCGCGCTCGGTGTCACCCGCTTCTACCGGCAGCGCTGCAATATAGGGCCGCTCGGCAAAAATGCTTTCACGCAGGCGCGCCTTGATCACTTCGCACTGCATAAAAGTATAGGGTACAAAGATATTGCTGCCTTCCTTCCGCGGCAAAGGCTCAGAGCAATAGCGGCGAAAGCAATCACGCCACAGATCAGCATAATTGCTATCCCGCCATTTTTCCGCGTTCTCAATCCTTTCCATAATAGTTGCAAATTTTCCTTCCATCATATCTCCTTTCATCTCACCAATAAAAAAAGCGCCTTAGCGCTTTCCCCCATCTTTTTAATAGCCGGTATTGCTGTTCACATCATAAATCTGGCCCCAGTTTTCTTCCACAAAGGAGCTGTCAATATGGCGGTTTTCTGCTGCCGCATAAAGCGCAATAGCCAGGGCCATCACCCGGTCGTCGTGGCAGCCTGCTTGCGCATTGGTGCTGCCTTTGCTATCCCACATATAGCTCAGACATTCGCCAAGCGTCTCTTGGTCGGGGATGCGCAGAGCATCCTCCCTGATATAGCGCGCCAAGCCGCTGATAATCAGCTGCTTGCTGCGAGAGCTGGTGCGGAATCCATATTCTCCTGATACTAATTCCTCCGTGCGGTTAAGCGCTTTGGCGCGGTAAATCCGCGGATAATGCAGCCGTCTCATTGCGCTGATTACCGCTATGCCTTGGTTGTTAACCTCCGGCACCAACATGGCGCGGTTATAAAAAACAGCTAGCTTGACCGCTTCCTCGCCCAGCAGGTCAGGATCGTTTTTCCCATGCCAAAAGGCCACTGGCAGCAGACTTTGCCGCTCCATAACCACCATAGCGGAGTAATCCCCCTCGGCCAGCCCAGAGGCCACATCAATGCCGATCCAATAGTCGCCGTTTGTTTGCGGTGGCTGATAAACAGCCAGCCTGCCGCGTTTGTCATCCGCAACATTCACTTTGAGCTGCTGCCAATCTGCATTGGCTGCTGCGGCCTCAATCTCCAGTTCTCCTCTTTGTTCCGCTGGCTTGGCCGCCTGCAATGCTTTTGCCAGGGCACGGCCATCAAAAACCGGCCGGCCGCTCACCAGAAAGGCCTCATCAGCTGAGGCCGGGTATTCCTGGATAAAGCGGTCCGGTTCGCCGCCGCAGTTGACGGAAATACACCAGCGCCGCCACCGCAGTTGCTCTTCAGTGAGCCCATATGCCTCTTGCAAAGCCAGCTCTTCCGCGTCCCATTTGCTTTTGCTCTTTGATGATCTTTTTGCTGTGAGCCGATAGTCCTGATGCTCCCACCAGGGGAAGAAGAGGGGTACAAACTCGCTTTCGCCTTTAATGGCCCGCTGCCACTGCCGATAGAACTCACCGCCCACGCCATTGGCCGTGCTCTCGATGATAACCATCGTGTTTTTGTCATGCGGCACCGCCTGCATCAGCGATAGCATCGTCGCATCTGCATGCGGCCAAAAAGCAAGCTCCGAAAGATGCAAATTGTGAATTGTCGCTGAGCGGCCAGCATCTTTGGCGCCTGCTGTTTCAATGCGGATTTTGCTGCGCAGTCCGGGGTTCGCCTCTTTTTCGGCTATCTTTTTTGTTGGGTTTTCAAAGATCAGCTCATGCGCATTACTGGCCTTTTGCAGCGGCCGGCTGGCTGCCGGGCTGGTCTCATAGAAAAGCTTGGTCTTGCCAAAAATATTGGCGGAGGCCTCTGCCTTATGCGCCACAATCATCGAGTTGGTGTTGGCTGTTGTGGCGGAGCGGGCATAAAAAAGCGCTGCCACGGCAGTGGAAAAGCCCACCTGCCGCGCCTTCAGAATAATGATGCGTACTGGCTGGCCCTTTTTTTGCTGTCGCCGAATCTCCTGATAAAGCTTTTTTTGCGCAGGATTAAAAATAAGCGGGATCAGTTTCCCCGCTTTGTCCTGAATCATTAAATTGTCTTCAATAAATTTTAAGTCTTCATTAGATTTTCGCTTTTCATTCAAACCTATCTAACCTTTCGTTTTGATCTGCGCAAACCAGCGCAAACTATGACAGTTATCACAGAGCCACAATTAGCGTATTCGTTATGCTATACCCCTCTGCTCACCTCTTGCGACAATAGCATTATAACATCATAATTTTAGCAAAAACTGCCACTTATTAAATATTTTTTATTTGATCAAATTATTTTTTTTTCAAAGATAGCAAATTCCCCCTTCACCTATTTGCATAACTATTTAGACACAAAAAAGAAAGCCCCGAAGGGCTTTCTTTTTTAATATTGCTTAATCAAATCAGTTGTTTACGGAACAGGATTATGTTTGTCAACAACCATCAACGCAGAAAGATCATTACTCTTGTCAATAAGAAGAACAACATGTTCGCCGATAAGATCTTCATCAATCTCTTCGATCTCTACTGGATGCGCCGGATTAGTCAAATCATAGGCAACATAAGGCTCGCGGGAGAAATTAATGGTTGGCGAACCAAGAGTACCATTGAAGGCTATTCCAACATTGACTGTCAATGTTGTGCTAGTGGCTGCAGTAATATTACCGCAGACCAGATCATAGTTACCATCCAAGCCGTCAAGAAGAGCCTGCAAATTAGCTATTTTATCCGCACTAAGCAAAGCCGGATTGATAGCTTCACACCAGTCGACAATAGCTACATCTTCCGCATGTTTGACTTTGCCATCTAGCGTTCTGTAGAAGATCAGGGTGGCGTTAGCATTAGTGAAGTAGGACAGATTGCCAACTATATAACCCGGAACGATGATATCTTTGTTGCCAACAGTGACGAAGTAGTAATTGTCGCCGTCATCAACAACCACCTGACCAAAGTCACCTGGGAGGAAGAAACCAAAGCCAAATTCTTCTACACCAGTTTTGTCATAGTCAGCAATATAGATGATAGTTGCTTCATCACCATTCATTTCGTATACGCAAACATCGCTGGCAGTGAAATCGCCATCAGCTTTCAAGTCTGCGCCGCTGATAACTTCAGCACTGTCGATCTCATAACCAATGGCATTCTCATAGCTTTTAACGAGATAGACAACCGCGTCATCAGCAACTCTATAAGCGTCGCCAATGAAGGTATATGCATCATCTTCAACATCGTCTTCATGTAAAATCTCATATGCAACAACCATAGCGGATTTATTGGTAAAGCTGACACTAACGAAATCATTAAATTCAGCGCTATCATAACCGGCCAATGGGGTTGGGTTCTCGATCTGTTGATGCATCGCATCATTCAAGCATTCCAGCAAGTTGCCTGGGAGATAAGTCCATCCAAACATATGACCAATATAGTGGAAATTATCTGGATGTCTTACCCAACCGGTGAAGAGATCTTCTTTGTCGGTATAGTATTCTACCAAAGAACCCTCATTAGGATAACCATCGGTTTTTGCAGCATTAACTCTGATTTTGTCCTTGAATTCAATGACGATCTCATCGCCGTTGGCATCAATTATTTCCATACCAGTAATAGTTTCAGTTGTAGCAGCGTCTTGATAGAGGTGGCGGTCACCTTCAGAGAAGATGTATTTGTTGAGTACGCCAATACCGCTATTTTGAACATCGTCAATTACATATGCAAAGTTGACAAATGCATAGGAAGGTACCCACATAACAGTGGAGCTCCAGCTGGTATTAATAAGCGCCATCTGATTGTAGACAAAGACGCTTCTGCCAAGATTCAGGCTGTAGAAACTGTTAAGGGCATATGGAGAGCTATACATTTGAGCGCCATATTTGACGTCATCAATGGTGACATAGTTAGAGCCAAGTTTGCCCAGGCTGCCCAGTTCTGCACGCCATACGAGAGCTACTTCTACCTTATCATCATAGCAAGAAAGGCTGCTGCTATAATAATCATCATCAAGAGATTGTTCATCAAGATAGATAACATCGCCGGCTTCCAGATCTTCAGCATTGATAAAGCCTTCGCCCATCAGGAAGAAAGCAATATCCTGTTTTTTGAGGTTAAGTTTACCATCAATAATATTGCTGGTAATGGAAGCAGGATGCGAATTCTTGAATGTAACGGAAGTCTCGTTCGAGCTATCAACTATGCCAAACGGAGCATCTTCGAAGTAGGAGAAGTCTTTGACAGCAACCAAAGCGCCGTCTTCTTCATACCACAATTCGCCGTATGCGCCTTTTTCAAGGATGGTTTCATAATCGTTGTCATCAAGCTTGAAGATGTCGTTTTTAGATGCGATTTCGAAATCTTTTTCAGCATCGTCAGTACGTTCAACTTTGCCGAGGAACTCAACATAGCAAACTTCATCGCCGATTCTGTTGCCTTTTCTGGTAGAGCCGTTATCAAAAACGGTCAAAGCAGCATCCTGCCAACCAAAATCGGTAACATTGCCGCCGGCAGAAACGCCATAGAGGCTGGCAACTGAGATTTCATCATAATCAGCAGTTTTGCTGTCAATCAATTGGATATCATTAGCAAAGAAGAATAACAGTTCCCAAGCTTCAAAATCATCAAAGCCCCAACCAGTAGTTTCAGAGAAAGCGTATTGGTCGTCAGCAAAATAACCATAGGTTACATATGCTTTGTAGGTATCATAAAGAACGGAAACTTTATGAGTTTTGCCGTCTTCATTGGTGTTGCGGGTAACATAGGCATAGCCGTCTGCATCAACATAGCTGATACCAAAGTTAGCGTCGAGCAAACCAACTTCATCGGTATCAAGAGCGGTGTTGCTGTAGAATGCCTGGCCAATGCCCTGAGCGATGCTGTTTTCTACATAATGGACTTTGTAGAGGTTAATAGCTTCGTTCATCAAAGAGGCAACTTCGCCACGGGTGGCGTATTTCGGACCAACAAAATCAAAATATTTTGCGAGGTTAACTGCAACTGCTTTGTCGTTGAATTCTTGTGGCCAATCGCCAGGAAGTCTGGAATCATAACCAACAAGACGCAGAGCAACAGTAACAACTTCCTGCATGGTAACATTGGTAGTTCTGTCAAAGGTGGTAGCACTGCGGCCGATCATCAGACCATTGTCTTTAGCGGCGTTAATGTAACCTTCACTCCAATAACCATCAGGAACATCACTGAAAGCAGGAGCCAGAGCGGCATAAAGCTCAACCTGGTCTTCCAAGCCTGCGAGACGAACTGCGACAGTCGCAAATTCTTCGCGGGTAATCAGTTGGTTTGGCGCAAAGGTGGTGCCAGCGGCATCATAACCTTTAAGGGCGCCAAGCACTGACAGTCTCTCGATCGCGGTCTGAATGCCAACGTTTTCCATGTCTTGGATATCAGCATAAGGCACATACTGTTTGTCAGCAGCCATAGCGGTAGCTGCAAAAGCAAATACCATGACCAGCGCGAGAAGAACAACAAGTGTTTTCTTCATCATGTAATTCCTCCTAATTTTTTTTGAACGCAGGGCGTTCATACCGTTTAACGGTCTTCGCATCCCGGTCTTTGCCTAGCCTGCGCAGAACCCCTGATGCGGAACTAAAAGTATGTTGTCTGGTTCATTTCCTGTTGCGGGCAATACCCTTTGCTGGTGCCCGGGCTCTTCGTCTGGGGAATACCCAGCCATTTCCTTTCGAAATCAGGCCAAAAACGGCTATCGCAGGGTGACTAACCCCTCTGATTTCCGTAAGATACGCCGGTCCGAGACATATCTTGCGGCTGAGCCCTCCTGCCAAAGACGGTGGACATTCGCTTTTAGCAGGGAGATGTGAAAAAATCATTATTGAGTAGACCCAGTAATAGTTTCTCACGCAATAAATACAAGGATTGTGGTGATTTTCTTGCAAAAAATATGTGTTTTTTTTGTGGGTAAAAGCAACTTTTTTAAAATATATTTGCGACCGCACTTTTTCGATAAATGCCTGCACATGATCACTGCCGCTTTCCCCATTCCCCATATATTTGACGATATTGTGATCCTTCCCGCTACTCACTACAATATCTAGTTATATTTGCCTCTGTTTTTGGTTGTTTCAGGGCAGTTTTTGTTGGTTTTCGCAAAAAAATTAGCAGAAAATTTCTGCTAATAGTTATTATTTATTTAATTTTTATTTTGCTAACTAATTAGAAAAATATTTTTCAAATTGCTTTTGGCTATATTTTTCTACGCTTTTGGCAAACTTTTTATATTGGTTGAGCAAATCCTTGCCGCGCCGGGTCAGCTTAGAACCGCCGCCGCCAGCGCCGCCACGGCTGCTTTGCAGCAGCACAAACCCCAGCTTCCCCTCGGCAATTTTCACATTTTTCCAGGCATTGCTATACGAAACCCCCGCTTGCTGGCAAGCTTTGGTCAAAGAACGGCACTTATCAGTCAGCTCCAAAAGCTGAGCAAAATCCGCATCAAAAAACATCACATCTTTACCAAGTTTGACATCTGCTTTCGCTTGCAGCGGAACAGACATCGGCGCTGAACGCGCATAGGCCAGCAGTTGCGCGTATTCTTCCTGGTTATCAGCATCCATAATCAGCCCCGGGTCCGGGAGGTCAATGCGTTCAATTTTGGCGCCGCAATGCTTAATCGCCCCACGCAAGCCATCCTGCCCCTGATAATCAAGCACATCCGCCAGAACCTTATTTTTCAACAAAATAGGGTGGCCTTGCTGCATATTAAACGAAGGAATCAAAATATCGCAAGCATTGTCATCCATATATTCTTTCATCGCGGTTACACTATACGGCGAAAACAACGGCACATCTGCCGGCAGAAAAAATGTTCTCTCCGCACGGTCAGCAATAGCGGAAAACCCCAGGCAGGCAGAATAAAACATATCAGTCGTTGCATACTCCGGGTTTACGACAATTTCTACGCCCAAGTCAGCAAGGTGTTCTGCCAATTGTTCGCTGTTTCTGCCGGTGACCACCACAATCAGCCCTATTTCGGCTTTGATTAGAGTAGTGATAAGGGTACGGATAACGCTGTCTCCGGCCAGAGGCATCATTGGTTTAAAATCCTTCATCCTGCTGCTGAGTCCGGCCGCAACAACTACTGTCGCACTGTTGTTCATGAACTTTTTAATGTTCATGGCATTCTCCTCTTGACTGCTCGCCGGCACAACCGCTGCCATCAATATGGTCCCGGATCAGCGCAAGTTCAAAGCGGCCCAGTTTTTTCAAAGCATCAGTAACGCTAAGGCCAATACCATCATAGCGGCTAATACCCGCCAGATAAAGAACCTTGAAGGCTTCTGCATTAATCGCCCCGCAAATAATCGCCTCGCAATCCTCTTTGACTACCAGATTGGCAAAGGCCACATCGCGTTTAAGAGGTTCTGCGTCATAGATATGCAAAACCTCAAACTGCTCCATATCAACAATAAATAAGTGTTTGGCAATAGAAAGTTTTTTTGTAATAAAAGAATCTGCCTTATTACCACCAGCCGCTACTGCAATTTTCATCATTTATCCCCCTAGATTTTATGCCCGACCACTTCGCCCAGACGCTTCAAGTTGCTGCCACAGGCGCATGGCTTGCTGATCAAATATGATATATCGCCAGTGCGATAACGCAAAAGCGGCATTGCCTCGCGCGTTAAGGTCGAAAAGACAATTTCCCCTTTTTCTCCATCAGGCAAACGTTCACCGCTATGCGGGTCAATAATTTCTATTAGCAGATCAGCGTGTCGGATATGCTGCCCATCATGCCGGGGACATTCTACTGCCCCGCCCAAACCGGTCTCTCTCATGCCCCAGTGGGCAAAAACATCTGCCTGCCACAATTCACCGATACGCTCCCGCAGCGCTTGCAGCACATTGTCTGCGGAAAGCAACACTGTTTTCGGACGCAGGCTAGGCACGGCCTCTGTCAAGGTCTGCATTTGCTGCGGCACACCAACTATACAATGCGGATTAAAACTGCTGGCTGCTCGAGCGGCATCCTCCAGATCACGCACATAGCCATAGGCAAATGGCTCGGTTCCTATCCGCCGCAACCCGCGCGAAAGCAGGTCTCCCAAGCCATCAGGAGTATCGCCATCCATAAAAATCATCACCCTTTCTCCCGGGCTGGTCAGATACAGCATCCCGTGAGCAAAAAAGTCTATAGTCAGCTCCAAATCATCTTCAGAAAAATACACTCTTTTGGGCTGCCCGGTGCTGCCGGAGGTTGACATGCTGATGATGCGCTTGATCTTTGTTTGCGAGAGACAAACCATGGAGTTGCCAGAATCGATAATATCATCAGAAGTGGTAAAAGGCAAATCAAACGGCTTGTCCAAATCATAGCCGGCGTATAAATCGCGGTAAAAGCGGCTGTGTTCGGCCGCATAATGGGCCATTTCTCTCATCTTGCGCTGCTGATATTCATCAATTGCTTTTTGCGTAGGCAGGCTAGCAAAGCCGCACTTCTTACTCATCCATTGCTCAAAAGTAATTATTTCAATCATCATTTTTCTCCGCAGCGATTAAGAGGTATCCGACACCAATTTGTTTTGCGGCACAGCAATCAAGGCCAATCATCTGATACGCTTTGTCTCTGCCATGCTCAAAGATCAGTTCAATCAGCATTTCCTTGAGCATGCTGCCGCAGTCTTTGCTTGTTTGGACGATAAATCCGGCCCTGTTAAGCATATCAGTAAATTGCTGCTCAGTATAAATATGCCTCAGCAACCCTTCTGCCTGCCAACCATGCGGCTGCTGCGCATAAACGTCAGTGATGATAAGCATGCCCTTCTTTTTCAGCACACGGCTGATCTGCATCAAAGCCTTAGTGGCATCCGCGAACAAAGAGACGCTGCATTCTGCCAAAACTACATCAAAGGAATTGTCCGCAAAAGGCATTTCCTCTGCCAACGCAGCGTAAATTTCCGCCTGCGGGTTTAGCTCTATGGCCTTTGCCAGCCGTTCCCGGTCCGGCTCCAATCCAGCTACCCGGCAGCCATAATGCTCCTTTATCCAGTGTATGCTCTCACCATTACCGCAGCCGATATCCAGCACAGCGCTGCCCTTATCCAGCTCGGCAGAGGAGAGAGCCTCTTCAGTAAGAGCCAACTCTCCGGGGCGCAGAGAAATCATCTGTTTTCCTCCAGCAAAAAAATAGGGATGCAAACGAATAAATCATCTGCCTCACTTTATTAATGAAAGATAATTGGCGCAGAAAGGAATGGTCTTCCCGTCACGGTAAACATGTAGGCTGCATTGGCGCAGCCGCTCAATATCCAGGTTGTAAGCGTCTTGAAAGGCCATGGCCGTTATCGTAAAGGAGCGGGTGCGGGAAAGGCGGATCAAGCGGTCAAAATCATCTTCTTCCTCTGGCGCGCAAGATGCAGCTGCTTCAGCTTGCGGCTTTTGCCAGCGACGCCCGACATACTCCCGGTTTTGCTCAGCTGTCACTGTGCCGCAGCAGCAGCCTTCGCTTTCTTTGGTAGTCAGCGCAGTGATACTGCCATCCTCCATGGCGATAAAGCTGCCATGGAACCCGCATAGAGGATGGTCGCAATGCGAAGGCGCAATATTTTCCGTCTTAATCAGCCCTTGTGTTTGGCTTTCGATATCAGCCAGCAGCTCGCCTAAAGTGTATCTGTCTTCATCCTGTGGGGGTTCGGGATAGCGGCCAAAATAGGAAACCGGCTGAAAATGCACACCGCGGGTATCGGGAACCCTCTCTATACAAAAACGGATAATATTACCGATATCGTCAATATTAACGCCGGGCACCAGGGTTGGCACCAAGGTAACGCCAATACCGTGTTTAGCGCAGTTAGCTATCGCCTGCTGCTTTTTGGCCAAAAGTGGCTTACCGCGCAGACGGCGATAAATATCATCATTGGTCCCGTCAAACTGCATAAAGACAAAGGACAAGCCGGCAGCTGCCAGCTTTTGCACAAAAATCTCATCATCAGCCAAGCGAATGCCATTGCTGTTCAGCTGAATATATTTGGCTCCTTTAGCTTTGGCATAGGCTATAATCTCCGGTAAATCATCACGCACTGTCGGCTCGCCGCCGGATAGCTGCAATAGTGTCTTTCCCGGAACAACTATCACATCAATATCCCTTTTCACCTGCTGCATCGGCACATCTATGCCATGCCCGCCGTCCGCAAAACAAAAGGTGCAGTTGAGATTGCAGCGGCTGGTGATCTCATAAAGCACGCAGCAGGTGCCTTGTCTGTGCTGCTCGCAAATACCGCAATTATTGGGGCAGGCCAAATTTTCGTCCTCTTGCAGCTGATCGGTTTTACCTTTCCAATCACCAAAACGAAGCGGACCCCGCCAGATGACAGCGGAAAAATCACCGTGCTCCGGACAATTTTTGCTCAAATATATTGCCCCTTCGCGCTTGATCTGCCTGGCGGCAATTTGCTGGCCGCAAACAGGGCAAATGCTGCGGGTTTTGCCGATGACCTGGCCATGAAAAACGCTCATTTGTCCTCCAGCTCAACCTCTGCCTCATGCATTTTACCGCGAGCGAGGTCTTTGTCAATATAGCACTGGCCGCATTCTTCACAGCAAGGCACTTTTCTTTCCAGCCTATGATCATAATATTGAAAGACAACATCTTTGGATCCCAACACCTTGCCGCAATTAGCACAAACCATCGTCCTCTTTACTTTCATACTTTGCCTCCTTACCAAGCTTTCCTTCTGCCATAACGCTACTGCCCTTCCTCACCAGGCTCAATAATACTCATCCGGTGAGAATAGACATCAACTACTTGATATTCATTGTCTGTTATGAGCTTATATTCCACCCAAACCGTGGGCACGCCCAGGCGTTTGTGCCCGATATTAATACCCTCTTCATCAATCAATTTTCTCTTAGTGCGTTCAGAAAATTCAATAACAGCTTCGACATCCTCAAGCGTCAGCATATCTTCTTCCATTTCCTTTAACACTGTTTCATCTATATGCAGTCTCATGGTAAGTTTTTCTACACATTTTTCTTCATTTTTGCTTGCCATCAATATCTTCCTTTCGCCAACACAACAATCCTGCCAGCATCCTCGCTATTTATCTTCCAGCTCCATCTCTGCTTCGCGAACTTTCCCTTTGGCGAATTCATGAGAGATATAAGCCTGTCCGCACTGGGGGCAACAGGGTACATCTTTGCGGAACTCATGATCAAAATATTGAATAACCACTTTGGTAATTTGCAAATCAATGCCGCATTTGGCGCATTTGACATGTTTTTCCATAAACAGCTCCTCGTCTACTATTTTCTTTATTGCGGCATTCCTTGCTCGCGATTCTCTTCCATAATAGTCATACGGTGCATATAGCAGTCCGTCACCTGATATTCATTGGCTCTGGTTGGCTGATATTCCACCCAAACTGTGGGCAAACCGATGAGCAAATGGCCGATGCTGCGGCCTTCATCATCAACAAATTTATTGCCGCTGCGCTCGCAGTATTCGATAACCTGGCGCACATCTTCCTCAAAAATAAAGGCCTCGTCCATCTCTCTGGCAACTTCATCAGAGTATACCAGTTTTATTTGCGGCTCTTCTTGAGTAATCTTTTCATTGGTAAAAAGCGCGCGTGCTTTGATTCTGTTCTTGCGCCGATCGCTCAAATGCGGTGAGGGGCGCCGCCCATCATCCAACCCTGCCAGCAGGTCGATCATATGCACTATCGGCTTGCCCTCGCTGGCAAAAATATCACGGCAATTAGCGCAATATGCTATATAGGGGCGCTCATCCGCATTCACCCTGTTGCTGCGCATCGTTTTTGCCAATCCAGGATTAGCGCCCTCAATATTGCCGCCAAAACCGCAGCAAGGCATCTCTTTGATGTCCTCATAAAGCAGGTCATAGGGCATATGCATTTTCTCCAGCAAACGGCAAGTATCCGGCCGTGCCTGCCCGTCAAATTTAGCAGAGCAGGGGTCAACCAGAGCATGCTCAGCAGCGCCTTGATAATCCGGCAATTGCAGATTATCCGCCTCCGCCAATACCTGATACAGCGAAACAGCCTCAATCTCCGGCAAAAATTCACGCATCAAGCGCAGGCAGGTAAGACAGGCGCAGACCATCACCGGCTGGCCGGCTTGCTGCCATTGCTCGCGGGTCTTAGCCAAAACCTGCTGATGTAAATCTGCCCGTCCTGCCCACAAAGCAGGCGCGCCGCAGCAGCTAAGCAAAACAGCGGTATCAGCCTCTGCCTGCCGCAACAAATCATAAGCTGCTTTGGGATAACGCGCGTCTGAGGCGCCCAGCTGACAACCGGGAAAAAACAGGTATTTGGCAGCTTTGCCATCCGGGACAGGGAAATATAGCGCGGCTTGTTCACTTGTGCCGTGATCCATATCGCGCAGCCAATAATCATGATAGGCCGGCGGAATTTTTTTACGC
Source organism: Bacillota bacterium (assembly GCA_031553915.1). GTDB lineage: Bacteria > Bacillota > Dehalobacteriia > UBA4068 > UBA4068 > HGM13862. Next base: position 81,149 of record JAVBKT010000007.1, read on the forward strand.
TCGCACATCTCTTGTCTGGCAGCCAGCATCTCTGTACCATTATCAATACTATAGGGGCAAACCTCTGCGCAAACCCCACAGTTGGTGCAGGAATTAACCATCCGGTTGTGGGATCTGGGCTCCAAGTTTTTATCATCCAGACCAAAGGCAGTAAAATTAGCCACCTGCTTGGGGAAATAGCGGTAATACTGGAGAAATTCGCAGGTATCCTGGCAGCGGGAGCAGTCGCAGCGCAAGCAACGGTTAGCTTCCTCAATTGCTTCTTCTTTACTATATGCTTGTCCGTCCGCCGCTGCGACGCGTGCTTTTTTCTCAACATTGGCCGTATAAACATGCAGCCTGGTTTCGCTCGGCCGCTCCGGCCTAAATTTCATCGCGCCTGTTTTCAAATACTTCTCAATATTAATCGCAGCTTCTGCGCCAGCGGCAATATCATAAACTGCTTTGGTCCCCAGCACCCGGCCGCCAATAAAAACCCCTTTGGGTCCATTGAGCGGGTTACCGTCTTGGTCAGCGCTAAGGCCAAAGCTTTCACCATCTTCGCCGGTCGCAATATACACCGCGTCAAAATCTTTTACTTCGTCCAAAGATGTGATCTCTTGATTAAAAACAACTTGATAAGAAGAATATTTACCTTGGGTGGCGATATCATCGAGAAAAACTTCTGACTCCATCTCCTCCCAAAGCTTACCGCCGATACGGTCTGTTTTTTCAAATACTGTCACCTGATATCTTTTTGACGCCATCTTAATGGCGCAAGTTAGCCCGGAGATACCCGCGCCAATAACGGCGATTTTTTCATTTTTGGGCGGAACATTAAAGTTGATCGGGTCACGGCTGCGCGCATTCGCTACTGCGGCGCGCTCCAAAGACAACAGGTCAATGGACTCATCTATGCCCCCACGCGTGCAGTGCGCAGCACATGGTTGCGGGCATAATTCCGCCACAATGCGTGGAAACACTACCGCATTGCGAAAGGTTTTGAAGGCGGCATCCAGGTTTCCCCGGCCCAACTTATTATTAAAATCCCTCACATCTACGTGAAAAGGGCAAGCGCAGGCGCATGTTGGCGATTCGCCCCGGCAACACTCGTCTGGATAAAACTCATTAAAGGTCTTATTCATAGATACCCTCACAATTGATCAATGGCGCGGTAAAATTTATCTCCGCGCGCATTGAGTGCAACCAAATTTATTTTTCTTTATTATTATTCTTTATATTCTATAATTTTATCAAACAAATAGAAATAATGCAAGGGTGCCATTATCATAAATAGCACCCCTGCACCTGCTTTAACACTTTATTTCATCTTCAGTAATTTTTTTATGATTTACTTAAACAGGGTTATTCTCGATCTCTTCAAGCTCGTCATAAAGGTCACTGCCGAGGAAATATTTTGCCGGAGGCTCAATCTTTCCGCCTGCAGCCAGAATATCCAAACCAGCTTTAACTTTATCCGGTGTTGCGGGCAATTCATAAACGCGGACGCCGCAAGCGCGATAAATAGCATTGATAACAGCTACGTGACCAGCGGATTGATAACCCTCGGAGCAGCCGGCGGAACCATGATCCAAGCTCTCGCGTGGGGTTACGCAGTGATGAATTTCTAATTCATCCGGAGTGTCGAACGCATAAGGAACACCAGCGCCCTTCAAGGTAGCATGTTTCTTGACATCATCATAGTTCTCAGTGAGGGCAAAACCGATGCTGTGGGAAGAACCGCCATAAGCCTGGCCTTCAACAGAGATCGGGTTACCGATAACACCGATATCATCGACGATGACAAATTTCTTACACATAGCCTTACCGGTAGCCATATCAACTTCCACATCAGCGATAAAGAGGTTATACATATAGGTGATAGACATGTCGATCTCACCATTGTTCGGGTTGATGTTAACCAGCTTCAAGTCAGCTGCCGGGATTTCATATTTACCATCCCATTTGGTGGGCAGGCCATCGGCGACTAATTCATCATAGGTGCGGTAGGTGCCGTCTGCCTTCTTCATGTCTTTCAACATGGCTTCAGCAGCCAGGTGGGTTGCAGAACCGGTCATCAGATGGAGACGGGAGGAGCTGGCCATACCGGTGTTCGGGCAATATTTGGTATCAGAGGAATAAACCTTGACCATATCCGGAGTGATGCCCAAAGGTTTCAGGTAATGGCAGGTGTGGAGAATACAACCGGCATCGCCGCCCTGGCCCTGGTCTTCCCAAGTGCCAAAGTGAGTGACTGTACCGTCAGGGTTAAGCTCCAGTCTGACATCAGCAAAGTCCGCTGCGCCGCCTGTGCAGGAGAAACCGCCGACAGATACGCCGACTGCGCGTTTCTTCTCAGGTGTGCTTTCAGCCGCGGCCTTTTTGCACATTTCTTCATAGATAGGACGGCCTTTTTCCATAATGCCGGGCATGCAGTATTCACGGAAAGGATAACCGTTAACAGTCAGCTCGCCTGGTTTGGCAACATTCAGCTCACGGAAATCAAATGGATCCATGCCACATTCATAAGCCAGCATATCAGTTAAGTTCTCGAGGAATGTCGCGGACTGCGGCGCACCAAAACCACGATAAGTGGTAGCCAGGTTGTGGTTAGTGTAAGCAGTACGGTAAAGACCACGGGCATTAGGAATCGGATAGGGGAACGCAGTAAAACGGACGAAACGGTTGGTGATAGAGTCTGCCATATCATGGTAAGCGCCATGATCGCAGCCAAAGTCACATTCCATGGCAATGATCTTGCCGTTTTCATCAGCAGCCAAGCGGCCATTGCTGTAATGTGGAGCGCGTTTGCCAGAGAAATGCTGGAATTCTTCCCAAGTCATGGTGAGGGTTACCGGTGCGCCGCCAACGGCCATACAAGCAGCGCCTGCTACAGCGTAGGAATGCGGGTTAACAGCAGCGCCGAAGCTGGCGCCGGTGGGGTTTTCGATCAAGCGCAGGTTTTTAGCATCAACGCCCAGGGCCGGAGCAATATAGCTGTGCTGTTTGTAAACGCCCTGTGCTTTACAGGCGATGGTCAGCATGCCGTCTTCATCATAGAAAGCCTGCACAGTATCTGGTTCGATCGGCAGATGCGGCTCACGGGTGCTATAGAAGCTGCCTTCAACAACATGAGGAGCTTTGGCAAAGATATCGCGGGGGTCTTCGCCGCGAACCAGCGGTTGTTCGATATAAATATTCGGATAACCAGGATGAATTTCGATGGCATCCGGGGTAACAGCGTCAAGATAGTTGGTGTATTCCGGGAGTTGTTCCAGGTCAACCTTAACAGCTTTGGCAGCGGCACGGGCATGCTCGCGGGTATCAGCAACTACAACGCCCACAGCATCGCCATAGCGGTAAATTTTATCATCGCAGAATACCGGCCAGGTTGGTTTGTCAACCAAAGCGCGCGGATGGTTAACGCGAACGCCGATCAGATTGCTGCCTTGAACATCTTTAGCGGTAACAACCTTGACGACACCGGGCATTTTTTCAGCTTCGCTGATGTCAATGCTCTTAATCTTGGCATGATGATACTGCATTGGCATAACCATTGCCAGCTCCAAGGTGCCGGGCGGCATTTTGAGGGCGATGTCATCGCCATAGTCGCAGGTACCGCAGACTTTTGGTAATGCAGCCGGACGCAGAACCGGGGTGCCGTAATATTCACCGTCTTCTGGCAGCTGATATTCAAGAGTAGAAGGATCAGCTTCGCCGCGCATAACGGCAACGGCAGCCATAACACTGTCAACAAGCGGTTTATAACCGGTGCAGCGGCAGACGTTCATGTTTTTTTGATACCAGGCGCGAACTTCTTCGCGGGTAGGATTAGGATTTTCCTGTAAGAGGGCATAAGAGGAAACTATGAACCCCGGGGAGCAGAAACCGCATTGCACGCCGCCATAACGGATCCAGGCCTTTTGCAATGGATGAAGGTTGTTTGGAGTACCAATACCCTCAATAGTTATAATTTCTGCATTATCTTTGATTGATTTAACCTTTTTGATGCAGGCACGTACCAGTTTGCCGTCCAAAATCACCGAGCAAGCACCGCAGATACCGATGTCACAGCCGATTTTGGTTCCTGTTAAACCAGCGCGGCGGAGCAATGTTGCCAATGTGTCTTTTTCCACATCAGCAAAGAGGAAGCGCTCTGCCCCATTGATCATCAGGGGTATTCTTCTAATAGCCATTTACTTTCGTCCTCCTAAAAATTTTAATAAATATATCTCAAATGCATTATACCAAAATAATTATGGATGGAGCCCAAAATTATCCACTAAGCTTATTATTCGTCTTCAGCAAGCATATTAGTCAAAATGTCAATCGCGTCTATCACCAAGTTTGGACAAAGATCAAAAACTCTGCCTGTTTCAAAAGCCTTTTGCCTCTCTTCAGGGTTAGAAAAATCATATCCCAATAAGTCGCGGCAATTCAAATGTTCACGGCGTTTTTTCCATTCGTCCTGGAATTGTTTGATTTTAGCAACACAAAGCGTATCTTGCTCAACATTGCCTTGCTCATCATTGCCGTATTTCATACCGATAACCATATAGGCGCCAGCCACGGAGCCACATAAATCGCCCACAAAACCGCCGCCGCCAAAGGGGTTAGCAATGCGTCTTAGTTCATCCTTGTCATATCCCAGCTGCTCGGCGAACTCGCCGACAACAACCTGGGAACAGTGGATTTTTCCTTTGAATAGTTCAAGTACCTGGTCTTTAGTCAGCATAATTATATCCTCCCCATATAATTATTCCTTCATATCCGCATTGTCGCAATTCCGGCACACAACCAAAGGGCAAAAGCAGTGAACCCCGACTACTCTTGGTGCGCCTTACATATATTTATTATTCTGTCCGCAAATGCAGCTGCCCGGATAAAATAACAATTATGTGTTCAGCTAACTATCTGCCAAATAATTAGCAAATCACTAAAATAATAAAATTTATTTCCAGCTATCAATAAAAGTTAGTAAAAAACGACCTACAATATACAATTGTCTGATAATTGACTTTAGGGCGTACGATACTATTTTAACATTTTTATTTTAATGGCGCAATATTTTTACACTTATACAACGATTTCGATATCACATGCAGTAAGCTGGCAATAAGCCTATTATTGTTTTAAAAAAATAATCGAATGCGCTTCTGCATAATTAAAAAAAATATATATGGTTAAAATCCCGCGTGTAAACGCGAGTATTTATGTATAATTATTTGCATAGGCAAACATTTGCCAAAAAGTGGAATTTTTGATTACAAAAAATGTTGTCTTCAGCTGCGTTTTTCAGACGACATTCACACAGAGATCATACGTATAGGCCCTGAGCTTGACTTTTGTTTTAGGATATGCTATGATAGCAAAAGTTGGGCAAGAAATATGCCCACAATTTAACGATAAGGAGTTCTTTATTTTTCAATATGATTACCCAAATGTGCAGCACCAAAACTGCCTTTTTGAGCAATGAAAAAACAAAACTGACAACTAAATATATTTGCCAAAGAACCAGCCGCCTGATGATGATTTTACTTATAGCGGCTGTAATGTTGTTTTTAGGGGCATTTCCTGCTTTCGCAGCTACAGGGGAAGATGTTATCAATACTGCCGAGGAATATCTTGGCTATCCCTATGCCTATCAAGCCTCTGGCCCTAATGCTTTTGACTGCGGTGGTTTCGTCTGGTATGTTTTCAATCAAGCCGGTGTTGATTTTGAACTGCGTATTAATTCTACGGATTTAGCGGCAGAAAATCTGGCCATATATGACGCGGCAGATCTGGAAATCGGTGATATTATCTTTTTTGGCAGCACCCCTCAGACCATTTACCATTGGGGCATTTATGCGGGTGGCGGCCAGGTTATCCATTCATATAACGAAGGAACCGGCGTCACCTATACTCCACTGGAGCGGGTAATACCTTCCTTTTGTTATGCGGCCAGATTAACCTCTCTGCTCGGCTGCAATGTAGATTATCCCGCAGAGCTGGTAGAGTCCGCAAATATTCCGGAGATTCTACTGCCGGCTGTTGAACAGCAGCTGGTGCCCAAGGCCTACCAATATGATTATGACAAAAACATCAAAACCAAAGAAATGGCTTCTTTGATTAATAATCTTTGCGAAGTTACCGCCGGGGTTAATACCAAGGATTTGCTGAAGCTAGCTCAGTTACAAACAGATGATATGGTTGATCTTTGGCAGGATCCACTGCTGTTAGCCAGCCGCGCTTTGGCAATAGTAGAAAATCTGCCCAAGGATATCAACCGCGAAGCTGCGGTCGTCCACTTTTTTTACGCCCTTTTTGAGCAGTCTTCCGAGATCAGCATCGTGCCGGAACTGGCAATGACCAATCCTTATACGCATATTCCTGCCGGCGCTTTCAAGATCTATTCAGAGTCAGAGGGCGCTTTCAATAATATCAGCAGTAATCCCTCTTATAACCCCAAGGATTTGGGCGCATCAGTGATTGCTCACTCAGAAAAACCGGTTTATACCAGAGCGCAGGCCTTTTTGACCATTGAGCGTATCCACAATATTTTTCTTCAATTGCCCGAAGAATAAACTATTTTGCCGATATACCTAGCAATAAAAAAGAGAACAGTTGACTGTTCTCTTTTTTATTGCTAAAACTCTAGGGAAGGATTAATGGTGAAAATCGAGATCAATATCACCTGACGTAGTATCAATAGAAATCAGCTGATTACTGCTGTCTGCTCCACGGTCACAGCGAATATCACCGCTAATGGAGCTGGCCTTAATCTGATACTCAGAGCTTGATCCATAAAGCAATGCCCGGAAATCGCCACTGACCAAATTAGCGCTGAGGCTGACTAAGGTACAATCATTCAACCTGATAGTTCCACTGGCAGATTCCATATCCATTTCAGCTACGCTGCAGTTATCCAGCCCTATATCGCCGGAAACCGTGCTGGTATATAGTTTTTCTCCCTTCAGATTCTCCAGCTCCACATTGCCGCTGCTAGTATTCAGCCTGTTATCGGTAATCTGGCACTCTGCCAGGTCAATCTCGCCGGAGACAGTCTCCGCCTGCAGGGTTGCGCCCGTGACGTTTTCTGCTGAAATATTACCGCTGGAGGCTGTAAGCTTCATCTCGGCAATCTGGCAATGCTCAAGATCAATTTCCCCGGAAACACTTGAGGCAACTAATTTAGCGAAAATCAGATCTGCTATTTCAATATCGCCGCTGCTATTATCCACTTCTATTGCCAGCGTTTCGCTGATATCCGTTGGCAGCCAAACCTCTATTTTGTATAAGTCTTCGCCCTCATCCCAGCCCCAGTTAAACCAATCAAACCAATTAAACCAGCTGCCTCTGGGGGTGCGTGTCGTGATTTGCAGGGTGTTATCAATCAGTTTAGCTTCATGCGTATAGTTCTCATAGTTATAATAAACCACTGTAATTTGCTCACTGGCAGTAGTGGTATGAATTTTCACATCGTCAATAACAGTGTTGATAACTAACTTTTCTACCTCAGCGGCATCAAAGCTAAGCTCTTTCCTTTCAGCCCCCCAAGCAGACATATCCCCATTCTCATGGTTAAAATAACGGCCTCTGTCAACGAATTCTGAAATTCTATCCCAGCGCCAATCAATGCGCGAAAAACTAATAGCACAGAAAACAATCCCTGCTAAGACTAAAGCGCCAGCAATAATCAAAAAAACTTTAGCAATTTTACTCATTCTTATCTCTCCTCTATCTCTTAAACCAGGAACGGATTTTACGGCCAAGCGCTTTCATGCCTGCCCAAAGGGCCTTGATCAAATAGAACACCGGAAAACAGAGCAAAATAGCTATACCTGCCAGCAAAAAGCCGGTCCCTACGACAAACAAGACTCCATAACCGCTCAAAATGCCGCTGAATAAACCGCCAATTATCGTGACAATACCGCCAACGCCTAAGCCGATAACAACAGCCATCAGCGAGATGATCAGGGCAATCAGAACCACAAACATGGAGATGATTACCGCAAAAATTGCCATCAGCAAAGGAAACCAAACCGGAAAACCAATCACAGCCAGCACAATCCATACTGCGGAAGAAATGCCGCTTTTTTTTGCCTTACGCACAGCCTTACCCATCACCGGGGCATCATTAATAATCCTTGCGGCCAGAACATCTATTGATTCCATCGAGGCCACTGCTTCTTCTTCGCTCATGCCCTCTTCCATGCGGTCGTCAATTATCTCTCCAAAATAGCTGAGCGTCTTATCAATCTCATCGGCCGGCAGCTGAGCCAAAGCGCTCCTCAGCCCATCCAAAAATGTTTGCTTATTCATGGCTTTGCCCTTCCTTTATAAAGTCATAGATCTTGAGCATATCTTCCCATTCGCAAAGAAAATCAACTATTCTTTGCTCTCCGCTTATCGTAATGCGGTAATATTTACGCAACCGCCCGTTATGCTCAACGGCATAGACAGTAACAAACCCAGCTTGTTCCAGCCTTTTCAGTATGGGATAGAGAGTCGATTCAGTTAAGGTTAATAGTTTTTGCGTATCCTTAATGATTTTATATCCATATGAGTCGGCCCTTTGTAATACTGCCAGCACACAAATATCCAGTAAACCTCTTTTTAACTGTGCATCCATATCGTATACTTCCTTTCACGCAATACTATACAATACATTGTATTAGGTGTCAAGAGGCATAAGAAAATCTTAATAAATAGTTAAAAAATTGCCCCTGCTCGTCGTAGAAACTCATTAACCGGTATTTGCCAAGCAGGCATTATTATGCGCATAACTAATAGAAAAAGGCTGCCAAAAGGCAGCCTTTTAAAAGCCTGATAAAATTATAATTGCATTAATTATTCAGCAGCTGGGTCAACAGCGGGATCAGCAGCTGGGTCAACTGCATCAGGATCAGCGGCAGGATCAACTGCATCAGGGTCAGCAGCAGGATCAACTGCGTCAGGATCAACAGGATCAGCATTGTCGGTTACATAAGCGCTTGTATCTTCCCAACGCATTTCAAGAACATCACCTTCAGCAGCTACTGCATCAGCAACGCCAATGTCAGAAAGAACGCCGTTCACATAGAACATCCAAGCCATAGGTTCAGCGTTGGCAAAATCGCCGATAGTTTCATAGAAATTGCCATTGTTTACATAGGCAATGGCTTCAGCATCCAAATATGCGTTGATCAGAGCTTCAGCGCTTTGGCCGGCAGAAGCAGCGTCAACAGTGATCGAAACTACCGGAACTACTGGATCGGTTGGTTCATCTGCGGGTGTGCAAGCTACGAGAGCGATTGCAAGCATCAGTGCGAGTACAACAAGTAAAGTCTTTTTCATTCGATTAATCCTCCCTTTGGTTATGGAACTTGACTTTTCTATTTTGAGTCAATTTTCAACTTGTTCCTTCACCTTAAATAGTTATGTGCCTCCTGTTCACTCTGGGACGGGTTAACCCCCTGCCCCTTATGAACATTCAGCTGAGCTAATTTTACATCTAACATTACCGATTGTCAATTAGTCTTAGCCAAGAATAATCAAATACCCCTTAAAGTTCATCTAAAATTCATAATAACATGATATTGTCATTTTTACGCAATCTTGCCTTATTAAACCTGCGTGATAAAGATGCTGTTATCTTTGCTGCTGCCATGATATAATTTAGCTCATCTTAAAAGAAGATAATATATTTTTCAGACAAATTTCACAATTGCGCGACAGCTTGATATTTGCCGGATTTAATATAAAAAGACCCGTGATCATAGTAGTTTTGGTTATTGTTGCTATTGTATTTATGCATTATTTCATGTTTGCGTTGAAAATAAGCGGAGAAAAGAACTAATTTGTAGGTAATGAGGACTAAGTTATGCATGTCTTTTTAACAGGCGTTCCCGGCTCTGGCAAAAGCACGCTGATCAACCAAGCTTTGCTGCAGCTAAATCAACCATCGCTCGGCGGTTTTCGTACCGTTTCCGTGCCGATGGAGGGCAGCCTGAACCTTAATGTACATATAATTGCTCCCTGCGGTGTGGAGCAATATCACGAAAATAACCTGGTTGGTATCCGCTATCCAGGACGGGAATTCTCCTCTTTCCCCGCGGCCTTTGACAATTACGGCGCCTCGCTTGTGGAAGCAAGCGAGGATGCCCGGCTGATACTAATGGATGAACTGGGCATAATGGAAAACGAAGCGCAGAGATTTCAGGCGGCAGTGTTGGCCAAGCTGGATCAGAACACGCCCATCCTGGGAGCGGTAAAGCCTTTTTCCACCCCCTTTCTGGACAAAATCAAGCAGCATCCGCAAGTAAAAATTATCGCCGTGGACAAAACCAACCGTGACCACCTCTTACCGCAGATATTAGCTGAACTAAACTTAAAATAATAATTCCGGTAAATAAATATCCCCCGGCGAAGCCGGGGGTATTTCATATACGGGTGTAACCCTAAGATACCAGCAACGCCTCACGTGGCGTATTGATGGCCTGACATTTGCGTGAGATTAATACCTGCAGCCCGTAAACGGGCTAGAAATTT